>CP129489.1:0-1306090 GCA_030584065.1 Flavobacteriales bacterium
GAGTGAGTGGAAGGATCGCGCGCCATGCACGGATGGCGGGCCTTCGCAGGGCCTACCTGTGCATTTGCCGCCTGTCCCCCTCCGGGGCCAGGGCCATTGTGAACAGGATCGTGAAAAACGTAGATCACGTGCTGCATCACACACCGGATGGGCCGATCCTATTTTTCGGGATGCACATGGCCCCATGCGAAAACCGAAGCGAACGCGCGAAGCTGTCCGCCGGCCGCGCCCGGCACCTGTGATCACCGACCGCGAGCTGCAGGTGTGCCGCCTGCTCTGCGCCCCCGACGAGCCCGCCGTGAAGGCCCTGCCCAGCGTGCTGGACCTCTCGGTGAAGACCGTGCAGACCCACCAGTACAAGCTGTACCGCAAGCTGGGGGTGCATACCCGCACGGGCATGCTGCTCAAGGCCATCGGCCTGGGCCTCATCCAGTGCCCGTGCCGCGGCAGGGCCGGTGGACAAGGGGCCGATGGGCCTTAGGCCGCTGGCTGGCTTCTGGTCATTGGCTTAGCGGCTTCCAGGCTTGTTGGCCGCCAGGCCACTGGCTGCGCCACCCGATCACCTTGCAACAGGGACCCTCAGCCCTGCAGGTTGGCCCTTGCCCCAAGGCCTCAGGCTTTCAGGCCACTGGTTGAGCGGCCGCTGGGCCTTGAGCTTTCAGGCCAATGGCTAACAGGCCGCCCGGCCACTTGGCTGCGCCACCTTCTGCCGTTAAGCCTTGGGTCTTGATCCTTGAAGCTTGCTCCATGGGCCTTGTACTGGCCGCCAGCGGCGGGGGGCTTGGGGGCTGATGGGCTCACAGGCCTATAGGCTGTCAGGCCATTGGCTTATTGGCCCATGGGCTTTTCACCCGCGGCGGCGGATAGGTGCTCAGGGCCTGCAGGTCCACGCCGTAGAACAGCGTCAACCGCATCGCCTCATCCATCAGCAGCACCGCACGGCCGTTCTCAAGGCGGCTCAGCCGGCTCACCGTCAGGCCGCATTCCGCGGCCACCACCGCCTGCGGGTACCCCCGCGCCTTGCGCAGGGCTGCCAGCCGTGTACCAATCTGCTTGTGGAGGCTTATATCCGGCATCGGGAATGATCGGTCCGTTGGCCGAAAATAGGCATGGCTCCCCGCTTACGCACCCAGGCGATAGTGGTTGCCCTGGGCTTGTCGAAAGGTGTAGAAGGGGCCGCTGGGCTTACAGGCAGCCGGAGGCGGAGCGGCATTGCGGTATGGAGGCCACTGGCTTCCTGGTCAACAGGTCTCTTGGCTGCGCCACCTATTAGCTTCTGACCAAGGACCACGCACTCATGATCCGTGCATTACCAAGTTACCGCGCCATGTTCTGACCAAGTGCGCGTGCTATTTTGAGCCCCCATGTCGAAAGAGGCGCGTTCCCGCATCAAGATCAACAAGCTGCTCGAGCAGGCTGGTTGGCGCTTCCTCGCCGATGAGAACGGTCCGGCGAACATCACGCTGGAGACCGGCGTGAGCATCACGCCCGAGTACATGGCCGAGCAGTTCGGCGACGACTTCGAGAAGACGAAGAAGGGGTTCATCGACTACCTGCTGGTGGATAGCGACGGCTATCCCGTGGCCCTCCTGGAAGCGAAGCGCGAAAGCATCCACCCGCTCAACGCCAAGGAACAGGCCCGGGAGTACGCAAATGCAGCCAAGGTCAAGTACGTCATTCTCAGCAACGGCAATCTGCACTACCTGTGGGAGTTGGAGCGCGGCAACCCGCAGGTGATCAGCCGCTTTCCCACACCGGAGTCCCTGGGTGCCCTCAAGCAGTTCGCGCCGGACCGCGCACAGCTGGTGCACGAGCCGGTGGACGTGGACTATATCGCCCTGAGCCAGCTGCCCGGCTATGCACGCCGCCCCGAGTGGTCCGACCCGGCGCTGAAGGGCGCTTTCATTGAGCAGAACAAGCTCCGCTTCCTACGGCCCTATCAACTGGAAGCGATCAAGGCCATTCAAAAGGCGGTGGGCGAAGGCAAGGACCGCTTCCTGTTCGAGATGGCCACCGGCACGGGCAAGACCCTCACCAGCGGTGCGCTCATCAAGCTCTTCCTGCGCACCGGCAACGCCCGGCGCGTGCTCTTCCTGGTGGACCGGCTGGAGCTGGAGGACCAGGCCAAGCGCGCCTTCCTGCTGTACCTGAAGAACGACTACTCCGTGTGCGTATACAAGGAGGACCCTGGGAATTGGCGAACGGCGGAGGTGGTGGTGAGCACGGTGCAGACGCTCCTTGCCGGGAACAAGTACCGGGACCAGTTCGAGCCCACGGACTTCGACCTGCTCATCAGCGACGAGGCCCACCGCAGCATCGGCGGCAACAGCCGGGCGGTCTTCGAGTATTTCCACGGGTACAAGCTCGGCCTCACCGCCACGCCGCGCGACTACTTGAAGGGTGTTGATGAAACGGACATCCAAGAGGACCCCCGGGCTTACGAGATGCGTCTGCTGAAGGACACCTACACCACCTTCGGCTGCGACGATGGCAGGCCTACCTTCCGTTACTCTTTGCTCAATGGCGTTACCGATGGCTACCTGATCAACCCGGTCACCATCGATGCCCGCACGGAGATCACCACCAAGCTCCTGAGCGAGGAGGGGTATGCTGTGGTGAAGCGGGATAGTGAAGGCGGGGAGCATGAGGAGACCTTTGTGCACCGCGACTTCGAGAAGAAGTTCTTCAGCCCGGAGACGAACGCCGAGTTCTGCAAGGCTTTCCTTGACCATGCCCTGACGGACCCCATCAATGGCGAACTGGGCAAGAGCATCGTGTTCTGCGTGAGCCAAAGCCACGCCCGCAAGGTCACCGAGATCCTCAACAAGATGGCCCACGCACGCTGGCCGGGCCGCTACCAGAGCGACTTCGCCGTGCAGGTGACCAGCCTGGTGCAGGCCGCGCAGCAGATGACGGTGAACTTCGCCAACAACGTGCTGCTCGGCAACAGTCCCGTGTTGACGGGCTACCGCACCAGCAAGGCCCGGGTGTGCGTCACCGTGGGCATGATGACCACCGGCTACGACTGCGAGGACCTGCTGAACGTGGTGCTTATGCGGCCCATCTTCAGCCCCAGCGATTTCGTGCAGATGAAGGGGCGCGGCACCCGCAAATGGACCTTCAGCCACAGCGAACGCGATGAACGGGGCAACACGGAGACCGTAAGCCGCCCCAAGGAGGCCTTCAAGCTCTTCGACTTCTTCGCCAACTGCGAGTACTTCGAGGAGAAGTTCAACTACGACGCCAAGCTCAGCGTGGTGGTTCCCAAAGATGAACCGGGCGCAGGCCGTGACTTCATCGGTGGCACGGGCAAGTATCACAAGCACCTCGCAGCCGACCCCATCACGTCCTTTGAATCGAAGGCCGTGGGCGCGCAAGGCATGAAGATCGATCGCGAGATGTTCCGCGACCGTTTCGAGCAGCGCATCCACGCCGATGAGCAGGTGCGGCGCAACGTGCAGGCCGGCAACTGGGACCAAGTGCTGCACTACATCCAGACCGAGGTGCTGGACAAGCCCGAGGAGTTCTTCACGCTGGAGAAGCTGCGCAGGGCCTACACCGTGGACCGCAAGCTGAGCCTGCGCGAGGTGGTGGAGAAGATCTTCGGCATCATCGCGCGCTTCAAGTTGAAGGATGAGCTACTGGAGGAGGAGTTCCAGAAGTTCGTAAGCATCCATCCTCCTGCCGAAGAGGAGAATATCACCGCCCTCCGCCACTTCTTCAAGGCCTACGTGGTGGACCAGGACGTGCGCGAGATCGTGAAGCAGAAGACCTTCCAGCGGCTGGCCAATCACCCGGCCTTGACCATGGAGGAGTTCAAGGCCATTACACCGAACAGCCGCGCCTTGGTGCCGGACTACATTGATACCTACGTGCCGCTTGACCAGTTCGCGGCCTGACGACCTTCCTGTAAATGCTCGACAGCATCACCAAACGCCGCATTGACGACTGCCGCGACATCCTCGTAGGCAAGGTGCCCGACCCCAAGAGCCAGATCGACCAGATCACCGTGGCGCTGATCTACAAGTTCATGCACGACATGGACCAGGAGGCCGTGGAGCTGGGCGGCAGCCCCACCTTCTTCGCCGCGCACACCGTGGTGGTGAACGGCAAGAAGGAGGTGAAGGACTACACCCCATACGCCTGGCCCAACCTGATGGCCACGAACCTGGGCGGCGAGGACCGCGTGAAGCTCTACGCCGAAGCCTTGGAACGCATGCCCGAGAACCCCGGGCTGCCCCAGCTGTTCCGCGACATCTTCAAGAACACCTACCTGCCCTACCGCGACCCGGCCACCTTGCGGGAGTTCCTGAAGCGCATCAGTGAGTTCACCTACGACCACAGCGAGAAGCTGGGCGATGCCTTCGAGTACCTGCTCAGCATCATGGGCAGCCAGGGCGATGCCGGGCAGTTCCGCACGCCGCGGCACCTGATCGACTTCATGACGGCGGTGATCGACCCGCAGAAGCACGAAACGATCATGGACCCCGCCTGCGGCACGGCGGGTTTCCTCATCAGCGCCTACAAGCACATCCTGCGGCACAACAGCAGCAACCTCGCGGCCGATGACCCGCTGGCCTTCCAGCTGCACGGCGTGAAGCAGGAGGACCTCACCGTGAGCGCCAAGAAGTACGCCGGCGACAAGCTGAGCCCCGACGACCGCAAGCGGCTGGTGCGGAACATCGTGGGGTACGACATCGACCCCGGCATGGTGAAGCTCGCGCTGGTGAACCTCTACCTGCACGGCTTCCCCGAGCCGCACATCTTCGAGTACGATACCCTCACCAGCACGGACCGCTGGGAGGAACGCTTTGATGTGGTGCTGGCCAACCCGCCCTTCATGAGCCCGAAGGGCGGCATCAAACCCCACGGCAAGTTCGGCATCCCCAGCACCCGCAGCGAGGTGCTCTTTGTGGACTACATCGCTGAGCACCTCAACCCCAACGGCCGCGCCCTGATCGTGGTGCCCGAGGGCATCATCTTCCAAAGTGGGAATGCCTACAAGGCGCTACGCAAGAAGCTGGTGGATGAGCACTACCTGGTGGGCGTGTTGAGCGTGCCCGGCGGTGTGTTCAACCCCTACAGCGGGGTGAAGACCAGCTTGCTCTGGTTCGACCGCGCGCTGGCGCGCAAGACGGACAAGCTCCTCTTTGTGAAGGTGGAGAACGACGGCTTCGACCTGGGCGCGCAGCGCAGGCCCATCGCGCAGAACGACCTACCGGAGGCCTTTGCGCTGATGACGGACTACAAGCGGGCGTTGGTGGAGGGGATGGAGTGGGAGGCGCCGAAGGGATGGGAGGCGAAGGCACTGCAGGTTGAGCGTGAACGAATCGGTGCGAATGCGGAATACAGCTTGAGCGGTGATCGATTCTTGCACGCTCCATCAATGGGGGCACATGATGTTCGCATGGTGCCGCTTGGTGAACTTGCCGATCTTGAATACGGCTACACGGAATCTGCAAGTGATGCCGGCGATGTACGCTTCTTGCGTATCACCGACATCGATGAGCATGGGCGTCTTCGCGAAGACGGGGCGAAGTACATCACCTTGACGGATGCGTCGCGGGACTACTTGGTGAAGAAGGACGACCTTCTTGTTGCGCGAACAGGTGCGACCTATGGAAAGACATTGCTCATTGAGAAGGATGCTGATGCGGTGTTTGCGTCATACTTGATCCGCATCCGATTGAAAGCGAAGGATGTTCTTCCGAAGTACTACTGGCTCTTTACACAAACGGACGAGTACAAGAGACAGGCTGCGCGACTTGCCACTGGCGGTGGACAGCCACAATTCAATGGCGGTGCCTTGAAACAGCTCCAGATCCCCCTCCCCCCGCTCGCCGAGCAGGAAGCCTTGGTGGCGGAGGTGGAGGCCTACCAGAAGGTGATCGACGGGGCGCGGCAGGTGGTCGCCCACTACAAGCCGCGCATCACCATCGATCCGAGCTGGGAGATGGTGGAGTTGGGGGAGGTCGTGCAGGAAGCGCAGTATGGCCTGTCTGAAAAGATGAACACCGATGGGAAAGGCTGGAAGTGTTTCCGCATGAGTGAGATCCAAGGTGGTCTGGCAGTCGATACTGGGGAAATGAAATGTGCGGATATCAGTGAACAGGACCTCCTGAAGTACAGGCTTTACCCTGGCGACATCCTGTTCAACAGGACGAACAGCTATGAGCACGTCGGCAAGACAGGCATCTTTGAGTTGCAAGGTGATTATGTATTCGCGTCCTATCTCGTTCGACTTAAGATGAAGGATGGCGTAAACCCTTGGTTCATCAACTACGTGGTCAACACCGATTCGTTCCAAGCGGATCTGAAGCGATTCGTGAGTAGAGCGATCGGCCAAGCGAACATCAACGTGAGGTCACTTCAGACTTGCTTGGTACCCCTTCCCCCCCTCGGCGAGCAGGAGCGCATCGTAGCGGCCTTGGAGGAGGAGCGGCGCATGGTAGAGGGCTGCCACGCGCTGATCAAGCGGATGGAGGCGAAGGTGCGGGAGCGGGTGGCGCGGGTGTGGTCGTCTTCGCCAACGGCCTCGGCAGCCGATGGGGATGGCGGATCGGATGATCAAAGGGTCCAGGGTTCAGAACATACAAAGCCGGGGCAGGGGCACAGTGGTACTGCGGTGCCTCCGATGAACTACAACGCGCCGGACATGCAGCTGAACGCTGCGGCCGAGCCACCGTCGGCGAACGGTACAGCACATCCCACAGAGCGCAGGAAGCCGGGCCGCCCGCCCAAGGGGGATGCCACCACCGCGCAGGCCCAGGAAGCCATTGCCACCTACCTCAGTACGCACCCGGGTTGGCATGGCAAAAGCGGGGTGCTGGAAGCCACCGGCGTGGATGCCGCCAACTGGAACGCGGCGATCAGTGCGCTGCTGGAGAGCGGGAAGGTGGAACGGCAGGGGGAGAAGAGGGGGGCACGGTATAGGGGGAGGTGAGGGAATGATGCGGTTCTCTCGTTAACCACAAGGTTGTCAACCATGCGCATTGCCTACTATGATGAAGCTGGGGATGACGGGGTGCCGGGCTCCAGTCCTGTCTTCGTGCTGGGCAGCATGTACATGCATTACCTGCACTGGCAGGGCAACTATGAACGGGTCCAGCGCTTTCGTGGGCATTTGAGGGAACGCTACAAGTTTCCCGTGAAGCTGGAGATCCACAGCAAGGAGTTGCTGCTCAACAAGAACCCGTACCGCCATTTCGGGATCTCGGACGACGATCGGGTGGCGATCATCGGTGAGTGCTGCGACCTGATCGCTTCGTTGGATGCACGGCTGATGAACGTGGCCATCGTAAAGGCCCATATCCGCAATGGGGATTACCCCGTGCTGGACAATGCGGTCACCTATTCGGTGCAGCGCATCGAGAATGACCTCCGCGTGAAGTTCAATCCGAACGAGCGCTTTCTGATCATCACGGACAATGGCCGCGTAGGCAAGATGCGGGCGACCACAAGGCGGATCCAACGGATCAACTTCATTCCTTCCAAGTTCGCTCAGGGATCATACCGGCAGGAGATCAGGACGCTGATCGAGGATCCCCTGCCCAAGGACTCCAAGGAGTCGCACTTCATCCAATTGGTGGATGTGGTGAGCAACATCGTGTACCTCTATGTCCTCTCTTCCCAAGGCGTGGGTGCCTTCCCGAACCGGATGCCCAAGACGGTGACCGCCGAGAAGGTGCGGGAATGGATGGATCGCTTGGCACCTGTACTGAACACCAAGGCCAGTACATCGGACGCATACGGCGTTGTGATGTACCCGAAGCCTTGAAAAGAAAAGGTGGGCACAAGGCCCACCTGGAACACCACCTACGGCGCATTCGCGCTTTCAGTGGTTCGAGGCAAAGTTAAGGCAAGCTGCTTGGCCGCGGCACAATTTTCGGGTCCTTCCAATAGTGTTATGAACCTAGTTGCTCACCACGGCCCGGCTTGATGTTCACCTCAGACCACCGCAGGCTCCCCCGCAGGGGACCCTGCCCGAAGCCTGTCCTCGTGCCCTCATCCCCTCGCTGAACCTCCGGTAGCCGAACCTCAGCCCACCACCGCCTCCCGCTCCCTCTATACCATATATACTGTCCGCACTCACCCCGGTGCCGGCCCCAAGCCCCCGAGCTTGGACCCAAACGCGCCGGACTTGGACCCAAGTTCCGCGAACTTGGAAGCAAACGCGCCGGACTTGGACCCAAGTTCCGCGAACTTGGAAGCAAACGCGCCGGACTTGGACCCAAGTTCCGCGAACTTGGAAGCAAACGCGCCGGACTTGGACCCAAGTTTCCCGGACTTGGAAGCAAACGCGGCGAACTTGGACCCAAGTTCCGCGAACTTGCAAGCAAACGCGCCGGACTTGGACCCAAGTTCCGCGAACTTGGAAGCAGATGAGGCGAACTTGGACCCAAGTTTCCCGGACTTGGAAGCAAACGCGCCAGACTTGGACCCAAGTTCCGCGAACTTGGACCCAAACTCGGCGAACTTGGACCCGGTTTCGGGAAATCTGGACCCAAACTGAACGAGGAACGGTAAGGCAGTGCCACTGCCGGGCCTTGGCGGGCGGCCGATGAGGGCATTTCCGGGGGCTATTGAGGCGGCTTGAACGCGCTGGAAGGCCCGTGGCACGGGTGCCTGCAAAAGCGGGGTGTTGGTTGGGGCAAAGGCATCGGGAATTCGCCTGATGGTGGGCGGATGACAAAATGGGCCGTCCTCGCGAAAAAGGGGCAAAACCATTCACCCGGCCCCCCACAAGGGGCCACAAAAACCCAAGCCACATGGCACGAGTGAAACTTGGCCTGGAAGGCCTCCCCGCCACGGGACTCGTGGCAAAAGCGCAGGCGATGCACGACGCGGTCGTGGCCAACGCCACCATCTTCCCCAACCCCATACCGACGCCGCCCGAGTTCCAGGCGCTCATCGACGAGCTGGCTGCGGCCAACGCGGCGGTGGACGCCAACCGGGGGCGCAAGGAATACCTGGAGCGGGACAACGCCGATGCGGCCCTGCGCCTTGGCGTGAAGCAGTGGGCAGGGTATGTGCAAATGGTGAGCGGCGGCGACGCCACCACCATCAGGCTGTCCACCTTCGAGGTGGTGAAGCGGGGCAGCCCCGTGGGCGAGCTGCCTCCGCCGACCAACCTGGCCACCCGCCTCACCAGAACGACCGGCCGCGCGGCCCTGGTGTGGGACCGCGAGGAGGGCACCGACACGCACCATGTGTACATGAGCACGAGCAACGACCCCTTCAACTGGGAGTTGATCGGGGTAACGAGCAAGAGCCGCTACAACGTGGACAACTTGGAGCCCGGCAAGTTCTACTGGTTCGCGGTCACCGCCATCGGCGCCGCCGGTGAGAGCAGCATGAGCGAGCCCTGCCGCGTGATGGCCGCCGCCTAAGCGCCACCGACCTACCCAGGCTGAACGCCCTGGCCGAGCCCCCGATGACAAGGGGAGGAGGCCGGGGCGTTGGCGTTTGGGGGCTATCCCGCAAGCCACCGCGGCCACGCCAGGTACCACTTCGTCACCGGCCGCGCCAGCGCCTGGATGCCGAGGTTATCGCTCGCCTCCGCGATGTCGCGCAGGGTGCCGTCCTTGTAGAGGAGCTCGATGCGGTCCTTGGCGGGGTCGTAGGCGTTGTTGACGATGCTGCCGGTGAGGACGAAGTGCGCGGCATCGGCGAATGGAATGCCGAGTTGGGTGGTCACCTGTTGGCGCAGCTCGGCCACCCGCGTGTCGTCCCACGGAATGTTCTGCAGCCGGATGCGGAGGTTGCGCCGCGTGACCAGGTCGGTGGCGAGCTGCGAAAGCACCCTGTCCGGGTGGTCGCCCCACACCTTCACGGCGCCCATGATGTCGTGGTCGTCCAGCTTCAGGAAGTCGGCGAGCACGGCGGGGTCGTTGAAGCTGGCGCGGGTATGGCGGGCGCTGAGGAAGCGCAGCAGGGCGGGCGATGCGAAGAGCGGTGTGCCGCCGAGGGCCAAGGCCTTGGCGCGGCGCAGGGTCTCCACCAGCATCATTTCGCAGGCCACCACGGTCTTGTGCAGGTACACCTGCCAGTACATGAGGCGCCGCGCCACCAGGAACTTCTCGATGCTGTAGATGGCCTTCTCCTCCACCACCAGCCTGCTTGCCCCGGCCTCCGAGCCGGGGTCCACCACCTGCAGCATCTTGATGATGCGCTCGCCGCCGATGACCCCCTCGCTGACGCCGGTGTAGAAGCTGTCGCGGTTCAGGTAATCGATGCGGTCCACATCCAGCTGGCTGCTGACGAGCTGGTGCAGGAAGCGCTTGGGGTATTGGTCGCGGAAGATGCGTATGCCGAGGTCCAGCGCGCCATCGAACTCGGTGTTGAGGGCGTCCATCACCAGCGCGCTCACATCCTCGTGGCCCACGCCCTCCACCAGGCTGTGCTCCAGCGCATGGCTGAAGGGGCCGTGCCCCACATCGTGCAGCAGGATGGCGATGCGCGCGCCCAGGGCCTCCTCCTCCGTGATCTCGTGGCCCTTGCCGCGCAGGGTGGCGATGGCCTCGCCCATGAGGTGCATGGCGCCCAGGGCATGATGGAAGCGGGTGTGCAGCGCCCCGGGATACACCAGGTGCCCCAGCCCCAGCTGCTTGATGTAGCGCAGGCGCTGGAACCATGGATGGTCGATCAGGCGCAGCAGCACCGGATGCGGCACGGTGATGAAGCCGTAGATGGGGTCGTTCAGGATCTTCATTCTTCTCGATTGCGTATTGCTGATTCCTGATCGCTGATACCAGCCTCAGGCCGGTCCCGCTGGAATCAGCGATCAGGAATCAGCAATGGCGCCCAATATCTTCACGCCCCGAAAGTACAGGGCAACACCGGTCGGCATCCTGCGTTGTCCCTGGGATGAGCACCTTCCATACCGCACCCCTTGCCCCGCCGGGCACCCCGCTGAACACCATGAGCGCCACCATCCTCTGGGCCGATGACGAGATCGATCTGCTGCGACCGCACGTGCTCTTCCTGCAGCAGAAAGGCTACGTGGTGGACACCGTGAACAACGGCCTCGATGCCGTGGAGAACGCCAAGGCCAAGGAGTACGACATCATCTTCCTCGATGAGAACATGCCGGGCCTCAGCGGGCTGGAGACGCTCACCCGCATCAAGTCGGTGCTGCCGCATGTGCCGGTGGTGATGATCACCAAGAGCGAGGAGGAGCGCATCATGGAGGAAGCCATCGGCGGCAAGATCAGCGACTACCTGATCAAGCCGGTGAACCCCAACCAGATCCTGCTGAGCCTGAAGAAGCACCTGGAGGGCCGCCGCTTGGTGAGCGAGAAGAGCACCAGCAACTACCAGCAGCAGTTCCGGCAGCTGGCCATGCAGATGGGCGGGCGCCTGGGCAGCGAGGAATGGAAGGCGCTCTACGGCGAACTGGTGCGCTGGGACCTGGAGCTCACCGGCAGCCAGGACCCCGGCATGGCCGACATCCTGCGCAGCCAGTGGCAGGAGGCCAACGAGCAGTTCAGCCGCTACGTGGCCGACCGCTACCTCGACTGGGTGAACGGCAAGGGCGACGACATCCCGCTCATGAGCCACCAGCTCTTCAAGGCCAAGGTGGCCCCGCTCATCGACGAGAAGCAGCCGCCGCTCTTCCTGGTGCTCATCGACAACCTGCGCCTCGATCAGTGGCGCGTGCTGGAGCCCATCGTGGGCGAGCACTTCCGCATGGAGGACCAGGGCCTCTTCTACAGCATCCTGCCCACCGCCACCCAATACGCGCGCAACGCCCTCTTCGCCGGCATGATGCCTGCCGAGATCGAGAAGCGCTTCCCCGGCAAGTGGGTGAGCGAGGAGGAGGAGGGCAGCAAGAACGCCCACGAGGGCGAGTTCATCGCCGCGCAGCTGCAGCGCCTGGGCAAGGGCGTGAAGCACAGCTACCACAAGATCCTCACCCTCGCCGCCGGGCGCAAGCTGGCCGAGAGCCTCGACAACCTGATGGGCAACCCCATCAACGTCATCGTCTACAACTTCGTGGACATGCTGAGCCATGCCCGCACGGAGATGGAGGTGATCCGCGAGCTGGCCAGCGACGATGCCGCCTACCGCAGCCTCACGAAGAGCTGGTTCGAGCATTCGCCCCTCTACGACATCCTCAAGGGCATCGCCGAACGCGGCGGCCGGCTGGTGATCACCACCGACCACGGCACCATCCGCGTCACCGAGCCCAGCAAGGTGGTGGGCGACCGCAACACCAACAGCAACCTGCGCTACAAGCACGGCCGCAACCTCAGCTACGAGGAGCGCGACGTGCTGGCGGTGAAGGACCCCGCGAAGGCCCATCTGCCCAGGGCGAACGTGAGCACCGCCTACATCTTCGCCAAGGGTGCCCGCTTCTTCGTGTACCCCAACAACTACAACCACTTCGTCACCTACTACCGCGACACCTTCCAGCACGGCGGCATCAGCCTGGAGGAGATGATCGTGCCGTGGGCGGTGCTGAAGGCGAGGTGAATGCGGATCAGATGATCGGACGATCAGATAATGGGAATGCCTGCTCCCGAAGTAGCTGCTATACCTTGTCGTTGACCGATCTGTCGGTCTTTCAATGAGGTTGAAGGTCCGTTACCCTGCAGCAGCTCTTGCGCTCCTTTCCACAGGATCTTTCGTTGGTTGGGCCTTTGCGAAGTGGGCATTGGTGAATATTGGGCTTGATGCGAAATACCTAGGGTCCGGGCCGGAGGTCGATCTGGCTGAACAAGCGCTGTGGCTATCGATGCGGTCATGGATGGGCTGGGTATGCCTCGTTTCAACCATGCTGCTCCTCCTTCTCCTGGCCGATCGCTGGTTATTGGTCCCAAGCAGGAGTTAGATCAGCCTTGTGCGCTCTTTGATCACCTGCCGTTCCCGGGTCGATCATCTGATCGGCCGATTATCTGATCATCTCATCTTCGCCCAGTGCTTGCCACCCTCACCCTCCGCCAACCGTCTGACGCCCCAGGGATCGCCCGGCTCATCCTGCAGGGCCATCCCGGGTCACGCGTCTTCGCCTTGCATGGCGAGCTCGGCGCGGGCAAGACCACCCTCATCAAGGGCTTCTGCACCGCCTTGGGCGTCACCGACCAGGCCAGCAGCCCCAGTTTCGCCATCGTGAACGAGTACCGCGCGGCCAGTGGCGAGCCCGTGTTCCATTTCGACCTGTACCGATTGAAGGATGCCGCCGAGCTGGAGGGCATCGGCTTCACGGAGTATGTGGACAGCGGCCACTACTGCTTCATCGAGTGGCCAGAACTGGCCGCGGACCTGCTGCCGCCGGGCACCTTGCACCTTTCGCTGGAGGCGGCGCTGAGCGGTGCGCGTACCATCGCCATTTCCACGGGCGGCTGAGCGCTCCGCGGCGATCAGTGCTTCACGAAGCGGAGCACCTGCTGCCCTGCGCCGTCACCCACGCGCAACCAGTACACGCCGCCTGGCAGGGCCGTCGTGTCGATGTGCGCGTTGGGGCCCACGGCGTTCTGCGTGGACACCTTGCGGCCCATGGCATCCACGATGGCGATGCTTACCGTGGCGCTGGCGGGAAGGCCGCGTAGGAAGAGGGTGGCTCCAGTGGGATTCGGCCAGGCCTCAAGCGAAGTGGCCGTGGCGGTCGTTCCAGCAAGCCCGGTGGTGGTCACCACCAGTCCATCGGAGGTGGCCGTTCCCACGCAACCCTGCGTGTTGGTGTAGCTCACGCGGTAGCTCCCGTTCTCCGTGGGTTCGTAGCTCTGACCGTTGGCTCCCAGGATGGGTTCGCCGTTCAGCAGCCATTGAATGGTGCCAGCGAAGGCGGGCGAGGCAATGAGCGTGCTGCCCACCTGGCTGATCTGCGGATCGGGCACTTCTTCGGAGATGCCGGTGAACTCGGTGACGAAGAAGCCCCTGTTCGGGATGCGCTCCACGCAGCTCAGCTCCCATGGCGACAAGGTGTTCAGCTGGCCGCTCACCACATAACGGCCATCGCCCTGGCTCACCAGCGCATAGGCGAAGCTCTGCAGGGCATTGGGCGGTTGGGCCGGTACCCCGGTGTGGAAGCCGGTGAGGTAGTCGCCCGCTGCACTGATCTCCGCGATGAAGCCCTTGCCCGTAGCCGATGCGGTGATGACAGCGGGGCCGAAGGTCGCGGTGGATCCTGTTTGCTGCCCGCAGAGATACAGGCTGTTGCCATCGTCCTTCAGGACTAGGCCGTAGGCATAGGTGGAGGCCGTGGAGTTGATGGGCCGCATCCACAGCGGCGTGCCGTCGGCGTCCATCTTCAACACCGCGTCGATACCGTTGCCCAAGGTGGTGTTGGTGATCACATCCGGTCCGAACGCAATGGGCGTGTTGAAGCCGAGGGTGGCGCAGGCGTAGATGTTGTCGGCAGGGTCCACCACCAGCGGAATGTTGTGTTCAAAGCGGTCCCGGAAGTTGCCGTGGGAACGGAACCAGCGGATGGAATCCAGGTCTGCACTGCAGCGCAGGAAGAAGTAGCGGTTCAATGCAGCTGCCGTGGCATCGCCTGGCTGGCTGGGGTCAGTGCCGAAAGCGAGTTCACCGCGGTGCTCGCCGGTGATGATCACATCCCCATTGCTCAGGCTCACCGAGTTCTTGAACCACAGGTTGGGCAAGGCGGTCTGGGGCACATAGGAGGTCGCTGCCAGGGAGGCCATCGGGGTGCCCGCCGTGTCGATGCTGGTCATCGAGAGGTTGCCACTTTGGAAGTACAGCAGTCCGTTGGCGTAGTGCAGCAGGGTGGTGCGGCTGAATCCACCGGTAAGCGGCATGCCCGTGTTGTGCGCCCACACCAGGTCACCGTCGGGCGAGAACTTCAGCAGGTAGTTGCGTGCGGCGGTCGCGTTCACCGTGGTGTCACCCACGATGATGGCGTTCTCCAAGGTGCGGCCCAGGAAATAGGCGTTTCCGGCCTCGTCGGCGCGGATGCTGAAGGGCTGGAACTGCGGCCCCACCGGGCGTATCCACTGCAGCTCGCCGGCGCTGTTGAACTTGTGCACGAAGGCGTTCGAGCTGCCGGCTCCGCCACTGGGGGAGACCGTATCGCCCTGGCACTGCTGCGCGCCGCTGCCATCGTTGAACAGGAACAGGTTGCCCTGGGGGTCGCGGGCCAGGTCCAGGGCGCCGGAGAAGGAGTTGGCGATACCGGCCACGCCGCCGCTGCTGGCCCAGGTGTAGCCTTGAGCAGGTGCCCGGTGGGCGTAGGATGCGGATAGGAGAAGGAGCAGGCTGGCGAGTCGTGATGGGGACATGGGGCGGGTCTGTCGGTGCCGCAAACATCCTTTGAGGCGGGCAGTGCGTCAATAGAACCTTGGTTAGGGGTGCCGCGGCCGGTTTTCCGTCACTCGGTTGCTGCTCAGTACCTTCGCGTGCCTTCCAATACGCCGATGTCCACCTCGTCCGACCTGCTGAAGCAACTGGCCCGCGAGACCGCCCTGCTGCCGCAGGAACAGGTGATGGAGGTGGGGCGGCGCAAGAAGAGCCTCTTCATCGGCATCCCCAAGGAAGTCACCTTCCAGGAGCACCGCGTACCGCTGACGCCCGCCGCCGTGGCCACCTTGGTGCAACGCGACCACGAGGTGGTGATCGAACGCGGTGCCGGCCAGCCCGCCCAGTTCCAGGACAATGACTACAGCGAGGCGGGCGCCATGGTGGTGGACAGCCCGGAAGAGGTCTTCAAGGCCGACCTCATCCTGAAGGTGGCCCCGCCCACGCATGGCGAGATCGAGCTGCTGCGGCACAAGCAGACGCTCGTATCCGCCCTGCAGCTCACCGTGCAGCCCAAGGACACCCTGCGCCGCATGATGGAGAAGCGCATGACCGCCGTGGCCTGGGACTTCATCAAGGACCGCGAGGGCATCTACCCGATCATCCGCGCCATGGGCGAGATCGCCGGTACCACCAGCATCCAGATCGCCAGCGAGTACCTCACCGCCGACAAGGGCGGGCCGGGCACCATGCTGGGCGGCATCAGTGGCGTGGAGCCCGCCGAGGTGGTCATCATCGGTGCGGGCACCGTGGGCGAGTTCGCCACGCGCGCCGCGCTGGGCCTGGGTGCCAGCGTGAAGGTCTTCGACAAGAGCATCTACCGCCTGCGCCGCCTGCAGAACGACGTGGGCCAGCGCATCTGGACCAGCGTGGTGCAGCCCGAGGAGCTGCGCAAGGCCCTGCGGCATGCCGACGTGGCCATCGGCGCCCTCCGCCCCGAGCACGGCCGCACGCCCATGGTGGTGACCGAGGAGATGGTGAAGGACATGAAGAGCGGCAGCGTCATCGTCGATGTCAGCATCGACCGCGGCGGCTGCTTCGAGACCAGCGAGGTCACCACCCACACCGACCCTGTGTACAAGCGCTACGGCGTGCTCCACTACTGCGTGCCCAACATCGCCAGCCGGGTGCCCCGCACCGCCAGCACGGCCCTCAGCAACATCTTCGGGCCCATGCTGCTCAACATGGGCGAGGTGGGCGGCTTCGAGGACCTCATCAAGCGCGACCTCGGCGTGCGACACGGCGTGTACCTCTACAACGGCACCGTCACCAGCCGCATCCTCGGCGAGGCCTTCAAGCTGCCGCACAAGGACCTGGACATCCTGCTGGCGGCGTTCTGATATGGACCTCCAGCGCCGCCTAACGCTCTATCTCCTGGGCCTCATCATCGGTGGCGGGCTCGCCTATTGGTTCTACGGCGAGCGGCTCACCACCAGCGCCTGGCTTCCCGAGGCCAAGCTGAAGCAGCGCCTGCGCAGCACCCTGGTGAAGGCGACGCCGGCGGCGCAGCAGGCCATGGAGCAGCAGGGCCTTTCGATCGCCGACATCCGCGTGCGGATGGACAGCGCCCGCATCGACCTCGGCGCCTCGACGCGCAGCGCAGACAGCATCGTCTACAGCGTATCCGCGCCCTTCAACGGCCGGCAGCTGCGCCTGCGCATCGCCACGCTCCGCGACTTCGACCGCGACAGCACCGCCACGCTGGTGGAGCTGCGCTAGGCGCGCGGCGCTGCGGCATCGTACTCCGCCCGCACCGCGGGGTCGAGCAGCGCCACGAAGGTGAAGACGCCCAAAGCCATGCCGAGCGGGAAGTTGAGGCAGCACAGGGCCGCGGCCACGAGTGAGCCCGTGCGGTTGGTGCGGCGCGCGATCCAGCGGCCGCTGAGGATCACCAGCACGCCAATGGCTTCGATGAGGGCGAAGAGGCCCCAGCCGAGCCCCTGCATCAGCTGGCCCACCCAGGCCGGGGGCGGATCGCCATCTGCGGGCAGGCTGCCGCTGTTGAGCAGCAGGCCCATGAAGACCAGCACCAGCACGGCCGCGCCGCCCAGGCAGGTGAGGGCGCCGTAGACGTAGTGCAGGATGGAGAGGGTGGGCAGGTGGCGGGTCATGGCAGCGGGCTTGGTGCCCCCAAGCTAGGGTGGCTTGGGCCCGGCGCAGTGGCCAACGGTGGCAGCGGTTGCCGGGCGTGACCAGCGGCCGCAGAAGCCGGCAGTCGCTACCTGGCGCGCCGCCTCCGCTCCTCCACGATGAGCCGCAGCTCGCGCCCCATCTGACCGGCCACGCTGGTGTTCTCCTCGGCGCGGCGGATGAGGTAGGGAAGCACGGCGCGCACCGGGCCATAAGGCACGTATTTGGCCACGTTGTAGCCTGCGTCCGCCAGGTTGTAGCTGATGTGGTCGCTCATGCCCAGCAGCTGCGCGAACCAGATGCGCCGGTCGTTGCGCGCCAGCCCGCGCTCGTCCATGAGCCGTGCCAGCAGCAAGGCGCTCTGCTCGTTGTGCGTGCCGGCCATCACGGCCACCCGGTCGATGTGGTCGATGCAGAAGCGCAGCGCATCGTCGTAATCGCGGTCCACCGCGGCCTTGTCCTCATGGATGGGCGAGGGGTAGCCCTGTTCGGCGGCGCGCTCGCGCTCCTTCTCCATGTAGGCGCCGCGCACCAGCTTCACCCCCAGGTGGTAGCCGTCGCGCTCGGCCGCGGCGAGGGAGGCCCGCAGGAAGTCCAGCCGGTCGTGCCGGTAAAGCTGGATGGTGTTGAAGACGATGGCCCGCTCTCCGTTGTGGCGCTCCATCATGCGCGTGGCCAGCGCGTCGATGGCGGGCTGGTACCAGCTGTCCTCGGCATCGATCAGCACGGGCACGGCGGCGGCGGCCGCGGCGGCGCAGATGCGTTCCACACGCCCCTGTGCCAGCGCCCATTCATGGGCCTCATCGGTGTCGAGGGGCTGGTCGTTGCTCACTTTCTCCAGGATGCGCACCGGCGCCAGGCCCGTGGGCTTGAAGACGGAGAAGGGCACATCGCGGCGCTCACCCGCCACGGCAATCGTGCGCAGGATCTCCGCCAGGGTATGGTCCAGCGCCTCTTCATCGTCCTGGCCCTCCACGCTGTAGTCGAGGATGGTGCCCAGGCCGCCGTCGCCGAGCTTCTGCACGGTGCGCAGGCTTTCGGTGATGGTCTCCCCCCCGCAGAAGTGCCGGAAGATGGTGGGCTTCACCGCCCAGCGTACGGGAATGTGCAGCACCAGCGCCACCTGGGCCAGCCATTGCGAGGCGGCGTTGAGCCAGGGGATGCCGATGAGGCGGAAGAGCCAATAGGCGCGCTGCAGGCCGCGGTCGGTGTACTGCCGGAAGGCGATGCGGGTATCGCGGAGGTCGGGTTGGCGGGTGCCTGGTGCGGTGGCCGTGGACGGCATGGGGGCTTCCTTCGTTCCTTTGGCGGGAGGCCTTCCGGCGGAGGGCGGCCAAAAGTAGCCATGGTCCCCAAGCGCACCGATAGCCGCCTCCTGGATGCCGGCGGCCACCCCGTTGCGTTGGGCGAAGGGGCGCTGCAGGCCCTGCAGGAGACGCTGGTGGCGGCCGAGCCCACCGCCCTCTTCGTGCTGGGCGATGAGAATACGCTCCGCCACGCGCTGCCCGAGCTGCTGGCCCGTGTGCCGGCGCTGCGCGACGCCGAGACCATCGGCGTGCCGCCCGGCGAGGCGTCCAAGTCCCTGGCCGTTTGCCATGACATCTGGGTGCACCTCACGGACCGCGCGGCGGATCGCCAGGCGGTGCTCGTGTGCCTGGGCGGCGGCGTGGTCACCGACCTGGGCGGCTTCATCGCCGGCACCTACAAGCGCGGCATCCGCTGCGCCCATGTGCCCACCTCGCTCATGGGCATGGTGGATGCGGCCATCGGCGGCAAGGCGGGCATCGACCTGGGCGGGGTGAAGAACGTGGTGGGCGTGTTCCATGACCCGGTGGGCGTCTTCGTGCACGTGCCCTTCCTCAAGAGCCTGGGCAAGCGCGAGCTGCTCAACGGCGTGGCCGAGATGGTGAAGCACGGGCTGGTGCGCGATGCGGCGCACTACGCCGCCATCGCCGCTGCGCCGTTGCACGACCTGGATGCGCTTGCCCCGCTGGTGGAGCGCAGCGCGGCGATCAAGGCCGAAGTGGTGCGCGAGGACCCGCGCGAAGCCGGCCCGCGCAAGCTGCTCAACTTCGGCCACACCATCGGCCACGGTATCGAGGCCTTCTCGTGGGAGGGCGGCCAGCGCGCCCTGCTGCACGGCGAGGCGGTGGCCCTGGGCATGGTGTGCGAGGCCTGGCTCAGCTGGCGCCTCGGCCTGCTGCCCCGCGAGGCCAGCGACCGCATCGCCGCCCAGCTGCTGGGGCTCTATCGCCACTTCGCGCTGCAAGGCGACGAGGACCACCGGATCATCGAGCTCATGCGCAACGACAAGAAGAACAGCGGCGGGCAGTTCCGCTTCACCTTGCTCACGGGCATCGGCTCAGCCCGGGTGGATGTTGCGGTGACCGCCGCCCAGGTGCAGGAGGCGCTGGAGTACTACCGCTTGCTGGTGAGGGGGTAAGGCGGGTGCAGGCGCAGCCGGTAGGCAGTATCATCAGCGCTGCGTGCATGAGGCCGCGCGTTCCCGCGGTCTTGCATTGCCTGGAGCATGCGTAAGCGGGCGCACGGTTGCCACGTCCATGGCCTCAGCGCAGCATGCCGCTCATGTTCTTCCTTTGCCGCCCATGCCATCCGTTACCGTATCGCGCCCCCAAGGGCCCATCAGTACCGCCATCGCCCTTCCCCGCAGCAAGAGCATCAGCAACCGCGCGCTGCTCATGGCCTCGCTCTGCGACGACTTCAATCTCGTCTCGCACCTGAGCGATGGCGATGATACCCGGGTGATGCAAGCGCTGCTCCGCGATTCCCCGCGTGTGATGGACTGCGGCGCGGGCGGTACCACCTTCCGCTTCCTGCTCGCATGGGCCAGCGTGCGCGCAGGCGAAGAGCACATCCTCACCGGCATCCCGCGCCTGCTCGAGCGTCCGCACGATGACCTGGTGAACGCCCTAAGGCAATTGGGCGCGGACATCGAGCGGGTGCCGGAGGGCTACCGCGTGCGCGGCCGGGCCCTGAAGGGCGGCGAGGTGCACTTCGATTCGCCCATCAGCAGCCAGTACCTCAGCGCGCTGCTCATGGTGGCGCCGCGGATGCGGGAAGGCCTCACCCTGCGCTGGACCGGCACGCGCCTCAGCGAGCCCTTTGTGCACATGACGCTGAAGATGCTCGCGCACTTCGGCGTGTACCCGCGCCTGGAGCTCGATGGCGTGCGCGTGGATCCCGGCGATTACATCCCATCGCCCATTGCCGTGCCGCCCGATTGGAGCAGCGCCGCGTTCTGGTACGAGATCGCCGCGCTCGCGCCTGGCAGCGCCATCCTGCTCACCGGCCTCACCGACGATACCATGCAGGGCGACCGTGAGGCGCAATACCTCTGGGCTCCCTGGGTGGAGACGCGATTCACCGATGAAGGCGCCCGGATCAGCCATCGCGCACCGCCCGGCAAATGGGAGGACCTGCCGCGAAGCCTGAAGCACGTGCCCGATCTCTTCCAGCCCCTGGCCTTCACCTTGGCCGCACTGGGCCAGCCTGCGGTACTCACAGGCCTCGACAACCTCCGCGTGAAGGAGACCGATCGCCTGCGCGCGGTGGCCGATGCCATCGCGCGGATGGGCGGCCAATCCGCCTTCGCCGATGGCGCCTTCGCCGTGAAGCAGGGCATCACCGCCGATTCGCCCATGAGCTTCCACCCCGACATCGACCACCGCATGGCGCTGTCGCTGGCGCCGCTCGCGCTGCGGCTCGGCAGCATCACCATCGAGGATCCGCAGGTGGTGAATAAGAGCTACCCGGGCTTCTGGCAGGACCTGAGGAAGGCCGGTTTCGGTGTGCAGTAGGCACAGCTCCGCGGGTCCGGCCGTCGCGCGCTATTCGATTGGCGCGAAGCGCACGCCGACCACGAAGCCTGCTGTGGGCATCTCCCCGTTCACATGGCCCTCAAAGCCCGCGAAGAGGCCAAGGTCCAAGCGGACGAGAAAGTTGGCCATGAGCTGTATCGGGAAGTCGAGCATCGCGGCCTTGCGCGTTTCATAAACGGGGTCGAGGAGCCAGTTGCTGCCGGGCGCCAAGGCGTGCTCTTCATACTGTCCATAGCCCACTCCCGCACCGACAGAGGCCATCACCCGCGTGCCCGGCGGAGTGAGGACGTAACTCGCCATGGCGTGCACCGTGCTCATGCGCTCCCATTCATTGGAGATGTTGAGGCCGCTCTTGCCGCTGACCTGCCCGACGCCGATGGAGAGGATGACCGGGCGCAGCATGAGGTGGGCCCCGCCCCGATAGACAAAGCCCTTCGAGGCGATACCGACGCCGGCATCCACCCATATGGCGGTCGCGGTCCCTTCCGGCTCCGCTTGGGGCATGGCGTCCGCCTGCGCATGCACCCGGATAACGGCGCCAGATAGGAGCAGGAGGCCTGCGAGGAACTGATAGCGGTTCATGAGCGCTGGATGATCTCGTTGTTCTAAAGGAAGCGCCCGGCGAGGACCTCCAGGTTGATGGGCGTCAGGGTGTCGGGCGGGATGCCCGGGCATCCCCAGGGTTCCGGCATGCCGGGGCTTTGCGCCTTCGCCCCTTTGCGGTTCCTTCGCGCACCAAGTCCTGCACGCATGGCATTCCCCACCGACCTCGAGATCGCCCAGAAAGCCCAACTGAAGCCCATCGCGCGGATCGCGGAGCGGCTCGGCATCGACCCGGAGGTGATCGAGCCCTATGGCCGCACCAAGGCCAAGCTGCCGCTCACGCTCATCGATGATGCCAAGGCCGCGAAGAGCAAGCTCATCCTCGTCACCGCTGTGAGCCCCACGCCGGCCGGCGAAGGCAAGACCACCACCAGCATCGGCCTGAACGAGGGCCTCAACAAGCTCGGGAAGAAGAGCACCGTGGTGCTGCGCGAGCCGAGCCTGGGTCCCGTGTTCGGCATGAAGGGCGGTGCGGCCGGCGGCGGCTACGCGCAGGTGGTGCCCATGGAGGACATCAACCTCCACTTCACCGGCGACTTCGCGGCCATCGAGAAGGCCAACAACCTCCTCGCCGCGCTCATCGACAACAACCTGCAGAACCGCAAGCGCTCGCTTGGCATCGATCCGCGCACCATCGCCTGGAAGCGCGTGATGGACATGAACGACCGCGCCCTGCGGAAGATCACCATCGGCCTGGGCGGCGTGAACGGCGGCGTGCCGCGCGAGGATGGCTTCAACATCACGCCCGCCAGCGAGGTGATGGCCATCCTCTGCCTCGCCACCAGCTTCGAGGACCTGAAGAAGCGCCTCGGTGACATCTACGTGGGCCAGCGCTGGGACCGCACGCCCGTCTACGCCCGCGACCTGAAGGCCGAGGCCGCCATGGCCATCCTGCTCAAGGACGCCATCAAGCCGAACCTGGTGCAGACGCTGGAGGGCAATCCCGCCATCCTGCACGGCGGTCCCTTCGCCAATATCGCGCAGGGCGTGAACAGCGTGCTCGCCACCAAGATGGGCCTCAGCCTCGGCGATTACGTGGTGACCGAGGCGGGCTTCGGAGCGGACCTGGGCGCCGAGAAGTTCTTCGACATCAAGTGCCGTGCAGCGGGGCTGAAGCCGAGCGCCGCGGTGATCGTGGCCACGGTGCGCGCGCTGCGCTACCACGGCGGTGTGGACGTGAAGGAAGTGAACAACGCCGCGCCCGACAAGCTGAAGGCCGGCCTCGCCAACCTGGGCCGCCACATCGAGAACATCAGCAAGTTCGGCGTGAAGGCCGTGGTGGCCATCAACCACTTCCCCACGGACACGCCCGAGGAGATCGACATGATCAAGGCCTACTGCACCGAGCGCGGTGCCGAGGCGGTGCTCGCTCAGGGCTTCGCGAAAGGCGGAGATGGCATGACGGACCTTGCCAGCGCCGTGCTCCGCGTGATCGAAGAGGGCAAGAGCGAGTTCAAACCGCTGTACGGCCTGTCGCTCTCCATCAAGCAGAAGATCGAGACCATCGCGAAGGAGATCTACCGCGCCGATGGCGTGGACTACAGCGGCGATGCCGAGACCGCCTTGCGCCGCATCGACAAGCTCGGCCTCAACGGCGTGCCGGTGTGCATGGCCAAGACGCAATACAGCTTCAGCGACAACAAGGACCTGCGCGCCGCGCCCACCGGCTTCCGCATCACCGTGCGCGACATCGAGATCAGCGCCGGCGCCGGCTTCGTGGTGCCCATCTGCGGCGAGATCATGCGCATGCCCGGCCTGCCCGAGGTGCCTGCCGCGGAAGGCATGGACATCGATGCCAACGGGGTGATCAGTGGGTTGAGCTGAGCGGCGCACAGCTGTTGCGCTTAAGCCTCACGGCTGAAGGCATTGCCCCGAGCCGTTGCCTGGTCATTGCGCTCCGCGATGGCCGTTCGCTCCTTGCGCTGCCGCTGGTGATGGAGCGTTGATCCTGGGACAGCCGATGCCGTGCGCCGCGTTACCCCAGCGCGGCGCACGCATTTCCCGGCAAACCCAATGGTCATGAACACGGTCACGCTTCTCCTTGCTTCCGTTCTGCTGGCTTCACCGCTTGAACCGCGCGCCTTCGTTCCTGAGGGCGGCTCGCCACGCATCCTGCTCGGCGGCAAGTCCAGCGGCGACATCACCGCCGCGCAATGGAGCGGCCTCAAGGCGGTGGATGTGCAAGGCTGCGTCCCCGGCGCGCGCATCGTCTCGCTCACCTTCTGCATCAAGGACTGCAAGGGGAAGGACGCGTCCGCTGGCGGAGAGAAGGCCGAGATCACACCCTACCAGCGCCAGATGATCCAGAACCTGCCGCCCGGCACGCCCTTCCGCGTGCACGTGGTAGTGCGCGACGCAAAGGGCAGGGCCTGGGACATCCCCGATGCGTTCTTCGTATGGAAAGGATGAGGATGCGAAGAGATGTTAACGGTGCTTCATCCGGTTGAACCTGCACGCCACGGGCGGGTCAGAGCGGTAAACCCAAGCAACATGATCAAGCCCATCGTGATATCGGCGAGCCTTCTGGTCGCAGGCCTGGCCAGCGCGCAGGACAAGCCGCAGCGCAGTCCGGAGGAAACAGCCAAGGCACGCACCGAAAGGTTGACCACTGTGCTCGAGCTCACGCCGGAACAGGCCGCGAAGGTGCAGGCCCTGCACCTGCAGCACGCCCAGGAGGCCGAGGCCCGGCGCGCCCAGCTGAAGACCGAGCGCGAGGCCAAACGCGCCGAGATGGATAAGCGCCGCGCCGAGCACGAGGCGGAGATGAAGGCCATCCTCACCGCAGAGCAGTTCACGAAGTGGCAGGCCATGCGTGAGCAGCGGAAGGAGGGTATGGAGAAGCGCATGGAGCACCGCAAGGAGGGCGTGGAGCAGCGCGGGCGGATGAAGGAAGAGCGCAAGCGCTGAGGGGCAGGTCAGGTCACGGTCGGGGCACGATGATGATGCGCCGCTTGGGCCAAGCGGTACGCGGGGGCGCCCGGTTGGGGGGCTGCAGCCTGTTGTTGCCTTCCCGGTAATCAGCCAGAGCAGAGCTATGCGCCGCGGCGCCGCAATCCCGCGATGATGGTCACGGCCGCCGCGAGCATCGCCAGCGTGAGCGAAGCCAAGCCGAAGTTCACGATGCCTTCGGCGAGCGGGCTGCCCGTGCGGCCTTCAGCCGCTACGGTGAGCTGTCCGCCGGCATTGAGCGCGGCCGCGATCAGCATGGTGGCCCAGTTGGCGAAGGTGCCGTAGATGGCGCAGGCGGCCGCGATGCGGCGCCACCGGTCGGTGAGCACCAGGCGGGGCCACAGCAGCCCCAGCAGCAGGAGCAGCATCCCGTTGAGCACTCCCTCGATGTGGCTGCTGAGCCCCATGCGCGGATTGGCCAAGGCCGGAACCAGCAGTCCGGTGAGCAGGCCCAGCAACAGGAGCCAGGCGCCGGAAAGGAGCAGGCGGTGGGCCTGGTGGTCGGGTGAGGAGGCCATGGATGCTCGCTTGATCGGACAAGGTAGGCGGCTCAGGCCAAGCGGCGCCATCTCATTCAGCGCATGCTGACAGCCGGCACGGGATCCCGTCGCCTATAGCGCCTCCGCTGCGCACTCGCCATGCACCCCTGCGGATCATGCCCCCAGCGCCTTCAGCAGCTCCGCATTCGGCAACAGCCCCTGCGCATCGGCGCTGTAGCGGGGCTTCAGGCGCAGCGCGAAGTACATCTGGACCTCGCCCTTGCCCTTCACCTGGATGGGGCCGCGCGGCTGGGCCTCGATGTAGCCCATCACCTGGGCGTAGACGGGCCCGCTGATGTTCACGCGGCCGGCCTCGCCATTGGCCTCCATGCGACTGGCCAGGTTCACGGTATCGCCCCAGATGTCATAGGCGAACTTCTTCTCGCCCACCACGCCGGCCACCACGGGCCCGCTGTGCAGGCCGATGCGCACGGGCCATTCCTGAAGGCCTTTGGAGCGCCGCTCGGAATTGCTGCGTTCCACGGCCTCGAGCATGCCCAGGGCCATCACCACGGCCTGCAGGGCGTGCTGGGGCGAGGGCTCGGGCAGACCCGCGGCGCACATATAGGCATCCCCGATGGTCTTGATCTTTTCCAGCCGGTGGCGGTCGCAAAGGGAATCGAAGAGTCGGAAGTAGTGGTCCAGCTCGGCCACCAGCGTATCGGTGTCCATGCGGCTGCTGAAGTGCGTGAAGCCCTTGAAGTCGCTGAAGAGCACGGTGGCACGCTCGTAGCGTCGGGCCTCGGCAGTGCCCTTGGTCTTGAGCTCCTCGGCGGTGGAAGCGGGCAGGATGTTGAGCAGGAGCCGCTCGCTGCGGTCCTTCTCGGTGGCCAACTCGCGTGTGCGGTGGGCCACGGTGGCTTCCAGTCGTTCGCGGTCGCGCCGCAGCTGCCGCTCGCGTACGCGCACGAAGCCGAAGAAGGCCAATAGTAAAGTGGCGCCCCCGCCGATGCGGAAGGTGGGCGTCTGCCAGAAGGGCGGAGCCACGGTGAAGGTGAAGGCGATGGGCTCGGCATTCCACACGCCGCTCGCGTTGCGGGCCATCACCTTGAAGGTGTAGCTGCCGGGAGGGATGTTGCTGTAGGTGACGCGCTGGGTGGCGGTGATGGGGCTCCAGTCGGGGTCGTACCCTTCCAGGATCCAGCGGTAGCGCACTTTCTCGGGGAAGGCCAGGGAGATGCCGGTGAAGGCGAAGGTGAGGTGGTTGCGGTCGTGTGGCAGCTCCAGCCCTTCGGGCAATCCATTCCCACCCATGCGCTCGCACCAGGGTGTCCAGTCCGGCTTCTCGTAGAAGAGCTGCAGCTCGGTGAGGTGCACCAATGGCTCGCGCGGATCGTCCACCACCAGGCGGGGGTCGTAACGGATGGCGCCGCGCACGGTGCCGAACCAGAGCGCGCTGTCGTTGTCGAGCAGTGCGGCCCCGCGCAGGCTCTCGATGCCGATGAAGCCGTCATCGGGCCCGTAGGCCCTGATGCCGAGCACCTGCTCCTGCAGGGCATCGAGCTCCACCTGGTGGATGCCCTTGCGGGTTCCCAGCCACAGGTTCTCCTGAGCGTCGAGCGCCAAGGCTTCCACGGCCAGGTTCTGCAGGCCGTCGTCGTCGGTGTAATGCCCCATGCGGCTGCCCTGCACGCGGTAGAGCCCATCGCCAGCGGTGCCCACCCACAGGTTGCCCGGGGTGTCGCGCACCAGCGCGGTGATGCGCACCCGCGGCAGGCGCGGATGCCGAAGGGCACTTGGGGGGCCACCGGCGAGGGGCAGCGCCACGAGGCCGCTGTCCGTACCGGCCCAGAGCGTGTCGGCATGCAGCAGCAGGGCGGTGACAGGCTGTGCAATGCCGCTGTACGCCACGAAGCGGCCGTCAAGGCCCTCGCGGTGGAGGCCGGTGGAGGCACCCACCCAGGCGCGGCCGTCAGGCCCTGTTCGGATGGCATGGATGCGGTCGTCGTCAAGGTGCCCTGATTGGAGAGCGGGCTGGAACCGATCGCCGTTCAGCCGATGCACCCCATGCATGGCGGTACCCACGAGCAGGTGCCCCCGGGCGTCCTCGCCGAGGCAGGTGACGAAGAGCGATGGAAGGCCTTCTTCGCGGCCGTAGGAGCGTAGGCGGGTGCCGTCCCAGCAGGCCACGCCACCGCCTTGGGTGCCCAGCCACAGCAACCCGTCGGGGGTTCGGTGGATGGCGCTCACGATGCGCGAGCGCAGCCCGTCGCGCTCGGTGAAGTACAGGAATGCGTCGCTGGTGAATTTGCTGATGCCGCCGAAGGCGGTGCCGGCCCAGATGCCGCCGCTGCGGTCCTGATGAAGGCAGCGCACCAGATCGTGCCCCAGTCCATTGGCCTCGGTGATGGCTTTCAGCACGGGCAGGCCGCCTTGCCGGGTAAGGTGCACCAAGCCGCCAGGCGTGCCGAGCCAGAGGTCGCCGTTGGCGGCGCGCAGCGCGGTGAGCACCACGGGGTGGGGCAGGGCCAGCGGGTGGTGCCCGGCGAAGCGCTGCTCCACGGGCAGTGGACGCATGGCGGTATCGAGCTCCAGGTAGCCCTTGTCTGTCCCGGCCAGCACGCCCAGGCTGTCGGCGAAGAGGGCCAGCACGCGTGACGAAGGCAGGGCGGGCACGGGCATGGGCTGCCATCGCGCTCCCTTAAGCACCGCCAAGCCGCTGTCGGTGGCGGCCAGCAGCGGGCCACCGGGCTGCTGGGCGATGGCATTGATGCGGAGCGCGGGCAGCCCCTCGTTCAGGGGGCGGGCCTCCCGTTCGCCTGCGGCGATGCGCCAGATGCCTCCGCCCCGGCTGGCCAGCCACAGGCCTCCTGCGCCGTCGGGCAGCAGGGCGCGAACAGGGTGGCGGGGCAGCCCGGTACCGTCCCAAGGGGTGATGGCGCCGTTGCTCCACATGGCGAGCGTGCCATTGCGCAAGCCCAGCCACAGTGTGCCGTCCGATTGGGGAAGGAGGGCGGTCACCTCATCGCCCGGCAAGCCATGGGCGCGTCCATAAGCCTCGAACCGCAGTCCTTGGCCACGCGCCACGCCCTGGTCGGTGGCCACCCAGAGGAAGCCCTCGGCGTCCTCGCAGAGGTCGTTGACCGCAGCGCTGGGCAGTCCCTGCTCGAGGGAGAAGGTGCGCAGGTCGTATTGTTGGGCGCCTACGGGGGGGGTGGAGAGCAGCAGGCCCAGCAGGACTGCACAACCGGAGGCACGCATGGTGGTGAAGGTAGCGCGCGCCACCCAAGACCGTGCCGCGGGGCGCTTGGAAACGGGGTTTCGCGCGCTTACCTTTCTGACGCATCAACCAAACCCATCCCATCATGAACATCACCTTCAATGAGCTGCGGCGGATCAAGGACAACCTGCCTGATGGGAGCATCCACCGCATCGCGCGCGAGCTGGATGTGACCGTGGAGAGCGTCTGGAACTACTTCGGCGGCTACACCCACCCCAACGGGCGGCCCATGGGCGTGCACTTGGAGCCGGGCCCGGATGGCGGCGTGGTGGCGCTTGATGACACGCGTATCCTGGACATCGCGCAGCGCATCCTGCAGGAGCAGCGAGTGCATGCGTGAGCGCAGGGTAAAGGAGCGACCCGCACGGGCGGGGAGTGAGCGGTCCTGGTGAAGGGCCGCTTTCTCTTTCCTGCCGATCAGGCCTTGCCCTTCCTTGGGAACTTCGGCTTGGGCTCGTAGAAACCCTCCTTCTTCTGGTAGCTGCCGCGCTGGGGAGGACCGCCCCGCTCCTCGCGGCCACGGTAGCTGCCTTGGTGGGAGCGGTTGCCTTGGGCTCCGCCCTTGTATCCGCCGCCTTTGTACCCGCCGCCTTGATAGCCGCCTTCACGCGGGGGGCGCGGCGCATCGTGGCGCGGTGCGCCGCCTTGTGGCCCCTGTGCCTCGTCGACGCGCACCTTCCGGCCCTTGTAGTTGGCGCCTTTGAAGGCATTGAACACCTGCTCGAAGTGCGCGGGCTCGATGTCGATGAAGGAGTACACGTCCTTGATGAGCATGCGCCCGATCACATCGCCCTGCACGCCGCTGATGCCGCAGACATAGCCGAGCATCTTCCCCTTGTCGAAGCCGTCGGCGCTGCCCAGGTTGATGAACATCTGCTTGCCCGTGCTGAAGCGCTCGCGCGAGGAGGGCCGCTCCACGCGGGCGGTGTGGTCCTTGCGGCTCATGTCCACGTTGAGGTCGGGCAGGTCGCGGAACTGCGTGATGAGGCGGTTGAAGGCCACGCTCATGAAGCGCTCGATGAGCTCCTCCTTGCTGAAGGCGCTGAGTTCCTGGTGGGCCGTGGGGAGGATGGAGGCGAGGGCGTCATGGTCCACCTCCACGCCCTTCAGCTTGTGCATGTAGGCCACCACCTGGGCCTTGCCGATGTCGCCGCCACCCGGCACGCGCACGTAGGTGAAGTGGGTCTTGAGGGCCCGCTCGAGCTGTCGGATCTTGCCCACGTCGCGGAGGCCGATGATGCTCAGGGAGATGCCGGTTCGCCCGGCGCGTGCGGTGCGGCCGCTGCGGTGGGTGTAGCTCTCGGCCTCGCCGGGAAGGTCGAAGTGGATCACGTGCGTCACATCGCTCACATCGATGCCCCGGGCGGCCACATCGGTGGCGATCAGCAGCTGCAGGGTGCGGGCACGGTAGCGGCCCATCACATGGTCTCGCTGGGCCTGGCTCAGGTCGCCATGGATGGCATCCGCCACGAAGCCGTCCTTGATGAGGGCAGTGGCGAGTTCCTGCGTTTCATGCTTGGTGCGGCAGAAGACGATGGCGAAGAGGTCGGGCTCGGCATCGATGAAGCGCTTGAGCGCGGCGAAGCGGTCGCGTGCGTGCACCACGCAGTACTGGTGCTGGATCGATGCGGCTGACGCGTTGCGCTCGCCCACCTGCAGCTCCACGGTGTCGCGCATGTAGCGCTTGGCGATGGCGCGCACCTCCCCGCTCATGGTGGCGCTGAAGAGCCAGGTGCGCTTGTCGCCGGGCGTGGCCTGCAGGATGTCGGTGAGGTCCTCCTGGAAGCCCATGTTGAGCATCTCGTCGGCCTCGTCGAGCACCACGGTGTGCACGGCGCTCAGGTCAACGGCCTCACGGCCGAGGAGATCGAGCAAGCGGCCGGGGGTGGCCACCACGATGTTGGCGCCACGCTGGATGGCCCGGATCTGGTCGCGGATGTTGGCGCCGCCGTACACGGCCACGGGGCGCACACCGGGCAGGTGCTGGGCGAACCGCTCCAGGTCGCCGGTGATCTGCACGCAGAGCTCGCGCGTGGGGGCCAGGACCAAGGCCTGCACGCCGCGCTCCCCGGCATCGATGTCCATGAGCAGGGGCAGGCCGAAGGCGCCGGTCTTGCCGGTGCCGGTCTGGGCGAGCACCACCACGTCCTGGTCGGTGGAGAGCAGCTGCGGGATGGCGCGCTCCTGAACGGGTGTGGGCTGCTGCCAGCCGAGGTCGGTGAGCGAACGGAGCAGCTCCGCCCGGAGGCCGAGCGAATCGAAGGAGGACATCGCGAGCGGATTGAGGGGATGCGCGCGCCCGAGCGGCACGCGGAGGCCGCGAAGGTACGGTTTGTGCGCCCAGCACCGGGCGGGCTTCGCCGGCAGGGCGATTCCGCCGCGGCTCCGACCAAGATCCGCCCCCAGTACCTTCGCCGCCATGCCCATCGCCGAAGCCAGCTTCACCGGTACGATCCGCACCATCGCGGTACTGCTGCTCATCCTTTGGCTCGTTCGGCTCATCATGCGCCGCAGCGCCGCGGCGCGGCCGGCCCCTGGGCCCGGACCGCACCGCCCGCCAGGGCACGTCCGCGTGGAGGAGGCGCCCCGCGCAGGCGATGGCTCCCCTGCGCCACGGGGCACCATCATCGATGCCGATTTCGAGGAGATCAAGTAACCTGCCTCATCCCGCATGAAGCCCATCCTGAAGAAGCTGCTGCCCGTGCTGGCGGCGCTCGCCGTGTTCTACGCGCTCAGCCTCGTCTATTTCAGTCCCGCCCTGGAGGGCAAGCGCCTGGTGCAGGGCGACCTGCGCAACTGGCAGGGCATGGCCCAGGAGATCCTCGAGCACCGCGAGGCCACCGACGAGGACCCGCTGTGGACCGGAAGCATGTTCAGCGGCATGCCGGCCTACCAGATCACCGTGCTGTGGCCGGCCAACCTGCTGCGCTTCGCCGATCAGGCTTTCCATGGCTTCCTGCCCCGGCCCATGAGCTTCCTCTTCCTTTACCTGCTGGGCATGTACATCCTGCTGCGGTGCCTGCGGGTGGATCCCTGGCTGAGCATCGTGGGCGCCATCGCGTTCGGATTCAGCTCCTATTTCTTCGTCATCCTGGAGGCGGGCCACAACAGCAAGGCCAACGCCATCGGCTACGCCCCCATGGTGCTGGGCGCGGCGTGGGTGCTGCTGCGCGGGCGGGCGCTGCTCGGCGCGGCCCTGCTGGCGCTCTTCCTGGGCCTCGAGGTGATGATGAACCACGTGCAGATCACCTACTACCTGGGATTCGTTCTGGTGCTGCTGGCCCTGGCGGAAGCCGCACGCGCCATCCGCGAGGGGCAGGCGGCCGACCTGGCGCGGCGCGCCGCGCTAGGGCTTGGCGGCGTGGCGCTGGCGCTCGCCTGCAACCTGGGCATGCTGTGGACCACCTACGAGTACGGCAGCTACACTACGCGCGGCCGAAGCGAGCTCACCATCACCCCGGAGGGCGCCGCAGCAGCGGCCAAGCAGACCAGCGGACTCGACCGCGACTATGTGACGCAGTGGAGCTACGGCAAGCAGGAGAGCCTTACGCTGCTGGTGCCCAACGCGAAGGGCGGCGCGTCGGCCTCCATCATCCAGAAGCAGGACGACTTCCGCCGCATCGAGGACCCCGCTTTCCGCAACGCGGTGGTGAAGGAGTACCAGGGCGGCGGCTACGTGAACGCTTATTGGGGCGATCAGGACTTCACCTCGGGCCCGGTTTACGTGGGTGCGATCGCCGTGCTGCTGCTGCTGGTGATGGCCGGTGCCGCCACCGGCCGTGCCGGCTGGTGGATGTTCAGCGCGCTCCTGCTGGCGCTGCTGCTCGTGTTCATCAACAACAGCATGGCGGTCGATGCGGCAACGGGCGTCGCCACGCTCTGGGGGGTGAAGGCCTCGTGGCTCATGGGCGGCCTGGTGGTCGTCTACCTGCTTGCCGGCCTGTGGGCCATGCGCGATACGTTGGCCTATGCGCTCTTCGCTGCGCTGGTGCTCACCCTGCTGCTGAGCTGGGGGCGCAACCTGATGCCCCTCACCGACTTCTTCCTCGACCTCGTGCCGGGCTATAGCAAATTCCGCGCGGTCACCATCATCCTCGTGATCGTGGAGCTCGCGGTGCCCGTGCTCGGCATGGTGCACCTTGACCGCCTGCTGCGCGAGGGCGCGTGGGACAAGGCGAAGGAGCGCCGCTTCCTGGTGCCGGCCGGCGCCCTGCTCGCGCTGCTGCTGGCGCTGGCCATGGCGCCCGCCGCCTTCATCCAGCTGCTCAGCGATGCGGAGCGTGCCGCATTCAACGAGCGCATCGATTCCGGTGCTGCACCCGAGGCCGATGTGCGCCTCCTGGTCGATGGCATCAAGGCGTACCGCGCGGATGTGGTCAGTGCCGATGCGTGGCGCAGCTTCGGTTTCGTGCTCGCCGCCGCGCTGGCCCTCTTCCTGTTCGGTCGCGGCAGGCTGCCCAAGCCCGCCTTCATCGCACTGCTCGGCATCCTGTTCATCGCCGACCTGTGGCCGGTGGACAAGCGCTACGTGAACAACGAGAAGGACAAGGGCCGCTACCTGGCATGGGAGGACGCCAAGGCCAGCCTCTTCCCGCACAAGCCGAACGCAGCCGATCAGGCCATCCTGCAGCAGGAGTGGACGCCCGCCGCAGATGCTTGGTACAGGCAGGCACTCGAGCGCGCGAAGCAGAAGCGGGCCGCGGCGCGCGGCGCCGACCGCGTGATGAGCAAGGAGGAGGACCAGATGCTGCGCTACGCGGCGCTCCGGCGCGCCACCGACTATCGTGTGCTGTGGATGGGCAACCCCTTCAACGATTCGCGGGTGAGCTACTTCCACAAGAGCATCGGCGGCTACCACGGCGCCAAGCTGGAGCGCTACCAGGAGCTCATCGAGTTCCACCTGCGGCCCGCCATCGGGCGTGTCGCCGCCGGCTTCGGCGAAGGCGCCACAATAGCGCGCATCGACAGCCTGCTGGCGCAGGAGCCGGTGCTGAACATGCTCAACGCGCGCTACCTCATCTACAGCAACGAGCGGCCGCCCATCCTCAACACCAATTCCCTGGGGAGCGCCTGGTTCGTGGAGGAGGCCCGGTGGGTGAAGAGCGCCGATGAGGAGATCACCGCATTGGGCGGCATCGATCCCGCGCGCACCGTGCTGCTCGATGAGCGCCAGCGCGCGGCCATCGGTGATGCCCGGCCCGTGCCGGATCCCACGGCCACCGTGACGCTGGACCGCTATGCCACCGACCGGCAGGAGTACACCGTGCGCTCGGAGAAGGGCGGCATCGTGGTGTTCAGCAGCATCTGGTACGGCCCCGACTGGCAGGCCAGCATCGATGGTGCGCCGGCCGCGCACGCCCGCGCCGACTATGTGCTGCGCGCCTTGGCGGTGCCCGCCGGCGAGCACAAGGTGGTGTTCGCCGTGCAGGGGAGGGCCTATGCGGCTGCGCAGCCCGTGATGCTCGGAGCCTCGTTGCTGGTGCTGCTGCTCGCGCTAGGTGTCCTCGGCCTGGAGGCGCGCAAGGCCCTCGCCAACGCCGGGGCATGAAGCGGGTGCTGGTGATCACCTACTACTGGCCGCCCAACGCCGGGGTGGGCGGTCAGCGCTGGCTGAAGATGTGCCGGTACCTGCCTGAGCACGGCTGGAGCCCCGTGGTGTACACGCCCTCGAACCCCGAGATGGCGGCGGTGGACGAAGGCCTGCTGCGCGATGTGGCGCCGGGCCTTGAGGTGATCAAGCGGCCCATTACCGAGCCCTTCGGCCTGTACAAGCGATTCACCGGCAGGGCGCAGGACGCGCGCATCCAGACCGCCTTCCTGAAGGAGGAGGGGAGCGGTGCGCCGGGCTGGAAGGAGCGACTGGCGCTGTGGGTGCGCAGCAACCTCTTCGTGCCCGATGCGCGCGTGTGGTGGGTGCGGCCGTCCATCCGGTACCTCCGCGAGTACCTGCGCGAGCATCCCGTCGATGCCGTGGTCACCACCGGTCCGCCGCACAGCATGCACCTGGTGGGCCTTGGGCTCAAGCGGGCCCTGGGCGTGCGCTGGGTGGCCGATTTCCGCGATCCCTGGACGGGCATCGACTATTACCAGCAGCTGAGCCTCACGCGCTGGGCCGATGCGCGCCATCGCCGGATGGAGCGCACGGTGCTCGCTAGCGCCGACCGTGTGGTCACCGTGAGCTGGCGCTGGGCAAAGGAACTGGAGGCGCTCGGCGCCAGGGACGTGGCAGTGGTCACCAATGGCTATGATCCCGCCGATCTCCCGCGCGCGCCGGTGCAGGTGGATGAGGAGTGCTCGCTGGTGCATGCCGGATCGATGAGCCCCACGCGCGACCAGCCCGGCCTGTGGAAGCTGCTTGCACGGCTCTGCGCAGATGATGAGGGCTTCGCCGCGCGCTTCAGGCTGCGGTTCGTGGGCCCGGTCGATGCCAGCGTGATCGCCAGCGTGAATGCCGCTGGCCTTGGCGCGCATGTGGAGCGCATGGGCCACCTGCCGCGGGCGGAGGCCATGCGTGAGATCGCGCGGGCGCGCGTGCTGCTGCTGCCCATCAACACCACCGCCAATCAGCACGGGATCCTGCCCACCAAGCTCTATGAGTACCTGAGCACGGGCCGGCCCATCCTTGCTGTGGGCCCGCGCGACGGCGATGCGGCGCGCGTGCTCGGCGAGGCCCACCTGCTGCTGCCCCCAACGCCTTCCGCAACCGATGCCGCACGGGTGCGGGCGCTCTTCGATGCCCCGCCCGTGGATGCCGCCGCCTATGCGCGCTACGACCGCCGCGCGCTGGCTGGCGGTATGGCCGGCGTGCTGGACGGCCTTGTCGCCAACCGCTGACCGGCGCGCCTACTTTCGCCCGTCACCATGGGGATCATCGCCCGCCAGGCCACCCTAAACACCCTGCTCGCCTACCTCGGCATCGGCCTTGGCTTCGTCAATGTGGTGCTGCTCTATCCGCGGGTGCTGGCTGCCGATGAGTTCGGGCTCACGCGCCTGCTGGTCTCCATCGCCACCATCGCCGCGCAGGTGGCGCAGCTGGGCGCGGAGAACACGGTGATCCGCTACTTCCCCTACTTCCGCGATCCGGCGCGCGGGCACCGCGGGCTGCTGGGCATGCTGCTGCTCTTCGGCCTCGTGGTGTCGCTCATCGCCATCCTTGTGCTCTGGGGCTTCCACGGCGCCTTCACCCGGGTGTTCGCCGATCGCAACGCGCTCTACGGCACCTATGGGCTTCTGCTGCTGCCCATCGTCCTGGCGGAGGTGTATTTCATCCTGTTGCGCAGCTACAGCCGTTCGCTCCGGCGCACCGTGCAGCCCACCTTCATCCGCGAGTTCGTGATGCGCGCGCTCCAGACCGCGCTCATCGCCTTGCAGGCCTGGCTCCACCTGCCCTTCAGCCTCTTCATGGCGCTCTACGCCGCCGTGTTCCTGGCCTGCACCCTGGCGCTCGTGGCCGACCTGTGGCGCGCAGGTGAGCTGCGCCTGGGCTGGGCGCACCGCTGGATGCCCGGCCGCCTGCGCCGCAGCCTAATCGCCTACACCGCCTTCACCTTCTCGGCCAGTGTGGCGGGCATCATCCTCGGCAACATGGACCAGCTCATGATCGGTGCCATGCTCGGCGAGCAGTCCCTCACCTATGTGGCGCACTACGCGGTTGCCTTCTATTTCGGCAGCGTCATCGCCGCACCGGGTCGCGCGCTGCAACAGGCCGCTGCACCCCTGCTGGCCGAGGCCTGGAAGCGCAACGACCGGGGGCTGGTGGGCGACCTCTACCGTCGGAGCGCCTTCGCCCAGCTGCTCTTCAGCGGCTTCCTCTTCGTGCTCATGTTCACCGGCATGGAGGACCTATTCGGGCTGCTGCCGCCGGCCTATTCGGGAGCGGCCATCGTGGCCTTCATCATCGGCCTGGCCTACCTGCTCAACAGCAGCATCGGCCTGAGCCCGGCCATCATCAGCATGTCGCGGAGCTACCGACTCGATGCCTTCAGCTCGCTGGCGATGGTGGCCATCAATCTGGTGGCCAACTTCTTCCTGATCCGCTCCATGGGGCTGGCGGGAGCGGCATGGGCCACCTTCATCTCGCTGCTGGCGGTGAACGCCTACCGCACCTGGTTCCTGTGGTGGAAGTACGGGCTATGGCCCTTCGACCGTCGCTCCGCGCTGGTGATGGCGCTGATTGCGCTGCTGTCCTTGGCGCTGCCCTGGGTTCCGCTCACGATGAATCCCTGGGTCGACCTGCCGCTGCGCGCGCTGCTGGCGGCGGCCCTCTTCTGGCCGGCGGCCCACGTCCTGGGCCTCACGCGCGAACTGGTGGAGCTGCTGGCCCGGTTCCGCGACCGCTTTGCGGGCACCCCGCAATCATAGGGCGCGTATCGCGAAGCTCAGGTGCCGGTCCGTCTCATGGGTGAGCAGGACCAGCTCCCAATCGTGCTTCACGCAGAACTCATGCACCGCTTCCACCACCCCGTAGCGCACACCGCCGTCCCAGTTGCCGGTGATGTAGTCGTGCCCGGCGATGATTCCGCCCGGCTTCACCTTGGTGCGTGCGATCTCCAGCTCGGCGGCCGTGACACGATAGCCGTGGTCGGTGTCGATGTAGATCCAGTCGAAGAGGCCGTCGGGATAGGACTTCAGCACCTCGGTGCTCAGCCCCAGGTCGATCCGCACCTGCCCGGTGGCGATCTCCTTGGCGAAGCGGTCGCGCACATGCTGCTGCAGGCCGCCGTGGTAGCGCTTGCTGCCCCACATGTCGATGAGGTGCAGCCGCTGCGGGCGGCTGATGGCCAGGATGCGCGCCGAGAAATCGCCATGGTCCACGCCGGCCTCGGCCACCACCCCGCCCTTGGGCAGGGCCTCGAGGAAGGCATCGCGGTCGGTCACTACGCGCAGGCGGGCGATGTGCCGCGGCTGCAGCTCCACCTTCGGGATGGCCCGGCTCTGTGCGGCCCGCACCCTGCCGAGCAGGGCGTTGAGCCCGCGATACACCGGTTTGCCGATGAGGTCCTTGATCAGTGCGGCCATGGGAGCGGGAGCGGCGCCGAAAATAGCCGCATGGGGCTTGCCCGCCTAGCTTCGCTGCGGACGACATGCCAGGGAAGCCGAAGCTGGTCTATTGCACGACGATCATGGCCTCGTTCGCGCGGAACGACATGGCGCTGCTTGCTGCGCGCTTCCGCGTGGTGCCCTTCGTGTTCGCCCCGCGCAGCAAGGCGCACACGCCCTGGGAGCTGCTGCGCCAGCTGGCCTTCCTGCTCAGGCATCTGCCCGGTGCCGCAGTGTCCGTCACCCAGTTCGGCGGATTCCATGCGGCGCTTCCGGTGCTGTTCGGGCGGCTGCTGCGCGTTCCGGCCGTGGTGGTGCTGGGCGGCTTCGATTGCGCATCCTTCCCCTCGTTCCGGTACGGGGCGCACCATCGGTTCCCCATGGGCGCCATCACCCGCTGGTCGCTGCGCCATGCGTCTCACCTGGTGCCCTGCAGCCAGAACCTCGTGCTTTCCGAGCAGCGGTATTCCCAGGCGCCGGGCGATCCGCTCCTGCAGGGCTACAAGGCCTTCGACCCCGGGAATGCCGTGCCCTGCACGGTGATCCCCTACGGCTACGATGCGGATCGTTTCAAGCCGGCGGGGAGGCCTGCGCCGCGCAGCTTCCTCACGGTCGCGCAGATGAACGCATCCAACTTCGAGCGCAAGGGGATCGACCTGCTCTTCGCGCTCGCCGACCGCCTGCCCGACTGCCGCTTCACGGTGGTGGGCAACACCCCGGCCATGCGCTATGCGCGTGTCCCGCCCAACGTGGAGCTGGTGGGCTTCGTGCCGTACGAGGAGCTCCCGGCCGTGTATGCGCGTCATGCCTTCTACCTGCAGCTGAGCATCTGGGAGGGCTTCCCCAGCGCGCCGTGCGAGGCCATGCTCTGCGGCTGCGTTCCCATCGTGAGCCGGGTGGCGGCGCTGCCCGACATCGCCGGCGATGCGGGATTCTACCTCGAGCGGCGCGATGCCGATGAGCTGGAGCGGACGGTGCGTGCGGCGCTGCAGGCCGATGGGGAGCGGCGGTCGCAGGCGGCGCGCGCACGGATCATGGAGCGCTATCCGCCCGCTGTGCGTCAGGCGCTCCTGCGCCTGGTGGAGCAGGTGGCCGGACTGGCGGATTGAGCGCTCAGAAGCTACGGCCGATGGCCACGAGGTAGCGGAAGGCGAAGTGCTCTGCCTCACCGGCGGGAAGCGCGGAGAGGAAGAGCGGCAGGTCGAACCGGATGGTCAGCGGCTTGATGTCGTGCAGCGGTCCCCATCTGCGGATGGTGAGCGCCGCTCCCACGCCGGCGTCGGCGCGCGGCTCGGCGAAGGCGAGCAGGGTGCCGTCGGCATCGATGCGCCTGTAGGCCATCATGCCGGCATCGCCGAATAGGTAGGCATCGAGGTGGAGGTAGCGGGCCAGTTTGCCGGGCTTGAAGCGGACCAGGCCGTCGAGGTCGAGCTCGGCGCTGCCGCCGATGCCGGTGCTGCCGCTGTAGGTGAGCACCTGGTTGCCATGGGCGTCGGTCTCGGGCGCCAAGTAGCCTGCATAGCCGCGCAACCCTAGGCCGCCGCCGAAATGCAGCGGCTGCGTGGCGGCGCCATAGCCCGTCCAGTCATAGGGCACGAAGCCGGCGCTGCGCATGTACTTGCTCTCCATCATCTCCTCTGGCGAAGCGCCGGCCAGGTACAGGGCGCTCTCGCGTGGCGTGGCGCCAGAGCCGTATTGCGCCAGCAGGCGCGTCCGCAGCTCCAAGGGCCCGCGGCGATTGCTGTTGATGGCGGTGAGCCGCAGCCAGCCGTAGCCTTGAGCCGCGCCCACTGCGCTGTTGCGCGCCTCCAGGGTGATGCGGCCCTGGGTGCCGCCTTTCCGGTAGCGGTGGCTGAGGCTCAGGTTCACCGAGGCGTTCAGGGCGTTCAGCTCCCATTCCTGCGGATGCAGGAGGTAGGTGAGGTCCGTGCTGTCAGCGCGCCAGAAGTAGAGGGCTTCCGCCTGGGCCTCGGTGCGGCCATTGGGCAATGCCCAGCGGAAACCGCCGCCGAAGCGCTTGAGCCCATCGAGCGAGCGGGCATGCACGAAGACCGAGGAGCCGCGCAGCACGTGGTCGGTGCCGTTGGTGTAACGGAAGTTGAAGGAGAGCCTGTCGAACCCGGTGTCCGTGTTGCCGGGAATGCTGTCCACCGCCACGGCGCGATTGCTGGGCGGAAGGTGCTGGGCCATGCCGGTGTTCACCCATGCGCTGAGGTGGAAGCGATGCTTGTGCCGCAGGTACCCGCCGTGCGCGTGGAAGCCGGCCTTCACGCCGTCGTAGCCGTTCCACCAGAGGTCGGGCCGCACGAAGGCCTCGTAGGTGCGACGGTCAGGGGCATTCCACAGGTGATGGTCGAAGGTGACCTCCACGGGAGGCACCAGATGGTCGTTGAGGGCGTAGCGGTCGGCCAGCCGATGCGAGGTGTCGATGCTCACCTGCGCGATCCCGGTGGGGATGTCCACCCGTGCCAGGTAGTCGCGATGCAGGGTCCCGAATCCGGTCCAGCGCGGCAGTACGTCAGCGGGCGTGCGCTTCACGAACCAGGTGTTGGGGATGTGGAAGTCGTAGGTGCGGCCGTCCTTGGCGGTCACGCGCAGGTCGATGGGCATCTGCATGCTGCCCTGGCGCCGGATGCGGATGGTCTGACCGCCGTCCTTGTGGCGCCCGGTGACGCGCTTCACGGCATAGTCGATGGTCCTGTCGGTCTCGATCCATTGGTCGAAGAACCAGTTGAGGTCGGCGCCGGAGTGGTCGATGAAGCTCTGGCGCATGTCCTCCGGATAGGGATGGCACAGCCTCCACTGGTCGAAATAGCCGCGCAGGGCGTGCTGGAAGAGCGAGTCGCCGAGCACATACTGCAGGTTATAGAGCATCACGGCGGTCTTTCCGTAGACATGCCCATAGCCCCCGTAGCCGCGCGCCTCCCACTCCTCGAAATCGTCGCTGTGCACATTGATGGGCGGCACGCGCAGGCGGACGGCATCGCGCATGTATCCCCCGTACACCTCGCTCTCGCGCGCGAGTTCGGGGAGCGTGTAGCGGCGCTCGTAGCGCGTGCGCGGCGTATCGGCCACCAGCGTGTCGCCGTCGATCAGCTCAAGGCCCCATGCGGTGAGGAACTGGGTGAAGCCCTCGTCGAGGAAGGCGCGGTAGGTCTCGTTGTTGCCCACCATGCCGTAGAACCAGTTGTGCCCGATCTCGTGCACGAAGAGGCTGCGGTACCAGGGGTCGCGCCCGCCATCGAGCGTGAGCATGGGGTATTCCATGCCGTCGCGGGCGTCGGCCACGATCATCTTGGGATGGATGTAGGGGCCGATGGAGGCGCTGAGCGCCGCGATGGTGCTGGCACAGTATGCTGCGGCATTCTGCCACCCGCTGGCATGCGGCTCCTGGGCCAGTGCGATGCACCGCACGCCGTTCCATTCGGCCTCGCCGATGCGGTAGGTGGGGTCGGCGGTGAAGGCGAAGTCGTGCGTATTCTCGCTGTGGAAGCGCCAGGTCTTGCGCTTGCCGGGTACCGGCTCGATGACCACCGAGGGCCGTTCGTTCCAGGGCTTGTCCTTGAAGTTGCGCAGGTCGAGCCGCTGGCGAAGCTCGGCGGGCATGCATTCCTGCGGGTTCTGCAGCACGCCCGTGGCGTCCACCACATAGTGATGCGGCAGGTCCAGCGTCACATCGAAGGTGCCATAGTCGCCATAGAACTCGTTGCCCAGGTGCTGCTGCGTGTCCCAGCCGAATCGGCGGTCGTAGACCGCGATACGCGGGTACCAGTGCACACCGTCGTAGTGCTTCCAGCCCCAAGCGTCGAAGAGCTTCATGCGCCGGTCCAGTCCCATGGCCCAGTGCGTGGTGAAGGCGATGCGGAAGGTGATGCGCTCGCCGGGCGGCAGGGGAGCGGGCAGCCAGGCCTTCAGCACGGTGTTGTCCTGTTCGGTGCGCAGGGTGTCGCCTTCGGCGGTGAAGGCGTCGACGCGCGTGCCGGTATAAGGCAGGTCCTTGTACCGTCGCATGTCCCAGCCCTCGGCGCCCATCTTCTCCTCCAGGTGCGAGCCCTTCACGTAGGCCTCCTGATAGAGGTGGAAGAACACATGACGCAGGGTGTCCGGCGAGTTGTTCCAATAGTGCAGCGTGAGCCTTCCGGTGAGGGCATCCTGCTGATCGTCGAGCTGCGCATCGATGATGTAGTGCACGTCCTGCTGCCAGTATCCCTCGTGCGGCGGGCGGTTCTTCCAGTAGTGGGGGTTGTCCGCGTTGCGGTAGGTGTTTGGCGGACGGCGGTCGTCGAAGCGCTGTGCCGCGGCCGCAGCGGCGATGAGGAGGGCCAGCAGGGTGAGGGTCCGGCGCATGGTCAGGCAGGGGCGAGGCTCGCCGAAGGTATCCGTTCGCTCAGGAAGCAGCGTGCTCCCGCACCTCCAGCCGCTTGCTGTGCTGGTGGCGCGCACGCGTGATGCTGGTGTTGAGTTCGTATCCAACGAGCACCGCGATCATGTTGAAGTAGATCCACAGCTGCACGGCGAGGATCGCGCCGATTGACCCGTAGAGCGCGTTGTAGTTCGTGATGTTGCTGAACATGAAGGCCAGCGCCTGCGAGATGAGCAGGATGAGCGTGACGGCCAGGATGACTCCCGGGGAGAGGAGCTTGAAGCGCTTAGCCGTGGGGTCGCCGGCATTGTAGAGCAGCGAAACGGAGGTGACCACCACCAGGATGGAGACCAGCCATTTGAGCCCGAAGAGCGCCCATACCTGCAGGGCGCTGGTGAAGAAGCCGATGGTGTTCAGCTGATCGGTGACGATGCCGCCGAAGGTGAGCACGGGGATGGCGATGACGGTGAGCAGCGTGAGTGCCGCGAGCAGGCCCAGGCTGAGCAGCCGCTGCTTGATCGCGCTGTGCCACATGTGCAGGTTCCGGCTCTCGCTGAAGCCGGCGAGGATAGCATCGATGCTGTTGCTGGCCAGGTAGAGGCCCACCGCGAAGCTCACCGAGAGGAGGGTGCCGTGCTTGCGCACCACCAGGTCGTGCAGGGTGCCTTCGATGAAGCGGAAGACCTCGGCCGGCATCATGTCGCGGAAGATGCCGAGCAGGCGGTCCTGGAAGTCGGCGATGGGCACATAGGGAATCAGGGTGAGGAGCACGATCACGCCCGGGAAGAAAGCCGTGAAGAGCTTGAAGGCGATGGCTGAGGCACGGGTGACGATGTGCCCTTCGGCAAGGGCATTGAAGAAGAAGCGGCCGATCTGGTAGAGGTCGAAGCCCTCGAAGCCGGGCGGCTTGATGCGTCGGGCCCACGCGATGGCGCGGCGCACGGGCTGGGAGAAGAGGGTCTTCCGCAGCGTGCGCCGCACCATGGCTCAGAGGGCTTTCAGGCTCAGGTCGAGGCTGCGTGCGCTGTGTGTGAGCGCGCCCACGGAGATGAAATCGACCCCCGTGGCGGCATAGTCGCGCGCCGTCTCCAGCGTGATGCCGCCGGAGGCTTCCGTCTCGAATCGTCCGCTGATGAGCTGCACGGCCTTGCTGAGCAGGTAGGGCGTGAAGTTGTCGAGCATCACGCGGTGCACCCTATCGTGCACAAGCACCTGCTCCAGCTCGGCGAGGTCGCGCACCTCCACTTCCACGCGCAGGTCAAGGCCCTTGCGCTCCAGGTAGTCCTGCACGGCGTTGATCGCCTGCGGGATGCCGCCGCAGAAGTCGATGTGATTGTCCTTGATCAGCACCATGTCGTAGAGGCCATGGCGGTGGTTGTGGCCGCCGCCGATGCGCACGGCCCACTTCTCGATGGCGCGCAGCCCGGGCGTGGTCTTGCGGGTGTCGAGCACACGGCACCCCGTGCCGTCGATGGCCTCCACGTAGCGGCGGGTGAGCGTGGCGATGCCGCTCATCCGCTGCATGAAGTTGAGCAGTAGCCGTTCCGCCTGCAGGATGGAGCGTTCGGGCCCCAGCAGGTTGAACGCCACATCGCCAGGCGCGATGGCGGCGCCATCCATGAGGTAAGGGCGCAGGTGCAGCGCGGGGTCCACCTGCTTGGCCACCGCGGCGGCGATTTCCACGCCCGCCAGCACGCCAGCCTCCTTCACCAGCAGGCGGGCGCCGCCACTGGCCTCGGTCGGTATGGTGGCCAGGGTCGTATGGTCACCGTCGCCGAGGTCCTCCGCTAGGGCCTTGGCGATGAGGTCGTCCGTCCCGTGTGGCAGCACGCTCAGAAGTCGTTCTTGCTGTTCTCGATGCGCAGCTGCTTCACTTGGAATCCGGCCTCGCCCCGCTTGAGGAAGAAGGTGGTCCGGAAATAGCCGTTCCGGGTGCGCAGGATGCCGATGAAGTACTTGTCGCCCGATTTGCTCACCCCGCTGTGCTCGATCACCAGGTCGATCGGCGGATTCTCGTTGAAGAACCGTCTGAGGATCTGCTCGGCCTGAGCCTTGCTGTAAACGTCGGAGGTCTCCTTCACGGTGAGGTCCACATTGGCGATGAACAGCGCAGCGAGCTCCTTGGAGTCCCCCATCTTCATGGCGTCCACGACGCGGTCCTTCTCCGCATCCTGGGCTTGGGAGGCCAGGAACGGAAGGACGGCAAGCAGCGCGAACAGGAGATGTTTCATCGCAGTATGTGACTTGGTGCCGAAATTTGGCAAATACCGGGCCACCCCAGGAGCGATGGCCGCTGGAGTTACCAACATCTACCATCCGAGTGAGGATCAGGCTCTTGCTGGTTGGCCGCACCGAGCGCGGATACGTGGCCGAGGGGCTGCAGCACTACCTGGACCGCATTGCGCGCATGGCCGAAGTGGAGGTTGCGGTGATTGCGGAGACGGGCCAAGGGGAGGCGGCGCATCGGCAGCGCACGGAGGGGGAGCGCATCCTGGCGGCCCTGCGCCCCGGAGAGCGTCTGGTGGCGCTGGATGAGCGGGGCGCCTTGCTCACGAGCCCCGCCTTGGCGGCCCGCTTGGGCGCCATGCGCGACCAAGGCATCCGGCAGGTGGCCTTCGTGGTGGGCGGGGCCTACGGACTCTCGGAAGCGGTGCGCGGGCGTGCCGACCTCGTCCTATCGCTGTCGCCCCTGACCTTCCCGCACCAGCTGGTGCGGGTGCTTTTCGCCGAACAGCTCTACCGCGCCTTCACCATCCTCAACCGACTGCCCTATCACCACTAGGGGCGCTTCACGAAGCCGGCCTTCATGTGGTCGCCGATGCCCAGCAGCGTGAGCAGGCCGTTCAGCATACGCTTGGCGGCATTGAGCGCGGGGCTCCCTTCGAGCCGCTCGCGGAACTCCTCCTGCCCGGCCCTCACCTGACTGCGTGCGGTTCGGTCCATGCCCGCCTTGGTGCGGATGCGCGCAAGGTCCATGCCGGTGGTGCGCAGCCAAGCGGTGCGCAGCCCTTGGCGGCGGGCCAGGGCCTTGAAGGTGGCGGGGGTGAAGTAGTTGAGGTGCTCCGGGTAGTTCACCACCGACCAATCGGGGCCCGAAAGCCACCGCCCGGTGCACCGGAAATTGGGCGTAGTTAGGTACAGCAGGCCGCCGGGCCGCAGAACGCTGACCATGCGCTCCAGCTCTTCGGCCGGATGCGGCACGTGCTCGATTACCTCGAAGGAACACACCACATCGAAGTGGCCCGTTGGGTAGTTCGACGGGTCCAGCGGCCCCTCGATCACCGCAATGCCCTTGGCCCGGCTCGCCGCCAGCGCCTGCCCCCCGTATTCCGTGCCGTGCGCCGTCCAGCCCCGGAGCGCGGCACGTTGCAGGAAGTGCCCGGCCCCGCATCCCACATCCAGGATGCGGCCCGTGGTGCGCCAGCCCTCGAAGCGGTCGAGCAGCTCATCGTAGCGCTTGAGGGTGATGGGCGACACCTCCGCGTGCACCGGATAGCCGCCGTAATAGGATTGCAGTTCATCCGTGGTGGGCACCAACGCCGTGTGCACCAGCCCGCAGCCCGTGCACCGGGCCAGGTGATGCCGTGCATAGGCGGCGATCGGTCGCTTCCTGAGGGAGCCGCAGAGCGGGCACGGGCGTGGACCAGGCTGGGGCATGGGCGGTGAATCTAGCGCGCGCCCGCCGACCCCGGCGGTGGACCGCGGCGCGGAACGACGAACTTTGGCGCATGACCCTCCTGTGGGTGTTCGGGCAAGGCGAGGTGGACATCGAGGCTTGGGAATGGGCCCTCGGCACGGTGTACGTCACCTTCCTGTACATCTATTTCGCCCGGCTCAAGAACGTCTCGATCAAGAAGCATCCGGAGTACAAGCACATGATCTGGGGGCTCTCGGCCAAGATGGTCGGCGGGGTGGCCTTCAGCCTCATTTACTTCTACTACTACAAGGGCGGCGACACCATCATGTACTTCTACTCGTCTGTTGCGCTGAGCAACATGGCGAAGTGGGACCTGCTCACCTACCTCGATGTGGTGACCGGCCCCAACTCCGAGGAGAACCTCATGCGGTTCAACGACCGCATCGGGTATCCCTTCGCCTACATGTACTTCGACAGCCGGTCGTATTTCGTGATTCGCCTCATCAGCCCGCTGGCGCTGGCCACGTTCAACAGCTATCTCATCACCACGCTGGTGCTGTCCAGCCTCAGCTACTTCGGCATCTGGCGCTGCTACCGCACGTTCGTCTCCTATTATCCGGCCCTGCAGGACAAGCTGGCGATCGCCTTCCTCTACATGCCGTCGGTTGTGTTCTGGGGCTCAGGGATCATGAAGGACACCTTCACCATGTCGGCTACCTGCTGGTGGGTGCATTGCGTGGACGAGTTCTACTTCAAGCGGCGCAGCCCCATCGCCAACCTCTTCGGTGCAGCGGCGAGCGCGGTGGTGCTGGTGGTGATGAAGCCCTACATCTTCATGACCATCTTCCCGGTGACCGTGGCCTGGATCCTCTACTACCGTGTGGCGCGCATCCGCAGCGGCTTCATCAAGTTCCTGGCGCTCCCCGTGGTGGTCTCGATGATGCTCGGCGGCTCCTTCTATGCGCTCACCAAGCTGGGCGACCGGCTGGACAAGTTCTCACTCGACCGCGCGCTCACCACGGCCATGGTGATCCAAGGGGACATGAAGCGCGCCGATGTATACGGCGGCAATTACTTCGACATCGGTCCGCTTGATGGCACACTGCCCAATCTCCTGAGCAAGTTCCCTGTGGCCACCAATGCAGCCCTCTTCAGGCCCTACATCTGGGAGTCGCGGTCGGTGGTGGTGGCGCTCAGCGGTCTGGAGAACCTCTGGCTCCTGGGCTTCTTCCTGCTCATCCTGTGGAGGACGCACGTGCTCTTCTTCCTGCGGCTCATCTACCGGAATCCACTGGTGATGATGTGCTTCCTCTTCACCGTCCTCTTCGCCTTCAGCCTGGGTATCTCCACGCCGAACTTCGGTGCGCTGGTACGGTTCAAGATACCCTTGGTGCCCTTTATGGTTGCGGGCATGTACATCATCACGTACCTCAACGCCAAGCGCGTGGCGGCGCGCCGGGCCAACCGGCGGTTCGACCTCGGGGATTTCGTGCGGGGGGATCCGAAGGCGATGGCCAAGCCGGCCCTGGCCTAGCGCTGCGGCCTGGGCATTGCCCCGGTGATGCCGGCCTGCTGAAGGCGCGCCCTCAGGATTGCAGTGCTGGCCTGTTCGCCGTTCAGGCGCGCCCGTCCGCCGCGCTGGGCGGTCAACCTGGACACCACCGCCTCCGGGGCAAGATGCTCGGCGTAGTAGCGCAGCACGGCGCTGCGCATCCTGATCCGTTCCTCCTCCGTCAGGCTCCGGGCTCGCTCGAGCGCCGTGATGAGGCCTTCGGCATCGGCGAAGGCGATGCACTCCTCCCCGTCGCGGAGCGCCGGCTGCAGCAGGTGCGGATGCTGCAGGATCGGGATGCAGCCGGCGAACATCGCCTCGGTGAGGTTGTGGCAGAGCGGCATCACCACGCCGGATAGCCCAAGGAAGAAGTCGAACCGCCGCAGCACGTCGGGCAGGTCGGCCGGTGCGATGTAGCGCTTGGCGCGGTCCAGGAGCAGGATGTCGCGGCCATCGGTCACCTGCGCCTCATCCAGGTCGCGGCAGTCGCGCACGCGCTCCGGCACGCGGGAACGGAGCAGGTCCAGCGCCGCCATCCGGCTCAGGCAGCCGAACACGGCCGAGGGCTCCGGGCGCCCGTAGGAGCCGCGATCCATATTGCCGAAGAAGAAGATGGCGTGCTCGCGCGGCAACCGCGCATCGGGGAGCGCACGCTTGTGCAGGCCCTGCAGGTATACGGTGTCCGCCATCGGCATGGGAACGGCGTAGCCATCCATGGCCCGTCCCGGCCAGCCGAAGTAGTCCGCATCGAGCACGGTCGCTCCGCCGGTCCGGTCGGGGTCGTCCGTGAGGAAGAGGTCTGCGGCCCCCGCATGGTCGGAGAGCGTGAGCTGAAGACCGCTGCCGCTGCGCCTGAACAGGTCGAACGAGCCCCAAGTGGCCAGGAAGCCCCATCGGTGCCGGATCCGGATCGCGTAGCCCTGCATCCGCAGGAAGATGATGAGGATGTGCAGGTAGCGGTGCCAGGGGTTGCGCCGCAGGTCGATGAAGGCTATGGGGTGGCCTCCCTGCTGCCGCCAGCCGCCGTTCCGCATCCACCACCCGGTATTCACGAGGTACCAGCGCAGGGCCGAGAGCGCAGTGATGGGCGTGCGGGGTCGATCGGGCGGTTGCATGCGTGCGATGCGAAGGTGGCGAACGCGGGTGGTTCACGGGGCCGGGTACTCTTGCCACCTTTGGACCGGCAGCGCCCAGGCGCAGGTCGCACCATGCATGAGCGGAGCCGAGCAGCAACATGATTCCCACGGGCGGTCCCGGGTCCCCTCGGCCCCTGGGCTGGTGGTGTTCTGCACTCATGGGCTGGGCGATCCGCTGGTGGCGCCGCTCATGCTGGAGTATCTCCTCCGGCTCCAGCATGAGGGCGCCTTCGGCCGTGTGCTCCTGTTCACCGAGGAACCGCCCGGGGCGGCAGTGCCCGCATGGGCCGAATCCGCCCTCGCTGGCGCACGCATCGATTGGGTGCCGTTGCGCTACGATGTGCGGGGCAGGCAATGGAGCCAGCGTGCGGGGAACCTGCTGCGCATGATCGCCGGAGCTGCGGGCTTCGTGCGCCGGCACGGCCGCAGCTGGATGGTGGGCTACCTTTCCTTCGGCGGCGCGTATGCGATGGCGGCCTCGCTGCTGGGGCTGGGGCGCTGCATGGTGGTCTGCTTCGAGCCGCACAGCCGGTACATGCGCGACCTCGGTATCTGGGGCCTGCGTTCCATGAAGGCGCTGCTCGTCGGCTGGACCGAGCGCCAGTTGATGCGCTGGAGCGATGCGCTGGTGGTGCCGACAACGGCCGTGCGCGATCTGGTGCTGCGTCATCGTCCGCGCGGCGAGGTTCGGCTCCAAGGCATCTCCATCGATACCGCCAAGGCTGCGTTCGATGCCGATGCCCGTGCGTCCATACGCGCCGATCTGGGTTTCGCCGACCGCCAGGTGCTGCTCTACGTGGGGAAGTTCGGCGGCATCTACCATGGCACGGATGCCTTCATGCGCTTCATCGCGGCCTTGGCTGACCGCGATCAGCGGCTCGCTTTCCGCATCATCACGCACCCCGCCGATGCGGATGCCATCCGGCGACACCCGCTCCATGCCGCGCTCGCCGACCGGATGGCCTTGTCAGGACCGGTGCCCGCCGAGGAACTCCATCGTCACCTCTCCGCTGCCGATGCGGGCATCGTGGCCATTCCGCCCACGCCCTCGCAGGTGTTCCGCACACCGGTGAAGACGGCGCATTATTGGGCGGCCGGGCTGCCCATCATCATCCCGCGCGGCGTGTCGGACGACCACCATATCGCAGAGCAGGAGGATGTGGGCGTGGCGGTTGAGGATCTGGTGCCATCGGAGGCCGGTCCCGTGCTGGCCGCACTGCAGCGCTGGCGCGAAGAGGACCCTCACGCCGTGCGCGAGCGCTGTATGCAGGCCGCGAAGAGCCACCGCGATGCGGCTGCCATGACCGCCGTCCTTCGCGGGCTGCTCATCAGCGCCTGACGTAAGCGCGCTGCAGCGTGTCGCTGTAGACCTCCCGATAGGCCGGGTCATCCACCGGATGCGCCGCGCGCACCAGGAGCACCGTGGGCGCATCACCGCGGATCACCGCCGCCCGATCGCTGCCGTCGGCATTCATGCGGATCGAATGCTCCACACCGCGGGTGCGCAGTTCGAATACGAGGTGGTCGCCCATCACCACGTATTCGCAGTAGATGCGCAATGGCGCGGTGCCTTTCACGGCCTCATGCATGGCCCTTGCGCTGTAGGCCATGTACTCATGGGAAGGGATGGACCGCACCGACCGCGCTGTGGTCCAGGCGAACAGCGCCACAGCAATCGGAAGAGCCCATGGCGACCGGCCCCAGCGGCCTTGGAGCAGGCGGTCCAGCGAAAGGGCCAGTGCCAGGCTGAGCGGCACCAGCAGGTAGGTCCATGTGCGCTCGAAGGGGATGACGCCATGCACGAAGGGGATGAGCAGGGAACCCAGCACCATGAAGGGGATGGCTTGTGCGGCGATGCGGTCCGTCGCGCGGAGGAGCAAGGGAGCGAGCGCCAGGGCCATGCCTAGCGCGGTGCCTGCCGGAGAGCCCGTCAGCCATTCGAAGGTTGATTGCACATGCGGCCACCAGCGCTGCATCACATCGGCAATGCCCGTCGGCCTCACCCATGGATTGCTCGTGAAGGCCGCAGCACCGCTCATGGCCAATGCCGGAGCGTGGAGCAGCCCCGTAAGGGCGGCCGCCACCACAGCCGAACGTACCACCGCCCACCGGTGACCTGGATCGTTGCATGAGCGACGGGCCAGGATCGCGTAGGCGTAGAAGAGCGCCGTAGGGTAGAGGAACGAAGGCATGGTGAAGAGCCCGGCGGCGCAGGCGAGGGCCAAGGCCCGCAAGGCGGCGCGGTCGCCGGTGCGGGTGGCGGAGAGGAGGGCTCCCATGGCCACCGTCGCCGCCAGCACGGTGAGCATGTAGCCGCGTGATTGGTAGCCGTAGTACACCATCGGGAACAGGCCCATCAGCAAGGCTCCGGCGATCAGGGCCGCAGCCGGTCCGGCATGGCGGCGGAGCAGCAGGTGCATGCTCGCCTGTGCGGCCAATGCAACGAGCACGGTGGGCAGGCGCATGGCGAGCAGCGGTGCCACGGGCACCCAGGCTGTGGCATTCGTGAGCAGGGAGTGGAGGATGTGGTTGTTCGGTGCAGCGTAGTAGCTGAGTGACACCAGCGGCCCGCGCGAGGTGAAGAGCAGCCACGTCATGGCTTCGTCCACGTGCGCCGGCTCGGTGGCGGCCAGCCATAGCCGCAGGGCCGTGGCCGACACGGCGATAACGAGCAGTGCAGCGCACTCCCAGGCGGCCATCCCGCGCCAGGCCTCGCTCACCATGCGCAGGCCGCGCGCCACAGCCGACCTCAGATAGGCCAGCGGTGCCATGGCGACGCCTGGCCTCCAGGCCACCAATAGCGACAGCGCCAGCGCACCCAAGGGTGCTGCGCGAAGCAGGGCGATGCGAGAGGGGCCGAGGAGTCCGGCCACCTTGTCCACCTGGCCGTAGCCCGCCATCTGCGCCACCAGTGCGATGATGGAGCGGTCATCGAGCAGAGCGATGGCGATGGCGCCCGCTGCGCAGAGCGCAGCCGAGATCAGGGCCAGGATGCGGAGCAGGCGCACCGCCGCAAGGTAAACCGGCGCTTCTTCCGCTGCGTCGGCCGCCCGGCCTTACTATTGCCCGCGCCGGCTCCCATGGGCCGGTCGATGAGCGATGGACAGCGCAGCCCTTGGTCCCCCCGGCATGGCGCCCCCTGACAGCGCGCTGACCGTGGCAGTGACGGGAGCCAGCGGCTTCATCGGTGGGGCGCTCGTGGCGCGCCTATGGGCGCAGGGCGCCGATGGAAGGCCGGTGCGGGTGCGCCCGATGGCCTCAAGCCCTGAATCCGTGGCACGGGTCCAGTCCCGATTCGCCGGATTGCCGGTCACGATGCTGCAGGGGCTTGATGCCGAGGGGCTGCGATCCCTGTTCGAGGGCGTGCATGTCTTCGTGCATGCCGGGTGGTCTTCTGTGCCATCAACTGCGGAGCGAGACCCCTTGGGCGATCTGCGCACCAATGTGGAGGGCAGCCTCCGCCTTTTCCAGGCGGCGCTTCTGGCGGGCGTGCGGCGTATCGTCTTCCTTTCCTCGGGCGGCACCGTGTACGGCGAGCCGCGATGGAGCCCGATCACCGAGGACCATCCCACGGAGCCTGTTGGGGTGTACGGTGCCTCCAAGCTCTGTGCGGAGCGCTACCTGGTTGCCCTTGCGCGCACCCATGGCGCGGAATCCGTGGTGCTGCGCCCGGCGAATGTCTATGGTCGCAGCATGGCCCACGATAAGCCGCAGGGCGTGGTGGAGAACTGGATGGCCCGCTTGCGGCAGGGCGCCGACCTGGAGTGCTGGAACGACCCCCGCATGGTGCGCGACTACATCCATGTCGACGATCTCGTGGATGCGCTCGTCGCAGCGCTCCATCGCCCCGTGAAGGAGACCGTGCTGAATGTGGGCACCGGGCACGGCACCGACCTGCGGCAGCTCGCCGGATTGCTCGAGCGCATCACCGGCCACACGGCACGGCTGCGGACGATGGACACGGTTTACCCTGCCCTGTCGATCAATGTCCTGGACAACGCAAAGCTTCGCCAGGTCCTGGGCACCGCCCCGCAAATCGCCTTGGAGGAGGGCCTGGCCCGCACCTGGGCCACCCTGGGGGCCTGACCGCGTTCAGCGCAGCAGCGAGCGCAGCGCTGCCCAGGGCTTCCTGGCCTTGAGCCAGGTCCTGAACATGATGGAGCGCCATTTCCGGTTGAACTGCCGGGCCTGCTCGGGCGTGGCGAGGCCGCGGTCGTGGGAGAGCTTGGCGGCGATGACGCGGTACGACCGTTCGAGCCCATCAAGGCGGGACATGGCCGAGAATCCGGTGACCCGGTAGATGAGCACGGCGTCATCGATGGATACGTAGCGTTTGCCCTTGCCGTACTGAAGGTAGAAGAGGAGGTCCTCCGCATGCGTCACCTCGGTGCTGAACCGCAGGGTGGTCGTGGGATCCCAGCGCAGCATCCATGAGGGCCCGAAGAAACAGGTGGATCGCAGCGCCACCAGCTCGGGGTGCGGGTCTCCGGTGAACGATGGCCGGAAAATGCGGAGCACTTTCGTGAGCCTGCGGTCCATCACCATCACCATCCCGTCCACGATGTCGACGCCGGGCTCGCGCAGCATCACATCCACGCGCAGGCCGAGGCTCTCCGGAGGAAGCACGTCGTCGGAATCCAGGGTGCACAGCAGCGTCCCTTGCGCGTGGTCGAGCGCCAGGTTGCGCGCGCCGCCGATGCCGGTGTTGGCCTGGTGGAAGACCCGGATGCGCGGGTGCCGGTATCGCTCGATGATGGCTGCGGTTCCATCGGTGCTGCCATCGTTCACGATGAGCAGTTCCCAGTTGGGATAGGTCTGCGCCAGCACGGAGTTGATCGCGTCGGCGATGAACAGCTCCGCATTATAGGTGGGCATCACGATGGAGACGAGCGGTCCCATGGCTCAGCGCGGCAGCTCGTTCTCGATGCGGGCGATCAGCGCGGGCATCGTGCGCGCCAGCGCGAACGCGATGCGGCGCCTGCGCTGGGCAGGGGCATCCAGCTCCGCGAAGCCTTCCAGCGCGCGGTCGAATGCGGCGTTGAGGTCGCCGCCCTCCGGGGCCATCACCATCAGGTCATCGCGGCCCGCGTACTCCATGGTGTACGAGCCCACGACCACATTGCCGGTGCTCAGGTATTCGAGGACCTTATGCGGATTGGCCCGCTCCTTGGCCCGTGTGGCCGACCTGAACCCGAAGAACAGGAGGTCGGCGTCGCGCACCAAGGGCACCAGCTCATCCTTGGCTTTGAGCCCGGTGAACTCGGCGTTCGGCAGGGCGAGCAGCTGATGGAAGGCCGGGTCGGGAAACGCCGGATCGTAGGGCCCGATGAAGGTGAAGCGGATGCCCGGATGGCGCGAGACCACCTTCACGAAGCCCTCCCAGTCGTTGTAGGAGATCGCCAGCTGTCCCATGAACAGGGCATGACGGACAGCGGGCCGCGTGCGCTCGGCAAGGCGTTCCACGTCCTTGGTCCAACGCGCATCGAGCGCATGGCCGATGTTCACCACGCGGCAGCGGGCACGGTCGCGCACGGCATCGGCGACCACCTGGCCCGTGGTGAGGATCAGGTCGGCCGTGGGGATGAGGCCTTTCCCCGTGTAGAGGATGTCGTAGTCGGCCAGGTGCAGCAGCTTAAGCCCCAAGCCCTCCGGGAAGGCCTGAAGCCGGCTGGTGTCGAAGCACCAGAGGATGTCGAAAGGGCCGCCGGTGCGGGTGGCGATCGCCTGGATGAGCCGGCCGTAGTACCACGTGTTGATCCCCAGCGGCAGCCGGTTCACCCCGCGCAGCCAATGGAAGTAGCGCACCACCGTGACATCGCCCTGGCGCTCGGTGGTGATGGCGTGCTGGCCGGGCCGGGGAGGGTCGAGGAAGTACACCGCGTTGTCGCGTGCGGCCAGGGCCTGCGCGAGGTGGTGCTTGCTCATGTGGAGCCCGTGCCAGGGCTCGGGGCTGATGAGCAGGATGCGTTTGCCGCGGAGTTCCATCATCGGCGTGGCCGGCAAATATGGCGACCGTTCCATGGCCGGCTCATGCATGCGGCGCCGTGGCGATGACCTGTTCCAGGATCGCGGCATAGCGCACGCCAACCGCCGGCATGCCCGCCCGCGCGCTCATATGCTGCGCAATGGCGTGGCGGTCCATGGACAGGAGCCTCGACCAGGAGCCTTCCCAGGCAGCGGCCCATGCCTCGGTCGTCGCCTCCCGGACGGATGCTCCCAGGCCGTCATCGAGGTACTCCGCGATCCCGCCCACCCACGATGCGATGACCGGTGTGCCGCAGCAGAGTGCCTCCGCGCACACGGCGGAATAGGTCTCGTAGTCCGCGGCGTGCACCAGCGCATGCGCGGCACGCATCTCCTCGGCAACTGCGGTCGGCTCCAGCGGTCCGAGGAACACCACGCTCGGCCCTAGGCCCAGTTCGTCCGCCAGCTTGCGCAAGGAGGCATCCATGGGCCCGCTGCCGGCGATGCGCAGCCGTGCGTCACGGCCGCTCCTCCGCAGCCGCTCCAGGGCGCGCAGCAGCAGGTCGGGGCGCTTGGGGCTACGCCAGCCCGCGATGGCGAAGAAGCGGCCGGGCTCGGGGCGCGGCTCGGTATCCGGGCGGAAGACCGCGGTGTCCACGGCGTTGTCCAGCACATGCATGACCGGTGCAGGGGGGCCTGCGAAGCGGGTGATGTCGGCGGCCAGCGCACGGGAGACCGCGATCACGGGCGCACCGGCGTGGAAGATGGCCTTGATGCGGGCCACGCCCCTCCCGGTTGCGTTGAACCCGATCCGGTAGGCGCTGTAGTGCTCGGTGATCACCATCGGCCGTTGCATGATGCGCCTCAGCAACCGGATGCGCGCGCAATTGGGATAGGCGATGTGGAAGTTCACCGCATCGATGGGCCGGCTCCGGTCGCGCGTGAGCCAGGCCCAGAGGATGAGGGCCGTGGCGATCCATTCGATGATGAGCCAGCGGTGGAGCGGCAGGTGAAGGAGGAGGGTGCGGTCGGCTCGAAGGCCGCGTCGCGTGAGCTTCCATCCCGGAGAGGGGCGCACATCGATGTGCCATACCTCCGCTTCGGCGTGGCCGCTGAGGCTGCGCACGTGGCGCTCCACGAAGAGCGCCTCGCCGGGCACCTGCGGATGGGGGTACCAGCCGGCGATGTGAAGGATGCGCATGGGTGGGCCGCCTGCGAAAATAGACCGCCACCCCTCACAGGCTGGGGAACCAGGAGCCGAGCACGGCCATGCGCAGGGCGGCCAGGGCCCCACAGGCTGCCGTGGTGATGGCCAGGGTGCGGAGCGTGAGGCGCAGCGCCGGCTGCCCTACGCCATGCAGGATGAGGTGGCCGAGCACCAGGTAGCCGATGGCGCTCACGAGCGAGAAGCCGAGGATGGCGCTGGCTGCATCGATCCGCATGAGCGCCACCAGCGCGATGAGCCGCGCTGCGGTGAGCACGGACTGGAACACCAGCAGCAGGTGCTCGCGCCGCTGCGCATAGAAGAGCGTCACCATCGGCTCGGACAGCAGGCGGAAGTAGAAGAACAGCCCCATGTATGCCGTGATCACGCCCGCATCATGCCACTCCTCGCCAAGGATGAGCCGGAAGGCCTCGTCGCTGAAGAATACCAGCAGGGTGAAGGGGATCAGTCCGAACCAGAACAGGCGTTGGTACAGGCCTTTGGTGATGCGGCCCAGCAGCTCGGGGTCGGACTCCACTGTTTCCGCGGCCTTCTGCACATAGACCGTGGAGAAGGAATAGCCGAAGACGCGCAAGGGGATCAGCAGCAGGGCACCGGACAGCGCGAAGTGCCCCACCACCGCCGGGTCGCCGATCAGGAGGAAGACAGGCAGCTGCATGCCGAGCTGCGAGACCCATCGCTCGGGGAAGGTGAGGAGCGGGAACCGCCGGTACTCGATGGCGAGCCGCTTGATCCCCGCCAGCGACCACCCCGTGAGCACGTGGCGCCAGCCATGGCGCGAGAGGGCCACGCGGTAGGCGATGAGCGAAGCCCAGCCGCTCACCAGCTCGCCCAGCACCAGTCCGTGCAGCGCACCTTTGGTGATCAGGCCATAGACCAGGTTGAAGGCGCGCAGCCCGATCTGCGAAGCGCTGCCGATCATCACGCTGCGGCGGAAGGCACGCTCTCGCGTCAGCCACATGGTGGCGAACTGTACCGATCCATAGGCGACGAGGATGAGGGGCACGAGCAGGAAGAGGTCGCCCATGGCCGACCAAGAGGGCAACGCCTGATAGATGCCTTCACGCGCCAGGGCGGCCACGAGCGCCGCCAGAGCCACCGCCATCAGCAGGGCCAGGTTGAGCCGCAGCAGGTGGAAGAAGTCCCCAGGTTCCTTGGGCAGCACGTACGCATTGGAGTAGCCCAGGTCGGCGAAGGCGTACAGGTTCATCACCAGTGCCATCACCAGGCCATAGATCCCATAGGCTTCGGGGCCGTAGATGCGGGCGATCAGCGGCGTGAGGATCAGCTGGCTCAGCAGCATCACCGAGTTGCCGCTGAAGACCGTGAACGCATTGCGCGAGAAGGAGTCCTTCTCGCGGATGCGGCGCACATCGTGCCGCAGATGCTCGATGGCTTTGCGTAGGGGCAAAGGCGGGGCTTAGCGGCCGGCAATGTATCAAGCGTCACCCGGCGGACTCCGTGTTGCATCTTCGCCGCGCCCCGGATCACTGCCGTTGCGGCACCCGTCCTTCCGATGCGCATCCTCCTCTGCACCGGCAATGCCGGAAAGGTCGACGAGCTGGGGGCCATGCTCCCCGAACGCTTCGAAGTGGTCTCGCTCGCCGATGCGGGGCTTCCCTCCGAACTGCCGGAGACCGGTGAGACCCTTGCGGAGAATGCGCTCCAGAAGGCGCGCTATGCCCATGCCCGAACCGGGCTGCCGTGCCTTGCGGATGACACGGGACTGGAGGTTGACGCGCTTGGCGGCGCGCCGGGGGTGCGCTCCGCGCGCTATGCGGGCGAGGCCAGGGATCCGGTGGCGAACATGCGGCGACTGCTGATGGAGCTGGATGGCGCAACCGAACGGCAGGCCCGCTTCCGCACGGTGCTCGCTTTCGTATCCGCCGACGAGGAGCGCACGTTCGAGGGCATCGTGGAGGGCGTCATCACAGGAGCGCCACAAGGCAAGGGCGGTTTCGGCTACGACCCGGTGTTCAAGCCCTTGGGGAGCACGCGCACATTCGCGGAGATGAGCCGGGAGGAGAAGAATGCGATGAGCCACCGCGGCCGGGCCATGGCCGAAGCGGTGCGCTACATGGCGGCCCTTCAGCGCCGCGGCTGAAGCATGCGCCGCACCAGGCCGTTCACCGCCGTTTCCACGCCGAGGCCCGAGACCTCGAGCATCTTCGGGAAGATGCTGGCCCCGCTGAAGCCCGGTGTGGTGTTCACCTCGATGGTCACCAGCCGGTCACCGGTCCAGATGTGGTCCACGCGCGCCATGCCACGGCATTCGAGCGTTCGGTAGATGGCCACGGAGCGCTGCTGAACCAGGCGCGTCGCATCATCGGGCAGCGGCGCGGGGATGAGCTCCTGCGTGTCGGCGCTGTGGTACTTGGCCTCGTAGTCGAAGAACTCGCGCGCCGTGCGGATCTCGCAGACCGGCATGGGCAGGGGGCCCTGACCCAGGTCGATCACCCCGCAGGTGAGCTCGCGCCCGGCCACGGCGCCCTCCACCATCACCGTGGTGCATTCCGCGAACGCCCTGTCGAGGGCGGCAGGGAGCTCATGGGCCTGCTTCACCTTGCTGATGCCGAGGCTGCTCCCGCTGCGGTCGGGCTTCACGAAGCAAGGGTAGCCCAGCGCATCCACCCGGGCCTGCGCATCCGGATCGGCTTGGAAGAGGAGTACCGAGGGGGCGACATCGATGCCCGCCTGGCGCAGCAGGGCGGTGGTGCTGTGCTTGCTGAAGGTGAGTGCCATGGAGAGCACGCCGCCGGTCTGATAGGGTACCCCGAGCATGTCCAGGTAGCCCTGCAGCAGCCCGTCCTCGCCCGGTGTGCCATGGATGGCGATGAGCGCGCCTGAGAATGGCTCAAGGCCCGCTCCGCGGTCGATGGAGAAGGTGCCGCGATCGAAAGCCATTGGCTGCTCATCGGCCGTGGAGCAGGTCCACGCATCGCGCGTGATGGTGACATAGAGCGGTGCGTACAGGCTGCGGTCGATGGCCGCCATCATGCGCGCAGCGCTCTGCATGCTGATGACGGATTCACCGGAGTAGCCGCCACGTACGATGGCGATGAGCGGTAGGGGCATGGCACGCGATTCTGGGGGCGAAGTTGGCGTAGCCCCTGCAAGGGAGCGAGCGCCGCCCCGGCCATGAACGCACCATGGCCTGTGGATGGTGCGGGCCGCCCCCGGCTATCTTCGCCCGCCTCCCATGAAGCGCCTGCTCCCTATTCTGGCCCCAATCGCGGTGGCGGCGCTGCTGCTCGGTGCCGGCTGGGCCTGGCTCAGAGCATACACACGGCACAGCGATGGCATGCGGGTGCCCGACGTGGGCGGCGTCAGCTTCGAGGAGGCCCAGGCCATGCTCGCCAAGCGCGATCTGACGGCGGTGGTCATAGACTCGGTCTTCACCGACGACCGGCCGAAGGGCAGCGTGGTGGACCAGGACCCCGAGGCCGGCCGGGAGGTTAAGCCGGGCCGCAAGGTCTACCTCGTGCTCAACGCCAACCAGCCCAAGATGATCGACATGCCCAAGCTGGTTGACCTCAGCAAGCGGCAGGCGCTCTCGGTCGTCGAGATCCTCGGCCTGAAGGTGAAGGAGCTGCAGTACAAGCCCGACCCCTGTGTGGATTGCGTGATCGCCCAGCTCTACAAGGGCCAGCCCATCGCACCGGACGAGCGTATCCGTCGCGGCGAGGCCATCACCTTGGTGCTGGGTAGCGGCGAGAACGGGGAGCGTGTACCGGTGCCCGACCTCACCGGGCTATCCCTGGCCGACGTGCAACTCGTCCTCAACATGGCCTCGCTGAACCTGGGGGTGCTGGTTGAATGCGTGTCCTGCAATACGAAGGCCGATTCATCGTTTGCACGGGTGCGCCGCCAATCGCCCTCCTCAGGCTCCAATAACCGCATTGCCCTGGGCAGCACCATCGACCTCTGGCTTACCGCCGATACCGCCGGCTTGCGCCCCGCCACCGGCTGGAACGATCCCGCTCGGTATGCCCAACCCGACAGCATCGATGAACCCTGACCGTCTCCTGCTCGCCATTGCCCTGGCTGGCTTTACCGGGCACCTCCTCGCCCAAGGGGAGGTGCTGGTGCCCCTCGACGCAAGGCCCGTCCCCGAGGCCCTCGATTCCCAGCGCAAGTCGGACGGGCTCAACACGCATTTCATCTATCAGAATGCCCCGCAGACGGTGCTGCCGATCATCGATGACTTCTCCGTCAACCGGACCCGCCGGCGGTGGGCGCAGCCTGGTGATGTCGGCGTGTCGCTCACGGAGACCAGCTATCGGCTCGAGGTGGCCGGCGTGTCCACGCCGGACATGGTCTTCAGCGATGACACCACCTTCCTCTACACCACGGACACGGCGCTGGATACGACCGTTCGGAGCGCCCTGCCCTCGGTGTCGCTCACGGTCCGCGACGTAACGGCCTACCCCGTGACCGGGCAGACGGTGACCGCCTGGCCGGCCTACAGCGTCTTCGACACCGTTCAGTCGCCCTCGCCCGATACGCTCGACCTGCTCTCTCCGGAGTACATCCAGGACTCGCTGCTCGTCTATACCGTCACGGCCGATGCGGCCACCTACACCAATGCCGACGGCAGCGTGGTGCCCTTGGTGCTGTGGGAGGACGATGACGTCTACATCAACGGGAATTACCCCATCGAACCGCCCAGCATCGGCGTGGCCACCTTCGACGGCCTTTCGCGCACGGGCTATCCCTACAACTACCCGCAGTACTCCTCCTATGGCATCGCCGACCGGCTCACCTCCGTGCCGATCGACCTCGCCGGGTACGACCCTTCCGATTCGCTCTACCTCAGCTTCTTCTTTCAGCCCCAAGGCCTCAGCGGCGATGGCAACGTGCAGCCGCAGGACAGCCTGGTCCTGGAGTTCTACGCCCCCGATGAGCAGTTCTGGTACCGTGTATGGAGCACGCCGTACCGCCCGCTCCAGCTCTTTGAGCAGGTGCTGGTGCCCATCAAGCTCACCAAGTTCCTCAAGTCCGATTTCCAGTTCCGCTTCCTGAACTACGCCACGCTCAGCGGCTCCTTCGACCACTGGCACCTCGACTATGTGCGATTGGGCGCGCAGCGCACCTTCGACGATACGCGCCTGATCGACGTGGCCTACATGTATCCGGAGACGAGCCTCCTGGAGACCTACACCAGCGTCACCTTCAGCAAGTTCGCCCAAGCGCCCCAGTCCTATATGGCGCAATCCATCCAGGCCCAGCAGCGCAACCTCGACAGCCAGGACCGCTTCATCACCTACGGCATGCTGGCCCGCGAGGAGAACGCCGGGCCCTTGAGCGCTTTCACCAATGGGCTCAATCCGAGCAACAATGCCGGCCAGATCTTCAGCAGCAATCATCCTGTGGCCGGTGCGCCCAACAACTTCACCTACGACCCCGCGCTGAGCACCGATGCGGCCTTCTGGCGCGTGAAGCTCTGGACCAACGCCACGCCCGACATCAACCGCTACAACGACACGGTCACCTTCGTGCAGGAGATCAGCAACTACATGGCCTACGATGATGGCAGCGCGGAGATGGGCTATGGACTGAACGCCTCGGGCGCCCGCCTGGCCTACCGCTTCGACCTTGTGGGGGGCGATTCGCTGCGCGCCGTCCGCATGTACTTCAATCCGCAGGCCAATCCGCCGCCGCAGCAGAATCCGCTCAATGGCTCCTTCCTCATCACCGTGTGGAGCAGCCTCACGCCGCCCACCGTCCTGCACCAGAATTTCACCTTCAGCACGCCGGAGTACCGGCTCGACGGAATCGACAGGTTCGTGGAGTATCCGCTGGACAGCACCATCTGGGTGGAGAACACCTTCTACATCGGCTGGACGCAGACCAATGCGGTGCCCATGAACATCGGGTTCGACCGCAACCGCAACAACAGGAACAAGATCTTCTACAGCACCTCGGGGAGCTTCGCCAACACCTCCTTCGAAGGCTCGTTGATGATGCGTCCGGTCTTCGTCGCCGGCTATGACCCCTTCGCCGGCCTGGAGGAGCACAGCCCACGCGCGGTCACCATCTATCCGAACCCGGCCGGGGAGGCCTTCACCGTGGAATGCCCGTCTGCCGATGGCACGGCCGAGTTGCGCGTCTTTGACGCAATGGGCCGGTCGGTGCTCCAGGAGCCTTACCGCGCCGGGGGGGCGCTGAGTGCCACGGCGCTGACCCCGGGCATCTACATCGTGCGCGTCGAAGGCGGCGATGGCGCCCTCATCGCCCAGGAGCGGCTGCTGATCCAACGCTGATGGCCCAGGATACCGATGAGCTCCGCGAGGAGCAGGAGCTGTACGAGCATCACCGCATCGTCTGTGACCCGAAGCAGACGCTGATCCGTCTGGACCGATTCCTCTTCGACCGGCTGGCCAACACTTCGCGCAACCGCATACAGGTGGCCGCCAGGGCGGGCAACGTGCTGGTGAACGACAAGCCGGCCAAGCCGAGCCAGAAGGTGAAGCCGGGCGATGTCATCAGCATCGTGCTGCCTTACCCGCAGCGCGAGGTGGAGCTGCTGCCCGAGGACATCCCGCTGCGGATCCTGTTCGAGGATGAGCATGTGGTGGTGATCGACAAGCCCGCGGGCCTGGTGGTCCATCCCGGCCACGGCAACTGGACGGGCACGCTGGTGAACGCGTTGCTGTTCCACTTCGGCAAGCTCCCTGCCGTGCCCGGCGCAGAGATCCCCCGTCCCGGCCTGGTGCACCGCCTGGACAAGGATACCAGCGGCGTGATGGTGGTGGGCAAGACCGAAGAGGCGCTCACCCACCTGGCCCGCCAGTTCTTCGACCGGACGAGCGACCGGCGGTACAACGCCCTGGTGTGGGGCGATTTCGCCGAGGACGAGGGCGTCGTGGAGGGCCACATCGGGCGCAGTCTCAGGGACCGGACGGTGATGCAGGTCTTCCCGGACGGCGAGCAGGGCAAGCCGGCGGTGACCCGCTGGCGCGTGGTGGAGCGATTCCGATACGTGACGCTGGTGGAATGCAAGCTCGAGACCGGCCGCACCCACCAGATCCGCGTCCACATGCAGTGGACGGGCCATCCGCTCTTCAACGACGCCGCCTATGGAGGCGACCGCATCCTGAAGGGGACCACCTTCACCAAGTACCGGCAGTTCGTGGAGAACTGCTTCGAGCTGCTGCCGCGGCAGGCGCTCCATGCCCGCACGCTCGACTTCGATCATCCTGCCACGGGCCGCCGCATGCGCTTCGAGAGCCCCTTGCCGGCCGACATGGAAGCCGTGCTGGCCAAGTGGCGCACCTACACCGGGGTCAGGCCGCTCGATGATGACGATGAGGAGCCCTTGGACAAGGAGGCCGTGAACAACATGCGCTGAGGCGCCTGCTCAACCCCGGATCATCTTGCCGCTGGGGGTCCGGCTGATGCGGCGCAGCGCCTGCACGCGCCGGGGCCATTCGTGCGGATGCAGCACGGCCGTGAGCTTCTCCATCACCTCGGGCAGCACCTGCTCCCGCGGCAGCTCGGTCTCCAGGACCAGCATCACCGCCTGGCCCAGCACCGGGTCTGGCACGCGGGTGAAGTAGTGCGGATAGGGGATTGCCCCGGCGGTCCTTGCCTCGAGCTGCTCGGGGAAGATCTTCTTGCCGCCGCTGAGGATCACATTGTCGATACGGCCGAGCCAGCGGAACCGTGTGTCGTCGACCAGTTCCACGAGGTCGTTGGTCACGTGCTGCTTCGTGCCGAGGTGCGGCGTGTATGCCACCAGGCATCCGCGCGGGTCGCGGGCGAAGTGGCATGCGCCGATCGCGGTGAAATGGTCCTCGGGCGCTGGGCCATTGATGCGGCGGAGGGCCACATGCGTCACGGTCTCCGTGCTGCCGTAGCTCTGGAGGACATTCGTCCCGAGGGTGCTGAGGACCTCCATCAGCGCATCGCTCACCGGGCCGCCGCCGAGCAGTATCGTGTCGAACTGCCGCTCCACGCGGCCGCGGTCCTCCTGGATGGCGCGGTGCAGCTGCAGCGGCACCATGGCGGTGAAGCGGAAGCGTTCTTGCGCCTGCAGGTTGTCCAGCACGCTCCCGCGCGGGTTGATCAGGTGGATATCCAGCCCCAGGGCGAAGGCGCGCATGAGCATCATCTTGCCGGCGATGAACTGCGCGGGAAGGCAGTGCAGCACGCGGTCCCCTGGCATCAGTTGGAAGGCGGCGCCCGTCAGGCGCGCGCTCATCACGAGATCGCGCTTGGGGATGGTGAAGCGCTTGGGCGGACCGGTGGTGCCGCTGGTGATCGCCGGCAGATGGCCATGGGCGATCAGTTGGGACATGGTCATGCGCAGCTCGCGGATCCAATCCTCATCGCGTTTGCGGCCTCGATCCTCCAGCCGCTGGAGGAACGCGAACGCGGAAAGCGATTCACCATCAAGGGTGATGCGCTCGAAGGCCTTGGCGATGGACGGATAGGGCGATCGCTCGGCCATCAGTCGAGCAGCGAGAGGTCCCACTCCGCCTCGGGGCGGTAGCGCAGGTAGCCGCGCTCAGCCAGCAGGGGCGATGGGATGTTGTTCGCGTAGACCTTGCCGGTGCCGAGGCCCTGCGCCGCGGTCACGTTCAGCGTGGCGGTGAATTGCGCGATGGCATTGAGGCCGATGCTGCTCTCCAGTGCGGAGGTGATCCACCAGCCGATGCCGCGCGCCTCGGCGAGCCCGATCCACTCATGCGCGGCGTTCCAGCCGCCCACGAGGCTCGGCTTGATCACGATGTGCTGCGGCTTCACATGGTCGAGCAGGTCCGCCTTGGCGTCGTGGGTGTTCAGGCCGATGAGGTCCTCGTCCAAGGCGATGGGGATGGGCGTGCTCGCGCACAGCTCCTCCATCACCTCGAAGAGCCCTGGCGCCACGGGCTGCTCGATGCTGTGCACCTGCAATTCGGCGAGGCGCTTGAGCACTTCGGGCGCCTGGTGCGCGCTGAAGGCGCCATTCGCATCCACGCGCAAGGTGATGTCGTCCGCGCTGAACTCCTTGCGCACGGCGCGAAGCAGCTCCAGCTCATCATCGATTCCGATGGCGCCGATCTTCATCTTCACCGTGGTGTAGCCGCCTTCGATCTGCTCACGGATGCGCTGCTTCATGGTGGGCTTGTCGCCCATCCAGACCAGGCCATTGATGGGGATGCCCTGCTTGCCCAGCGTGAAGTCCGAGGGGAAGAGCGTCTTGGTGCCGCCGGCCTCGAGGTCGCGCAGGCATTGCTCCACGGCGAAGCGCACGCTGGGCACATCGGCCAGGTCGGTCATGGCGCGTGCGGCCCAGTTGTCGGTGCGCTCGCAGAGCTCCGTCAGCTTCAGCTTCACATCGGCGGGGAATTCCTTGCTGTGACCGGGGAAGAGCGCGACCTCGCCGATGCCCTTCAGTTGCGGCTGGTCCTCATTCCAGGCGATCATGTACCAGACAGTGCGCGCATGGATCGGGCCCTTCGATGTGCCGAGCTCGAAGCGTGGTTGCAGCGTGCGTTCGATCCAGCGCGCTTTGATCATGCCGCAAGGATAAGCCCGGCGCTGAAGGCGAGCGCCGTGAAGAAGGTGATGAGCGCGAGCTTCTTCAACTGCGGATCGAGCGAGGCGGGATCATGCGCGCGGAGCACCGTGCGCAAGTGTGTGCCTAGCGCGGGCAAAGTGATCAACCAGCCCCATTGCGGCATGCCCCGGAAGGCGACCGCGGTGAAGGCGATGAGGCACAGGAGGCCGCCCATGAGGAGGATGCCGTGGTAGCCCTTGGCCGCATCGAAGCCGAGCCGAACGGCCATGGTGATCTTGCCGCTTACCTTGTCGTTCCTGATGTCGCGCAGGTTGTTGACGTTGAGCACGCCGGTACTGAGCAGGCCGAAGCCGAATGCGGGCAACTGGATGATCGTGTCGATATACCCGGTGTGCAGGTAGTAGGTGCCGCAGACGCCGACGATACCGAAGAAGAGCAGCACGCTCAGGTCGCCGAGCCCCGCATAGCCGTACGGGTTCCTGCCGAAGGTGTACTTCACCGCCGCACCGATGGCGAGCAGCCCGAGCAGAAGGAACGCGAGCGTGACCGGCGAGAGCCCGAGCGCGGTGATGATGAGCGCGATGCCGCTGGCGAAAGCCAGCGCTCCGCAGATGATCATGGCGCGCCTCATTGCGGCCGGCGAGATGGCTCCGCTCTGCACCGCGCGCTGCGGCCCCACGCGCTCCTGGTTGTCGGTGCCGTGCTGGTGGTCACCGAGGTCGTTTGCCAGGTTGCTGAGGATCTGCAGCAGGATAGCGGTGATGAGCGCCAGCACCAGGACAGGTGCCTGGAACGCGCCATGGAACCACGCGAGCGCGCTTCCCGCGATGATGCTGCTCACGGCCAGAGGCAGTGTGCGGAGGCGGAAGGCGGCGAGCCAGTGCTTCAACATGCTTAAATCTTGTATTCCAAGCGACAGGACAACTTGATTCGGGGCGTGATCAGACTCTTGTCCGGCCGTGGTTCCTTCGACTCGATTACGCCGTCGAACTCATAGATGGCCCCGTTGGCGGAGCCGCGGTCCTTCGAGATGATCCGGAATGTTCCTGGCAATGCCCAGAATCTGAACCAGATCGGCCCGTCCGGAGCGCCATGCATGAACGAAATGGTGAACACGCCGTTCTCGGGGTCCCAGACCACATCCCCAGTGTCGCAGTTGCCCGCTTCAGGAAACGAAATCGACTCGCCATCGATGGTCAACGTGCCTCCCTCGAAGATGCCGGTGATATCCTGCAAGAATGCGGAGAAGGTCGTCTTGCCTGAAGCCGATGTGCACGTGAGCCTGGCCGTGCCGGAACCAGCGACGGCCGAATGGCTGATCGCTGCTCCGAACAACACGATGAGGATGACGGCGAATCTGTTCGGTGGAATCATGACCTCAGGGATTTGAAATACTCCCGCAGCGCCTTCGGGCTCAGCTCCGCATCCGTTCGCACCACGAGCGCGGCTGGTTTCGTGTGGTCGCCGTAGAGCCAATCCAAACCCTCACGCATCGTATCGCCATCCTTCGCCTCGCGCCACGGCAGGTCGAACGACTTCACCAGTGCCAGCGGATCGCGCCCATGCGGCGCCTCGAACCACTTGAGCAATGCAGGGTCCTTGTCCGGTCCTTCGATGTAGCGGAAGATGTTGCCGCCGCCGTTGTCGATGACGATGATGCGCAGGGCAGGGGAGAGGTGCTTGTTCCAGAAGGCGTTGCTGTCGTAGAGGAAGGCCGTGTCGCCGGTGATGAGCGTGGTGGGCCGCTGCGAGGCGAAGGCGCTGCCCACGGCGGTGCTAGTGCAGCCGTCGATGCCGCTGGTGCCGCGGTTGCTGAACCAGCGCAGCCCCATGCGGCGGTCGAAGAGCTGTGCATAGCGCGCGGGGGTGCTGTTGGCCAGGTGTACATCGCTGCCTTCCGGGATGCGCTGGAGGATGATCTCGCTCGCCTTCAGGTCGCACCACGGCGTTTCGTTCAGGATCGCGGCGTGCCGGTCCCGGGTGCGCGCATCCACCATGCGCCAGGCCTCGCCGTAGATGCTCTCGCTCGGCTTCACGCCGGCGGCGATCTGCGCGAAGAAGACCTCGGGGCTCACGGCGATGTCGTGCGTGAGGCTCTGGTAGGTGTCGTAGTGGCGCTGCCCGGCATCGATGTTCCAGTGCTGCGCGGGCTTCCACTTCCGCAACAGGCCCTTGATGCGCTTGCTCACCACGGCGCCGCCGAAGGTGATGAGCAGGTCGGGCTTCAGGTCGGCCTCATTCACCGTGTCCACGCCTTCGATCGCGCGGTCGATGCAGGTGATGAACGCCTCATCGTCGAGGTTGCTGGTGGCCTCCACCATCACGATGGCCTGCGGCAGCGCGGCGAGCTGCTTGAGCTGCTTCTTCAAGCCATCGCTCCAAACGCCTTGGCCGCCGAGCACCATCACCCTGCGGCTTGCGCTCAGGTTGGCGATGAGCCAGCGCGCATGCTCGGGAAGGATGAAGCGCTCCGTCAGCACCTGGGCGATTGCGCGTGATGGCTGGCCCGAGGCGTCGATGGAGCCATAGAGCGGCTCCGCGAAGGGCGCATTCACATGCACCGGTCCGGGTACCGGCAGCAAGGTGGCGTCGATGGCCTCGTTGATCAGCCGCCCGCCGTGCCAGCGCGAGAGGTCGTCGGTCATGAGGCGCGGGAGCTGGACGCTCTTCTTCATGTGCAGCGCGAGCACGCCTTGCTGGCGGATGGCCTGCCCTTCGCCCTGGTCCACCCATTCCTCCGGGCGGTCGGCGGTGATCACCAGCAGCGGGATGCGCTGGTAGAACGCTTCCGCGATGGCCGGGCCGTAGTTGAGCACCGCGCTGCCGCTGGTGCAGATGAGGGCCACAGGGGCATGCAGCTGCTGCGCCATGCCCATGGCGAAGAAGGCGGCGCTGCGCTCATCGATGACCTGAAGGCACTGCATGCCATCCAGCCGGTTGAAGGCGATCACCAGGGGGGCGCTGCGCGATCCGGGGCTGATCACCGCGTGGCGGACGCCTTTGGCCAGGCAGAGGCGTGCGAGTTCGGCGGCGGAGAGGTGGTCGGATGTGGGCATCGGCCCGGCAAAGCTATCCGCCCCTCTGCACCCGGGCGATGAGGTCGGTCCAGGTGCGGGCCTTCAGCTCAACTTCGTCGCACTCGCCGTCAGGGTCGGACGCAGCGGTGATGCCCGCGCCAACGTGGAGAAGGGCATCCGTCGGGCTCAGTTCCATGCACCGGATATTCACGAAGAGCCGCGCACCGCCGCCGTCCATAGGGCCCCAGTAGCCCGCATACAGGGAGCGCTTCCGGGGCTCCAGGGCCGCGATCAGGCGCTGGGCTTCCGTCCGGGGGATCCCTCCGACCGCAGGCGTGGGGTGGAGTTCGCCGGCGAGGGCGAGCACAGCTGCCGTGTTCAGGCAGCCTGTGATCCGCGTATGCAGATGGGCCAATGGGCCGGCGGTCCGTACTTCAGGTCCGTGGATGGAAAGCCCCGTCGCACCGGCATGCCGCAACCGGTGCATGATCTCCTCAGTGACCACAGCCTGCTCTTCGCGCTCCTTCGCACCCCAGGAGGCTGCGGAGCGGGGAGCTGACCCGATGGATAAGGTGCCGGCCAGGGAGTCCACTTCCAAGTGGCCTCCTTGAGCCACCAGCAGCCTTTCAGGCGTGGCGCCCAGCCAGGTCCCGAACCGCTCCGTGGCCACCAGTGCCACCAGGGCCCGGGGATGAGCTGCGCAGGCCGCCTCGAACAACCGGCCGGCCGTGGCGGGTCCCAGCGGCGCCCGCACCGTGCGCGCGAGCACCACCTTCCGCAGGGTGCCCGGCTGCAGGAGCGCCAGTGCTGCGGCCACCGCCCGCCGATAGCCGGACCTGTCCAACCCGTCCCGCAATCGGGCGTCGGTCCAGGCGGTGGCGCGGGCGGTGCCATCCGGGGCCGGATGCGCTTCACCGAGGGCCAGGAGCACGTCGGGCCGGATGGACAGTGCCTTTTCTCCTTCCGTCTCGAATGGAGCCAGCACGAAGCAAGGTTCACCCTCCTGGGCTAGGTCCAGCGCCGCTGAATGCTGCACATAGGCCTGCGCCGCTCCGCCCGGCTCCCGGAAGGCCGCGAAGGTGGCGCCGCTGCGGAGGAGTTCATCCAGGACATCAGCGCCGCTCACCGCTGCTCGATGATGAGGATGGTGAGTCGGCATACCGCGCAGAGCTCCATCGCTTGGTTCCGCACCCGGATGTCCCAGACGTGCGTGGTGCGCCCGGCATGCAGCAGTTCGCCGGTGGCCACCACCTCGCCGGAGCGGACGCCCTTGAGGTGGTTGACGTTAAGCTCGATGCCCACGGCCCCGCGGCCCTCCGGAACGACCAGCAGAGCCGACCCCACGCTCCCCAAGGTCTCTGCCAAGGCCGCTGTGGCGCCGCCGTGCAGCAGGCCCATGGGCTGTTGCGTCCGGCCATCCACGGGCATGGAGGCGCACAGCCGCCCCTCCTCATCGGTGTGGAATGTGATGCCTAGGTGGGAGACCAGCGTTCCGGGCGCAAGGTCCCCGGCATGTGCGGCATGTTCCGCGGTGAAGCGCATGCGTCAAAAGTAGAGCCGGATATTTGCCGCATGGCCGAAGAACGGATCCTGCTTGTGGAGGACGAGGCCTCCTTGCGGACTACCCTCAAGCTCAACCTGGAGCTGGAGGGCTATGGCGTAACCACCGCATCATCGGGCCCTGATGCCCTGGATCGGCTGCGCGGCGCCCATTTCGATTTGGTCATCATGGATGTGATGCTGCCAGGCATTGACGGGTTCACCGTGGTGGAGACGATCCGTTTGGAGGGGAATCAGGTGCCCGTCCTGTTCCTTACGGCCCGGAATGAAGCGGCGGACCGGGTCAGGGGCCTGCGGGCAGGTGATGACCACTTGGGCAAGCCTTTCGACCTTACGGAGCTGCTGCTGCGCGTGGGCAAGCTCATTGCGCGCTCCGCCAAGCAGCAGGACAGCCCGCCTCCCCAGCGCTTCGCGTTCACCGGCGGTTCCATCGATTTCGACCGGTTCGAGGCCATCGGGGTGGACGGAGTGCACCACCAACTCACCCAGCGCGAGACCCTGCTGCTGCGGCTGTTGGTCGATAAGGCAGGGGAGGTGGTATCGCGCGAAGAGATCCTGAAGAAGGTCTGGGGCTATAATGTGTTCCCGACCACACGGACGGTGGACAACTTCATCGTCGCATTCCGCAAGTACTTCGAGGCCGATCCGCGGCAGCCTAAGCACTTCCATTCCATACGGGGAGTGGGCTACAAGTTCACGCCCTGATATTTTTTTTCACGGTTGCGGCAACCCGTCCCAACCCCTGCCGTCTTCCTATCAACCAAGGTCCTTCTTCCTGGCCTTGGGCTGGTTCCAATCATTCCTTGCAGGTTTACCGCGCAGGGGCCCTTTTCAGGGCCCCTGTTCGGTTTTCATGGCTTTCCAAGAACATGGCCACAAGCTCACGGAAGGCCTTGCGTTTGGAGAGCCGCCCTGCTATCTTGCCGCGGCTTCGCGCCACCCTGAATCATCCCCACCAATCCCACCGGAACCCATGAAGGTCCTTCACTCCGCAGCCGTGCTTGCACTGGCTTGCTTCATCGCAGGGACGACCAGCGCCCAGAACGTTGATATCGGCCTGCATCGCAATGGCGATCGCTTGGAGGTGCATCTGCGCCCCACGGCTGACTTCGATGGTATCGTTTCCAGCCTGGTCTTCACCATCCGGTGGGACCGCTCCACGGGTGCCACGCTCGGCACGCTCCAGCAGGAGGGCGCTGCGGCGCAATACATGCCGGTCCGCCGCAGCGGAGGTGCCCATGAGCATGGAACGTTCAATTACCAGGTCTTCGCCGGATTCGGCATGACGCCGATGGCATCCCTCGAGGAGGATTGGAAGGCGGGTGAGGAGATTGTCGTGGCATCCATTCCTGTCAGCGGCAAGGGCGAATTCGAGCTCATCAACGATGCTTGGACGCGTGAGGTGGCGCACAACGCCAACTACTACATCTCCCTCGGGGGGCAGGATCGCACCGGTGCCATCTATAAGGGGCTTGCGACGGCCGAGGAGAGCGGCGGTGTCACCATCCAGCCGAATCCGAACAATGGCCGTTTCACCGTGTCAATCACCTCGGCCGCGCCGGCGGATGTGACCGTTGAGCTCCATAATGCGCTTGGCCAATCGGTATACAACGAGACCCTACGCGCTTTCGAGGGCCGCTACACCAAGGAGATGGACCTCACGAGCATGAGCAATGGCGCGTACTACCTGAAGGTGAAGCGCAACGGCGAGACCTCCACCCACAAGGTGGTCTACCGCTGAGCCCCGGCCTCATCGCCGATCAGGAGAGGGCCCCGAGGGCCCTCTCTTCATTTCAGCCCCGCAGGCAGCTTAGGCAATGCCGGCTATCCGGGTTGTGCACGAAGGGCCGATGCGGGTCGAGCAATTCCTGCACCAGCATTGTGATCAGGTCGCGCATGGCGGGCAATTGCTCGCGTCTGATATCCGGGTCGCGGCCAATGGTGAGCCAGATGCCGCCGGACTGCGATGGGGTGCGCAGCGGGATGATTCCGGCACGTACCGCGGGCAGGGCCGGGTCGGCTTCCAGCGCCATCGTCGCGTACATGAGCAGCTGAAGTGCGAATTGGCTGCGTGGATGCAGCGCTTCACGGCTAAGGTCCTTAATACGGAGCTGTTCCTCGCGCACGCCTCCCGTCTTGAGGTCCAATATGTGCAGCACACCATCCCGGAGCTCCAGTCGATCGCAGGTGCCTCGCATGCGCAGGCCGCCGGGCAGTGCTGCAGCCATCGGTTGCTCCACCGCAAGGGGGATGGTGACGGACCTCGCCACGCGGTGCGCCTCGGCGGCCAAATGCCTGGCCAGGGAATCGGCGGCCATGGACCGCTGCAAGAGGAAGCTCCCCGACTCGAGCATGGCACGGTCGAAGCGGCCGGAGAGCTCGCGAAATAGGAGCGCCTCCACCGAGCCGGCAGCCTCCCTCACCCGATCCGCATCCAGCGGGCTCCCGAGCCATTTGCGGTAGAGGGCCTCCAGGGCCTTGTGGACGGCGGTGCCGAGCGCATCGCTCCCAAGCTCGGTGCCGGGTGCTTCGAGCTCCTTCACGCCCAGGACGTAACGGGCATGGAAGTCCAAGGGGCACCGGAGCCAAACGCCCAGCGCCGATGGTGAAAGGCCTTTGGCAGTAAGGTCGTGCAGGCGCTCCAGGACCCACGGGGCCTTTTCCGCATGCGGCCTCGCTTTCGGCCGCGGGTGGCAGGTCGCAGCCAGTTCGGTCCGCTGCAGTATGGTTGCGCTGCGCGGTACAAGCTCGTGCGCCCAAAGGTCAAGGAATCGGGCTGGCGCGGAGCCGTCGCTGCCTGTAGCGTGCAGCAGAACAACCTCCTCGGCCTGGTGGAGCAGCCGGTGGATGTGATAACTACCTATGGCCTCGGCATCGGCCCTCAACGGAAGCCGGTAGTGCCGTCGCAGGTCGAAGGGGATCCAGCTCATCGGCTCATCCCTGCCGATGAGGGTTCCCTCCGTGGCGCCCACGATCAGCACCCGCTTGAAGTCGATGGCCCGCGTCTCAAGCAACCCCATGATCTGCAGCCCTTCCAAGGGCTCACCGAAAAGCGCCAGCTCCGCATGCCCCAGCAGGCGCTTGCGCACGGCCAGGAATTCGGGGATGCGCTCCGATGGTCCGTCGGCCTGCGCCAGGGCGATGGCCAGCTCGCGCTCGAGGCGGGCAACGACGAACAGCTGTTCCTGAGCCAGCGCATCGGTGGGCCGGGCCTGCCTGCCCCACCCGATGAGAGCCTGGACAGCTGCTGAAGGAGTGAGTGGTCCGGCGCAAAGTGCGACCGTCGCCGCCGAGGCCACGCCTGCCCGCTTCAATTCGGTGTTGATCCTATCGGGGCTCAGGCGAATCTGCTGCGTGGCGCGCAAGGCTGCCGTCAGAGCCAGCGTTGCCGGGCCTTGATGGAGCAGCGGATGCGTGACAAGATCGATGAGGCCCGCCGTGGGAATACGGCCGGATCCATCGAAGAGCCCCAGGTACTTCTCCACCAGCCCGTGGACCGGCAACGAGTCCAGCGGCACACCCATGGAGATGTTCACCGGTCCCATATCGGCGGGCATCGCCTCCAGCAGGGGGAGCAGCAATCCCTCGTCGGCGAGCACGATGACCGTGTCGGTACGGTCGGCTTGGGGCAAGCGGTGCACCCAGGCGGCCGCGTCGGCCACCATGGTCATTCGATCGGGGCTGGTGCGCAGGGAGATCCGCCGTTGCCGTTCGCTGATCAGATTGCCCAAGGCGAGGCTGCCGGTTCCAAAGGCCTCCATGGACCGGCGCAGGAAGCGGCCGGCCTCATGGTCGGGCGATTCCACATAATGGCGGTCCCCATCCCATGCCAGTTGCAGCACACCCAGCCGTTGCAGGTGCTTCAATACGGCAGTGGTGGCCGGGTCGAGTGCATTCAGGCCGGCAACCCAGACGGAGGCCCATGGCGAGGACCATGTGCCGCCTCCCGTGATCGATGCAGCCCGCCGCGCAATGGCGCCCGAAGTGCCCACACCGCGCTCGTGCATCCGTTCGGTGAACAACCTATGCAGCCGGCCCGTGCCCTCCCAGCTGGCCACGGTGCGCTGTTGCGAGGCGGTCAGGAATTCCGACCCCTTCAGGCTCCAGGTCTCGATCTCATGGTATGCCCGCAGGTCCTTGTACACCTGGTCGAGGTCCAGGAGATGCGCATCCACCTCGCTCAGGTCCCGCAAGGTGGTCGGTCCCCACTGTAGGAATTCATGCAAGGGCTCTGCCTGCGCGCCGGAGACGGCCCTGTGGCACTGATGGAGCATCAGCAGGAGCTCAGTGGAAGTGCCTTGCCGCCAGCCGGCGATCCGGGCCAGGAAGGCCCCGGGGTCCAGCACCTCGGGACTCCAGAGCGCGCGGCCATGGCGTCGGGCAAGGTACTTTCGCAGGTGCAGGCCCGCTCTTCGGCTCGGCAGCACCACCGCCACGCGATCGAGCGCCTGGCCATGCGTGCTCAGCAAGGCCTCGGCAAGGCGGTCAAGGAATGGTCCCATGGCAGCGCGGGAAGATAGCCGTACCGAACCGGAGGGGTCCGATGGGTTTCCCGTGTACCGCCAGCTGGCCGGCGGCGGGCATTACTACCGGATCGATTCCTCGCACGCGTTTCATGAGCTGCAGCGCATCGGCAGCCGGCTTGTGCATCATGCGGTGCATGCGGAGGCCTATCCGGAAAAGCTCCGCATCGCCGAGATGATCGCTTGCGCAGAGGGACGGTATGCACCCTTTGACGGCGCTGAATGGGAGGCGCTGTTTCGGACGATTCGGTAACTTCACCATCCCCAGCCGAGGCGCAGGCAACCCCAAGGCCAATTACCGGGTCGAATGAGCATGAAGCGGAATCTCGTCGCCTTGGCCCTGGCCTTGGCCATGGCGCAGGAGGTGCGTGCCACGCACATCATCGGCGGGGAGCTCTACTACGACGCGGTTGGAAACGGCCTCTACCAGGTTACGCTTAAGCTGTACCGAGACTGCTCGGGCATCGCGTTCGACCCCACGGCAGCCATCGGTGTCTTCGATGGGGCGGGTGGTGGGTTGCTTTCGGTGCAGACGCTGACCTTCCCGGGTGGCTCCTTTGTCCCGATCACCCTCGATTCCCCATGCTTGACGCTGCCGCCGGATGTCTGCGTGGAGACCACTTCGTACACGGGTCTGTTCAATCTTCCTGCCAGCCCCAACGGCTATATCCTGTCCTATCAGCGCTGCTGCCGCACCGCCATCATCGGCAACCTCGTCGACCCCGGTGACCTGGGCCTTACGGTGATGACGAGGATCCCGGCCCAGCCCATTGAGTCCAATAGCGCGCCGCGATTCAATGAGCTGCCCCCGGTTGCCCTGTGCCTCGATGCGCCGCTCAGCTTCGACCATAGCGCTGCCGATCCGGATGGCGATTCGTTGGTCTATTCGCTGTGTACGCCCTACAACGGTGGCACGGCGCTCGCCCCGCAGCCCAATCCGCCAGCCCCGCCGCCCTACGCCCCTTTGCCATGGGGCGTCGGCTATTCCGAGGGGTACCCGATCGACTCCGACCCGTCCATTGCCATCGACCCCGCAACTGGCCTCCTGACGCTCACGCCCACGCTGCAGGGCAACTACACCGTGGGCGTCATGGTCCAGGAGTACCGGAACGGCGCCCTCATCAATGAGACACGGCGCGACTTCCTCTTCAAGGTGGTGGCCTGCGACGCGGTCGTTACGGGCGGCATACAGCCCCAATCGGAGTTCTGCACCAGCCTGACGGTGCCCTTTGCCAGCGCCACTGCTGGCGCGCAGGCAGTGCATTGGGACTTCGGCGTGCCGGAGCAGACGAGCGATACGAGCAATGCATGGAACCCGGCCTGGACCTATGCCGAGCCCGGTACCTATACCGTGACCTTGATCGCCAACCCCGGGACGACCTGTGCCGATACCGCGCAGTCCACCTTCAATGTCTACCTCGCCCCTCAGCCCATGGTTCGGGTTCCGCCACCATTTTGCGGCAACCAGCCGGTGATGCTCGTTGCCGACGGGGCATTCGGACCGAATGCGGCGCTGAACTGGCAGTTGGGTGCCGGTAGTACGCCCCAGACCAGTTCCGATAGCATCGTTCAGGTGCAGTTCGCCGGTCCGGGGGTGCACGAGGTCTCTTTGCTCGTTGCTGAGAACGGCTGCACGGCATTCGTCACCGAAACGGTCATGAATTACGCACTCCCCGAAGCCTCCTTCGAGGCCGATCCGGACCCGCCTCAGCTCGTGGGCACGCCTGTGGTCTTCACGGATACCAGTGACCCGAATGGCGGTGTCATCGCCCAATGGGACTGGCTGCGCGATGGCTCGGTCTTCGCCCCGTCAGCGCCCACGGCGGTCTGGAGCGCAGGGTGGCCGGCGACCTACATCATCGAACTGGTCATCACCACGGAGGAGGGATGCTCGGACACGGCCTCCTTGGCCTATGCGGTGGAAGGAGGACCGGTGGTAGTGCCCAATGTGTTCAGCCCGAATGGGGATGGGGTGAATGAGGCCTTCGTCATCCCGAACATCGAATACTACCCGAATGAGCTGTCCGTGTATGGCCGATGGGGCAACAAGGTCTACGAGGCCCGCAATTACAGGAGCCAATGGACGGGTGAAGACGTCCCGGAGGGCACCTATTACTATGTCCTGGTGTTGGAGGATCGCCGCGAATACACCGGGCACGTCACCATACTGCGGTAGGCACGCGCCAATGATCTGAGCCCATGCGCCTCCTCCGACGACTTGCGGTCCTGGTCCTCGCCCTTCTGGGCGCGATGGGCGCCCAAGCGACGCACATCATCGGGGGGGACATGTACTATGACCATTTGGGGGGGAGCCAGTACCGTGTGACGTTGAGGCTCTATCGGGATTGCGGCCCCGACAATGCGAATGGCACCGGGTTCGATGCCTCGGCCCAGATTGCGGTGTATTCCGCTTCAGGCGTGCTCTTCACCAGCGTTTCCGTGGATGACCCCGGCGAGGAACCGGTTCCGGTCGACCTGAATGACCCCTGCCTCTCCGCGCCGCCAGAGGTTTGCGTGACCACGACCGAATACGTGCACATCTTCAACCTGCCCCCTTCCGTCGGAGGCTACACCATCAGTTACCAGCGCTGCTGCCGGACGCCTGCCATGGTCAATCTGGAGGGGCAGCAGGGGCTTACCTGCACGGTGACGATTCCCGGCAACCCGAACGCCGCGAACGGCTCCCCGCGCTTCAACGACTACCCGCCCATCGCGCTCTGCCTGGGACAGGACATGAGTTTCGACCACAGCGCCACCGATCCGGATGGGGACCAATTGGTATACGAGCTATGTGCCCCATTCCAAGGTGCGGATGCCTTCAATCCGGCACCGCTCGCCGGGGCCCCGCCCTACGACCCCGTGAATTGGGCCCTCGGCTATTCGGCCACCGACCCGATCAACAGCGTACCGCCGATCGCCATCGACCCGGCCTCCGGGCAGCTCACCGTGCACCCCACGCTGCAAGGGACCTTCACCGTGGGGGTCTGCGTGTCCGAGTACCGGAACGGCGTCCTCCTGGGTACCTCGCGGCGCGATTTCATGTTCAGGGTGGTCGCTTGCAACGCGGCGGTGGATGCCGTGATCGCCGCGCAGGGCATCGGCCAGGCATGCTCGCTCACACAAGCGTTCGAGAATCAGAGCACCGGTGCGCAGACCTGGCAATGGGACTTCGGCGATCCGGCCACCGCGGCGGACGTCTCCACCGCGCAATCGCCATCCTACACCTATCCGGCACCGGGCAGCTACACCGTGACCCTCATCGCCAATCCGGGTGCCAGCTGTGCCGATACCAGCACGGCCGTTTACGTGGTGGCACCTTCGCTTGAGCCCACCTTCTCGGTGCCGGGGCCATTCTGCGGCGGACCGCAGGAGGTCACGCTCACGGTGGAGGGGGATATCGGCACCGCCCCATCCATCGCATGGAATCTAGGCCCGGGTGCTGTGCCGGCGACGGCCCAAGGCCCAACGGTGACAGCGCTCTTCGACAACAGCGGCGACCACACCTTGACGGTGACCGTTGAGGAGTTCGGTTGCAGCGGCACCTTCACCAGCACCCTCTCCGTTCACCCGCAGCCAGTCGCAGATGTCGCTGAGCAGACCGTTTTCTGCGCCTCCTTGGAACAGCAGTTCGTGAACGAGAGCAGCGAGGCCACCAGTTTCGTTTGGGACTTCGGCGACCCCGCGGTCGGCAATGATAGCAGCACGGATGAGTCGCCGGCGTGGACCTATGGCGCTCAGGGCTACCACACGGTGATGCTCATCGCCCGCAACGGTCCGTATTGCGCGGATACGGCGCTCCGTGTGTTCGATGTGCATCTGCCCCCTCCGGCGTTTTTCTTCAGGCCGCCGGTGCGCTGCCCCGGTGAGCCAGCGCTGCTTTCAGCCATAGGAGCCGCCTCGGATTCGCCCTCAGTGCTGTGGGACCTTGGCGATGCGGGCATCCCGGGGGTCTCCACGGCGCTTGAGTTCCAAGCGGTCTTCCCGGGCCTGGGGGCGCACCCCGTCTCGCTCACCATCTCGGAGTTCGGCTGCACAGCCACCTACACGGATTCGGTGATCGTCTTCCCCGTGCCCGAGGTGGATTTCACCAACGGCACCCGGGCATGCGTCGGGGAAGCCTTCCCTTTCTCCGCCCAGGTCGTGGCGGCCACGCCGTTCACGCTCCGTTGGGACCTGGGCGATGGTACGGAGGCGACGGACGCGGAGCTGGTGCATGCCTACGGTGACCCCGGCGTATACACGGTGTCCCTGACCGCTTCAACGAATACAGGCTGCATCGCCACCGTGACGCGCACCAAGCCCGGAGCGGTGGAGGTCTTCCCCAAGCCCGTGGCGGCATTCACGGCGCTGCCGGGCGAGGTTGACCTGATGCAGCCGCTTGTCCGCATCACCGATTACGCGTCTCTCGCAGCGGAATGGTCCTATGCGATCGAGGGCGGAGAGGTTGACGAGCCCTCATTCGACCATGTGTTCCAGGATGCCGGCCAGTATACCATCACGCAGATCGTCACCACGGAGGACGGATGCTCGGATACCACGTCCCGCGTGGTGGTGGTGAGCGGCCACTTCTTTTACGCGCCCACGGCATTCACGCCGGATGGCGATGGCCTGAACGATGCCTGGCAGCCCTCGGTGATGGGTGCCCGCGCCTATGAGCTGGTCGTTCTCGATCGGTGGGGCCGGGAGGTTTTCCGCACCGAGGACCCGGAGCAGGGCTGGTCCGGTGACGGGTACGCTCAGAGCCTCTACGTGTACCGGGCCCGGATCAAGGAATGGGGTTCCTTCTCCAAGGAGTACATCGGGCATTTCAGCCTGCTGCGGTAGCGCGTCAATCCTCGGTACGGCGCATGTCCACATGGGGTATGCCATCCCAGAGGTATTCCTCGCCGATAGCCTCGAAACCGTATTCGGCATAGAAACGCTGGAGATGGGCTTGTGCCGCAAGCGCGGCGCGGCGGGAGCCCCGTTCGGCAAGGAGGGTCCGCAGCGCCAGGTCCATCAGTTCTTGTGCGAGGCCTCGTCCGCGATGTTCCGCCCGGACCGCCACGCGACCGATGTGCGGCAGTCCGTCATCGCCGGGCGGCACGATACGGGCGACTGCCACCAGCAGGCCGGCATCATGGCCGAGCAGGTGAAGACAATCCGGGTCGCGCCCGTCGATCTCGTGATAGACGCAGCGTTGCTCCACCACGAAGATGTCCTCGCGCAGCCGCAGAACATCGTGGAGCTCAATCAGGGTGAGCGCTTGGAACGGCTTCGCCTGCCAACGGATGCTCATGCGGCTTCAACAGGAATGACGGATCCATCGCGGACGTAGAACAGGGCCCCTTCCACGCGGTCATGCCCAAGCTCGCGCAGGAGCCGCATGTAGCCGCGCACCTGGTCATGGTGCCGGTCGGATGGTGCGCCTGTCTTGATGTCCAGCACGCGCATCACCCCGCCATCCGACACGATGCGGTCCGGGCGTTGCGCATGTCCATCGGCAGTGATGATGCTCGCCTCTGTCCGCACGTGCAGTCCAGGGCCGAACCATGGCCGAAGCCCATCCGAGCGGATCGCCGGACCGAGCCAGGCCTCCAGGGTGCGGGCCTCGGAGCCGTTCACCAGGCCTTCGCGCAGCAGGGCGGCCACGGCCTGCGGCAATGCCTCGGCATGCTCCACGCGCCCGAGCAAGTCGTGCACCAGGTTCCCGAAGCGGCGCAGCGGGTCCGGGTCATCCGGGACCCAATCGGCCGGGGCTTCCAGCCTCAACGGCAATGCGGGTTCATTCGGACGTTCGGGGGCGCGGAGTGCCTCTGGCGGTTCGGCGGTCTCCTTGGGCCAAGGCTTGAGCCGCTCGCCCAGCGTCACCGCAGCTCCTTCCTGCATCGGCTGCAGATGCTCCAGCAGCCGTGCCGTGAGCTCATCCGGCTTACGGGTCGGCACGAGGGCGTAAAGCCGCTGCTCCGGGCGGGTGAAGGCGACATAGAGCAGGTCCAGGTCATCCAGCAGGCGCAAGGCGGCCTCAGCCTCCAGTTCAGGCAACCCGCACTCCTTCACGCTCTTGTCCGGGCGGATCAGGGCCGATGCGAGCTCCGGAACGACACCGGCCGGATTCACCCAGAGCCGCTCCGCGTTGGAGTTCCCGGAGCCCATGCGTGCTGTAGGAACCACCACGACCGGGAACTGAAGGCCCTTCGCCTTGTGAATGGTCATCACCTGTATGGCGCCCAGCACAGTCCCACCTGACGCGCTGCGCTCTCCCCCCGTCCGTTCCCAATGTGCAAGGAAGCCGCCCACATCCTGGCCGTGTTCAAGCCCGAAGGCGTGCGCCTCGTCGCGCAGGGTGAGCAGGCACGCATCATCCGTGGCCGGCAGCCCCAGGGCGTGTGCCAGGTCAGCGATCAATGCCGTCAGGGTGGTGCGCACGGAAGGGTTGCCCTGCGCTGCCAGCCAAGTCCTCACGCGAGCGAGGGGGGAGGCTCCGTCGAGCGAAGCGAAGGGATCGGTCCATTCCGTGTCGGCTGTGGCCGATAGCTTCGCTTGAAGCTGAAGGAATCGGGCGGCAGCGGCCTCATCGCCCGTGTGCAGCACCCGCAGCAGGTCCACGATGGCTTCCGTGGCGGGGTCGCCCGCCAGCTTGGCGCCGTCGGGCGAGGAGACGGCATGCCCCAAGGCCAGCAGGTGGTCCGCGACACGCTTCCCGACCGCCTTCGACCGCACCAGGACAGCGATGGACTCGGGGGCGAAGCCATCGGCCAGGGCCTCCTTCACGCTGCGTTCGGCGAATTCCACAAGCGGGTCATCTGGCCCGTCGGCCTCCCCCTCGGTTTCCTGGATGGTGATGCGGATGTATCCGGCCTCCTGCCGCTTGGACTCCTGCGCTTGATCAGCATAGACACTGCGGAGCGATTCGGGCAGCACACCGGCCAGGTCCTCGAAGAGACGGTTATTGAACGCCACGATGGTGCCAGCCGATCGGTAGTTGGCCACGAGCGGCTCGCCCTCCCGATGGTACCGCTTCAGCGTGGCTTCGCGCTCACGATCGGTTGGCCCCTCGGCGCCGAACAGCCCGGGCAGGTGGGTGAACAGCCTGACCTCGCCATTCCGCCACCGGTAGATCGCCTGCTTGGCGTCGCCCACGAGCAAAGCGCTGCCACCGGTGGATAGCGCATTGTCGATCAGGGGGAGCAGGCAGCGCCACTGGAGCAGTGAAGTGTCCTGGAATTCATCGATGAGGAAATGCCGGTAGCGCTCGCCGATGCGTTCGTGTATGTAGGGCACGGGCTCCTCCTGCACCACCCCCGCAACGCGTCGCGTCAGGTCGCTGAAGAAGACCACGCCGTCCGCGGCTTTCTGCTCCTCCAGGCAGCGCTGGAGCTCGCGCAGCGCAAAGGCCGCCGGCAGTTCGCGGAGCACCGCCCTTCGGATGAAGTAGTCGCGCTGCCCATCCGTGCACAGCGAGCGGCTCCGCTCGAAGAGCTCCGCCAGCCGGCCGCTTACGGTTCCGACCCGCGCAATGGTGGCTGCATCGGCCTTGCTGCCGTGCCATTTGCCGGATTCAACCGTCTTCAGTGCATTGCTGCCAGGGATCAGCCACTCGGGGCCGAAATCGGCGAGCTTGCGGAACCAGCTGAGGATGCCCTTGCTGGCGTAGGCCAGGTCCTCCGCTTCCAAGCCGGCCTCCGCAAGGATGCGCAGCGCATCGCGCCCCGCCGCACGCACCTCCTCCTTGAATGCGGCGTTGCGGCGGCGCAGCCGGTCGCTCAGGGCGGAGACGCTCGCCGAATCCTGGCCGTGCAGGGCATCCAGGGGCTTCATCGAGGACTCCTTGTCGAGTTCGGAGGCCAATGCCCGCAGGGGGTGTGCCGCGTCCCATCGGGCCTCCTCCTCCAGCAGCTGGCGGCAGGCCTCCGTAAGCAGGTGCGTCACTTCCTGGTTCTGGCCGGCCTGGGCGATCAGCGCATCCACCGCACGGTCGCGGTACCACGATTGCTCGGTGGACATGCGCAGGGCCTGGTCCAGCTGCAGGTCGCGCGCAAAGGGCCGGACGACGCGCCGGGTGAAGGCATCGATGGTGCTGATGGCGACCTCTGCCCAGTGGTGGAGCATATGGTGGAGCGCGGCCTCGGCAGCTTGGGCCACCTGGTCCTCGCTACCGCCGGTCTTCCTCTTCAGGTGCTCCATCACATCCTGAAGCGCGGAGCTCCGCAGGTCCTTGACTGCCAGCTTCCCCAGGTAGGCGGTCACGCGCTCCTTCATCTCACTCGCGGCCTTGTTGGTGAAGGTGAGCGCGAGGACATGACGGTAGGCGCCCGGCTGCCCCAGGCGCAGGGCATGCTCAAGGTAGTGCTTCACCAGGGCGTGGGTCTTGCCCGCCCCGGCACTGCTGCGAAGCACGGTGAACATCGGCGGCAAGATAGCGGGGCCGGCAAAGGGGCATCCGGATACTGGGAACGGCTTCTCCGCCGTTACGGCTACATTCGTCGCCTATTCCAATCCACCATGCGCTCCCTCTTCCGCACCCTCGGTCTCTTGGTCATGTTGAGTTCGTCGTTCCTGGCATCCGCCCAGAAGGACGGCCAGAAGCTCACCAAGGAGCAGCTCCAGAAGATGTACATGGACTACCTCGACGCGGAGGGCTACCGTCCTGAGCTGGATAGCGATGGTGATGTCCAGTTCAAGGCCGAGGGCAAGACCTACTTCATCAATGTGCTGGAGGACGACCCCACCTATTTCCGGCTGGTGCTAGCCAACATCTGGCCCATCGAGAGCGAGGAGGAGCGGACCCAATGCCTGGTCGCGGTCGATTACAGCAACGCCAAGAGCAAAGTGGCCAAGAGCTACCTGGTGAAGGATAACATCTGGGTGGGCATTGAGGTCTTCATGCCCAAGCCTGAGGATTTCGAGCACATCTTCAAGCGCAGCCTCAGCGCGCTCTCCAATGGCGTAGCGCATTACGTCACCAAGATGCGCGAACAGCAGGGCAACTGACGGGCCAACCGGGATTCCCTGCATCTGGCGACGCTGCCGCCTGCCCGACGGCGGATTCCGGCGAGGGGGGGCGTGCCCCCTTCCCGCGTCCCGGTAAGGCCGGAAGTGACGTCCATCACAGCGAGAGCTTGATCCTTGCGCTAACTTTGAAAGATGGTGAGCAATCGGGCTTGCCAATCGTTATAGCGCTATGAGGAAGCTGCTTCACATCCTGGGAATCACGGTGGCTTTGGCAGGTTGCCGTACGGATGTGCCGGTGGATCCGGCTCCGGGACCGGTGGATGGTTCCGGAACGCTGCGTGTCACTGTCGTTCCCGAATGGGAAGGGCAGCCCTTGCAGCTCTTCTCCGAGTACAGGGCTCCGGGGAACTACAGGTTCCAGGTGGAAATGCTCAAGTTCTACCTGAGCGACCTCAGGTTGGTGAATGCAACCACGGAGCAGCCGCTGGAACAAGTGCGCCTGCTCGACCTCGGAGCAGGGCCGTTCAGCTTCGATTTCAGCGTTCCCGAGGGCACTTGGTACGGGATCCGGGGGGGGCTGGGGTTGCCCCATGACCTCAATTACACGAATGCCGCGCTCTATCCCGACGGTCACCCTATGAGCGTGAACACCGGCATGTATTGGACATGGGCCACCGGGTACAAGTTCGTGCTCTTCGACGGGCGCTACAACCCTGATCCTGCTGGCACGGGTCCGCTGCTGATGCCATTTTCCGTGCACACGGGCATGGATACCTGCTACACCACGGTGGAGCTCATGCCCGCACTCCCATTCACCACCGCCAAGGGTTCCGTTACGGAACTCACCCTACGGGTGGCTGCTGATGGATTCCTGCTATCGTCCGGGGATACCATCGATGTGGCGACCGAGGACCAGTCGCACGGGGGCAATTATCCACTGGCACTGAAGCTCACCCGCAACGTGAAGCGCAGCCTTCGCCTCGAATGAGCATGCTACGCCGGCGCATCTGGGTCCTCGTCCTGTTGCTAGCCGCGTGCCGTCATTCGGGCGAGGAGTCCCCTTTGCCGCTTGATGGTCCTTTCCCCTTGAGGCTGCCGGCGGGTTTTCCCGCCTTCGATACGCCCGCCGACAACCCCCTCACCGAGGCCTCCGTGGCCTTGGGGAAGGCCCTGTTCTTCGAGAAGCGGCTTTCCCGGGATGGCAGCATCTCCTGCGCTTCGTGCCACCTGCCCGCACGTGCCTTCAGCGATACGGTGCCGCTCAGCGCTGGCGTTGATGGACGCACCGGCATGCGCAATTCGGCACCCTTGACCAACCTGGCCTACCATGATGCGTTCTTCAGGGATGGAGGAGTTCCAACCTTGGAGCAGCAAGTGATTGCGCCGATTCATGATCCAGTGGAGATGGATTTCAGCATCACGGCTGCCGCAGCCCTACTGCGGTATGAGGAGCCGTACCGAAGCCTGTCGCAGCGGGCCTATGGCGTGGAGCTGGACGCTTGGGCGCTCTCCCGGGCCTTGGCCAGTTATGAGCGGACCTTGGTCAGCGGCTGGTCAAGATGGGACAGGTGGATGGCCGGAGAGGCCGGTGCGCTGTCCGAGTCCGAGGTGCGGGGTTGGCAGCTCTTCAACAGCGCCGCAGTGGGATGCGGGTCCTGCCATTCCGGCTTCGACCTCAGCGACCATGCCTACCACAATGTGGGCCAGTACCTCGATTACGCGGACCCCGGCCGGGGCCGGATAACGCTCGATCCCGGTGATGAGGGCAAGTTCAAGACGCCCACGCTGCGCAACATCGCCCGGACGGCCCCGTACATGCACGATGGAAGCATGGCCACCTTGGAGCAGGTGGTCGATTTCTTCGCCGCTGGAGGACTGCCGCACGCGAACCGCGACCCATTGATGCAGAGCTTTGCGTTGAGCCCGGACGATAAGGCCGACCTCATCGCCTTCCTGCGGGCATTGAACGACGAACAGCTGATTGACCAGGTGCCATGAAGCCCTACCACGCATTGATCGCATTCCTCCCGCTGGCGATGCTCGCCTCATGCAAGCCTGATGAGGGTCCGGAGGAGACGGATGGCACGGACGGCGGTGCCGCGCACCAGGCCACTCCGTACACCTTGGCCATCCCTTCGAATTTCCCGCCGATGTCCATCCCTTCGGATAACCCGATGACCGTGGAGGGCGTGGAACTCGGCCGGTACCTGTTCTATGAGGAGCGCCTGAGCGGCGATAACACCATGAGCTGCGCCAGCTGCCATGGGCAGTCCTTCGCCTTCAGCGACCACGGCAACCAGTTCAGCACCGGGATCGATGGCGTGCAGGGGAATAGGACGAGCATGGTGCTCCAGAACCTCGGTTGGGAGACGCGCTTCTTCTGGGATGGCCGTGCCATGACGCTCGAGGAGCAGATCCTGGAGCCGGTGGAGAATCCCATCGAGATGCATGAGACATGGCCCAATGCCGTGGCCAAGCTGCAGGCGGATCCGGCCTACGTGGCCCTGTTCCAGGAGGCGTTCGGCAGCACCACGATCGACCGGTTCAAGGCCGCAAAGGCGATGGCCCAGTTCCTGCGCACGCTGATCAGCGGCAATTCCCGGTTCGACCGCTTCATGCGCGGCGAGATCCAGCTCACGCCGGAGGAGCAGCTCGGTTTCCTTCTCACGCAGCAGGAGGGAGGCGACCCTGCGCTCGGCCTGGGCGGCCAATGGGGAGCGGATTGCTTCCATTGCCACCCCCACGGCGGCGCGCGCTTCACGGATGGGTTGTTCAGGAACAACGGATTGGACAGCCAATTCACCGACTTGGGCCTGGGCGGCGTCACCGGCCTTCCTCAGGACATGGGCCTCTTCAAGACGCCCACCCTACGGAATGTAGCCGTGAGCGGGCCTTATATGCACGACGGCCGGTTCAGCACCCTGGAGGAGGTGATCGAGCATTACAACGGTGGGGGGCACCCTTCGCCCACGATCAGCCCCTTCATGAAGTTCACGCAGGGAGGGCTCTCGCTCACGCCGGAGAAGAAGGCCCAGTTGCTGGCCTTCCTCCATACCCTCACCGATGACGAGTTCCTGACCAATCCTGAATTCGCCGATCCGGGAACCCCCTGATCGACGCGCCCCGCGCTCGCCTTACGCCGCAGCGCTCGACGAATCAGCAGGTCGCCATCGGCAGTGCTGCATCCTGTCGGCGAAGACCTCCGGCTTGAAGATGCTCTTCCCGAGGAGGAGCCGCGCGCATTCCTGCACGCCTTCCGTGATGCTCGGATGCGGGTGCACCAGGTCGGCCAGTTCGCGCACCGGGGTCCCGAGCCGGATCATCAGGCTCACGGCCTCGATTGCGCTGGACGCATGCTCGCCCACGGCGCGCATGCCCAGCACGTGCATCTCTTCGTCGTCGGTGACCAGCACCTTGAAGAAGCCGCGCGTCCTGCGCATGGCGATGGCCCTGGGGATGCAGCTGTAGTCGATGCGGGCGAGGCGATAGGCCATGCCCCGCTTGCGGCATTCCTGTTCGTTGAGCCCCACGCCGGCCACCTCGGGGTCGAGGAACATGATGGTGCTGATGTTGTCGTAGCTCAGCGGGGTGGATGCCGATCCACAGAGCTGCTCGGCGGCATGGCGCCCCTCCATCTCGCCCAGGTTCACGAGCATGTTCGACCCTGTGGCATCACCCACGGCATGGATGTGGGCCGCGCTCGTCGCCGTGCCGTTCAGCATGATGGCGCCTGTACGCGTGTCGGTGATGACGCCGGCGGCGGCCAGGCCGAGTCCTTCCACATTGGGCTGCCGGCCCACGGAGAGCAGCGCCTTCTCCACCTGGACGGTTTCCGCACGGCCATCGGGGTAGGACAGGCGGTATTCGACGCCGGAGTCCGTGGCCGTGATCCGCTCCAGCTTCGCCTGCCGATGGATGATGACGCCCTGCCGCTCGAGGTTGCGCGCAACGAGCTCGCTCACGTCGGCATCCTCGAAGGGCAGGATCCGATCGGCCCGGTCGATCAGGTGCACGCGCGTGCGGCCGAGCAGGGAGAAGATGGTGGCGAATTCGCAGCCGATGACCCCTGCGCCGATGATGACGATGCTCTCCGGGTATTCCTCGAGCGCGAAGATGCCGTCGCTGGTGAGGATGCGGCGCTCGTCCACTTCGATTCCGGGCAGGTGGCGGGGGCGGCTACCCGTGGCGATGATGACACGGTCAGCCTCCACGTCGACGACGCGGTCGGGGCGTTCGATGCGGATGGTGCGCGGGTCGATGAAGGAGGCCTGTCCGCGTTCATGGACGAATGCCCGGCGGCCCGATGGCCCCACAACGGAAGCGAGGAGCTGCAGGTGGCACGCATAGAGGTACTTGCGCTCGAAGGCGGCCTCGTTCACCGCTTTGGAGACCTCCGTCCAATCCAGGCGGAACGGTTCGCGGCCACGGGTCCGCATCAGCTCATTGGTGCTCGATACGCGCTGTGCGATCTCCCAGAGGGTCTTCGAGGTGAGCGCACCGTTGAAGATGCCGGTCCCACCCACGCGGTCGCGCTCGATCAGCACCACTCGTTGCCCAAGGTCGATGCCGCGCATGGCGGCTGCGTAGCCGGCGGGTCCACCACCAATCACGCACAGGTCAAAGTGTTCCATGGCATGCCATCGCCGCAGCGACGGCCATTGATACGGCGGGAAGGAGCGATGGTTCCTGCCGAGGGGGCGATCGTCGTCGTCCGCCGCGGTTTGGTCGGAGAATGCGGTCGGCGGGTATCCTGCGGGGCCGGATCCGCGTAGACCGGTGCGCATCATCATGCACCGCCACCGTGTCCCTTGAACGCACTTCGCTGGCCGCGCTGGCCGCCGGGCTCCTGGCACTGCAGGCTTCCGCGCAGTGCCCTCAGCTCTACGACTACTACGGTGCGCCATCCGCTTCGCCGCAGTGGTTCAGCTGCTCCGGCACCAGCTTCACGCTGGTCATCGCCACGCCGCAATCCGTGGGTGCCTATTCCATCGACTGGGGCGATGGCAGCCCGCTGCAGACCGGTGCGGCCCTGGCCCCCCCCATGACGGTGCCGCACGTGTATGCCGCTGCGGTGGCCACGTACACGGTGACGTTCACGGAACTCGCCACGGGATGCACCGTGGTCGGCACCTTGACCATGGAGCAGAGCACGAGCGCTTCGATCCAGATCCCGGTCGGGGGGCTTACCCAGGTGTGCGCGCCGCACCCCGTGGAGTTCATCAACAGCAGCACCAATGTTTCACCGAACACGGTGTTCCAGTGGGATTTCGGCGACGGCTCGCCCATTCTCACGTTCGATCACACGAACTGGGGCCAGACCATCACCCATACCTACCAGCAGGGTACCGTGGATTGCGAGACCACGGTGAGCCTCACCGCCCAGAACTCCTGCAACACGCTGCAGGGCGGGTCGAGCCTGGCCACCTTCAATCCCATCCGCATCTGGGACATCGACGATGCGAGCATCGCCGCGAGCGCGACGCTGCTGTGCTGGCCTGACCGCACGGTGACCTTCGCGAATACCACGGACCGCAACTGCTTCCAGCAGGGCAACATCTTCCAGCGCTACGAGTACTGGAACTTCGGCGATTACTGGGGCCAGGGCCAGGACTCCATCATCGACTGGGCCCCTTGGCCGCCAACCTTCCCGCGGGTCATCCAGTATCCGGGCATCGGCACCTATGAGGTGATGCTCCTGGACAGCAACTACTGTGGCATCGATACGGCCTTCATCACCATCCAGATCGTTCCGCCGCCCGATGTATCGCTCACCGTGTCCCCCGATACCATCTGCATGGGAGAGACGGCGTTCTTCGATCAGACCACCAGCGGGGGAGCCAACTACTTCCAATGGGACTTCGGCGCGGGAGCCGGCTTCCAATGGACCGGTGCGGGCGATCAGGCCCATACTTACGCGGCGCCCGGCACCTACACGGCCTCCTACACCGCCAGCATCCAGGGTGCCACGGCCGGATGCGCCGATACCGCCTCCGTGACGGTGGTGGTGCTGCCGCGGCCGACGGCCGATTTCACGATCGATCAGGATGCGGCGTGCGATTCGCTTACGGTGACCGCGGTGAATGCCTCGGTGAGCGCTGTTTCGCACCTCTGGGACTTTGGCGACGGCACGACCAGCACGCTCGCCGACCCGCCGCCGCACCATTATGGCGCCGTGGGGGATTACACCATCACGCTCACGGTGACCAATGCCCTTGGCTGCACCCACTCCTTCTCGCGCGAGGTGCATGTCTTCGCCCCGCCGACGGTGGCGATCCAGGCGGCCAATCTCTGCTTCGGTGATACCGCGCAGTTCATCCCGGTGATCGGTACCGCGCCGGGGAATCCGGTCACGAGCTGGTCGTGGTCCTTCGGTGATGGGAGCGGCTCCTCCGATGAGCAGCCGTTCCATGCATACGCAGCCCCCGGACCTTACACGGTTCTCCTCGACGTGGCCACGCCCTATTGCGGCGGTTCCGGTTCGCAGGCCTTGAATGTGCAGGCGAGGCCTGTCGCCTCCTTCACGCCGAGCGCCGCCTTGGGCTGCTCACCGATGCCCGTGGACTTCGTGAATGCCAGCACGGGTGCGACAGCCTACCAGTGGCTCTTCGGTGACGGCAATGCATCCACGGCCAGCGCACCCTCGCACACCTACGTGAATGCCGGTGCAGCGGACACCGTCTTCACCGTCACGCTCATCGCCAGTACACCGTTCGGCTGTGCGGATACAGCGGTGGTTCCGATCACCGTAGCGCCCGGCGTGGTGGCTGGGTTCACGCACAATGCCGTACCGGGCTGTGCGCCGATGGATGTCTCCTTCGTGAACACGAGCACCGGAGCGGCCAGCTACCTGTGGGACTTCGGGGATGGGGTCACGAGCTCCGCCCAGCATCCTGGTCACACCTTCACCAACACGAGCTTCTTCCTCGATATCCGCACGGTCACGCTCACCGCCTTCTCCCCGGCGGGCTGCCAGGCCAGCGTCACCCAGCAGGTGATGGTCTATCCCGCGCCGGACTTCAGCTTCGTGGCGGCCCCGGACAGCGGCTGCAGCCCGCTCACCGTCACCTTTCCGAGCGTGGTGGGCGCTGTATCCTACGCCTGGGATTTCGGGGATGGGAGCACGGGCAGCGGCCCTTCGCCGACCCACACCTACATCAACGGAACCACGAATGAACAGGTCTTCGGCATCACGCTGGTGGGCAGCAATGCCTTTGGCTGCATGGATACAGCTGAAGCGATCGTCACCGTGTACCCCAATCCAGTGGCGCAGTTCACGGCATCACCGCTGATGGGCTGCCATCCGCTCACAGCCCAGCTCACGAACCTGAGCACCGGGGCCATGGCCTTCCAGTGGAACTATGGCGATGGCCAATGGAGCGATACCGCCATGGCGGTGCATGGGCACACCTGGTTCAACTTCCCGGGGCCCGGCGCTGTCACCTACCCCGTCTCGCTCACCGCCATCACGGACCATGGATGCACGAGCACCGCCACGGCTCAGGTGCAGGTGTTCCCCCAGGTGGTCGCCGGGTTCGTGCAGCCATCGGATGGATGCGCGCCGCTCGCCACGGATTTCGTCAACACCTCCACGGGCGCCAGCTCCTTCCTGTGGAGCTTCGGCGATCAGCAGGGCAGCAGCGCGGCGTCCCCGAGCCATACCTACTTCAATTCGGGATTGAGCGATGCGGAATTCAATCCGACCCTCATCGCCACATCGTCGTTCGGGTGCAGCGATACCGCGACGACGGCCTTGACGGTTCATCCGCAGCCCATCGCACAATTCATCCCGGGGGCGCCGGCCGGGTGCCAGCCTCTCCACGTGCCATTCCAGGACCTCACCATCGGCGCGGTGTCGGTTCAATGGCAGTTCGGTGATGGTGCCGTGCTGGACACCCTTCCGGGCAACACCGCTCATACCTATGCGCATGGAGCTGCGGTGCCCCAGGGCTTCGAGCCGCTGCTGCTGGCCGCCAATGCCTGGGGCTGCAGCGACACGGCTTCCGCGGCCATCACCGTCTATCCGGCGATCCAGGCGGCATTCGAAGTCTCGGCGACGGGGTGCTCGCCCTTGACCATCCAGCCGCTGAATGGCAGCACAGGTGCCAGCAGCTACCTGTGGGACATGGGCGATGGCACTGTGCTGGTGGGCGCCAGCCCGACGCACACCTATGTCAATCAGGGCACGGTGGACCAGGTCAGGGTGATCACGCTCACGGCCACCTCGCCATGGGGCTGCGTCAGCGTCCATTCGGAAACAGTGGTGGTGTCGCCCGTGCCGCAAGCAGCGTTCCTGGCCACGCCTTTCTCGCAGCAGTTCCCCGATGCCACTGTCACCCTCAGCAACACGAGCGGTCCGGGCACATGGAACCATGCTTGGTCCTTCGGCGATGGCGCATCATCCACCCTGGAGCAGCCAGGCGCGCACACCTACTCTTCCTGGGGCCAGTTCCAGATCACCTTGGTCGTGAGCGGCACGGCATGCTCCGATACCGCCACGCAACTGGTCACCATCACGCCACCCCTGCCCACTGCGGGCTTCCTGGGCCAGGGCGAAGGCTGCGCACCGCTGGCCGTTGAATTCACGAACACCAGCCTGCAGGCCCTGAGCTACCAATGGAGCTTCGGCGACGGAGGCACGAGCACGGCCGATAACCCGACATACATCTTCAACGTACCAGGGACATATACCGTGACCCTCACCGCATTCGGCATAGGAGGCACCGTGAACACCGCCGTGAAGGTGGACTCGGTCGTGGTGCATCCCCGCGCCAATGCCTTCTTCGTGCTGCAGCCGACCGCCGTCGTGGTCCCCACGCAGCCCGTCTTCACCTACAACCTGAGCGCGAACGCGGACCAGTTCCACTGGGATTTCGGCGATGGCACCACCAGCAACGCCTTCAATCCGGAGCACTACTACCAAGCGCCCGGGGTCTACGATGTGAGCCTCGTTGCGAACAACCAGTGGAACTGCCCCGATACGTTCACCGTGATCGGGGCCACCACGGCCGAGGCGAGCGGCGACCTTGCCTTCCCCAATGCATTCACGCCCGGGAGCGGCCCCACGGATGGGACCTATGACCCGATGGGCTTCAGTAACGACCATTTCTTCCCGCAGCACAAGGGCGTGGAGCGCTACCGGCTGGAGGTCTTCAACCGGTGGGGCGAGCTCGTCTTCGTCAGCGAGGATGTGAACAAGGGCTGGGACGGCTGGTACAAGGGCGCCCCGGCCAAGCAGGATGTCTATGTCTGGAAATGCACCGCCGCCTTCAGCGATGGCCGTGAGACCGTGCTGAAGGGGGATGTCACCCTATTGCGATGAAGCACATGCAACACATGATCACCGCGCTGGCCCTCGTGCTGGCAGCTGGCGCAGCGACTGCCCAGACGCGCTACAAGCGTCCGCACAATCAGCTGCTCGACCAGGCCAAGGCCAGCCTCGCCGCCGGGGATTTCGAGGCCGCAGCACGCATCTACAAGCGCCTGCTGCCGGTCGATACGGCCTTCGTGGAGGTCTACTACGAATACGGCGTTTGCCTGGCCAATCTGCCCGGTCAGCGCGAGAAGGCCGTGCCCCACCTCGAGCGTGCCGTTCGCGGGGGCCACACCGAGGCGCACTACGAGCTGGCGCTGCAGCGGCACCGCCAGCAGCGTTTCGATGAGGCCGCCGACCTCCTCCATCGGTACAAGGCACTCAGCTACCGGGTGGTCCGTGACGCCGAGGTGGACCGACTGATCGCGATGGCAGCGACGGCCAGGGAGCTTGTGAAGCACCCCGTGGACCTGGCGATCCGCAACATGGGGGCGATGGTCAATTCGCCGCATCACGACTATTGCCCGCTGATCACCGCGGACGGCAACACGCTCTACTTCACCTCGCGCCGGCAGGGCACCACGGGCGGGGTGAAGGACAGCGAGGGCCAATGGCTCGAGGATATCTACATGGCCCGCCGTGTGGATGAGGTGTGGACCAACGCGGTGAATGCCGGCGCCCCCCTGAACACGAATACGCATGATGCCACCGTGGGCCTGAGCCCGGACGGCAGCAGCATGATCGTATACCATACCAGCCAGGACCTGGTGGCGGGCGATCTCTTCGAGACCAGGCTGCACGCCGGCAAGTGGCAAACCCCGCAGCTGATGACCGCCCGCATCAATTCGAAGCATCACGAGCCCAGCGCAAGCATAGCTCCGGGCGGTGAGGAGGTGTACTTCACCAGCGACCGGCCGGGCGGGTACGGTGGGCGAGACCTGTACAGGATCCGCCGACTGCCCAATGGCGAGTGGAGCCTTCCGCTGAACCTCGGGCCCACGATCAACACCCCGTACGATGAGGATGCACCGTTCATGCATAGCGATGGCATCACCCTCTTCTTCAGCAGCAAGGGCCATGGCACCATGGGGGGCTATGACATCTTCAAATCCACCCTCGTGGACCCCGATATGAACGGATGGAGCCTCCCGGAGAACATGGGATACCCGCTGAACACCGTCAACGACGACATCTACTTCTGCCTGAGCGAGGACGGCCGTACGGGTTACTTCAGCAGCGAGCGGACCGGTGGGCTGGGGATGCAGGATATCTACCAGGTCACCTTCCCCGGGAGCCAGATCGACTACATGGTGGTGCGGGGCGTGGTGGCGGATGCCGCGGATGAGCCCGTGAAGGCCAGGATCCTCCTGACGGATGCGACCGGGGAGGAGGTGGTAGGGGTCTACAATACCAACGAGCGGACCGGCAGGTACCTGATGGTGGTAACCCCCGGCCAACAGTACCAGATGACCGTGGAGGCACCCGGCTTCGCGCTGCACCGCGCCATGCTCGTCGCCAAGGCCACGGATCACGATGGCCGGGAACTGGCCATGGATGTCCTCTTGTCGCGCGATGCCTCAGCCCAGCGGCTCGTGAAGCATGAATGAGCTCTCCCGTGCGCTGGTGATAACGTCCATCTGCGCGGCGGGCGCTGCCTGCGCGCAGGATGCCCAGTTCACGCAGTTCTACGCGGTGCCGACCTACGTGAGCCCCGCTTTCGCCGGCACGGGGCTCCAGACCCGCTTCGGGCTTGCGGTCAGGGACCAATGGCCCGCCTTCCCGGGGGCATTCGTCAGCAGCAACTTCGCGGTGGACCATTACATGCCGGGGGCCAACAGCGGCATCGGCCTGCTCGTGAGCCACGACAAGGCCGGGAGCGGCGCGCTCCGCTACACCTCGGTCGCCGGGCAGTACGCGTACGAGATCGAGCTGAAGCGGAAAGTCTTCCTGCGTCCCGCACTCCAGCTGGGGTGGGTGAATCATGCGGTGGATTTCTCGCGGCTCGTGTTCAGCGATCAGCTGGCCCGCGGCGGGGGCACAGGCACCTACGAGCACCTCCATGGATCCAGCACCAGCTATGCCGACATGGGGGGCGGGCTCCTGTACTTCACTCCGAAGTACTGGACAGGGATCTCGTTCCACCACCTGAACCGGCCGAACCAGTCACTGCTCGGCAACGAGGCCAGGATGCCCGTCAAGTTCAGCGCCCATGGCGGATGGCGCACCAGCATCCGTACACCGGTCATCCGTGAGCATCCGCAGAGCATCGTACTGGCCTTCAACTACAGGGCCCAGGAGAAGTACGACCAGCTCGATGTGGGCGGGTACTTCGAGCGCTTCCCTTTCCAGGCGGGGCTGTGGTACCGCGGCATTCCGCTCCTGAAGCGCTACGCACCCGGGTATTCGAACCGCGATGCGATCGCGGTGCTCGTCGGCGCCACCGTGGGCGATGTGCGCATCGGGTACAGCTACGACATCACCGTATCGCGCCTGGCCGGTCAATCCGCTGGCGCGCACGAGATCACCCTCGGATACGACCTCGTGCAGCAGCGCAGGAAGCGCTCCATGTCCAGGCGGCGGGTGGTGCCGTGCGCCAAATTCTGAACGCCGCGCACCATGGAGCCCGGTTGCGTTCGCGGCTGACGCCGCAAGCGCTCACCTCGGGCGATCCGTAGGGCGGCAGGCGTGCTTCCGGCGTCCGATGCGGCATTCGTGGGCGGTTCGGTCCTGAGACGCATCCTCCATCAGCCGCAAGCCTCACGGGCAGGCCGACGGCCCGCTGAGCGCAGCCGTGGAGCATGCCTTTCAAAGCAGCGGCCCCCACCGAAAGGTGGGGGCCGCGCTACAGGTTCGTACCAGCCGAAGCCTACTTCTGGATCACCAGGCGCTCGGTATAGGTCTCCGCGCCGGCGGTGATGTTCACCATGTACAGGCCGTTGGCGAGTGCGCCGTTCAGGTCGAACAGAGTGTTCATGTAGCCGTCCTGCACCGCGATGGTGCGCGCCACCACCCGCTTGCCGAAGGCATCGAAGATGTCGACGCTCACGGTGGTGACCTCCTCCGCCACGTGGTCAAGCGAGATCATCACCTGGTCGCCGCGGTTGGGGTTCGGGAACATGCGCAGTGCCGCGCCGTCGGGGCTGCTGCCGCCCTGCAGCGCCATGCTCTGGATCGCGCAGGTGGTGGTGAGCAGGCAGACATCTCCCCAGGCCGGGTCCTCCACGTTGTTCGGGTCGGGGGTCACCGTGCACCAGGTGGCGCCGTTGTTGAAGCTCGCGCGCACATCCACCTCGTAGGTCTTGTCGCACGCCAGCCCATTGGTGTTCACCCAGTACTGGCCGGTCTGGCTCGTCTTCACCACCACGATGTTCTCGGCGGGGATGCGGAACCGGAACTGGTAGCGGTTGGCGCTCACCCAGTTGCAGTTGTTGTTCATCCGGCGCACCGGACGGGCATGCACCAGGCTGGCCTGGCCGGTGCCCACAGGGCGGAACTGGCCGCAGCTCAGGAACTGGTTGTCCGGGATGTCCATGAGCTTGGTGCGCGGGCACTGGGCGGCCACGTTGTCCACCATGAGGCGGCAGGCCGGGCCCCACTCGTTGTACACGCCGTTGATGCGGCCGCGCACGCGCACATTGTACATCACGCCCTGCTGCAGCTGGTTGCCGCTCCAGCTGTTGATCTGGAAGTGGCAGGCGCGGGTGGCGCTCGCGGGCAGTCCGTTGGCGGTGTTATGGCTCTGGAAGCGGCGGAAGCTGAAGCCGCCGTTCGGGTCGAACCACCACATCTGGTAGCCGCTGTTCGCGTTGTTCACGCCGTACTGGGCGCTCACGGCTGAATTGTCGTTGGCCACCACGAACTCACCGCCGCAGGGACTGGTCTTCCAGTCGAGCTTATCGCAGCTGGTGAAGACGAGGCGATCGTCGCCCATCGGCACGCAGAAGCTCGAGGCATCGTTGATCTGGCTGATGCTGCCGGTGGTGAAGTTGCCGCGGTTGTCGATGATCCGGCGCTGGTTGCCGCCGGCCTCGCGCAGTACGTAGCCGCCGCCCACGATGCCGTCACCGGCGCTGTCGAATACGCGCAGCACATAGCATGCAGCGGGCAGGCAGCAATCGGTGGTGATGGTGGCGTCGTTGATGCCCGTGTAGGGCCCGCCGCTGCACACCAGGAGCGAGGTGGTCGCTTCGCGGATCTCCCAGCTCGTGTGCGAGCCGTTCGCATCCGTCTTCACCTCCAGGCGCACATCCTCTGTGCAGGCCACGCCGATGCAGTTGCAGTCGCCATCGATCTGGCCCAGGATGAAGCCCGGACCCGCATCGCAGGGGTCGCCGATCTCGCCGAAGAGCGTCGGGCACTCATCCGCGCAATCGGGGATGTTGTCGCCGTCCGTGTCCGCGCTGAGCACCGTGATGGTCACCTGGCAGGTGGCCACGCAGCCAGCGCCATAGGTGTAGCTGTAGGTCAGCGTCTGGGTGCCCACAGCCGGGTTGAAGCTGCTGCCGGTCACGCCCGTACCGCTCCAGGTGCCGCCCGCCGGGGAGCCCGTGAGCGCGATGGGGGCATCGGCCGCGCAGAGCGTCGGGTAGGTGCCGCAATCCAGCGTAGGTACCGGATACATGCCCACCGTGACGTTGCCGGTGCTGGAGCACCCAGTGGACGTGTTGGTGACCAGCACGCTGTAAGGCGTCTCGCTTGTCACACCGCTGGCCACCGGGTTGCTGATGGCGGTGCCGCTCAGGAAGGTGGCCGGGCTCCAAGCGTAGGTGAAGGAACCTTCGCAAACCAAGCCGCCCTGGCTGAACGTCTGTCCGCCGAAAACGGTGCCGGTCAGGATGGTGGATCCGCCGCAGGTCAGGGTGTAGGTCGACTGGTTGTCGTTGAAGGTGCCTTGGGTCTCCACGGAGAAGGTGAATGGACCGTTGGTCAGCGCACCGAGCGGCACGGTGATGATCTGGTTGTTGCCGTAACCGCCGCCGGAGCCCACGATGGCGTTCAGCGAGTTGGTCAGGGTCCAGCTGAGCTCATCCATCCAGAAGCCGGTGCCATTCAGCACCAGCTGGAGCGCAGGCGGGGCCGCAGCAACATCAAGCTGCGAGGTGCCGCCCGTGCAGACCGTGGCCGGTACCGCCGTGGTGGAGGTGATGGACGGGTTCGGGTTCACTGCGAGCACGTAGCTGGCCGGAGCCGTAGTGCAGCCTTCATTGCTGGCCGTCACCGTGTAGGTGCCGTTGTTGGCGCCAGAGAGACCGGAGATGGTCACATCGGCCGTGGTGGAGCCGCCCACAGGGGCTGCACCGCCCCAGAGCACGTTGGTCGCGTTCGTGGCATTGGCCGAGAGCGTCACGCTGCCGCCTGCGCAGATCGGCGCCGTGGCGGTGATGTTGACCGTGGGTGGAGCCACTGCGGTGATGGTGGCCGAGGCCAGGAACGAGCCATTGCACGCATCCGTCACCAGGCAAGTCCAGGTGCCGCCGAGGTTGGCGTCCACCGTCTGGCTGGTGCCGGCCGGCTGGTTGTTCGGGTCGGTCCAGGCGTAGGTGAAAGGCGGAACGCCATCACCTGCGTTGGCTGTCAGGGTAACCGCGTTGGTGCCCGTGCAGATGGTGCCGCTCGACGGGGTGATGGATGCCGAGGTGAGGGCGGGCTCTACCGTAACGTCCACCGTCACGTCCGTGGGGCATCCACCGAAGAACACGGAAGCCGTGTAGGTGGTGGTCTCCGTGATGTTGCTGGCAATCGGCGTGGCGCTGTTGGGATCGTCCAGGTCATCGGCCGGGCTCCAGGTGTAGGTGACACCGGGGGGCTGGGGAGCCAGGAACCGGTAGAGCCGCGTGCCGCCGGGCCAGGCCGTCAGGGCGTCGTACAGGATGGTCGGGCTCGCCGTGTGGTCTACGGAATTCACGGCCACGCGACTGGAGGTGTTCCCGCCGGTGATGGCGATGGAGGCACCGTCCACATAGGCTGCACCCGTTGGGCTGTAGCGGAATTCAATCGCGCCGCTGGCCTGGTAAAGCGCCACCTGGAACCGCATCGTGGCTGCAGTGCCGGCCCCGAACGGCCGCACGAACCACTCCACGATCCGCACGTAGCTGCCCGCCGTGCCTTCCAAGGAAGTGCGCACGTATCCATCCGAACCCGTGTGCAGGTCGTCCCACCAGGGGGCGAGCAGGGGCAGGTCCGTCGCGCTGGTGAGCGGGCTGTTGAAGCGCGAGCCGGAGATCGCCGTGTTGCCGAGGCGCATCAGGCCATTCGAGTTCGTGCTGAACTGCGTGTAGGAGTTCGTCCCGTAGGTCATGGGGAAGCCGATGGCGGTGAGCGGTCCGCCCGTATCATCCAGGTTGGTGCCTTGGATCGTCACCGGGCTGGTCATCGGGAGCAGGCCGCCGTTCGTGTTCGTCTCGAAGGCGTAGCTGCCGATCGGTCCGGGGGCGCTGGCATACACGCTCAGCTGGCTGGTGCCGCCCACGCACACCGTGGATGGCGTGGCCGAGATGCTGATGGCCGGCGGGGTGGGCACGGGCAGGATGGTGAAGGTGCCGAGGTTGCGGTTGCACAGCGCATCAGGGGGGAAGCCCTCATGCAGCAGCAGCACCTGCACCTGGTCGCCCGGCGTGAAGGGCCCGATCGTCACCTGGTCGAAGTCCACGAAGCCGCCCTGGTCCACAGGCGTCCCGCCATTCACGATGTAGCGCACGCCGCAGGTGGGCGCATCGCCCGTGAAGTTGATCTGCACGTCGATGGTGCTCGCGCACACATCGAAGGTGGCCGTGCCATCGGGGTCCACGCAGAAGGGCGTGCACTCCACCTCGAACACCCAGGTGTCCTGGTTGCCGTCAGCGCAACTGTTGCTGCCGTCGCTGTCGATCTCGATGAAGATGGAGTTGTAGCCGAAATCAGAGGAGCCCGATACGCCGAAGAGGTTGGCGAAGCTGCCCGTCAGCTGCGGGATGGGCGGCCCCTGGTTGTCCGTGCCGCTGTAGGCCCGGATCACATCGTTCGGGTCCATCGTGCCCTCCACGAAGGTCACCGTCACCGTCTCCAGCGGGTTGTCGCTCGTGAAGGTGAAGGTGCGCGGGTCGTTGTTGCTGTAGCAATGCGATACGGTGAGCGTGGAGCCGCAGACGATCTCCACCGGGCAGCCGCTGAAGTAGTTGCCGAGTTCGAGGTCGCAAACCGTGCCGTTGTCCACCGTCACGCTCACGGCGTCGGTGGTGGCGAAGGGTCCGATGATGTTGGAGCCCAAGCCTGCCGCCTGGCCGATGGGCGAGCCGCCATTCACGCTGTATTCAATCGTGGCCGATCCGCCCGAGCCGAGGCTCGTGAGGTTCACATCCACGCTGAACTGGTTGCTGGGGCAGTTGTCCACCACGCTGGCGGTGGCCGTGGCGGCCTGCTGGCAGCCGGTCACTTCCAGGGTGTACGCACCGCTGGCCGTGCCCGTGCCGGTGACGTAGATGTAGTACGTCTGGTCGGCGGAGGCGGTGAAGTTCACCGTCGATTGCAGGCCGCAGCCGTTGTCGTTGCTGGCGATGCAGGTCAGCGTGCCGCAGGCCCCGGACAAGACGGCCAGGCGGCTGTCGAAGGCGGTGCCGGTGCACAGGCTGGCGGTGAGGTTGCCGCACTGGCCGGAGATGGAGTACCACACACCGGGTGCGGTTCCCACGGCATCCACGCAACCGGCAGGTGCGCCCTGGTTGGTGGCACCCGCCGTGGTGCCGGATACCGGCGTGCCGCAGCTCACCGGGATGGCTCCGGCGCACAGGTCGTTGGCCGGCGGGCCGGTGAGGCAGAGGTTGAAGGTGCCTGCGGTGCCAGCGAAGGTGAGCACGCGGAACAGGTAGTTCGTGTTCGGTGTCACGGCGAACTGGCCGGCGTCCACGTCACCCACGCAGTACACCTCGGAACCACCGCAGGCGGTAAGCACCTGCACGGCGCGCACCGTCATGGTGCCCAGGGTGTATTGCCAGTTGATCACCGAGTTCGAGCCCGAGTTGAAGCTGTACCACACATCCACCAGGCCTGTTACCAGGCAGCTGGGGTAGGGCGAATCCCCGGCGGTGGCACCAACCGTGGTGCCGGCGATGCCCACACATGCACCGAACGGATCCACCGTGATGGGGGTGGGGCTGGCGCAGTTGTCATTGGCGATGATCGTGAAGGTGAAGGGACCCACCCAGGCGCTGGGGCCGTTGACGCCGCAATCAGCGCGCACCCAGAATTCCCAGTTGCCTACGCTCAGGTCGTTGCGCGTGAGCGTGGGGGTGCCGGTGATGCCGGGGTTGGAAGGGGTGACGGGCGTGCCGCCGCCCGCCAGTTGCACGTGGGCATCCCACACGGTCTCCGTGCAGCCGGCGTTCCACGTGAAGGTGGCGCTGGTGCCACTGGTCACGTTCACAGCGAGCGTGTTGGGCTGCGGGCAGGGCGGTGGCGGGTCGATGGTGATCACATAATCCTCCACCTCGCCATAGTCGCCAGGCGCACCGCAGGGGGTGATGCTCGGTCCTGGAACGGTGACGTCCCAAGCGCTGCGCACGCGCATGCGGTGGGCGCCCACAGGGGGAGAGCAGCTCAGGCTGATGGGGAATGAAGCCGAGCTGTTGGCCGGCACCGGCGTTGCGGTGAAGCCCACGCGCTCGCCGGGGTTGTCGAAGATGCCGTCATCATTGTAGTCGATCCAAACGGCGTAGGCCTGGGAATAGGCCCCGGAGGAGATGATGCAGTTGTAACTGGTGCCCGCCTGCAGGTTGGTGGTGAGCAGCGGATTGCCCGTGTAGTCGTTGTAGAAGCTCACGCATGCGGTGCCGCTGTTGTTGTCCAGCGTGTTCAGCTGCACCCGGGCGATGAGGTCGCCGAACGAGCAGCCGCTGGTGGACGTCGGGGTGCAATAGGTGCCGCAGATGGCCACCGGCGTGGTGCTGGTGGTCACGCTCACCGGAGTGGAGGCCACGCCCGGGTTGCCGCTGCAGGAGACCACGCAACGGTACTCCCAGGTGGCGCCGAAGGCCTGGCTGGCGCTCTGCGTGAGGCCCGTGCCCAGCACCGTGAAGGTGCTGAAGCCGTCATCGGAGCGCTGCCACTCATAGGTGAGCCCCGTGCCCAGGGGCGGGGTGGACATGGAGAGCGTGAAGCTGCTGTTGCCGCAGGGCGATGCGTTGCTGGTGAGGGTTACGCCTGGCGAGGGCGGGTCGGTGCAGGGAGGCAGGGGCAGGATGGTGACGCAGAAATCCTCTGTCTCACCGTAGGCATAGGTGCCCGTGGCGGCCGGTGGCGCTCCGGCTTCGGCAACGATGGCCCTGAAACGGACGGCGCCCAGGCTGGCCGTGGGCGGCACGCTGATGTTCATGTCCGTGATGCCGTTCAATTGGGATGTGGGCCCGCCTTGGGCGAGGGTCTCGCCTGCATCGGCGAAGTCGCCGTCGCCGTTGAAGTCAGCGAAGAGCGAGTAGTAGGCAGTATAGTGGAAACCGCTGCATGAGCCGTTGCGGATGCGCACGGTGGCCGTGGTGCCCTGCTGCAGGGACAGCCCCGTGCCGCTGGTGAAGGTGTAGGTTTCGCAGGTGGTGGCCAGCGATCCGAAGCCTACGCCGTTCACCTTCACGCTGTCGATCTTGGTGTCGGCTGTGTTCGTGGCATTCGAGGCCGGGTAGGTGACGCAATCACAGGCACTGGTGTTCAGCGTCACGGTCACCGGGGCGCTGGTGGCGCTCTGCCCGCCGTTGGTGCAGGTCACCAGGCAGCGGTACTGGGTGGTCTGGGTCAAAGAGATGCTCTGGGTGCCGGCATTGGTGCCGAAGGGGTTCCAGGAACCGCCGCCGTCGGTGCTGCGCTGCCAAGCGTAGGTGATGCCGGTGCCCAGGCTCGAGTTCTGCAGGCTGAGGTTGAATGCCGCGCCGGCACATGCGGTGCTTACGCTCGCCAGCGTGTTGCCCGGGGCTGGGATGCCGTTGCAGGCCACGCTGGATTGCCAGCCGAAGCGCATGTTCGGGCGCGTGGTGGCGCTGGTGCTGGTTGATAGCGTGCTCGCGCAAACGCCCGATGCATCAGCCCGGTACCACCGGCTGTAGGTGGCGCCGGCCAGCGTGTTGGTCCACTGGGTAGAGGCGTTGTTCGAGAATCCCGCGTTGTTGAAGCAGGTCTCGATCACGAGGTTATCCGTGCCATTCCAGACGAATGGGGCCACGAAGGAGAACTGATTCCAGCCGACCACGGGCGTGTAGGTGGTGGCAACCGTGTTGGCGATCTGCCCGGTGGTCACGTAACCCGCGCTGATGGGGTTGGCGTTGGCACCCACGTTGAACACTCGGATCTGCCAACCGGTATGGGCGGCCGTGCCATTCAGGGCGGTCACATTGAAGCCAATGGACTGCACCTGCGAGCCCGCCGCGATGCCGGCCGCGGCCATCTGGGCAGCCGGCACGAAGAACTGGTGCCGTGCACCCCAATAATACTGGCCGAACGGCGCTGGATAGCCCGTGGCGGTGTTGGCTGCGGTGCCGGTGCCCACAATCGAGAAGGTCTGGGCCTGGGAGCTTAGCGCCAACAGGCCCATGGCCAGCAGCAAGGCGCCGCGACAGGCGCTGCGCCATGCGGAACGCCAAGGCGTTCGACTGGAGTTTTCACAATTCATGATCACGTGGTTTTGGATTGGGTTCGGAGCTGAAAAGGCCGCATTCGGGCGGCCGCCGAGGGCGGTGCCGGCAGGCACGATCACAGGAGGCAAGACAGCGCGCTCGGACCATCGTCCTGCGCGGCCTGCATCAGGTGGCGGTAAGAGGTCGGGAGCGTAGGGGTTGGGGCATCTCTGGTTTTGGGGTGAGCCAATATTATCCGAGTGTTGCCCTGGATGCAAGGACTTTTTTTTTGTCCACAGCAGGCAACCACCGCATGCGCGTGCGATCGCCGGGAATGCGAAGGGCCCCGGCATGCGCCGGGGCCCTTCATTCCTGCCGGTGAAGCTCAGGGCTGGATGACGAGGCGCTCGCTGAACGCCGCGCTGCCCGCCGTGATGTTCACCACGTAGAGGCCGGATGCCAGCTCGCCGTTGAGGTCGAGCACGGTGTTCACGTAGCCGTCCTGCACCGCGATGGTGCGTGCGGCCACGCGCTTGCCGAAGGCGTCGAAGATGTCGACGCTCACGGTCTGCACTTCGGGCTGCACGCGATCAAGCCCGATCATCAGCTGGTCGCCGCGGTTGGGGTTGGGGTGCATGCGGAGGGCGGGCGCTTCATGCGGGGTGGTGGGCGCCAAGGCCAGGCTGCCCGGGCAGGCCACCGTGCTCAGCTCGCACACATCGCCCCACGCCGGATCGCTCACCGAGTTGGGGTTGGGCGTCACCACGCACCAGGTGCTTCCGCCATTGAAGCTGGCGCGCACGTCCACCTCGTAGGTCTTGCCGCACTGCAGGCCGTTGGTGTTCACGAAGTAGTTGCCGGCGCCCACGGCGGTGGTCTTCACCAGCACGAAGTTCTCCGAAGCGAGGCGGAAGCGGAACTGGTAGCGGTTGGCGCTCACCCATTGGCAGTTGTTGTTCATCCGTCGCACGGGCTTGGCATGCACCAGGCTGGCCTGGCTGGTGCCGATGGGGCGCACCTGACCACAGCTCAGGAACTGGTTGTCGGGGATGTCCATGAGCTTGGTGCGGGGGCATTGCGCCAGGGCGTTGTTCACCATCAGGCGGCAGGCGGGGCCCCAGGGCAGGTAGTCGCCAGCCACGCGGCCGCGCACCTTCACGTTGTAGAGCACGCCCTCCTGCAGCTGGTTGCCGCTCCAGCTGTTGAGCTGGAAGTGGCAGGCGCGTACTGCATTGTTGGGCAGGCCATTGCTGGTGCTGTGGCTCTGGAAGCGCTTGAAGCTGTACCCGCCATTGGGGTCGTACCACCACATCTGATAGCCGCTGTTCGCGTTGCTAACGCCGAACTGGGCGCTCACCGCCGGGTTCGCATTGGCCACCACGAACTCACCGCCGCAGGGGCTGGTCTTCCAGTCGATCCGGTCGCAGCTGGTGTAGATCAGGCGGTCGCTTCCCAGCGGCAGGCAGAAGCCCTCGCCATTGGCGATCTGGCTGGTGAGGCCGCTGGCAAAGCCGCCGTTGCCGTACTGGTCGCGCAGGTTGTCCACGAGGCGTGCGCCGCTGTTGATCTTCAGCTGGTAGCCGCCGCCACCGGCGATGCCGTCTCCGGCGTCATCGGTCACCACCAGGTAGAAGCAGCCGTCGGGCAGGCAGGTGGCCTCGCTGTAGGCGGGGCTGGGCGGGTAGATGCCGCCGCCGGCCTGCACCAGGATGTCGGTGCCCTGCTCGCGGAGCTCCCAGCCCAGGTCGCTGGCCCCGTCAGGCTGCCAGATCAGGTCCAGGTCGGTGGTGCAGGGCACGCCGGAGCAGTTGCAGTTCGTGTCGTACACATCCAGCACCGTGGCCGGGTTGCTGTCGTCGCACGCGGTGCCCGGGAGCGCCGGTCCGTCGTACACGCCCTGGCAGTCGGGTGCCTGCACGCAGATGGTGAACTCACCGGTGGCGCCGGCCCAGCCGTAGACGCGCACCAAGTAGGTCTCGCCTGCGGTGAGGCCCGTGACGCTGAGCACCTCGGCCTGGCCGTTGATGGTGGCATCCACGCAGGCCACGCTGGTGCCATTGCAAGCGCCGCTGCGCACCTCCACGATGGGGTCGTAGGCGCCGAGGCCCTGCACCGTCACGCGGTGCGCGGTGCCCGAGGCCACGAAGCTGTACCAGACATCGTTGGCCGCGGAGCTGGTGAAGGAGCTGCAGGTGCTGGGGGCCACGGATTGGGTGGAACCGACCGAGGTTCCTGCCGTGGGCGCGCAGGCGTAGCCCACCGTCAGCGGCACAGCGTTCGCACAAGCGTCGTTCGCCGGGGCCGGGACGGCCACGGAGATCTGCAGCGTGTAGTTGCCGAACTCAGCGGTGTTCCAGCCGTCCACCACGAAGTAATAGGTGTTGCCGGCGGTCACGCTAAGGCCGGTGATCTGCGAGTTGAAGGGGCCGCCGCCATAGAGGGGCGCCTGGCAGCCATCGTCCTGGCAGGCATAGGTGGTTCCCGCGCAGGAGTTCTCGTACACCATCAGCTTGCTGTCGTAGCTCGTGGTGCCCACGCAGAGCGTGAGGTCGAGCGTCTGGTTCACCGCCGGCGTGTAGCTGTACACCACATCACGGCCACCTGTGGCGTTCTGATCGCACGTGGTGGTGTTGTAGTTGTTCAGGAAGCCCGCGGTGCTGCCGGCAACGGTGGCCGGCACGGTGGGGATGACGATGGCCGTGCCGCAGATCTCACCGGCGATGGGCGGCGAGGCCAGCGTGGTGAACAGCGTGGCGAAGGTGTTGATGCTGAAGCCGGCTGGGCTGCCGCAATCGCTGCGCACGAAGAAGCGGTACTGCGTGTTGGGCAGCAGGCCCGTGAGGGTCACCGGCGAAGCCGCAGCGGTGACGATGGTGCCGTTCGGGCCGGGCGTGGCGCCGGTGCCGGGCGTGGTGAAGGTGGCGGCCGGGCCGTACTCCACGATGTAGCTGCCTGCCGGTCCCACCCAGCCGATGGCGGCCGTGTTGTTGGTGATCTCCGAGGCGGTCGGCGTGGCCGGAGCCGGGCAATCCGATCCGCTGATGCAGAGGTTGAACGTGCCGGGGAGCCCAGACCCCGTGTTGGTGAACACGCGCAGGTAGTAGTCGGTATTCGCTGTGGCGCCGGTGAAGTTGATGAGCGTGGGCGAGTTGGCCAGGCAGCCGATGAGCGCGCCGCCGCAACCCGGACCGTCGTACAGGGCGATGGCGTAGTTCGTGGCCGTGCCGGCGCTCATGTTGATGCGGATGGGCGGAGCGGTGGTGCCCGAATTGAAGCGGTACCAAACATCCTGAACGGTTCCTGCCACGTTGTTGCAGGTCGGGGCAGGGCCGTCATTGGTGGCATTCACCGTGGTGCCCACCACGCCGCCAGCCGGGCAGCCATCGATGCTGTTGATCGGGAGCAGGGTGGCATTCGTGCAGTCGTCGTTGGGCGGCGGGCAGCCGAGCCCGGGCTGGAAGCTGCCCAGGTTCACGTCGCAGCCGCCGTCGCTCTCATGCGCCAGGGTCACGGCCACGGTGGTGCCGATGGCATAGGGTCCGAGCGTCTCAACGGCGGATTCGCCCAGCCCGGTGATGGGCGTCTGCGGTGCGCCGTTCACCGTGTACTCCAGGTCAACGGTCGACCCATCGCCGGTGAAGCTTACGGCCACATCCAGGGTGAAGGTGCCGGTGAGGCAGTCCACATTGGGCGAAACGGAGCCATCGGGGTCCACGCAGCCGGGCGTGCATTCCACCTCGAAGACCCAGTTGGCGGCCCCGGACAATCCATCCTGGCAGCTGCCGCTGGCATCGCTGTCGATCTCGATGAAGAGCGCGCTTCCCGTGGAGGTCCCATTCACCCCATCGAGGTCGGCGAACGAGCCGGTGAGCTGCTGGATGGGGTCGCCGTTGCTGTCGGTGCCGCTGTATGCGCGGATGACGTCATTGGGGTCCATTCCGCCTGATACGAAGGTCACCGTCACGGTCTCGTTGGGATTGCCGGCGAGGAAGGTGAAGGTGCGTGGGTCGCCGTTGCGGTAGCAGTGCTCCACGGTGATGGTGCTGCCGCAGGTGAGGGTGACCGGGCAGTTGCTGTAGTGGTCGCCGAGGGCCAGGTCACAGAGGGTGCTGTTGCTCACGCTGAGGCTCACCTTGGTGCCGACCGGGAAGGCGGGCAGCACGTTGCTGCCGAGGCTGGCGGCCTGGCTGCCGGGGCCGCCGGGGGTTGCCACCCAGTTGATGGTCATGGCGCCGCCGGGGTTGCTGGCGATGTTCACATCGATGCTGAAGGTGCCGCCGGAGCAATCATCGGTGATGGAGGTCGTCGCTGCCACGGGGCCGCAGACGTTCAGGGTGAAGTCCAGGACTTGGCCGAAGGTGCTGTTGCCGCAGGGCGTGTTGTTGGGCAGGAAGCCGCCGGCCACATCCACATACTGCCGGCGGATGCGAAGCCGCTTGGCGCCTGGCGCGGTGCCTGGAGGGCAGTTGATGAGGCCATTGAGCGGTCCCACCGGAATTCCGATGGCGGAGTTGACCACGTTCTCGCCCGCGTCATCCCAGTCGAGGTCGCCGTTCCAATCCACCCAGGCGATGAACTGATCCAGCGGATAGTTGAGGCTGCGCGTGAAGACGAAGGGATAGCTGCCGCCCGGCGCCATGCTGCCGGTTACGGCGCTGAAGTCCACGTAGCCTGCAATGCTCGCATTCGCCTGGTTGATGCCGGCTACGCTCACATTGCTCACGGTGCCGATGTTGGCGGGGTTCGTGTTCGCGGCGCCCGCCGTGCAGTAGTTCACGGTGAAGACGTACGGCGACGACCAATGGCTGAAGCCGTCGATGCCGCAGTCGCCGCGCACATAGGCGGCATAGGTCTGTCCGAAGGTGAGCGGGGTGGCGTTGAAGGGCGGGGCGGCCACCGTACCGGAGAGCGCCAGGCCGCTCGGGCCGCTGCCGGGTGCGCCGCTGGTGCGCACTTCCACCTCGTAGCCGGTGGCGCTCGTGGTGGTCCAGGAGACCAGGCCCAGCGTGGGGCTCGAGAGGGAGACGACGGGATTCAACGGCGTGGCGCAGGCCAGCACGTCGCGGATGTCGATGTTGTCGAGGTAAACGGCATTGGCGAAGCCGCTCGTGCCCTCGAATCGGATGGCATTGGCACCCGCCGGCACGGAGAAGGCGAGCCTCCTCCATTGCGTGCTCGTGGGGACGAAAAGCGCAGCCTGCTCACCGCCGGTGTTCAGGTCGCCGCCCACCGCATTCGTCATGGTGACGATGTCGGTCCAAGGTCCGGCATTGCCCGTGGTGGAGTACTGCAGCTTGATCTGGTCGGTCGCCGTGTCGGTGAACTTGGCGCCGGCCACGTCGAAGACCACCTCCTTCGAACCGGTTAGCGCCGGGAAGGTGGGGCTGGTGAGGATGAGGGTGCCGGATGCGGCATTGAAGAAGTTGAAGCGGGCGGATCCCGAGCCGGGCATGCCCTGGCCATTCACGGCATCACGGGTGAGAAAGGCGGATGAGGTGCCCGACCGCGACCAGCAATTGGAGGGGAAGTCGGTCTGGCTGAAGGCGACGGGCAGGTCGGTCGCCATGGGGATGGTGATCGGTGTGCTGGTCTCGCTTCCGCCGCCGGGCTCGGTGCAGGTGACGGTGCACCGGTAGGAGGTTGATGCCGACTGCGTCACGGTCTGCGTTGCGGCGTTGGTGCCGAAGCCGGTCCAGCCGCCGCCGTTATCCAGCTCCCAAGCGTAGGTCACGCCGGTGCCGGTCGTGGAATTCTGGAGGCCGAGCGTGATGTTCTGTCCGATGCAGGCGCCAAGCACATTGCTGGTGGTCGCTCCCGGCGCCGGCACGCCCGCGCATGGAACAACCGGGACGAATGTGATGAAACCGTTGTAGTCGTACGGATTGAAGGTGAAGCTGGGCAACGTGCTGGCAGCGAATCCGACATTGAATCCGCCGATGACATAGTTGCCACGACGCAGGTTCACCCCGTCTGCTGAATACGTGTTCACTCCCGGGTTGCCAATGACCAGATTGGTGGTGGCGGTGATTCCGAACCGCACCGCACTGGTGGGAGGAATCGTATAGGTGAGACTGTTGAAGATCGGCAGTACGCCAAGTCCTGCGGAGACGATTGGTGCCGATGCCACCGTGGTCCATGCGGCACTTGGAATCGTGGTGGTTCCGCTCAGCGAGGTGGTCGAGGCGTACAAGGTCGCTGTGCCGCCATTGCTGGTTGCCTGCACATGAAGGCCCATTGCTGTTATCTGGACCGGGTAGGGATTGGTATTCTCCACCACGAAGGTGATCCCAGCCACGCCGAAGTTCGCCGTGGTCGATGTCGTGATCGTGGTCTGCGCCGATGCGCGCCAATGCACGCCAAGAAGCAGCGCTGCTGCCGCGCATAGGCGCGTGAGTGCCTTTAGGGCGTTCTTCTCTTTCATGGTCCTTGGGTTTTGGTAAGGGTTAGGTTCATGCGCATGCCGCCACCACGATGCGAGGCACTGCTTTTATGCAGCACGGGCATCTCAATTACTCAGTAGGAAGGAATCGATGTGGGGCGGGGAGGCGGGTTCGGTAGGGTTACGGGGATGCCGAAAATATCAGGTCGTTCCTTACTGCGCAAGCGTTGTGGAAATCTCGTGGCTCATAGGCATGCCACGCCTGTGCCGCGTGGTGCCGCTCGGGTACTTTGGCGGCATGAGAGACCACCGCCTGAAGGCTCCATCGCTCCTGCAAGCGTTGATCCCGCTGCTGGCGCTCGTTGGATTGCTCGCCCTGAACGTGGTCGTCTTCGGTGACGGCGGGCTATCAGGTCCCAACCAGATCGCGCTCCTCCTCGCGGCTTCCGTGGCCATCGGCATCGGCTGGCGCAACGGGCATGGATTCAGCCACCTGCTCGAGCATATCGTCCGCGGCATCTCCACGGCCATGGGCGCCATCCTCATCCTGTTCCTCATCGGCGCGCTCGCTGCCACCTGGCTCATCAGCGGGATCGTGCCGGCCATGATCGACCACGGCCTCATGCTGTTATCGCCCAAGGTCTTCCTCTTCGCGGCCTGCGCCGTCTGCTGCGTGGTGTCGTTGGCAACGGGGTCGTCCTGGAACACGGCTGCCACCGTGGGCATCGCGCTCATGGGCATCGGCAAGGCGCTGGGCATGCATGAGGGCATGGTGGCGGGCGCCATCATCAGCGGGGCGTATTTCGGGGATAAGCTCAGCCCGCTCAGCGATACCACGAACCTGGCGCCGGCCGTGGCGGGCACCGACCTGTTCACGCACATCAGGTACCTCCTCAACACGACCATTCCCTCCATCGCGCTGGCGCTGCTCGCATTCCTGGCCCTCGGTGTGCTCGCCGCGCCCGAAGCCGATGCCGCCGGTGTGGAGGACATGCGCGCTGCGATCGAGTCGCGCTTCAGCATCGGATGGTGGCTCTATCTGGTCCCCCTCGCCGTGGTGGTGATGATCATCAGGCGCGTGCCTGCTTTGCCGGCACTATTGGCCGGCACGCTCCTGGGGGCCCTCTTCGCCGTGGTCTTCCAGTGGCCATTGGTGATGGAGCTGGCCGGGGGGGCGGATTGGAAGTCCGTGTACAAGGTGGTGCTGGGCACCATGGGCAGCGGAGCAGCGGTGGAGACCGGCAATGCCACGGTTGATGAGTTGTTGAAGGCAAAGGGCATGGGCGGCATGCTCAATACCATCTGGTTGATCCTCTGCGCGATGGTGTTCGGCGGGGCCATGGAAGGGGCCGGACTGCTGCAGCGCATGGCGGCGGCGATCCTGTCACGGGTGCGCGGCGATGGCGGCCTCATCGCGGCCACGGCGGGCAGCTGCGTGGTGGTGAACGCGACCGCCTCGGATCAGTACCTCAGCATCGTGGTTCCTGGCCGGATGTTCGCGCCGGTGTACGAGGAGCGCGGCCTGCATCCGAAGGTGCTCAGCCGCACATTGGAGGACAGCGGCACCGTCACCAGCGTCCTGGTGCCTTGGAACACCTGCGGGGCTTATATGGCCGGCGTGCTCGGCGTGGCCACGATGGCCTACCTGCCCTTCGCCTTCTTCAATCTCCTGAGCCCTCTCATGACCGTGCTGCAGGGTGCCCTGGGCTGGCGGATCGCACGGCTGTCGAGGTAACCGACCCGGTATCCGCTGCGTAAGAGCGACCGATGAACCTCATTCGAGCGCTCATCCCTTTGGGGGGGCTTGCGATTTTCGCTCCGTGCCAGGCGCAGCCGGACACGCTCATGCTGGCGCATGATGAGCACTATGTCATGGGCGATGCCGGGGCGGACCCGGCGCCGGACCTGAACGTGTACGATCGCTTCAACAGCGCCATGGGCGGCGACTCGCTGCGCGATTGCGGCGGATTCCCCTGCATCGGATGGGTGGAGGACCGTTACCCCAACGGCCAGCTCAAGCACCGCGGCTACTATGATGCGGGCCGGCTCGTGGTCTACAAGAACTACCACGGCAACGGGAGCATCGAGCGCGAGTTCAAGCGCAGCGACGACGTGCGGTCCGTGCAGCGGAGCTGGCATGCCAACGGCCAGCCGCGCAGCGAGGCCCGTTACGCCGATGGTACCGTGGTCTTCTACCAGGACCATTACGTGAATGGCGCCGTGCGCTACGTGGAGGAGCGGCATCGGGCCACCGGTTGCTTCACACGGCTCGAGCTCTATGCGGCCGACGGCCACCCCATCAGCCTCCTCAAGTTGGTGGACAAGGGCAGATTGCTGCTGGAGATGACTGAATTCCACCCGGGTGGCGCCCTCCGGAGCAAGGGCCGCGCACAGTTCGACCGCCGGCGGATGGACGCCCACCGCATCGGCACGTGGATTTACTACGATGCGGCAGGCGCCGTCGTGAAGGAAGAGGACTACATCGACGGCAAGGTGCACGCCGTGCGCTGATGCCCGATCGGCTGAAATGAACGAGCCCCGCTGAAGCGGGGCTCGTTCATTCTCAACTCGTCGGTGTCGCGGGGCGTACTGGCCCGGCAAGCGGGGCCGGGTATGACCGACCCCTACTTGCCGTCCTTCACTTCCTCGAAGTCCACGTCGGTCACCTCGGCATCGCCGGTGCTTCCGGCGCTGCCTTGCGCCCCGCCGTTGGACTGGGCCTGCTGCGCGGCCTCGTACATCTCCTGGCTGGCGGCCTGGAAGGCGGTGTTCAGTTCGCCCATCAGCTTCTCGCAGGCGTCCACGTCCTGGGCCTTGTGCGCGTCCTTCAGGCGTGTGAGGGCGTCCTCGATGGGCTTCTTCTTCTCCTCCGGGATCTTGTCGCCATAGTCCTTCAGGCTCTTCTCGGTCTGGAAGATGAGGCTGTCCGCGGCGTTCAGTTTGTCCACCTTCTCGCGCGCGGCCTTGTCAGCGTCGGCGTTGGCCTCGGCCTCCTTCTTCATCTTCTCGATCTCCTCCTTGCTCAGGCCGCTGCTGGCCTCGATGCGGATGCTCTGCTCCTTGCCGGTGGCCTTGTCCTTGGCGCCCACGTGCAGGATGCCGTTGGCGTCGATGTCGAAGGTCACCTCGATCTGCGGGATGCCGCGCGGTGCGGGCGGGATGCCATCGAGGTGGAAGCGGCCGATGGTGCGGTTGCCGCTGGCCATGGGGCGCTCGCCCTGCAGCACGTGGATCTCCACGCTGGGCTGGTTGTCGCTGGCCGTGCTGAAGGTCTCGCTCTTCTTGGTGGGGATGGTGGTGTTGGCCTCGATCAACTTGGTCATCACGCCGCCCATGGTCTCGATGCCGAGGCTCAGCGGGGTCACGTCGAGCAGGAGCACGTCCTTCACGTCGCCGGTGAGCACACCGCCTTGGATGGCGGCGCCCACGGCCACCACCTCGTCGGGGTTCACGCCCTTGCTGGGCTCCTTCCCGAAGAACTTCTTCACGGCTTCCTGGATGGCCGGGATGCGGGTGCTGCCGCCGACGAGGATCACCTCATCGATGTCGCTGGTCTTGAGGCCGGCGTTCTTCAGCGCGCTCTCGCAGGGGGCGATGGTGCGCTTGATGAGGCTGTCGGCGAGCTGCTCGAACTTGGCGCGGGTAAGGGTGCGTACCAGGTGCTGCGGGATGCCGTCCACCGGCATGATGTAGGGGAGGTTGATCTCGCTGCTCGTGGTGGAGCTGAGCTCGATCTTGGCCTTCTCCGCCGCGTCCTTCAGGCGCTGCAGGGCCATGGGGTCCTTGCGCAGGTCGATGTTGAACTGGCCCTTGAACTCCTCGGCCAGCCAATCGATGATCACCTGGTCGAAATCGTCGCCGCCCAAGTGGGTGTCGCCATCGGTGCTCTTCACCTCGAACACGCCGTCGCCCAGTTCCAGCACGCTCACGTCGTGGGTGCCGCCGCCGCAGTCGAACACCACGATCTTCTGGTCCTTGTTCTTCTTGTCGAGGCCGTAGGCCAGGGCGGCCGCGGTGGGCTCGTTGATGATGCGGCGCACCTTCAGCCCCGCGATCTCACCGGCCTCCTTGGTGGCCTGGCGCTGGGCGTCGTTGAAGTAGGCGGGCACGGTGATCACGGCCTCGCTCACGGTGGTACCGAGGTAGTCCTCGGCGGTCTTCTTCATCTTCTGCAGGATCATGGCACTGATCTCCTGCGGGGTGTAGAGGCGGTCGCCGATCTTCACCCGTGGCGTGCTGTTATCGCCCTTGGTCACTTCGTAGGGCACGCGGCCGATCTCCTTCTCGCACTCCCCGTAGGAGTTGCCCATGAAGCGCTTGATGGAGAAGATGGTGTTCCGGGGGTTGGTGATGGCCTGGCGCTTGGCGGGGTCGCCCACCTTGCGCTCGCCGCCCTCCACGAAGGCCACGATGCTGGGAGTGGTGCGCTTGCCCTCGCTGTTGGCGATGACGACGGGTTCGTTGCCCTCCATCACCGCTACGCAGCTGTTGGTGGTGCCCAGGTCGATGCCGATGATCTTGCTCATGATGGTTGGTTGATGGTTCTCGAACGGGCCGCCAGGATCAAGGTCCATGCCACTGCCCTTCAGCCGGGGAAAGCTGACAGGAAATGAGCAGGCCCGCCATGGCGGCGGGCCTGCGGCGCTGCCAGGTTGACAGGCTCAGTCGCAGCTGTACGCACCACCGGGGTCCAGCGCGGAGCAGAAGAGCAGATCGGCGGTGTACGGGCCGTTCTTCAGTTCCGCCAGCGTCTGGGTGGAGAGGCGCTTGCCGATCACAGCCTTGGTGTAGCGGCTCCCCCACACCCCGTAGGCACCGTCGATGTTGGAGTAGACCGGGCGCTCGTTCACGATGCCGGTGACGGGCTCGGACAGGGTGAGGTAGATGTGGTAATCGTCATTGGCCACGGTGGTGAGGAAGTCGAGGCCTTGGAAGATGCGGCGCGTGGCGTTCTGCCACCCGGGCTCCGATTTGATCTGGGAATTGATGGCGCTGAAGAAGGACTCGCCCGAAAGGAAGATGGCCATGTCCTCGTTCTGGAAGGAGGAGACCTTGCTGCCGATGCGCCGTGTGATGCTCTTGGGGATGGTGTCGCCGCCCACCACCTCGTCGTACCGGAAGCGGTAGCTGACCTCGTAGCGCTTGCAATCGGCGCGCGATTTCCAGTTGAACTCGTAGTTCACGTAGCCGGTGCCCTGGTCGTTCCGGAGGCGGACGCGGTTCGAATTCTGGTTCGGCTCGGTGTTGAAGTCCACCGCGTCGATGGGGTAATCGTTGGTGATGGGCGCGATGGCCGTGATGGTGCGGCCATTCACGACCAGGCTCAGCCGGTAGGTGTCGTCCTGCCACAGGTACATGGGGGTGCCGTTGGTTCCGGGCGGCAGCTCCTGGGCGAAGGGGGTGCGGAAGTAGTAGAGCTTCTGCTCGGGGGCGTAGAAGGTGCCGGGCTCGCGGTTGCTCACCAGGGTATCGCGCAGGATGTAGGTCTCCACCACGGCGCCGGCGGCGTTCACGCGCTCCACCACGGCGGATTGGATGGCCTCGTCCCTGTACTCGCTCGAATCGGCGATCAGCGCCATCTGGAAGGCATCACCCTCGCCGAGGAAGGCCTTGTTGATCTTCACGAAGTGCAGGGAGTCGCGCTGGTTGAGCAGGCCGTAGACGATGGTGACATCCTTGTACTCATCGTTGATGTCGAGCTCGGTGCTGCAGCCGAGCAGGAGGGCGGCCGATGCCAGGCCGAGGAAGGTGGGGCGGAGGAGGCGCATGCACATGTGGGCCAAAGATAGCCGGGCGCCCGAAGGAGCGGCTTTTCCTTCACCAACGGCGCCGAAGGGCCAGCGAGCGGCTGTGGGACTAGCTTTGGCCCGCGCCCGCCCCGGTCTGGCGCCACCAATTCCGCCGGCCATGAGCACCGCCCCCAGCGAAGTGAAGCGCGTCACCACCCACACCTTGCTGGAGATGAAGGAGGAGGGGGTGCCCATCGCCATGCTCACGGCCTACGACTTCTCGCTGGCCCGGCTGGTGGATGCCGCCGGCATCGATGTGATCCTGGTGGGCGACAGCGCCAGCAACGTGATGGCCGGCCACGAGACCACCCTGCCCATCACCCTGGACCAGATGATCTACCACGCCAGCGCCGTCGTGCGCGGCTGCCAGCGGGCGCTGATCGTGGTGGACCTGCCCTTCGGCACCTATCAGGGCAACAGCAAAGGCGCGCTCAACAGCGCCATCCGCATCATGAAGGAGAGCGGCGCGCATGCCGTGAAGCTTGAAGGCGGCCGTGAGGTCATCGGCTCCATCGAGCGGATCCTTACCGCGGGCATCCCGGTCATGGGCCACCTCGGCCTCACGCCCCAGAGCATCTACAAGTTCGGCACTTACGTGGTGCGGGCGAAGGAGGAGGCTGAGGCGCAGCGGTTGCGCGAGGATGCCAAGCTGCTCGAGCAAGCGGGCTGTTTCGCGCTCGTGCTGGAGAAGATACCCGCCAAGCTGGCCGAGGAGGTGGCCAGGAGCGTGAGCATCCCCGTGATCGGCATCGGTGCGGGCGCGGGTGTGGATGGCCAGGTGCTGGTGCTGCACGACATGCTCGGGATCAACAAGGAGTTCAATCCCCGCTTCCTGCGGCGCTACGCCGACCTGCACACGGTGATCTCCGATGCCGTGGCCGGCTACGTGCGCGATGTGCGTGCGAAGGATTTCCCCAGCGCGAAGGAGCAGTATTGATGGCCGCGCCGGTCGTGCTGCTGGAGGATGCGCACCTGCTCGCGGTGAGCAAGCCCGCCGGGCTGCCCGTACAGGGCGATCCCACCGGCGATGCGGACCTGCTCACGCTATTGCGACGTGAGCGCAAAGAGCCAGCGCTGGAGCTCGCGCACCGCATCGACCGGCCCGTGAGCGGCGTGGTGCTGCTGGCACGGACGCCGGAAGCGAACGCCGCCGTGCACGCGCTCTTCCGCGAGCGGCGCATGGAGAAGCGGTACTGGGCCATCGTGGAAGGAAGGATTGATGCGTCCTCCGTTCTTCTGGAGCACCACTTGATGCATGATGAGCGGAATCGCAGAACGCGGATCGCGAACCAAGGCGATGGCGAGCCTGCCCGCACGCACGTGAAGCTGCTCGCCCAAGGCGATCGCTACGCGCTGGTGGAGTGCATGCCCGAGGGCGGCGCCTTCCACCAGATCCGCGCGCAGCTGGCCGCCTGGGGCCATCCGATCATGGGCGATGTGAAGTACGGCGCGCGCCGTGCATTGAAGGACCGGAGCATCGGCCTGCACGCGCGATCGCTGCGCTTCGAGCATCCGTTCACGGGCGCCGAGGTGCGCGTGGAGGCCACTGCGCCCGAGGCGATGCCCTGGCCGGCACTGGTGGCGCTGGCCGGCGCGGCGCCTGCGGATCGGCGTTCCTGATACCTTGAGCGGCCCAACCCGCCGCCGATGCTTCGACCCGTACTCAGCCTCATCGCCTTTCCTGTCGCGCTCACGCTCCCTGCGCAATACCTCATCAGCGATTCGCTGCTGATCGCCTATACGCCCGAGGAGCTCGCCGGGCAGGGCATCCAGGGCGCCGACCACACCATCGAGGCGCATCGGCTCATCTATCGCACCGTCGATCCCTTCGGGCAGCCCACCATCGCCAGCGGCGCGGTGGTGGTGCCGGTGGGCTCCACCTGCCTGCATGCGCTGGCGGCCTATCACCACGGCACGGTGCTCCACCGGCAGGATGTGCCTTCGCGCATCAGCGGCGAGATGGTGGTGGGCTATTACCTCGCCGCCGACGATTACGTGGCCGTGCTGCCCGACTACCTGGGCCTCGGCGACGGCCCCGGTCCGCATCCGTACGTGCACGCCGCTTCGGAGGCCACCGCCAGCCGCGACATGCTGCGCGCCGCGCGCGAGTTCTGCGCCCAGCGCAACGTGCAGCTGAACGGGCAGGTCTTCCTCACGGGCTATTCGCAGGGCGGCCACGCCTGCGCGGCCACCCACCGCCTGCTGCAGCAGGAGTATGCCGACGAGTTCGCCGTGGCCGCCTCAGCGCCGTGCAGCGGCCCGTACGACGTGAGCGGGGTGCAGGCCCAGGTGATGGTCTCGCCCGATCCCTACCCCGCGCCATACTATCTGCCTTACGTGATCCTCTCGTACCGCTACGTCTATCCCTGGCTCTTCGGCGAGGTCAGCGAGATCATCGAGGAGCCGTGGGCCACCCTGCTGCCGCCGCTCTTCCAGGGCAACAACGGCTCCGGTCCGGTGGATGCGATCATGCCGACCGCGCCCAGCGAGATCTTGATCGACTCGGTGCTGCAGGCCTTCATCGATGATCCCGACCATCCGTTCCGCCAGGCGCTGCGCGACAATGACCTCTACGACTGGGCACCGCTCTGCCCCACGCGCATCATCTACTGCGAGGCCGACGACCATGTCTTCTATCCGAACAGCACCGTGGCCATCGCCGCCATGCAGGCCAATGGCGCTCCTGCGGTATCGGGCCTGAGCGCCGGCGCGGCCCTCAACCACAACACTTGCGCCTTCCCCGCGCTGCTCAATGCGAAGCAGTTCATCGATAGCCACCGCACGCCCTGCTCGGGCATCGGCATGGCTGAAGCGAGCGAACCGCGATGGAGCGTGGCGCCGAATCCTTCGAGCGATCGGGTGAGCATCACGCGGGCCAACGCTGCGCACGACGTGCGGTGGAGGCTGCTCGCGGCGGACGGGCGCGCGGTGATGCAGGGCCTGCTGCGCTCGGGAGTCGCAACTGAATCGCTGCAGGTGGCGCATCTGGCGCCGGGGCTTTACGCGCTGGAGGTGCGCGATGCTGCCGACCGCTGCCTCATCCGCATCGCCGTGGAGCGCTGAGCGCACACCGGATCCGCATTCACCACCAGCTGCACGGCCCTGTGCTCGGGCTGCGCGAACACGCGGTCGATGGCCTCGCGCACGAAGTCCTATTCCTCGCGGTCCATAGATCTATTCGTAGATGCCTACCTCCTTCACCTTCGGCCTCACGCCCGCATGCATCACGTACCACCAGCCCTGTGGCAGCTCGCAGGGATCGAAGCGGTCCTCCTCGTAGATCACCACCTGCATGTCCTGCCTATTGGCGGGGTTCTCGATCACCTTGGTCCATTGCTCTGCGGTGAGCACAGCTGGTCTCTCCATCATCAGCAGCGCGCGGATGGTGGGCGTGAGGTCGCTGGAACGATCGGGGCATTGTGCTGCGGTTTGCTGCGCGATGGCCACCAGCACCACCGCGCCGAACAGCTTGATCAGGAATGTGCTTCTCATGGGCTTGTTATTCGGTGATCACCGCGCGCACGGTGGCGGCCTTGGCGCCCCAGGTAAGGCGACAGTGATAGAGGCCCGGCGCCACGGGCGGCAGCTCCACACGGTGCAGGGTGCTCCACGCGCTCAGGCGGTGGTGGTAAACAATGCGGCCTGCTGCATCCAGCACGGTAAGCTCCCCGGAGGCGGGCTGCCCGCTGTAGGCTATGCCGAAGCTGCCCTGACTGGGGTTGGGATGCACGCGCGCCGCACCCACCGGGTAAGGCTCCAGGCCACCGGTGCTCAGGCCCAAACTATCGCATTCGCTGCCCGGCACCGGCCCCAGCAGGTAGTTGGGGCGGTAGGGGATGGAGTTGAACGTCCACGTGATGCGGTGGTGCCCATGCTGTTGTACATCGCAGACGGTGCCCGGCAGATCCGGATCGTTCACCACATGCATGTAGCGGGTGCTGTTACCAGTGGAGATGTAGATGCGGCCATCGCGGGCCAGCATGGGATAAGCGAAGTAGGTGGCGAACAGGGGGTGGTCATCATAGAAGCCATCATAGAAGGCCACGGTGTCCATGCTGATCACGTCGCCATTGTCTTCGAGCAGGAGCTGGTAGAGGTAGATGCCGCCTGGCACATAGAGCTTGGCGCCATCGGGTGAGAATTGCGCCATGCGGTAGAAGGCCCCATCGGAGAAGGCGGTGTTGCGCGCGTTGGAGAGCAGGCCGGTGCAGCGGTCGAAGTCCAGGATGTCCAAGCCCGATGCGTATTGACCATAAGCCAGCCGGTCGCCCTGCATGGAGAAGGTGGCCCCCGGCCCTGAGCCATTGATGTGGCTGCCGATCGCTTGGTACCAAGGTCCTTGGAAGCCCTCCGGGGTGAGCAGGAAGAACACGAATTCGTTGCTCTCCATGCGGTGGGTGAGCACCCACCAGTCGCGGCCGTTGGCATGCTTCACCGCGCCCAGGCCACCGGCGATCAGGGGCTCCTGCAGCAGCACGTTGTTCTTGGAGCTCACCCCGGCCAAGGTGCCGCCATCCAAGCCGCGAACCACCACGGAGTAGTACAGCTGCGCAGCGTGGAAGGCATTGGTGCCGGGCCATACGGCATCGGGCACGTTATGGACCAGCACGATGGAGTCCGGATGCCCGGGCCAGGGCAGGAAGAGGTTGCAGAATGATCGCGCCAGGCCAGTTGAGCTGTTCAGCAGCGAGGACGGATTGAGCCCGTCGCCGTTGAGCATGGGCAGATGGGCGGCGTTGTTCAGCTGCCAGCCGTTGGTGTAAGCCAGGATGCTGTCCTGCTCATCGGTGATCACGGCCATGCCGCCACCCAAGTACATGGTGTGCGGCTCGGACACCGAGTACGTGCTATTACCCGGTTGGAAGAGGGTCTTGTTGCCCCCGTAGTCGGGGTTTCCGGATGACCCTGCGTATCCTCCGATCCAGCGGGCATCGTAGCTCTGCGCGAAAGCGCCGCGCGCCAGGAGCATGGCCAACCCCAAGAGCAGGAGACCAGCGGCGGGCCATGCCCGCCGCTGGTTCTTGCTTCTATTCATTTCGCGCCGTGGGCCCATCGCGCTTATCGTTCCACGGCGAGCTTGCCGGTGCCAATGGTTCCTTGCAACCCGCGCAGGGTGTAGTGGTAGATGCCGGGTGCGAGGCCTGCGAGCTTCAGTACCATGCGCAGCTGCTCGGCAGGCATGCGCACGCTCAGGGCCACCGCGCCCAGCGCGTTGGTGAGCAGCAGCGTGGCGGGCTCGCTCAGGGGCGCATCCAGCACGAGGGTGGCCTGGTCCTTCGCCGGGTTGGGCAGCAGCAGGCAGGTGGGCGGCGCATCGGCGGGCTTGTTCTTGGTGATCAGGCCCTGCTGCAGGCAGAGGGCGGCATCGTCGTATTCCTGGTCATCGTCGATCAGGCTGTAGATGGCCCTGGCGCGGAACACGGCGTTGCCGCCGGTGAGCGGGCATTGGTTGGCCACATCGAAGAGGCCGGCGGTCTGCGCCGGGGTGAACTCGGTGATGTCCTTGGCCAGGGTGCTCAGATACACCTCGTTCACCGCCTTGTGGTTGGCCTCGATCAGCGCGCCGGTGGCGATGGCCGCGTTGGTGGCCTTCACGCCTTCGGCGGTGAGGGCGCGGCTGTTGGCGGCCAGCTCCAGGGCGTTGCCATGGTAGGCCAACAGGCTGGCCATGGCGGCCTGCAGCCCTTCAATGGCCTGCACATGCGCGTGCTGCTGGGCGGGGGTGAGGTTCTCATCGGCCAGCGCGGCCAGTTCGCTCTGCAATTGCCCGCGCAGGGCCTCCAGTTGCGCGGCGCCCTGCACCAGCGCGGCGCTCACGCTCGGGGCCAGTTCGTAGAGCGCCAGCTGATCGGCCTCCAGCTGCTTGACCTGTGCGATCACCTGCGCCTCCACATCGGTGTAGAAATCCGCCAGCAGCGGGTTGCCGTCCATGCGCTCGGGCTCCTCGGTGAGCAACTTGTACAGGTCGCCCCTCATGGTCCAGCGCGTCTCGGGGGTGTAGTCCTCGTTCTCCAAGCTGCCGTCGGCGATACGCTCGATCAACTCCGGGGAGCAGCCCTTGCAGCGCTCGCCCAGGCCGTCGCAGGCGAACTCCTCTTCGCAGGAGTAGTTCGACTCCATTGGATCCGAGACAAACCAACCGGTTGTCGGCCAGATCGACCCCGGCATATAGCTACCACCGTTGGGCGGGGTGATCGACGAGTTCACCCAGAACTGGAATAGGTCTGCATTCCCCGCATTCTCATAAATCGCCTCGAAGCCGCCCGTGGCGGCAGGCGCGTGCCAGATGTTGCCCTTGAAGAGCTGCTGGCCGATGATGGCATCGTTCTCCAGGTGCAGTCCCCAGCGGTGGTTGTGGAACTCGTTGCCGCGCAGGTCCGTATCGGCGGCCCAACCGCTGAAGAGGATCCCGTTGGTGGTCTTGTCCACCGTGTTGCAGCTGATCAGGGGCTGGCTGCCCATCCAGTTGCGGATGCCCGCCTGGCCGTCGATGGGGTAGAGGGCGAACAAGGGATCGGAGCTGTCCACGGTATTGCAGCTCACCGTGGTGCGGTTGCAGCCGTTGAGGGCGATGCCGGTACGGCTGAACACACGGTGGGCCATCATCACCTGGTTGCCCAGCACGGCCCAGTCGTTGGCGTCGCGCAGCATGATGCCGAAGCTGGAGCTGGATTGGGGCGCGTGCCTGATGATGTTGTTCTGGATCGCCGAGCTGATGTTGGCCGTAGCGGCCTCGTCCACCCGGATGCCGCAGAAGCCGCGCAAGGCCCCTGGCTGATCGCCGAAGGTGATGTGGTTGGCATCGAGCAGGATGTGCGCCGCACCATCATTGAATCGCAGGTCCATGCCATCGCGCTTGCACTGCACGCGGTTGCTGAACACGTCCACATCGCGGTAGCCGCTGTAGTCGATGCGGTAGGCGGTGCCCATGTCCACCATGCGGTTGCCCCAGGACTTCACGTTCATGGTCTCGGCGTACACGCCCCAGCGGCAGTTGTTGAAGGAGGGCATGGAGAGCTCGCCGTTGCCGTGGCCAGCATGCTTCAGGGTGGCCCAGCTCTTGGCGCCGTTGGCGTAGATGCCGCTGCCGTTGGCATTACCCAAGGCGGTGTAGGCGGCATCGGGGCCGATGTCATGGAAGGTGGCGTCATATACGGTGAGGTCCGTCCGGAAGGCCACGATGCCGTTGCTCAGGTGGTGGAAGAAGTTCCAACCGGCGGTGAGGTTAAGGGTGGTGCGGTGCAGCTCGAAGGCGGCGAAGCCCTGATTCCCGATCGCGCTCTGCTGGCCGGGATAGGGCTGTGGCATGGGCCCTTGGCTGTAGAAGGTGTTGTAAGCGGATAGGATGGTCACGTTGCTGTACGCGCCACCCGTTTGCGGGGGCACCAACACGGCCACGCGGTTGTTGTGGAACTGGTTGTTGCGCAACCAGAGATTGCTTCCGTCGTGGGCCGTGATCAGTCGCTCCGCATCGTCGAGGAAGGAATTCCGCGCGCGCACCGTGGTGCCGGTGATGGCAGTGATGCCCTTCCACATGACGCCGCTGCAGCTGGTCACCGACGAGCCGTCGAACTCCAGCATGGCGTCGTTGCTCACGAAGATCTCCGCGCCGGGGCCCATGTACACGGTGGCGTTCTGGAAGATCAGATCGTCCTGCACGGAGAACCACCCGGCTATGTAAACCGTGCCGCCCACCACATCGGGCAGCGAGAGGCTCGAGCTGCCCGGTGGCAGCACCAGGTCGGCAGGGCAGCACGATGCGCCGGGCACCTCGTAGCTGAAGTTGAAGTAGCATCCATTGGCGTCGAAGACGGTGAGGTTGTATGTGCCTGCCGCAAGGCCAGAGATGCTGGCCTGCGTGGAGAAGAAGCCTCCCGGGCCCGCCCAGCTCAAGAGGTATGGAGGCGCCCCGCCGGAGATGGCGGCGGCGATAGCGCCCGAGCCGTACTCGGTGCATGAAGGGGTCAGCGTGGCATCGACGGTCACTTCGGGGAAGGCGGGCACGCTATAGCTCTGCGCGTAGATGCAGCCTAGGGCGTCGGACATGATGAGGTTGTACTGGCCTGGGAGCAGGTTGCCAATGCCAGGTGTGGCAGTGGTGGCCGTGAAGCCGCCAGGGCCGGTCCATGCAAAGGAGTACGGCGGGGTTCCGCCATAAGCAGAGAGGTTAATCAAGCCATTGCCCCAGTCGTTGCAACTTGGATGAATAATGTTCGTGTTTGCCCCGGGAGTTCCCACGGAGGAGACCGTCCATGTGCCGGTAGCTTGGCATCCTTGGCTGTCAATGACAACCACACTATAGGCACCAGCTACAAGCCCTGATGGGTCTTCCACCGTTGCACCGTTGGACCAAGAGAACAAGTAAGGAGGGAGCCCACCAGTAATGGATAGGTTGATGCTGCCAGTTGGTGAGTTCGCGCAGGTTGGATTCACGGAACTAAAGCTGAGGCTGATGCCAGAAGCGCTTTTGCTGCTATGAGACATGGTGGCAGTACATCCTGACGCATCGGTTACGGTCACCGTATAGATGCCCAGGGGCACGCCAATCAGATCTTCTGTGGTTGCCCCATTAGACCATAGGAATGAGTACGGCGCGTTTTGTCCTGAAACGGTCAGGTCAATATTGCCAACATTCGGAGGGCATCCACTTGATTGCGCAGAGAGCTCAAATGGGACCACTCCGAGAATTGTGAACGACTCAAATGCGGTGCAACTATTAGCATCCTGCACGAGCAAGGTATAAGTGCCAGGGGCCAATCCGGAGATATCTTCTGTTGATGCGAAAAAGCCACCTGGGCCATTCCACGAGAAGTTATATGGCGCCACTCCACCGGTCATGGTGATGTTAATCATGCCACTATTGAACCCTGGACAGGTGTGTTCAATAGACGAGACGAGGTCAACGGTCTTCGGTGAGCCTGGCACAACAAAGGTCCCCCAGACCCTACACCCAATCTCATCAGTGACCTGCACATGATATGTTCCAGAGTACAGGTCCTCAATATCTTCTGTTGAGGCGGATCCCCCTGGCTGCCATCCCCACTGATAGTCATAGGGTACCTGCCCTCCGATGACCGTGAGGTCAATCGCTCCCCCCTGCCCACAGGAAGCGGTGTTCGTTACGGTCGCGCTCAACTCCATATAGTCCTCATCAAGCGGGACATAGAATGAATACTGCGCAGAGCAACCGTTCGCGTCTGTAATGTCAAGAATGTAACCGTTGCTGCTCAGTCCGGAAAGATCTTCAGCGGTGGATGTGAATCCGGCGCCTGACCACCAATCAAAGGTGTAAGGCGGGCTACCACCGCTCACATCAATATCGATCGAGCCCGTACCAACCCCGAAACAAGAAGGAGTGACCTGCCCGACAACCTCAGGGACCTGGCCCCAAGGAACGAGTATCCAATTGGAGATAGTGCTGCAGCCATTCGCATCAGTCACCCTCAGCCAGAACAGATTTGGCCAAAGGTTGGATATATCCTCGGTCGTAGAGCCATTGCTCCATTCATAAGTATAGGGCGTCGTGCCACCGCTGATCGTGGCATCAATGGACCCTTGGAACGGAGAGCACCAAAGCGAATTAGGCGTAACCGTAGTCTGAATCTCGACAGGTGTGCCTTGCACATTGTAAACCGCAGCTCGAGTGCAGCCATTTGACCCGAGAACCTGGACCCAATACCTGCCCGGAACTAGGCCAGACAAATCTTCGGTTTGTGCGTTGAATCCATTGGGTCCATTCCAGAAATACTGCAGCGGTGGCGGTAAGTCCGGGGGGGGGGTGAGATCAATCCCACCGTCGCCGTCACAACTGCTGTGCGTAACAACGGCGTCCAGTCCAACAATAATTGATAACGTCGTGTAATCAGCATAGGCTGACGTGAGGTTTCCGAAATCCTGTATGAGAACCAGGTACTCGCCACCAATGTTGAAATCTACAGAAGCACCTTGGCTCGAGCCCGAGTTATTCCCCAATGCGCAAGACCAATACACATCGTAGGGTCCTATACCTCCAGAAATGCTCAAATCGACGTGAATTTGGCCGGTACAACCTGTATAGTACCACGTTGGCGTGGCAACAATAGATTGAGATTGAGCCGTCGCAGCACCTAGACAGGCGAGGAGGCTGAAGAGGGCGGGGATATTCTTGAACATGGTGGCTGGTGTAGTAACAACGAATCTATTTGGAGAAATTCGTCACTCGCTGTAACTGTTGATAAGTTGCAGAGCAGGCTATGCCCAAGGCTCCTCACACTGGATCCACATCCGCCACCAGCTGCACGGCCCTGTGCGCCGGTTCCGCGAATATCCGGTCGATGGTGTCGCGGACGAAGAGCTTCTCCTCGTGGTGCGCGCTGCGGCGCAGCTTCACCAGCAGGTTGCGGATATGCCGGTCGCGCACCCAGGCCACGGCCGGGATGTCGGGCCCCAGCACACGTTCGCCCAAGCGCTCGCGCAGCGCAAGGGCAAGGGCGCCTGCTGCAGCCGCCACGCGCTCCTCATCGCGGTGGCGCAGGTTCAGCGAGAGCACACGCGTGAAGGGCGGATAGCCATGCGCGCGCCGGTGATCGAGTTCGCGGTGGTAGAAGCCCTCCACATCGTGCCGGGTCACCAGCTCCAGCACCGGGCTGTGCGCATCGTAGGCCTGTATGATGACATTGCCGGGCTTGTCGCGCCGGCCTGCGCGGCCTGCCACCTGGGCCATGAGCTGGAAGGCGCGTTCATGGGCACGGAAGTCGGGGAAGCGCATGAGCGCATCGGCATTGAGGATGCCCACGGTGCTCACATGGTCGAAGTCCAGTCCCTTCGTGACCATCTGCGTGCCCACAAGGATGTCGATGGCGCCTTGCGCGAAGCCGGTGAGGATGCGGTCGAGCGCCTGCCGTCCGCGCACGGTGTCCTGATCCATGCGGGCGATGCGCGCCTCTGGAAAGATCTCCGCGAGTTCCTCTTCGATCTTCTCCGTACCGAAGCCGATCATGCGCAGGCGGTTGCTGCCGCACTGGCCGCATTGCACCGGCGGCGGATAATTCCTTCCGCAGTAATGGCAGCGCAGCTGATGCAGCTTCTTGTGGTAGGTGAGGCTCACATCGCAGTGGTCGCAGCCGGGCACCCAGGCGCAGCTCTCGCACTGCCACACGGGCACATAGCCGCGCCGGTTCTGGAAGAGGATGGCCTGCTCGCGCCTCTTCAGCGCCGCATCGATGGCATCGATGAGCGGTTGGCTGAAGTGCCCGCGCATCTGCTTGCGCCGGGCGGCATCGCGCAGGTCCACCACGGTGATGGCGGGCATGGCCACATCGCCGAAGCGTGCCAGCAGCTCGGCATAGGCGTACTTGCCGCTCTGCGTGTTGTAGCGGCTCTCGATGCTGGGCGTGGCGCTGCCGAGCAGGGTCTTGGCGCCGTGCAGCCCCGCGAGCACGATGGCCATGTCGCGCGCATGGTAGCGCGGTGCGGGCTCGTGCTGCTTGTAGCTGGGGTCGTGCTCCTCGTCCACCACCACCAGGCGCAGGTCGCGGAAGGGGAGGAAGAGCGCCGAGCGCGCGCCCACGATGATCGGCGGCGGTTCGCTGCCCTGCACCATGCGCATCCACAGCTGCGCGCGCTCATGCGGCGCCATGCGGCTATGGTAGACGGCGATGCGCTCGCCGAAGCGCGCGCGCAGCCGTTCGATGATCTGCGCGGTGAGGGCGATCTCGGGCAGCAGGTAGAGCACCTGGCCGCCGTCGCGCACGGCTTCATCGATCAAGGTGGTGTAGAGCTCCGTCTTGCCCGACGAGGTGACGCCGCGCAGCAGGGCCACATCCTTGTGGGCGAAGCCATCGCGCACCGCCCGCAGCGCTTCATCCTGCGCCGGCGAGAGCTGCGGGGCCTTGGCTTGAAGCGCTTCCAGCGCGGGCATCCCGGCCTCGCGCTCGTAGGTCTCGAAGAGGCCTTTATCGATGAGCGGCTTCAGCGTGGCGGGCGTGGCGCCGCTGAGGTGCAGCAGCTTGTTCTTCTCCACCTCCAACGGATGGTCGCTCATGCAGCGGCTCAGCTCCACGTAGCGCATCAGCAGGTGCAGCTGCTTGGGCGCCTTCTTCTCCAGCTTGTCGAACCAGGCGTGCAGCGCCTCCTCGTTGTGCGATGCCTCGGTGAGCTTCACATAAGTGACGGTGCGCGGTTTCCACGCCTCGCGCAATTCCTCCTCCACCACCACCACGCCCTCGTCCAGCAGGCGCTTGATGGCGGGCATGGGGTCCTTGAGGCCGAGGAGCTCGCCGGCCTCGCGCATGCTGAGGGCCTCGCGCTCCAGCAGCGCATCGATGAGCACGGCGGAGCGGTCGGTGCGGCGGGGCTCGTCGCGGATGAAGGGGTTGACGAGGATGCGCGTCTCGCTGCTGAGCGCGAACTGGCCGGGCAGCGCGGCGATCATCACCTCGCCGAGCGTGCAGAGGTAATGGTCGGCGATCCGATCCCAGAGGCGCAGCTGGTGCTCGGTGACGATGGGAGCCTGGTCGATCACCGAGATGATCTCGCGCGGGGCCACGCCGGGCGGCGCTTCCGCGTCCAGGGAGCGCACGATGCCGCCATAGAGCTTGCCGCCCCGCCCGAAGGGCACCGCCACGCGCATGCCGGGCTTCAGCCCGTCGGCACCCTCCGGTATGCGGAAGGTGAATCGGCCCGGCACGGCGAGGGGCAGGATGACGTCCGCGAGCATGGCGTACCGGCAAAGGTGCGCACGGCGGCGCGTCATGGAAGTGCAAGCGAGCGAGGGCCGAGCCGGTGGCGGACAACAATCTGGGCCGCTCGATTGTCTCAAGATCATGGCACGCAAGAAGATGGACCACGACCGGAAGCCGACCCGTGCGGAAGGCGATGCCTATGATCTCTCCACGCCGCTGTGGAGCCGCTACTACCAGGCCATGCGCAAGCGGATCAAGTTCCCGCGCTATTACAAGAAGGCGCTGAACTGGTAGGCCCATGCACAACAGGCTGTTGGTGCCCGCGATGCGCCGCATGGGTTGAGGTACGGGGAGGCCTCTAGCTTCACCGCCCCATGAGCGGAAGCAGAGGCACCAGCATGGCCATCCTCATCCTCGGGGGGCTGTTCTTCCTGTTCGGATTCGTCACATGGCTGAATGGCCCGCTGATTCCGTTCATGCGGATCGCCTGCGAGCTCACCGATTTCGAGGCCTCGATTGTCGTGCCCTTCGCATTCTATGCCTCCTACTTCGTGATGGCGCTGCCCGCGTCGATGGTCCTTCGCCGCACGGGCATGAAGAACGGCATGGCCTTGGGCCTGGCCGTGATGGCGCTCGGCGCATTCCTGTTCATACCGGCGGCGCGCATGCGTTCGGCGGGCGTCTTCCTCACCGGTTTCTTCACCATCGGGGCGGGCCTGGCCCTGCTGCAGACCGCGAGCAATCCCTACGTCACGGTGGTGGGGCCCATCGCCAGCGCGGCCCGGCGCATCAGCATCATGGGCATCTGCAACAAGCTGGGCGGCATCATCGCACCGTTCATCCTCGGCAGCCTCATCCTGGTGGATGCGGACCGGCTCAAGTCCGACCTCGCCTCGCTGGAGGGCCCGGCCCGCGACGCCCTGCTCGATGAGCGGGCCGGCCTGGTGGTCATGCCGTATTCCGTCCTCGGCATCGGCCTGCTCCTTGCCGCGGCGCTCATCCGGGTCTCCCCGCTGCCGCCGCTGGAGGAGGAGAAGGGGGGAGCAGGCGGGTCGGTCCTGCGGCACCCGCAGCTGTTGCTGGGGGTATTGGCGCTGTTCCTCTACGTCTGGGCCGAGGTACTGGCCGGCGACAGCATCGCGGTCTACGCCGAGCGCCTCGGCACCCCGCTCGACGTGGCCAAGACGCTCACGAGCGCCACGCTCACGGCCATGCTCATCGGCTACGTGATCGGCATCGCGCTCATGCCGCGCATCATCGGGCAGCGCACCGCCCTGGCGGCATCGGCGGTGGTCGCCCTGGCCTGCGTGGCGGGCGTTCTGGCGGTGGACCCGGCGCGGATGGCCCTGTTCCCGCTGGTCGACCTGGGAGCGTTGGAGGTGCGCATGGCGGAGCTGCCCGTCTCGGTGATCATGGTGGCGCTGCTGGGGCTCGGGAACGCCTTGATGTGGCCCGCCATCTGGCCCTTGGCCGTCGATGGGGTGGGGGCCTCCCTCAAGGTGGGTTCCGCGCTGCTCATCATGGCGATCCTGGGTGGGGCGCTCGCCCTTCCGGTGTGGACCGCCATGGCGGGTGACGCATCGGTGGATGGAGCGCAATCCGCGTATTGGCCCCTGATCATCTTCTACCTCTACATCCTCTGGTACGCCTTGCACGGTTCGCGATGGCGCACATGGGGCGCCCGCTAGCCCATCCGTGTTGAAAACTGGGCCGGAGCCGGGCGGGGGGGGCGGGGCCCTCCGTCTACCTTCGATGCCGCAACTCTCACGACCCCAGTCCAGCATGGCACGTCAACGCACTGTTCTCCTCGCCCCGGGACTGGCCTTCATGATGCTGCTTGCCGCATGCGGCGGCGGTGGCACGGAGGCCGATACCCAGGGCACTGATTCCCTTGGCACGCAACAGGCCCCGAAGGAGGCGGAGGTCATCGGCATCGGCGGCCGCTACTTCAGCGTGCCATCGCCCGTGCAGACCGCCCTCGCCATCCGCCAGGCCGGCCTGAAGTACCAGAAGCAGCTGGCGGCCCCGCTGGAGAAGGCGGATGCCGTGACGGCCCGCATGGCGCAGGCCACGCTCCTGGGCGTTTACGGCGCGGACCTCTCCTACGCCACTATCCACCGCGATGGGCAGCGCTCGCTGGCCACGTTGCAGGCCATCGAGAAGCTGGGCGGCAAGCTGGAACTCGGCAATGCCTTCGACAAGGCCCTCGTGGAGCGCTTCAAGGCCAACATGGGCAGTGAGGACAGCCTGCTGCGCTTCAGCGGCGTGGCGTTCCGGGCAGCAGACCAATACCTCAAGGCGAACGAGGCGCACGATGTGAGCGCCTGGGTGCTCACCGGCGGATGGATCGAATCCATGCACCTGACGCTCTCGGACCCGGCAGCCATCGGCAACCAGGTGCTGATGACCCGCATGGCCGAGCAGAAGGGCACCCTTGAAGGGATCGTGGCCCTGGTGGAGAGCACGAACACGGAAGGCCAGGCCGACGCGCTGTTGGCCGCATTGAAGGACCTGCGCGGCGCCATGGAGGGCGTCAAGGTGGAGTACATCTTCGAGCCGCCCGTGACGGACGCATCGAACAAGACCACCTTCATCAACAGCAAGACCGCCGTTGAGGTGACCGCGGAGCAGGCCGCTGCCATCGCCGCCAAGGTCACCGCCATCCGCAACATGATCCTCGCCTGACCATGAACAGGACATTGATCGCCCTCTCGTTCCTGGCCTTCGGCGCCGCTGCGCAGGCCCAGACCCTCTGCCAGCCCATCGCCTCGCGCTGCGAGGCGCACATCACGACGAACTACATCCCCGATGGCCAGTTCTATCGGGCACTCCTCCAAGGCGATGAAGTGGCCGAGTTCCAGCTCACGCTCTTCGGCGGCACCACCTACCGGGTGGCGGCCTGCAGCGGCGAGTCAGATGGCATCCTGCTCTTCAGCGTGTACGACCAGAAGCGCAACCTGCTGTTCACCAACAAGGACCACTTCAACGCGCCGTTCTGGGACCTGTCCATCGCCAGCACCCTGGATGTGATCGTGGAGGCCCACCTCGACCCCAGCAAGGCTGCCAGCGGCTGTGCAGTGATGCTGATCGGCTTCAAGAAGTAGCGCGTTCCGGAACCTTTGGGCGCCCCTCCCGTTAAGAGGGGCGCTCTTTTTCAGGCCCCATCAGCGGGGCCGAGGGGGCGGTGCGCATGAGTGAGAAGATCCTGAAGGCCCTGTTGCAGCTGTTCGCCATCATCGCCAAGGGCGAAGCGGTGGCGCTGGGCGCGCGGCCTGAGAATGCCGCCATCCTGGAGCGCTTCCTGCGCAAGCAGTTCAGCCCGGAGACGGCGGCGGCGCACATGGCCCGGTACCAGGCTTTCGTGGAGTCGTTCCACGGCGCGGCCCAGGGCCGCACGGGCCGCAAGCGGACCTCCTTGAACTCGGTGAAGGTCCTCAAGATCTGCACGCAGGTGAACGAGGAACTCACACAGCGCCAGAAGTTCGTCGTGCTGCTCCATCTGCTCGAGTTCATCCATGCCGATGGGGAGGTGACGCCGCAGGAGTCGGAGTTCGTTGCCACCGTCGCAGAGACCTTCAACATCGCCCGGCCCGATTTCGCACGGTGCCGCGCCTTCGTCTGCCAGGAATCACAGGAGCGCCTGGATGAGGAGCACCTGCTCTACATCGATGCAGCGGCCACCACCACCCTCAGCGCGGCCAGGCACCTGCACGCCCATGGCCTCGACGGGGAGGTGCGCGTGCTGCACGTGCCGAGCGTGAACCTGTATGTGATGCGCTATCAGGGCCGGGACGAGGTGCTGCTCAACGGGCAGCGCATCGGGCGCGACAGCCATTATGTGCTCGGCAACGGCAGCAGCGTGCGGCCGCCCAGCGGGGTACCCATCTACTACAGCGACATCCTCCAGGCCTTCATGGCCAAGCAGGGCCGGCCGCGCATCGTCTTCCGGGCCGACGCCATCGAGTACACCTTCCCCAACGGGCGTGTAGGCCTGCACGAGCTGCATCTGGCCGAGGCCTCGGGCAAGCTCATCGGGATCATGGGCGGCAGCGGCAGCGGCAAGAGCACGCTGCTGAACGTGCTCAATGGAAATCTGGCGCCCAGCCGGGGGCGTGTCACCATCAACGGCATCGATGTGCACGCCGAGCGCGACCGCATCCGCGGGGTGATCGGCCACGTGAGCCAGGACGACCTGCTCATCGAGGAGCTGACCGTCTACCAGAACCTGTTCTTCAATGCCAAGCTCTCCTTCGGCGACCTCACGGACCAGCAGGTGGCCGAGCGCACGCTGCGCATGCTGCACACCCTGGGGCTCTACGAGACCAAGGACCTGAAGGTGGGCAGCCCCCTGGAGAAGACCATCAGCGGAGGGCAGCGCAAGCGGCTCAACATCGCCCTGGAGCTGATCCGCGAGCCCAGCGTGCTCTTCGTGGACGAGCCCACCAGCGGTCTGAGCTCGCGCGACTCCGAGAACATCATGGACCTGCTCAAGGAGCTGGCCCTCAAGGGTCGGCTCGTCTTCGTGGTCATCCACCAGCCCAGCTCGGACATCTTCAAGCTGTTCGATCGGCTCCTGCTCATGGACCAGGAGGGGCACCCGGTGTACTACGGCGATCCGGTGGATGCCGTGGTCTACTTCAAGAAGGTGACCGGGCAGGTGGACAGTGAGCAGGGCCAGTGCCGTGCGTGCGGCAACGTGAACCCGGAGCAGATCTTCAATATCCTGGAGGCGCGCCTCGTGGACGAGTACGGCAAGGAGACCGACCAGCGCCGCATCAGCCCTGATGCATGGAATGAGGTGTTCCGGGCACAGATGGAGGTGCGCGTGGCCCAGGTGCCCGATGAGCGCAGCGTGCCGCACAGCACCTTCGCCATCCCCGACCGCCTCAGGCAGCTCAAGGTCTATTTCCAGCGCGACCTGCTGAGCAAGCTCGCCAACCGGCAGTATGTGCTCATCAATCTGCTGGAGGCCCCGGCGCTTGCGTTCTTCATGTCCTTCTTCCTCAAGTACCACGGGGCGGCGGAGACCGGCTCCTACGTCTTCAGGACGAACGAGAACCTCCCGCAGTACCTGTTCATCGCCGTCATTGTGGCCCTCTTCCTGGGCCTCACGGTGAGCGCCGAGGAGATCATCCGCGACCGCAAGATCCTAGCCCGGGAGAAATTCCTCGACCTCAGCTGGCTGAGCTACCTCGCCAGCAAGCTGGGCATCCTCTTCATCATCTCCGCCATCCAGACCGGGCTGTTCGTGCTGGTGGCCAACCGGGTGCTCGGAATCGAAGCGCTCGGCGCTGCGCATTGGCTCGTGCTCTTCTCCACCAGCTGCTTCGCCAATGCCCTCGGGCTGAATGTGAGCGCGAGCTTCAACAGCGCCAAGGTCATCTACATCCTGATCCCCGTCCTGATCATCCCCCAGCTGCTCTTCAGCGGCATCATCGTCAAGTTCGACCGGCTGCACCCGTGGTTCGGGTCGGAGCGGGGCGTGCCCCTCATCGGCAACGTGATGGCCTCGCGGTGGGCCTACGAGGCACTGGCCGTCACGCAGTTCATGGAGAATCCCTATGAGCGGAACTTCTACGCCTTCGATCAGCGCATGAAGACGGCCAATTGGAAGAAGGACCTCTGGGTGGCCGAACTCCAGAACCGCTCAGCCGAGGCCCGGCGGCTGCTTTCCGCCCCCCCCGAGGAGCGGGTCGGGTTGGAGGAGGCGCTGGAACTTCTGCGCCATGAGCTGCGGCGGGAGGAGCGCCGCCTGGCAGGCTTCGTCGTGAAGGGGTTGGAGCGGCTGACGCCTGAATCCTGCGATGCTTCCGTGCTGGATGAGGTGGATGCGGCGCTCGGGCGGCTCACGCACCACTACCGGTCGGCGTACAAGGAGGCCGAGCGGGGGAAGGAGCGGTTGATCGCCGAGATGACCGCCACGGAGCAGTCGCGCGCCGCCTACTTCGACCTGCTCGACCGCTATCGGAACGACGGCCTGGCCGATGTGGTGACGAACAAGAACGACCTCCGCGTGATCGTGGAGGATGATGGCGCACTCATCCGGAAGAGCGACCCGGTGTACGAGGTGCCCGAGGGGGGCTTCCTGAGCGCCCACTTCTATGCGCCCGTGAAGCCGGCATTCGGCTTCCGCCTCAGCGCATTGGCGGGCAACGTCCTGGTCATCTGGACCATGGTGCTGGCCCTGTGCGCTGCGCTGTATTGGGAGCTGTTCCCTCGCCTGATGCGGATGCTCCCGCAGCGCTTCGGCCGCTAATCGCCGTTCACCTCGGCGATCTGGATCATCTTGAAGGGGATGTTGATGATCCCCGAATAGTCCTCCCCGGCTTCGAGCATGTCCTCGTCATCCGCCTCGTAGTGCCAGAGCACGGTGACCTCGTTGCCCGCGGCGCGGATGGGCTCGAGCCGCTTGAACACATCCAGGATGCACTTGCTGGAGCTCGTGTTGAAGTACTCGAGCTGCACGTGCAGCGCGGTCCGCTCGCTGGGCTGTCGGCTGTACCGGTCGATCCAGTCGATGAGCGGCTTGTAGAAGTCGATGCTGTTCTCCGGGATGGAGCGGCCCTTCAGCTCCAGCAGGCCCGATGCGGGGTCGAAATGCACGTACGGGGTCTTGGGCGATCCTTCGAGGTGGAGCGGTTCCATGGCGTTCCTGTCTAAGTGTTCACGTTCACGTTGAGGCTGAAGAAGGCGCTATCCTTGTCATAGGGGACGAAGGCGTACTCGAGCTTGCCGCCGCTGCGGCGCGCGATATCGATCATGCCAAGGCCTCCGCCGCCGGCGCTAGAGTACGTGCCGTCAGCGAGCTTCGCCCTGTACCATTCGCGGAGGTCGTCGGGATTGAGTGAGTTGATGCGGTCGAGGTGACCCTTGAGCTGCTCCACCTCCGAGCCGGCCATGAAGTTGCCCGTTAGCACGGAATAGCCACTCTCTGTTCGGGCGATCATCACCACGCCATGGGGCTCCTTCGTAGTGTGCACAGCGCCGTCATCGAGCCGCAGGTGCCCGTTGTGGTGGTAGAGGTTCTGAAGGCACTCAACCACCACATTGAAGACGCGCTTGCGCGACTTATGGTCGGGCTCCATGCCGTCCAGCTTGCGCTCCACCAGTGCCAGCAGCACCGTGATGAGCTCGGGGGTGAGCCCTCCCTTGAAGGAGAGCATCACCCGGCGGCGCTCCAGTTCATCGTAGAGGTCATGGATGCGGTCGAGCAGTCCGGGCATGGGAAACCCTTAGCGGGGCATACACAAAGCAAGTTCCGTTGCGATTCCCGGATTTCCGCAGCTGGCCGGAGTTTTCCACGCGTGCGTGTGAGCCGGGCACGGGCCGGTTACTTTCGCCGCCCATCATCCCCCATGGGCTGGTTCAAGCACTGGTTCGGCACCCCGTACTACAAGCTGCTCTATGGGCATCGCGATGACGCCGATGCCCAGGCCTGGGTGGAAGCCATCCTGGGGCGGTGGCGGCTGCCCGAGGGAGCCGGCCTATTGGACCTTGCGTGCGGGCGGGGCAGGCATGCCCGTCATTTCGCCGCCCATGGCATCAAGGTCACCGGTTGCGACCTCTCCGAAGAGAGCATCGCCGAGGCCCGTGCGGCAGTGCCTCAGGCGGAATTCCTCGTGCACGATATGCGGGAGCCCATCGCCGGAAGGCGTTTCGAGGCCATCTGCTGCCTGTTCACCAGCCTGGGCTACTTCGAGCGGCTCGAGGACGACCAGCGCGTGCTCGATGCCGTGGCGGCCATGCTCGTGCCCGGAGGGGGCTTCGTCCTCGATTTCATGAACACGGATGTCGTCCTGCGCGACCTCGTGCCCCACGAGGAGGTTGAGCGGGGCGGCGTCCGGTTCCGCATCACCAGGTGCCTTCAGGCCGATGTCCTCGTGAAGCGCATCGAGGTGCTGGATGGCGAGGCGGTGCATCGGTTCGAGGAGCGCGTGCAGACCCTGCGCCCTGCCGTACTCGAGGGCATGGCCACCGGTGCGGGCCTGCGCATCGAGGACCGCACCGATGGGCCGCTGCTCACCCCCTTCGACCCCGACCGGTCGCCGCGTTTCGTTCTTTGGTGCCGAAAGCCACCCGCATGAGCCTCCTCGTCGCCCTGCTCTTCTTCGCCATGCCCATGATCGCCGGTGCCGCCGTGCGCGCAGGCAGCCCTGACCAGAAATGGCTTCGTCTGCTCCTGGGCTTCAGCGGCGCCTTCCTGGTGAGCGTGGTGTTCCTGCACATGCTGCCGGAGCTCTACGAGGAAGAGGGCGCGATGATCGGTGCATGGGTGCTGGGGGGCTTCCTCCTCCAGGTGGTCCTGGAGTTCTTCAGCCAAGGCATCGAGCACGGCCACATCCATGTGCATGCGCACCATGGCGCACGCGCGGTGCTGCCCTGGCTCACCATGGCGAGCCTGTTCCTGCATTCCTTCGCCGAAGGCATGCCCTTCGCCGATGCCGCCGTGGCCGGTAACGTGCCCTTCCTGGCTGGGGTGCTGCTCCATAAAGTGCCCATGGCCATCGCGCTGGCCACGGTGCTGCTCAAGAGCGGCGTACCGGGTTCGGCCAGTTGGCTCATGCTGGTGCTCTTCGCGCTGGGGGCGCCCCTGGGCATCGCGGCGGGCACCTTGGCGGGCGATTGGATGGACGGCCACTTCCTGCACCGCATGCTCGGACTGGCCATCGGCATGCTGCTGCACATCGGCACCACCATCATCTTCGAGAGCGCGCCGGATCATCGCTTCAACGCCGCCCGCTTCGCTGCCGTGGTGGTGGGCGTGGTGCTGGCCGCCCTGGCCGTCCATTGATTTTTCCTCGGGCCTCGCATACGGATCGCGCGCACGCCCCGTTACTTTGCAGCGCAAAGCACTTTGCATATGACTCAGCACGATCCCCTGCAGGAGTTGGCCCGCATCCGAGGCCTCATGGACCGCAGCACCCGATTCCTCAGCCTGAGCGGCCTCAGCGGCGTCATCGCCGGCGCCGCGGCGCTGGTGGGCGCCTTCGTCGCGCGCGAGCACCATCAGGCACTGGTCTGGTCGCACGGCTTCGAAGGCAACGGCGGCGAGGCCTTGGCTGCAGGGGGCCTCAATCGCCAGAGCGCCTGGTGGGGCCATGTGAACTTCCTGATGGCCGATGCCGCCATCGTGCTCGCGGTGGCCCTGCTGGGCGCGCTATGGTTCACCTGGCGCCGCAGCAAGCGCACGGGGCAGGGGCTGTGGGGTGCCAGCGCCCGCCGCATGGCCCTCAACCTTTTCCTGCCCCTGGTGGCCGGAGGCCTGTTCTCGCTGGCGCTCATCGTCCATGGCGCGGTGGGGATGGTGCCCGCGGCCACCCTCGTCTTCTACGGCCTCGCGCTGATCAACGCGAGCAAGTACACGCTCGACGAGATTCGGTGGCTCGGCCTCAGCGAATCGGTGCTCGGCGTGGTGGCCGCCTTCTGGGCCGATGCGGGACTGCTCTTCTGGGCGCTCGGCTTCGGCGTGCTGCACATCTTCTATGGGGGGCTCATGTACCTGCGCCACGAGCGCGGCAATGCTGAAGCATGATCGATCGGCTCAATAAGTCCTTCGAGAGCCGGGTGCGCCTGGGCATCATGGCCGTGCTCGTCGTGAACGAGTGGGTCGATCATACGCAATTGAAGGAGCTGCTCGGCGTTACTGACGGCAACCTCGCGAGCCACCTCGCCGCCCTGGAGGATCTGAAGTACGTGCAGGTGCGCAAGCGCTTCATCGGCAAGCGGCCGAACACGAGCTACAAGGCCACCGTCAGTGGCGCCCGTGCCTTCCGCGACCACCTCGATGCCATCGAACGCCTCATCCCCAAACCCTGAACGCATGAACGCCATCGCCAATTGGATCCAAGCCCGCGCGGCGATCATCATCGCGCTGCTGTCGGCACTCGTCTTCGACCGGCTGTTCTTCCGGATGGGCCTCGGTCTGAACGTGCTGCTGTTCACGCTGCTGGTGGTCATGCTCATCGTGCATCGTATCGGATGGGGAGGGCTGTCGAAGCCGGCGCGCTGGGCCATGGCCGGGGCATTGGTCGCCGCGGCGATGGCGGTGGTGCACGGAAGCGTTATCGCACCGGTCATGGCGGTGCTGGCGGTGCTGTGGTTCAGCGCCCTCGCGCATGAGCCTGTGCTGCGGAGCTTGCCGTTCGCTTCGGTGCAGGCCATCTCGAATCACCTGGCGCTGCCCATGGCCGTGCTCGATGGAGCCAACGAGCTCATGCCCAAGCGCGGCGTTGCGCGCACGGGATGGCGCTGGGCGCGGTTGAGCGTGGTGCCCATGCTCGTGCTCGCGCTCTTCTTCCAGCTCTATCGCGTGGGCAATCCGAAGTTCGACCACCTCACCGCAGGCTTCCTCGATGGCATCTGGCAGGCGATCGCCGAGCTCCTCGAATTCGTGGTCACCGCGCACGCGCTCTTCTTCCTCTTCGGCCTCTTCTTGTGCGCGGGGCTGCTGTTCCGCTTCGCGCCCAGGCTGGTGGCGCAATGGGAGCAGCGGCTGGGCGATGGCATGCGGCGCGTGCGCCTGAAGCGTCCGCACTGGCGGGCGCCGCTGGACATGAACCCGCTGGAGCGGGAGCGTCGCCGCGGGGTGGTGCTGCTGGCGCTCGTGAACGCCCTTCTCCTGGTGGTCAACATCATCGATGTCGATTGGGTCTGGTTCGGCTTCGAGGTGCCTGAGGGCTTCAGCCTGAAGCAGTTCGTGCATGAAGGCACCTATGCGCTCATCTTCAGCATCCTGCTCAGCATCGCGGTGGTGCTCTGGTTCTTCCGTGGCAACCAGAACTTCTACTGGCGCAGTGCCTGGCTGAAGCGCCTGGCCTTGCTCTGGGTGGTCCAGAACGGCGTCCTCGCGGTGTCGGTGTTCCTGCGGAACTGGCACTACATCAGCTTCCACGGTCTCGCCTACAAGCGCATCGGCGTCATCGTGTTCCTCGCGCTCGTGCTCGTGGGGCTGGTCACCTTGTTCGTCAAGGTGAAGCAGCGCCGTTCGCTGTACTACCTGGTGCGTGTGAATGCGTGGGCGGCCTTCGCGCTGCTCGTGGGCCTCACCACGGTCGATTGGGATGGCTTCATCGTACGCGTGAACCTGGGCCATGGCAATCCCGGCGAGATCGACATCGACAACTACCTCGCAATGAGCGACAAGGTGCTGCCGCTGCTCTACGCCAACATCGACCTGGTGGAGCAGCAGATGGAGCGGCATCGCCACAACCGCGTGCGCTGGGTAGACCACCTCGATCCGCTGGCCTTCCGTGCCCTGCTTGATGGCAAGCGCGATGCCTTCCTTGCGCGCCAGGCCGGTCAACGCTGGCAGGAGTGGACCTGGGCCGATGCGCGCACCAGGGCCGGGCTGGAACGCATCGGTCAAGCCGCGATGCAATGAGCGACCTCCGTTGCATCCGCGGCTGGCTGGCCTTCTTCATGGCGTCCCTGGTGCTGAGCGGCATCACCGCCGTGCCGCTGGCGATGCTCACGGCATGGCTCGTTGAGCTCACGGAACCGGCGGGGGGCGCATGGCATCAATGGGCATCGCATGCCGCAGGTGCCGTGGCCCATGTGGATGCCGCATACCCGATCCTCTTCTACGGCACCGACTGGCTGGCCTTCGCGCATGTGGCGATCGCACTCGCCTTCATCGGCCCGTGGCGCGATCCGGTGCGCAACCGCTGGGTGGTGGAGTGGGGCCTATGGTGCTGCGCGCTGGTGATCGTGCTGGCCTTCGCATGGGCGCCGGTTCGCGGCATTCCCTTTTTCTGGCGCTGCGTGGATGCCTCGTTCGGGGCGATCGGAGCGGTGCCGCTCTGGCTCGCCCTGCGGCGAATCCGTCGCATGGCCGCGCGTCCGGCCACCGGCGCACCTTCCATGGAGCCATCATGAGCGGGGTGCATCAGCTGAAGCTCGTCACGCTCACGCTCGCGGCGGGGTGCGGTCTCGCCTTTGCGCCGGATTCCTTCCCCGCCATGCTGGCACGGGCTTTCCTGCCGTGGTGGGCGGTGCTCTTCCTTGGGCTTGCGGCGTTGGCCATGGCGCGCGGTCGATGGTGGTGGAGCGCATCCGGCTTCATCGCAGCGGCGCTGGTGGCTGCACCGTTGCGTGTGCCTGTCCCGGATCCGGTGGGCAAGGATGGCGGCTCGGGCCTTCGGGTGGCCACGATGAACCTGTGGCAGGTGAACGGCCGGCGCTCGGATGCGGTGCGTTCGGCCGTTGCGACGGACGCTGATGTCATCGCCTTCCAGGAGGTGAACGCGATCTGGGCCGCTGCGCTGGAGGAGGGGCTGGCGGTGCGCTACCCGTACCGCAGGGCCGTACCCCGCGAGGACTGCTATGGCATCGCGCTGTTCAGCAGGTTTCCGATCGGCGCCATCCGCGTGGCGGAGGTGGAAGGGACACCCTTCATCCTTGCCGATGCGGAGACCGACGGCGGAACGGTGCGCATCTGCGCGGCGCATGCCGCCTCGCCCACCAGCCTTATGGATTTTCGCCGGCGGAACGCGCAGCTGAGGTGGCTGGCCCGGGAGATGGGCGCCAGCGACCATCCCATGCTCGTGATCGGTGATCTGAATACCGTGCACTGGGACGATGCCTACCGAAGGCTGTGCAGGGCCTCCGGTGGGCGACCCGCCAGCACGCCGCTGGATATCACCTGGCCGTCGTTTGGTCCGCTGGCCCTGATCCCCATCGACCACGTGCTGCTTCGGGGCCCCGTCGAACCGGCAGCGCTGAGCACCTTCGAGGTGGCCGGCAGCGATCACCGGGGCATCGTCGCCGATATCATACTGACCCATGAGAGCTGACATCCGCCGCGCGTTCGCCTGGATGAGCGCCTTCTTCATCGCGATGGCCTATTTGGAGAGCGCCGTCGTGGTTTACCTGCGCGCGCTGCACTACCCGCAGGGCTTCGCCTTCCCCTTGGTCCCCATGGCCCCTCCGCTGATCGCCACCGAGGTGTGGCGCGAGGCGGCCACCCTGCTCATGCTGCTGGCGCCGGCTGCGCTGATCGCACGGTCAGCGCTGGAGCGCTTCGCCTGGTTCTGCTACGGTTTCGGCCTCTGGGACCTCTTCTACTACGCATGGCTGAAGGTCCTGCTGGATTGGCCATCGAGCCTGTCGACCCCCGACCTGCTCTTCCTGATACCGGTGCCCTGGGTGGGGCCGGTGTGGGCTCCCTGTGTCATCTCCTTGGGCCTGATCCTGCTGGCGCTGGTGATCCTCAGGGGACGCTCAAGGGCGGCGGACTACCGCATCGATGGGCGTTCCTGGGCGCTTCTGATAGCGGGCGCGGTGCTGATGGTGATCTCCTTCACAATCGATCCGCTGATGCGCACGGATGGCGTGGACGCCTTGACGAGCGCATCCTCCATCGGGGCGGATGGTGCGCGTGCGCTGCTCGATGACGGGACATACATACCCGGTCCCTATCCCTGGCCATGGCTGGCTGGCGGGCTAGTCCTTGCGATGGCCGGACTCTATCGCAGCGGACGCCCTTGGCGCTGAGCGGCACTGTTCGTAATTCTGAAACCCGCAGGGACGCAACCCCGTTTCAGGCTTGCGTCTCTATCCATGGATAACAAAGAGAGAATGGTAGCAGAAGCGCGCCTCTTCATCCGGCTGGGCGTCCTGTCCACGCTGGGCTTCATCTTCTACTATGCCCACCTATTCTTCGGGCTGATGGATAATGTGGTGCTCTTCAAGACTCTGGCCATCACCTTCCTGCTGGCGACGATCCCCCTGCCCATCATCGCCATGAACAACAAGAAGCTCTTCCCGGAGCTCTCCCGTGGCGGCAAGCAGATCCTCACGCTGGTGACGGCGATGCTGCTGTTCCATCACTTCCTCATGACGTTCATCTTCGTCATGTTCCTGCGGGGCGAAGCCGTGATGTGAAGCGGGGAGGGGGCGCGGTAGCTTTGCGGCATGTGCCTGATCGCGCTGGCATACAAGGTCCATGCGCGCTTTCCCCTGATCGTGGCGGCCAACCGGGATGAGTTCCTTTCCCGAGAGGCTGATCCCGCGCACTTCTGGCCCGATCTTCCCCTGGTGCTCGCCGGCCGTGATCGGCGGGCGCTCGGCACTTGGATGGGAATCACCCTGTCCGGGCGGTTCGCTGCCCTGACGAACCACCGGGACCTCCGGAGGCCGCCGATTGCGGGCCCCTCGCGCGGCCTGCTGGTGCGCGATGCGCTCCTGGCGGAGCCTGAAGCGGATCCGGTGGCGAGGGAGGGCTATAACCTGTTGCACGGGCCGATCGAGGCCCTGCGGTACCGGTCGAACATCACCGGCGAGGACCGCGTGCTGCAGCCCGGGATCCATGGGCTCAGCAACGCGCTGCTGAATACACCCTGGCCGAAGGTGGTGCGTGCCAAGCAGTCCATGGAGCGCATGGTCCTTTCCGACAGGCCTGACCCCGAGGCCATGTTCAGGCTTCTTCAGGATGCACGGCCCGCAGCGGACCATCAGCTCCCCGAAACCGGCCTCGGCATTGATCGTGAACGGGCCCTCAGCTCCATACGTATCGACCTGCCGGGCTACGGCACCCGCTGTTCCACGGTGATGCTGGTGTCCGTCACGGGACTGGTCCGCTTCGAGGAGCGCACGCTGAAGGATGGCGGCAGGGTGCTGCAGGAGTTCCAGTTGTGATGACCATGCAACATTCGGCACGGGATCGGCGTTACACAGTCAGGTCCGGTAAGGGACCGAAGGAATAGCCGGTCACAAGGAGCGAGGCCCATCGGCGTTAGAAGCTCCCTTCCAAGCCCGTAAGCAGGGAGACCGGAATCGTACAGGAACCCGCCCCGTAAGGCGGGTTCCGCCGTTTCACCGCACCACCTTCCAAGCGCGTCCACCGGCACGCACGAGCAGGAGGCCCTGTGCATTGCAGGGCAGGCGGAGCTCACTCGAAGGCGTGCTGGCCGCGGCGACAGTCCGGCCCATGGCATCGAGCACCTCCACTGCACCAACGGGTCGGCCTTCAGGATTGCGGACCAGGATCTCCCCATCCAGTTCGATGACCGTCCAGTGGCGGAGGGGGGCATCCGGCATCCCCGTGCCGCCTTCCACGCAGGGAGCATAGAAGCTGAACAGCATGATCACGGGCGGCCCCCAACTCACGGTTTGCGAGGGTCCTGCAACGCCGCCCTGACCCGCAACGCCATAGACCAGGTTGCCTCCGGGTAGGGGCGGCCCCAAGGGCGTGACCGACAAGCCGTACTGCCCGGGGGATAGGCACTGAGCGACCTCCGTGTATTGGTTGTTGAGGTCCAGCGTGAACGTGCCAGTGGCGATGGGCGCGGAGATCGAGGCGTCCGTCAAGGTCCATGCGAAGTCGCCGGTGACCAGCATGCCCCCGAAGTTGCCCAAGGTGAGCGTGATGGACGCACAGGGAGGCGGAAGGCAGAGTGGGACATCCTCCAGGTTCCAACTGCACGCCAGGTTGGTGGTGAACTCCGTCCAGAGCTCCAAGGTGCCATTCAAAATGGGCTCGTCGAAGGAGACTCCATCCTGCAGCCTCAGCACGTGCCAGCTCTCACCGGACAGGCCGAAGGCGCTCACGGTTTCCTTCGCCAGGGTATCGCCCGTAGTGCCCAGGAGGATGAAGTTCGGGTAATCGAAGAGCGTTGTGGAATTGTTCACCACGTTCACGACCAGGGCAGTGTCCGAGAAGGGCGCCCAATGGACGGAAAGGACATCCAGTTGGTCGCAGGGGCTGCCACTTTCCGCCACAGTGAAGGCGTGCTGCTGTGCAGGCGCAGAATCCAGGATGCCGGAGGAGCCGGACGTGAATTCGATGCTGTAGGTGCCGGCGGGCAGCTGCCCCAGGCTGATCGCCTCCGTATGCGGCACCAGGACGGTGAGCCCTCCGGTGCTGGCAGCCACCAGGGTGATCGAGATGAGTGAGGCCGTTACGCTGGCCTGGGCGAACACGATGTAGGAGCCCGTGCTGCTCAGGTTCCCGATGAGCTGCAGCTCCACCTCATCCGCCGTGGTCGCCGGGTCGGGTGCCACCGCGATCTGGTCGATGTAGAAGTAGGTCTGCCCTTGGGCGAGTCCGATGAGCAGGGCTGCGACGGCGGATAGTACTGAGCGCTTCATCTGTGAAGGGGTTATACCCATGACGCGCATCGGGCATCGCGCGCTGCCCGGGCTCAGCTTTTCATGTTCTCGAACTGCAGCGGGATCTCGAAGTCCTGCTGCCGGCAGAGGGACATTACGGCCTGCAGGTCATCGATCTTCTTGCCCGTCACGCGGACCATGTCATCCATGATCTGCGGCTGCACCTTGAGCCCGCTGTCCTTGATGGCCTTGGTGATCTTCTTGGCGGTCTCGCGCTCGATGCCCTGCTTCACCTTGATGATGCGGTAGAGCGTCTTGCCGCTCGGCACGGGCTCTTCCTTCAGGTCATAGCTGCGCACGTCCACCTTCTGCTTGCCGCTGCGCTCCAGCAGGATGTCGACGATGGCATCGAGCTTCATATGGTCTTCGGTGCTCACCTTGATGGTGAGCGCCTTCTTGTCGAGTTCCACCGTGCTGCTGGTGCCGCGCAGGTCGTACCGGGTGTCGATCTCGCGCTTCACCACGTTCACGGCGTTGTCGAGCATCTGGATGTCCACCTTGCTGAGGATGTCGAAGCTGGGCATGGTCGGGGATTGTGCGCTCAAAGATGGGGCAGGGGGCGGAAGCAGGAACGGCCGCCCCGATCGGGCGGCCGTTCCATGCATGCCGGTGGCTTCTGGTCGCCTACTTGTTCACCTGCACGCGGAATTCGCTCATACGGCCGCCTTCCGTGTCGAGGCGGAAGAGGTAGGTGCCGCTGGCGAGGCCGGCCATATCCAGCGTGAGCACGCTGTCGCCGCCGACATTCGCGGTGCGCTCCAGCACCCGGGCGCCCTTGGCATCGAAGGCACGCACGCTCACCATTCCGGTGACACCCTTCAGCGGGATGCGGAGCCAGTTGGCCGTGGGGTTGGGATAGGGCGTCACCTCCAGGGGCTTGGCGGCCTCATCCATGCCGATGGTGCTCGCCTCCACGGCGTGGATGGCGTGCGAGGGCGCGCCGGCCAGGCCGGTGAAGCCATTGTACCAGGTGGCGGCATCGCGGATCATCGATACAGGCTCGTTGGTGATCTCCGACACACGGTCGTAGTTCAGGCTGCTGTTCCACCCGTGCCAGACGATGCCGCTGTAGGAGTCCAGGCAGAGCAGGTAGCGCACGTTGTCCTGCAGGGTCACCACATCGGAGAAGGGCACATAGATGGGCGTGTTGCGCAGGTCGCTGGTGAAGGTGTAGGTGCCGGCGGCGAGCGACAGGATGTCGGCGTTGGTGGGCAGCGTGATGGGGCTGGTCACCGTGCCGGTCCACTCGTACAGGGTTCCGTCCACGATCTCGTCGGTGAGCACCTGGTCGGCTGCCGCGGAAGCCGTGAACCAGAAGCCGGCAGCGGCCAGACGCGAGCCGTTCGGGTCGCTGAAGTGGATGCAGGAACGCCAGCCGTCGACGTTGTTGGCGGGCACGACATGCGTATTGCTCACGATGTCGAGCGTCGCAGGGTTGATGGGCGCGTAGGTGAACTTGTCACCGGCGGTGCCGAGCGTGAGCGCGAGGCTGTTGTTCTGCGGGAAGTCATCGGCCACATCGCCCTCCAGGGAGTAAGTGATGGTGTAGGAACCGCTGTAGCTGGCCTGGCTGAAGTCCGGCAGGGTCACGTAGAGCGAGTCGCCGCTGTTGATCGTGGCGCCGGGGGAGACCTGGTTGTAGACCTCCGTGCCGCCAGGCTCCTGGGTGATCACGCAGCGCACGCGTGCGCCATCCATGGGCTGGGCGCCGTAGTTGTGGATGTTGGCGCCGAGGCTCACGAAGTACTCGCTGGCGCTGCTGTGGATCACCGGGTGGATGGCCCCGGTGCGCGGCACCAGGATGTCATCCCCGTCGAAGCCCAGGTTGTACTGGTAGTAGTTCTGCTGGCTGCCGATGAAGACCTCCAGGTCATTGCAGGTGAGGATGGCATCGCGCAGCTGCGCGCCCGCCTCTTGGCTGATCATCACCACCGGGATGGTGACATCGGCACCCACGGCTCCTGCGCCCATGGCCACAGGCGCCCCGGGCTGGTTGTTGATGATCATCACCGCGATGGCACCGGCCGTCTGGGCATTCAGACTCTTGGCGCCGAACTCGCAGGCGCCGCGGTAGATCACCGCGATCTTGCCGTTGATGTCCGTGCCATTGACCAAGGCATTGCAGCCCAAGGAGTCGGCCTCCGTGCCATCATCCACAAAGCAGGCGGTGCCCACGATGTTGTTCATCGGGTCGTTGAGGTCCGGGGTCTGACCCCATTGCGCCCAAGTGAATTCCAGCGGGCCTTCCAAGGAGGCCGGCTGCTGCACGTAAACGGTCACCTGGGCATGCAGGGCGAGTCCTGCCACGCAGGCGGCGATGGAGGGGAGTAAGCGTTTCATCATTCGGTTATGGGGTTAGCGGATTCTGGTAGCTCCGGGTCGGATAGCGCACCGGTACGGCAAGGTTAGTAACGTCCGCGTAAAATCCAACCGGTCGTCACGTACAGAGCACGGCTGCCATGGGATTCCTTTATGGAGGGGATTATGACCGCATTCCGCATCTTCGGCTGGGATGAGCCTCCGGATCGAGCCCGTTCGCACAGCCGCTGACCTGCGCCGCTACCTGCGGGTTCCGCTGGCCGTGAATGACCGCCCCAACTGCGTGCCGGCGCTCCGGAGCGATGAGGCGGCCTTCCATGACGAAGCCCGCAACCCGTCGCTGTCCGCCTGCCGCGCCGTGCGCTTTCTGGCCTGGGAGGGCGACCGCCCGGTTGGGCGCGTGATGGGAATCATCCGCCCGGACTACAATGATCGGGAGGGTGTCCGTGAAGGCCGCTTCTACCAGCTGGATTGCCGGCGGGACCCCGATGCGGTGCGCTTGCTGCTGCGGGCCGTGGAGGGCTGGGCCGCCGCCGAGGGCATGACCCACGTCCTGGGACCTTTCGGGCTGAGCGACAAGGACCCCCAAGGCCTTCAGGTGGAGGGCTTCGAGCACCTGCCGGTGCTCGCAACGGCGTCCAATCCGGCCTGGCTGCCTCCCTTGGTGGAGGGCAACGGGTACGCCAAGCACCTGGATGCGGTGTCCTACCGGCTTGATATCCCCGCAGCCTTGCCTGAAGCGTATCGGCGCATCGCGGACCGGGTGCTGGCACAGGGGCGCTACCGCCTGGTGCGCTTCGAGCGGCGCAGCCAGATCAAGCCCTTCATCCTTCCTGTGCTCCGGCTGGTGAATGCGGCATACGAGGGGCTGCTTGGCTTCATGCCCATGACGGAGGCCGAGATGCGGAAGCTGGCGGCGCAGTACATGCCGGTGCTCGATCCGGCCTTCGTGCACGTGGTGGTGGATGAGCAGGGCGATCCCGCAGCCTTCGTCGTGGCCATGCCCGACTTCAGCGAGGGCATCCGGCGCAGCGGTGGGCGGCTCTTCCCGTTCGGGTGGTGGCATATGCTCAGGGCCATGCGCACCTCCCGGCAGCTCGACCTCTTCCTCGGCGCCGTGCGCCCCGAACTGCAAGGCCGCGGCCTTACCAGCGTCCTGGCCATCGCACTCATGGAAGAGGCGCGGAAGCGGGGCCTCCGCTGGATCGACAGCCACCTGGTGCTGGAGACGAACCACCGGATGCGCGGCGAGCTGGAGCGGCTCGGCGCCACCGTCTGGAAGCGCTACCGCATCTACCGCAAGGCGCTATGAGCCAGCGGCCACGTGCGGGCCGTGGCGTAACCTTGCGCCGTGGACATCTCCATCGTCGTTCCGCTGCTGAATGAGCGCGAGTCGCTGCCCGTGCTGATCGAGCGGCTGCATCAGGTGCTGCGGTCCATGGGGGTCGCCTATGAGGTGGTCCTGGTCGATGACGGCAGCACGGATGGGTCCTGGTCGGAGATCGTGAAGGCCTCTGCGGCCGATGGGCGCGTGAAGGGCATCCGCTTCGGCCGCAACTTCGGCAAGAGCCCGGCCCTGAACGAAGGGTTCATCGCGGCGCAGGGCGATGTGGTGATTACCATGGATGCCGACCTCCAGGACGACCCGGATGAGGTGCCCGAACTCTACCGCATGGTGCGGCAGGAGGGCTTCGACCTGGTGAGCGGGTGGAAGAAGAAGCGCTACGATCCGCTGACGAAGACCCTGCCCACCAAGCTCTTCAACTGGACCACCCGGCGGGTGAGCGGGGTGATGCTCCACGATTTCAACTGCGGGCTGAAGGCCTACCGGAAGGAGGTCGTCAAGAGCATCGAGGTCTACGGCGAGATGCATCGCTACATTCCCTTCATCGCCAAGAAGGAGGGGTTCCGGCGCATCGGAGAGAAGGTGGTGAAGCACCATCCCCGGCGCTTCGGCCGGACCAAGTTCGGCTTCGACCGCTTCATCAACGGGTTCCTCGATCTGCTCACGATCACCTTCGTGTTCCGCTTCGGCCGCAAGCCCATGCACTTCTTCGGGTCGGTGGGCACCTTCATGTTCGTGGTGGGCTTCCTGAGCGCGGCCTGGGTGGTGGGAGAGAAGCTCTGGCACCTTTACGTGCTCAAGCAGCTGGCGCCCCGGGTATCCGATCAAGGGCTCTTCTATGTGGCCCTCACGGCCATGGTCATCGGCGTTCAGCTCTTCACCATGGGCTTCGTGGCGGAGCTGGTTCACCGTTACAGCCCCGAGCGCAACCAGTACCGCGTGTCTGAGCGCGTGGGCCTATAGACGGCATCCGCATCTTTGAGGGATGAGGCCCGCAGCCCGCATCGCCCTCGCCGTACTGCTCCTCGCCGCACTGTCGCGCTACGTGGCCCTCAGCGCCTGGGTCCATCCCTTCGCCGATGACTTCAGTTACGCGGCCGTGGGCATGCGGACGGAGCTCCTGCCCAGGCTCTTGGACGAGTACCGGCATTGGAACGGGCGGTGGTTCTCCAACATCCTGGTGCTGCGCAGCCCGCTGGTGCTCGGCATCGATCCCGGCCTCGCCCTGTACCGCGGGGTGCCGCTCGTGCTGCTCGGCCTCACCTATGGCGGCCTCTGGGCATTGGTCGCTGCGTGCGGCACCGCCCTGCGCAGGGGCGACCAGGCGCTGCTCGCCGGGGGGCTGCTGCTGCTCTACCTCCACCTCATGCCCGACCTCTCCGAGGGCCTGTACTGGTACACTGGGGCGGTCAGCTACCTGCTGCCCGGAGCGCTGTCGTTGCTCGTGGCGGCGGCATGGATCCGCAGCGCGCGCCGTCATTGGCGGCTCGGCTGGGCAGCCACGGCTGCGGTTGGCCTGCTGGCGGTGGTCGCATCAGGATGCAGTGAGCTGCACATGATGGTCATGGCCGCGGGCCACGCTGCCCTGCTCGGCCTTGCCTGGCGGCGCCAGCGCGCGGTTCCGCTTCCGCTGGCCGCCGTGCTGCTCGCCGTGCTCGCTGCGGCCTTCCTCATGGCTGCGGCGCCGGGCAATGCGGTGCGCGGCGCCAACTTCCCGCTGCGGCATGATGCGTTGCGCACCGTGGGGTGGGCAGCGGTCCAGTCCATGCGGTTCGCGTTCACCTGGTTGTCGTCTCCGGCCCTGCTTGCCGCCTCTTTCATCTACCTGGCCGGCGGCGAGACCTTCCATGCCCGCATCGCCGGGGCATTCGGCCCGATCGGTATGAAGCCCTGGCGGCTGGCGGCCATCCTGGGATTGACGCTGTTCGCTGCCATGGCCCTTCCATACTGGGCCACCGGGCTGCTCGGCCAGCACCGCACGGTGAATGCGGTGCTGCTCGTGCTGCTGCCCGGCTGGTTCCTCCTGCTCTCTGCGGTACGGGTCTCCCTGGTCGAACAGGGCAGGTGGCGGTGGGCGCCCTGGCCCTCACTCATGAAGCCCTTTGCCTTCGCCGTGCTGCTGTCGGCGGTGCTGTTCACCGGAAGCGGCGGGCGCGTGACCGGTGACCTGCTCTCGGGCCGGATGGCGCGGTTCGATGCCGCGCTGGTGGATCGCTATGCGCGGATCATCGGTGCGCAGAAGGCCGGCGCACGGTCGATGACCCTGCCGGCCCTGGCCGATCAGCCGCGCTCGCTGCGCTACCTCGACGCGGGCAGTGATGCGGAGGGCTGGATCAACCGGTCGCTGACGGGATGGCTGGGGGCCGGATCGCTGCGCATCATCGTGCCGGGTGACTGAAGGACCATGGGCGGCGTGCCGAACAGCTCCTCGGAAAGCCGGGCATCATGCCCATACACATCATCCCTGAAATGCGGGCGTCCGGCCCGGTCCACCCAGGCGGTGAAGTAACCGATGCTCACCGGGCGCTTCCTCTTGAGGCGCACGAACTGTTCCTTGCCGCTGTGCATGGCTTCCTTGATGCGCTTGGCGGTCCACGCCGTGTCATCCCGGAGCAGGTATTCGGCCAGTCGCTGCGGCTCGCTGAGGCGGATGCAGCCATGGCTGAACGCGCGGCTCTCGCGGGCGAAGAAGCTCTTGCTCGGCGTGTCGTGCAGGTAGATGCTGTAGCTGTTCGGGAACAGGAATTTCACGCGCCCCAAGGCATTGGACGCCCCCGGGCGCTGACGGATGATGGGGTTCGATGCCGACCCGCCGATGATCTCCATCCCTTTCTTCCGGAGGTAGTTCGGGTCCTTGGCCATGGCCGGCAGGATCTCGCCGCGCACGATGCTCGCGGGCGGCGTCCATGTGGGACTGAAGACGATGGTCGAGAGGGAGTCGCTGAAGATGACCGTGCGGGTCGCTGCCGTGCCAACCACCACAGCCATGCTCCAGGCGATGGTGTCCGCCTCATGCACATGCAGGCGGAACTCAGGGATGTTCACCAGCAACTGGTCAGGGGCGGTGCGCTCCGGCACCCAGCGCAGGCGCTCCATGTTCACCAGCAGCGTGCGCACGCGGTCGGCGGGCGCCACGTTGACCTGGGCGATGACGCCCTTGCCGATGACCCCGTCCGGATGAAGGCCATGCCGCTCCTGGAAACGCTTCACGGCCTCCACCAGCAGGCTGTCGTAATCGGTGCTGAAGAGCAGCATGCTGTCGCCGGTTGAGCGGAAATCACCGAGCAGCATCAAGCGCAGCCGCAGTTCGGGCATCCAGTCCACCGCTTCGCCCGGCTCGATCTTCCGGCGGTCGCCGAGGCTGAGCTGCGGCCAGGGCAGGTCCTCAAGGTCGTGGTAGCGCTTGAGCTGCGCCTTGAGCAGCTTGTACTGGGGGTGCAGCGGCTCAACGGGGGAGAGGTCCATGCGGCCGGCCACGAGGGAGTCCAGCAGCCGGTCATAGTTCTTCTTCCGCCTCGGGATGAACCAATCGAGCTCGCGCGGGTCCTTGTCCACGGCGCCTCCGTACTTCTTCTCCGCGTACCGGAAGAACTCAGCGGTGAAGGCCAGCTCGAGCCGCAGCATGCAGCTGTCGCAGAGCCCGGCCTCGCGCCCCCGGCCCTGGTTCATGAGGTCGTCCAGCTTCGCCCGGATGTAGGCCAGCTCCCTGTAGGCGGTGTCGGGCTCGGTGACCAGGTAGCGGAAGGCCGCAGCGCCCTGCGAGAGGGTGTCGTTCACGAACCAGGCGAACTGGTGGCCGCGGCGCGCATAGAAGGCGGTGATGCCCGATGAGTCACGCTGGTACTCCGGGTGGTCGGCGAGGAAACGCACGATGAACAGCGGATCGAGCGTGCGTACGGAGTAGACGGCCCGTGTCTCGAACACGGAGTCGACGGCCTGCCCGGGGCCGTTGACCGCGGCATCGTCAACCGGATGCACGCAGGATGCCAAGAGGGCCAGGGTGCCCGCCATCAATGGGAAACGCATGCGGACTGCGATGGAGGCAACGAAGGAAGGGATGGCCGGCCGGTGGCTCAACGTCCGTGGACGTAGAGATATCCACCATCCGCGAGCAGCTCGATCACGCGGGGCATGTCGTCACGGCTGACAGCCGGGCACCCCCAGCTGCGGCCAAGGCGTCCATGCCTGGCGATGAAGTCATCGCTGACGTAATCCGCGCCATGGATGATCACCTCACGGCTCTGCGCCTGGCAGTTCGAGCCCTTGTCCAGCCCATGGAGGAGTAGCGCTGCGCCATGCTTCGGGCTCACGATCTCGGCCCCCACGCGGTAGAGCCCCTTGCTGGTGGCATGGGAGCCCTCGCGATTGCTGAAGGTTGTGCACATCAGGTCGCCTGAACCCTGCCCGTGTGCCACATAAGTGCGCAGCACAAGTTCTTTCCGGTCCATGTCGATCACGACCAGCCGCTTCGCGGTGCTGGGCTGGGTCATGTCAGCGATGGCCAGCATGCGCGGCCTCACGCCCCGTGCCGAAGCGCTGGCATAGCCTTTGGCGAAGGCCAGCTCATGCAGGCAGCCGTCAAGGCCGATTTCCGTGTAGAGGGCCCGCACCTCGTCCACGGTGGGGGATTCCAAGGTGGCGGCGGGTGCGGGTGCGGCAGCGGGCAGCAGCCATAACAAAGGCAAAAGCAAAGCCACCGGAGCTCTCATCCTTCTTCCTTGCAGGTTCGCCCTTCGTTGCTTCAACCGGCGAGGTTCCAGGTCACCGGTCGGGAAGGGTTCCGCGAATCTAACGGACAGGGCCATCCCCTGCTTGTACGTTGGGGATCTTTAAGGGTTCAGCCTTGGAAAGCCGGTCAGCCGTTAAGCACCGCCTTGGCGTAGTTCGCCCAGCTCATGGTCTTCGTGGCCTCCACCACGTTCTCACGGGGGATGGGCTTGTCGATGCTCGCGTTCATCACGCGCACCATGTCGGCGATGTCCTTTGGGGTGGCCAGGTAGCCGTTGAAGCCATTGGTGATGGTCTCTGGGAAGTGTCCCACACGGGTGGCCACCGCGGGCAGCTTGAAGTTGTAGCTGAGGCTTTCCACGCCGCTGGGGGTGGCCGTCTCGTAGAAGAGCACGATGGTATCGGCCGCTTGGAAGTAGGGGGGCACTTCCTCGTTCGGGATGAAGCGGTCCACCACCAGCGTGCGGTCGCGGATACCGAGGCTGTCAACTAGTGCCAGCGGATCGTAGTCGCGCTCGTCGTCCGCCTTCTTCAGGAAGAGCTTCTTCAGCGTGCCGAACACCGCGTTCTTCAATTTGGTGCTGAGCTTGGTCTGGTCCACCGTCTGCCAGAAGCGCTCGCCCACGATCATCAGGCTTACATCATCGCGCTGCTTCGCCAGTTCCGCGAAGGCCTCGATGCAGTAGTGCAGCCCCTTGTACTTGCGGATGAAGCCGAAGAAGAGGAACACATGCTTCCGCAGGCCGTGCTGCGCCTTCCACGCCTCCTTGTCGAACGCCGGGTCGGGTTTGAAAAGGGAGTAGATGGGGTGGTAGAGCTTGAGGATGGGGTGAATGGTCGTTGGTGATTGGTGAATGGGTCGGTCAACATGTCCAAGAGGTGTTTCACCATTCGCCATTGACCATTCGCCATTCGCCCTCTTCCCGTCCAACGTCACCTTGAACTCCTTCTCCGGCATCAACGCCTTCAGCTCCTGCGCCGTCTTGTACGCATGCACGATGAAGCTGTGCCCGTGCTGCAGGGCCATGCGCGTGAGCCGCGCGTCCAGGCTGCTCTGCTCCTTGGCGGCCACGAAGTGCAGGTCGAAGAGGATCTCCGCGCTCGTATGCTTCCGCAGGTAGCTGGCGATGGTGTTGAGCGGGATGCCCTGTGTGGGGTTGTACCACTGCAGGATCACTTTGTCCGGCTTCAATTCAGCGATGGCCTTCGCGGTGCTCCACCAGGTGCGCGGATCGTTCCAGTTGGTGAGGTAGTGGACGGGGATGTCGTAGCCCTCCAGGAAGGTGCTGCGGCTGGCCTTGTCCACGAACTCACGCGGGATGATCGCGGGATACTGCTGCGTCCAGCTGACGATGGTGACCTGCGCGCCCTCATCCTTCAGCGCCCGCGCCAACGCCGTGTTGTACTGCACGATACCGCCCTTGAACTTGGGGCCTGGGCCGAAGCAGACGATCATCGATCAGAAAATGAGATGATCAGATGATCAGAAAATGGAATGCGCACCCATTGACAGCTCCGTGCGCTGACCTCGCCGATCGCACTACGCTCAATTATCTGATCATCTGATCGTCCGATCATCTGATCCGCATTTTCGCCGCTTCATACACCCTCCGCATCCCTTCCTCGATGCTGATCTTGGCCTTCCAGCCTAGGTTCTGCTCCACCCAGGTCATGTCGCAGTAGCGGCTGTGCACGCCCACGGGCTTGTCCAGCAGCGGCTTGATGGTCGGCTTGTAGCCCGCGAAACCGGTGAAGACCTCGATGAGCTCCAGGAAGCTGGTAAGACGGCCCATGCCGATGTTGATGGCCCGGCCGTCGCTGATCTTGTCCATGGCCAGCAGGGTGAGGTCGAGCACGTCGTCGATGTGCACGAAGTCGCGGCCCTGTTTGCCGGTGCCCCACACCTCGAAGGGGTTCTCCTTCTTCGCCGCACGCGCCGCGATGGCCGGCACGGGGTAGGAGAGGTCCTGGTCCTCGCCGTAGCCGCTGAAGGGGCGGATGCAGGTGACGTGCACGCCGTAGTGGTTGGCCGCGATCTTGGCCAGGAACTCGCCTGTGAGCTTGCTCCAGCCGTAGGTCATGTCGGGCTCGCCCATCTTCTTGAAGTCAATGTCGGTCTCCTTCAGGCGCAGAGCGTGGGCCTCGGTCTGCAGGTCGATGGGGTAGGCGGCGCTGCTGCTGGGATAGAGGAAGCGGCGCGGCTTGTTGCGGCACACGTAGAGGAACATCTCCGCATCGATGCTCAGGTCCTGGGCCACCAGCATGGGGTCGCCGTCGATCTTGCTGCGACCGCCCACGATGGCTGCGAAATGGAAGATGTCATCGAACAGGGCAATGCTGAGGCCGTATTGCTTGGCGAGCCACTGAGGGTCGGTGTTGAGGCCGCGCAGCACGTCGCGCAGGTCGGCATGGAGGAAGAGGAGCCGCTCGTCCTGCCCGTAGATCCTGAGGTTCTTGTGCTCGAAGCTCACGGGCAGCCCCAGCCACGCATCCGGGTGGATGCCCACGCTGAGGTCATCGATGAAGAGGACGCGGGCACCTTGGGCGTGGAGCCGTTTGACCATGTTGCGGCCCACGAAGCCGCAGCCGCCGGTGACGAGATGGGTTGCCATGCGCGGCAAAGATGCGGCGGAGGCGCCGAGCCGGGCCATGAGGCGGGGGGCAGCACCGCGGGCTATCTTGCCGGCATGCGCCGAAGCCCGCTCCGAGAGGCCCTGGAGGCCATCGCCGCGCATGATGGCGGTGAGTCGGAGCCGTTGGGCCATCTGGTGCGGGCATTGCGCCCCATCCGGTCGGAGCGGCTGGAGTCTGGCGTGCCCCGCTTCAAGGCGCTGCTGCAGCTGCTGGAGCACGATGGGCAGCTGCGCAACGGGCTCGCCGCATACCTCATGCGGGTGCTCGGGCAGAAGGGCGTGGGGCGCACCCTCACGGATGCCGGTATGCCCAGCGGGGCCTTCTGGCACGAGCTGCGCCAGCGCCTCACCTACAAGCTGCTGCCGTACCAGCCCGAGCGGGAGTCGCTGGACCATGTACTGATCAACGTCTTCTTCCAAGAAGAGGATGCGCGCTGGGTCGCAGCCATACCGGACGAGGACATGATCAGGCTGCTGGATCTGCTCGGGGTGCCGGGCATCGATGCCCGCGACCGCCATGGCCTGCTCATGCAGGAGCTGCTCTTCGCCGCCAAGGTGCTTGGCCTGCGCATCGCAGGCCGTGCCTTCGACAGCGAGGTGCTCCGGATGGTGCCTGAGCACGCCAACTTCGAGAGCCCCTTCGTGCGGCTGGAGGATGAGCTGGACCGGTATCTGGATGCGGTGCGGGCGGGGCATGCATCCCGCACCCGCTCCGACCCCGGCTTCCTGCCCGTGCGCGCGCTCATCGGCGAGTGCCACGGCGCCATCGCGCAGGCCTACGCGAACAGCGCCACGCTCGGCATCACCTTCCGCGTGAACCAGCACCTGCTCACCATGGAGCGCATGCTGCAGCGGCTGCAGGAGATCCTCGACGCCATCGCGCTGCCCGATGGCATCGACGGCCGTGCGGCCTTCGCACGGCTGGTGAAGGCGCTGGTGCGGTACAACAGCGGGCGCACCCAGGTAGGCGCATTCATCGCGGAGAGCACGCAGGCCGTGGCCCGCGAGGTGACTCAGCACACCGGCCGGAAAGGGGAGCATTACATCACCTCCACGCGCAGCGAGTACGCGGCCATGCTCCGGTCGGCCCTGGGCGGTGGCGCCATCGTGGCGGTGGCCTGCATGCTCAAGGCATGGTACGGCTCCCTGGAGGGCAGCCTGTTCTTCCACGCCTTCCTCTACAGCCTCAACTATGCGATGGCCTTCACCGCCATCTACCTGCTGCACCTCACGCTGGCCACCAAGCAGCCGGCCATGACCGCGGCCACCATCGCGCAAGCGCTGGACGAGGGTCGGCGGGATGGGCAGGTGACCTACGATGCGCTCGCGGGCCTGGTGGAGCGGGTGTCACGCTCGCAGCTTATCGCCTTCGTCGGCAATGTCGCCATGGCCTTCCCGGTGGGCATGGCGCTCGCCTACGGCTGGAACGCCCTCTTCGGGCCGGAGCTGCTGGCCGGCAAGGCAGGCAAGATGCTGCAGGAGCTCGATCCCCTTGCATCGTTGGCCTTGCCCCATGCGGCAATCGCCGGCGTCTTCCTGTTCGTCAGCGGCCTCATCGCGGGTAGCGTCACCAATGCCAGCATCCACCGCAACGTTCCGCTCCGGATCCAGGAGCACCCCGTGCTCCGGCTCTTCCTGGGGGCGGAGTGGCGCAACCGCCTGGCCCGTGCCTACGAGCGGCATGCTGGCGGGGTGGTCAGCAACATCTGGTTCGGCATCTTCATGGGCTCCGTCGGCGCGGTGGGTGCCTTCCTGGGCCTGCCGCTCGACATCCGCCACATCACGTTCGCAGCGGGCAACATGGGGCTGGGCCTGGTCGGCATGGACTGGTCCGCGGGGGCGTACGCCGTGATCATGGGCGCCCTCGGCATCGTGCTCATCGGACTCTTCAATTTCCTGGTGAGCTTCAGCCTGTCGATCCTGCTGGCGCTCCGCTCACGGGGCATCCCCCTGGGTGAGCTGGTGCCCATCGCGCGTTCCGTCCGCGACCGGTTGAAGCGCCGCCCGCGGGCCTTCTTCTTTCCCCCTTCGGCAGGAGCGGCGGATCGTCCCGATGCCTGAACGCGCCAGGTGCTACTGCACCACCAGCCGCTCGGTGAGCCGGCGCTGTCCATCGTGCAACCCGATCAGGTAGAGGCCTGCCGGGAGGTCGGTCGCCAGGGTCGAGGTGCCTGCGGAAAGCCGCTCCGCATGCACCGTGCGGCCGAGTTCATCCGAAACGGTGACCAAGCCCGAGCGGCTGCTGCGGACCTGAATGGTGCCCCGGCCCGGATTGGGGAAGACAATGAGGCGCGGTGCAGGCATCTGCACCTCCCCGGTGGACACAGCTAGGAGCAGTGCCCGGTAGGCGTTGATGCGGCCATGGCCGTGGTAGGGGTCCCAGCCGGCGACATCCTCCAGCGGGTCGCCCACCTGATCCTCGGCCGTGGCCTCGATGATCGATCGGATCTCGGCGGCGCTGCGGGCCGGGACCTGCGCCTTCAGCAGGGCGGCCAGTGCGCTCACGTGCGGGGTGGCCTGCGAGGTGCCGGACCAGTAGGTGCTGTACCCTGTGTTCGACAGGTGGCTGAATCCGTAGATGTAGTCGCCCGGGGCGCATACGCTGATGTGGCCTCCGTAATTGCTGCCGCTCGTGCTGCCCCAGTAGAAGGGGGCGGCCCGCCGGTCATTGGGCTTGGTGGCGCCCACGGCCATCACGCCGTTGAGCGCTGCTGGATAGAATGGCGTGGCGGAATTCGTGTTCATCATGCAGGCCACCACCAGCACGTCGTTGGCCGCGGCGTAGTCCGCGGCGGCCTGCAGCTCGAACGATGGATCCGTGCCGCCCATGGACATGCTGATGATGTCCGCGCCGTTGTCCACGGCATAGTACATGGCGGCGATCCACCAGCTGTACCAGCCTTGGTTGGCGGAGTTCAGCGCCTTCAGCACCATGGCCCTGCAGTTGAGGTCCACACCCGCGAAGCCCGTGGCGTTGTTGCCCTCGGCCGCCACGATGCTCGTCACATTGCTGCCGTGGCCCTGGTCGTCGGCCGGGTCGTTATCGTCGTTGGCGAAATCCCAGCCCCGCCAATCATCGATCAGGCCGTTGCCATCATCGTCCATCCCGTTGCCGGGCACCTCCTCGCCGTTCTGCCAGAGGCGGTCGCCCCAGTCGGGATGCTGCAGGCGCACGCCGGAATCGATGATCGCCACGGTGACATCGGCACTGCCCTGCTCCAGCTCCCACGCGCTCTCCATGTCGATGTCCGCGCCCGCGGTGGCCGTTGAGAGGCTGAAGGATCCGTCGTTCTTCAGGCCCCACTGGCGGAAGTAGTAGGTGTCGTCCGGCACGAAGCTCCTGTCACCTCCGCCCTGGCCCAGGCGATCGGGCTCGGCGCACACCACGCCCGGCACGGCCCCGAAGGCCGCCGCCGCGCTTTCGGGATCGGCCGGCCCGGCGAGTTCGATCGCATAGAGCCGCGGTACGCCCGTCCGGGCCGGCGTCAGGCGCTTGGCGCTCACGGCGCCGAAGCCCCGGCTGAGCCGGTCGAGGGGCTCCAGGCCCACTGCTGCGCGTGCGGCGATGGGCACGGCCTTCAATTCCGCGGCATCGGATACGCGCACGATGATGCGCCCGGTGGTCTGCGCGAGCAGCACGGTCGGCAGGATGGCCGCAACGAGTGAGGAAATGCGCTTCATGGTTCGCACGGTTGGAGCATGGGCAAGTTAAGCCGCGCGGGCGCGCTCCGCCTCAGGGCTGCCCGTCCCGGCCTTCGAGCAGGTCGCGGAGTGCGGCGCCCTGATGCCCGCTCTTGGGCGGCACCAGGCTCATGGCGTACTCCGCCAGGGCCGTGATGGTGAGGCTGGGGTTCACGCCCAGGTTGGCGGGGATGACGGATCCGTCGATGATGCGCAGATCCGGGTACCCGAAGGCCTCGAAGCGCTCGTTCACGACGCCCTCGCCCGCATCGGCGCCCATGGGGCAGCCGCCCAGGATGTGCGCCGTGCTGCTCATGTCGAGCAGCACCTCGGGCAGCGCGTTCATGGCGGTGCCGCCGGCTTTCGCGGCGTAGCGGTGCATCACTTCCTGGCCGATGCCGATGTAGGCCGGCACGCGCTTGCCGCCGTCGCTCGCCACGCTCAGCCGGCCACCGAAGAGGCCGCGCTTCCACTGCACGCGCACGGCGTTGTCCAGGCTCTGCATCACCAGCAGGATGATGCTGTGCCGGCCGAAATCGCGGCGAAGCACCCTCAATGCCTTGCGCGGCTGCGTCACCGTGTTCCAGATGGACTTCGCCATGCGCAGCAACGGTGGTCCCTCGCCGGCGGCCATCACCGCCAGCAGGCCCATGGCGCCGGATCCGTCGCCGTACTTCACCAGCTCGATGTGGGTGTGCGGATCGGGCTCGAACACGCGGCTGATGGCAACGCCATGGTTCACCTTCACCGGTATGCCGCTGATGCCGCAGAGCGATTCGCTGTTGGTGCGCAGGCTGGCCCCCAGCTGGTCGGAGAGCGCCGGCAGCGTGCCCACCTCGTGCTTCTGGCGCATCAGGAGCTTCAGCGTGCCCATCACGCCGGCGCTCACCACCAGCCCCTTGGCGCGGAACACGCGGGGACGGCCCGTCCCCCAAGCCGTGGAGCGGCGTGTGTGCACGTGATAGAGGCCGTCGGCGTGCTCGATGCGCGTCACCTCCGTCTCCGCCTCGATGCGCGCGCCGAAGCGCTCGGCGAACCAGAGGTAGTTCTTGTCGAGCGTGTTCTTGGCATTGAACCGGCAGCCGACCATGCAATTGGCGCAGGCGGTGCAGCCGGTGCGTTCCGGGCCGAGCCCCTTGAAGTACGGGTCGGTGGGCGCCAGCGTGTCCCCGAGGTAGATGCCGACATGGTCCACGGGCTTATAGGTGCCGGCCTTGCCCATGTCACGCGCCACTTCGGCGAGGATGCGGTCTTCGGGCCCTTCCGGCACGTACCGCGTGCTGCCCAGCATGAAGCGCGCAGTGACGTAATGCGGCGCCAGGCGCGCCTTCCAGTCGCCGAACCGCGACCAGGCCGGATGGCGGAAGAACCCGTCGCCCGGCATCATGTGCGTGTTGGCGTAGATGAGGCTTCCGCCTCCCACGCCCGCGCCGCTCAGCACCATGATGCGGTTGAGCAGCTGGATCCGCTGCGGCCCGAAGCAGCGGAGCATCGGCGCCCAGAGGAAGCGCCGCAGGTTCCAGTTGGTGCGCGGGAAATCCTTCGCCGCCCACCGCTTCCCCTGCTCCAGCACCAGCACATCGTAGCCCTTCTCGGCCAGGCGCATGGCGCTCACGCTGCCGCCGAAGCCCGAGCCGATGACGATGTGGTCGTGGATGCGGTCCTCACCCATGTGCGTCCCAAATCTACCGGCCGGACGGCGCGGCGCCGGCTCAGAACTGGAAGTAGATGAAGGGCACCATGTCCGCCGTCACGGTCTGGTAGATGAGCACCACCGCGGCGGCGCAGGCCAATGCCATGGCCCAGAGCGGGAGCGCGGCGAAGCGCTCGCGGTAGCGCTGCTTGAGCGACTCGGGCAGCCAGTGGATGACGAGCCCGGCCAGGGTGACGCCCAGCACGCTGCGGAAGGCCCAGAGCACATCGCCGGCCAGGTGTAGGCCGAAGTCGCTGGTCACCTGGTGGAGGAAGGCATTGGCGGTCTCCAGGTCGGGGCTGCGGAACCAGATGCGCGTGAAGCTGATGAAGGTGAAGGTGAGGAGCACCGACCAGGCGTGCGCGGCCCAGTGCGTGCTGCGGCCCCAGGGGCTGATGCGCTTCCAGGCCTTGTGCACCACCAGCCCCAGGCCGTTGAGGCCGCCCCAGATCACGAACATCCAGCTGGCGCCGTGCCACAGGCCGCCGATGAGCATGGTGATCATGAGGTTGAGGTTGGTGGTGATGGCATTGTGCACCGCCGGGGAGAGGCGAACGAGCACAGCGGCGAGGGCCACGACGGACAGGTACACCACCGGCAGCCACCACCATCCCGTGAGCAGGATGAGCGCTGCGCCGATGATGCCGAGCATGATCCAGGAGAAGCGCGATCCGCCCCGGTTGCCGCCCATGGGGATGTAGAGGTAGTCGCGCAGCCAGGTGCTCAGGCTCATGTGCCAGCGGCGCCAGAAGTCGCCCACGTCGGCGGCCTTGTAGGGGCTGTTGAAGTTCTTGGTGAGGCGGAAGCCCATGAGCAGGGCGATGCCGATGGCGATGTCGGTGTAGCCGCTGAAGTCGGCGTACACCTGCAGGGAGTAGCCGTAGAGCGCCAGCAGGTTCTCGAAGCCGGTGTAGCGCAGCGGGTCGGCGAACACGCGGTCGATGAAGTTCACCGCGATGTAGTCGCCCACCACCATCTTCTTCAGCAGCCCGTTGAGGACCCAGAACACAGCCATGCCGAACTCCGCGCGCGAGAGCCGGAAGGGCTGGGCGATCTGGGGGATGAACTCCGAGGCGCGCACGATGGGGCCGGCCACCAGCTGCGGGAAGAAGCTCACGTAGAAGCCGAAGTCGAGCAGGTTGCGCACCGGCTTCAGGTGGCCGCGGTACACGTCGATCGCGTAGCTCATGCACTGGAACGTGTAGAAGCTGATGCCCACGGGCAGGAGCACCTTGTTCTCCACGAAATGCGCATCCCAGGCGGCGTTGGCCCAGCGGGCGAAGTAGTTCACCGGTTCGAAGGCGGTGCCCAGCAGGGCGTTGACGTTCTCCACCACGAAGTGCGCGTACTTGAAGTAGCCCAGCACGAGCAGGTTGAGCGTTACGCTGAGCGCGAGCAGCAGCCGCTTGCGGAGCCGGTCCGGCGCTGCGGCGCTGGCCCTGCCGATGAAGAAGTCCATGACGATGCTGAAGCCCAGCAGCCCCACGAACAGACCGCTCGTCTTGTAATAGAAGAAGAGGCTCACGGCGAAGAGCCAGCCGCTGCGCCAGAGGGGGCGCCGGTGCACGATGCTGAAGCCGGCCAGGGCCACCAGGAAGAAGCCCCAGAAATAGAGCCGCGTGAAGATGACGGGCGCATGCTCATCGTAGCGGAGGAGCGCGGCCCAGTCGATCGTCGCGGTGCTCATGCGGTCAATGGCGGATGGCGCTCAGGTGCCGGCCGTAGCGCTCCATCAGCGCCGCGAAGAGCAGGTCGCCGAGCAGCGCATAGCCCGGCCGTTTCAGGTGGATGCGGTCAGGCTGCGCCAGGCCGGCCTTCTCCCAGGCGCGGATGCTGCCCTCGCCGCCCATCACGCCGAAGGCGTCCCACACGGCCACCCCCTCCGCGGCGCTGAGGCGCAGCATCGCCTCCCGCACCGCGCCTGCGTTCCGGTTCACGTGGCGGCGCTTCACGTAGCTGTCCGTGTTCGTGGTGAGCAGGATGGCGGCACCGGGGCTGGCCTGGCGGATGCGCCGGATCAGCTCGCGGTAGTTGGCCTCGTAGCGCGCCGCGCTGAAGTCGGGGTCGTGCGCGTCGTTGATGCCGATGGAGAGGATGACCAGGTCGGGCTTCAGCAGGGCGAGCTCCTCGGCGAAGCGCTGGCAGCGCAGCCAGCTGGCCGTGCTGGCGCCGTTGACCCCGAGGGCGTGGAGGACGAATCCCGGGTCGCTGTTCTCCAGCACGATGCCCCTCAGGGTGAACCGCCGCTGCGCGGTGTCCGTGCGCTGGATGCGCAGGCGCAGCGTATCGCGCAGGCGGTCGTAGGTGAATTCGGTGTAGCCGCCCGCCGTGTCCACCCGGCGCTCGATCCGTACCGTGGTGTCCGTGCACCAGGCCTGCACCTCGTAGCTGCTGTCCATGCGGTGCAGCACGCGCACGCGGTCGAAGGCGTAGCCGGGGTAGGCCTCGCCGCGGAAGCTCACCTTGATGCCGGTGAGCGTGTCGGTGGTGGTGACGCTGATGCCCGCCGCGCCGAGCACCGAGCTGTCCGTGCGCATCACGTTGCGCACTGCCGTCCAGCTGCCCGTGTACTCCGGGTGGTACCAGTAGGGATTGTTGCTCTTCGCCATGTTGTAGGGGAAGATGAATCCGCGTCCAGCGCGCACGCCGGGCGCCATCGTCTGCAGCCGGTGCCGCAGCTCCATGCTCCACAGATCGGCCTGCACGTGCGACCCGCCGATGTGCGCCACGCTCACCTGCCCGGTGCCGTCGAACAGCAGCCGGTCGAGCTTCGCGTGGTAGGCCTCCCAGGCCGCGCTGTCGCCAAGGGTAGTGACGCGGTTCACCGCGGGGTTCAGGAAGGCGCGCTCCTGCACGCGCAGGGGATTGCCCTGGCCAACGGCCGTGGCCGCTGCGAGGAGCAGCGCCAGCAGCGCGGCGGCCCTCATTTCAGGGAAGGTCCTTGTGGTATGCGGCGAATTCATTGATCAGCGCGGTGTAGAAGAGCTCGCCCACCTTGCGCGCACCCTGGGGGCTGAAGTGCGTGTAGTCCTCGGCGGCCAGCGGCGGGTCGGCCTGCACCCAGCTCACCATGCTGTTGCGCCCGCCCATGGCCTCGTACATGTCCCAGAAGGCCGCGCCCTGCGCCAGTGCATGGGCCTTCATGGCGTCGCGCACCTCCTCGAGCCAGGGCCGCGTCACGTAGTCCGCGCCGTCCTTCACGCTCATGTCGCTGGGGCCGATGACGATGACGCACACGCCGGGGATCATGCGCTTGAAGCGCGCGATCTGCGCGCCGAAGAAGCGCCCGTACTGCTCGGCCTCCTCCTTGCTCTTCAGGTTTGGCAGCACATTGCCGCCGTACTGCAGGATCAGCAGCCGGGGGGCCAGCTCGGCGTACATGGCCGTGAGCAGGCCCTGGTCCGTGCGCCGGAATTCGTAGCCTGCGGCCCCGCGCGCCGCGATATTGTCCATGGCCACGCCGTTGCGGCCCTCCAGCGAGATGCCGAAGACATCGGGGCTGTCGGCGCCCGTCATGGTGATGGTGACCTCCTTCGGGGCGCTCTCGAACCGCCACTCGCGCACCAGCAGCCCGGCCTCCGGCTCCACCGTCTCGCTGCTCAGCGCGGCGCCATCGGCGGCCATGGCAAGGGTGAGGGGCGCGCGGTGCCAGCCGTAGAAGAGCCGGCATACGGACCAGGCCTGCGCCTTGCCATAGCTACGCCGCTCGGGGCGCAGGGTGATGGTGGCGGTGCGCTCCGTGGAATCGGGTGCCACCGAGTCGGGGAGGATCGGCGTGAAGCGCGCGAAGGCGGAGAGCGCGCCGAAGCGGTCGTGGCCCTGCTCCTTGGGCTTCTTCGACATCACGCTGTAGCGCGTCCAGCCCGCGCTGAGCTCACGCGCCACGCTGAAGTGCGGAACGATGTCGGCCACGGCCACCAGCCCGGGGCCCTGGCCGCCGAACTGCACCTGCAGCTTGTTGCGCACATAGGCCGTGATGCGGTCGCCCTCCAGCTGCGAATCGCCGTAGTGCAGGATGCGGACGGGGCGCTTGGCCGAAGCGGCGCCTTGCAGCGCGGCGAAGAAGGGGTGCAGGATGGCGGGCCCCTCGGGCGGGAAGTGCAGCCGGATGCGCTCCTCGAGCGGCGCCAGCTTGGAGGCGTCGAAGGCGAACGGGGGCGCCACGGTGTCCGCCGGCTCCGCCTCGAGCGCCGCCACGGCGATCGTGTCCACGGCCGCGGTGTCGGCTTCCAGGGCGATGATGTCGCTGATGTCCACCCGCTCCTCGCGCGCCGGGAAGAGCGCCTCGCGCGGGCCGGGCAGCCGGATGTTCAGGCCGGCCAGCTGCAGCCCCCCGGCGGGCAGCAGCGCCCCGATGGCCGCCAGCAGCAGCAGCACGGCCACGAGGAAGGCGAGGATGCGCGTGGGGGTCATGGCTTCAGCGGCACCTTGAGCCGTTGTCCGGGGCGTATGTCAGCGCCGATGCCGTTGATCCGCATCAGGCTGTCGGCATCCACGCCGGGGTATCGCTTGGCGATGCCGTAGAGTGAATCGCCGCGCTTCACCGTGTACCAGGTGAAGCCCTGTGCCGGGGCGACGCCCGCGGGCGGTGCAGGACGCGGCTCCGCCGGCGGGTCGTCGGCCACCGGCTGCTCCTGCTGGCGCTCGTAGCGCGCGCGCTGGGCCGGCGTCACGTAGATCACCAGGTCCTCGCCCACATCGATGTGGTCGCCGCGCAGCCGGTTCCAGGTGCGCAGCTGAGACACCTTCACGCCGAACCGCTGGGCGATGCGCCCGAGGTAATCGCCGCTGCGCACGCGGTAGTAGATGGCTTCGCGCCCGTCGGGCGCCCGGGCCACCAGGTCCTCGCCGGGCTCGCTCGCCTTGCGCACGGCCTCGTTCAACGCCTCCTGGGCGCGCCGCACCGAGTCGCCCAGCGCCGTGAACCGTGCGCCTTCGCCCTTGGGCAGCAGCAACGCGTGGAAAGCGGGCACGCGGTCGTTGCACAGGGTGCTGTTCAGTGCCTGCAGGCGCTCCTTGGGCAGCTGCAGGATGGCGCTGACGGTGCTGATCCGCAGCTCGGTGGCGGCGCGGATGGTGTCGGCAGGCTCGAAGGGCACGGCGTGGATGGGCGCGATGCCGAGCTTGCCGGCGTGCTCGGCCAGGTAGGTGAAGGCCATCCACAGCGGCAGCGCATCGCGGCAGCCGGCGGTGAAGTGGGGGTAGAGCGCTTCCATGGCGGTGCTGCCGGTGCTGCGTCCTTGCGCCCGGGTGATGTTCGCCGGGCCGCAGGCGAAGGCCATGATGGCCATGCCCCAGTCGCCGTAGCGCGCATGCAGGTCCTTCAGATGGCGCGCCGCTGCGGCGGTGCTCAGGCGCGGGTCGCGGCGCTCATCGATGTCCGCTGTCACGCGCAGCCCGTATCGCAGCGCCACCGGGTAGGTGAGCATCCAGAGCCCGGCGCCGCCCTCGGGCGATTCGGCCAGGGTGTTCATGGCCGAGAGGCCCAGCGGCAGGTAGCGGAGCTGGCGGGGCAGCCCGTGCCGCACCAGTTCGCCCTCGATCAGCGGCGCGTACTCCTCGCACAGGCCCAGTGCCGCGCGCAGCTCATCGCGCCGCGGCTCGCCGAGCAGGTCCACGTAGCGCGCCACCAGCGTATCGGCGAACACGGGCAGCTCCGGCGATGCGGCGCGCAGCCGCGGCAGCAGGTCGCGCGTGTCCATGGCGCGCACCACGCCGGGAGCGCTCTGGCGGTGGCTCGCCTCCAGCGCCGCGCGCACGGGCCAGGTGGCCGCCAGGCTGTCGAGCCGCCAGAGCGACTGGGCGCCGGCCGACAGGGGGATGGAGCAGAGGAGGAGGAGGGCTCTGGCGCGCATTCGGGCCCGGTAAAGCAAGGCCCTTGCCGGCCCGCCGGCGCGTGCGCTCCACCGTGTTTTCTGCACGGGCTGGTGTGGAGCGCTCCGCGGTGCAGTACCCGTGTCCTGCGGTGGCCACTTCGTCGCACTCCGTGCGCAGCGGTATGATGGCCGCAATCAAATGCGGTCCCGATGGCTTCGACCGCGATTCGTTATCTACCCATGGTCGGCTATTTTCAGCCCATAAGTGCCATGGAGAGCAAAGGCATATTCCAATCCGTTCCCAACGCACAGCTCGCATCGAACGGGCAGCTCTGTGCGTGTGGCGTGCTCTCTCTCTCTCTCTCTCTCTCTCTCTACAATGACACGGCCTGCAAAGGCCATCACAGAGAAGCCCCCGGCGCTTGCGACGCCAGGGGCCGGTAACTCATGTCCCACCAACTCTGGTAAGAAGATGAACACGAGCTAGGCAAAGGTACCGACCCCGCCCGGAACAAGCCGCGAGCCGGGCGGTGCGGTGAGCACCCGGTATCTTCGAGATCGAAGCCGGAAGCAGAGGCAGCGCGCACGCTTGTGCCGCGGTCCTACATGTGCCGAAGACGTGGCGAAAGGAGTTTGAACTTGATTGAGGAACATGCGCTCAGCGCTGCTACCATTTGGACTTATGCTGCTCGTGCTGCCCATGCGCGCCCAGAACCTCGTGCCCAACTGGAGCTTCGAGGAGATCAGCAGTTGCCCGCAATACGAAGGCGATATCGAGAAGGCCATCGGATGGTTTGCCTTCAGAGGCGAGTATTCCTGCGACCTCTATCATGTGTGCGGACATCCCGATTCGTGCGGAGTGCCGATCAATTTTGTGGGTGAGCAGCTGCCTGCCAGTGGCCAGGCGTACGCTGGCATCATCACATTCAGTGAGGATGACGGCTGGCCTTGGTACTTGAGAGAGTGGATAGGTACGCAGTTGACGAGCCCATTAGAGGTTGGGACCACGTACTATGCTTCGCTCAAGGTCAATCTCACCCTGGGTTGGGGCACAGGATGGCCAGCACTAGATAGAGTCCTCTTCGCTAACGATCACATCGGTTTGCTCTTCACCATGAACCAATGGCTTCAGGATGACTTTGATGCCGTGCCGGGTTATGCCCAAGTGTATGGTACTGAAGTGGTTGAGGACACGGTAGGCTGGACGGTAATCAGCGGCAGTTTCGTGGCCGACAGCGCCTACCGGTACGTGGTGGTGGGCAACTTCTTCAGCGACGAAGAGACCAACTGGTCGCTGATGGACCCCAATGGCACGAATAACCTGACCTATTACTTCATCGACGATGTGTGCGTCTCACCGGATTCGCAGTATTGCGCCATTGCTTCTGGTTTGGCGATCAGGCCGCAGCAAGGGTTCAGGATTTGGAGTGACCCCTCCAGTGGCTCCTTGCACGCGGCCGGGCTTCAGGTGCTCGATGTACGGCACATTTCGGTGGTGGATGCGCTAGGAAGAACAGTTGCAGTGCCACCGGCAGTGACAGGCTCGGATACTTGGAGCGTCTCGGTGAGCACATGGGCGAGTGGTGCATACATCGTGGTGGCTGAACGCGATGATGGCAGTCGAATAGCTGAGCGCGTGTTCCTCGGTCGGTAAACCGAGAAAAATGAGACAGACACATCGAGCGTGGACCCTGGCACTGGGTTTCTGCGCGATGACGACGTGGGCAACCGCGCAGTTGTTCACCAATGTCACTGCAGGATGGTGGCGCACCAACCCGGCCAATCCCAACATTGGACGGGGCTTGGCAATCGGGAATCTGACGACCACCCCGTATCCAGCAGCCTTCCAGGTTCATGGGGATTTGACCGCCACGCAAACGGGCGAGGTATTCCGCACCAATGCGTCCCAGGCCATTCTTGGTGTGCCGAACCCCACGTTCTGGCGGATGTTCCATGGCGGTAGCACACCCGATTTCGAGCGAGGGCAGTTCTTCGCGGAGCCGGCTGCGCAGAACGGGTTGTTCCAATTCAACATCAATGCGCCGACCGGGCACTTGCAGCTGCATACCCAGAACGTGCAAAGAGCGCGGCTGAATGGGAATGTGACCAGCGACATGGGGCCGAGCACCGCGCCGCCCTTCACCAATGTGAATCGCGATGGCTTCTTCGCGCTCAGCGGCACTGCCGATGCCGTCGCCAACCCGACGAGCCGCGCGCCTTTCACGCGGCTGCATCTGGTGGATAATGCCGTGAGCGCCAATGACCCCACGGTGTATGCGCAGCAGCATGGCTTCCGGCCCTGGCAGCGCAATGGTGTCACCTTCACCGGCAACAGCGACCAGAGTTACATCGGGCACCGCTACGCGGGGAATGACAACACCGATTTCGTGATCCAATGGAGCGATAACCCGAACGGGAGCCCATGGGGCACGGATCGGATGCGCTTCGTGTTCACCACTCAGTTCAACCCAGCCAATACCCGCGGCGCCACCTCGGTGGAGGGCTTGGAAGCCATCCGCCTCTGGCCGCGAGACAATTTCCGCGTGAACGTGGGCATCGGTGATTTCTTCGCCGGGAATCAGTTGACCCCCGCGACGGTCACGGACCCCACGGAGCGCCTGGACATCCTCAATGGCCGTATGCGCATCAGGCAGCTGCCGGATGATTCAGCAGCGGTCGATTCCTTCTACGTGATGGTGGTGGACCGCACCGTGCTAACGGAGGACAATCAGGAGCGCGGCGTGGTGAAGTGGGTGGATCCATCAGCGCTCGGCGGCGGTGGAGCTGATTGCGATTGGACCGTGGAGAATGACGGCACCTCCGGGCCTGGGGTATCGCACAACGTCTATACGGCTGTAGGCGTCAGCGACGATTGCCCGGATGGTGAGGATCGCGTTGGCATCGGCACGGCGACGCCTGGAGCGAAGCTGCATGTGAGAAAGGGTGTACTCATAGACCCGGGCACGGACCATGCGGCCTTGCTGCACAACACGACAGGAGCCATCATGTCAATCGGTGCCGAGGGGTGGGCCGATGGCGGGGTGCATAACATCGGTGTGCATGGCCTGGCGGAGAATAGCTCCAGGCTGTACGGCGTATGGGGCGTTGCGCGCAATGGGGGCGGTGGTGCCTACGGAGTCAGGGCTGAAGCATACGCATCCCCGACACCGATTGGCGTCTCGGCCTTGGCTCTAGGCGGTGGCACCACAACCGGCATGCAATCTCAGGCGAGCGGAGGCACCAACTTCAATCGAGGTGTTTTGGCTTCAGCAACTGGCGGTCAGGAAGCCATGGGCCTTTACGGATTCGCTTCGCTGGGCACTTCCTCGAACTACGGGGTCTTTGGACAAGCAACGGGCACCAACGCTTGGGCAGGCTGGTTTGACGGCGACGTGAAGATCACGAGCACCTTGACCGTCAATACGACCGTTTACACCTCCGACGGATCGCTCAAGACCGGGATCGAACCGGCCCCATCGTGCCTGCCGATCATCGATGCCTTGCAGCCCAAGACCTACCGGTTCACTCAAGCAGCAACCGACGCGCTGAACCTTGATTCGGACCAGCATGTGGGCCTGATTGCCCAGGAGCTGGAAGGGGTGCTCCCGACCCTGGTGCACGAGGTCAGAATGCCAGCGAGGTTCGACTCGTTGGGCAACATGGTTTCGAATCAATGGAGCTATAAGGGTGTGGACTACGTCTCGTTGATCCCTTACTTGATCGGTGCTGTGAAGGAGTTGTCGGCTCAGCATGCAAGCATGCAGCAGCAGCTCGCAGCCTGCTGCACCGCCCCGCCCACGGATAGCGACCAGCGGAGCGGCGCCATCGGAACCGGTGCTACGGAGGAGCAACTCACCCTGGCCCAGGAGCGCCTGCTGCGCATCGCGCCCAACCCCTTCGCCGACCGCACCACGCTCTATTGCACCCTGGAGCGCGCGGGCCGCATGCAGCTGCTGGCCAACAGCGCCGATGGCCGCGACCTGCGGGTGCTGGCGGAAGGCCAGCGTGAAGCCGGTGAATTCCAGCTGGAGTGGAGCACCGCCCACCTGGCGCCCGGCATGTACTATGTGACCCTGCTCCTCGATGGGGAGCCTGTGGTGAAGCGGGCCGTGAAGGTGCGGGAATGATCCCGGCCTGCATGGCCTGGGAAGGGGTCCGGCTTCGGCCGGGCCCCTTTCAATTCCCCAGCACGCCGCACAGGTGCCACAGCACGCGCGCACCCACGTTGGCGTCCCACTCGTCGGTGCCCGGGCTCACCTCCACCAGGTCGAAGCCGATGACGGTGCGCTTGGCGGCGAGGCGCGAGAGCAGGTAGGTGGCCTCCTCGAATTGCAGGCCGCCGGGCACGGGCGTTCCGGTGTTGGGGCACAGCGTGGGGTCGAGCCCATCGATGTCGAAGCTGATGTGCACCTTCTCGGGCAGGGCGGCGATGATGGCCTCGCACTGGTCCTTCCAGGTGGCGCCGGCGTATTGCAGGGCGCGCAGGTCGGCGCTGCGCACGATGCGCACGCGGTCCTTGGCGGCGAGGAAGACCTCGTTCTCCTGCTGGCAGAAGTCGCGGATGCCCACGCTCACGATGCGCTCCAGCTGCGGGATGGCCAGCGCGTTGTGCATGATGCTGGCGTGGCTGTAGGCGAAGCCCTCGTAGGCGATGCGCAGGTCGAGGTGGGCATCGATGTGCAGGATGCCGAACTTCTTATGGCGCTTGGCCTGGGCGCGGAAGAGGCCCAGCGGCGTGCTGTGGTCGCCGCCCACGAGGCCCACGCGCTTGCCCTGGTCCATCCAGTGGCCGCAGCGCTCCTCCACCCATTCGTTCATCACGGCGCACTCCTCGTTGATCAGCTGCAGGGCCTTTTGCGCCCGCGCCTTCCGCTTGGCGCCGGGCCGGCCCACCAGGGCGTCCATCACCTCGGCGGCGCGCTTCTTCAGCGCATCGCTCTGCTGCAGGAGTGCCCCGGGCGCCTCGTCCATGGCGATGCCGCGCTTCCACAGCTCAGGGAACTCGGGGTGGAAGAGGTCCACCTGGAGGCTGGCCTGCCGGATGGCCTCGGGGCCCCGCGAGGTGCCGCCGCCGTAGCTGGTGGTCACCTCCCAGGGCACGGGCACCAGCACGATGTCGGCCTCCGCGCAGGTGAAGGGCAGTCCGTAGAGCTGGGCATCGGGATCGCCCGGGCTGTTGGGGTCGAACGACTTGATCTTGCTCGCTTTGCTCATGCCGCCAAGGTAGGCACCCCGCCCGGCTGGGCCTGAAACCCTTACCTTCGCGGGCCTTTTTCAAGCGCTTCCCCCATGCTGGACCTCCGCAACATCGCCATCATCGCCCACGTCGACCACGGTAAGACCACCTTGGTGGACAAGATCCTCCATCAGTGCCAGCTCTTCCGGGTGAACGAGGAGGTGAAGGAACTCCTCCTGGACAACAACGACCTGGAGCGTGAGCGGGGCATCACCATCCTCAGCAAGAACGTGAGCGTCCGCTACAAGGGCGTGAAGATCAACATCATCGACACCCCGGGCCACAGCGACTTCGGCGGCGAGGTGGAGCGCGTGCTGAACATGGCCGATGGCGTGATCCTGCTGGTGGATGCCTTCGAGGGCCCCATGCCGCAGACGCGCTTCGTGCTGGGCAAGGCCATCGAACTCGGCCTGAAGCCGGTGGTGGTGATCAACAAGGTGGACAAGCCGAACTGCACGCCCGAGGAGGTGCACGAGGCCGTGTTCGACCTGATGTTCGCCCTCGATGCCAGCGAGGACCAGCTGAATTTCCCGGTGGTCTATGGCTCGGGCAAGGGCGGCTGGATGGGCCCCGACTACAAGAATCCCACGGAGGATGTGAGCTACCTGCTGGATGTGATCGTGGACCAGGTGCCCGCCCCGCGGCAGGTGGAGGGCACCCTGCAGATGCGCATCACCAGCCTCGACTACAGCAGCTTCCAGGGAAGGATCGCCGTGGGCCGCATCACGCGCGGCAGCATCAAGCCGGGCCAGCACGTGACCCTGGTGAAGAACGACGGCACCCAGCAGAAGGGCCAGGTGAAGGAACTGATGGTCTTCGAGGGCCTCGGCAAGGAGAAGGTGAAGCACGAAGTGGGCTGCGGCGAGATCGTGGCCGTGATGGGGCTGGAGAACTTCGACATCGGCGACACCGTGGCGGATGCGGAGAATCCCGAGGGCCTGCCCAAGTTCAAGGTGGATGAGCCCACCATGAGCATGCTCTTCACCGTGAACAACTCGCCCTTCTTCGGGCGCGAAGGCCAGTTCGTCACCAGCCGCCACGTGCGCGACCGCCTCTTCAAGGAGATCGAGAAGAACCTGGCCATGCGCATCCAGGAGACCGACAGCCCCGACCGCCTCCTGGTGTTCGGCCGCGGCATCCTGCACCTGAGCATCCTGGTGGAGACCATGCGCCGCGAGGGCTATGAATTCCAGCTGGGCCAGCCCCAGGTGCTGTACAAGGAGGTGGATGGCGAGCGTCACGAGCCTATCGAGATGCTCACCGTGCAGGTGCCCGAGCAGTTCAGCAGCCGGGTGATCGACAACGTGACGCGCCGCAAGGGCGAGATCCTCAACATCGAGCAGAAGAGCGACCGCACGGTGCTCGAGTTCAGCATCCCCGCGCGCGGCATCATCGGCCTGCGCAACGTGCTGCTCACCGCCACCGAGGGCGAGGCCATCATCGCGCACCGCTTCAAGGGCTACGAGCCTTTCAAGGGCCAGATCGCCACGCCGCGCCCCGGCTGCATCGTGAGCGCCGAGACCGGCACGGCCATCGCCTACGCCATCGACAAGCTGCAGGACCGCGGCAAGTTCTTCATCGAGCCCGGCGAGGAGGTGTACGCCGGCCAGGTGATCGGCGAGAGCCCCAAGCCCGGTGAGGAGCTCGGCGTGAACGTGATCCGGGTGAAGAAGCTCACCAACATGCGCGCCAGCGGCAGCGACGACAAGGTGAGCATCGCTCCCGCCGTGAAGTTCAGCCTGGAGGAGTGCATGGAGTACATCGCCGAGGATGAGTACCTGGAGGTGACGCCCAAGAGCCTGCGCATCCGCAAGATCCTGCTCGACGAGAACGAGCGGAAGCGCGCGGCGAAGAAGCTGCAGGAGGCGTAGGGCGACCTGCGCACCCCGTGCTGAAGTGCCCGATGGCACTCATCACTGCTTGCGCTTCCCAGGGAACCAGCTGGGCAGAGCCTGTTCAAGCGCTTGCCAGTCTGAGGCATCGTACTTGGTGCGCAGGGTCTTGCGGCCGTTTGAGGTGTCGAACTCCCACAGGATAGCGTCCCATTCCGTGTAGTGTCCGCTGACGAACCGGTACGACAGCACGTCGTCAGCGCTGAATGAAACGGTCCTGAGCGCGGGCCGGAAGGGATAGATGATCTTGATGGCAGTCGGCGTGATCGTGACCCGCTTCAGAGACAGGAACTGGTAGAGCGCGATCGGCAGCATGGCTGCACTGAGCGCAGGATGTTGAGCTTGGAGGAGGACTGCGCCGAAGAACAGCGCCAGCCCGGCATTCATGGCCAGGCCGAAGTAGTTCGCACGCAGGGTCAGCACAGGTGTCACTTCGCGATCACCACGCGCGCGGCGCGGGCTCCATCGATGCGTATGCAATAGACCCCGGTATCCAGGAAGCCCATGTCCATTCCGCTGTTGCCCGCGAGCTGCGACTGATGGAGCAGATGCCCCATGCCGTCGAACACCTCGATCACCGCATTCGGCCCGCTCAGGCCATCGATGCGGATCGGACCGCAGGTCGGATTCGGAAGGATCCGCAGTTGCCCGTCGGTACGCTCGTTCATCCCCATGCTCCCTTCCATCAACCACCCGAGCGCGTCCCGGATGTGCGCCCGGAACAGCGCATCGCTGGTGTAGTTCTCCGCGGCATGCCCCAGCGCCGTGTAGAACACGCGTGAGCCGTTGGGAAGCATCCGGTACCAGCTCATCGGGCGCGGCGCGTCGTAGCTGTTCACCTGTCCGTTGGGCCCCACGGTCTGCTCCACCCGCAGCACCTCCACGTTGTCCGGTCCGTAGTAGCCGCCTTCCCAGTAGTAGTACTCTTCGTTCTTCACCCACGGATCCGGCAGGTTCACGGTGCTGGCATGCGCGCCTATTAGCTCCATGGCATATTCCGGCGTACCGGCCACATGGTTGGGACTTTCCTGCACGCTGGCCCCGATCAACTCGGCATAGAAGTCCCAGGTGCCGGTGTTGCCGCCGTTGGCCGTGCTGTGGCGGTAGGTGTCGCTGGCCGCGTGGATGCCCATCACATGGCCGCCATTGGCCACCCATTCCTCGAAGTTGGCACGCTGCTGCGCGCTAAGGATGGCGTTGCCACTCGTGTTGCCGAAAATGATGACATGGTACTCGGCCAGGGTCACCGGGTCGCTGAAGGAATCGCCGGTCGCGTCGTCATCCACCGCGGCGCCCAGTTCCTGCGCGATGGACTGGAACAGGGCAAAGGAGACCGCACGCGTGCCGTGATCATAGCCTGAGGTGCGGGTGAAGTGCAGGATGCGCGGCTGGGCGGAGGCCACGGTGCCGAGCAGCCAGGCGGAGACAAGGAGCGATCGCATGCCCGAAGGTATTCGGCCAGGGCCTGCGGGGCGGCAGCTGGACCGGGAAACGGGGCACGCGCAGGCCGCTGGGCTGTTGGGCGTATGGGCATAGCTTCGCCCGAAGCATGCGCTGGCTTCCTGCGTGGTTCGTCCTCCTGCTTGCTCATCACCTTGCTCACAGCCAAGGCGGAGCGCATTTCGAATCGCTCCATGTGCCCGGCATCGAGGACGCCGTGGTGCGTACGGCTGCGGTGGACCGTTTCGGTGCCTTATGGCTGGGGACCAATCGCGGTGTGCACCGGTTCGATGGCTCGCGCACGGAATCCTACCTGAACGATCCGCTGGACAGCCTTTCGCTCCCCGATGACGTGGTGCATCAATTGGTGTTGGCGCCTGACGGCGCTGTCTGGGCCGCCACCTTCGGAGGTGCGTGGCGCATCGATCCGCTCAGCGGTGAGCGCAGGAGGCTGCCCTTGGTACGCCGCGATGGAACCACCGGCTCCTACGAATGCACCGAGCTGTTGTGGTCTGCTGATGGCACCCTGTGGGCCTTCTGCAACCGTTCTGGCCTCGCCCGCCTGGACCCGACGGGTGATCGTTTGTCCGTGCAAGGACTTCCGGAGGTGGCCATGGCACGCGGTGGCCATGTGGATGCAGACGGCGTTGTTTGGCTCGCCGACCGCCAGTCCCTGGGTGCATTCGATCCCCGGTCGGGCACGTGGGTCAAGCATCCATACCGCCACGGCGGGTCATCCGCACCACCGAAGACACTGCTGCTGGATGTGCTGCCGGATGTGCATGACCCGAGCGCGCTCTGGTGCACCTCGTGGGGTTTGGGCCTGGTGCGTTTCGACCGCAGGAGCGGCGCCTTCGACCGGCAGGCGGTCCGCGCACCGCCGTTGAGCGACCTGGTCAACATCACGCCGCATGCGGTGCAGCGGGGCCGCGGGACCTGGTGGTGCAACATGGATGGCCATCTCGTTGAGGTGGATGCCAGCGCAGGCACGATACGCGACCTGCCGATGCCCGGTGAGGCCTCGGTCCCTGACCTCACCCTGCTCGCAGACCTGGCCGGGGTAGGGGTCTTGGCCGGATCACCGGGCGTGGTGCACCTGCACATGCCGGGTAGAGAGGAGCTTCAGCCCGTGGCGGCCACCGCACTTTCGGCGAATACCCACATCGCGCCGGCCTCACTGGATGATGGCTATTGGATCGTTCGCTTCTACGCGGACCGCGAGGTCATGCACCTTGATGCCGACGGACGCCTCATTGAACGTGTCCCACTGCCAGCCGAGGACCGCCCCTATGAGGCTTTCCGCGTGATGCAGGATGCCCGAGGCCGCGTCTGGCTGGCGTCGGATCATGGTCTTCTGCGCTATCGGCCCGGAAGTGGTGCGATCGAGCAGGTCCAGGTGGAGGGAATGGGCGTGGATACTCCGAGACCCAATGTGCTTGACCTGCATGAAGGACCGGATGGGGCAACGTGGGCTGCACTGGGCCAGGATGGTCTGCTCCGGTGTGACCCGGAGGATGGCGGTGGCCGCTGCTTCCGGCCCCCAGTGGGCGGTGATGGGGGTGCGTCGCAGGTGATCGGCATTGAACGGTATGAAACGGACCGCCTCCTGGTGGATCTTGGTCCCGATGGGCCGGCGCTGTTCAACATGGCCTCGGGAGCATTCGAGCTAGTGTGCGGTCCCCGAACGCCCAAGGCGCAGTTCAGGGCCTCAATGGGCCTCTTGGCGGATGATGCAGGCCGCATCTACGCCCTTTCCCGCAGCCACGGGGTCATCCGGATGCATCGCGATCACGATGGGGCCTGGTCGATCGAGCGGCGCTGGTTGCCGCCGGAACGGCCCTATTTCGAGTCGGCGGTGAAGGATGCGCGAGGCCGGCTCTGGTTGCTGGCCGGGCGCGCCTGCTACCTGCTCGATCCCGACACGGAGATCCTGGTCCGGCTCGATCCGCTTCATGGTTTCGCCGCCGTGGTGCACGGCCTGGCGCAAGGCCATGATGGCGGGATCCTGATCGATTCAGAGGGATGGAAGCGCGTGCGGGCATTCGAACCGTCGCACCCTGAGGCGTGGCTCATGGTGCGCGAGGCCAGGTCCGGTTCCGATCCCCTCAGCCTGGTTGCCTTGCAGGCCGATGGGGTGGAGCTGCCGCACACGCGCAACAGCATCCAGCTGGCGTTCGGGGTGGTGGCGCTTTTCGAAGGGGATGCGTTCACCTACGCCTATCGCATCACACGCGATGGGACGCCCGGCGAATGGGCCGCCCTCGGCCGCCAGCGCTCGTTCAGTCTGCTGGACCTTCGGCCTGGTGCGTATGAGGTGGACGTGCGGGCCGAGAGCCCATCGTCCAAGCCTGTCGAGGTGCAACTGCGCTTCGTCATCCTGCCGCCCTGGTGGGCACGCTGGTGGGCGATCGGAACCGGTGCACTGTTGGCCGTGCTGTTCGTGGTGCTGCTCACGCGCATGGTGCTCAACCGGCGGCATCGCGCCCAAGTGCGCGAACTGGAGCGCGAGCGCGAGCTGGAGCGCGTGCGGATGCGCATCGCGCGCGATATCCACGATGGCATCGGCAGCGGCCTCACCAAGATCACGATGCTCTCGCGGCAGATGGACGCCTCTGCAGCGCCGCAAGCCGCGCGCATCGCCGAGGCCAGCACCGAGCTCGTGAATGAACTGGGCGAGATCGTCTGGACGGTGGACCCGCGCAACGACAGCTTCGCTTCCTTCCTGGCCTACGTGCGCAGCATGCTTGGGCGTCAGTTCGAGGACCTGCAGGTGCAGCTGATCGCAGATCTGCGCTGCGCCGATGCCGACCGCGAGCGTACCATCGGCCCGGAGCTGAAGCGCAACATCCTGCTCGTGCTGAAGGAGGCGGTGAACAATGCGCTCAAGCACAGTGGCGCCGCGCGCATCGCCGTGCAGCTTCACCTGGGCACGAGCCAGGTCGAGCTCCTGGTGCGCGACAACGGCCACGGATTCGATCCGCAGCGGATCCGGGAAGGCGCCAACGGGCTGGCCAACTTCAGCAAGCGCGCCGAGGCCTTGGGCGGCGCCGTGAAGGTGGATACGGGCCCTGCGGGCACCACTGTCACGTTTCAGGTGCCGCTACCCCCCACGAACATGTGATACCGCCGCTGCTGCTTGCGGGTACCTTCGCTTTCATGTCCATCCGCATTGCCATCATCGAGGACGACGCCGACATGCGCCTCGCCTTCGAGCGCGCCATCCGGGAAGCCGGTGACCTGGACCTGAAGGGCAGCTTTCCCCATGCGGAGGCCTTCCTTGCCCGGCCGGAAGGGCTCGATGGGCTGGACGTGGTACTCTCCGACATCAACCTGCCCGGACAGAGCGGCATCGAGGTGGTGGCCCAATGCAAGCCCAAGCGGCCCCGGCTGCAGTTCCTCATGATCACCGTGTTCGAGGACAATACCAATCTGTTCAGTGCGCTTTGCGCCGGAGCGACGGGCTATCTGCTGAAGACCGCCACGCCGGCGGAGATCGCGCAGGCGGTGCGCGACATCCATGCCGGCGGCTCGCCCATGTCGCTCGCCATCGCGCGCATGGTGGTGGCCAATGTGCAGCAGAAGAAGGCCAGTGCCCGGCTCGTGGAGAGCCTCACGCCGCGCGAGCACGAACTCGTAAGGCTCCTGGCCGATGGCTACCGCTACAAGGAGATCGCCGACCGGCTCGCCCTGAGCGTGGAGACCGTGCGGTCCTACATCCGCGCCATTTACGGCAAGCTGCAGGTGCATAGCCGCACCGAAGCGCTCAACAAGGTGTTCGACCGGTGAGGCCGCCGGCGCCCATGCCTTACGCAAGGTTGGGGCGGTCGTGATCCAGGGGTCAGGGCAGGCTGCCGAGCCGCACCGCCGTGGGCACCGAGCCGCCGATGTTCTGCAGCACCGGGTCGCGGTCGTTGCCGTCGCCCACGTACTTCACCAGGCCATCCAGCGAGATGTCCTCCATGCGATAGCCTGCGATGGTATTGGTGGGCACGTTGCCGCCGATGGCCACCAGCATGAGGTCGCGGTCGTTGTCCTCGCCCACATACTTGAGCCTGCCGTCGCCATTCACATCGCCCGCCCACAGGCCCAGCGGCGCATTGCCGCCGCTCAGCTGCTTGCGCGCCTGCGCGCCGTAGGTAGGAAGCGCGGCGCTGGTGAGGTCGATCGGCGCTTGCAACCCATCCATGTGGATCGCATCCTGCGTCATCGCGCCGAGGTGATTGCGGTGCAGCACCGCTGCATGGTAGCTGCCGGTGGGAACGGCCAGGAAGGTGAGCGGGCTCGATCCGTCCGTGTCCACAATATCGCCATCGCGCTGCAGCAAGCCGGCACGGCGGGCTACCACCTGCTGCGGGGCGCCTTGTGCGCGGAGCTCCACCAGCACCCAGTCCACGATCGCATTCGGGCCGGTGGCCTGCAGGGCGAAGGATCCCAGCTCCTCGCTGCCATCATGGAACCACGGCGCGCCGCCATAGGGGTGCTGCGCAGGGATGAGGCCGGCGATGCGCAGGTTGTCGCGCATCAGGCCGGTGGCCGGTACCCACGCGCCATCGAGCACGGCGCGCACGGGTACCTGCAGGCTCATGGCGGTGGGCGGGACGACCGAGAAGTATCCATACGGGCAGTGGTCGCCCGAACCGGAGGCGCTCAGCGGAGTCGCGCGCCATGTGTAAGCGCCAATCGGGAGCGCGTTAAGCAACAGGTCGGTGCCGAATGCGGTAACGGGGAAGCCGTCGACGGGGTCCGGTGCGTAGGCCGTGATATCCAGCAGCTCGATGAGGTAGCTGGTTGCCGTGGGGGAGGATGTCCATTCAAGGTGTATCGGCGCGCCCTCTTCGATCTCCTCGAACGGAGCAGGAGCGATCAGGCTGGCGCAAGGCGGAGGTGCGGTGCGGTGCAGGCAGATGGCGAAGCTGCCGGGCACGTCGTAGCCCAGGTTGGTGAAGGCGCGAAGCCGGTAGAGCGCGTTCTGCTGAACAGGCAGGAGCAAGGTACCGTCGACCCCGGACTGGCACCAGACCGGCACGCCCGTACAGCCGGTACCGTTGTCCATATACAGTTCCAGGCTGAGCCCGGATGCGCTGCCCAGATAGACTTCGGCCACTACGGGCGTCATGCCCGACTGAAAGGTGAACCAGACATCCGGCCATGGGCCATTGTTCTCGAACGCGTGGGTGTCGCAGGTGGGCGTGGGGCCGTCCTGCAACGCGCCGCCCGCATTGTTCCCGGGTGTTGCCGCAACCGGATAGTCGGTATTCCAGGGGTGGACGGCCAACGGTGTCGCATTCGCGCAATCATCGTTCGGCGGTACGGGGCAATGGATCGTGAAGGTCAAGGAGACGTCGTTCGTGGTGGGCTGGTCCACCATGATCAGGTAGTCGACCCCTTCATTGAACCAGCGCGGTTGCGCCTCCTCATAGGGACCGGTCAGTTCATCCCAGCAGGAGAAGCTGCCCTGCTCGGCGCAGAATGTCGGGCTGGCATCGGGCGACTCCTCGAGCACGCTGTAGTGAAGCGTTGCTCCCGTACCCGTTTGCGTGAGTGTGTGGTAGCCGCTGGCACCGGGGCTGAAGCGGAAGATGCGCTCCTTGCCCGGAAGGCTGGGGGTGGGGTTTCCCGGAGCGCAGGAGTTCCAGTCCTTGCCGCCTTGCCCGCTGCCCAGTACCACGAACCGCGGCGTGCCGCAGGTAACGGGCTGGATGTCCGTGCAGGCTTCGTAGGTCGGGCACTCGATCCGGAAGGCCAGCTGTCCTCCGGTCATGCTCGAGGCATCGATCATCAGCCAATAGAGCATGCCGCCGGTGAGGTTCATCGTGCCCACCTCACTCGTTCCCTGCCGATAACCGATGCACATCCAACCATCGGTGCAGGAGCCGAAGCCTGCGGCCCTGTAGGCATAGCGGTAGGTGGTGTAGTCCCCATCGCCGTCCATCATCTGGATGACGCTGAACACTCCGCTCTCCGTCGGCATGAAGGCATAGATCCGTTCACGCCCGGGCATCGGATCGCCGCCGCAACCGGGCAGTTGAAGGAGTCCGCCCGCGCCGGAGGGCACATTCACGGGCATATCCGTGTTGCAGGTGACGGAACCCATCATGCTCGTGTTGCAGACGTTGCCGCTGGCTGCACATCCCATGACGAATTGGACCGTTTGGCCGGTGGTGGCCAGCGCATCCAGCATCACCAGGTAGGTAGTGCCCGCCGTCATGCTGTAGGTAGAGGTGACACCGGCCCCGCTGATGCCGCCCAGGCAGGTCCAACCGGATCCATTGCAGCCGCCGGATTGCGGCTTCACGTAGTAGTTGATGGTGCCGTTGGAGGTGAACTGCTGGAAGAAGCGCTGCCCTCCCTCCGCGGCGGTGTAGGTGAAGATGCGCTCGCGGCCGGGCGTGTTCGCCCCGCAGCTGCTGCCTGGGTTCAGGTAGCTGCCGTTCCCTGTTCCTAATTGCACGGACATGGGCTCGTTGCATCCGGCCAGCGGCTCGGTCAAGGCGCAGGCATCGTAAGGACTGCTGCATTCAAGCTGGAAGGAGAGGATGCCGCCGTTGCTGGATTCCGGGTCGGCCATGATGAGATAGGTGATACCCTGGAGCATGGTGAATGCCCCGCTCAGCTCCGCGCCGAACAGGTCATCGATGCAGGTCCAACCGGCGGCGCTGCATCCATTGGCTTCAGGCTTGAAGAAGTAGTCGGTCCAATCGTAAGCGGTGAATTGCCTGATGTTGTAGGTCCCCGAATAGGGTGCCGTGAAGCGAAGGATCTGTTCACGCCCGGGCGTGCTGTACCCGCAGGTGTTCTGCGGCGCGCTGTAAGCCCCCTGGCCCGGTGCGATGCTCCGTGTGACGGGGATGCCGCAGGCGAGGTTCACGATGGCCGCACAGGGGTCGGCCGGGGGAGGAGGGCAGTTCACGCGCATGGTATAGCTGCTCGTGAGGTAGGCGTACAAGGCATCGGCCATGATGTAGTAAGGCACGCCTGCCTCCAGCGTGATGGGTGGCGTTGTGCCAGGGCCGTTCAGTGATCCGATGCAGGACCATCCCATGGATGAGCAGCCTCCGGATTGCGGCTTGATGAAGTAGCGCATCATCTGTCCCTGGGTGAGCATCGTCTGTTCGATGGTGTGCGCTCCCGTTTGATCAGGGGTGAAGGCATACAGGCGCTGCTTCCCCCACGATCCGCTGATTCCGCAATAGCCCGTCAAGCCGTTCCAACCGCCGGTTCCGCTCACCGTTGCTGAAGCAGGCAACCCGCAGCTCAGGTTGCCGATCGCGGAGCAGGGGTCCTCGACAGCCGAGCAATCAATGGTGAATGTGACCGAAGCGCCCGTGGTGTAGGTTCCATTCAACCGGAAATAGTAGGTCATGTTCGGCTTCAGGGACGTGGTGATGGAGCCTGCGTTCGGCGCCCAGTCCATGCACTTGAACTCGCAGGGGCGGGTGGGGTCGCCCTTCGACACCAGCCAGGTCACCGGTTCGGATGCGTTCTGGGTGATGGTATAGTCGCCTCCGAGCACGGTGGTGAACGCGAAGACACGGGTCTTGCCCAAGGTCAGCAGTCCGCATTCCAATGATTCCCCGGCCATGCCGGCTCCCGATGGTATGGTCACACTGTACGTGTTCCCGCAACTGATGGGTGTCGGTGACAGGCAGGGGTCGGGCTGCAGGGTGCAGCCAAGCTGAAAGGAGACGTCACCTTGGGTGGTGGCCTCCGGATCGGCCAAGAGGAGGTAGCGCACCCCTTCGCTCACGGTGAAGGAAGTGCTGCTCGCATTGCCGGTCAGGGTGCCGACGCAGGTCCAGCTGGTGGCGCCGCAGCCTTGGCTTTCCGGCTTGTAGTACCAGCGGACCGGCGCATGTGAGGCGAGCTGCTGCAGCACCATGGAGCCGCTTGATCCGGGCACGAAGAGGTACGCCCGTTCCTTGCCTGTGCCGCTGCCGCTGCCGCAGGAAAGGTCAAAGACGCCTGCACCGCTGCCGTGCGTGGCCGTGTAGGTGGTTGCACAGCGTATCTCCGTCCTTGCCTCGCAAGGCTGGAAGGCGGGGCAGGTCACGCACCGCCACGAAGGCTGGTACTTCCGTGTGGTGTATGGGGTGATGTAGCAACCATCCTCCCGTAGTCCCAGGATCACCGTTCCGGATTGGTCCGCGGTCCAGCGGATCTTCGGGAAGGCGCCGCAGACATCGTCGGAATAGCAGAGGAAGCTGCCATCCGCACGCATCAGGGTGAAATTGATGTCCGATGGGTAGTAGGGTATCCCGGCGCCGTCCGCCGGGCAGGAGGACCATTCATAGGTCTCGCCGGCGGTGACCGGGAAGCTCGCGGACCAACTGGGTTGGATCCAGACCCCGGAGGTGGTGAAGTGCGATGCGCTGGTGGCCGGAACCGTAGCGGTTGAGGGGCCGCCAGTGTAGGTGCATGCCTGGGGCTGGCATTCCCCGGGCTGGGAATAGGCCTCGTGCGCGGTGATCAGCAGCAGGCCGGCGATGAGGCAGGGGAGCGGGGTGGGGCAGCGGAGATCCATGATGAGTGGCGTAAGCACCGGTCAGGGTGCTGCAGGGCAGCAACATTATCCCGTGCATACGCCCTTCGCATCCCCACTTTCGTGTGGAGGCCGGCCACTGCGCAACGGTCCCGCTGAGGCTGGTCAACGACCGCTCTCCGCCGCAGGCCCGGCCCAGCGGGATACCCACGAACATGTGATGGATGCGGTGCGAGCCGGGCGCTACCCTTGCCCCATGCACCAACGGATCGCCCTTCCCGGCACGGGGATGAAACACACAGCGAACAATCCCAAGCGGTCGCCCGCCGCTGCGCAGAGCCTCAACCACTGGACCTTGCTGCTGGTGGCCATGCTCGGTTTGCTCCTGCTGCTCCTCGGCGGTTGCCGGAAGGACGAGGAGGATGCAGCCGCGCCGTCATCCGCGCCCATGGCCACCGGCACCACGCGCGTGCTGGGCCAGGTGGTGGATGGCTCCGGCGCCCCCTTGCCCGGCGTGCAGGTGCAGTCCGGCAGCGCATCGGCCGTGACCGATGCGGCGGGCATGTTCTTGCTCGGCAGCGCCCCGGCGAACGAACGCGTGGTGGTGCGTTGCCAGAAGGCGGGCTACTTCAACGCGGTGCATGGCACGGCGGCCCACCTCAACGGCACCACGATCGTACGCGTGTCCATGCGGTCCAGCGCGCCTGACTTCACCGGTCTCTCATCCGATTCGCCGCAGGACCTGCAATTGCCGGATGGATTCCGCCTGCAGCTGCCGGCCAACGGGCTCGTCACCGCAACGGGAGCGCCCTACGCGGGCACCTACGCCGTGGCTGCGGAGCACTTCGCCACGGATGCGCCGGACTTCAGCGCGGCCATGCCGGGTGGCGACCTTACGGCCATCGCGGGCGGCACGCAACAGCAGCTCTACAGCTACGGCATGGCCAGCGTGCGCATCACCGATGGCGCGGGCAACGAGCTGCAGCTGGGCAATGGGGCCTCGGCCACCATCCGCCTGCCGATCGCGGCCGATCAGAGCAGCGAGGCGCCCGCCACCGTTCCGCTGTGGCACCTCAATGAGCAGACGGGCATCTGGGAGCCGGAGGGCGAGGCCCAGCGCCAAGGCGGCGAGTACGTCGGCGTGGTGCAGCACTTCTCCACCTGGAACGCGGATGCCGCATGGCCGCGGGCGCGCGTTCGGGGCCGCGTGCGCGTGGAAGGGGATGAGGAGCTGGCGCCGCTGCTGCCCTTGCGCATCCGGCAGGTGAGGACCTATCCGCGTTCCGATGGGGAGTTCGACGCGTTCGTCCCTTCGGGTGTCGACCTCACCGTGGAGGTGGATGCGAACCCGATCGGCCTCACGGCCGCGCCGATGCCCATCGGCACGTTGGCGGCCGATGCCGAGCAGTACGTGGAGCTGTTGGTGAACACGCCGGGCTACATCGTGGGCACGCTCATCTGCCCAAGCGGCACCGTGAACGGCTATGCCATGGTCACCTGGTCCGGCGGCTCTTACTTCATGCCGCTCGGGGCCACCCCCGAGTTCCGCATCGCTGCGCCGTACAATGGGCAAGAGGCCACGCTCCGGCTGGTGAACCTGAACGGCGGCATCGTGCAGGAGGTCTCCGTGTCGCTGCCCACCGCGCCGGGAGGTGAAGCGGATGCGGGCACCATCACCCTCTGCAACGGCGGTTCTGGCGGCGGGCTGCAGGCGGGCTGCGTGCTCAACGGCGATGGCTACAATCAGCAGACCGTGGTGCTTGACCCGGCCGCCGGCATGGCCACCGCCACCTACTATGCCGCGGACAATACCACGCAGCTCTTCGTTGTGGATGGCGGCGGCGGTCCGCAGCTCTACGGGGAATGGCTGGGCAGCGCCACCGGCAACTGCGCCACGGTGGAAGGCGAAGGCGACTGCAGCATCACCCTGGTCATCGATGGGCGCTACTACTTCCCCTACAACCTCCAGGTCGGGGTGAACCTGTACGGCCCGGTGGGCGGCGAGGTGCAGGGCATCTTCCTCGGCACCATGGTCCGGTACGACACAGGGACCGGCGAGGAGGTCTTCGTGACCGTGAGCAATGGCTACTTCCGCGCGCAGCGAGCGCCGGATGAGCCGTAGCGGCCCATCCGATTGAACCCGATCGGCGCGCGCGTGTACCGCATGTGCAAAACGCCCTTCCTCCGCATCCCAGCGGAGAGGCCTAAACGCACACGCCATGAGAAAGCACGTCTTCCTGATCGCCGCCATCACCGGCGGATTCGGCATCCTGGTGATGCTCCTTGCCTTCAACCCGCGGCCTTCCGCCACGGCCCGCGCCCACTGCCACACGCCGGTGCCCGAGCCGCCTGAGGGCTGCGTGTTCAAGACCGTCTACGAGGGCGAGGGACTCGACAGCTCCTTCGTGCTCGCCACGCCGGCAGCGGTGCTGCAGGCCGAGCGCAAGGGGCTCGATTGGCTGGTGCGCGCGCAGGCTGCCGATGGCGGCTACGGCGCCGGCTCGCACGCCCGGCAGGACATCCGCGACCCGCATGCCGTGAGCACCGATCCCGCCACCACGGCCATGGTGGCCATGGCCATCATGCGCATGGGCAGCACGCTCGACCAGGGACCCTACAGCCAGCAGCTGGCCCGGGCCACCGATTACCTGCTGCTGCAGGTGGAGGCCGCGCCCAAGGGCGCCATCAACATCACCCAGCTGCAGGGCACGCAGATCCAGGCCAAGCTGGGCGCCAACATCGATGTGGCACTCACCGCCCAGTACCTGAGCAACCTGGTGGCGAAGCTCAAGGAGCAGCATCCGAAGCGCCTCCGCGCCATGCGCGCCCTCAACACCTGCGTGGACATGATCCAGCGCGGTCAGAACGCCGACGGCAGCATGCGCGGCGACGGCTGGGCCGGCGTGCTGCAGAGCAGCTTCGCCGCCAGCGCGCTGGAGAGCGCCAAGGCCCAGGGCGCCACGGTGGATGAGGAGTCGCTGAAGCTGGCGCGCGACTACCAGAAGAGCAACTTCGATGCGGGCAAGGGCACCGTGGCCACCGAGCGCGCTGCCGGCATCACCCTCTACGCCGTGAGCGGCAGCACGCGCAACAGCGCCGCCGAGGCCCGCGAGCTGAACGAGGTGGTCACCAAGGCGAAGAAGGAGGGGCGGATCGCGAAGAATGCGCCGGTTACCGTGGAGACCCTGCAGGATGCCGGTGTGCCGCGCGGCGAGGCCGAGCGCCTCAACGCCGCCTACCAGGTGTACGAGGCCGCCAAGCAGCAGGCCCAGCGCGAGGATGTCATCAGCGGCTTCGGCAACAACGGCGGTGAGGAGTTCCTCAGCTTCCTGCAGACCGGCGAGTCGCTGGTGATCGCCAAGGATCAGGGGTGGAAGAACTGGTACCAGCAGACCACCGGCCGCCTGGTGGGCATCCAGAACAACGATGGCAGCTGGAACGGCCATCACTGCATCACCAGCCCGGTCTTCTGCACCGCCACCAGCTTGCTCATCCTCAGCATCAACAATGACATCGAGCACCTGCTGGCGCAGGGGGCGGTGAAGTACAAGTAGTTCGGTCCCTTCCACGAGCGGCTGTCTGGTGGTGGCTGCGGTGGTGGGGTGAGTGGGGGAGGTCCGGACCTTTGCGCCGGACCTTTCCCCCTTCACCCTTGCGATTCATCCGCCGCATGCTCTGGATCCTGCTGGGCCTCCTGGCCGCTCTCGGCCTTGCTCTCGCGCTCTACTTCCGCTTCGCGCCGCGCATCGGCGCCGATCCCGAAGGCGCGCGCCTCGAGCGCATCAAGGCATCGCCCAACCAGGTGGATGGCCGGTTCCGCAACGTGGTGGAGACCAGCATGGACATGCCCTTGGGCACCATGCTGGGCGTGCTATGGGAGTTCGCCAAGGGCGCCGAGGGCCGCGAGCCGGAGGACACCATCCCCACGGTGGGCTTCGACGCGGATGCCTGGGCCGCCGTGCCGGACAGCGCCCTGGCCGTGTGCTGGTTCGGCCACTCCACGCTGCTCATCAAGGTCGATGGCCTCACCTTCCTCACCGACCCCGTGTTCGGCGAGCGCGCCAGCTCCTTCTCCTTCGTGGGACCGAAACGCTTCCGCTATACGAAGCACATGCACGCCGACCTGGTGCCGCAGGTGGATGCGGTGCTCCTCTCGCACGACCATTACGATCACCTCGACCACGAGACCATCCTGCAGTTGAAGGACAGGCGCTTCATCGCGCCGCTCGGCGTGGGCGCGCACCTGGAGCGCTGGGGCGTGCCCGCAGCGGCCATCACCGAGATGGACTGGTGGGAGAGCGGCGCCCTCGGCCCCGTGAAGCTCACGCTCGCGCCAGCGCGCCACTTCAGCGGCCGCAGCCTCACCAACCGCTTCACCACCCTCTGGGGCTCGTGGGTCATCGAGGGCCGCACCAAGCGCGTGTACTTCGGCGCGGACTCAGGCTATTCGCCCACGTTCAAGGCAATCGGCGAGCGTTTCGGCCCGTTCGATCTGGCACTGCTGGAATGCGGTGCCTATAACGAGCGCTGGAGCAGCATCCACATGATGCCCGAAGAGACCGCCCAAGCCGCCGTGGACGTGAAGGCCCATGTGCTGTTGCCGGTCCATTGGGGCAAATTCAGCCTGGCCATGCACCCGTGGAAGGAGCCCATCGAGCGGCTCACCGCGAAGGCGGCCGAGTTGGGCGTCCCCTTGCTCACGCCGCGCATCGGGCGCATCGTCAACGGGCCGGACCTCAGGCTCAGCGAGCCTTGGTGGACCGCGGTGCGCTGAATGCACGAGCGCCGCCTGAGGGCGGCGCTCATGCATTCAGCGGCGCAGTGCTCAGCGTGCGATCACCACGCGCTGCTCGCGGCGCAGCGTGCCATCGCGGTCGGTGATGCGGAGCACGTAGGTGCCGGGCGCAAGGCCGGCCACCGGCAGGCGGTCGTTGCCCGTGAGGGGGCTTTGCAGCGCCTGGCGGCCTTGGGCATCGATCAACAAGGCCGTGCCGCCAGCGGCCTCCGGCTGCTGCACTGTCAGCTCCTGGGCGACGGGGTTGGGGAAGACCAGGGCGATGCGCTCCGTCAGCGGCTCACGCACACCGGTGCCGCTCTCCACCACGATCCGCCCCTTCATGCCCATGCTGGCGTGCGGGATGCAGACGTAGTAGTAGGTGCCGGGGTCGGTGAGCGTGAGCTGGTGCGTGCCCGAGTTGAAGTTGAAGCCGCCTGGCAGTGCCGTGTTGCCGTTGGCGTTCCACGTTGCTTCGCTCACCTGGGTGAAGGTGTGCCCCCCGCCCAGGGTGATGGTGATCTCCGTGCCCGGCGGCACGGTGAGCAGGTTCGGGTTGAAGGTGAAGTTCGACTGGTTGATGGTCTGCGCACCAGCAGCGGTGGCCAGCAGTGCGGAGAGTACGGTGTAGGGTGCCTTCATGGGAGTTCGGTTGGGGTTAAGACGCGCGGCGCGCCCGTTCCGCTGCCCGGCGGTGCCGAACGGTTCGCGCTCAGGCCATGGCGTAGAGCGCGGCGCCCACCAGCCAGGTGAGGAGGAAGCTGATGTAGGCCAGCCGCAGCGGGCGGTATTTTTTCCGCGCGATGTAGTGGCCGTGGCTGTGGAGCTCCTCCAGGATGGCATCGTGGGTGCGGGGCGGCGAGGAGAGCACCTCGTGCATGCGTCGCTTGTAATCCGGAAGCGAGAGCTGGATGAAGGAGGTGAAGAAGAGCAGCGAGAAGCCCTTGGGCAGCGGCGCCCCATCGGGCAGCTGCCGGCCCAGGGGCGGCGCCTTGGGCAGCGTGGAGTAGGCGCAGAGCAGGATGGTGGTGAGCGCACCGAAGACCATCACCCAGTAGTGGGCCTTGGGGCCGGTGAGCGCATGGTCAGACACCTTGCTGAGCGCGAACTGCAGCAGCACCGCTGAGAGCGTGAGCATCAGGTTCGCCTTCAGGTCGCTCATCTGGCTCACCGTCATCAGGTTCCACCGACTCTGGATGAGCAGGTGGTCGCGATGGTCCGCCTGATAGGGATCCACATCCTCGTAGCGCGCCGGAGGTGCGGCTTCGGAGTCGCGGAGGGGCTGCTCGGGCCGGGGTGGCTCGGGGGTGGGCTGCTGCCTGTCGTCGACGGGGGGCTGTGACATGCCCCAAAGAAAGCGGCTCCGTGCACGCAGCGCCCCGCTCAGCGCACTTTGAGCAGGTTGCGCACCTGCTGGCTGCCTTCGTTCTGCAGCCGCGCATAGTACACGCCGGCGGGCAGGTCGCCCAGGTCCACGTCCACGCGGTAGGTGCCGGCAGGCATGGGCTGGTTCAACGCGGTCTGCATCAGCTGGCCCTGCTCGTTGAAGACCTGCACCAGCACGCGGCCGCCGTGGCTCACGTACTCGAGCGTGGTGCGCTCGGTGAAGGGGTTGGGGAAGGCGCGCAGCAGCTCGTTGCCGGCGCGCTGGTTCACCTCGCGGATGTCCGTGCCCAGGCAGCCCTCGGGGTCGATCAGCGCCAGCGGCTGGTAGGTGTTCAGCAGCACCGTGTCGATGTCATTCTCCTCCAGGCAGAACCAGTCCTTCAGCACGCTGGCATACACCGACCGGAAGTCGTACTGCATGGCCAGGTTGGTCTGGTAGGTGGCGTTGGCGGGGATCTCCGGGTTGGTGCCCAGCATGCCGGGGATCACCTTGGTGCCGAAGAGGAACATGGGCTGCGCGCTGCCATGGTCGGTGCCCAGCGAGGCGTTATCCACGATGCGGCGGCCGAATTCGCTGAAGGTCATGCCCAGCACGCGGTCCTCCAGGCCCAGCAGGTTCAGGTCGTCCTGGAAGGCGTGGATGCTGTCGCTCAGGCCCTGCAGCAGGTTGGCGTGGAAGCCGATGGTGTGGTCGCTGTCCTCAACCTGCTGGGCGTGCGTGTCGAATCCGCCGATGCTCACCCAGTAGATCTTCGTCTTCAGTCCGCCGCAGATGAGCTGCGCCACGATCTTCAGCGCCTGCGCCAGCTCGGCGCCCGGCGCGTTGCCGGTGGGGTAGAGGGTGCTCTGGTTGCAGCCCGCCACCGCCGCCGCCTCGATCACATCGCCGTAGAGGTCGGTCTGCCGCTGCACCTGCCGCGCGAAGGACAGCTTGCCGCCGCTGCAGGTGGCGGGCGCCGCGTCCTGGTAGATGTTCCCGGCCAGGTTGAGCGGGTCGTTGGTGTTGTTGAGGGCCACCGCCATGCTCACGCCCATGTGCTGGAGGCCGGGTCCCACGGCGCCGCCGATGCGGATGGCGAGCGGGTCGGGCATGTCGGTGTTGGGGTAGCCCGCGGGGTAGTTGGGGTACTCGAAATTGAGGTAGCGCCCCGTCCAGCCCGAGCTCAGCAGCTGGTTGGCATCGGCGCCCGTCTCGTAGATGTCGGTGGCCCGGAAGTGGGAGTAGTTCGGCTCGGGATAGCTCACGCCCTGCACGATGGCCAGCTTGCCGTCCTCCCACAGCTCGCGCATGCCGCCCATGGCGGGGTGCAGCCCGGTGCCGCCCAGGCCGCCCAGGGGGAGCGCCGCCGCCTGCGGGATGAGCACGTAGGGGCGCTTGGCGGCCAGCGTGCCGTACTGGTCCAGCGGGATCACCGTGTTCAGCCCGTCGTTGCCGCCGAAGAGCTGCACGATCACCAGCACGCGGTCCTCGGCGGTGCGGCTGTTGCGCAGGGCTTGAAGCAAGGGACTGGCGAAGCCTTGCACGGTGAATCCGCCCAAGGTGGCCACCGATGAGGTGCGGAGGAAGTGTCTGCGGTCCATGGTTGGTGATTCGGGGGATTCAGTGCAATTGGGTCTCGGCGGCCTTCGCCATGTCAAGGAAGAGCCACAGCAGCATGCTCGGCACCAGCTGCGCCGTCATGTCGGTGGTATTGGGGTCGGTCACATAGAGCTCGTAGGCGTCGCTCCAGTAGCTGTCCGTGAGCTGGCCGAGCAGCAGGTAGCTGATCTTCAGCTGCGTGCGCACCAGCAGGCTCACCGGCACGGCGAACATCAGCTCGGCCGCATCGCTCACCAGCGCGTTGGGGTTCATGGGATCGGAGAACTGGCCCACCAGCCCAACGAAGTCCACCTTGAACTCCAGGTTGCGGCTCTCGGGCTGGTAGAGGTTGTTGGGCGTGGAGAAGCCGCTGAAGAGCAGCGCCGCCAGCGAGTTGTTGCGCGCCGGATAGGTGGCCGTGTCGAGCCAGATGTCGTCGTAGGCGGGGAACTGGTAGTAGGCCGGCCAGCCCGCCACGTTGGGCACGTTGAGCAGCTCCTGGCCGCTGTAGGCGGTGAGGAAGTACACATCGCGCCACACGCGGTACTGCGCCTCCACCTGCGCGGGTGTGGGCATGGGCATGTCGAGCTTGCGGATGGACCCGATCACCAGGTCGGCCGGGCTCATGATCATGCACGCCCGGATCTGCGCGCTGAAGAAGTGGTCGCTCGTCAGCAGCGCCTGCATCACCGTGCGCAGCTGGTCTGGCGCGCCCATGTGGGCCCGGAAGAGCTCGGCCAGCGGCTCGATCACCTGTGCCTCGGTGGCGGCATCGATCTCACCGTGCACGAAGAAGCGGTAGAGCTCGCGGCAGATGAAGCGCGAGACCTCCTCCTTGGCCATGATCATGTCCAGCAGCGCGTTCAGCTCGGCCTCGCCGCCGTCCTGGCCGCCCTGCCCCTGGATGATGGTGTTGTTGAAGAAGGCGCTGAACTGCTTGTCGGCGGTGACGTGCTGGCTGGGGCGGTAGGCCACGTAGGGCAGCACGATGTCGCCCAGCTGGTCGGTCTCGCGCACGGTCCATCCGGTGAGCACCCGTGCCGCCGCCTGCACGTCCTCCTCGGTGTAGCCGCTGCCCTCGCCCAGGGTGAAGAGCTCCATCAGCTCGCGCGCATAGTTCTCGTCGGGCGCGTTGGCCGTGTTGAGGAAGCCGTTGAGGTAGATGAGCATGGCGCCGCTCACCGTCACATCGTGCACCAGCTGCCTGAAGTTGCCCAGGCATTGCGTGCGCAGCAGCTGGTCGTACTCATAGCTGAAGCGCGGGTTGAAGACCTGGAACACCTGCGTGGGCATGTGGTTGTACCAGAAGAGGGCCATCTTCTCGCGGATGTTCCGGTCCTGGTGCACCATGAGGCCCGTGCGCCACCACGCGTAGCTCTGCAGCCGCGCGCTGCTGATGTCGGCCAGCTCCACCTCACTGCCGTAGCGCGGGGTGTCCACCCAGGTGCTGCCGAAGGGCACCTGCGGGTCCAGCGCGTTGGGATCGGGCGCGCTGCCATTGAGGTTCCAGTAGGTCTTCACCGGCGGCGCGGTGTCGTTGGTGAAGGTGAGCAGCGCATCCACCACCTGTGCGAGCGACTGCCCTTGGAAGTGGGCCAGGTCGGCGTTGGAGCAGCCGAACAGGGTGCGCCGCAGCAGGTGCTGCTGCTCGGCGCGGCCGAAGGGGCCGGTGTAGGGGGTGAGTGGCATCGGAGGGGCGTTGTCTGCGTTCGACAAACGAAGTTAGCGATAGTTGCATCGCGCCGTAAAGGGGGCAGCCCCGTTTTTTGGACGAACTATCACCAGCCGCCGGTTGAAGGCCCGTTCCGGGCCCACCGGCCGCTCAGGCCAGCAGCTGCTGCACCCGCGGCGCCACCTCGGTGGCATAGAGCTCGATGCTCCGCAGCTGCAGCGCGTGGGGCAAGGTGCCCGCGCTGTACTTCAGGTCGAACCGGGACAGCCCCAGCGCCTTGGCCGTGCGGGCGATCTTGCGGGCCACCGTCTCCGGCGCGCCTGCGCAGAGGGCGCCCGTGGGCCCCGCCTGCTGCTCGAAGGCGGCGCGCGTGAGGGGCGGCCAGCCGCGCTCGCGCCCGATGCGGGCATGCATGGCGCTGTAGTGCGGCCACAGTTCCTCCTTCGCCTGTTCGTCGGTGGGCGCCACGTAGCCGGGCGAGTGCGCCCCGATGGGCAGTGGCTCGCGGCCCAGCTGCGCCAGGGCCCGCCGGTGCAGGTCGGCGAAGGGGGCGAAGGCCAGCGGGTCGCCACCGATGATGGCGAGCATCAGCGGCAGCCCGTATTGCGCCGCACGGATCACCGACTGCGGCGTGCCGCCCACGCCGATCCAGGTGCGCAGCGCACCGCCCTCGGTGGGCGGGTGCACGCGCTGGTCCTTCAGCGGCGCGCGCGTGCGGCCGCTCCACGTGGTGGGACCCTCCTTCAGCAGCGCGCAGAACAGCTCGAGCCGCTCGTTGAACAGCGCATCGTAGTCCTCCAGCCGGAAGCCGAAGAGGGGGAAGCTCTCGGTGAAGGACCCGCGGCCGATGATCACCTCCGCCCGGCCGTTGCTCAGCGCATCCAGCGTGCTGAAGCGCTGGAAGACGCGCACCGGGTCGTCGCTGCTCAGCACCGTCACCGCGCTGCCCAGCCGGATGCGCTGCGTGCGCGCCGCGATCGCCGCAAGCACCACCTCGGGCGCACTCACCGCGAAGTCGGGGCGGTGGTGCTCACCCACCCCGAAGAAGTGCAGCCCCAGCCGGTCGGCCAGCTCCGCCTCGGCCACCACATTGCGCAGCACCTGCGCCGGGTGCAGCGGACGGCCGTCCGCATCCACCGTCACATCACCGAAGGTGTCCAGGCCGAGTTCCAGCATGCCCGGCGAATGTAGCCGAGCCGCCTTGACGGAAGCCGCGGGCGCCTTGGGGCGGAAGCCCCGCGGAATGGATGTGCGGGATTGGCGCGGCAATGGGGGAGGACAGACCTCCGGATCGCGAGCAGCAAGCGCCCATTCGTGCCATCTTCACGGCATGAAACTCATCTCCTTCAATGTGAACGGCATCCGCGCCAGCGTGGGCAAGGGGCTGCACGATACCCTGCGGAAGCTCGATGCGGACATCGTCTGCTTCCAGGAGACCAAGGCCACGCCCGAGCAGGTGGCGCAGGCCCTGGCCGGCGCGGACGGCTACCACGTGAACGCCTACGGCGCCGTGCGGCCCGGCTACAGCGGCACCGCCATCGCCAGCCGCGAGCAGCCCGCGCAGGTCCACTTCGGCATCGGCATGAAGGGCCACGACGACGAAGGCCGCGTGGTCACCTGCACCTTCAAGGAGCTGGTGGTGGTGTGCGTGTACACGCCCAACAGCGGTGAGGGCATGAAGCGGCTCGACTACCGCGGGGAGTGGGATGCCGCGTTCCGGCACTACGTGGCCAGGCTCGCCAAGGGCAAGCTGCCCGTGATCGTCACCGGCGACCTCAACGTGGCGCATCGGCCCATCGACATCGCCCGGCCCAAGGAGAACTACAACAAGACCAGCGGCTACACCCAGCAGGAGATCGACGGCATGGACGCCCTGCTCGCCGCCGGCTTCGTGGACAGCTACCGGCACCTCCATCCCGACACGGTGAAGTACAGCTGGTGGAGCCAGCGCTTCGGCGCCCGCGCCAAGAATGTGGGCTGGCGCATCGACTACGTGCTGGTGTCGAAAGGCTTCGAGAAGAAGGTGAAGGAGGCCTTCATCCTCAACGAGGTGATGGGCAGCGATCACTGCCCTGTGGGCATCACCTGGTAGTGCGCCCGTGTCCGCCGCCAAGGACGCGGGGCAACCGACAACGAACATCCGGCAATCGGCAACGCACAACGGAAAAGCTCCCGCCATGAGAACCCTCCTCCGCCTTGAAGAGCTCGTGCAATTCCTGGGCTGCGCACTCGCGCTGTATGCGGCCGAACTGCCGTGGTGGACCTACGCCCTGTTGCTCCTCGGCCCCGACATCGGCATGCTGGGCTACCTCATCGGGCCGCGCGCCGGGGCCTTCGGCTACAACCTGCTCCACCACAAGGGCCTGGCCCTGGCCTGCATCGTGGCTGGGCTCTACCTCAACGCCATCACGCTCTTCCGGCCGGGCTCCGCCTGGGATACCGACCTGCTGCTGTGGACCGGCATCATCCTTTATGGCCACGCCAGCATGGACCGCGTGTTCGGCTGCGGCCTCAAGTTCGGCGACAGCTTCCACCACACGCACCTGGGCTGGATCGGCCGCGGCGGGCAAGGGGCGTGATGGCCAGCGGTTGCGCTTGGCCTGCCCGTGGGGCTGAGCCGCCGGCGTCCGCCAAGCACCGCCTGCAGCGGTCAGCTAGCCCATCACCCTCAGGTTCGCCCGCCACGGCCCCACGGCTTCGCGGTACTGGCGGGCCAGCACGCGGCTGATCTGGCCGATGTGCGCCAGGTCGTGCGCGGCCCAGGCGGCCAGCACTTCGCGCAACCGCACCTCGCCCAGGCCGGGATGCAGGCCGATGCCCTCGAGCTGCGCGCCGGTGATCTCCAAGGCCACCAGCGCGGCCAGGTTCCGCTTGCGCAGCGCTTCGAATTCGGCCAGCAGCTGCGGCAGCGATTTGCCGGCGCTCTCCTCCAGGTGCGCCTGGCGGTCGAAGTGTGCAAAGGCCTTGTCGTCGGCGCTCAAGCACCGCTGCACCCGGGCCATCCAATGCGCGCGCTCGCCGTGGATCAGGTGGCCCACCACCTCGCTGGGCGTCCAGGTGCCGGGCCCCTCGTTGTGCTCCGTCCAGTCGTCGCTCAGCCCGTGCAGCAGCGCGTGCAGCACCGCGGGCGTGCGCTCCAGCACCTCCAGCGTGCGCGCGAGGGAGAAGTGGAGCGAGGCGGGGGTGGTGGAGGGGACCATGCGGGAGGAGGGATTCAGGGTTGAAGGCGGCCGGGTGTCGGTGCGCCCGTGGAATCAACACCTGAGGGCAGGGGATGGTCCGTCGCCGCCCGCGATGCCCTCATCCCTGCGAGTGCATTGCCACGGCATTGCCTTCGGTGTCCTCGAAGAAGGCCATGTAGCCGATCTCGTCGCTGATGTGCGTCTTGGGCATCAGCACCTTGCCGCCGGCCTTCTCTACCAGCGCCAGCGGCCCGCTGAGGTCGGGGTTCGCATTCAGGTAGATGAGCGCGCCCGTGCGACTCGGGGTGTGCATGCCGCTCTTCACCAGCGCGCCGCCCACCTTGCCGGTGCTGCCGTCGGCGGGGAAGGTGCGCATCTGCAGCCCGGGCATGTCCATGGCCTCCATGCGGATTCCGAAGACGGTCTCGTAGAAGAGCTGCGCGCGGTCAAGGTCTTTGGTGGCGATCTCGAACCAGTTGAGGGCGTTGGAGGTGCTGTCCATGGGCGGTGCGTATGCGCCGCAATGGTAACGGCACCGCCCGTCCATGGGGCCCGCCGTGGGGTGGAACGTTTGAGCGGCGCAGCGGCGCCCGTGCCGATTGCTTGGCGTGGCATGGTCGCAAGGCCGTGCCGGGCAAGACCGGCTGCCGCACCCGCGCCGAGATGATGCGAATGGTGCTGGAGAACGGCTGGGCTAGCGGAGCGCGGCGCACCATCCGCCACTTCATCGGCCGCTCATACCCGGGTCCTTCACCCCGAGCGCCTGCCGCCCAGCAGCTCCACCGCGCCCAGCGCAGCAATGAGCCCCTGCAGCCAGAAGGGCTCGGTCATCAGCACCTGCACGCCGATCCAGATCAGCGTGCCCGCGCCGAGCAGGAGCGCAGCGCGCGCGGCCCAGGCCGACCGGCGCAGCGTGAGGCCGAAGCCCACCGCATGCCCCAGGCCGAGCACCGCGAAGAGGATGGCCCCCGGCCAGAAGTAATCGGCGAAGAGCGTGCTGTGCATGAAGCCGCGCGGCAGCTGCAGCAGGCTGCCGTCAGGCGCCCGCATCAGCAGCAGCCCGCCCACCATGGCGTTCACCGCCAGGAATCCCTGCGTGATGAGGAGAAGGATGCGCATGCCGATGCTCTCGTTCCGCGAAGGTGATGCACGGCGCGCTGCGGGACACTGACCAAGGGCAATCGCCCGGCGCGTGCCCCTGGAGCCCTTCGGCCCCGATGTTCGGAGGAGTCAGGCTAGGCCCACGCCCCAAGCAGGGTCTTGCGAAGGAGACCCGGCCTGTTGGGATTAGCGGATGTGATCCCGTGGGCGGGTGGCAGGGTCCACTTCAAGGGAGCCTGCCGAGGATGGAGGCCTCACGGGCGCCGGCCTGCAGCCAGTCGGGCGCTTCGCCGCAGCGCCTGGCGCAGCTCCGGATCGCGATGCGCAGGGCGGGCCCGCAGGCGAAGCCGCGTCTGCTCCCCTTCCGCGCTGGGGCCAGGCCGACTCACGGAGTACGCGCGTCCCTCATGGTGCACCGTGCGCGTGTCACCAACGGCCAGACGCAGGTGGTGCAGCATGCGGCCATCGTCAGCGTCGCCCAGGCGCAGCAGGGCCGTGCCAGCGGCGGGGTCCACGTCCACCGCGTGGAGCACGATGCCGTGGTGCGCGATGGCCTCGCCTTCCTTCAAGGAGGCCTCCATGCGCCGCCGGCCCTGGCGCGCCGTGTCCGCCTGCACCGGCGGCGGCACCAGGCCGATGAGCCGGATGGTGGCATCCACCGCATACGCCTCGCTCACATAGGCCATGTAAACCGCATAGGGCATGCGGAAGGTGCCCTGGAAGCCCCACATCAGGCCCCACGAATTCTGCACCAGGAAGCTCTTGTCCGCATCGTCGTAGCCCATGATCACCACGGCGTGCCCATAGGTGTCCGCGAAGGTGACGGGCTGCCAGGTGAAGGGCCGATCGCCGCCGCTGCGGTCGCCCGCGGCGGTGAAGCTGCTGTCCACGTTCGCATTCACCACCACCAGCCGGCCCTGCGCCAGTGCGGCGCGTACCGCATCGGTGGCGCCATCGGCGATGCGCTCGATGCCGGCCAATCGGAACCGCCGCGCCAGCTCCTCGGCCTTCTCCGGCACCCGGGCGCAATCGTGCTGCACCTGTGCGGTATCGAAGGGCAGCTCGCTGAAGGCGCAGCATCCCAGGCTGTCGGCCACGTGCAGCGCATCGGCCAGGAACACATCGCTGCCGCAGGGCCTGCCGCGCAGCGCGCGGGCGTAGATGAACGAGGGGCTGAACAGGCGCGCGGCATCCGGTGCCTCGCGGCGCAGCGCGGTATCGCCGCTCAGCTCGGCGTGGATGGCGCTGCACAGCGTGTAGCCCACGGCCCAGCCCGCGCAGGTGTTCGTCATGCCCTGGTCGCCGGGCGGCGGCACCCGGTGGCTCAGGTCCACGCGCGGCGGCAGGGATGCGGTGGCGATGCGGGGCGCAGCAAGCACCACCGGGAAGCGCATAAGGCCCTCGGCCTTGGGCAAGGCCGTTCCCGCGCGCGGATCGCCCTGCGCACGGGCCCGGGGCGCCCACGCCAGCGCGAGCACTGCTACCATCGCGGTTCGGAAGAGGCCTCTCATCCGAGCAACCTACTGTGAAATCATCGGAAATCCAAGCGCCCGCGCATGGCGCACGGACCTGCCTTCATGCTCCAACCAAACCCTACCATCCCCATGTCAGCCATTCTGGGCAGTACCGAAACGGGCACCACCGCCAACAAGGCCTTCTCCACGCATTGCGATGCGACAGGCTCGCCGATGGACGGCTTCAAGCTCAGCTGTGAAGGCCTCAATACCGATGGCAACAACCCTGGCACGGTGGGCGTCATCTTCAGCGTCACCATCCCCAACGGCTACGACATGCACCGCGGTGACCAGAAGACCGGCAGCTGGAGCGACGGCAAGGAGGGCAGCAAATACGACCTCATGCGGCTCGGCATCGACAAGAACGGCGGTGCCGGCGGCACCTATCGGTTCGAGATCTGGTTCTCGCAGGACAGCATCGATGGCGACGGCTGGACCCTTCCTTGGGAGGTGAGCGTCTTCTCCAACGGCAGCCTCTCCGGCGGCCCCTACACCTACACCTTCAAGAAAGGCGGATCCGGCGGCGGGCATCGGCACTGAACGCGCCTCGCGCTCATGCATCGGTACACCCTGAGCGGTGCGGTTTGGGCTTGCGCGGCGATGCTGCTCGCGCTATGCGCACGGGCGCAGGCGCCCACGCCCCGGGAACGCGCGTGGGCCGACAGCCTCCATGCCCACATCATCGGGCACGATGCGCTGGCGCCGACCACCGGCCTGCCGCTGGTGGATTCCATGGCCCGCATCCATGCGCGTGCCGGTGAAGCCTGCCTGGCCCTGGAGGCCCGCATCTTCCGCGCGAACCTGCTGGACCGCCTGGGGCGGCCGGACAGCTCCCTGCACGTGCTGCTGGGCTGCCGCGATGAGCTGGTGAATGCCCGGTGCGCGCCCCGCTCCTGGGTGCACTGGTACAACAACCTCTGTTCCGTGTACCTGAGCCAGGGGCGCTTCGCGGAAGCGGACAGCGCCGCGCGCCTGGCCCTGGGCAGATGGCGCCACAGCGAACCGGCCGTGCGCGAGCTGGGCCTCAACCAAGGCATCGCGCTGGCCAATATGGGCCAAATGGACGCATCCCTGGCCTGCTTCGAGGACGTGCATGCCTACGGCCTGCAGGCGCCGCGGCCCGACCTGATGGAAGCCGCCCTGCTCAACATCGGCACCCTGCATGCCATCGGGCAGCGCTTCGAGGCGGCCGACACCTGCTACCATGCGGTGTTGCGCTCCACCCGCCGGTCGGGCAATACCGGCAACACCACCAGCGCCCTGCTCAACCTGGCCGGACTGGCCGAGAACCGCGGCGATGGCCGCCTGGCGCTGCGCCTCATCGACTCGGTGGTGGCCATCGCCAGCGCCACGCGCGACCTGGAGCTGCTGGCCAATGCCACGCTCAACCTGGCCGAGGTGATGCGCAAGCACGGCAACAAGGACTCGGCCTTCTTCACCCTGCAGCGGCACCTCGCGCTGCGCGACAGCATCCTGGGCCTGGCGCGCGTGCGCGCCGTGGCCGACATGGAGCAGAAGTACGAGAGCGAGAAGAAGGCGCGCGAGATCGAGACCCTGAAGGTGGCCAACCTGGACAGCGAGCTGGCGCGCATCAGGGCCCTGCGCACACGCAACATCTACCTCGGCGCGGGGCTCTTCGTGCTGGTGCTGGCCGGCGCGCTGTGGAACCGCCTGCGCTACACGCGCCGCGCCAAGCGCGAGGTGGAGCAGGCCCATGCCGTGAGCGAGGAGCTGCTGCACAACATCCTGCCCGAGGAGGTGGCCGCCGAGCTGAAGGCGAAGGGCTACGCCGATGTGCGCGAGTTCCCACAGGCCACCATCCTCTTCACCGACTTCAAGGGCTTCACCCAGCTCACCGAGCAGCTCAGCGCGACGGAGCTGGTGGCCGAGATCGACCATTGCTTCAAGGCCTTCGACGGCCTCATGGAGCGGTACCGCATCGAGAAGATCAAGACCATCGGCGATGCCTACATGGCCGCCGGCGGCCTGCCCGACCCCGCCTACGGGAGCCCGGCGGACGTGGTGAACGCCGCGCTCGACATGCAGGCCTTCATGGCGGCGTACAAGGCCGAGCGCATCGCCCAGGGCCGCCTCTTCTTCGAGATGCGCGTGGGCATCCACACCGGCCCGGTCATCGCCGGCATCGTGGGCGTGAAGAAGTTCGCGTACGACATCTGGGGCGATACCGTGAACACGGCGGCCCGCATGGAGAGCAGCGGCGCCGTGGGCGAGGTGAACATCAGCGAGGCGACCTTTGCGCTGGTGCAGGAGGCCCCCACGCCGACCGGCACCCCGGCCTTCACCTTCACCCCGCGCGGCCAGGTGCAGGCCAAGGGGAAGGGCGAGCTGGCCATGTTCTTCGTTCGCCGAAGCGCCCCCCGGTGAAGCCGAACGGCCGGCTAGCCCACCAGCCACCACAGCACCGCGCCGCCCACCACCACGGCAGGCACAAGGCAACCCACGGTGGTGCGGTTGTACACGCGGTTGTAGGCGGCCTTCCTCGGGTTGGTGACCCAGCCCCAGCCACGCGGGGCCTTCAGGCCCAGGTTGTGGCGCACATACCTATTTGCACTGATGTGAGCCGCGATGCGCTCGCGGAGGGAGGGGGCGGACTCCGAATCAGAACGGGCCCGCCACGCAATGGGAGTGCTGCCGGCACCGGCCAATGTGCGGGTGGTAGTGAAGCCCTTTGCCGGCGATCCCTCGGTCCCTCAGGGAGCGACCGGTGCCGCGGCATTCGCCCCCAGCGCCGGGCGGGTGGGGTGGGGGTGGCACAACCCGATGGGAACGCCGAACTTGCGGCTCGCACCATTCCCCCAAGCCCGCCATGACCAAGCATGCCCTCTTCCTGCTCGTTGCCTGCACCGCCCTGGGCCGCCTGCCGGCGCAGGAGTACGTGGAGCTGCGCAACGCCGAGCCGCAGCAGATGGTCTTCCTGGGCGAGACGGTGGCCTACCGCGACTGGGACAGCACGCGGACCTTCACCAACGAGCCCACGCGCAACGAGCGGGGCGGGCTGGTGGACAAGGGCTACCCCGGCGGGGTGAAGCCGGTGCGCCTGCACCAGGCGGTGGTGCGCGGCGCGCGGCCCTTGGGCGCCGACCCCGTGTGGCAGGAGAAGGGCGGCGCGCGCCAGCAGGGCAAGGCGCTCAACCTCTCCATCAACGGCATGGGCTATACCGGCGTGAACCCCGCCGACCCCTGCCTGGACGTGGGCCCCAACCACGTGATCCAGATGATCAACGGCGGATCGGGCGCCTACTTCCGCATCTACAACAAGAGCGGCGCGCCCCTGGGGGCGCAGACCTACCTGGACAACTTCATCGCCGCGAGCAGCGGCGGCTTCGCGTACGGCGGCTTCGGCGACCCCATCGTGCTCTACGATGCCCTGGCTGACCGCTGGCTGATGAGCGAGTTCGCCAGCAGCGGCAACCGCATGATCGTGGCGGTGAGCACCACGCCCGACCCCACGGGCACCTGGTACGCCTACAGCTTCACGGCGCCCAACTTCCCCGACTATCCGAAGTACGCCGTGTGGAACAACCTCTACCTGGTGACCACCAACGAGGCCGGCGGCCCCGCCACCTATGCGTTGGACCGCACGCGGATGCTGCAGGGGCTCAGCGCCACGGCGCAGCGCTTCGCCGTGCCCAGCTACCCCACCATCGGTTTCCAGGCCTGCACGCCGGTGACGCACGATGGCGGACCGGCCCCGCCCGCCAATGCGCCGGCGATGTTCATGCGCATGGCCGATGATGCCTGGAGCGCCTCCATCCCCGCCGACCGCCTGGAGACCTGGACGCTGACGGTCAACTTCGCCACGCCCGCCAATTCGGTGCTCGCCGGCCCCACCTACCTGCTCACGCAGCCCTTCGATACCGAGCTGTGCGGCTACACCTCGTACAACTGCGTGCCGCAGCCCGGCACCAGCACGCGCCTCGATCCGCTGCGCGAGGTGCTGATGAACCGGGTGGTGTACCGCAACTTCGGCACGCACGAGGCCATCGTGTGCAACCACGCCACGGACGTGAACGGCAACGACCGGCACGGGGTGCGGTGGTACGAGCTGCGGCGAACGGCCGTGGCCAATCCGTGGGCCATCCACCAGCAGGGCACCTATTCGCCCGATGCCACGCACCGCTGGATGGCCGCCATCGGCATCAACGCCAACGGCGACATCGGCCTGGCCTACAACGCGGCCAGCGGCACGGTGCATCCGGGCATCCGCTACACCGGCCGCCTGGCGGGCGATGCGCTGGGCCAGATGACCTTCGCGGAGACCACCGTGGTGGCGGGCAGCGCCGCCAACGGCAGCAACCGCTACGGCGACTACAACGCGCTGGATACGGACCCCGCCACCGGCAACTTCTGGGGCACGGCCAAGTTCAACGCAAGCAGCCAGTGGAGCACGCGCATCTTCAATTTCGCCTTCTCCACGCCGGTCTGCATCGCGCCGGTGATCAACGCCGGCACCAGCTGCATCAACACCGCCAGCTACCAGGTGTCGGTCGACGTCGCTTCGCTGGGCAGCGCGAGCACGCTCACCCTGCAGATCGATCCCGATGGCAATGGTCCGGCGGCACCGGTTGCGGTGGGCACCGCCAGCGCCACGGGCACTTACGGTCCCTTCGGTCCATACCCCACGGGGCAGGCGGTCACCTTCTACGCCCGGCACGATGCCTTCGCCGAGTGCGACTTCGCTGCGCCGCTGGTGGCCGATTGCGCGCCGCCGCCGGTGCCGGGCGCCAATTGCTCCAGCTACACCAACAGCACCAGCGCCGCCATCCCGGACAACGGCTCGGTGAGCCGGACCATCGTGGTGCCGGCGCTCAACGGCGCCACCCTCACCGACCTGAACGTGTACGTGAACATCACCCACACCTACACCGGCGACCTGCGCATCCGCCTGCAGAGCCCGGCCGGTACCACGGTGCAGCTCGTCGCCTCCAGCGTATGCGGGGGCGCCGATAACGTGGTGGTTGAGTTCGACGACAGCGGCAGTGCCGGGCCCGTGGGGAATGCCTGCCCCTTGACGGGGCTCTTCGTGATGCCCCAGAATGCCCTGGCGGCCTTCAACGGCCAGCCCTTCCAGGGCACCTGGACCCTTACGGTGCAGGATGTGGCTACCGCCGATGTGGGCACCCTGAACAGCTGGTGCCTCATCCCCACGCTCTACACCCCGCCCATCCAGGTGCTCCCCGTGGCCTTCCTGGAGGGTCCGCTGAACCCTGAGGGCACGCTGATGGGCGATGCCCTACGCAGCCAGGGGCTGGTGCCGCTCACCGAGCCCTACACCGCGCTGGGCTATGCCTTCACCGGTCCCTATGAGGCCTCCACCACGCCTGCGGTACTGGCCGTGACCGGCAGCGGCGCCGTGGTGGATTGGGTGGTGGTGGAGCTGCGCAGCCCCGGCAATCCCGCGCAGGTGGTGGCCAGCAAGCCCGCCCTGCTGAAGCGCAACGGGAGGGCCTATGCGGTGGATGGTGCCTCGAACCTCGCCTTCGCCGTGCCTGCGGGCAGCTACCATGTGGCGGTGCGCCACCGCAACCACCTGGGGGTGATGACCGCAAGCCCCGAGCTGCTGAATGAATCCGCGATCCTGGTGGACTTCACCGATCCGGGCTATCCCGCCTACGGCACCAACGCCCGCAAGGCGGTGGGCGATGCCATGGCGCTGTGGGCCGGCGATGTGAGCGCCGATCATGTGCTGCGCTACGTGGGCGAGGGCAACGACCGCGATCCCATCCTGGTGGCCATCGGGGGCACGGTGCCCACCGCCACGGTGAACGGCCAGTACCGGCAGCAGGACGTGAACCTGGACGGCGCGGTGAAGTACGTGGGCGAAGGCAACGACCGCGACCCGATCCTGCAGAACGTGGGCGGCAGCGTGCCCACGAACACGCGTAGCGAGCAGCTGCCCTAGCGGCGCCCCGCCGCCGCAGGCGATCTTCGCCGGCCCGTGCGCATCCTCCTGCTCGACAACTACGACTCCTTCACGTGGAACCTCTACCATGTGCTGGCGCAGCATGCGCCGGTGGAGGTGGTGCGCAACGATGCCATCACGGTGGACGAGGCGGCGCGCTACCCGCGCATCGTCATCTCCCCCGGCCCGGGCCTGCCGCGCGAGGCGGGCATCACCATGGCGCTGCTGCATGCGCTGCTGCCCACGCACCCCATCCTGGGCGTATGCCTGGGCATGCAGGCGCTGGTGGAGGCCTGCGGCGGCGCCCTCTACAACCAGCAGCGGGTGCGCCACGGCGTGGCGGTGCCCTGCCTGCCCGAGGAACCGCGCGATGCGCTCTTCGCCGGGCTGCCCGCACCCTTCGATGCGGGCCTCTACCACAGCTGGGCCGCCGATGAGGCGCGCCTGCCCTCGGCGCTGCGCGTCACCGCGCGCAGCGCCGAAGGCGTGGTGATGGCCGTGCGCCATGCGCAGCACCCCGCTTGCGGCGTGCAGTTCCACCCGGAAAGCGTGCTCACGCCCCACGGCCCGCGCATCCTGGCCAACTGGCTGGACAGCGCCTAGGCGAACAACGCGCGCCGTGCGGCGTTCCTCCCGCGCATGGAAGCTCCGATCCTGGTGGTGGGCGGCACGCGCGGCATCGGCCGGCGCATCGCCGAGCGGCTCATCGCGCGCGGCACGCCTGTGATCACCGCCGCGCGCAGCACCGAAGCGCCGCCCGGCGCGCTGGACCACCTGGTGTGCGATGCGGTGGGCGAGGGGCTGCCCCTGCACCGGCTGCCCGAGGCGCTCGGCGGCCTGGCCTACTGCCCCGGCAGCATCGACCTGAAGCCGCTGCGCGCGCTGAAGCCCGACGACCTGCGCGCGGCCTTCGAAGTGAATGCCGTGGGCGCCTTCCGCGCCGTGCAGGCCTGCGCCGACCGGCTGAAGCGGAGCCCGGGCGCAGGCATCGTGCTCTTCAGCACCGTGGCCGTGGGCCGCGGCATGGCCTTCCACACTGGCGTGGCCGCCGCGAAGGGTGCGGTGGAAGGCATGATCCGGTCGCTCGCGGCAGAACTTGCACCCCACGTCCGGGTGAACTGCATCGCACCAAGCCTCACCCGCACACCGCTCGCCGAGAAGCTGCTGAGCACCCCCGAACGGGAGGCCGCGAGCGCCGAACGCCATCCCCTGAAGCGGGTGGGAGAGGCCGAGGAACTGGCGGCCATGACGGCCTTCCTGTTGAGCGACCAGGCGCGCTGGATCACCGGGCAGGTAATCGGCGTGGACGGTGGATTGAGCGCCATTTGAACCATGCGCAGCCGGGTGGGTCACGTGGGCATCGACTTCGGGGCACGCAGCTCCGGCAACACCGCCGTGTGCGTGCATGAGGGCGGACTGTTCCGCTTCCATCGCAGCACCAAGGGGGCTGATGGCGATGCCTGGCTGCAGGAGCTCATCGACGCACTGCGCCCCGAGGCCATCTACATCGATGCACCGCTGAGCCTGCCGGGGGCCTACATCGGCCGCGGCGAGGACCACTTCTTCCGCGCGGCCGACCGCCAGGCGGGGGGCATGAGCCCGATGTTCCTCGGCGGCCTCACCGCCCGTGCCATGGCTTTCGCAGCACGCTGGCGCAAGGCCGGCATAGCCGTGCATGAGGCTTATCCCTCCGCGCTCATCCGACATGCCTGGGAGGGCCTGAAGATCAAGCCCGGCGCGGCCATCCGTCCCAGCCAGCTGCGCATCATGGCCGGCATGGTGCTGATGCCACCGCCCGAACCCGCCGACCGTCACGAGGCCGATGCCTGGCTCTGCTGGGTGATCGGACACCGCCACCGCACAGGCCAGGCGCAGGTGTTCGGCGTGCCCGACGAGGGCCTCATCCTGGCCTGACCCATGCCCCGCCACCGCCCGCCCAGCGAACGCCCCACGAAGACCTGCGCCACCTGCGGGCTGCCCTTCCAATGGCGCAAGAAATGGGAGAAGGTGTGGAACGAGGTGAACCACTGCAGCGACCGATGCCGACACGAACGGAACCGCACAAGGCCCGCGTAGTGCGGCTGGTGCTGGGCGACCAGCTGGTGCACGACCACCCGTGGTGGCAGCGCGTGGACCCCGACGTGCTCTACGTGCTCATGGAGGTGAGGCAGGAAACGGACTACGCCTGGCACCACATCCAGAAGGTGCTCGGCTTCTTCGGGGCCATGCGTCGCTTCGCAGCGCACCTGCGCGCCCAGGGGCATCGCGTCCACTACCTCACGCTCGACGACCCCGTGAACCAACAGGACATCGGCCTCAACCTGCAGGCGCTCATCACGCAATGCGGCGCCACGGAGCTAGGCTACCTGCTGCCCGACGAGCACCGCCTGGACGAGCAACTGAAGCGCTTCGCTGCGACCTGCGGCGTGCCCGTGCAGGTGGCCGACACGCACCACTTCCTCACGGAACGACACGAACTGGCGGACCTGTTCAAGGGGAAGAAGCAGTACCTGATGGAGCACTTCTACCGCGGGATGCGCGAACGTACCGGACTGCTGATGGAGCGTGGCGCACCGCTCGGAGGCCGCTGGAACTTCGACCACGACAACCGCCAGCGCCCGCCCAAGGACCATGTGCCGCCCCCACCCCTGCTCTTTGACCACGACCTGCGGGACCTGGAAGCGATGGTGCGATCGGCCGGCGTGCACACCATCGGCACGGTGGATGCCGCGCACTTCCCCTGGCCGCTGGACCGCGCGGAGAGCCTGGACCTGCTGCGCTACTTCATCGCCCACCTGCTGCCCCGGTTCGGCACCTACCAGGATGCGATGAGCCCGCACCATTGGGCGATGTACCACGCACGCCTCAGCTTCAGCCTCAACGTGAAGCTGCTCTCTCCCCTGGAGGTGTGCCGGGCCGCGGAGGAGGCCCATCATGCCGAACCCCAGCGCATCCAACTGGCGCAGGTGGAGGGCTTCGTGCGGCAGATCATCGGCTGGCGCGAGTACATGCGCGGGGTCTACTGGGCGCAGATGCCGCGTTATGCCGAACGCAACTTCTTCGGGCACGACCGCCCGCTGCCGCCATGGTTCTGGACCGGTCGCACGCGCATGGCCTGCCTGCGCGATGCCATCACCGGCAGCCTCACCAACGCCTACGCGCACCACATCCAGCGCTTGATGGTCACCGGCAACTTCGCGCTGCTCGCAGGTGTGCACCCCGATGAAGTGGATGCGTGGTACCTCGGCATCTACATCGACGCCATCGAGTGGGTGGAGATCACCAACACGCGCGGCATGAGCCAGTTCGCCGACGGTGGCATCGTGGGCACCAAGCCCTATGTGAGCAGCGGCGCCTACCTCCACAAGATGGGCCATTCCTGCGGCACCTGCCATTACAACGTGAACGACCGCACCGGCCCGCGCGCCTGTCCCTTCAACGCGCTCTACTGGCACTTCCTGGCGCGCAACCGCGAACGCTTCCTCAGCGAGGAGGCTCGGCCCGGCATGATGGTGCGCCTGGGCATGCCCTACCGCACGTGGGACACGATGCCCGCCGCCACGCGCCAGGCCCTGCTGGACAAGGGCGATGACCTGTTGAAGCACATCGAGGAGCTGTGAGCCGCGCCATCCTCTGGTTCCGGAACGACCTGCGCCTGGCCGACAACCCCGCGCTCACCGCCGCATGCGCCGCGCATGAAGAGGTGCTGCCCGTGCTCATCATCGATCCCCGGCAGCACGAGGCCTCGCCCTTCGGCTTCGACCGCTCAGGACCGTTCCGCCGCCGCTTCCTGAAGGAGAGCATCGCCGACCTGGATGCCCAGCTGCGCGCGAAGGGCAGCGCGCTGCATGTGCGCGTGGGCGAACCCGCCGCCGAACTGGCCCACCTCAGCGAGGTCTGGGGAACCCGGGTGGTGCACGCCCAACAGTTGTACGCGTGGGAGGAGCAGGAACAGGAGCGTGCCGTGGCGGCCGTGCTCGACCTGCGCCTGCACGCGCCCAACACCTTGTTGCTTCCCGGTGATCTGCCCTTCACGCTGGACAAGCTGCCACACGTCTTCACCGCCTTCCGGCACAAGGTGGAGAAGGGGAGCCCGGTACGACCGCTGTTGTCGGAGCCGGCATCGTTGCGCTCGCCGGCGACCTGGATGGGACGCGCACTGGATGAGGATGCCCTGCGCGAGGGAACCATCACAGATGACCCACGCGCCGTGATGCGCTTCACCGGGGGACGCACGGCAGGGCTGGAACGCCTCGCACAATACCTGGGTCCGGAGCGTCACCTCTCGCACTACAAGGAGACCCGCAATGCGCTGCTGGGCGCGGACAACAGCAGCAAGCTCAGCCCCTGGCTCGCGACCGGTGCCGTGAGCGCACGCGAGGTGTGGCACGCGGTGAAGCGCTACGAGACCGAGCACGGTGCCAACGAGAGCACCTACTGGCTCGTGTTCGAACTGCTATGGCGCGACTTCTTCCAGTTCACCGCGGCGAAGCACGGACGGGACCTGTTCCGGCGTGGTGGAATCGCGCACAAACCTCCGACCGGCAATGCCGACCCCCGTCGCTTCGCCGCGTGGTGCGAAGGCCGCACCGGTCAGCGCTTCATCGACGCGAACATGCGCGAACTCGCCGCCACCGGCTGGATGAGCAACCGCGGCCGGCAGAACGCGGCCAGCTACCTGGTGCATGATCTTGGGCTCGACTGGCGCATGGGTGCCTATTGGTTCGAGCGTATGCTCATCGACTACGACGCATGCAGCAACTGGGGCAACTGGCAGTATGTGGCCGGTGTGGGCAACGACCCGCGGGAGGGACGACGCTTCGACCCCGAACGGCAGGCGGGGATGTACGATGCCGAGGGCGCCTACAGCCGCCGGTGGGGCTGAGCGCCTCAGCTGCCGTCGCCCAGCAGCAGCCGCACGGCCTTCCACCCGGGCACCTCGCGCGACACCAGCACGGCGATGGAGGCCAGCGGCAGCAGCAGGATCATGCCCGCCACGCCCCACAGCGCGCCCCCGGCGAAGATGATGACCAGCGAGGCCATGGTGCTGAGGCCCAGCTTGCCGCCCACCACCTTGGGGAAGATGAGGTTGGCCTCCAGGTACTGGACCGTACCGAGCACCGCGATCACGCCGATCGGCATCCAGATGCTGCCGGTGGTGGTCCATGCCAGGCTGATGGGCAGCAGCGAGCTGAAGATGATGCCCACGTAAGGGATCATGGTGGCCACGGCCGTGAGCATGCCGAAGAGCAGCGCGTTGGGCACGCCGAGCAGCACGAAGCCCAGCGTGTTGAGCGCGCCCACGATGAGGTAGACCTGCGCCATGCCGCCGATGAAGCGCGCGTAGTTGGTGATGGCCCGCTGCAGCAGGCCGGGCATGCGCGGCGCCCATTCCGCCGGCACCAGCGCGGTGAGCGCCTGCACGTAGGTGCGCCGGTTGTAGAGCAGCAGCGCGGTGAACACCGGGATGATGAAGAGGTTGAAGAGCATGCCGAAGAGTGCGTTCAGCACCGTGCCCATGTAGGGCGCCACGCGGCCGGGCAGGTTGTCCACCAGCGGCCCCCACCAGTCGTTGCGGTGGTCGCGCGCCAGGTCGGTGAGCACCTGGTTGAGCCAGGCCCACAGCGCGCCGAAGCCGGTGCTGCTCCCGCCGGTGAGCGTGGGCACGCGGTCGAGGAAGGCGCTCACCTGCCACAGCAGCAGCGCCAGCAGCCCCCCGAAGAGCAGCGCCACGGTGAGCAGCCCCGTGCCGATGGCGGCCCAGCGCGGCAGGCCCCGGCGCTCGAGCCGCGCCACCAGGGGGTAGAGCACCAGCGCCACCAGCAGGCCATAAAGCAGCGGGATCAGCACCGCGCGGCCCAGGTAGAGCAGCGCGATGACGCAGAGGGCGATGAGCAGGTTGCGGAGCAGGGGGGAGGGCTGCACCCGACGAAAGTAGCCAGCGCGCACCGAGCGCCTCCTGTCAGCGGTCAGCGGCGCCCATCCGGCGGCGGTGCCACCCATGCACCGCACGGCGCTGCGTGGCGCGGGCGCCGCATCTTTGCCGCGCACCCTGCGCAATGGCATTCAGCAAGTGGATCGGCGGCGGGCTCGGATGGGCCTTCGGAGGGCCCATCGGCGGCATCCTCGGCTTCGCCATCGGCGCCATGATGGACCACATGAGCGGCCCGCCGGTGGAGGAGGCGCGCCGCGTGGGCCCCGGCCCGCAGGGCACCACCCCGGGCGACCTGGCCATGAGCCTGGTGGTGCTCACCGCCGCGCTCATGAAGGCCGACGGGCGCGTCACCCAGCGCGAGCTCGACCATGTGCGCCGTTTCTTCGTGCAGCAGTTCGGCCAGCGGCAGGCCGGCGAGCTGCTCATCCTGCTGCGCGATGCCCTGCAGCGCGACATCCCCGTGATGGACGTGTGCGCGCAGGTGCGCAGCCACATGCCGCACCCCATGCGGCTGCAGCTCATGCACTACCTCATCGGCCTGGCCCATGCCGATGGCGCGGTGGACCACGCGGAGCTCGCGCTGCTGCGGCGCATGGCCCACGGTCTGGGCATCAGCGACAAGGACCTGGGCTCGCTCAGCGCCATGTTCCGCACCGCCGACCCCGGCGCCGCCTACCAGGTGCTGGAGGTGCCGCGCACCGCCACCGACGAGGAGGTGAAGAAGGCCTATCGCCGCATGGCCATGAAGTACCACCCGGACAAGGTGGCCCAGCTGGGCGAGGAGGTGCAGAAGGCCGCGCACGAGAAGTTCAAGAAGGTGCAGGAGGCTTACGAGGCCATCCAGAAGGAGCGCGGCATGAAATGAGCGCTTCACGCGCCGTTCACGCAGGGCCGCGCGCCGGCACCTAGCTTTGGCGCCGCATCCAGCGCAACCCGGCGGGGCCTTACGCCAACATGAACATCGTGGTGCTGTCGCGCGACAGCAAGCTCTACTCCACCAAGCGGCTGGTGGAGGCCTGCGAACGCCGCGGGCACACCGCGCGCGTGGTCAACCACGTGAAGTGCGACATCCTCATCCAGCAGCAGGACCCGCAGGTGCTCTACAACGGGCAGCCGCTCACCGGCGTGGATGCCATCATCCCGCGCATCGGCGCCAGCGTCACCTTCTACGGCACCGCCGTGGTGCGCCAGTTCGAGATGATGAAGGTGTTCACCACCGCCGAGAGCCAGGCCTTGGTGCGCAGCCGCGACAAGCTGCGCAGCCTGCAGATCCTCACGCGCAGCGGCGTGGGCATCCCCAAGACGGTGTTCACCAATTACAGCAAGGACGTGGGGAGCATCGTGGATAGCGTGGGCGGCGCCCCCTGCATCATCAAGCTGCTCGAGGGCACGCAGGGCCTGGGCGTGGTGCTGGCCGAGACCAAGAAGGCCGCCATGGCGGTGTGCGAATCGTTCAACAGCCTCAAGGCGCGCGTCATCGTGCAGGAGTTCATCAAGGAGAGCCGCGGGGTCGACATCAGGGCCTTCGTGGTGGACGGCCGCGTGGTGGGCGCCATGAAGCGCACCGGCAAGGAGGGCGAGTTCCGCAGCAACCTGCACCGCGGCGGCACCGCCGAGCTGATCGAGCTCACGCACGAGGAGGAGGTCACCGCCATCAAGGCCGCCAAGGCCCTGGGCCTGCACGTGGCCGGGGTGGACCTGCTGCAGAGCGAGCGCGGCCCGCTGGTGATCGAGGTGAACAGTTCGCCCGGCCTGGAGGGCATCGAGAAGGCCACCGGCCACGACATCGCCGGCGAGATCGTGCGCTTCATCGAGCGCAACGTGTAGAAGCCACCGCTGAGCGGTCCTTGGCGGCGAGCCGGAGGGATCTTGCAGCCAGCCCTGGCGCGAAGGCTTTGCGGATCTGGACGCGCGGAGTGCGGCGCAACGAGGGATGGCTGCAACAGGCCTGAAGGATCTTTCCGGATGGCGAGCAGTGCCCTCAGCCGCGGCCCAGCCCGGCCAGGAAGTCCAGGCAGAGCGCATTGAAGCGGTCGGCGCGCTCGATGGTCACCACATGGCCGCAGCGCGCCACCACCTCCAGCCGCACGGCCGGGTGGCGCCGGGCATAGGCGTGCGCCTCCTGCACGAAGAGGTGGTCCTGCGCGCCCATCACCACCAGGTGCGGGATATCCGAGGCCTGCGCGAAGAGGTGCTTCAAGGTGGCATTCAGGCCGCGGTACATCGCCGTCCACTTGCGGAACTCGGCATCGCTGAGGAAGCGCGACTCGCGGATGAAGACCTTGCGCGAGGCCTCGTGGTTGCGGCGCGGCATCATCACGCGCGCGCTGAGCCGGTAGAACGCCGGGTAGCCGATCACCTTCGCCAGGGCCAGGCTCGCGGTGGCCAGCAGCTTCAGGCGCTTGCTGAGCCGCAGGATGGCGCCGCCGTTCACCAGCGAGGCCACGCGTGCAGGCTGCTGCTCGCGCATGGTGAGGGCGATCACCGTGCCCAGCGACACGCCCACCAGGTGCACCCGGCTGATGCCCACATGGTCCACCACGGCCCAGATGCGTTGGGCGATGCGGTCGAAGGTGTAGTGGGGCTCGGTGTTGCTGCGGCCCGCCATCTGCCCGTGGCCCGGCAGGTCAACCAGCAGCAGGTTGTGGTGCTGGCCGAGCACGGGCACCTGCCGCTTCCAGGTCACGGTGCTGCCCCCCGCGCCATGGATCAGCACCAGCCATTCGCCGCCGCTGCGGGTGCGATGCACCTCATGGTGGAGCAGGTCACCGGCGTGCGCGGTCATGCCCAAAGGAACCGACTTCGGCGGGGATGGTTCGCTTACCCGGTGCAGCGGGCCATCACGGGGCTGCGAGCCCGAACTCGCGCGCCGCGATCCAGGTGCTGTGCACGCCCATGTCCTGCGTGGGCCAGCCTTTGCCGCCGCCCTGATTGGGCGCCGTGCCGGGCTGCACGGGCAGGCGGTGCCCCATGCCCTGGAAGCGGTAGAAGGCCAGCACGGGCGCGCCTTGCGCATCGTGGTACTCCAGGCGGGTGACGTCCTTGGCGCCGGCGAAGGCGGAATCCACGCGGTCGGCGATGGAGTCGGTGCCGGCCACGGCGGTCCATTGGGCCACCAGGGCCAGGCCGAGGCCGAACTCGGTCACCGCATCGTGCGTGCCGTGCATCACCGTGAGGCGCGGGTAGCGGGCCACGGCATCGGGGCGGGCCTGGCGCACGCGCCGCGCCCATTCCTCCGGGGTGCACGAGGCGGGGTCGGCCAGCGGCCGCCGGGCGCTGCCCTCCTTGCGGGCCGCAGCGTAGGGCACGCCGCCCAGGATGGCCGCCTGGCCGAAGAGCTCCGGATGGCAGGCCATGAGCGCCGCCGCCAGGGCGCCGCCGGCCGAGACGCCGTAGAGGTGCACCCGCTCGGGTGCGATGCGCAGGCTGTCCTGCGCCTTGCGCACCATGCTGGCGATGGAGCCCGTTTCACCGCTGCCCGGCTCGATGTCGGCCCGGTTGAACCAGTTGAAGCAGAGCGTGGGGTTGTTGTGGAAGCGCTGCTGCGGCATCAGCAGCCAGAAACCGCCGCGGTCGGCCAGTTCATCCCATCCGCTCAGCCGCACGATGTCCTGCGCATCCTGGCCGCAGCCATGCAGCACCACCACCATGGCGCGCGGCGCGCCGGGCACCTCATGCGCCGGGGCGCGGAGGAACATGCGCAGGTCGCCGGGGTCGTCGCCGAAGGCGGTGACCTCGGCCAGGCGGGATTGGGCGGCGGCCGGTGCGGTGTAGGCGAGCGCCAGCAGGGCGGCGGTCAGCGTGCGGAGCATGGGAAGTCGGGTTTGCGCGGCAGCCGTTGCAGCCATCGTGCCAGATCGGAGCGGGCGGCGCCGGGCGGTGGGCTGGCCACGGCGGCCGGGGTGCGCGGGAAGCGGTGCCATGGCCTAGGGAGCCTGCCTTTTCACGGCCAGCTGCCGCATGAGCGCGGCGTAGGCCAGCACCGCGGCCGGGGCTGCGAGCGCGAGCCAGAGCCCGGCCGTGCGCAGCAGCAAGGGGAGGCCCACGGTGAGGGAGATGGCGAAGGCGGTGAGGTAGGCCACCGGCTTGTGCGGCTGGCGCCGGTAATCCACGAAGAGCAGCACGAGCGGGATGCAGCCGATGCCTCCGCCAAGGACGAGGAAGAACCCGAGCGCTGCGGCCACGGACAGCATCGGCGCTTACTTCAGCAGGTGCTCGCGGATGAAGGCCACCGTGGCGTAGAACTGGAAATCGGTGTTGCCCTTCTTGCGGAAGCCGTGGCCCTCGTCGCTGGCCATCAGGAACCACACCTGCCCGCCATGCGCCTGGATGCGGTCCTTCATCTGGATGGCCTCGCTGGCCGGCACGCGCGGGTCGTTGGCGCCCTGCACGATGAAAAGCGGCTTGGTGATGCGTTCGGTGTGGTTGAGCGGCGAGATGGACTCGAGGAAGTCGGCCATCTTCGGGTCGCGCTCGTCGCCGTACTCCACGCGGCGCAGGTCGCGGCGGTAGTCCTCGGTGTTCTTCAGGAAGGTGTTGAAGTTGCTGATGCCCACCACATCGATGGCGCAGCGGATGCGGTCGGCGTAGTGCACGCTCACGGCCAGGGTCATGTAGCCGCCATAGCTGCCGCCGGTCACCATCACGCGGTCCTTGTCCAGGTCGGGCTGCGCCGCGATCCAGTCGAGCAGCGCGCCGATGTCCTTCACGCTCTCCTCGCGCTTGGTGCCGTTGTCGAGGTCGAGGAAGGTCTTGCCATAACCGCTGCTGCCGCGCACGTTGGGGTAGAGGATGGCCACGCCCAGCTCGTTGAGGTAGTAGTTGCTGCGCCCTTGGAAGCCGGGGCGCGACTGCCCCTCCGGCCCGCCGTGGATGTTGATGATCACCGGCCGCTTGCCGGTGAAGCGCGCATGGGGCCGGTAGAGGAAGCCGCTGATCATGCGGCCATCGAACGACTTCCACCGCACCAGCTCGGGGGCGCGAAGGCCGCTGAGGTCCATGCCGCCGAGCTCGCTCTCCGTCCAGCGCACCAGCTGCTGGCTGGCGAGGTCGTATGCGTACACATCGCTCGTGCTGGCGTAGGTGTTGAGCGTGAGGCCGAGCGTGCGTCCGTCGCGCGTCCAGGCCAGCCCGCCGATGAGGCCCACGGGCATGCCCGGCACTTCGGCATAGGCGAAGGTGCGGCCGTCCATGAGGTAGAGCTTCGAGAGGCCGTCCTCGTTGGTGGTGAAGGCCAGCTGGCTGCGGTCGTGCGTGAGCTCCACGCCGGCCACGTCCCACGGGATCCCGTCGGTGAGCGGCCGCAGCTTCCGCGTCTTCAGGTCGTACACGCAAAGCCGGTTGAACTCGCTGTCCTTGTTGCTGGTGAGCAGGATGCCCGCGCCATCGGCGGTGTAGGCGATGGGCCGGTAGGTGGTGCGCTCATCCTTCAGCGGCAGCAGCCGGGTGCGGGCGCCGGTGGCCAGGTCCACGGTATGGATGCGGCTCTCGTTCACCGAGATGCTCTCCACGATGAGCAGCTGCCGGTCGTCGGGGCTCCAGTCGGCCACGCCCCAGCCGCCGCCGCTGTTCTCGGCCGCCACGCGGTCGGTGGTGGGGTCGAGCGGGTCCATCACGCGGATGTCGCGGTCCTTGCCGTTGCGCATGGTGCTGCCGTAGGCGATGCGCCTGCCGTCGCGGCTCCAGGTGCCGCCGCCGTTCTGCGAGCGCTTCCCATCGGTGAGGAGCGTTGCGGCGCCGCTGGCATCCATGCGGTAGAGCTGGCTGAATTCGTTGCCGCCCTGGTCCTTGGTGAAGAGGAAATAGCGGCCTTCGTTGGGCTCGTAGCTGGCGCCGCCCACGGCATCGTCGAAGAAGGTGATCTGCGTGCGCGCACCGCCGGGGAACTTCACCCGGTGCAGCTGGCTGGTGTTGCCGAAGCGGGTGCTGATGAGCATCTCCTGGCGCAGCGGGTGCCAGGCGGCGAGCGAGGCGCCGCGCGATTCGGTGTAGGCCCGCACCTCGCCGATCAGGCTGGCCGGGAGCGGCGGGATGCCCTCGGTGGTGAGGTTCTCCGCGACGGGGATGACGGCTTGCTGGGCGCGGCCCGCGGTGGACGCGGCGGCGAGGAGGAGGAACAGGAGCTTGGTGCGCATGGCGCGGGCAAGGTAGCCTGCACTGCGGAAGCGGCCCAAGGGCTCAGCCCAGCAGGTTGCGGCCCGCCACGTCCACCAGGAAGCGGCCGCGGAGCAGCTTGCGGCCCAGGAGCACCTGGTACTTCATGTCGCTGCGGTCGAAGAGCGTGAACTGCGTGCGCACGGTGTGGGCGCCAAGGCGCACCCGCGTGGCGATGAGGTAGCGCCGGCTCGACTCGCCGTTGCTGCTCTTCACCGTCACCCGCTGGAAGCTGCGGAACACCTTGGTGGTGCGGTGCCCGCCCATCCGGAAGGTGACCACAAGCTCCTTGCCGCGGGCTCCCTGCCGCGTGCGCAGCCGCTGGTAGTGCAGCGCGCTCCGGTAGGCGCCGGTATCGATCTTGGCCGCCACCCGGGCGATGCCCAGGCCCGGCAGGGCGATGTGCTCCAGCCGTCCGATGGTGGTCTTGCGTGGCGCCCGTGCCATGCCGCAAAGTAGGCGCGCCGCAGCGCCGCGCCGGGCTCCCCGGCTTCAGGCTTTTTAACAGGGCATGGTTTTCGTCAGTGCGCCGGTCGGGCGCGCATCGCCACCTTTGCACCACTGCCATGAACCGCCGAACCACCTCCGCCATGAGCCACCTCTTCGCCTCCCTCGCCACCGCCACCTTCCTCATCGCCTTGACGCTGTCGCCGATGGCGGCGCTCGCCCAGGGCACGGTGAAGGGCTATGGCGCCACCATCACCGCCGATGGCGCCATGAGCACCGCCGACTTCGCCAAGGCCATGAGCGCCTCGGACAGCATGGCCGTGAAGCTCGAGTGCGAGATCATCACCAGCTGCACCAAGAAGGGCTGCTGGATGACCGTGCAGATGCCCGAGGGCCAGCAGATGATGGTGCGCTTCAAGGACTACGGCTTCTTCGTGCCCACCAAGGGGCTCGAGGGCAAGCGTGCCGTGCTGCAGGGCTATGCCACCAAGGAGACGGTGGACGTGGCCACGTTGCGCCACTACGCCGAGGATGCCGGCAAGAGCAAGGAGGAGATCGAGAAGATCACCGAGGCCGAGCACAACCTGATGTTCCTGGCCGACGGGGTGCTGATCACCTACTGAACCCAGCGTGCCGCGCATCATGCACTGGCCAAGGCCCGGGCTCAAGCTCCGGGCCTTGTCGTTGCTGCTGATCGGCACCAGCGTCCATGCGCAGACCCGGCACGACCTTCGCTGGGGCCGCGAGGCGATGATCGTGGGCGTCGGCCTCGGGCTGAACACCAGCGGCCTCCTGCTGGCGCAGCGCCCGCGTCCCGAAGCCATCCGACCGGGCCCGGTGCCGTCCATCGACCGCGTGTCCACCCGGCTATGGCATCCGCAGGCGTCGCGCGCCAGCGATGCGCTGTTCGGCATCGCCGCAGGAGCCGCCGTGCTCGGGGCCATCCGCAACCAGCATGGTGAGCAGCCCTTGCTGCCGGTGGCCATCATCGCCCAGAGCACCCTCCTCTCCATCGGCCTCACCACCACCGTGAAGGAGCTGGTGCGCCGGCCCCGGCCCTACCTGCACAACAGCGATGTGCCTCCATCCCTTCATGACGCGCGCAAGGACCACCTGAGCTTCTGGAGCGGCCACACGGCCAACACGGCCGCGATCACCTTCGCTTGCGCCAGCCTGGTGCAGCACAGCGATGCCCCGCGCGGCTGGCGCACCGCCGCCTGGATCGCTGCAGCGGGCGCCCCGGCGCTCATGGGCTACCTGCGCATCCGCGCCGGCAAGCATTTCCCCACCGACGTGATCGCGGGCTATGCCGTGGGCACGGCCGTCGGCCTCGGCACCGCCTACTTTCACCGCCAACCGAAATGACCCTCGAACGAATGAGCACCATCGCCCTTGCCGTGCACGGCGGCGCAGGCACCATCGCCCGCGAATTGATGACCCCGGCCCGTGAGAAGGCCTACCGCGATGCGCTGGAGCTGGCGCTGCGGCGCGGTCATGCCGTGCTCGCCGCGGGCGGCGCCGCCCTCGATGCCGTGGAGGCCGCCGTGCGCGCACTGGAGGATTCGCCGCACTTCAATGCGGGGAGGGGCTCAGTCTTCAATGCCGACGGCCAGCACGAGATGGATGCCAGCCTGATGAGCGGCGCCGACCTGCGCGCCGGCGCCGTGGCCAGCGTGCAGAACGTGAAGAACCCGATCACGCTCGCGCGCCGCGTGATGGAGAAGAGCAACCATGTGCTCATCAGCGGGCTCGGCGCCTTCGAGTTCGCCCACAAGCAGAAGGTGGAGCTGGAGGACGACCAGTACTTCTTCGATCAGTTCCGCTACGACCAGTGGAAGGAGACCGTGGGCACCGACGTGTACAGGCTGGACCACAGCGACAAGGAGAAGAAGTTCGGCACCGTGGGCGCCGTGGCGCGCGATGCGCAGGGCCACCTCGCCGCCGCCACCAGCACCGGCGGCATGACCAACAAGAAGTGGCAGCGCATCGGCGACAGCCCCATCATCGGCGCGGGCACCTACGCCAACGATGCCACCTGCGCGGTGAGCTGCACCGGGCACGGGGAGAGCTTCATCCGCGCCGTGGCCGCGCACGATGTGCATGCGCTGATGGCCTACAAGGGGCTGTCGCTCGCCGAGGCCGTGCGGGTGGTGGTGCACGAGAAGCTGCCGCCCCTCGATGGCGATGGGGGCCTCATCGCCATGGACCGCAACGGAAGCATCGTGCTCGACTTCAACTGCTCGGGCATGTACCGCGGGCAGGTGGGCGCAGACGGGGTCTTCCAGACGGCCATCTTCCGCTAGCGCGGCGGCGCGGGCTTCGGCGGCTCGGCCGCCTTCCGCTTGAACCGCAGGTGCAGCCGCTTCTCCTTGGGCGTCTCGATCTCCTCGCCCAGCAGGTAGCCCCAGGGCTGCAGCGAGGGGATGCTGTCGCACACCACCTTCAGCATGCCGGTGATGGGGATGGCCAGCAGCATGCCCGCCACGCCCCAGAGCGCGCCGAAGCCGAAGAGGGCCACCAGGCTGGCGAGCGGGTTGATGCTCACGCTGCTGCCCACCACCTTGGGGGTGATCACGTTGTTGTCGAGGAACTGCACCACCAGCACCACGGCCAGCGCCGAGGCGGCATGCAGCGCGCTATCGCGGGTCACGAGCGCCACGAAGACCGGCAGCAGGCTGCCCGCGAGCGCCCCCACGTAGGGCACCACGTTGAGGATGGCCAGGAGGAAGCCGAGGAGCACGGCGTACTTGAGGCCGATGGCGAGGAAGCCGAGCGAGCACAGCGCGCCGAAGATGGCCGCCACGGTGAGCACGCCGCCGAGGTACTTGCGCGAGAGGCCGCTGATGCGCACCATCACGTCGAGCACCGCGCCCTCGCGCGTGGTGCCGAGCCGCAGGAAGAAGGTGCGGAAGCGGTCCTTGAGCAGCAGCAGCAGGAAGACGAAGAAGGGGATGGGGGCCACCACGGTGAGCACCGCGCCCGTGCCGGAGAAGAGCGAGAGGGCCGCCTTGCCTCCCCAGTTGGCGAATTCGCTCACGTGGGCATTGAACCAGGCGATCTGCTCGCGCCGGTCGAGTTCGGTGCGCGCCTCGATCCACCCCAGCAGCTGGTCGCCCTTGGCGGCGAAGCGCTCCTGCAGTGCGGGCAGCTCCTGCCCGAAGCGGGCCAGCTGCCAGCCGATGACGAAGAAGACGCCGAGCACCACGGCCAGCAGGGTGATGGTGGCCAGCAGCGCCGCCACCCAGCGCGGCATCACGCGCTCCATGCGCCGCGCGAAGGGGAGGAGCAGGAAGGCGAAGAGTCCGCTGGCGAGGATCAGCAGGAGGAGGTCGCGGCCGAAGTGCAGCACCGTGACGCTGAGCGCCACGGCGGCCAGCACCAGGACATACCGCAGGAGCGCATCGGTGGCGGGCATGCCCAAAGGAACGCGATCCGTCCGCCGATCAGCCGGAACTGCGGCCCGCGCGGCGCTCGCGCCACCGCGCACGCAGCCCCATCAGGCTGCGGCCGGCCTCGGCGCCCAGGCGCTCCAGCCGCTCCGGCGTGAGGAACCAGGCCAGCAGGCCCGGCAGCGCCATGCGCAGCAGGCCGCCGGCGATGCGGCCCGCATCGGGCTCCTGGCGCGCGTTGTCCGCGGCGGCATCGCGCTCCGCCGCACGACCGGGCAGGAAGATGTCGCCGAGGAGCTGCAGCCAATGCACGCCCGCAAGCGTGCGCCGCACGCCGTTGTACATCAGGTTGCGCCTGAAGACAGGGTCGGCCACGGCCTTCAGCGTGCGCTGCAGGCGCTGCCGCTCCTGTGAGCGCACGTCGCGCAGGCGCTGGATCTCAGCGTCCACCTCGGCCACCGAACGGAAGCGCTCAGCCATGGTCGTTCGCGGCGTTCACCACGGCGAGGATGATGCGGTCGCGCAGCACCCATCGCCACAGCAGGTAGAACAGAAGGAGCAGCAGCAGGAAGGAGCCCCCGGCGATGAGCATGCCCAAGGCCGGATCCTGCAGCAGCTGGCCGAGCCAGAGGCCCCAGGCCAGGCACAGGAAGGCCGCCGCGATGGTGATGAGGAAGAAAGCGACCAGCACCAGGAGCGCCCTGGCCGCGAAAGCGCCGGCCTTGCGCGATACCACCAGGCGCACGCGCGTGCCTTCGGCCCGCACCATGGCGATCACGGTGCCGGCTACGTCCTCGAAGAACTCCGCCGGCCCGGCGTCAGGCCCCGTTCCGTCAGGTCGCTCAGTTGGCCCCATGCCGGATGTGATCGGCCGCATGGCGCACGCGCTCGGCCGTGGCGTCTGTCGAGGTCTTCACGTCATCGCGGATGCGCCCGGCCAGGTCCTTGCCCTCCTCGAAGAGGAAGCGGATGAGGTCGTTCACCTCCTCCTTGGTCAGGGTGGCGGTGCTGGCAGCGCGTCCGCGCGCCTTGCCCCACTCCTCACGGGCCTTATCGATCAGCTCGTCCAGGTCGTCGCGTGCATCCTCGGCGCGCTTCACGATCCGTTCGCGCGTTTCCTTGCCGCTGCGCGGGGCCAGGAGAAGCCCCACGACAGCACCTACGGCCGCGCCTCCCAGGAAGGCCAGCAGCCCCGATCCACGTTGATGGTCCATGGTGATTGATTTGACGTGAAGATAGGGCCCTCCGTCGAGCGGCGACTGACGGCCGTCAGGAGCGCCTGCGCCGGTTCCTCACCGGAGCCACTTGCGCTCCAGCACGAAGGTGCCGAAGGGGAGCACGGAGGCCAGGCCCAGGCCGACCACGCGCTCGGCATCCCACTTCAGTTTGGTGAAGAGCGGTACGGCCGCCACCCAGTAGCCCACGAAGAGCACGCCATGCGCCCAGCCCACGTACTTCACCGCCAGCGGCATGCCCGCTATGTACTTCAAGGGCATGGCGATGAAGAGCAGGAGCAGGAAGCTGATGCCCTCGGCGAGGGCCACGGTGCGGAAGCGGCGGATGGTCGGCTCGTCGTTCATGGGGTGCAAAGGTACCCCGGCAGGCCCCGGTATCAGTAGGCGGGCGCCATGGACCGGAACACCTGCGTCCAATCGAGGCCCGCATTGCCGCTGCCCAGGCGCACCATCACCAGCTCGCGCTGCGGGTCCACGTACACGTACTGGCCCAGGATCCCCTCCGCGCAGAAGTCGCCCTCCGCCGAGGGCAGCCACCATTGGTAGCGGTAGAAGCCCGCACCGCCTTGCTCCCTGCTCGGCTTGATGCTCGTTTCCACCCAGTCGCGCGGCACGAGCTGCTCCCCGCGCCACTGGCCCTTCTTCAGGTAGAGCGAGCCGAGCTTCGCGAAGTCGCGGGCCGGGGCATTGATGCAGCAGAAGGCCTTCTCGATGCCATCCTTCTTCCGATCGATGCTCCAGGAGCTTGCGTACTCCATGCCCAGCGGCGTCCACAGCCGGTCGCTGAGGTATCGGGTGAGCGTGCGCTCATCGCCCTTCATGCGCAGGGCGCGCGTGAGCAGCAGGCCGAGCAGCTGCGTGTCGCCGCTCACATACTCCCACTTCGTGCCAGGCTCGCGCTTCAGCTTCAGCTTCAGGGTGTACTTCGTGAGGTCGCGGCCGTAGTAGAACTTGGCCACGGTGCCGAAGGGGTTCACGTAGCTCTCGGTGAAGTCGATGCCGCTGGTCATCTGCAGCACGTGCTCGATGGTGACCTTGTCGAAGCCGTGCGCCTTCAGCTCGGGGATGAATTCGGTGACCGGCTGCTGCACATCGCGGATGTAGCCGTCGGCGATGGCCGTGCCGATGAGCATGCTCACCACGCTCTTGGCCATGGAGAAGGAGGGGTGCACCTGCGCGGTGTCGTAGCCCTTGAAGTAGCGCTCGTACACGATGGTGTCGCGTCGGATCACAAGGAAGGCCACGGTGCGGTGGTCCTTCAGCCAGGTGTCGAAGGGGATCTCCTTGCCGTCCTCCACCTTGTACCGCGGTGCCTTCTCCTGCGGCGCTGCCGCATAGCGGAACGGCTCAGCCGCAGCGGCCAGGGGCCGCGACGGGAATTTCCGGTGGTCGCGGATATCGGCGAAGTTCCAGACGAAGAAGCGGCCGATGGTGCAGCCGGAGAGGAGCAGGGCCAGGGGGAGCAGCAGGGCGTAGCGCATGCGAGGACCGGTGGTGAAAGGTAGCCGGGCAGCCGGTGCCCTGGGCGCACTCAGTGCGTGCCGTGGCGGTGCCCCGGCTCCCAGATCAGGCGTACGAAGGTGCTGAAGCGCTGGTTCTCGCGTTCTACGGGGATGCCGGTGACGATGCCCACGAGCAGGTTGTCCGCGATGCCCACGCGCATCTGCGGGCGTATCGTCATGTCGAAGTCGCCCTCCTCCACGCTCTTGTTGAGCTCCACGCCCACGAAGTTGCGCGTGCCCGTGATCATGTAGTGCAGGCTGGTGTTGATGTCGTACCGGATGTGGGGGCGATGGGCCTTGCGGTCCTGCATGATGTGCGGCCCGGTGTACACCAAGGTGTGGAGGTTGTCGCCCCAGCGCTTGGCGGCTGCCACGAAGGGGTTGAAGATGTTGCCGGTGATGAGGTCGGCGCGCCGGTCGCCGAGGTCGGGCAGCACCAGTTCGTTGATGTACCCGAGGGCCATCGAGGCCTTGGCCCGCTCCGCCACGAGGAAGGTCCACTGCGCCGCCAGCTTCAGGCTCTCCACGCGGTCGGGCGGGCGTGACGCCTCCCGGCCGTTGCGCTGCGGCGCATACAGCGTAACGGGCACCTCGATCTCAAGGCCCAGGCGGTCCACCGGCGCGAATTCGTACTCCACCAGCATCTGGTAGGTGTCGTAGCCCAGGTTGTCCGTGAGTCCCAGGCCCGCATTCCATTCGCGCTCGCCCTTGCGCGCGCCCAGGTCGCGGATCAGGTCGATGAAGAGCGGCTCGGCGTGCAGCAGCTTGGGCTTCCCCGGCGCGTCCTCCACTTCGCTGATGTAGAGGCTGTCGAGCGCGTCGCCATCCGGGGCCACCGGATCCTGCGCGTATGCGCTGAGCGCGGCCAGCACCCCGGCGCAAGCAGAACATCGAACGAGCATGCCCGCGAAAAAAGGCCCGTTCGGTCACGCAGGCGCGGCTGTTCAGTTTTTTTCACGGCCGTGCTCAGGCAAGCTGTAAGGCGCTGAGCATCGGTATGGATCCGGTCTGGGTCCCGCACGACCCATGGCTCCGAAAGGGCTCCAGGGCGACGGGGCCTCACGGACATCCCTCGCCTCACCCTTTCAGGCCCACCCGCACGCCGGTGAACTGCCGGCGCTTCACGCTGTAGCAGTAGCCCTTGCTGATGATGTGCACCTTCATGCCCTCGATGCTGAAGGGCTCGCCCTCGCCCACGTCGGCGTAGTCGCTGTAGGTGATGTCGTGGCCATCGAAGATCATCACCTGGCCGCTGCCGACGGTCTCCAGCATGTCGGCGCCGGTGATCACCACGCCGGTGTCCTCGCCCAGGCCGATGCCGATGGCCGAGGGGTTGGCGGCCACGGCCTGGGTGAGGCGGCTGAAACGACCGCGCTCCACGAAATGGCTGTCGATGATCACGTCGTGGATGAGGGCCGCCCCGGTGGTCATCTTCACCCCGCCCTTGATGAGGCCGCTGCTGCTGTGGCCCTGGTAGATCATGGTGCTGCTCATGCACATGGCGCCCGCGCTGGTGCCGGCGATCACGAAACCCGCCTCCTCGTGGTAGCGGCGCTGCATGAGCCGCAGGAAGGCCGTGCCGCCGAAGATGGTGGTGAGGCGCAGCTGGTTGCCGCCGCTCATCATCACGCCATCGGCCTTGGCCAGCCGCTTGATCATGTCGGGCTTCACATCGCTGCGCTCCCGGATGTCGAGCACATCGATGTTGGTGGCGCCCAGCCGGCCGAAGGCGGCGATGTAGTTCTCCCCCACCTCTTCGGGGATGCTGCTGGCGCTGGTGATCACCGCGATCCGCTTCTGCGGCCCCCCGATCTCGTCCACCACGCGCCGCAGGATGCCCTCCTCGATGAAGCTGTGGGTGTAGACCTTGGTGTTGTGGCCGCCCTCCGGTTCCTGGCCCTTGTCCTCGTTGCCGCCGATGGCGATGAGCTTTCCCTTGGGTGTCATGCAGTTGGATTTCCCCCGCCCCAGGCCGCCAAAGTAGAGGACCGGCCGGAACCCGTGAGCCCCGGGTGGCCGAAGTATGAACAAGGGACCTTGCTATATTGGTCCGGCTCGGTTGCTGAGCCCGGCTTACCCCGGTCTGCAACCGGCAACCCCCAACTCCGGACAAGCACCTTAACCTATGCGCATCCTCGAGCTAAAGGCCATGCGTGGCCCCAACCATTGGTCCGTCCGCCGCCACCACCTCATCATCATGCGGCTCGACATCCAGGACCTGGAGGAGAAGCCCACCGACAAGATCCCCGGCTTCTACGAGCGCATCACCACGCTGCTTCCCAGCACGTACAGCCACCGTTGCAGCGAGGAGCACGAGGGCGGTTTCTGGGAACGCATCAAGCGCGGCACCTGGATGGGCCATGTGATCGAGCACATCGCCCTGGAGATCCAGACCCTGGCCGGCATGGAGACCGGGTTCGGTCGCACCCGCAGCACCAGCGAGCGCGGCGTGTACAACGTGGTCTTCAGCTACATCGAGGAGCCCGTGGGGTTGTTCGCGGCCAAGTCGGCCGTGCGCATCGCCCAGGCCCTGATCGATGGCACGCCCTACGACCTGGAGGCGGACATCCAGCAGATGCGCGAGATCCGCGAGGAGAGCCGACTGGGCCCCAGCACCGGCAGCATCGTGCAGGAGGCCGTGAGCCGCGGCATCCCCTACCTGCGCCTCAACGGTCAGAGCCTCGTGCAGCTGGGGCATGGCGTCCACCAGAAACGCATCCGCGCCACCATCACGAGCAAGACCAGCAACATCGGCGTGGAGATCGCCTGCGACAAGGAGGAGACCAAGCAGCTGCTGGAGAGCTACGAGATTCCCGTGCCCAAGGGCCGCGTGGTGCGCACCGAGGAAGGGCTGAAGGATGCCTTGGAAGTGGTGGGCTACCCCTGCGTCATCAAGCCCATCGGCGGCAACCACGGCCGTGGCGCCACCATCGGCATCAAGAGATGGGAGGAGGCCGTGCCCGCGCTGGCCAAGGCCAAGGAGATCAGCCGCAGCGTGATCGTGGAGCGCTACATCACCGGCCTCGACCATCGCCTGCTCGTGATCAACCACCAGTTCGTGGCCGCTGCCAAGCGCACGCCGGCCTGCGTCATCGGCGATGGAAAGAGCACCATCGCCCAGCTGGTGGCCGAAGTGAACAAGGACCCCCGCCGCGGCTTCGGCCATGAGAAGGTGCTCACGCAGATCGACATCGACGATGCCACCGAGAAGATCCTCGCCAAGCTGGGCATGACGGTGGACAGCGTGCCCACGAAGGACGAGGTGGTGTACCTGAAGGCCACCGCCAACCTCAGCACCGGCGGCACCGCCACGGATGTCACGGAGATCGTGCACCCCTACAACGTCTTCATGGCCGAGCGCATCTCGCGCATCATCGACCTCGACATCTGCGGCATCGACATCATGACGGACGACATCACGCAGCCGCTCACCGAGACCGGCGGCGCGGTGCTGGAGGTGAACGCCGCGCCCGGCTTCCGCATGCACCTGGAGCCCACCGAAGGCATCGGCCGCAACGTGGCCGAACCCGTGGTGGACATGCTCTTCCCGCCCGGCGCGCCCAGCCGCATCCCCATCATCGCCATCACCGGCACCAACGGCAAGACCACCACCACGCGCCTCACCGCCCACATCATGCGCAGCGTGAACTACAAGGTGGGCATGACGTGCAGCGACGGCGTGTACATCATGAACCGCATGCTGATGAAGGGCGATTGCACCGGCCCGGCCAGCGCGCAGTTCGTGCTGAAGGACCCGCTGGTGGACATGGCCGTGCTGGAAACGGCGCGCGGCGGCATGCTGCGCAGCGGCCTCGGCTTCGAGCATTGCGATGTGGGCATCTGCACCAACGTGGCCGCCGACCACCTCGGATTGAAGGACATCAACACCCTGGAGGAGCTGGCCCACGTGAAGAGCACCGTGCCGCGCAGTGTGCGCAAGGACGGCTACGCCATCCTCAACGCCGACGATGAGCTGGTGATGGCCATGCGCAAGCAGTGCGATTGCAGGATCGCCCTCTTCAGCCTCGACGAGAACAACCGCCTGATCCGCCAGCACTGCAAGCTCGGTGGACTGGCCGCCATCTACGAGAACGGCTTCATCACCATCAGCAAGGGCGAGTGGAAATTGCGCATCGAGAAGGCCGTGAACGTGCCGCTCACCTACGGCGGCAAGGCGGTGTTCAACGTCCAGAACATCCTCCCCGCCGTGCTCGCCGCCTACACGCAGGGCGTGAAGATCGAGGAGCTGCGCCAGGCCCTGATGACCTTCGTGCCTTCACCGGCGCAGACGCCCGGCCGCCTCAACCTCTTCCAGTTCCGCAACTTCCAGGTGGTGGTCGATTACGCCCACAACCCGCACGGCTTCGAGGCGCTGGGCCGCTTCCTCAGCAAGGTGCCCGACACGCCCAAGATCGGCGTCATCGCCGGCGTGGGCGACCGCCGCGACGAGGACACCGTGAACCTGGGCAAGCTCAGCGCCCGCATGTTCGACGAGATCATCATCCGTCAGGACCGCAACCTGCGCGGCAAGACCGACGATGAGATCATCGCGCTGCTGGTGAAGGGCATCCACGAGGTGGACCCCAACAAGCCCTTCAAGATCATGAAGAAGGAGGAGGAGGCCATCCGCCACGCCATCGGCACCGCGCCGAAAGGCGCCTTCGTGGTGCTCTGCAGCGACGTGGTGCCCGATGCCCTGGAGCTGGTGCTGAAGCTGAAGGAGCAGGACGAACAGGTGGCCTTCAGCAAGGAGGACATTCCCAATAGGAATAAGGAGTTGGTGGGGTGATACAGATGAGTTCCGAGGAGAAGCGCGCTGTAGAGTATTTGCGTCGGGTTAAGGACCACATCTACCGCATTCCTATCGAGGATCTTGAGCGGGAGCTCTGGCAATTTGTCCCTGTGGTTCCCATTGCTATGCTTATAGCGGATAGGCTGCCGGTTCCTCAGAACTACGAGGGAAATGGTCACTGGCTCTTCCGTGCACAAGGCAATTCAGAAGCAGAGCCCGTTTTCAAGCATGTGGAACGACTATCAATTTGTCCTGACTATCATGCGCAGCACATCGCAGCGGGGAGGTGTAATAGAGCAAGGCAACCGTTGTTCTATGCGTGCAATCAGTACACATCCGCATGCTTGGAAGCTCTGACCCGAGGGTTTCGTGATACGCCTCCTAACGGAGTCAACGTAACCTGCGGACAGTGGGGCATAAGGGAGCCGCTTGTTTTGGCGAGGATTGGATATGATCATGCCGCACTGCAAAAGGCAATGCACATTGACCCGGTAAGATATCAGAGCATGATTGAGGAAACTCAGGGGCAGAAGGATCATGTGAGGCAAGGCTTCGCACTCAGCGGCGCGATGGACCCTGAGGTGGCATTGGAGATGCTTGAGATATTTACATCTGAGTTTGCCAAGACGAGAGTAGAGTCAGACGGTGACTACAGCCTTTCGATACTTTACGCAGATAGGGTATTGAACCATAGCCGAACTCCTGATGGCGGCTTGTTCGATGGAGTTGTTTACCCCAGTGTTAGCTCTGCATACCAAGAGCTCAACGTGGCCCTGCATCCGCGAGCAATGAAGAAGATCGGTTTCAGGTATGCGTACATGAGCACGATGGCCCACTTCGAAGAGCAGAACGTCGTGCGCCCAATACCGTTGGATTGGCAGGTTGTGGCCGACACATGCGGTACTCTCCTTTGGAAGAAAGTTTAGACAATGCCCATTGGCTTCAAGCAGAGCCTATTTCACATATGCTCTTCTCCAGAGCAGGAAGACGCTGGCTCCGGTCTCCAATGGCGCAAGAAGTAGCAGCTTCGGTCAATTGCAGTCCCTCAAGCGATCCTCACACTCCTCAAGTTCATCTTCGAGGTCACTTTGTAAGCTCCCCCTGATCAGGCGCGCGAGTTCCTAAAGATCACACTTTCTGTGATGTCGGTGTGATCGTCCTGTTGGAATGTGGGGAAGTCCGCGCGTGAGCCTGTGTAGTGGGCAGGGAGTTGTCCACATTTCAACAGGAACTCGCGCGGGGTATGATCCATGAGCGCATCGTGGGGGCGTTCGTTGTTGTAGCTCCAGATGAACTCGATGGTAAGCTGCCTCAACTGCTCAAGGCTCTCGAAGAGGTAGGCATCAAGCACTTCCTCGCGGTAGGTGCGGTTGAAGCGCTCGATCAAGCCGTTCTGCATGGGGCGCCCCTTCTCGATGAATGTCAGCTCTATTCCGTTGCGCTCGGCCCAGAGCTCCATCTCCTGGGCGATGAACTCCGGGCCGTTATCCACGCGCAGGCGTTCAGGCTTGCCGCGCCACTCGATCAGCTTGTCCAGTTCGCGGGTCACGTACTGGGCACGGATCGAGGTGTCGATGGTGATGTTCAGCGCCTCGCGACCGAAGTCGTCGATCACGTTGAAGGTGCGCAGCTTGTTGCCGTTCAGGAGCCGGTCCGCCATGAAGTCCATGCTCCAGGTGATGTTCGGGCCGATCGGCAGGCACAACGGTTCCTTCACGCGTTCGGGCACGCGCCTCTTGGTGGGGCGGCGCAGGTTCAGGCCGGCCACGATGTACAGCCGGTAAAGGCGCTTGTGATTCACGATACGTCCGTCCTTTCGCACACGCTTGTACACCTTCCAAAAACCCCAGGTCGGCTTCTTGGTCACCCAGTGGTTCATGTGCTCGATCACCTCGATGTCGTCCTTGGAAATGGGCTCGTAGCGATACACGCTTTGGCTCAATCCCAGCAGCTTACAGGCTCGCCGAACACTCCGCTTGCACTGCGTCACAAGCCAGTGTGCCATCTCACGCTTCTCGGCGAGCCCTAGGGCTTTTTTCCCAGGATCTCCTTGAGGATGTCACGGTCCAGGATCGTGTCGGCCAGCTTGAGCTTCAGCTTGGTGTTCTCCTCACGTAGCGCGCGCAGCTCCTTGAGCTCGCTCACGCCCATGTGTAAGCTTCCCCTGTTTTCGGGCCGATCATAACTAGAGGCTCCTGGGGCATAGGTTTAGGATCGGATGGGCGCTGGCGGCCGGTAGCCAAGCGCCTTGTGTGGGCGGTGATGGTTGTAATCGGTCATCCACTCATCGGCCTTCTCGCGCACCTCGTCCAAGGTACGGAACACGTAGGCGCTGAGCAGTTCACGACGGATGCTGCCGTTGAGGCGTTCGATGTAGGCGTTCTGGGTGGGCTTGCCTGGCTGGATGTAGGTCAAGGTAATGCCGTGTTCGCGGCACCAGTGGTCGAGCTTGGCGCTGATGAACTCCGGGCCGTTGTCCACGCGGATCATCTTGGGCAGCGGACGCACTGCTTTGATGCGTTCCAGCACGCGTATCACGCGCAGTGCGGGCAGTGAGGTGTCCACCTCGATCGCGAGCACCTCCCTGTTGTAGTCGTCGATCACATTTAGCAAGCGGTAGGTCCGGCCGTCCCAGAGGCTGTCATGCATGAAGTCGATGCTGTAGACCTGGTCCGGACCAGCAGGACGGAACAGCGCCTGCTTCACCCGTGCAGGCAGCCGTTTCTTGGCCCTGCGACGAATGTTGAGGCCCAGACCGGTGTAGACCCGATACACCCGCTTGAAGTTCCACAGGTGACCCATCAAGCGCATCCGATGATGGCTTTGCCACACCCCGATGGCCGGGTGCTTCTGGGTGAGCTGTTCCAAGACCTGGATAATGGGCGTGTCATCCGCTGGGGTCTTGCAGTACTGCGCGGTGCTGCGCGCCAAGCCCACGCTGCCGCAGGCTTGGCGCTCGGAGATGCTGTGCTCCTGTATCATCGCCTGAACGATCTCGCGCTTCTCGTCAGGCGCCCCACTTCTTTTCCACCACCTGCTTCAAGGCATCATGCACCATGCTCAGCTCGGTGTACATGCGCTTCAGGCGGCTGAGCTCCTCCTGCAGGTCACGCAGCTGCTTGACCTGGTTGGGCTCCATGCCGCCATACTTGGCCTTCCATTGGTAGAACGTGGCGTTGCTGATCCCGTGCTCGCGGCACAGGTCGGCCACCTTCGAGCCAGCCTCGTGACGCTTGAGGATGGCGATGACCTGATGCTCGGTGAACTTGCTCTTTCTCATGGCTACGTGTGGTTGAATGTAGCCCCTGGCCGGCCGAAGCGATCCTTGGCCCCGCGGGGCCAAGGATCACTTCACCTCCAGCAATGAATGGCCGAACTTCGGGGAAGCTTACACATGCCGCCATACTTGGCCTTCCATTGGTAGAAGGTTGGCTGGCTCACGCCATGCTCCCGGCAGACGTCCGCCACCTTGCGGCCCTGCTCATGCTCGCGCAGCATCGCAACGATCTGCGCTTCCGTCCACTTGCTCTTTCTCATCGCTCCAAAGTTCAGGTTGGTTGTGGGTTTCTTCTATCCCACGCACCTGATCTTGGGGGAGCTTACAGGTGAGCAGGCCCTGTGGTCAGAACTTCTTCTCCACCTTCTTGATGAGCTTCGGCATTTTGCCGGCCAGGTCCCTCAGCAGGTTCTCGGCCGCTTGTTCGCAGAGCGGCTTGATCTCCTCCAGCTCGACGACGGGAATGCCCATCACCATGGCCACGGATCCATTGGCTGGCGCGTATTCCACGAAGTTGAAGACCCTGTTGCCTTCGCCATCGAAGAGCATGAGGTTCATCACGGCCGCGATGCCTGCGCTGCCCATGCCGCCGATCGCCACCTTGGGCTGGAACTTGAACCCGAGCGAGATGAACATGACCCCATCCGCCTTTCCCTTGAAAATCTCCAGCATCTTCATCTTGTTGCTGTTCTCCCGTTTCAGGGCATTGGGGATGAGCACCTTGTAGCCGGGGTAGGGGATCATGCCATCGAGCGGCTGCGTGCCATCCTGTTCCGACTCGCCGAACCTGCTCACGAAGGCCTGGTACTCCGGGTTGCCGGTCACCTCCGATTCGGGAAGGAAGCTGAAGTTGAACTGCTTCGCGTGGTTGGTGAAGAAGTCATCGTGGAATTTGGCGAGCACCGAGGTGAGGTCGAAGCGCTCGTCCTTGGCCAAGGTGCTCAGGCTGGCGACCAGGGAGGCACTGCTGTTCAGGTCGGAAGTGCTGATGTACCTGTCCACATAGAAGGTCACCACGGCGACGTCCTTGCGCTGGGCGGAGAGGAGGTTGCTGGTGGCCCATGCGAAGCAGAGGAGCAGGAAGCGGGCGGGGTTGTGCATGGCGATGGCCCGCATTCTGTCCGCGGGGCGCCGAAGCTAAGCTGAATCGGCCCCGTCTTGCGGTGCGCGCGGGTTGCGGTCCCGGTCATCCCTCGCGATGTCCAGGCGGTCGGGCCGCGGTGCGGGGATGCGCGGCACAGGAGCCCGGCCTGGAGGGGCGACTGACGCGGGGTAGGTGCAGGTCGCGTTCGGCTGAGGTGATCGGCCCTGCGGAGTCGCTCGCGTTTTCCGAGCTTCGCTGTATGCAATGCACCCGGATCACGCTTCCGTTCGCCTTCATGCTGGCCACAGGCGCCTCCGCGCAGCCCTGCGATTGCCCTTCCGCATTCAACTGGATGGTGAGCACCTTCGAGGGGAACGACGCTGGATTCCAGCTGGTGGTGGATCGCAAGGGCATGCCGGAGTACACCAAGCACACCGAAGCCATGCGCAGCCGTGCGGAGCAGAGCGGCGATCTGCTGGCATGCACGGAGGTGTTGAACGAGTGGCTGCATTGGTTCCGCAAGGGGCACATCGGGATCGGGCCAACGGAGCAGGGGCAGGCTGCAGTACCACCGTCGGCAGGATCCGCGGCGCAGCCGACGGCCATGCCCGTAGCGCGTTCGGTGAAGCTCTCCGAAGCGGATCTGGTGAAGCGCTTGCAGAAGGCGGGCAGCGCGCGCCATCCCTTGGAGGGCGTGTGGACGATGGGCCCTTACCGCGTGGGCATCGTGCGCCAGGCGAAGGACGCTTCGCGCTTCGATGCGGTGATCCTGGCCTCGGAGAACAGGAATTGGAGGCCCGGCGAGGTGAAGGCGGAACTGCAGCAGCAAGCCAATGGCCGATTCACCGGCACCTTCTACATGGGCGATCACTCGCCGGAGCCGGTGGAGGCCTCCCTGCTGGGTGGCAGCGGGAGCATGCTGCAGATGCGTGGCGTGTGGATGCGCCAGCTGCCCGAACCGGCGTTTTCGCAGGCGGAACGTATCCACCTGCGGGCCATGGATGCCGAGCAGCCTTTCCTGGAGCGCCTTGGTGAGCGCACGCTCTACCTGCGCATCCCCTCCTTCGCCTTCGAGCAGAAGCCGCTGATCGACAGCGTGCTCAACGCGAATGATGCGCTTATCCGGGGCACCGAGAACCTGATCATCGACATCCGCTACGGCACCGGTGGCAGCGATGCGAGCTACAGCGGACTGATCCCCTACCTCTACACAGGGCCGATGCGATCAGTAGGCGTGAAGCTGCGTTCCACCGAGCTGAACGCGGCGGGCTACGAGGCCTATGCTGACATGTTCGGTCGTGACACGGAGAACGGGCGCTGGTGCATGGACGTGTCCACGCGCATGCGCGCTGCCCCAGGTACCTGGTTGGAGCTGAACGAGCAGCCTTGGTCCGTGGACAGCGCGCATACGGTGCTCCCGCTCCCGCAGCGCGTCGGCATCATCTGCAACGAGGGCAACGGCAGCACCGACGAGCAGTTCCTGCTGGAAGCGCGCACCAGCGCGAAGGTGAAGCTCTTCGGGTGGCCCACCAAGGGCGTGCTGGACGTGTCGAACATGCGGCGCGTGACATCGCCCGATGGCTGTTACGAACTCGGCTATTCCATGAGCATGAGCCACCGCCTCCCCCGCATGCCGGTGGACGTGATGGGCATACAGCCCGACCACTATCTGGATGAAGGGATCCCGGCCATGGAGTGGGTGGGCTATGTGCAGCGGGTGCTGGAGGGGCGGTGATCGTCGGCTATTCACCGGGCCACGGTGCGTAAGTGGCGTATGGCAGGGGTGGGGTCCCCAAGGCCGGGAGGGTTCCTTTGCCCCATGCCGCGCAAGGCTTCCAAGGATGCATTGACGCTCTTCGATGCGCTGGTGTACACCTGCCTCTACCGGGTGACGCTCGATCCACCGAGCGCGGCGCAGGCCTGGGTGATGCAGGTGCGCCATCAGCTCCGCGACCGCATCGGCGATTTCGCGGGCTTCTACCGGTTGCCCGGCATCCAGCTGCTCGAGGCCGACCTGCCGCCCGAGTATGAGCGGCCACTGGGCGATGCCGTGGCGCGCGCGGTCGCCGGCCTTCCGGGCTTCACGCTCCGGCTGGAGGGGTTGACGCATACGCCCGACCGTCGCCGCATCTGCATCGAGGTGGCGGCGCCAGGATCGCTGGCGACCATGCGGCAGCGCATCGCCGATCACGTCCGCGCCAATCGGAGGATCAAGAAGCTGGGCGTGGAGGTGGCCGACCGGGCTGAGCTGGTAGTGGCGGATGGGCTGAAGGCAGCCCAGTTCGAGGAGGCTTGGGCGCTGCTGGGGCGCGAATCCTTCACCGCCGAGCACCGGGTGAACGATGTGGTGCTCCTCAAGCGCGAGTGGGCGGATACCTCCTTGGATGAACATGTGTGCACCATCCCCTTGCTCCTCGGGCGCTGAGGGCGCTCAGAGCCGTCGGGCCAGCAGCAACCCGTCGCGCAGCGGCACCATCACCTTCTCCACACGCGGGTCGTTCGTCACCAGTTCGGCATAGCGCACGAGCGCCGCGGTCTGGTGGTCCTGCTCCTCCGCGGCCTTCAGCACCTTTCCGCTCCAGAGGACATTGTCCGCCATGATCAATCCACCGGGGCGCATGCGATCGACCACAGCCTCGAAGTACGCCGGATAGGCAGGCTTGTCCGCATCGATGAAGACAAGATCGAAAGGTGTGGGCAAGGTCGGGATCACCTCCATTGCCGGCTGCTGATGCGTGGTGATGCGGTCCTCGAACCCTGCGGCCTTGATATGCCGGGCCACCAAGGGCGGCAGATGCGGGTCGATGTCGATGGTGTGCAGCATGCCGCCCGGCGCGAGGCCCTCGGCCAGGCACAGGGCGCTGTAGCCCGTGTAGGTGCCGATCTCCACGATCACCTTCGGACGCACCAAGTGGCTCAGCATCGACAGGAAGCGGCCCTGCAGGTGGCCGCTGCACATCTGCGGCATGTAGATGCTGGCGTGGGTCTCCTCGCGCAAGGCCTTCAGGTGCGCAGGCTCCTCACCGCTGTGCGCTTCGCAATAAGCCTCCAGAGCCGGATCAATGAACTGCATGGTGCGATGGTTGCGGCAAAGAACGCGAAAGGCGCCAGGACCCCTCCTTAGCGCTTCAACGGCCCTGCAATGAACGTCGCGCGCCAGTTGCGCCGTCGCAGTTCAGATCGCTGCGACCCTTTGGGTGCTTGGCGCCTTTGCGGTGGACCTCAACAGCAGCGCATCCCCTCCTCGATTCTGCCTGGTTGCAGAATGGGCTCCCCCGATCAACGCACCCCGAGCAATTCGAGGGCCTTCTCCAAAGCCGCATCCCTGCGCCAAGGCATGGTCACCTCCGTTGCCACCGGGTGGATGGGCTGCACGCCCCGACCGTCCACTGGTGCGTCCACCAGCCACCAGTCCTTGCGAGAAATGGTGCAGGTTATCCGGGTGTTCGGCAGCACCACAGTGCGGCCACACCCGCTGATCACCGTGCGGCAGCCACCGCTCTCGCTGCCGATCAACGGTCCGCGCTGATGCGCTTCCAGCTGCGCAAGCACCATCGCGGTCACGGAGAAGCTTCCGCCGTCCATCAAGGTGCACAGCGCACCGGTGTAGTGGTTCTTCAATGGCCGGACCATTCCATGATGCGGCCCCTTGCGCACAAGCCGGAAGGGCCGATCGAGCAAATGGGCCAGCAGGCGTTTGGCCGAACGTGGCTCCCCGCCTTGATCCCCGCGCAGGTCGAGCACCAGGTGCTGCACACCGTGGGTCCGCAGCGTGTCGAACGCGGCGTCGATCTCGGCAGGCCTGAGGTCGTCCTTGGCAAAGCTCGGAATGCGCAACACGGCTGCCTTGTTGGCAAGCAGCGTAAGCTTCAAACGGCCATCCGAAGGCGGGGCACAGGGTTCCGGTAGCTCGTCGGAGGATCGCGCGCGAAGGATGAACTCCTGTCTTTCCCCGGCCTTCTCCACCTGCACGGTGAACTGTTCTGGCTCGCCATAGGAAAAGCGGTAATAGCTCCTGAACCATTGGTCCAGCACCCAGATGGCGTAGCTGGTGTGCAGACCATCGCGCACCTGCCGCGTGATCAGCGTATCGAGGATGGCGGTTGCAGGCACGCCGTTGATGGCCTGCACGCGCGCACCCGCCAGCGTGGAGTCTTCAAGGCCTGCGCTGCAACGGAGATACAGGGCCGAATCGGTGACTGCGATAGGCAGCGGGAAGTAGCGGGCCGGTGCTTCCTGCGCCCATTCCTCCGTCGGCAGGAAGAGGGTATGCCCGTCACCCAGCAGGGGATAGAATGCGGCGAGGCGGTTCAGGAGCTCGAACTCGGTGCATGGCCTGTCAAGGCTGCGTCGAAGGCTGTCCGCGCACCGCTCGAACTGCTCAGGCGTGCAATAGCGGTAAAGGGCGGGGTGATGGGCCTTCAGCGCCTTCACGACCGCGTCCAGGTCCTCGCGTGCTTCTTCAGGGCTCCACGTTGGCATCCGGCTGAAGGGGCCAGGCTGCCCTTGGACGCGAGTGAGCGTAAGGGAGAGGAGCGCTCGTGCGCCGAAGCGGATCAGCGCGCCGGGCATGTCGCGAACTTAGTCGCAGTAGCTCCGTCCCGCCTCCTTCAGGAGAACGTAGCGTGTCCGTTGCGTCGCCGCGCCGTTGCGGTTCAGATCGCTGCGCTCCCTTGAGCCCTTCGCGTCTTTGCGTTGAACGTCGCATTGCCGTTGCGTCGTCGCACCGTTGCGGTTCAGATGGCTGCGCTCCTTTGCGCTCCTTGCGTCTTTGCGGTGAACCCTCAGTAGCAATACCTCCCCTCCGCGATCATCTTCTTCGCCACCGCCTTTCGCAGCTCGGCGGTGTTCTTGCTCCAGCGCTTGGGATCAGCCTTGATCTTGGATAATTGTGACGATGGACCTTTTGGTGGCTGAGCTATATTGTACGTCGGGAATTTGACAGAAATGTCGTCGACATGAACAAGGAACAGATCACCGGACTCTTCCGCCGGTTCGAAGAGGCCTGTTATCTCCACGAAGGTGTTGAGTGCTGGAGCGCACGTGAACTTCAGGTGATCTTGGGCTATGCGCGCTGGGAGAATTTCAGGGTGGCCGTGGAGCGTGCGCGGAAGTCCTGCGATGCGAGTGGCTACCGTATCCCGGACCATTTTCGTGAGGTCACGAAAATGGTCGCGCTCGGCAGTGGTTCCGAGCGCGCCGTGGAGGATGTGGCTCTGACCAGGTACGCGTGCTACCTCATCGCCCAGAACGGGGATCCCACCAAGCCGGAGATCGCCTTCGCACAGACCTACTTCGCGGTTCAGACCCGTAAACAGGAACTGATCGAGAAGCGGTTGCTGGATGTCGCGCGGGTGTCAGCGCGTGAGAAGCTGACCCGCTCGGAGAAGAAGCTCTCCGGTATCCTCTTCGAGCGGGGTGTGGATGAGCGCGGCTTTGCCATCATTCGTTCCAAAGGTGACCAAGCGCTTTTCGGTGGCTTCACCACCGGTGACATGAAGCGGAAGCTCGGAGTTCCGGATAGCCGACCACTTGCAGACTTCCTCCCCACACTGACGATCAAGGCCAAGGACTTCGCCACCGAGCTCACCGGGCACAATGTGGTGGACAAGGATCTCCAAGGTGAAGCGCCGATCACCAAGGAGCATGTGGACAACAACGTTGCTGTGCGCAGGATGCTGGCCGAACGGGGCGTCAAACCGGAAGCGCTGTCTCCGGCCGAGGACCTGAAGAAGGTGCAACGCCGGTTGGAGGGGGAAGAGAAGAAGGTTGTACCAGCGGGAAAGAAGAAAGAGAAGTAGCAACATGAAGTGATGGAGGACAAGATGGATTCGATAGGTGTACCTGAGGTCGTGAAGTGGATGCATGAACAACTCGTTATCGCACATTTCGACTTGGCCGAGTACAAGAAGATCTTCACTTCGGTGCAAGAGGACCTGGATGTTCTGAACTCAACGGGTTCCTTGTTCTTCGCGAGGCTGCACAGGCTGTACTGGTCCTCCTTCATTCAAAACGCTGGAAGGCTCATGGATCCTGCAGTATCCATGGGGAGGGACAATATCTCGTTGGCGCGATTGGTTCAAGACGCCAAGGCACTGCCGTTCCACGAGAGCATCACTGCTTTGAAGGCCGAAGCGGACGGTCATTGGGAACCGTTGAAGAAGATCCGGGATCGGGTCATTGCGCACAGCGACTTTGAACTCGTGGTCACAGTGCCTTCTGAGGTGCACAAAGCCGAGACGGAGAGCATTGAGCGCATCTACGCCATGGCTGGCGAGTGCATCAAGTTATACTACCGCCATTTCGAGAATGTGGGAGTCGGATATGATCACATTAGGCATCATGGTGGAGCCACGCAAATGCTATCCTATCTCAAGCGTGGAAGAGATGCTTGGGAATTGGAACGACGGGAACGTATCGCCCGGCAACCCTGACGGCTTGCGCTTGCTGGTCACCTATTGATCAGAAGCAGTATTTCCCCTCCGCGATCATCCGCTTCGCCACCGCCTTCCGCAGCTCGGCCGTGTTCAGCGGCGTGTTCTTGCTCCAGCGCTTGGCGCCCATCAGCATCGCCTGGCGCTCGTCGCCCTCGGCGAAGTTGCACACGGCCTCCTTCGCCCACTTGTGGATGCGGTCGGCCGCATCGTGGATGTACAGCTGGCACATGGCGATCTGCTCGGCCACGTTGGCCGCACCTTTCAGCTCGGCCAGCTTCAGGGTGCGCAGCAGCACGCTCTCGGCCAGGTAGGTGTCGATCACCATGTCGGCGATGTGCATCAAGGTCTCCTGATGCTTCGCCAGTTCGAGGCCCAGCTTCTGCGCGGCGCCACCGGCGGCCATCAGCACGGCCTTCTTGAAGTTCGCCACCATGCGCTTCTCGTCGGCGAGCAGTGAATCGTCCGGCTCGGGGAAGTCGGGGATGCCCATCAGTTCGCCCGCCACCGCCATCGCCGGGCCCATCAGGTCGAGTTGGCCCTTCATCGCGCGCTTCAGCAGCATGTCCACCGTGAGCATGCGGTTGATCTCGTTGGTGCCCTCGAAGATCCGGTTGATGCGGCTGTCGCGGTAGGCGCGCTCCACGGGGCTCTCGGCGCTGTAGCCCATGCCGCCATAGATCTGCACGCCCTCGTCCACCACGTAATCCAGGCACTCGCTGCCCGCCACCTTCAGGATGGCGGCCTCGGCGGCGTACTGCTCCACGCCCTTCAGCAGCGCGGTGGCATGGTCGGCACCGCCGGCCTTCAGGTCCTCGATCGCGCGCTCCATGTCGTTGCTGCAGCGGTAGGTGGCGCTCTCCACCACGTAGCAGTAGGTCGCCTGGTCGGCCAGCTTCTGGCGGATGGCCCCGAAGGCGCTGATCGGCTTGCCGAACTGCGCCCGCTCGTTGGCGTACTTCACGCTCATGTCCACGGTGGCCTTCGCGCCGCCCAGCGCCGCGCCCGCCAGCTTGATGCGGCCGATGTTCAGGATGTTCACCGCGATCTTGAAGCCGTTCTCGCGCCCGCCCAGCAGGTTCTCCACCGGCACCTTGCAGTCGTTGAAGAACACCTGGCGCGTGCTGCTGCCCTTGATGCCCATCTTCTTCTCCTCGGGGTTCAGCGTGATGCCGCCGAAGCCCTTCTCCACGATGAAGGCCGTGAGGTTCTTGTCCGCCTCACCCGTCTTCGGGTCGGTGATCTTGGCGAACACCGTGAACACGTCGGCGAACCCGCCGTTCGTGATCCACATCTTCTGCCCGTTCAGGATGTAGTGCTTGCCGTCGTCGCTCAGCACCGCCTTCGTCTTGCCGCTGTTGGCATCGCTGCCGCTGCCGGGCTCGGTCAGGCAATAGCTCGCCTTCCACTCACCGGTGGCCAGCTTGGGCACGTACTTCTTCCGCTGCGCCTCATCGCCGTAGTAGAGGATGGGCAGCGTGCCGATGCCCGTGTGCGCCGCGATCGCCACGCTGAAGCTGTGCCCCGCGCCGGTGATCTCCGTCACCAGCATGCCGGTGAGGAAGTCCTTGCCGAAGCCGCCCAGCTCCTCGGGCACGCTGATGCCCAGCAGACCCAGCTCGCCGGCCTTGTCCAGCAGGCTCGGCATCAGGCCTTCCTCCAGCGCATCGATTCGGTCCAGGTTGGGCCACACGTGCTGCTCCAGGAACTCGCGCGAGCTCTGCGCGATCATGCGCTGCTCCTCGTTGAACTCCTCGGGGATGAAGATGTCCTGCGGTTCGCTGGTGCGGATCAGGAATTCGCCGCCCTGGAGGGCTTTCTTCACGTCGGTGCTCATGGTGTCGATCAGATGATCAGAGGATCAGACGATCAGATGATCGAAATGCCTCTGTGGGTAGTACGTCTGGTTCGGGTTAAAGTTATGCACGCATAACAAATTTCCAACAGGGGTGGTTCGGATGCGGGGGCGAATGGCGAATGGTCATTGGCGACCAGGAGATGGTGCCGGGCGACCTTGATCCCTTGACACTTGCCGCGCACGCCGCAGCCCCCAGCGAGGGCGTGAGCCTTGTGACTTGAGTCTTGCTTCGGGCGTGCCCCTCGCAAAAGCCTCGGGTCGGGTCATTCGCTTTGGCTGCCGTGTCCCGCCCAGCATCCACGGCGCTCCGGTGTCTGCTCCTTCGTCGCAGCCTCCTCGCTGCTCGTGGCTGCAAGGGCGGTCCAGCGGCAGGCCGCCGCTGCTGCCCCTCACGCGGACCTCCCGTTTCCGGATACGTTCCGGCTATTAGCGGATATTCACGGATACGACCACCCTCTTTTCGGATACGGAACGGATATTACCGTATATTTGCGGATATGTCCGCGGTCCACACCTTCCGCCTCGACCTCACCTGGGACCTGCTCCTGGCCATCAGCCGGGTGGACCGCTTCGCCGGGGAGTGGGCCGGCATCGAACGCCGCGAAGGCCGCTCGCTCAAGCACCTCAAGTCCATCGCCACCATCCAGAGCGTGGGGGCCTCCACCCGCATCGAGGGCAGCCGTCTGGATGATGCCGCCGTGGATGCCCTGCTCGCCCAGCTCGACATCACCAAGCTGGAGGACCGCGACCAGCAGGAGGTGGCCGGCTACTTCGAGGCGCTCGACACCATTTCCGAGGCCTACTCGGATATCCGCATCGGCGAGAACGAACTGATGCACCTGCACAAGCTCACGCTCCAGTACAGCACCAAGGACGCCTGGCACCGCGGCGGCTACAAGCAGCGCCCCAATGCCGTGGAGGCCACCCTGCCCGATGGCAGTCGCACGGTGGTCTTCACCACCACACCGCCCGGCGTGGAAACGGAGGACGCGATGCGTGCACTCGTCGCGTGGTACGCCCGGCCCGATGCCGTGCATCCGCTCGTGCGCGTGGCGGCCTTCTGCTACGAGTTCGTCACCATCCACCCGTTCCAGGACGGCAACGGCCGCCTCAGTCGCCTATTGGCCACCTTGCTCCTGTTGCAACAGGGCTATCCCTGGGTGCAGTACGTCAGCTTCGAGCACGAGATCGAGCGGCGCAAGCAGGAGTATTACCGCGTGCTGCGCACCTGCCAGGTCAACCGCCCCGGCGAGGACATCGGCGCCTGGCTGCACTTCTTCCTGGACTGCCTGGTGGTGATGATGGAGAAGCTCCGCGCCAAGCTGGAGGCGAAGGGCGCCATCACCGACCTGAACGAACGCCAGCGCAACATCCTGCGCTACGTGCAGGCCCATGCCGGTGCGCAGGCGGGCGGCATCGCGAAGGCCTTGGGCATACCACTACCCACGGTGAAGAAAGACCTGGAAACGATGGTGGCCGCAGAGGTACTGCTACGCGAAGGGGTGGGGCGGGGGACGCACTACAGCGCGCGGTAGGTCTGGTCGGACCTTTAGTCGGCGACAGATCGTCACCGACTGAACCCCTCCATCCACCGCACCAGCTCCCGCTCATCCACGATCGACCACGCATGCAGGTACCGGTTCCCATGTTGCACGCCACGCCCCGCCGTGGTGATGTACTCCGCTCGCGCATTCCCCACCGCTACCAGCGTATCATGGATCCGCTTCATCGCAAAGGCGTTCAGCTCCTCGTAGCTGTCGTCGCGGTTGGCGCGCCACCATTCGGTGTCCGGCTCGGTGTAGAAGCGGATCGGCAGGTCCTTCAGCGGGGCCACGCTCGCGGACGTGTTCAAGAGAGGAGCGGAGCGCTCGTAATTGGCCATGCTGTCCGTGGGCGAGCCGAGGGTGCTGTCCAGAAAGGCCTGCACGTAGCGCGCCTCGTCCTTGTACTGTGGGAAGGTCGTTTTCGCTAGGTCGAGCTTCGAACAGTCATACAGGTGCACCAGGTCCAGCGGACTGTCCACGGCGAAGACGCCCTTGAGACCGATGCCCGGCCGAGGTGTGCGCACCAGTTCCTTCGCCAGCAGCACGCTCACGTTGCCGCCGGAGGAGAAGCCACCGATGAAGGTGTTCCTGGCATCGACCCCATGCGCCTTCACAGCCGCCGCGATCGTATCGAGCACCTCCCGCTTCTCCGCATCGCTCATCAGGATGTGCCGGTTGTAGTTCATCAGTAGCACCGCGATGCCGTTGGCCACCGCCGTGTACGCGATGGGCGACTCTGACCGGGTGTCCGCCGCATCGCACGGGAAGCAGGGGAAGACGATCAGCAGGGCTTTCCCGCTGGGGCGGGACAGGTCCTGTTCGGCGGGGGCGATCAGGTCGTAGGCGGCGGTATGGATCTCGCGCGGGGCCTGCTCATTGCGGGGGGGGGATCCACAAGCGGACCACAACACCCACATGACCAGGGCCAGCAGTTGCGTTGGATGGAACCGGTTCGGTCGAGCAAAGCCTTCAACGATGTAGCGGTCATGATCCCTTCCAGGATCGGTGTCGTGCCGCCCGGAACAAGGCCGGTGATGGATCACGGCGTTCTGATCGATCTTGCTGTCAGGGCGGATCAAATGCGCCGGAACTGGTAATGGATCACATCCAGTTCATCGAGCAGTTTGAGCATCGACGTGTCACCGGTGACGAGCGGTATGTCCAGGTGCATGGCCGTGGCCGCAATGATGCTGTCCGGCAATTTCAACCGGTGCTTCCGCCGTATGGCGATCGCCTGCTCCTCGATCAATGAGTTGATCTCCACGACCGGCCACGCTTCCAGGAACACCTCGACTTTCGCCAGTTCACCTTTGGTGATGTCCGGGAAGCTCAAGAGCTCCATCCGGGATATGTTGGAAAGCGTGAGCTCTTTGTCCGTCAACATGTCGGCGAGGTGGGTGTCGCCGTTCAGCAGGTACAGGACGATGTTGGTGTCGATCAACCACCGATCACCACTCATCGCGCAACCGCTTTTGGATCTGCAAGGGGTCTTCCTTCAGCTTGATCGTGCCGACGAATTGGTGAATGTCGGGCAAGGGACGCTTCTTCCGCTTGCGTCGCCCGGTACGAAGCTTCGACAACAGCGCGTCGACCTGCTTCTTGGTCATGCCCCGTTTGATGACGATCACCATGATGCTCGTGTGGTGCTCAAAGATAGTCCACCACCGTCCTGCCCGCGATGGGCGATTCCGACCGCGTGTCCGCCGCATCGCACGGGAAGCAGGGGAAGAGGTTCAGCAGGGCTTTCTCGCTTAGGAGGGACAGGTCCTGCTCGGCGGGGATGAGGAGGTCGTAATCGGCAGCGTGGATCTCGTTGGGCTCAGCGGCTTTTATTGGCGCAGGGGGGGGGGATGGCAAGCGCCCAAGAACAAGCTGCCCGCGAACAAGGCGACTAGGCAGGAATTGGCGGATGGCGTGGGGGCAACGCAGTTCAACTAGCCAAGAAGCTTAGCCTTCTGTTGCTCAAACTCCGCTTGGGTAAGGATACCTTTTGATCTGAGGTCGTCGAGCTTCAGTAGCTCATCAGAAAGCGACGCCTGTTGGGAAACACTCATGTGTCCGGCTTTGCGGTCTTCTTGATCAATGATGACCTCAATGGTCTCTTTCCATGTGTTTAAGTCGTCGATTGCCTTTCGCAGATTGGTGCCGTACACCGAATCGCTGTGCTTCACACTCTTCTTGGTGCGAGCCGTTTCTTCCCATGCGTCGAAGAAGCGGATGCGGAAGCTCGGATTGTTTGTGTCTCGCAAGAGCAATTTGAAGTCCACGGTCTTTACTTCTTTGTTCTCCTGACCCTTAGCTGTTACTCCGCCGATGATTGCGCCAGCGCCCCCAGCAATGATCCCGCCAACCACTGCCCGGCCAAGGGCTCCAGATTTGCGATAGGTTGTTTCACCATCCTCGATTACCTCGCATCCAATGATATCCGAGTAGCTGTACTTCTTAACGCTTCCATGGCCTTCCTTGAACGCAATCTGCTTACTGTCATTGTCTATGGCGATCAATCCCCAAGGACCGATGAGCTTCTTCGTACTCGAGAAGCCTTCAAGCCTCGCCAGTTCCCCGGTCAGTTGGTCGGTCAGTTCCTTGCGCTCTTTCTGCTTGTCGATGTTGTACCAAACGCCTCCAACCATGGCCAACAGAAGTATAAGACCAAAGGCACCGAAGCCACCTACAGCTTCTGTAAACACCAAGAGGAGAATTATCACGCCCGCGATGAGCATGAAGAGAATGCTGCCTTTCATGGTAACATGGGGTTGATTCAGTGTGAAAAGTACAAGCTACTCGTGTTGTTTCGCGTGACGGATCGGAGCGGCACCCCGCAGCGAGGAACGAGCGAGGAGTACAGCGAAGAGCCGGACCCCGCCTGCATTTGAGGCGGGGGCACCCCCAATGCAGGAAACAGATTGGCCATTGGACCCGAAGTCTTATTCACCAAGGATGAGGTCAATCTTGAGGTTGCGTATCTCTTGGCGGTTGGTCATCTGAAAATCCCCCAACTCAGTCCATGCAGTATTCCACTGCATGAACGCATCGTCAGCCAATGCACCCATTGCCTCCTGCTGCTGTGCGTTAAGCCATAGTTGGTTGACCAGCGCTTTTCGTTGCTCGAGTTCTTCAAGTAGGTTCATCTTCTCTTCTTCAATTCAACAGCTCAAACACGCTCGCCGCTCCCTGCCCCGTCCCCACACACATCGTCACTACCCCGTACTTCTGCTTCCGCCGCCGCATCTCGTTGAACAACTGCACGCTCAGCTTCGCGCCCGTGCACCCCAGCGGATGCCCCAGCGCGATGGCGCCACCGTTCACGTTCACCAGCTCCGGGTCTATGCCCAGCTCGCGCACCACCGCCAGCGATTGGCTCGCGAAGGCCTCGTTCAGCTCGAACAGCCCGATGTCGCCCAGCTTCAGCCCGGCCTTTTCCAGCGCCTTCGGCACCGCCGCCACCGGACCGATGCCCATGATGCGCGGCTCCACGCCGGCCACGTGGTAGGAGAGGAGGCGCGCGATCGGCTTCACATTCAATTGCTTCAGCATGCGCTCGCTCACCACCAGCACGAAGGCCGCGCCATCGCTCGTCTGGCTGGCGTTGCCGGCCGTCACGCTGCCCTTCGCGTCGAACACGGGCTTCAGCTTCGCCAGTGCCTCCGGGGTGCTCGCGCGCGGACCTTCATCGGTGTCCACCACATACTTCTCCACCTGGCGCTTCTCCTTCGCGTCCAGGTACACGCGCTCCACGGTGTAGGGCACGATCTCGTCGGTGAACTTGCCGGAGCTGATCGCGGCCAGGGCCTTCTCGTGGCTGCGCAGGCTGAAGGCGTCCTGGTCCTCACGGCTCACCTTGAAGTCGCGCGCCACGGCCTCGGCGGTGAGGCCCATGCCCCAGTAGTACGTGGGCTGCGCCTTGCCCACCTTGGCGTTCGGCACGATGCGCCAGCCGCCGAAGGGGATCGGGCTCATGCACTCCACGCCGCCCGCCACGATCATGTCGGCCTGCCCGCTGTGGATCTTGGCCGCCGCGATGGCGATGGTCTCGCTGCCGCTGCTGCAGTAGCGGTTCACCGTCATGCCTGGCACCTTGTCGGTGTTCAGGCCCATCAGGCTGATCATGCGGCCGATGTTCAGGCCCTGCTCGGCCTCGGGCGTGGCGTTGCCCACGATCACGTCGTCGATGCGCGTGCGGTCCAGCCCGGGTACCGAGCTCACCAGGTGGTTCACCACGTGCGCGGCCAGGTCGTCCGGACGGGTGAAACGGAATTTGCCGCGAGGTGCCTTTCCTACTGCGCTTCGGAAACCGGCGATGATGTATGCGTTCATGGGGAGTGCTGTCTTATGTCCTATGCCGGACTGACTGTTGCTTGTTGTTTGTTGGGCGTGCCGGCGCTCAAATGCAGCGCCGTCGGGCTATCCGCTACAAGTCCTCGGCCTGATGACAGGCCTGCGGGCTTTTCGCTTCTATCCCTCACGCGGAATGCGTTCTGCGACCCCTTCAGGGTCGTGGCGGCATGGGGGCGTTCTTCTAATGGCTGTGACCCCTCCGGGGTCAGGCCCAGCCTGCGTGCGGCTGCGCGCGCATTCGACCCCGAAGGGGTCGCAGCAACTAGCATTCGTTCCGCCAAGGAGGCATTCGACCCTGAAGGGGTCGCAGCAACTAGCATTTGTTCCACCAAGGAGGCATTCGACCCTGAAGGGGTCGCAGCCGGTGTTCGGCCGGCCAGCGGGATGCCGCTTCGATCCCTCACGCGGAGTGCTAATCTCGATTTCATCAATCTAGCGTATGAGTCGAACCAAGTCACCCACCTGCACATCATCGAAATCCTTAATGTCGGAGCGTTCTTCGCGTTCTTCTCCTAATCCGAACATTTGCTTCCTAGTAATGACTCGCGTTGACGGCTCTTTCTGAATACTCTCAACGGTAGCCATCTGCTCTTGAGCATGGATGATTTTTCCTCTTCCCCGAAGCAGTTCAATATGCCCAAGACTGGTCTTCGTGTCCGGGTCAAACACTTCATCGGTCGAGAGACCATAAATGAGAACTGCCATCCCAATTTTGGCTCCTTCTTGAGAGCCCCAATTGATAACCACGCGAGTCGGCGTGATGATCGACACAACCTTGATTTGTTTCTCTGACATGGGCATCAGGTATTTGGCGTCAGTAGGCTTGGGCGATTGATCGTCGGAACGGCAAATAGGTTGCTCAGTTTGTTTCCATCGGCGCAGTACGATTCCACGAGCTTCTGATCCGTAGAGTTCAACGTGACGCAGAGGCAGTCTTGACCCTCATCGCTAGTCACTACTTGAAGAACACAGAGGTCTTGAAGAATACCGTTTCCATTGGTTACCATCGTAAGCAACATCTCTGGTCTGAGATAGGAGAGGTTTTGAATCCTGATGTAAGTGGTTGCCCTATTTGTTCCAACACCCTTCACAGTACCTATCACCTTTATCGGCTTTAGGAAGCCTTGGTAATAGTGCCAGCATTGTCTGATGAGTTTGATGCAGAATGCCAAGCCAATGCCCGACAGAACAATGGCAACCTTCTGACCAGGGGTAAGGCTATCAAAAGCCAGTGCAATGAACGAGGCCAGAGAAACCACAAAATCGAAGACCGTCCATTGTTTGAAGATGAGGGATACAATGAACTTCATCATTGGGTTAACAGAATTGATCGATGATCATTTGTTGGGATCAGGTTCTTCAACCTCAAACAGAAGTTCGGGCTCATTCTCTGGTTCGTCCAATTCGCGCTCAACGATTGTGTAGCTGTCCAGTGAAAAGTCAACGAACCTCATGAGCAGATCCTGCCCATCGGCCAAGGGGAAACGGTACTCCATGAAGTCGACTGAGCGTTCGCCTGCACCAGTCAGGCAATCGCTGTGGTCTGAGTGGAAGTCATCATTCGCTCTTGCCTCCTCAATCAGAACTTGAGCGTCTTTGGGTAGCCAATCAATCGAGGTCATCTTTGCTTGGGAGCTTGGTCGTCATTTAGCCAGTGTGAGCAATTGCTGCTGAATCTCATCGCTTAGTACGAACTCTCTTTCGAAAGAAGGAAGCACCACCCTTTCAATCTCGTTCTCGAAAACCACCTTGTAGCCTTGGGTCTCGAAGTAGGCAACGAATTCTTCCTGAGTTGCACTTGTTCCGGTATAGGCACCCACGACGAGCAGGTAGAAACGATCCCTTTGCCAGTCGCTTTGTTCAACTGGCATTGAAGCCTTCATTTGACGCAGCACTTGGGGGAAATCGTCAGAGACAGTTGGCTTAAGCTCAATCCAGTAGGTGCTGAGCCGGCGGTGGGCGAACTCACGATAGCCTGACTGGTAGTGGCCGTTTTCGTAGTGAAAGCTCAGACCATATGACAGAGAGTAGCAGACATCGACATGCTCAAAGACTGGCTTCGACATTCTCAAGAGATCTTTTGAATACAGGCCGAACTCCTCTTTCGGGTTTGGCGACCTGATGGATTGTAGGAATAGCTTTCCTTGATTCAGTTCCTTCAGCTTTATAATCTTCTTCATCTCTGCATTGAGGAATTCAGAGTCGTTTTGGAATAACCTAGGATTGACCAAGAAGGCGAGCTTCAATCTGTGTTCTGCTTTAAGGAACTTGATCTGGAGTTTGTTATGTTCAGGTGTGTCAGCCGGCTCTCGAAAGTTGTTGATCACAACGTTGTAGATGGTCAAGTACTTCTCCTTGAACCATGACTGAGCCAGAAGCCATTCAGTGTAGTTCTTATCTGTGGCAAGAACTTCGACAGGCTTGCCTTTGTACTGGCCAAAGGGGATAATCTTGTCGTCCATGGCAAGGTTGCTTTGGTTTTCGAAAATCTGGTAGCGTTACTTGTAATTCTCGTTCATCAACCGCACAAAGTCGATAGTCCCGTCCGGCTGACGGTATTGGTCAATGAGCGGGTTGAGCAAGCCTTGAGGAATGTTGGCAAAGGCATCCGCCTGCGCATTTAATTCCACGCGGACTCTATCTTCATCATTGTTCCAGCGCTTACGACCAGCCAAGAGATAGCTCGCGAAGAGCTTAGGGTTGTTCTCCTTCATCGACTTTGCCCACTTGCTTAGGCCGTCACTCGGCTGATAACCGGCAAGTTTGCCGTCAAGGAAGACCAACTCATATCCAAGCGAGGGTGCAACAATGGACCCATTGGGGTCAACTGTGGGTAAGCCGAGCACGCTCGTCAAGTACTCTGCGCTCAATGATCCGTTCGCAACGCCGTCATCAAATATCCCTTCGACTTCGTAGCTCTCATACCTCGCTTGGTAGTTGGAGATGAAGCGCGATACGATTGATTGGTCAAGATGCTCAACGCTAGCTGCGACAGCGACTATCTGGTTCGTGAAGATCTTGAAGCCCACCCAATAGATGCCCTCGACATCCATGTTAAGATGGGATCGGACTTGATCGGGATGGTACCCGAGTCTAGTCACAGTGTCATTGAACGACATTGGTTCGAGTTCAATCTTCTCGAAGGTTCCGTTCTTCGGAATAAAGGTGTTTACAGTTGCCATGTCGTTGGGTTGTGGTTGAAAGGTACAGCCTCATTTCGCGTGAGCGATCGCAGCGGGTACCCCACAGCGACGAAGGAGCGAGGAGTACAAGCGGAGAGCGCGACGGCGAGTCTTCGAGCCGGCACGCCCAAACCATCACGCACTATGTAGCGCACTGGCTTCATCAGTTCCTGAGCACTTTACCCGAAGTGATGATGGATTGAAGGCGTTCGAGCGTCTTGCGTTGCATGCACAACTCAACGAACGCCTTGCGCTCCAGATCCAGCAGATATTGCTCGCTCACCTCCGTCGCCTCGCTCAGGTCGCCGCCGCACAGCACGTAGCCGAGCTTCTCGCTGATCAGCGCATCGTGCTGGCTGATGTAGTTGCCGCTGAGCATGCTGTTGGCGCCCACGTACACGATGCCGAGGCCTTCCTGGCCGAGCACCTTGATGTCGGTGCGCGGCGCGGGCTTGGTGTAGCCCTTGTTCCAAAGGTCCAGCGCACATTGTTTGGCGTAGGCCAGCTGGTGGGCGCGGCTCACGATCACCTCGTCGTGGCCCTTGCGCAGGTAGCCGAGCGCGAAGGCCTCGTGCCCGCTGGTGGCCACCTTGGCCTGGCCGATGGTGAGGAAGCGCTCGCGCATGGCGTTGATGCGGATGTCGCCCTCCTTCAGCTCGTCGGCCAGGCGCAGGGCGAACTCCTTGGTGCCGCCACCGCCGGGGATCACGCCCACGCCGAATTCCACCAGGCCCATGTAGGTCTCGGCGTGCGCCACCACCTTGTCCGCGTGCAGGCAGAGCTCGGTGCCGCCGCCCAGGCACAGCTGGTGCGGTGCCGCCACCACGGGGATGCTGCTGTAGCGCATGCGCATCATGGTGTTCTGGAAGGTGCGCACGGCCATCTCCAGGTCGTCGTACTCCTGCTCCACGGCCATCATGAAGATCATGCCCACGTTGGCGCCCGCGCTGAAGTTGGCGCCGTCGTTATAGACCACCAGGCCCTTGTAACCCTGCTCGGCGAGGTCGATGGCCTTGTTGAGGCCCTGGATCACCTCCGCGCCGATGGTGTTCATCTTGCTCGTCCAGCTTACGCTGAGGATGCCATCACCGAGGTGACGCACGGTGGCGGCGCTGTTCTTCCACACCACGCTGCTTTCCGGCAGGTCGCTCAGCACGATCATGCCCTCGGCACGCGGGATGGCCTTGTAGCTCTTGCTCGCGGCATCGTAGTACATGCGTTTGCCGCCTTCTGTCTTGTAGAAGGACGTGTGACCGGCTGCCACCATCTCGTTGATCCACGGCGACACCTTCACGCCTGCCGCGTTCATCGCGTCTAGCGCGGTCTTCACACCCACGGCATCCCAGGTCTCGAACGGACCGATCTCCCAGCCGAAGCCCGCGCGCATGGCATCGTCGATCTTGTACAGCGCATCGGTGATCTCGGGGATCCGGTGGCTTACGTAGGCGAAGAGCCCGTGGAAGCTCTTGCGGTAGAACTCGCCGGCCTTGTCGGTGCCGTTGTAGAGCAGGGCCGTGCGCTTGCGCAGGTCGTCCTCCTTCTTGGCGGCGTCCAGCGTGGCGAACTTGGGCTTCACCTGCGGACGGTATTGCAGCGTATTGAGGTCGAGCGCGAGGATCTCGCCTTTGGGTGAGCTGCGGTCCTTGAAGAAGAAACCCTTGCCGGTCTTGCTGCCGAGCATGTTCTTCTCCACCATCTGCTGCAGGTAGCCGGGGATGGCGAAGAGCGCGTTCTGCTCGTCGTTGGGGCAGTTGTCCTTCACGCCCTGGGCTACTTTCACCAGCGTGTCCAAGCCCACCACGTCGGCGGTGCGGAAGGTGGCGCTCTTGGGGCGGCCCAGCACGGGACCGGTGAGGCGGTCCACCTCCTCCACGGTGAGGCCCATCTCCTTCACCAAGTGGAAGAGGCCCATGATGCCGAACACGCCGATGCGGTTGGCGATGAAGGCGGGCGTGTCCTGGCAGCGCACGGTGACCTTGCCGAGGATGCGCTGGCCGTAGTCCTCCAGGAAGTCGATCACCGCGGGGTCGGTGTCCGGACCGGGGATCAGTTCCAGCAGCGGCAGGTAGCGCGGCGGGTTGAAGAAGTGCGTGCCGCAGAAGTGCCGGCGGAAGTCGTCGCTGCGGCCCTGCGCGATGGCGTGTATGGGGATGCCGCTGGTGTTGGTGGTGATGAGGGTGCCGGGCGTGCGGTACTTCTCCACGTTGGCCAGCACCTGCTGCTTGATGTCGAGCCGTTCGATCACCACCTCGATGATCCAGTCGCAGTCCTTGATCTTCGGCAGGTCATCGTCGAAGTTGCCGGTGCTGATGCGCTTGGCGAAGCGGGCATCGTACAGCGGCGCAGGACTGCTCTTGATCGCGGCGGCGAGCGCGTCGTTGACGATCTTGTTCTTGTCATTGCCCTCTTTCGGAGCGATGTCCAGCAGCAGCACCTCGGCGCCGATATTGGCGAAGTGGCAGGCGATGCGGCTGCCCATGACGCCGCTACCGAGTACGGCGATCTTGCGGATGTTTCGTTTGGTCATTGTTCGATCTGATTCTCACCGCCAAGACGCGAAGAGCGCGAAGTGGAATTCCTTGGCGTGCTTGGCGTCTTTGCGGTGAATGGTATTTCAGAAGAGTTGTTCCTGTTCGAGTATCCGGTCCAGCTCGCTCATCACCTGCCGGAAGTTGCTCAGTTGTGCGGGCGTGAAGCGGCGCTGCACCGCCTCGTTGAACTTGATCACGGTGTTGCGGCTCACGTCGCGCATCTGCTTGCCCTTCGCCGTGAGGTGGATGCGCACCACGCGCTTGTCGGCGGTGTCGGCGATGCGCTTGATGAGGCCCTCGTCCTCCATGGTCTGCAGGGTGCGCACGAGGCTGCGGGCCTCCATGCCCATCTTGGGGCCGAGCTTGGTGCTGGGCGTCCCCTCGGGCTCGATGTTCAGCAGTATCTGGCCAATGGCCATGCTGCCCCCGTACTTCGCCGCCTCGGTGTTGTACAGGCGCGAGATGCGGCTCCACACGCGGCGGATGGGGAAGTCGATGGTCTCTTCGGGGCGCATGGGCTGGACTGGGTGGCCCCTAAGGTAGCAGCATGAAAGTATGCGTGCATAACAAATTGCTGGCGAGGTTTTCAACAGGGATCAGGCACGGTGTTGGGTAGTTTGGCGCACCCGAACCCATCCGTTCATGCGCCTCCCCGCCTTCCTCCTCGCCGCTTCGGCCCTGCTGTTTGCCAGTTCTTGTAAGAAGGACAACGACGAATCATCTGCGCCCAACCAGCCCGCGCCCGCCGGCCCCCGCTTGGTGATGAAGTTCCGCTTCGACAGCACGCAGGTGCGCCTCAACAACCTGGGCCAGCCCGCCACCCTGCCTCCGGGTCATGCCGCGCAAAGCCCACGATTCAACCGGATGAGCGCGCATTACATCGAGTTCGCGCCGAGCATGCTCACCGCGCTGGGCACTGGCACGGTGGTCTACCACGCCCCGGAGACGTCCATCGGCGGCTCCACGGCCATCGATTTCGCGCAGGGCGTGCAGGTGGGCGATGGCGAGACCTTTTTCAGCATGCCGCTGGCGCAGATGACGCCCGGCACCTACGAGTGGCTCCGCGTGTCGCTGGCCTATCAGAACTACGACATCCGGTTCCGCTACACCGATGCGGTCCTCGGCACCTTCAACCTGTGGGGCACGGTGGCCAGCTTCATCGGGTACAACACCTACATCACCAGCTTCCCGGTGCGCAACCAGAGCGTTACCGTGAACGGCAACCGTCTGCAGGGCTTCTGGGCCTTCGAGGTCATCAATGCGCCCATCCCGCTCGCGCCGGTCACGGGCCAGGCGCCGCCGGGGGCCACCACGGTGCCCAACCCGCTGTTCGCCACCTCCGAGATCCCCCCGGGATCCTGCGTGGTCACCGGCCAGTTCGCCGCACCGCTCACCATTACCGGCAATGAGACCTCCGATGTGGTGATCACCGTCTCGCTCAGCACCAACAACAGCTTCGAGTGGCTGGACAACGGTGACGGCATCTACGAGCCTGGACCACCAGCCAACGATGTGGTGGTGGACATGGGCGTACGGGGGCTAGTCCCCACTGTGGAGTAGTGGCCGGATCTGAAGGGTGCAGGAGACCTTGGGCGGATCCAAGGCACTGGAGCCGCGCGCCGATGAGCCTAGCTCGGCTGCCGCACGGGCCTCGGCTCGCCGTTCACCCAGAGGAGGAGCCCGCTTGGGTCCCAAGTGTACCGGACGGATGCAGCGGGAAGGATGCGGTCGTACCCGCCGGCTTGGTCGTCATAGAGGTACACGCTGTCACAGGCGAAGCGGAACCACAGGGTGTCGCCGTGCGTTTCGAACCGGACGTAGGGCGCGATGTCGCGGCGCTTCAGCCTAAGTGTGTCGTCCTCCAGGACGCGCTCCGGCCGTGCGGCATCCATGAAGGCCAGGTCATGGAAAGCGGTGTCGAGCCGCAGGAGCTTCTGTCCCCAGCTTTCCTTCTCCCCGAAGTTCGCCAGCACCCAGAGGTCATCGGTGGCGGTGCTGTCCCTGCCGAAGAACCGGGGCAGCATCGTCCAGCTATCGTAGGCCGGTGAGGAAACGGCAATCACCTCGGCGCTGCTGTCAGGGCGCGCGCGGTACCGGTAAAGGCGCAGCCCTTCGAAGGTGTCTTCAACCGCCGATGCCACCATCACGCAGGTGCCATCGCCCATGTCGAAGGTGGTTTGGATCAGGAGGGTATCATGTTTCACATTGTCCTCCAGCGCTGGGTAGGCGAAGGCACTGCGGCCAGGGACCTCATGGGGCGCGTCAGGGCGGCTTGGACCAGGGCAGCCGGTGCACAGGAGGCCGGCGGTGAGCCAGCTGAGCATTGATTTGTCGCACATTATCAGGTTGTTGTGAATGGGTCGACCGATGCCCTTGCCCCGTGCCAGGGGCCCGAACATAGGTGAATCCCGAGCCGCCGCTCGCGAACCGGGCGCTATAAGGGCCATGAAGAACCATGGACGGTCGCAACCATGGGTCATTTCCCATCGTATATCGGCACCGGATTCCCCTTCGTCGTTGGCCAGGGGGGTCATGTCGAATCATTGCGACCTTGAGCTCCCCTCCCCCGACTCCATCCTCGCTGCATGCGGGCCACTGGTCCATCGCAGCCTCTGCGGAGCTCCTTCGCCTGCCGGAGTCCTCGGTGGTTTTTCACCACAGCGGGGCGCTCGACCACGAGGTGCTGCAGGCCTTGCTGCAGCGGGCCGAGGAGTCCAGCCTGGCCAATGCCGACGGCGTGGTGACACGCAAGCGCTTGCTCACGGTGATCGTGGAGGCGCTGGAGAACCTGCGGGTGCATGCACAGGGGGAGCCCGAGACGGTCTATGCCCTGCTGGTGGGAAGCCCTGAGGGCTACCGCTTGCAGCTGGGGAATGCTGTGCCGATCGCCACTGCGGAGCTCCTGCTGCACCGGATCGAAGTGCTCAACGATATGACCGAGGCCGATCTGAAGGAGCATTTCCTGCGCTTGCTCAGCCACGATGGCCGCACCGAGCGCGGTGGCGCCGGACTCGGCCTGCTCACCCTCGCCCGGAAAGGAGCGCGGCCCTTGAAGGCCGTTGCCGTGAATCGCGACTCCACTTCCCGCTACTTCCTGCTCGAGGTGGCCGTACTACGCCACTGAGGTGCCTGCCGTACCGGCGTATTCCGCCAAATGGGCGAAGCGGTCCGTCAACCGGCCTGCGCGGACAATCGTGGCCCGATCGATCATTCCCTCCTCATCCCGCTCCACAAGGTTCGGCAGGACCCGCTCGATGAGGTCCAGGCCGAATGCCTCTGAAGCATCGCGCGGCAGTTCGCAGGGCAGGTTATCGACGGCCATTACCGTGATGCTGCCGGGGCTGCCCGGGGCCACTTCGCCGCCCGTTGCCGGGTCGTAACCAAGGAAGGGGGATTCGATGGTGGTGGACCGGAGGGTGCTGTCGATAGGGCCGCCGATGTCGCAGCTCACGTCGGCCACCACACTCAGGGTCAGGCGCGGGTCGCGGAGGTCCTCGCCGCTGAGGATCTTGGGGCCGCGCGGGTCCCAGTAATGGCAGGCCAGGTAGAGCTGAGCTCGATGCGCATAGGGGGCGAACCGCGCCCGATGGCCTGCAGGGTCGCGGTGGAAGGCGGCCTTGTCGAAGGGGACGCCATCCTGTCGCTCATAGAGGTCCTGGGTTCCCAGCACCGTGTAGACGGGCTTGCTGAAATCCTGCTCCAGGAATGCTTGCGGCTTCACGCGCTCCACGCCTGCGCGCTCAAGCACGCCCATGGCGCCCTTGCCCACGCGCCCGCCGCCGGTCATCACGATCCGCAGGTCCTTGGGCAGCGGGAAGGCATGCAGGTGGCGCTCGAGCTCCTCCAGATCGTGGCAGGCGTGCGCGGGCTTCAAGGCCGGTCCGCCATGAGCCATTTGCCAAGCGCGGAAGGCGTTGTATGCGCCCACCACGCCTGCCCAATAGCCGAACGCCAGCACACGGTCGCCATGGAGGTCGGTGAGCAGCTCGTGGTCGATGAGGGTGATGCCCTGCTCCACCACCGCCCGCATGAGCTTGCGGTTGTGGGGCTGCTCTTTGATGGTGTGGCTGAAGAAGAGGTAGCTCTTGCCGGGAAGGAGCAGGTCCACAGGGACCTCCTTCACGCCGATGATCAGGTCACGGTCTGACAGATCGTCCACGAGGCGGACGCCTTGATCGGCGTATTCGGCGTCGGTGTAGGCGCGCACTGCGCTGCGCTGCACGACCAGGTCCACCTGTGGGTAGCGGATGCTCACCTCTCGGCACTGGGCGGGGGTGAGCGGAACGCGGCGGTCCACCGGCTGCTTGCCTTCGCGGATGATGCCGATCTTGCGGTAGGGGACTGCCATTCTGAACGGCGGCAAACTTAGCCCAATGGAATTCAACGGATCGGCATTGGATTGGCAGGCACCTCGACGGCCTACTTTTGGCCTTCGTTCTTTGAGCACTTGGGGCCGATCTGGTTTCGACAGCGGCTTCGTGAGGTGCGGTAAGCATGCCGGGCGTGATGTGCGGCCCGTATCCCAGTGCATCAACGCCATAACTGGCGAAGTAGACTACGCTCTCGCTGCTTAATAGCCTAAGGCTATGACGCTTAATCCACGTGAACAACAGTAGCGTGGACGAGTACCCCTCGGGGAGGCCCGTTTCCCTCCTTCCCGGCTCAGGGGTGTCGCCCTGGGAAGCTGGCCCGCGCGGTGGTCCGGAGCGCGGGCGAGAAACAGGACCTAAGCCTCAGGTGGGGTGCCCTTCCCCAGCCCGTGGTCGAAAATCAATGAAGCGGCTAAGCATGTAGAAAGCCCATTTCGCGGTCGTTTGGACGAGGGTTCGATTCCCTCCGGCTCCACACGAAGCCCGGCACACGCCGGGCTTCTTTTTTCCGCAACCGGGCAACCTCCCGGATGCCAGTGCGTGGATGCCGCTATGAGAGGCAAGCCATGGAAATCATGCGCGGCGCTGCATGAGGCCTACCAGCGGGCCCGACAGGTCCTCGGCCGCAATCGGTGCACGGTGCTGGCCGCGGTGGCCGGCCACCTTGAGCGCACGGGCAGCCCTGCGGAAGCGCTTCGCCTCTATCGTCCGGCCCGAAGCACGGCCATGACCGCGGCAGAAGAAGCCGAGCAGGCGGCGGATATCCGCCGGGTGTCGTCCAGGTTGCGTCGAGCGCGCTGGGCGGGCCTGTTCGGTTGAGCCACGGTCAGGATGGGTGCCGAATGGCATCCGCCCTGCTGCGTTCAGAGCCCCAACCCGAAGCCTCCGCTAACCACGGGCCCCTGGCCCAAGTAGACGCTGTTCGGGTCCTGGAGCACCTCCCACAGCACCTGCAGGTAGATGGCGCTGCGTCCGCCCAAGGACTGCACGTAGCCGCCGCCCACCAGGAGATGCGGCACCCACATCTTCCGGAACCGCGCTTCCGCATAGCTGTAGCGGTCCACGTTCAGGTTCAGGAACTCGGCGTGGAGGAAGACCGGGTCCACCACCCTGTACCGGGAGAAGGCGCGGTAGCCGAAGCCGCTGAAATCGTACGGCGGCGTGAACCGGTTGTCACGGTAGTACCAGTAGCTGAACCCCACGCTCGTGGAGAACCGCCCGGCGGGGTCCACCTTGTACCCGATCAGCGGATCGAGCTGGATGGCGGTGACCGTGCCGAACGCCAAGCCGATGCCGCCTCCGAACCAGAAGCGCTCATGCAGCGGCCGCCCGTCGGCTTCCTTGCGGGGCGCGGCCTTGGCGTCGTCCTGTGCACGCAGCGGCGCGCTCGACAGCACCAGGAGGAGCAGCGCGAACGGTGGGCGGACCATGAGCCGAAGGTAGCGCCGCTCAGCGCACGGCAGGCGCGCGATGGTGCTTCTCGAAGTGGGCGCTCAGCAGTGCGCCGCGGACCGTCATCCAGGCGAGGAAGGCCATCCAGACGGCGTGCAGCCGCCAATCGAGCGCATCGCCCGCCCAGATCACCGGCACGAAGGCGACGAGGGTGGCGATGAGCAGCACGTTGCGCAGGATCCTGCCGTTGCCCAGCCCCTTGTAGATGCCATCGAAGGCGAAGGCGACGGCATTGATGGGCTGGGTGAGCACCACCATCCAGAAGACGCCGTCCAGGAGCTCAAGCACGCGCTGGTCCTGCGTGAAGAGCGCACCGATGCGGTTGTACCCGATGAGGTAGAGCACCGCCAACCCCGCGCCGATGGTCACGCTCATGCGCACCACCTGCCAGCTCACCCGGTGGAGGTCGCGCCAGTTGCGCTCCCCGTTCAGCCGCCCCACCAGCACGCTGCCGGCCGCGGCGTAGCCATCGATGAAGAAGGCGCTGAAGAGCCATATCTGCATGGCGATGCTGTGCGCGCCGATGTATGCCTCGCCATACCCGGTGGCATACCGGTTGCCCAGGTAGTAGCAGAGGTTCAGGGCCAGCGTCCGCGCGAAGAGGTTCCCGCTCAGCAGCCACAGGCCCTTCAGCTCGGGATGCCGCAGCCCGCGCGGAACCATGCTGAAGGGCGTGCGGGTCTCCAGGATCCATGCGGCGCTGCCGAACATGACCGCCTGAGCCGCCAGGCTGGCCCATGCGCTGCCCGCGATGCCCATGCCCTCCACAGGCCCATAGCCGAAGATCAGGATGGGGTTCAGCAGGCCATTGACGATGGCGCCGATGATGCTGATCCACATGCCCCAGCTCAGGTTCTGGATACCGCGGAAGGCGCCGGTGATGGCGAAGGTGGCCAGGACGATTGGGTGGCCATAGCTGCGGATGCGGTAGTACTCAACGGCCTTTTCCAGCACCTCGCCCTCCGCATTGTAGAGCCTGAAGATGGGCTCTGCGAGCGCGTTCGTGAGGGCGAAGAAGAGGAAGCCGAGCAGGAAGTTCATCCAGGCGGCGATGGGCACGAGCCCGGCAACCGCCTGCACCCGGCCCTCACCGTAGTAACGGGCCACCACGGCCAGCACGGCGCTGCGCGTCTGCGCCAGTACCCAAACCACCAGCAGGAAGAAGCTACTGGCGATGCCCACGGCGGCGAGGTCGGCGGTGCCCAAGCGGCCCACGAAGGCGGTGTCCACCAGCGATATCACAGGCTCCGCGATGCCGCTGATGATGGCCGGCACCGCCAAGCGGTCGATGTCCCTGCGGGTGACGGTTCGGGGTAGGCTCAATCGGGCGCGAAGATCATGATCGGTCCCGGCTTCAGTGGCCGATGTTCTCCGTGGTTAGTCGGTAAAGCACCAAAGGGTCATGCCCATCCTCCAGGCCGTACCATGCCAGGAAGCGGTGCGTCCAAGGCGGTGCGGCCACAGCCATGCGCTTCAGGCTCTGCACGCGGTCGAGGCCCTGGCTCTCCCTGGCAATCACCAGATGGTTGCGCTTCTCCTTGCTGGGCACGATCCGCTCCACGAAGGCTTCGGTGCTCCTGGGGGCCAGGTAGAAGGGCGGAATCCACTGCCGCCAATCGCCCAGGTGGTCAATGTGCACGGCCTCGCTGCCATAGCGTTCATGGATGGCCTCGGCCAGCTTGATGCGCCCATTGCCGGCAGGCGTGGCGATCCCAACGGCCAACGCCAATACGTTCACCGCCGCAAAGGGGAAGAGGATGCGCATGGCCCCGGCACTCCGCATCGCAGCGGGCCACCGCTCGCACAGGGCATCCCAAGCGGCCATCAGCAGCCAAGGCATCAGCGGCGCCAGCGGGATGAGGAAGCGCGGCTCCTTGTTCGGCAGCAGGCTGTGCGCGAGCAGGAAGGGGAGGAGCAGCCAGAGCACCGGGTGGCGCGGCTTCAGTGCGAGCAGGGCCGCCGCGGCAGCGAGCAGCGCCGCGCCGATGGGCAATGCGGCGTACTTCAGCCCGAAGAGCAGGTGCTGGTGCCACGGCAGCGCGGTGAACCGGTGCGCCTCCTCGCCGGTGAGGGCGGCGCTCGCGTAGTTCCACAGGGTGAAGGTGATGCGGCCGTAAGCGAGCGAATCGGCGGCGATACCCACGGCGAGGAAGGCCAATGCGCCGATGGCCATGCCACCGATGCGCTTCCAGGGCTCGTGTCTCACCACCAGCAGCCAGAGCAACGCACCGAAGGGCAGGATCGCTGCCGCTGGCCGCACAAGCAGCGCAGCAGCCCACCACGCTCCGATGGCCTCCGGCCGGCGCGCATCGAGCAGCAGCGTGAGCCCGCGGAGGAAGAGCATCCCGCTCCAGGCCTCGCCGCTGAAGCGCACGTGCAGCACGGGCACGAACCACAGGAACCAGGAAAGGAGGATGAAAGCCTGCCGGTTCTCCTCGCGCACCGAGGGGAGCACCGCCCTGACGAAGCCTCCCACCGCCCACAGCGCCAACGCCGCCGTGAGCAACCGGAGCAGCAGGGTGAGGGTGAAGGGGCTGGTGACGCCGGAAAGTCCGGCGGCCTCGAAGACGCCCGCTGCGATCAAGGGAAGCGTCATGCTGCGCCAGCCCTGATGGTAGTCGATCGGCAGGGATGCCGCGTCCGCGTGGCCGCGCAGTTGCTCGGCCAGCAGGATCACATGCTGGAACTCATCCTCGGAGGAGTAGCCTGTTCCGAACCATGCGGCAAGCGCCAGCACGGCAGCAGCGGGCAGGAGGCACCAGCGGCGGAAGGTCATGCCAGGGAAAGGCATGGCCGAAGATGGCGAAGGCAGGCTTACGCCCGCTCGATGCCCTCGCGCAGGGCCTCCATGAACTTCTCGGTAGTGAGGTAGTGCTCGGGCCCCACCTTCTCACCGTGGATGCACACCGCGAGGTCCTTGGTCATCTTGCCGCTCTCCACGGTGCGGATGCACACGTTCTCGAGTTTCGTGCAGAAGTCGATGAGGGCCTGGTTGCCATCGAGCTTGCCGCGGAAGGCCAGGCCGCGCGTCCACGCGAAGATGCTCGCGATGGGGTTGGTGCTGGTGGGCTTGCCCTGCTGGTGCATGCGGTAGTGGCGCGTCACGGTGCCGTGCGCGGCCTCCGCTTCCATGGTCTTGCCATCCGGGGTGATCAGCACGCTGGTCATCAGGCCCAATGAGCCGAAGCCCTGCGCCACGGTATCGCTCTGCACATCGCCGTCGTAGTTCTTGCAGGCCCACACGAAGCCGCCGCTCCATTTCATGGCGCTGGCCACCATGTCGTCGATCAAGCGGTGCTCGTACACGATGCCGGCCTTCTCGAAGTCGGTCTTGAAGTGCTTCTGGTAGATCTCCTCGAAGATGTCCTTGAAGCGGCCGTCGTACTTCTTCAGGATGGTGTTCTTGGTGCTCAGGTAGAGCGGCCACTTCTTCGCCAGGGCGAGGTTGAAGCAGCTGTGCGCGAAGCCCTCGATGCTCTCGTCGGTGTTGTACATGCTCAGCGCCACGCCGTTGCCATCGAACTGGTACACCTCCCAGCTCTGCGGGCTGCCGCCGTCATCAGGCGTGAAGGTCATGGTGAGCTTCCCCTTGCCTTTGATCACCGCATCGGTGGCGCGGTACTGGTCGCCGAAGGCGTGGCGGCCGATCACGATGGGCTGCGTCCACCCCGGCACCAGGCGCGGGATGTTGCTGATCACGATGGGCTCGCGGAACACCGTTCCGTTGAGGATGTTGCGGATGGTGCCGTTGGGGCTCTTCCACATCTGCTTCAGGCCGAATTCCTGCACGCGCGCCTCGTCGGGTGTGATGGTGGCGCACTTGATGCCCACGTTGTGCTTGAGGATGGCCTTCGCGGCATCCACGGTCACCTTGTCGTCGGTCTTGTCGCGGTACTCGATGCCGAGGTCGTAGTATTCGATGGGCACATCAACGTAGGGGAGGACCAGCTGGTCCTTGATCCACTTCCAGATGATGCGGGTCATCTCATCGCCATCGAGCTCCACAACGGGCTTGGTCACCTTGATCTTCGACATCGTACGCGGTTGGTTGTCAGTGTGGGTGGTCCGGTACGGCAAGGAAGACCGACCGGGTGTTGCGGCCGCGAAAGTACCCATTGGGGAAAAGCGATCAGGGCTCTTCGTCGTGGTCGGAGCCCGGCGCTGGCTCCTTCGATCCATTGCGCACGAGCCTGCCCTTAACGTAGCGCTCCTTGCGGGAAACTCGGCCCTCCTGGTCATAGTAGATGAACTCGCCTGCCGGGTAGCCATGGTCGTAACGGCCGGTGTAGCTCACGGTGCCATCGCCGCGGAACACGGTCAACTCGCCGTGCGGGCGTCCATTGGTGCAAATGGTGGTGTACCGGCCCAAGCCCATCGGAAAGATGGTCACGTACTCGCCGTTGAACAAGGCGCCGGTGGAGTCGCGCAGCACCCGTTCCCCGTGGAGGCCGTTGCTGCGATAGCCCTTCTTCCATTCGATGCGGCCATTCGGATGGTACGTGGTGCTCGGCCCGTGGCGGACCCCTCTGCGGTACCGGACCTTCGAGAGCACGGCTCCATTCGGGTGGTAGAAGATCTCGAGGCCATGCACCTGTCCATCCCTGACCATGGCCTCACGGACCTTGCGCTCCAGGCTGTCATACTGGATCACCGAACCATGGATCCGCCCTTTCCGGTAATATGCCTCCCAGGCTTTCCTGCCGCGCGCATCGAACCGCACTGCTGGGCCGTGACAGCGCTCGTTGCGGTAATTCTCGTAGCCGATCAGCCTGCCTGTGGTGTCGTGCACCGAGACCGGGTTAAGGATCCTCCCCGAAGCATCACGGTGAATGACGCCGTACCGGCCGTTCTTCACCTCGGTGGTGTCCGTCCGCTGTGCCCGGAGAAGCGATGCTGAAGCCGCCATGAGGAGGAGCAGGACCGCCTTCAGCATCCGGTTGTGGCAGGGCCGGCAGGGGGCGCCCATCCTCACCCCAGGTCAAGGTCCAGTTCCTCCCGCAGCCGCAGCAGTGAAGGGTTCCGTTCCGCCATCAGGTTGAAGCGGTCGAGCTTGGTGTAGCGCGGCTTCACCACCACTTCCTGCTTCATCACCTCCAGCTGCAGCGCGGGGTCGGCCAGTTCGCGCCGGAGGTGGGAGAGGAGGGTCGGCTTCTCCTCCCGCATGTATTTCTCCTGCACCTCGTTCACGATGGCGAAGCGGATGGCGCTCGGTCCCGTCACCTCCGGATCGTGCGCCGCCAGCGTGGCGTGCAGGCTGTTCTTGCCCTCGCGCTTGCGCGCCAGGGCATATTCACCCCACACCCTGAGAAGGAGCGCCGGATTCACCTCCTTGGTGGCCGTGGGCAGCGCGGGCCCCTCGTCGGTATCGAGCGGGGCAGGCCCCCCTGGCGTTGCCTGTGCCGGTGCCACCGGCTTGATGCTCACATGGTCCCGCAAGAGCCGCCGTTTGGGCGCGTAGCCATCGCTGCTTGCGGGAGGCGGCTCGGCTGCACCGGCCGGCGGGGGATGGGCGGAGGATGAAGCCTTGGCCATCGCCGGGGCTTGCACCGGCGCCACGCTCACGTCAGGGCTTTTTTTTTCAGCCCCAGCCGCTGCCGCTGGGTCGTTGCCCGCCGGGCCGTTCAGCCGGCACAGCTGCATCAGGGTGAGCTCCACCAGCAGGCGGGGCTCCTTGCTCTGCTTGTACTGCGCATCGCACTGGGCCAGGCGGTCGAGCCCTCGGATGAGGAGCTCGCGCGGGGTGGCCTGGGCCTGGCTGCCGTAACGCTTCACCAGGTCCTCGCTCACTTCCAGCAGCGGCAGCGTACGGGGATCCTGGCTCACCAGCAGATCGCGGAAATGCCGCGCCAGTCCGGTCACGAAGAGGTGCCCGTCGAAGCCGTTCTGCAGGATCGCATTGAACTCCACCAGGGCGGCGGGCACATCGCCCCTGATGATGTGGTCGGTGATGCTGAAGTAATGCTCATGGTCGAGCACGTTCAGGTTCTTCACCACGTCCTGGTAGGTGAGGCGGTTCCCGGCGAAGCTCACCAGCTGATCGAAGATGCTCAGGGCATCGCGCAGCCCGCCGTCCGCTTTCTGGGCGATCACATGCAGGGCCTGCGGCTCCGCCTCGATGCCCTCCTTCTTGGCGATGGAACCGAGGTGGTGCGCGATGTCCGCCAGCTGGATGCGCCGGAAATCGAAGACCTGGCACCGGCTGAGGATGGTGGGCAGGATCTTGTGCTTCTCGGTGGTGGCCAGGATGAAGATCGCGTACGGCGGGGGCTCCTCCAGGGTCTTCAGGAACGCGTTGAACGCGGCCTGGCTGAGCATGTGCACCTCGTCGATGATGTACACCTTCTTCTCGCCCACCTGAGGTGCGATGGTCACCTGCAGGATGAGGTTGCGGATGTCGTCCACGCTGTTGTTGCTGGCGGCATCGAGCTCGAAGATGTTGAGGCTGTGGCCCTCCCTGAACGACTTGCAGGGCTCGCAGACCCCGCAGGTGGTGAGGTCCTCGTTGCGGTTCTCGCAGTTGATGGTGCGCGCCAGGATACGCGCACAGGTGGTCTTGCCCACGCCGCGTGGGCCGGTGAAGAGGAATGCCTGCGCCAGGTGCCCGCTGCGGATGGCGTTCTTCAGGGTGCCGGTGACGGCCTCCTGGCCCACGACGGTATCGAATGTCTCCGGACGGTACTTGCGGGCACTGACGACGAAGGGCTCCATGGGCGGCCGAAGATAGCCCTGGCGACAAGCTCGATCCGGCTGCAATATCAACAGCTGTTGATGGCCCTCGGACTGGCCGCCGAAGCGCTGTCGGGGAGGGTTTAATCCTCAGGGTTGCAGGCTGTTGCGGGGAGTGCGGCGAGTCCCGCAGCGGCCGCGCCGTTTCTGCCGGCGCTTCCGCAGTCATCGCCCTCGGCAGGGGCACGGCCCAGGGAAATGCCCGGGCAATCGGATTTTCAGCTAGATTCGCGGCCCATTTTCAACCGAACAGTCACCATGACCAACCGGTACGAGACCGTCTTCATTCTCACTCCCGTTTTGTCTGAGGACCAGGCAAAGGAGGCGGTAAAGAAGTTCAAAGACCTGATCAAAGCAGGCCGTGGAAAGGTCCACCACGAAGAGAGCTGGGGGATGCGCAAGCTCGCCTATCCCATCCAGAAGAAGTCCTCGGGCTTCTACCACCTGATCGAGTTCGAGGCGGACCCCGCGTTCGTCGCCAAGCTCGAGACCGAATACCGTCGGGATGAGCGCGTGATCCGGTTCCTCACCACCCGGATGGACAAGCACCATCTGGCCTTCGCCGAGCGCAAGCGCAACAAGAAGAAGGAGACGAACGAAACCGCCAACGCCTGAACGCCATGAGCGCCGAGAGCACCAATAGCGAGATCCGCTACCTGACGCCGATCGCCATTGAGACGAAGAAGGAGAAGTACTGCCGCTTCAAGAAGATGGGCATTACTTACATCGACTACAAGGACCCCGATTTCCTCCTCCGTTTCGTGAATGAGCAGGGCAAGATCCTGCCCCGCCGCCTCACGGGCACCAGCCTCAAGTACCAGCGCAAGGTCGGCCAGGCCGTGAAGCGCTGCCGCCACCTGGCCCTGATGCCCTACGTGGCCGATATGATGAAGTAACCCCTCAACACGCAGGACCCATGGAAGTCATCCTGAAGAAAGACGTGGAGCACCTCGGCTACGCCAACGACGTAGTGAAAGTGCGCGAGGGCTATGCCCGGAACTATCTCCTGCCCCGCGGCCTGGCCACCGTGGCCACCCCCAGCGAGCGCAAACAGCTCGCTGAGACCCTGAAGCAGCGCGCCCACAAGCTCGCCAAGATCAAGGCCGATGCCGAGGCCTTGGCCGGCAGCGTGGAGGGCAAGACCCTGAGGATCGGTGCCAAGGTGGGTGAGAAGGGCCGCATCTTCGGCAGCGTCAACACCATCATGATCGCCGATGCGCTCAAGGCCATGGGCTTCGAGGTGGACCGCAAGAGCATCAAGATCAAGGGCGAAGCCATCAAAGCCGTCGGCAAGTACGAGGCCGAGGTGGCCTTCCACCGCGATGTGGTGCGCACCATCCCCTTCGAGGTGGTGGAGGAGTGAGGCATCGAACGAGCAGCAGGAGAGGGGCCGCGAGGCCCCTCTCTTCATTCGGGTCGGTCGCATGAGGGCATTGCGGTCAGCTCTCCTCCACCAACTGGAGGCATCCAGGAAGCGTGAGCCTTCAATCCGGATCGGCCATGGCTGACCGGCATCAGCATGCGGCGTCGTCCATGCCGTATCATTGCATCATGCTTCGCGGCATATCCGCTCTGCTTTTCGCGGCATTCTGCACCATGACGGTCGCCCCGACGCTTTTCGTGGCGCACTTCGTGGCTCGCCGGGCATACATCGAGCGGGAGCTCTGCATACAGCGCGAGGTTGCAGCGGAGATGAGGACCTGCCATGGCGAATGCCACCTGGGCAGGCAGCTGCGCGCAATGGAGCAGGAGGCAGAACAGGGGTTCCCTGCTGAGCGCATCGATTTCCGCATCGAACCGGCCGTGGAGTCGGTTGACAAGGGCGTCCGGTTCATCCTCTCCGGTGTGAAGCGGCCTTTCCCTGAGGGGCGGATGGAGGCATGCGTGGGGCACCGACGGCTTTCCGAGCCCGTCCCATGGGGGTAGGTTCCGCAGTGGTGCCGGCAAGCCGGCGCAATGTCGAACCCAACCCCTTCATTCCATGAGATTGCTTTTCGCCCTGGGGGTGGCCCTGTTGCCATCCCTGGCAGGGGCCTGCGATGTGTGCGGGATCTTCCTCGGCATACAGCCGCATGACCGCGCCTCCTCAGTGACGATGCTCTACCGCATGCGTCACCTTGAGGGGACGCTGTCCCATGCCCCCCTGCTGAAGGCGCTCCCGAAGCACGGTGGGCATGGCAGCCCGTCCGGTGCGGCAGAGAGCCGCTACCGCGAGCTCTACCAGGTGCTGGAGCTGCGCGCCGACCTCTGGCTCAGCGACCGGTTCTCCCTGCTCGCTTCCCTCCCTGCGGTCAACAACTACCGCGCGGTGGACGGGGTCATCGCCACCGATGTCTACGGCATCGGCGATCCGCTCCTGCTGGGCCGTTACCTGGCCATCAACACGCGGTGCACCTCGCTCGATGAGCGCACGGTGCATCGGCTGATGGTCGGCGGCGGGGCGAAAGCCCCGGTCGGTCGCAGCGACCTGCGGTACCGTGATGCCGAAGTGCCGCATGACCTGCAGCCCGGAACCGGCACCTGGGATCTGCTGGCCAGCCTGGAGTACAGCGTGCGGTACCGTCGGAATGGCGCTTCCGTGTCCGTCATCGGCCGTCGCAATGGCCGCATGGAGGAGGGCTACCGCATGGGCCATGGGCTCAGCTCCACCGCAGAGGTGTTCCGCCGCTGGGATTTCGGGGACGACTGGAAGATGATGCCCTCCATGGGCCTGTATCACGAGCTGGCCGGCATGGATGATGCAGACGGGGTTCCCGTCTCCGGCACCGGCAGCTCAACCCTTTTCACGCACGCTGGGGTCCGCGTGTGGTGGCGCTCCTGGGCGGTCATGGGAACCTTCCAATTTGCCGTTGCGCGGCAGCTTGGCGAGCTCATGGTGCCGAATCGCGAGCGCCTGGTCTTCGGACTCACTTACAACATCCAACGCAACTGAAACACATGAATCGTTCTAAACTGGCCCTGCTGGCCATCCCCTTCCTCGCCCTCGCCTCCTGCAAGAAGGAGGAAGAGCAAGCCCCGAGCAACAACAACCTGCAATCGGCGCCCGCGCCCATCAGCCTGCGCTTCCAGTTCGTGCACGGCGCGAATCCCTTCGACATCAATGCCACCTACGCCGATGGCGCCGGCCACGCCGTCCGCTTCAGCACGCTGAAGTTCTACGCCTCGGACTTCGAGCTGAAGGATGATGACGGCAACACCGTGGCCGCTTACCCCGCCAAGGCGGTGCTGGCGGATGGTTCCATGCCGACGGCGGCCTATGAGATCGGCACCATGGGCGCCGGCCATGTGCACCAAGTGTATTTCAGCCTGGGGCTGGATAGCGCCACCAACCACGCCAACCCGACGCTGGCCCCCTATCCGCTCAACATCCCCGGCATGCATTGGAGCTGGAACCCGGCCGCGGGGTACAAGTTCCTGAACATGGAGGGGCATGTCGATGGCAATGGCGATGGCGACTTCGATGACGCGGAGGACCAGTCGTTCACCTACCACTGCGCGACGGATGCCCTGCTCCGCACCGCTCATGCGCACAGCCACGCGGATGTGGGAACCGCACCCGTGGTGCTCTCCGTCAAGATGGATGTGGCGGTTCTGATGATGGGCCTCGACCTCCTCACCACGAATGTGGCGATGGGCGGGGGGCCGGCCAATGTCCAGGCCATGAACAACCTCACAGCGGCGATTTCGGACCTGTAGTAACCTTGCCGTTCAGGGCAGTGAGCGGGTCGCCTCAGGGCGGCCCGCTCCGCATTTGAGGCCCAAGGTCCCGTAGGGTTACCTTTGCGGCCGCAAAAACGCACCCGACCGCGCATGAGCCAGATCTTCGACCTCGACATGATCAAGGCGGTGTACAGCCGCTACCCCGCCCGCGTCGCCGCCGCCCGCAAGGCCGTCGGTCGCCCGCTCACCCTCACCGAGAAGATCCTCTATGCCCACCTCTGGGACGGCGAGGCGAAGAGCGCCTTCAACCGCGGGAAGGACTATGTCGATTTCGCCCCGGACCGCGTGGCCATGCAGGACGCCACCGCCCAGATGGCCCTGCTGCAGTTCAGCACCACCGGCCGCAAGAAGGTGGCCGTGCCCAGCACCGTGCACTGCGACCACCTGATCCAGGCCCGCGTGGGTGCCAAGCAGGACCTGCAGGACGCGCTGCTGAAGAGCAACGAGGTCTTCAACTTCCTGGAGAGCATCAGCAACAAGTACGGCATCGGCTTCTGGAAGCCGGGTGCCGGTATCATCCACCAGGTGGTGCTGGAGCAATACGCCTTCCCCGGCGGCATGATGATCGGCACCGACAGCCACACGGTGAACGCCGGCGGCTTGGGCATGATCGCCATCGGTGTGGGCGGAGCCGACGCCTGCGACGTGATGAGCGGCCTGGCCTGGGAACTGAAGTGGCCCAAGCTCATCGGTGTGAAGCTCACCGGCAAGCTCAGCGGCTGGGCAAGCCCCAAGGACGTGATCCTGAAGGTGGCGGGCATCCTTACCGTGAAGGGCGGCACCGGCGCCATCGTGGAGTACTTCGGTGAAGGCGCCGAGAGCATGAGCTGCACCGGCAAGGGCACCATCGCCAACATGGGCGCCGAGATCGGGGCCACCACCAGCACCTTCAGCTACGACGACAGCATGCGCCGCTACCTGAAGGGCACCGGCCGTTCCGAGGTGGCCGCCCTGGCTGATGCCATCGCCGAGCACCTGCAGGGCGACCCCGAGGTGTACGCCGATCCCGCGAAGTACTTCGACCAGGTGATCGAGATCAACCTCAGCGAGCTGGAGCCGCACATCAACGGTCCCTTCACGCCCGACCTGGCGTGGCCGCTGAGCAAGTTCGCCGCCGCGGTGAAGGAGAACGGCTGGCCCGCGCAACTGGAGGTGGGCCTCATCGGTTCCTGCACCAACAGCAGCTACGAGGACCTCACCCGCAGCGCCAGCCTTGCGCAGCAGGCCGTGGACAAGAAGCTGAAGGCGAAGAGCGAGTTCACCATCACCCCGGGCAGCGAGCAGGTGCGTTACACCGCCGAGCGCGACGGCATCCTGGCCACCTTCGACAAGATGGGCGGCGTGGTGCTGGCCAATGCCTGCGGTCCCTGCATCGGCCAGTGGGCGCGCCACAGCAACGACCCGAACCGCAAGAACTCCATCATCACCTCGTTCAACCGCAACTTCGCCGCCCGCAACGACGGCAACCCCAACACGCACGCCTTCGTGGCCTCGCCCGAAGTGGTGACCGCGCTGGCCATCGCCGGTGACCTCACCTTCAACCCCATGACCGATGAGCTGGTCAACGAGGAGGGGAAGAAGGTGAAGCTGGATGAGCCCAAGGGCATTGAGCTGCCGCCGAAAGGCTTCGATGTGAAGGACGCCGGTTTCGTGGCGCCCGCTGCGGATGGCAGCAGTGTGGTGGTGAACGTGAAACCCGACAGCGAGCGTCTGCAGCTGCTGGAGCCCTTCCCCGCGTGGGACGGCAAGAACATCACCGGTGCGGTGGTGCTGATCAAGGCCAAGGGCAAGTGCACCACGGACCACATCAGCATGGCCGGCACCTGGCTGAAGTACCGCGGCCACCTGGACAACATCAGCAACAACACGCTGATCGGCGCCATCAACTTCTTCAACGGCAAGGCCAACGAGGTGAAGAACCAGCTCGACGGCAGCTATGGCCCCGTGCCCGCCACGCAACGCGCGTACAAGGCGGCCGGCCAGCCCAGCATCGTGGTGGGCGACCAGAACTACGGCGAGGGCAGCAGCCGCGAGCACGCGGCCATGCAGCCGCGCCACCTGGGTGTGAAGGCCGTGCTGGTGAAGAGCTTCGCCCGCATCCACGAGACCAACCTGAAGAAGCAGGGCATGCTCGCCCTCACGTTCAGCAACGAGGCCGACTACGACAAGATCCAGGAGGACGACCGCATCGACTTCACGGACCTCACCGCCTTCGCGCCCGGCAAGCCCCTCACGCTGGTGCTGAACCACAAGGACGGCTCGAAGGATACCATCCAGGTGAACCACACCTACAATGCCCAGCAGATCGAGTGGTTCAAGGCCGGCGGTGCGCTGAACATCATCCGCGCGCAGCAGAAGGGCTGAGGGAAGTCAGTTCGGCAGGTTACCGGTCCATCGACCTTTGCGCCCGTGGTCGGACAACGGACCGCACTTCAAACCGAAACGACATGAACACCAAGCACTTCCTTTTCGCGACGGCGAGCTTTCTATTGGCGGGCACGGCGAGTGCCCAGTTCACCATCGGGGCGAAAGCCGGTCTCAACTACAGCATCTACGGCACCAGGATTGATCCGGAGCCGGAGGAGAAGCCCGAGAGCGACAGCGGCATCGGCTTCCACGTCGGTGGTTTCTTGAACTACAACTTCTCCGATAAGATCGGGGTGCGCACGGAGTTGCTGTACAGTGCCCGCGGCACTTCGTTCTCGGAGGAGACGACTTCCTCGTCATCCATCCTGGGCTCCACCATCACCACCAAGACCGAGACCGATGGCTCCGCGACGGCTTCTTACATCGAGCTGCCCATCCTGCTGAACTTCCAGGCCACCGAGGGATTGTCCTTCCAAGCTGGTCCGGGTCTCGGCTTCCTCATGGGGTACAAATCGAAGTTCGATTCCAAGCGGACCACCACCACCACCACAGGCAGCACCAGCACCACCACCACCAGCGAGTCGAGCGGGGATAACAGCTCCACGGAGGGCATCCGCGGCATGGAGCTGGGATTGGCGGTTGGCGGCAACTATCAGTTGGAGAATGGCCTGAGCTTCGGCCTGCGCTACTGGAGGGGGCTGAGCACCTTCAACGAGGAGACCGAATTCGGCCCCGTGACGGTGAAGACCAATGCCAACGTGATCCAGGTCTCGGTGGGCTACGCCTTCATCAAGGACTGATCCGCACCACCGCATCGCGCGCGGCGGGGCCTTCGGGTCCCGCCGCCGTCTTTTCAGGGCTGGCACGCTCTTGGCTGACCAGCACCGATTAATTTCCCCGCCGCCGGGAGGCCGGCACCATCAATCCCTTGACCATGCGCACCTTCTTCGTCCTGCTTTCCCTCTCCGCCAGCACCATGCTCATGGGCCAGGCGATTGATACCGCCCGGACCTGGGTGGCGAACGGCGACTTTGAGCAGATGGATGGAAAGAAGCTCAAACGGCCTGGCGGCATCCAGTATGCCAAGGGCTGGTCGTCGCCCACGGCGAAGAAGGCCGACCTTTTCAGCGAGAACGCGACCGTGGAAAGCACGGTGAGCGCCCCGAAGAACTTCGCCGGGGAGCAGATGGCGCTCAGCGGTTCGAACTACGCAGGGGTGCGCTGGTGGAGCTACCAGAACAAGGAGCCGCGCACCTACATCCAGACGCAGCTCAAGCACAAGATGAAGAAGGACTCGCTCTACTGCGTGCGGTTCTATGTCACCCTCGGAGACCTCAGCAAGTATTCCACGGGGGAACTGGGTGCGTGGTTCGGGAAGGACATGGTGCAGAAGGACGATCCTGCCAGCCTCACCTTCGATGTCACCGTGCCCCCCGTGCGCACCCGTGTCTACAACGACATGTTCAGCTGGCAGGGCGTCTGCGGCACCTACGAGAGCAAGGGCAACGAGGAGTGGATGATCATCGGCAACTTCGCGGGCAACGAGAAGACCCCCAATGAGAAGGCCAAGCGCCCGCGGGGCGAGACGCGCCCCCAGGTCTTCTCCGCCTACTACTACATTGACAACGTGGAGGTCTACCCGGTGAAGAACCGGACCTCCTGCTCCTGCGAGCAACTGAAGGATGCGGAGAGCGAGTTCATCTTCAGCCGCAAAGGCGTCACCCCGCCCAGCATGAAGCCGGTGGAGAAGGCCGATATGCAGGTGTTCTACTTCAAGCGCTTCCAGCGCTCCCTCGACCCCTCCATGGATACCTGGCTCAATGACCTCATCGCCGCGATGAAGGCGGACCCCTCGTTCAAGGTGGAGCTCATCGGCCATGTGGATGCCACGGAGCTGGACCGCACGCGCGTGCGTCCCGACCTGCTGGAGCTGGGCAAGGAACGTGCTGAGGCCGTTCGCGATGCGCTGGTGGAAGGCGGGGTCGAGGCTGCGCGGATCACCGTGGCGGGCCGTGATGCCTCCGAGCCCGCCGATGATGGCGGTTCCGAGGTGAGCATGAGCAAGAACCGGCGGGTGGAGGTGGCCGTCAAGAAGTGAGGCCCGGGCGGATTCGCGCACTTTTTCCCGCTTGCGCTTGCATGGTTGACGACAAGTGTGATATTTGTCGCAAATCAATCCCCTAAACATGAAGCTCTCTTCCTTGTACCTCCCCATGCTGGGAATCGCCGTAGGTCTCGCTTCCTGCTCTGTGGAGCGCACGGCCTTCGTCAATGGCAGCTCCATCGAATGGTCGCGCAAGCATTCCAGCCAGGTTGAGCGCAAGGATGCCAGCGCTCCCAAGGTGACCGCTGCGTCCTACGAGGTGACCGCTGAGCGCGTGGCGCCCGTGGAGACCATGGAGGCTGCGCCCTCGATCACCGCTGAGGTGGTGAAGGAGGCCGCTGTGGCCACCGGCTCGAAGCGCGTGGCCCGTGCCGCGAACAAGGTGATGAGCACCGATGCAGCCGCCGTCACGGTGGGCATGGAGTCCATCGACGAGGAGGGCCAGGCCTGGGCCTCCGTGGGCGCGCCTGCCAAGGCCGCCAAGGGCGGCGGCAAGAGCCAGCTGATCGCGCTGATCCTCTGCGTGGTCGTCGGCGGCCTTGGGATCCACCGTTTCTACCTGGGCTACATCTGGCAGGGCGTGGTTCAGCTCCTGACCGGCGGTGGCTGCGGCGTGTGGGCGCTCATCGACCTCATCCGCATCATCATGGGTACCCTGGAGCCGAAGGATGGCCGGTACTCGCAAACGCTTTGATGGGCCGGCTTGGCTGAAGGCCAGGCTTGCCGTTCTGCTGATCTTGCCGGTAGCGCTGCTTGCGCTACCGGCAAGTTTCTTTGATGACGGACCCCCCATGTGCCTGTCCGTCATCCTGTTCGACCAGGAGTGCTACGGCTGCGGCATGACCCGCGCCTGCCAGCACATGATACACGGTGAGTTCGAGGCGGCGGCCCGCTACAACCGCATGGCGTTCATCGTGCTCCCCATCCTCATCTTCGGCTGGGGCATGGAAGTGCGGGCCACCTATCGGAAGCTCAACGGGGCCAAGGCTGCCGGCGATTCAACCCAAGCCTGACAGGAGTGAGAGCCGGAGGTCCGGTCCTCCAACCAGCCCATCCATGAGCACCAAGGGGGATGCCCGGATCGTGCGGGCGTGGACCATGTACGATTGGGCGAATTCCGCCTATTCGCTCACGATCACCAGCGCGGTCTTTCCCATGTTCTACGTAGGGATCACCGACGCCTATGGCGCGGAGCGCTTCATCGATCGGTTCGGGGTGCCGGCGGCCTCCCTTTATTCCTATGCGCTGTCGGCGGGCTTCCTCCTGGTGGCGCTTGTGGTTCCGCTGCTCAGCGGGATCGCCGACCGCCGGGGCAACAAGCTCAACTACCTCAAGTTCTTCTGCTACCTGGGCGCTGCGAGCTGCGCCGGGCTCTATTTCTTCAGCGTCGACCGGCTCTGGATCGGCCTGGCCTGCGTGGTGCTCGCCTGCGCCGGCTTCTCCGGCAGCCTCGTCTTCTACGATGCCTACCTGCCCGAGATCGCCGCGAAGCGCGACCATGACCGGATCAGTGCACGCGGCTACACCATGGGCTACATCGGTAGCGTCATCCTGCTGGTGATCAATCTGCTCATGGTGATGGACCCCGACGGGGATGGGACCACGCTCCTGGGGATCCCGGATGAGGGCGGCTACGCTGCGCGCCTCACCTTCATCAGCGTGGCCATCTGGTGGGTCGGCTGGGCGCAATGGCCCTTCCGCCTGCTGCCCGACAGGGCAGGCCCGGCCCCGGAGGAGAAGCATGTCATCTGGAGCGGCTATCAGGAGCTGCGCAAGGTGTGGCTGCAGCTCACGCACCTGCCCCGGCTGAAGCGCTACCTCGGCGCCTTCTTCGTCTTCAACATGGGCATCCAGACCGTGATGTACCTGGCCGTGAGCTTCGCCAAGCAGGAGGTGAGGCAGCCTGACGGCAGCCCCATCGCCGATGACAGCCTGATCATCAGCGTCCTGATCATCCAGCTGCTGGCCGCGCTCGGCGCCATGGCCTTCGTGCGCCTGAGCCGCCTCTTCGGCAACGTCCGCACACTGCTCATCGGCTGCGCAGCATGGGTGATGGCCTGCGTCATCGCATGGCGTGTGCAGTGGACCCACGAGTTCTACGGCTTGGCGGCCCTGGTGGGCTCCATCATGGGGGGGTGCCAGGCCCTGAGCCGGAGCACCTATGCCAAGTTCCTTCCGACGACCAGGGACACCGCCTCCTTCTTCAGCTTCTACGATGTGAGCTACTACCTGGGGACGGTGCTCGGCACGCTGGTCTATGGCGCGGTCTACCAGGTCACGGGCGACCTGCGCAACACCGCCGTGGCGCTGGGCCTCTTCTTCATCATCGGCGGCGCACTTCTGCTGCGCGTCCCGGATGAGGAGCGGCCGATGCCCGCTGAGGGCTGAATGCCGATCTTCGCCTCCGGCCCGCTAGGAGCACCATCGGCCGGCGGGCGGTGCATGAGCGACGAGCGCATTTGGGACGTTGTGATCGTGGGAGGGGGCATCGTGGGAGCGGCCACCCTGTACAAGCTCCAGGCGCGGTTCCCGCATCTCCGCATCCTGCTCTTGGAGAAGGAGAAGGCGCTGGCCGATCACCAGACCGGGAACAACAGCGGCGTCATCCATAGCGGCATCTACTACAAGCCGGGCAGCTACAAGGCGCGCAACTGCGTGGACGGCCGCCGCGAGCTGGTGCGTTTCGCGCGTGAGCATGGCGTCAAGCACGACATCTGCGGAAAGCTCATCGTGGCCACTGAACAGGCCGAGCTGTCGCGCCTGGACCGTATCTGGACGCATGGGGAGGCCAATGGGATCGAGGATATGCGCCGCGTGACGGCCGAGGAGATACGCGAGATCGAGCCCTATTGCTCCGGCATCGCCGGCATCCGCGTCGGGTGCACCGGCATCATCGACTTCAGGGGGGCCACCAACCGCATGGCCGAATCGGCCCTGACGCTGCAGCCGGAGAGCCGCGTGGCCTTGGGCGAGGAGTTCCTTGGCATCGCAAGCGCCGACCATGGGAGCACGGTGCGCACGGCCAAGGGGACCTGCCGCACCCGGTTCGCCATCTTCTGCGGCGGCCTGCAGAGCGACCGATTGGCCAAGCGCGACGGCGTTTCCTTCCCCGAGCGCATCGTCGGCTTCAGGGGCGACTATTACGAGCTCTCCGAGCAGGGCCGCCACAAGGTGAAGCATCTGATCTACCCGGTGCCCGATCCGCGCTTCCCTTTCCTGGGGGTTCATTTCACGCGCATGACCGATGGCAGCATCGAATGCGGACCCAATGCCGTGTTCACCTTCAAGCGCGAGGGCTACGGCAAGACCGATTTCGACCTGAGGGACACCCTGGATGCCCTTTCCTACGGGGGCACCTGGCGCTTGTTCCTCCGCAACATGGGCTACGGCATCAATGAGTACCGGAGGGCCTTCAGCAAGCGGCTGTTCCTGCGCACGCTCCAGCGATTGATCCCCTCGCTCACCATGGACGACATCGAGCCGGGTCGCGCAGGCGTGCGTGCCATGCTGCTGGGCACCGACGGCAACATGGTCGATGATTTCCGCATCGAGCGCATCGGCAACCGCATCCATGTGCTCAATGCGCCATCACCCGCCGCCACGGCGGCGCTGGCGATAGGAGGGCACATCACGGAGATGGCTGCCCGTGAATTCGGGCTGGGCGCCGGCGCCTAGCCGATCCTGTATTGCTCCTGCACCTCGCTCCAGTTCCAGAGGAAGTAGCCCATGAGGCCGAAGATCCGCTTGAGCGGGATGGGGTGGGGTTGCCGGATCTCCCGGTAGTAGCTGTCCTGGAATCGGAACAGGTCGTATTCCGTGAAGAGGGCCCGGCCCATGGCGTACACCACGTTCTTGCTCGGGGCGTTCAGGCGCTCCATCCGTGATTGCAGCGCGCGGACCTCCCGCTCGATGTCGGTGCATCCGCGGCCGACTGCCTGTGCGAACTTCGAGATGGAGAGCGAGAACATGCGCTTGTCCTGGCCTGCGTTGAGCACCCGCTGCATCTCCATCAGGTTGGCCGCGAGCACGATCAGCAGGAAGCGCTCATCGTCCTCCGGGCTCAGCCCGGGCGCGGACTCGAATTCCGGTGACTCATTCACCTCCGCCGCCACCAACGGGAAGCCTTCCGAGCACATCTCCAGCACCTTGTTGACGAAGATATTCGCCAGCTTGTCCTCACTGATCCTCTTCTTGCCGAATAGTGTCGAGATCATGGTCGATCTTGGTTCCCGCGAAGATCCAGGGGCCGCCATGCCGATCCACGCCGCACCTTCGTCCTGATTTCAACAAGGTTATCCACCCGATGAGCATCACCTTCCTCCTCCGCGAATACGCTGATTACGACCTGTGGGCGAACACGCGCTTCGTGCAGCGCCTGGCCGTAGAGCCCGATGCGGTGCTGGATGCACCCGTTCGCAGCAGCTTCCCCTCGCTCCGTTCCACCTTGCTGCACATCCGCGACGCGGAGCACGTGTGGCGCTGCCGCCTGACCGGTGAGCGCCACTCCTGGCCGGCCGAGCCGAGCCTCGACCCCGCCACGCTGGTGGATCATGCCAGCCGGCTGCATGGGCTGGTGTCCGGCATGGACGAGGCCGACCTGCTTTCGCTCCGCACCTACCGCGACCTGAAGGGGAACGAGCACCGTTCGGCCGCATGGCGCATGCTCATGCACTGCTACAACCATAGCACCCAGCACCGCGGGCAGCTCATCACCATGATGCGCGGCCTCGGCCTTGACGGCATTCCGGCCAACGACCTGATCGTCTATCAACGATCGTTGAAGGATTCGGTTTGATGGCTCGCCGGGACGGGCTTCCTTTGGGCCATGCGCTTCCGGATCGCACTGCCGCTGCTGCTCCTGCTGCTCGCGCTGCCTGTCGCGGCCATCGGCCAGAACGAGAGCGATGAGCGCGCCTTGATCGAGATACACGACGGCATCCGCATCAGCAAGGATTCACTTTTCCTGCTGAACCTCCGGTTCCGCATGCAGAATCGCGCAGGAATCACCACGGTGAGCGGGGATGACATGAGCGTCAAGGCCGTGGAGGCGCGGGTGCGGCGCTTGAGGCTGCGCCTCGATGGGTATGTCCTGAACGATCGCCTGCGCTACTACCTGCAGCTGAATTTCTCCCGGCAGGACCTCGACCTGGAGACCGAGTTCGTGGCGCAGCCCATCCGAGATGCCATGGTCTACTACCACTTCAGTCCGCGCTTCTACCTGGGCTTCGGCCAGAGCAAGCTGCCGGGCAACCGCCAGCGCGTAACCAGCAGCGGCAACCTGCAGTTCCCCGATCGGTCCATCGCGAATTCGGCGTTCACGCTCGATCGCGATTTCGGGCTGTTCGGGTATTGGACCATCCCCCTCGGAAGCCAGCAGCTGCAGCTGAAGGGCGCGGTCTCCACCGGTGACGGGCGCGGCGCGGTACCCGTCAACGAGGGCCTCGCCTACACCGGCCGCCTGGAGTGGCTGCCCTTCGGCCCATTCGCCAACAGCGGGGACTACAGCGAGGGCGACCTCGAGCGGGAGGAGCGGCCGCGTTTATCGCTGGCGGCGGGCTACAGCTTCAACGACCGGGCGGTGCGCACGGGCGGCCAGCTGGGAGCGGACCTGTATGGAAGCTCGGACATGGGCACCTTCATCGCGGATGCGATCTTCAAGCAGCAGGGCTGGGCGCTGGCCGTGGAGTACTTCGACCGCGAGGCCGACTCGCCCATCACCACCAGCGAGACAGGCGCCGTGCGGTACGTCACCACCGGCACCGGAGCGAACGCGCAGCTGAGCAAGCTGTTGCGCTCCAACTATGAGCTGGCGGCAAGGTGGACCATGGTCGATCCCGATGGCGAGGTGGATGCGCTCCGGCCGCGCACGGAGGAGGCCCTGCTCGGGTGCACCAAGTACCTGAACGGCCATCGCATCAAGCTGCAGGCCTACGCCGGCTACAGATGGCAGGATGGGCGAATGAACCTTTCCGCTCCGGGGAATTCATGGACCGCCATGTTCCAGATGGAGTTCGGCATCTGATCGGCGGATGAAGGCCCGATCGGCACAGGGTCGCCCAGATAGCGGGGAGCTGTGCCCACGGCCTGGTCGAAGACGAGCTTCACCCGCGCCAGGCGCTCACGCAGCCAGGTGCGCAGGTCAAGGCCACCCTGCGCATCCCGTGCATTGAATCCCACGGCATCGATGCCCATGCCGCGTGCGATGATGACGGCGCGCTCGTTGTGGAAGCGCTGGCTGATGATGGTGATGCGCTGCTGGCCGAATACCTCGCGGGCCCGCACCACCGAATCCAAGGTGCGGAACCCCGCATGGTCGAGCACGATGCGGGCGCTGTCCACCCCGGCCGCGATGAGGGCTTCCTGCATGCGGCGCGGCTCGTTGTAGGAAGGCGTGCCGTGATCTCCGCTCACGAGCAGGTACTTCACCCGGCCCGATCGGTAGAGCCGCACGGCTGCTTCCATGCGATGCCTGAAGTAGGGGTTGGGCGCGCCGCTGCGCAGCCGGTGCGAGGTGCCCAGCACGAGCCCGACATCGTTCATCGGTATGGAATCCGGCTCGTTGAAGAGGTGGGGGGCCGCGCTGCGCCGCACATGGGCATCGCAGGCCCAGACGATGAACGCAAGGACCAGGGCGGCAAGGGGCATCAGTCGAAGCAGCCTCCGCAGGAATCGGCGGTGCGCTGGCATCATCATCGAATGCGCATCACGGCATCACGCGGCCGAGGAGGTCGATCCCTGTGTAGGAGCGCGGACTCAATCGCCGCAACTGGTCCTTCACCGCTTCGGCCACCTCAAGGCCATCGATGAAGGCCTGCATGTCCCCCGCCGTGATGCGGTCCTTGCCGCGCGTGAGGTCCTTGAGCCGCTCATAGGGCTGCGGGTAGCCGGCACGGCGCAGGATGGTCTGCATGCCCTCGGCGACCACGGGCCATTGGGCGTCCAGGTCCCGTTCGATGGCGGCTTCGTTGAGCAGCAGCTTGTCCAGGCCCTTGCGGATGGAGTCCACCGAGAGCATGGTGTGGGCGAGCGGCACGCCGATGTTGCGGGTCACGGTGCTGTCGGTCAGGTCGCGCTGCAGACGGCTTACCGGGAGCTTCTCGCTGAGGTGGCCGAAGACCGCGTTGGCAAGGCCCAGGTTGCCTTCCGCATTCTCGAAGTCGATGGGATTGACCTTGTGGGGCATGGCGCTGCTGCCGATCTCACCGGCCTTCACCCGCTGGCGGAAGTAGTCCATGCTGATGTACTGCCACGCATCGCGGCAGAGGTCGATCAGGATGGTGTTGATGCGGCGGAAGGCATCCATCAGCGCCGCCAAGTGATCGTAGTGGTCGATCTGCGTGGTGAACTGCTGGCGCCGGAGCCCCAGCTTCTCGGCGAGGAACCGGTCGGCCAGCTGCACCCAATCCAGCTCGGGGTAGGCCGCGTGGTGGGCATTGAAGTTGCCCGTCGCCCCCCCGAACTTGCCTGTGAAGGGCACTTCGCGCAGCAGGCGCAGCTGATCATCGATGCGCTCCACGAACACCTGGAGCTCCTTGCCCAGGCGTGTCGGTGAGGCGGGCTGTCCGTGCGTGCGGGCGAGCATGGGCACCTGAGCCCAGTCAAGGGCAAGGGCATGCAGCCTGTCGCGCAGTGCAAGGAGATCGGGCAGATAGCACTCGAAGAGGAAATCCTTGAGGAGGAGCGGCAGCGCCGTGTTGTTCACGTCCTGGCTGGTGAGCGCGAAGTGCACGAACTCCCGCTGCTCGACCAACCCGGCCTCCTCCATGCGCTCCTTCAGGAAGTACTCGATGGCCTTCACATCGTGGTTGGTCACCTTTTCGATGTCCTTGATCCGCTGCGCATCGCTGGTGCTCAGGGCCTCCACGCGGCTCATCACGGGCTTCAGCCGATCGAGCGGGGCACCGGCCAGTTCGGGCAGCGGCACCTCGCACAGGAACCGGAAGTATTCAAGCTCAACGCGCAGGCGGTAGCGCATCAGCGCCTGCTCGCTGAACCAGCGTGATAGCCTGCGGGTGCGGTCGTGATAGCGGCCGTCGATGGGGGAGATGGCGGTGAGCGCGTCGAGGTCCATGGGAAAGTGCGAAAGGTAGCCCGCCCCGGTCGCTCGTGGGCCCTCAGGTCTTCTGCTTCCGCTTGCGCGCCGCTGGGAATAGGATGTTGTTCAGGATGAGCCGGTAGCCTGCTGAGTTGGGGTGCAAGCTCAGGTCCGTGGGCGGGTCGCCCACCATGTGCTGGTAGTCCTCCGGGTCGTGGCCGCCAAAGAAGGTCCATTGCCCCAGTCCGAATTCCCCGTGGATGTATTTCACGGTGCCCTGCGCCTTGTTCTCTCCCATCACGGTCACGCCCGGCTTCACCAGGTCCTTCCGGAATGCGGTGGTCTGGCCCATGAACCCCCGCACCACCTGCTCATGGCTCTGGCAGAGCATGGTGGGCACGATGTCCCACTTGGCGCTGAAATCGAAGAGGGTGAAGAAGTCGCGCGGCTGCCCGATGCGGCCATGGATATCGGTGGCGTCGATGTCGCTGAACTCGTAGATCATCGGGTCCGTGATCAGCCTGAAGTTCCGGAAGGCGAAGGCCTTGTCGAAATCGAGCTTCTGCTGGCATTGCGGGTCGATCGGGTCGTGGTCGAACTCCGCCGCGCAGATGTCCACCCCTTCGGCGGCCAGCGCTATGTCATAGCTGTCCGTCCCGGAGCACATCGTGAACAGGTAGCCTCCTCCCGCGACGTAATCGCGGATGCGGGTGGCCACGGCCAGCTTCATCTGGCTCACCTTGGCGAATCCGAGCTGGGCCGCCATGGCCTCGCTCTCCTGCACCTGGGCCCGGTACCATGGGGCGTTCGCATAGCTGCGGTAGAACTTGCCGTACTGCCCGGTGAAGTCCTCGTGGTGCAGGTGGAGCCAGTCGTACTGCGGCAGGGAACCCGCGATCACCTGCGGGTCATAGATGCGCTCATAGGGGATCTCGGCATAGGTCATCACCAAGGCCACGGCGTCGTCCCACGGCTGGAATCCATCCGGAGCGTAGACGGCGATCTTCGGGGGCTTCTCCAGCTTCACGGCCTCCATGTTGGCCTCGGGGTCGGCGATCTCGCCAAGGATCGCGGCCGCCTGCCCGTCGGCGATTACCTGGTAGGTCACCCCGCGCACCTGGCACTCCTGCTCGATGACCTGGTAGTGGTCGATGAGGAAGCTGCCTCCGCGGTAGTTGAGCAGCCACTCCACCGGCACATCGCGCTGAAGCGTCCAGAACGCGATGCCGTATGCCTTCAGGTGGTCGCGCTGCGAGCCATCCATGGGGATGAGCAGCTTGGTGGCCAGCCCTGGCACGGCCAAGGCCAGCGCTAGCAGCAAAGCGGTGAGGCGGTGGCGGTCAGAAGGGGGCAGCGTCGTCGAAGCCGGAGTCATCGTTCATTCGGCTTGGCCGCGTGATGGTGCGAAGGCCGCCATCTCCAGATCCCATGCCGTCCCCAAAGGTACCTGACATCGTCTCCAGGTCGGCGAACTTGGCCAGCTCGGGGATGAAGCGCAGGCGGACGGTGTCGATGGCGCCGTTCCTGTGCTTGGCCACGATCACCTCGCCGATGCCAAGGGTGCTGCCATTCTCGTCCTCGTAGATCTTGTAGTACTCGGGGCGGTAGAGGAAGCACACGATGTCGGCGTCCTGCTCGATGGCGCCGGATTCGCGGAGGTCGCTCAGTTGGGGGCGCTTGTCCCCGCCGCGTGTCTCCACCGCGCGGCTGAGCTGCGAGAGGGCGATGATGGGGATGTCAAGTTCCTTGGCGATGCTCTTGATGCTGCGGGAGATGCTGCTGATCTCCTGCTCGCGGTTCCCGCCCTTGTTCTCCCCGCCGCCGGTCATCAGCTGCAGGTAATCGATGATGATCAGGTCCACGTTGTGCTGGCTCTTCAGCCTGCGGGCCTTGGCGCGGAGCTCGAAGATGTTCAGCGCCGGTGTGTCGTCGATGAAGATCGGGGCGTTGGTGAGGCGCGAGATGTGCTGGTGCAGGATGGCGAATTCGCTGTCGGAAAGCTCGCCTTTGCGCAATTTCTCGGAGCTGATGCCGGCTTCGCTCGCGATGAGGCGGGTCACCAGCTGCGTACTGCTCATCTCCAGGCTGAATACGGCAACCGCCCGCTTCTGCTCCACGGCGATGTTGCGCGCCATGCTCAGGACGAAGGCCGTCTTTCCCATCGCGGGGCGGGCCGCCACGATGATCATGTCGCTGCGCTGCCACCCGGCGGTGAGCTTGTCGAGCTGCACGAATCCGGTGGGCACGCCGCTCACCCCGCCGGTCTTGCTCTTCGCGCTCTCGATCTGGGCGATGGCGTCCTGGATCAGGTCGCTCATCGGCTCATAATTGCGCTTCAGGTTGCCGCTGGTGATGGCATAGAGGTCCTGCTCCGCCTTGTCCAGCAGGTCGAACACGTCGGCGCTGTCGTCGAAGGCATCGCGCTGGGTCTCCGCGCTGATGCGGATCAGCTCCCGCAGGATGTGCTTCTGGCTGATGATGCGCGCGTGGTACTCCACGTTGGCGCTGCTGGCCACTTTGCTGGTGAGCTGACTGATGTAGAAGGCGCCGCCCACTGCATCGAGGTCCCCCCGGCCCTTCAGCTCTTCGGTCACGGTCAGGATGTCGATGGGCTTGTCGTTCCTGAACAGGTTCAGGATCGCATCGAAGATCCTGCGGTGGGCATCCACATAGAAACTCTCCGGCTGCAGGATGTCGATGGCCTCGTTCACCGCGTTCCGCTCCAGCATCAAGGCCCCCAGCACGGCTTGCTCGAGTTCGGGGGCTTGGGGAGGGAGCTTGCCGGCCTCCAGTGCGCTGGTCAAGAGCGAGGAGGAGCTTCGGCGGGCGCCACGCAGCTTATCCTGCGAACGGCTGGCGGAGAGGTCTGGCATTGAGTTCTATGTTGACGCTCAGGGGATTCGGTGTTCGGCTGTCGCTCGTGCGACCGATCGCCCAGCGGGAGGGCGTCAAATGTAGCCGCAGGCAATGCCGCTGGGAGGCCAACTATCAACAACGAAGTCGCATTGCATTAACATCCGGGACTGTGGACAACGGCCTCCCATGGAGGAAGCCCCCGCAGCCCCGCTAACTTGCGCAGGTGCGCGATCAACAATGCTTGCTGGTGTGGGGGTGCGCTGCGCTGCTGGCGCTGGGTTGCAGGAAGGACAAGCCCTCCGATCCGCCCACGGTGCGCATCCTGCAGCCTGGAGCGGGATACAGCGTGGCGGTGCCTGATACCATCGCGGTATCCGTGTCCGTTTCGGACGACAGGCTCGTGGAGCGGGTCACTGTCCTGGTCGCCGACCCCAACGGCGTGCCGCTCACCCCTGCGGTAACGGCCTCCGTCCAGGCTGGCTCGGCTACGGTTGCATTGGATCTGCCGGTGCTGGACGAGGCCATCGCCACGGGCAGCTATGTGCTCACCGCTATTGCCTCCGATGGGCAGGCGGATGCGCGCGCCTTCCTTGGCATCACGGTGCAGGCAGCACCCTTGCGGGTGCGGGCGATGTACCTGTTGCCACCGGTCGACGGTGCCGGGCCTTACCCGGTCACGCGCAGGGACAGCGCCGGAGGCTTGGCGCTGTTCACCACCCTGTCCGAGCTGGGCGGGGCGGCCCTCGCCGGCTCCACGCTGTTCACGCATGGAGCGCTCACGGGGCCGCTGCAGCGCTGGGACCTGGGGACAGCGGCCGGCTCCGTGCTGGTACAGAATCCAGGGCCGGGCGCTGGAGGCCAGCTCTACTTCAACGGCTTGGCGGCCGACCCTGCGGATGGGCGCGTCTACGTTGGCACGAGTGACGGATTGGTGCGCGGCTTCGCACCCAACGGACCGCAGCTCTTCAATGGGGCCACGCCGGCGGGATTCGTGAGCGAGTCCACCGTTGTGGTGGGCGCCTTCCTCGTGAGTGCCGTCGTCAACCCGGTCACGCAGCAACGGGCGCTCGTGCAGCACGGCTACGCGTCGGGCGCGGTCTTCGCGCAGTTCCCCTCCGCGGTGGATCCGGTTGCGCTGTTCGCCATCGATGACCAGCGGCTGCTGCTCATGGGCAATGCGCCTGCAGGCGCTGTCATTCGCGAGGTGAACGTGCAGCTGGGAGGCTCCAGCACGGTGCGCGAGTTCCCGGGCCAGGTGCTCCGGTGCGCCGCGCGAGCCTCGCCTGACCGCTTCATCCTGGCGCTCTCCACCGGTGTCAGCCGGTTCGATCGTGCCGCGAACGCCGTGGTCCCGCTCGCGCCGGGTCTCGACGCCAATGCTTTGGCCTATGACCCGGTCGCGGGAACCGTGGCGGCCGCGGTGGGCGCTACAGTGCAACCCCTCGACCCGGTCTCCGGGATGCTGGGCCCTTCATGGACCGCGCCCCACCCGGTTGGGGCGATCCTGCTACAGCTGAACCGCTGAGGCCTCAGCCCTTGGCCTTCTTCTCCGGCTTGGCCTTCAGCACGACCCCCATTTCGCAGAATTTCCGGATGCGGCGCTCTGACAGCTTGCTGCCGTCCACTTTCAGGAGCTTGTCGAGCTGCTTCTGCACCTCCGCCTTCACGAGGCGGCAGGCCCCTTCGATGTCACTGTGCGCGCCGCCAGGCGGCTCCTTGATGATGCCATCGATGAGCTTGTTGGCGAGCATGTCGCCGGCGGTCAGCTTCAAGGCCTTGGCGGCCTGCTCCTTGAAGTCCCAGCTGCGCCACAGGATGGAGCTGCAGGACTCGGGGGAGATGACGCTGTACCAGGTGTTCTCCATCATGAGCACCTTGTCGCCCACGCCGATGCCGAGCGCCCCGCCGGATGCGCCCTCGCCGATGATGACGCAGATCACCGGCACCTTCAGCTGCACCATCTCGAACAGGTTGCGCGCAATGGCCTCGCCCTGTCCGCGCTCCTCGGCTTCAAGTCCAGGGAAGGCGCCGGGGGTGTCGATCAGCGTCACCACGGGCTTGTTGAACTTCTCGGCGAGCTTCATCAGGCGCAGGGCCTTGCGGTAGCCCTCCGGATTCGCCATCCCGAAGTTGCGGTACTGCCGCATCTTGGTGTTGATTCCCTTCTGCTGCCCGATGAACATCACCGTGCGGCCGTCCATGAGGCCGAAGCCTCCCACCATGGCCTTGTCGTCCTTCACGGTGCGGTCGCCGTGGAGTTCGATGAAGGTGCCGTCGGTGAGGTGGTCGATGTACTTGAGCGTATAGGGCCGGTCGGGGTGACGGCTCACCTGCACGCGCTCCCACGGGGTCAGGTTGGCGTAGATCTGGGTCCGCGTCTCCGTCAGCTTGCGTTCCAGGTCCTTCAGCGTAGCCGTCACATCCACCTCGCCCTGGGCGGCCACCTCCTTCAGCTTGTTGATCTGCTCCATCAGGTGCTGGATCGGCCGCTCGAACTCCAGGTAGGTCTCCATGCGCTAGGTCGTTGGGAGGACGAAGGTAGAAGGATGACCGACAGCCGGCGGCGCACGCCACTGCAGGCCTGCCGGCCGGTACCTTCGCCACCATCATGGTCGTCTTCCCGCAAGCCAAGATCAACCTAGGTCTCAACGTCGTCCGAAAGCGTGACGATGGCTACCACGAGATCGAGACCGTCATCGTGCCGATTCCGCTTCACGATGCGCTGGAGGCCGTGGTCGCTCCCGACGTGGAGCCGGGCCGGGTATCCTATGGCCGGTCCGGCCTGGTGGTGGATGGGGCTGTCGAAAGCGACCTGGTGATGCGCGCGCATGCGGCGTTGGCCCGCATCCGCGATCTGCCTGGATTGCGCATGCACTTGCACAAATGCATACCCATGGGAGGGGGCCTGGGCGGCGGAAGCAGCGATGGCGCCCATGCCCTCAAGCTGTTGGATGCGCTCCTCGGCTTGGGCTGCAGCCCAGACGAGCTGCACGCCCTGGCTACGGGATTGGGCAGCGATTGCCCCTTCTTCCTGCAGCGGGGGGCCTGCTTGGCCACCGGCCGGGGCGAGGTGCTCATGCCCATTCCGCTCGACCTTTCGGGATGGTGGCTCGTGCTGGTGAATCCCGGGATCCATGTACCGACTTCGGAGGTCTATCGGCACACGGCTCCCACAGGCCGCACGCTGGACCTGGTGGCTGCGCTGCAGCAGCACCCGGCTGAGGAGTGGCGGCAGGTGGCACCGAACGTGATGGAGGACCATGTATTCAGAACATGGCCCGCCATCCATGCCCTGCGCGATGCGCTGCTCGATGCCGGCGCGGCACACGCGGCCATGAGCGGTTCAGGTGCTTCCGTATTCGGGCTCTTCCGATCGGAGCCGCCCATCCTCAGCTGGCCTCAAGGCCACGTGCAGTGGGTGCTCAGGCTAGGGAAGGAGGCCGCCTAGCAGCTCGCCCAGCTCAATGTGGTCGTTGGGCTTGGCCACGATTCGGCCCGTCCGATCGACCAGGATGAGCCATGGCGTCGCTTTCACGCCGAAGGCTTTCGCGGCCGGCGAGCCCCAAGCGGCCAGTTCGGTGTAGCAGGGGAAGGGGAGGGCCATCTCCATGATGTTCCGCCGGAACTCGGCCTCATCATCATCCAAGGCGATGCCGACCACGCCGAAGCCTTTCTCCGCGTACCCGTTATGCAATGCACTCAGGCCGGGCATCTCGGCATGGCAGTGGTCGCAGGTGCTCGAATAGAAGAACAGGGCGGTGTAGGCATTCGCCTGCACCAGTTGCGCGAGGCGATCGGTCCTTCCGGTGATGGGGGAGGGCAGGGCCACATCCGGAGCCATGGCACCGATGGAGGCCTTCAATTGCACGGCCACGTCCGCGAGGAGCGCGGCATCGGGCGCCACCAGCGAAAGGGGGCCCATGACGTAATGGTCCACCACATGCTGAAGGACTTCTTCGGGACCGTAGGCGCTGAAGATGGCGATGAGCTGAGTGCGCGTGAACGACCAGCAGGCGGTGTCTGGGCTTGACCAGTGCAAGAGTGAATCGCAGGCAACGCGCAGCATGCCGGGAGAAGCCGGTGTGGTGCTCTGGAGCAGGGCCATGATGGCCTTGGGATAGAGGGAGCTGCGCAGCAACGACGGATCGGACCACCGCATGGCGTTACGGACGGCTGCAGGACCTGCCTGCATCGCGGACATCAGCCGCTGATCGAGCGCGGCGACCTGGGCGAAATAGGACGCGGTATCCTGCGCCATTAGCCGCGCCAGGAATTCCTGCTGCCGCTGCTTGAGGGTGCGCTCTTCCTGTGACAAGCGGTTCAAGCCCGCAGTATCGCGAGGATCCATGCCTGCACGTTGGTCAGTTACGGCCCGCAGGCGCCGCTGCGCCTCCCGGCTCGCCCACTTGTACTCCCAAAGGCGCTGATTCTCGGTGGATCCGCTGACTGTGATGTGCTCCTGCAGCGGCCGCCCGGAGAAGTCGAGCCGGATGCGCGCATCACCGGGGGCGCCAAGGATCAGGTCGACCTGGTCGTTCGCGAAGCCGAGCCTGTAGTAGCCGAGGGGGAATGCGCGCGGTGCGAAGCGGAATGCGCCGGAACCGGAGATCCGCGCGGAATCCAAGGGGAAATGGTCCGTTCCGCGTGTGCCGTAGATCGTGATCCATTCCCCGACGGAAGCCGGGCCGAGCGAACCGAGGATCTCTTGAGCACGAGCGGTACCGCCTGCCGATAGCAGGGCAGCGGTCAACAGGAACCGGAGGCATTTGGGCATGCGAGCGGGTATCGGAGCTGGGCGAAGGTCGTGCCAGGTGGAAAAAAAAGAACCCCGCCCATTGCTGGGCGGGGTTCAGATCGGCGACGACATACTCTCCCGGGCTTGTGGCCCAGTACCATCTGCGCTGGTGAGCTTAACTTCTCTGTTCGGAATGGGAAGAGGTGGACCTCACCGCTAAAGTCACCTGAAATCGTCAATGCGATTTGACAGGTCGTTGGACAAGACCAGAACAGCCGAGGATCGTTCCACGAGCGATCTGCGTGATCGAAAGCTTACGGGTAATTAGTACCACTCGGCTTTGCCATTGCTGACTTTACACCTGTGGCCTATCAACGTGGTAATCTTCCACGACCCTTAGAAGAAGTCTCATCTTGAGGTGGGCTTCGTGCTTAGATGCTTTCAGCGCTTATCCCGTCCGAACATAGCTACCCAGCGGTGCCCCTGGCGGGACAACTGGTACACTAGCGGTTCGTCCACCACGGTCCTCTCGTACTAATGGTAGCTCCCCTCAAACTTCTAACGCCCGCAACAGATAGGGACCGAACTGTCTCACGACGTTCTGAACCCAGTTCACGTGCCACTTTAATCGGCGAACAGCCGAACCCTTGGGACCTTCTCCAGCCCCAGGATGTGACGAACCGACATCGAGGTGCCAAACCATTCCGTCGATATGAGCTCTTGGGAATGATCAGCCTGTTATCCCCGGCGTACCTTTTATCCTATGAGCGATGGCCCTTCCATATGGAACCACCGGATCACTTTGCCCGACTTTCGTCCCTGTTCGACTTGTCGGTCTCACAGTCAAGCTCCCTTTTGCCAATGCACTCAACGCACGGTTACCAAGCGTGCTGAGGGAACCTTTGGAAGCCTCCGATACTCTTTTGGAGGCGACCACCCCAGTCAAACTACCCACCACACACTGTTTCCGTGTTTCGCACGGATTAGACATCAGATGAACGAAGGGTGGTATTTCAACGTCGACTCCACGATGCCTAGCGACACCGCTTCAAAGTCTCCCACCTATCCTACACATCGGGCAGCCGATGTCAATGTGAAGCTATAGTAAAGGTGCACGGGGTCTTTCCGTCCCGTTGCGGGTAAGCGGCATCTTCACCGCTACTACAATTTCACCGAGCTCGTGGCCGAGACAGTGCTCAGATCGTTACACCATTCGTGCAGGTCGGAACTTACCCGACAAGGAATTTCGCTACCTTAGGACCGTTATAGTTACGGCCGCCGTTTACTGGGGCTTCGATTCAAAGCTTCACCTTGCGGCTGACCTCTCCTCTTAACCTTCCAGCACCGGGCAGGTGTCAGGCCCTATACGTCATCTTTCGATTTTGCAGAGCCATGTGTTTTTGTTAAACAGTCGCCTGAGCCATTTCATTGAAACCCACCGAAGCGGGTACCGCTTATCCCGAAGTTACGCGGTCAATTTGCCTAGTTCCTTAGCCACGGATCACTCGAGCGCCTCAGGATATTCTCCTTGACTACCTGTGTCGGTTTGCGGTACGGGCGGCTTGCATCTGAAGCTTAGGGGGTTTTCTCGGAAGTCTGCTTAGGGTCTCTATCCGCTTGCCCGAGGGCTCGCGGTACTGTTGGGCTTCAGCAGGAACGGCGGATTTGCCTACCATCCCTATACCTACACCTTTCAACGCACTATTCCGTCAGTGCGCGGACCTTTCACTCCTTCGTCACCCCATCGCAATGCAAGTCGGTTCCGGAATATTGACCGGATGCCCATCAGCTTCGCCGTTCGGCTACGCCTTAGGTCCCGACTAACCCTGATCCGATTAACGTTGATCAGGAAACCTTAGTCTATCGGCGGGCAGGTTTTTCACCTGCCTTATCGTTACTTATGCCTACATTTTCTTTTCCGGACGCTCCAGCATGCCTTACGACACACCTTCGACGCAGACCGGAATGCTCTCCTACCGCCCCAATGGGGCCCACAGCTTCGGTGACACACTTGATGCCCGATCATTATCCACGCCGGACCGCTCGACTAGTGAGCTGTTACGCACTCTTTAAATGAATGGCTGCTTCCAAGCCAACATCCTAGCTGTCAATGCAGTCCGACCTCGTTAGATCAACTTAGCGTGTACTTGGGGACCTTAGCCGATGGTCTGGGTTATTTCCCTTTCGCGCACGGACCTTAGCACCCGCGCGCTCACTCCCGGATATTGATGTCGTGGCATTCGGAGTTTGTCCGGGTTTGGTAGGCGGTGAAGCCCCCTAGCCCGATCAGTAGCTCTACCTCCACGACAGTACGTCCGAGGCTGCACCTAAATGCATTTCGGAGAGTACGAGCTATCTCCCAGTTTGATAAGCCTTTCACCCCTAACCACAGCTCATCCGAAGACTTTTCAACGTCTACCAGTTCGGACCTCCATCCCGTGTTACCGGGACTTCATCCTGGCCATGGTTAGATCACTCAGGTTTCGCGTCTGCCGCCACTGACTAAGCGCCCTGTTAAGACTTGCTTTCGCTTCGGCTGCGGGGCTGAACCCCTTAACCTTGCCAGTGACGAGCAACTCGTAGGCTCATTATGCAAAAGGCACGCCGTCACCCCGAAGGGCTCCGACCGCTTGTAGGCGTACGGTTTCAGGGACTATTTCACTCCGCTGTTCGCGGTGCTTTTCACCTTTCCTTCGCAGTACTGGTTCGCTATCGGTCTCTCAGTAGTATTTAGCCTTGCCAGATGGTTCTGGCGGATTCAGACAGGATCTCACGTGTCCCGCCTTACTCAGGATACCACTAGGTACAGCATGCATTTCGTGTACGGGACTATCACCCCCTATGGTCCAACTTTCCAGATGGGTTCCACTACACATGCTGAGTCCACGTCGTGGTCCTACAACCCCGGCCGCGCCGAAACGCTTCCGGTTTGGGCTGTCCCCTCTTCGCTCGCCACTACTGGGGGGATCACTACTTGTTTTCTTTTCCTCCAGGTACTTAGATGTTTCAGTTCCCTGGGTTGGCACCCTTCGCAGGGTATCCCGGCTTCACCGGGATGGGTTGCCCCATTCGGAAATCCACGGATCACAGGATATTATGCTCCTCCCCGTGGCTTATCGCAGCCTATCGCGTCCTTCGTCGCCTCTGAGAGCCAAGGCATCCACCGTACGCCCTTAGTAACTTTTCGATCTCTCACGATCGTATTGCTCGGTGGACCGATCTCTCGGTCTGTTTTGGTCTGTCCAACAACATGTCAAAGAACGGTGCCCTTGGGAGGGCTGCCCCGCACAGGCCGTTGGAAGACGGCGAAGGCGGGGCCCAGTGGAGAATATCGGAGTCGAACCGATGACCTCCTGCTTGCAAAGCAGGCGCTCTAGCCAGCTGAGCTAATTCCCCGTTCCCTGTCCCATGGTAGTCCTGAGCAGATTTGAACTGCTGACCTCTACATTATCAGTGTAGCGCTCTAACCAACTGAGCTACAGGACTATGGAGAAGGTAACGGTGTACCGTTCAAAATATCATCCATCTGAGACAGCAGGTATCGAAGGCGCTGTTTCCAACGCCAGCAGAGACCTGTCCAACTTACTCTAAAAAGGAGATGTTCCAGCCGCACCTTCCGGTACGGCTACCTTGTTACGACTTAGCCCCAGTCACCGGTTTTGCCCTAGGCAGCTCCTTGCGGTCACCGACTTCAGGCACCCCCGGCTTCCATGGCTTGACGGGCGGTGTGTACAAGGCCCGGGAACGTATTCACCGCATCATGGCTGATATGCGATTACTAGCGATTCCAGCTTCACGGAGTCGGGTTGCAGACTCCGATCCGAACTGAGACGAGTTTTGAAGATCCGCATCCGGTCGCCCGGTAGCTTCCCTCTGTACTCGCCATTGTAGCACGTGTGTAGCCCAGGACGTAAGGGCCGTGATGACTTGACGTCGTCCCCACCTTCCTCACCGTTTACACGGGCAGTTTCTCTAGAGTCCCCGGCATTACCCGCTGGCAACTAGAGATGGGGGTTGCGCTCGTTATGGGACTTAACCCGACACCTCACGGCACGAGCTGACGACAGCCATGCAGCACCTCGCACGCCGTCCGAAGAAGAGGACGTTTCCGCCCCTGTCGTCGTGCGTTCGAGCCCTGGTAAGGTTCCTCGCGTATCATCGAATTAAACCACATGCTCCACCGCTTGTGCGGGCCCCCGTCAATTCCTTTGAGTTTCAGCCTTGCGGCCGTACTCCCCAGGTGGATCACTTAACGCTTTCGCTAGGTGACTGACCGTATATCGCCAATCACGAGTGATCATCGTTTACGGCGTGGACTACCAGGGTATCTAATCCTGTTCGATCCCCACGCTTTCGTGCCTCAGCGTCAGTATCGCCTTAGTGAGCTGCCTTCGCAATTGGTGTTCTGTGCCATATCTAAGCATTTCACCGCTACACGGCACATTCCGCCCACTTCAAGCGCACTCAAGAACGCCAGTATCAATGGCAAGTCTACAGTTGAGCTGCAGGATTTCACCACTGACTTAACGCTCCGCCTACGCACCCTTTAAACCCAATGAATCCGGATAACGCTTGCACCCTTCGTATTACCGCGGCTGCTGGCACGAAGTTAGCCGGTGCTTATTCCTCCGGTACCGTCAACCCAGGACACGTCCTGGGGTTTCTTCCCGGATAAAAGCAGTTTACAACGCGTAGCGCCTTCTTCCTGCACGCGGCATGGCTGCGTCAGAGTTGCCTCCATTGCGCAATATTCCTCACTGCTGCCTCCCGTAGGAGTCTGGTCCGTGTCTCAGTACCAGTGTGGGGGATAACCCTCTCAGGCCCCCTAACGATCGTCGCCTTGGTGAGCCGTTACCTCACCAACTAGCTAATCGTGCGCATGGTCATCCTTTACCGCCGGAGCTTTCAAAGCAGAACGATGCCGTCCCGCTTGTTATGGGGCATTAATCCTCCTTTCGGAGGGCTATTCCCCAGTAAAGGGCAGATTCCATACGTGTTACGCACCCGTGCGCCGGTCGCCACCCATGTATTGCTACATCGTGCTGCCCCTCGACTTGCATGTGTTAAGCCTGCCGCTAGCGTTCATCCTGAGCCAGGATCAAACTCTCCATTGTAAATGTTCGTTCGATCTGGTTCGTTGACGAGGTCTCTCATGTTAATCTGTCGATCACAAGGACACCTGCTGTTCTCAGAATGGACAATATGTCAAAGAACTCTATGGGTCTGGGCCTTAGCCCTTTACCAGTCTTGTTCCAGCGCCGTGGCGCCTCCCTTTCGTGGACATTTCCGCGATCGGGGCTGCAAATGTAGTGGGGCTTTTCATTCCGGCAAGCATTGTGGAAAAACTTTTTCCACCCTGACCGTCAAACGGTCCACTTGCCCCACCATCACCCGCATCAAAGAACGTCTCTCGGAAAGCGGCTGCAAATGTAAAGGGAACTTCATCAGTTGCAACACCAGGCCTTGAAAATTTCCTCCGCCGCCTCTCAGGGCGAACTCAGTGAGACGGGCAAGACCTTGCCGTTGAACGACTTATACCCCTGCCGGACGAACCACGCCACGAAGCGCCCCATCTCCATGGCGGAAACAGGGGCCTGGTATCCGGGAAAGGCCGCACGCAGCATGCCGGTGTCTACGGCGCCCAGGGCCAATGCGTTGCTCCGTATGCCCCGGTCCTTGAATTCCTCGGCCAGGCATTGCGCCATGCATGCCAGCGCCGCTTTGCTCGCGCTGTAGGCCACGAGCCCCGGGAACTTGGCGCTATCCTGGAACCCGCCCATGCTGCTGATGTGCAGAACGTGCCCGGGTGGGTCACCGGCAAGGCGGTCGGCCAGGGCCTGCGTCAGCAGCAGTGGGACGGCCGCATTGATGTCGAATACCTCCAGAATGCGGGCACGCTGGTGCGCGCCCATTGCCGTGCGGTCGAGCACCCCGGCATTATGGATCAGCCCGGTGAGGCGTCCCGGGCCGATGGCCGACGCAATGCGCTCGATGGCATCCGGGGAGGAGAGGTCAGCGTCTATCGGCCGCAGGCGATCGGATCCATGCCTGTGCACCGCATCGCTGAGCCGATGACCGGCATCGCGGGCGACCGCGATGACCCGGACCGCTTCGTCTTCGAGCAGCGCGTTGACCGTGGCGAGGCCGATGCCGCCGCCGGCACCGGTGATCAGGATGGTCTCATGCTGCATGGCGGTAGATTAGCCGGCGGCCTGCGCGGCCAGCCAAAGAAAGGAATATGCCCTTGGACCCATCGATGAGCGGACTCCACGCGAACGGATTGAACGACTGGCTCTCGGCGGTGGCCATCGCAGCCGGGGGCTGGGTGCTCGGGCAGGTGGTGTACCGGGTTGCGGGACGCGTCCTGGGGCGGATGGCGCGCCGAACGGCCACCGGCCTGGATGATGCGCTCGTGGAGGGGCTGCGCGCTCCGGTGGTGGTGCTCATCACCGTGCTGGGCGTCGTGGCCGCATTCCAGCGCCTCACCTTCTCAGAGCGTGCCGCGCTCTGGATGGACAGGGTCTTCCATGTGGCAGTCGCGCTCTCGGTCACCTGGATCGCCGCGCGCGCACTGGATGCCTTGGTCCGCGAGTTCCTGCTCTCGCGCGAGCGGTCAGGGGACGGCGCTGGCAGCGCGCGGCTGCTGCCATCGGTGCGCACCGCGCTCCGTGTGCTGGTCTGGGGCCTGGGAACGGTGGTGGCCCTGAACAACGCCGGTTATGACGTCGGCGCGCTCCTGGCCGGAATCGGTATCGGCGGCCTGGCCTTGGCGCTGGCGGCGCAGGAGACGGTGGCCAACATCTTCGGCGGCATCACGATCTATGCGGACAAGCCCTTCGAGGTGGGCGACCGCGTGCGGGTGGACGCCTATGACGGGATCGTGGAGCAGGTGGGCATCCGCAGCACCCGCATCCGCTCGCTCGAAGGGCCGATCGTGGTGATCCCGAACAAGAAGTTCACGGAGAGCATCGTGGAGAACGTGACCCAGGAGCCCGCGCGCAGGGTGCGGCACGAACTGGGTCTGGTCTATGAGACCTCGCCCGACCGCATGCAGCGCGCACTGGAAGTGCTGCGTGAGGTGGTCATGGCGAACCAGCAGGTCCTGGAGGAGGAGCATCTGGTCTGCTTCAATGCCTTCAAGGAGTATTCCCTGAACATCCTCTTCATCTATTACGTCCGCAAGGGCGCGGACATCTTCGAGACCCAATCGCGGGTGCACCTGGAGGTGCTGCGCCGGTTCAACGACGAGCGCCTCTCCTTCGCTTATCCAACGGCCGTTGAGCTGGCTGGCGAGTACAAGCCGTAACGGCGGCGGGGAGCCCGTTCGGGCTCGTGGCAACGGCTATCGTCCTTCGCGTTTCCTGCGGCGCCGTGCCTCGCGTTCTGCCTCGCGGGCCTCTTCCTGTTCGATTTTCTCCTTGCGGCGGCGCAGCACTTCCGGGTCGAGCACATCGCCCACATTCCGCATCTGCCGCAGCACCCATTGCTGCCGGCCCTGGACGTAACCGGATGGCGCCCCGCAGCTGAAGCGCCTCGGCGCCGGCAGGGTGGCGGTGATGAGGGCGGCCTGCGCGGGGCTCAGCTTGGCGGCGGAGCGACCGAAGCAGCGTTGAGCCGCCGCTTCCGCGCCGAATGTGCCCTTGCCCGTCTCGGCCACGTTCAGGTACACCTCCAGGATCCGCTCCTTGGTCCAGAGTGCCTCGATCAGCACGGTGAACCATGCCTCGAGCGCCTTGCGCAGCCTGGTGCGGCCGGGCCAGAGGAAGACATTCTTCGCCGTTTGCTGGCTGATCGTGCTGGCTCCCTTCAATCCCCGCCCCCGTTTGCTCTTCCGTTCATCGTCGAAGAGGGCCTGGAGGAACTCGATGAGGGAGAAGCCCGGTTCCTTCATTCCCAGTGCGCGCTTGATCTGCTCGGTGGAGAAGCCGTAGTGCGTCATGAAGCGCTGATCCTCACTGCTGATCACTGCCAGGGGCATGGCCCTGGCCATTTCCTCGAGCGCGCGGTCGGTGCGCTGGATGCCGCCCAGCTCGCGCGCCTGGGCCGCCATCACCCAGGTGACCGGCGGGTTCACCAGCCCCATCAGGCCGACCCAGGAGGCGGTGATGACGACGAACCAGAGGACGGCAGCGGCGAGGAGGGCCATCGCCGAGCGGAAGCGCTTGATCACGGCCCGAGTGGGTTGAGGCGGGGCGAAAGTAGGAGGGCCGGCCCAACGGACCAGCCCTCCAGCAAGGCCGCATCGACGCCTACCCCTCGTGCTTGCGGCCGTAGAACTGGTAGTACGCCATTTGGGAGAGGCCGCCGCACACGGCCACGCCGATGAAGTAGGGCAGGGGATTGTCGTCCTCGGGGCCGAGGAGGGCGGCGGCCGCCACCCAGCCCAGCAGGAGGCCCAGGCCGATGCCCAGCAGGAGCAGGCCGTTCTTCATTGCCCGGCGGCCATCGGGGGCGGGCTTGGCCATGTGCGGATCCATGCCCCGCTCGATCATGGCCATGCGCTCGCGGTTTCGGGTGCTGAACACGAGGTAGACGATGCCGAAGGCCGTGAGGAATGGGATGATGATGCCGAAGAGGGGGATGAGGTCTTCCATGGTCGGTTGCTGGTTTTCGTGGATCGGGATGGAGCGCCCGTTTCCCGGTGCGCACTCATCTGACGCGCCTCCCGGAAGGCCGGTTACGATCCGGTCGCCGAACGCTGGCCTGCCGCCGGTGAGCGGCAGTGGCCGTTCATCCCAAGCCCGCTCCCGGTTCGGTGAAGAGGGAGTGACTTTGTAACCGATGGGGCCATCCGGTTCGTCCCATCGGCGCCGGTGGAGCACGCCAACCTCATCACACGCATCCTGGAAGGCGATTCCCGCGCCTACGGGGAGATCGTGCGCCTGTACCAGCACATGGTGCATTCCGTGTGCATGCGGGTGCTTCGCAATGCGGAGGATGCTGAGGAAGCCACCCAGGATGCCTTCGTGAAGGCCTACCAGAACCTGGACGGATTCGGCGGGTCGGCCAAGTTCAGCACCTGGCTGTTCAGCATCGCCTACCGCACCGCCATCAGTCACGGCCGGCGGCGACGGACGGACGGCGGTTCGCTCGAGGACCTGGCGCATCACCCTCCCGCAGCAGCAAATCCGGCTGATGCGCGCCATATGCTGCGCGAACAGCTGGACCGTGCCTTGGCGCTGCTTCCGGCCGATGATGCCTCGATACTGAGCTTCTACTACCTTGAGGAACTCAGCGTGGAGGAGATCGTAACCATCACCGGGCTGGGGGCGTCGAATGTGAAAGTGCGGTTGCACCGGGCCCGGAAGAAGCTTTCCGAGGCATTGGAAAAGCACCTTGGCCCCGAAGCGCAGACGTTACTTTTGAACGATGCCTGAACTGAGCGACAAGCAACTGAGGAAGCTGTTCCACGCAGCTGGGCACTCCAGCCCTGGAATTGACCTCACGGCACGGATCCTGGCGCGGGCCGCAGTGACGCCCATCGCCCGCCGGGTGAAGGAGCAACCGCTCATCGGGCGGTGGGGTTGGGCCGGCATCGCGGGATTGGTGGCGGCCCTGCTCATCGTGGCGCGATTCGCTACGGCTGGAGGCCAAGCCGCAGAACCCGCTGTGCCATCCGGATTCACGGCTTACCTCCAGCATCTGCAGCTGCCGGCAGGCCAATGGCCGCTGTGGGCCATCGGCTGTTCGGCCTGTGCGCTGCTCCTGGTGCTGTTGGACCGCGCCTTGCAGCGCCGCGCAGCATAGGGTCGGCTCAGAGCAGCGCCTTCGCGGCATTGAGGGCGGCCTCGTAGTCGGGCTCAGCACCCAGCTCGGGCGTCACCTCGCAGTAGCGCACGATACCCTCCTTGTCGATCACGAAGGTGACGCGGCCGAGCACACCGGCCATGGGCCCCTCTGCGATGCGCGTGCCCCAGGCATCCGCATCGCGGTGCCGGAAATCGCTGCCGGTCTCCACGTTGGCGATCCCTTCAGCAGCGCAGAAGCGGTTGAGCGCGAAGGGGAGGTCGGCAGAGACGGAGAGCACCTTGGCGCCGAGGCCGGTGGCCTTCTGGTTGAAGGTGCGCGTCTCGGTGGCGCAGACCCCGGTATCGACGCTCGGGAACATCAGCAGCACAACAACATGGCCCTTGTGGTCGGCGAGGCTGGCTTCGGTGCGGTCGTTCTTCACATAGCGGAGGGCGGGGGCGGAGGCTCCGATGGTCGGCAGTTGGCCGCTGAATCTGGGTTGGGGCATTGGGGAAGATGAGGGTTCGTTGAAATCCGTTCGTTGGTGGGCGGCGGGTCGGGCACCTGCTCAGGCGCCCTTCCGGGTGAGCCATGAAACGCTGACGCCTTGCGCTAAACCCCTGATCGCGGCCTATGGTTCGCGCATGATCCGGGGAATGGCCTCCTCGTAGGTGCGGATGGCATCGGCCACGGCACCGAAAGAGCTGCCATCGACCATGAGCTTGCCCTGGGTCACGTGGCCGAGCAGCATGCTGGGCACACGGCTCTGCGCCATGAGGTCGAGGAAGGCATCCTCGTGCTCCTGCGGCACGGTCACCACGGCGCGGCCCTGCGCCTCGCCGAAGAGGAAGGCATCCTCCCTGACCACGCTGTCGGTGACGATGTCGAAGCCGAGGCTGCGCGGCATGGCCATCTCGGCGAGGGTCACCCACAGGCCGCCGTCGCTCACGTCGTGGGCGGCGTTGATCAGGCCCTTGCGGATGAGCATGAGCAGCATGGTGTGCAGGCGCTTCTCCTCGTCGATGCTGAAGTAGGGCGCCGGCGAGCGCTCGATGCCGTGGATGCGGACGAGGTACTCGCTGCTGGCGATGTCGTCCACCACCTTCCCGAGCAGGAAGATGAGGTCGCCCTTGGCCTTGAAGTCGAGGCTCATGCGCTTGTTGACATCGGGCACGATGCCGACCATGCCGATGGTGGGCGTGGGGAAGACGGGGATGTTGCTCTTCTCCGTCACCGTATGGTTGTAGAAGCTCACATTGCCTCCGGTGACGGGCGTATCGAGCGCGCGGCAGGCATCGCCCATGCCCTTGATGGCCTGCGCGAACTGCCAGTACACCTCGGGGTCGTAGGGATTGCCGAAGTTGAGGCAGTTGGTGACGCCGCAGGGCTCACCGCCGGTGCAGGCGATGTTGCGCGCGGCCTCGCTCACGGCGATCATGGCGCCGGTGCAGGGGTCGGCGTGCACGTAGCGGCCGTTGCAATCAACCGTGACGGCGAGGCCCTTGCCGGTCTCGCGCACCAGCACCAGGCCCGCATCGCTGGGGGCGTTGGTGCTCATGTTGTTGGTGCGCACCATGGTGTCGTACTGCTCGCTCACCCAGCGCTTGCTGGCGATGTTGGGGCTGGCCAGGAGCGCAAAGGCCACCGACTTCAGGTCAGCGGGCTCATCCACGTCCTCGATCCTGAACTTCCTGTTCTCCGCGATGTAGGCCGGCTCCTTCTGCTCGCGGGTGTACACCGGAGCGCCGCCGCCCAGCACCAGGCTCTCGGCGGGCACTTCGGCGATGAGCTCGCCGTGCATGTAGTAGCGCAGGGTGCCGCCCTCGGTCACGGTGCCGATCTCCACGCAGTTCAGGTCCCACTTGTCGAAGATGGCCTTCACCTCGGCCTCCCGGCCCTTCTTCACCACCACCAGCATGCGCTCCTGGCTCTCGCTGAGGAGGATTTCCCACGCGCGCATGCCTTCCTGCCGGGTGGGCACGCGGTCCAGGTGGATGTCCATGCCCGCCTCGCCCTTGGCGCTCATCTCACTGGTGCTGCAGGTGATGCCCGCCGCGCCCATGTCCTGCATGCCGATGATGGCATCGGTCTGCGCCAGTTCGAGCGAGGCTTCGAGCAGCAGCTTCTCCATGAAGGGGTCGCCCACCTGCACGGCCGGCAGGTCGTCCATGCTGGTCTCGGTGATGTCCTTGCTGGCGAAGCTGGCGCCATGGATGCCGTCCTTGCCTGTGCTGCTGCCCACGATGAACACGGGGTTGCCTGCGCCGTGGCTGGTGGCGCTGATCACGCGGTCGGTGCGGACGATGCCCACGCTCATGGCGTTCACCAGCGGGTTGGTGGTGTAGCAGGGGTCGAAGTAGACCTCGCCGCCGAGCACGGGCACGCCGAAGGCATTGCCGTAGTCGCCGATGCCCTTCACCACGCCGCGCATGTGCCAGCGGCTGCGGCTTTCCTTGCTGATGTCGCCGAAGCGCAGGCTGTTGAGCTGCGCGATGGGCCGGGCGCCCATGGTAAAAATGTCGCGGTTGATGCCGCCCACGCCGGTGGCCGCACCTTGGTAGGGCTCGATGGCGCTGGGGTGGTTGTGGCTCTCGATCTTGAAGGCGCAGGCCCAGCCGTCGCCGATGTCCACCAGGCCGGCATTCTCCTGGCCCGCCTCGGCCAGCAGCTTCGGTCCGCTGCGGGGCAGGGTCTTGAGCTGCTTGATGGAATTCTTGTAGGAGCAGTGCTCGCTCCACATGGCACTGTAGATGCTCAGCTCGGTGAAGTTGGGCTGCCGGCCCAGGATCGCGGTGATCTTGTCGTACTCCTCGGGCAGGAGGCCGAGCTTCTTCGCCGTGTCGACGCCGGCGGGCGCGGTGTCGGGATTGTGGGTGGTGGTGGCCATCGGGCGGCGAAGTTATTCGCGCCGCCTTGGCGGCAAGGACCGCCGGTCAGGACTTCGGCAGGGCTTCGAGGCGCTGCAGCACCGCCTCCGCCTCGGCGCGCTTCAGGTCGCTGGCCCGGCGGTCGGTGGTGCTCAGGCGGAACGACTCTTCCAGCAGCTTCCGGTACTCGGCCTGCAAGCGCTCGCGCGCGGTCCTCTTCCTGAATGGATTGAACATGCGACGAGAACACCTGAGCGGGCATCCGGTTCGCTGGCCGCATACCAAGGCAAGTGGCGGTCCGTTACTTTGCCGCCCTTCGATGCGCGCGCTCCTGCTGCTTCTTTGCCTTCTGCCGGCACTGGTCTCCTTCGGCCAGGCCACGGGCACGGTGCAGGGCACGGTGCGCGACGAGACCGGTGCGGCGCTGCCGATGGCCACGGTATCGGTACCGGGCACCACCATGGGCACGGTGTGCAATGACCGCGGTGAGTTCCGCTTGGAGCTCCCGGCGGGCCTGCCGCACCGCGTGATGTGGAGCTATTCGGGCACCACGCCCGTCACGGAGGAGGTGGTGGTGAATACGGGCGAGGTGCGCACCATCAACGTGCGGCTGCGCTTCATCACGCTCGCGCCGGTTGATGTGGAGGGCTCCCGGCGGCTCCGGGAGCTGGGCGTGGAGCGCATCGACCCCAAGCTGGCGCGCATCAATCCCAGCCCGCTGGGCGGTGTGGAGGCCCTGCTGGTGGGCCAGCTGGGCGTGGTGAGCCGCAACGAGCTGAGCAGCGGCTACAGCGTGCGGGGCGGCAATTTCGATGAGAACCTGGTCTATGTGAACGACATCGAGGTGTACCGTCCATTCCTTGTGCGGGCCGGTCAGCAGGAGGGGTTGAGCTTCCCGAACCCCGACATGATCGACCGGATCCAGTTCAGCGCGGGCGGCTTCGAGGCGCGCTATGGCGACAAGATGAGCAGCGTGCTCGATATCCGCTACCGCCGCCCGCGGGAGTTCGCCGGCACGGCCATGGCCAGCATCCTGGGCGGCTCCCTGCACATCGAGAATGCCATGCTCGGCCTTCGGCTGCGGCAGACCACCGGGGTGCGCTACCGCACCAACCGCTTCCTGCTCAGCGGGCTCGACACCAAGGGCGAGTACCGCCCCGTGTACACCGATGTGCAGACCTACTGGACCTACGACCTCACCGACCGCCTGGAGCTCGGCTTCCTCGGCCTGTACTCACGCAACCAGTACAATGTGGTGCCCGACGACCGCGAGACGGAGTTCGGGCCCTTCAACCAGGCGCTGCGGTTCACGGTGTACTTCGATGGGCAGGAGCGCACGCAGTTCGAGACCTGGTTCGGTGCGCTCAACCTGAACTACCAGGTGAACAAGGACCTCCTCCTGAAATTCACGGGCAGCACCTACCGCACCTTCGAGAGCGAGCGCTTCACCATCCAGGGGCAGTATCGGCTCGGCGAGCTGGAGCGTGACCTGGGGAGCGACCAATTCGGCGAAGTGGTGCGCGACCTGGGCATCGGCACCTACCTGGACCATGCCCGCAACGACCTGGATGCCACCGTGCACACCCTGGCGCACAAGGGCTATCTGCAGCTGCCGAAGAGCTACCTGCAATGGGGCGTGGATGCCCGCCTGGAGTCGATCAACGACCGGCTGAACGAGTGGTACCTGCTGGATTCGGCGGATTACAGCGTGCCGCTGAACACGGGCGAGGACCTCTTCCTCAACAACAGCTTGCGCGCCAGCCTGAGCATGGAGAGCCTGCGCGCCAGCGGCTACCTGCAGAACACCTGGCGCTGGGACTCGGGCAGCGACCGCTGGTGGACCCTGGTGGCCGGCGTGCGCGCGCAGCACTGGACCTACAACGGGCAGACGGTGGCCAGTCCGCGCGCGCGGCTCACCTGGCATCCCGGCTGGAAGCGGATCATCCGGCCAGATTCGGTCATCGACCGCGACTACAGCTTCTGGCTGGCCGGCGGGCTCTACTACCAGCCGCCCTTCTACCGCGAAGTGCGCCGGCTCGACGGCACGCTGAATCCCGACATCCGCGCGCAGCGCAGCATCCACGCGCTGCTCGGCATGGACCGTTGGTTCGACATCTGGGACCGTCCCTTCAAGTTCACCGCGGAGGCCTACTACAAGCATATGGACGACCTGATCCCCTATGAGGTCGACAACATCCGCATCCGGTACTACGGCACCAACAACGCCAAGGGCTACGCCACGGGGCTCGACGTGAAGCTTGCCGGCCAGTTCATCGAGGGCATCGACAGCTGGATGAGCATCGGCGTGCTGAGCGCGCGCGAGGACCTGAAGGATGACTTCTTCTACTGGCGCTTCAATGCCGCGGGCGACACCATCTACCCGGGCTACACGCGCGACAACGTGGCGGTGGACAGCGCACGGGTGGAGCCCGGCTTCATCCCTCGCCCCACCGACCAGCGGGTGAACGTGGCCATGTTCTTCCAGGATGAGATGCCGCGCTGGCCCAGCTGGAAGGTGCATGTGAACCTGGTCTTCGGCACCGGCCTGCCTTTCGGCCCGCCCAACAGCAACCGGTACGCCGATACGCTCCGCACGAGCCTCTACCGGCGGGTGGACATCGGCTTCAGCAAGCAGTTCCTGGGTGCCGAGGGCCAGAGCCGGCATGGCTGGCGCAAGCACGTGGACGACCTTTGGCTGAGCGCGGAGGTCTTCAACCTGCTCAACATCAACAACGTCGCCAACCATACCTGGATCACCGACGTCACCGGCCGCCAGTACTCCATCCCGGACTTCCTCACCCCGCGCCGCTTCAACCTGAAGCTGATCGCGTGGTTCTGAGCGGGCCGGAGGCCCATCCCGCCCTGCTTGGCGCGTCGCGGACTCATCCGGCCGACCGGCGCACGAAGAACATGGCCAGCTCGCCCTTGCCCTTGGCGCCGATGCGGCCGCGCGGCGAGAATGCAAGGCCCGGTTCGTCCTTCACCACCTGAAGCGTCGCCTCGCTGATGTTCACCTCGTCCACGGCGCCAGCCGACTCCATCCGGGCGGCAGTGTTCACCGTATCGCCCCATACATCGTACTGGAACTTGCTCTCGCCCACGATGCCCGCCACCACGGGGCCGGTGTGGATTCCGGCCCGCATGCGGAAGGCCGGCAGTCCCTGGGCTCGCCGGTCAGCGGCCCGCTGCTGAAGCCACTCCTGCATCTCCAGCGCTGCACGCAAGGTATCGGCGGCGCTGCCCGGGCGCGGGTGGGGCAGGCCGCCGGCGCACATGTAGGCATCGCCGATGGTCTTGATCTTCTCCAGTCCGTGGCGTGCCACCACGGCATCGAAGGCGCGGAAACAGGTGTCGATCTCCGCCACGAGCTCGTTCGGGCTCAGGCGCTCGCCTAGGGCGGTGAAGTCGTGGAAGTCGGTGAAGAGGATGGACACCCCATCCACTTCACGGGCCTGCGCCCGGCCGTGCAACTTGAGTTCGGCGGCGATGGGGGCCGGCAGGATGTTGAGCAGGAGCCTGTCGCTCCGGTCGCGCTCCTGCTTGATGAGGTTGCGCGAGCGCTGGATGTGCCGCAGCCGGCTCCAGAGGCCGCCGGCGATGAGCAGCACGCCGATGGAGCTGAACAGGAAGACGCGCTTCTGGTCGCGCTCGCGTGCCAGGCGCTGCTGGTAGGCGAAGTCTGCCTGTCGCTGCTCGTCCACGCGGCGGAGGCTGTCGGCGAGCCGCGTGCGCTCGAAATCGTAGGTGAGCTCGATCCGCACGATCTCCTTGGCCCGCTTCTCGCCGGAGATGCTGTCGCGCACAGCGATGTAGCGCTTGTGCATCTGCAGCGCCCGATGGGCGTCCCCCAGCGCCTGGTAGGTCTGGTACAGGCAGCTGTAGCACTGCTCCTTGATCGGCAGGTCGCCTGTTTCGTTGGCGAGGGCGAGTGCCTCGCTGCAGGTGGCGATGGCCGACCGCAGGCGCCCGGCATGCAGGCGGACCAGTCCGAGCGAGCTCATGGCGTAGGCGTGGGCATGGCTGCCCCGGTCGTCGGGCTTGAAGAGGGCGAGGCCCCGCTCCAGGTAATGGAGCGCGCTGTCGGTGCGGCCCATCTTGTCGTGACAGACGCCCAGGTTCGTGAAGCACACGGGAATCCACCAATGGTGCCCCTCGGCCCTGCGGATGCTGAGGTGGCGCCTGTGGTAGACCAGCGCACTGTCGGTGCGGCCCATCTCCTCCAGCACGGATCCTATGTTGCCGTAAAGGGTGGCCACCTCCGACCGGATGCCCTGGCGCTGACGGATCATCAGGCTCTTGAGGTAGTAGTAGTGGGCCCGCGGATAGTTCCTGTCGAAATAGTGGATGGAGCCGATGGCGTTGAGGACCGTGGCGATGCCGGAATCATCGCCCAGCGCCTCGTAGATGGGCAGCGCGGCCTGCAGCTCGGTGAGGGAGCTGTTGTAGTCGCCCTTCATCATCCAGATGGTGCTGCGCTTCACAAGCACATCGGCGATCGCAGCGCTGTCCTGCAGCGCCACGGCGATGGCCATGGCTTCCTCCGCCTGGTTCATTGCATCGGCATAGGCGCCATCGGAGAGGGCGGATTCGCAGCTGTCCACGCAAGCCTGCATCCTTGTGCGATCCTGTGCGGACGTGTCCGCGGACCACACGCAGGCCGCCGCGAGGAGGAGTCGGTGCAAACCGCGCAATGAGACCCCGGCTGCCATGAATGAAAGGTAGGATGCAGCGGCTTGCTGGAAACCATGATGTCAGTTAGCTTTCCATGACCAAACCCTACCCCCATGGCCACCGACCCCAAGAAGTACTCCTCCTCATGGCTCTATGGAACGCTCCTGGTCGGAGCGGCCATGGGTGCAGTGATTTACTATTTCGCATTGCCCAAGGAGCCGTGCCCGCCCTGCCCTGTGCCCGCCGTGAAATGGACCTCTTGCTTCGACCTGGAGAATGTCGAGGCCTTGTTGGGGGCTACGGATGGCTGGGGCGCGCGCTTCTACCTGGCCAAGGCCGAAGGCGGCGGCTACGCGGTGCTGGGCGCCCCGATCAAGGAGGAGGGCAGCCACATCCCTGAAGCGGATGGAACCCTCCGCTTCCGCCTGTACAAGGGCATCTCCGGCGAGCGCACCGACATGCTGCTGCTGGACGAGACGGCTGCGGTGGAGGCGGTGAAGGCGGTCGTCCATTCAGGCAGGCCGACCTGGTCGGTGGAGGTGAAGGGGGATGTCCTGCGCGGGCTGCTGTCCATCAGCGGTGCCAATGGCATCGGCTTCCTGGAGCGGCGGTCGACGGACGGGATCTGGACCTTCGAGCTGGCGCCGGTGAGGTTGGCCGGTGGCGCAGCCGAGGTCACAGGATCGCCGGGTGACATCCTCGTGGGCGCCTCGCCGTGCCCGGTGAACTGCCCCCGGCCGCCGGAGTACTACCTGCACCTGCGTTGAGCACCGGCACCAAGGGGATTGCCCGCAGATGGCGCACATGACCGGATTCCTTTTGCGTCCATTCCGCGGGGCGGATCTCCCCGCCCTGGTGCGGCATGCCAACGACCCCACCGTGGCGGCCCACCTCACGGATGCCTTTCCGCACCCGTACACGGAGGAGCACGGCCGCGCCTTCATCGCGGAAGCTTTGACGAGCCCGCCGCTCCGGCGGTGCATCGAGGTGGAAGGCGAATGCGCGGGCGCCATCGGCCTTCATCCGAAGCCAGACCTCTGGCGTCGCAACCTGGAGCTGGGGTATTGGCTTGCGAAGGAGCACCGTGGCAAGGGCATCATGACGGAGGCCATCCGGCAGATGGTGGAGCTGGGCTTCGCCGGATTCCCGGAGGTGACACGCATCTACGCCACGCCCTTCGGCAGCAACACCGCTTCGCAGAAGGCGCTGGAAAAGGCCGGATTCAAGCTGGAGGCGAAGCTGGAAGGCACCTTGGTGAAGAACGGCAGGGTGGAGGATGAGTGGATCTATGCGGTGAGGCGATGAGCGGCCTGCAGAACTGCGGAGGCGCAGCGGAACCGGGAATGGTCTGGTTCGAGCGCATGAGGCGTTTCCTGACAGCCTTTTGGCCCCTGCTTTCCATCGGTAACGCGTGCGCTACCGCGTGGACCGTCGGCCCTGGCCACACCTACACCATGCCGAGCCAGGTCTCCACGCTCGTTGGCGATGGCGATACGGTGAACATCGAGGCGGGCGTGTACCCGAGCGACGTGGCGCGCTGGCAGGCCGACAACCTCGTGCTGCGCGGCGTGGGTGGCTTCGCGCACCTGGAGAGCAATGGACTCAGCTGGGGCGAAAAGGCCATCTGGGTGATCCAGGGCGACAACACCACCGTGGAGTGGATCGAGTTCAGCGAGTGCCAGGTGCCCGATCACAACGGCGCAGGCATCCGGCTCGAAGGACTGAACCTCACGGTGCGCCATTGCTGGTTCCATCACAACGAGAACGGGATCCTCTGCGGTGAGTACCACCCGAGCACGGTGCGCATCGAATACAGTGAGTTCGGCTACCACGGCTACGGCGATGGCTATTCGCACAACCTCTACATCGGCCATGTGGACTCGCTGATCTTCCGCTACAACTACAGCCACCACGCCGATGTGGGCCACGAGCTGAAGAGCCGTGCCTGGGTGAACGTGATCGAGTACAACCGCTTCAGCAACGAGTCCGATGGCACCGCGAGCCGCGAGATCGACCTGCCGAACGGCGGACAGGCCTACCTGATCGGCAACGTGATCCAGCAAGGCCTGCAGAGCCAGAACAGCAACCTGGTCGGCTTCGGCATGGAGGGCACGAGCAATCCGGGTCCGCACGAGCTGTATGCCGTGAACAACACCCTGGTGAACGAGAAGGCGAACGGCAGCTTCTTCCAGGCGCCGGCTAACGCGTTCTTCAAGGCCTACGGCAACATCCTCGCCGGTGGCGGCAGCTTCATGAGCGCATGGCCAACCAGCATCGATACGCTCGGGAACCTGCAGGCCACGAGCATCGCGTCTGTTGGCTTCGCCGATGCAGCGAACTACGACTATCGCATCACCGCTTCATCACCCGCGCATGCCATCGCTTATCCCGCAGGAGTTGCTACGAGTGGTTATCCGCTCGTGGCGTGGTACGAGTACGTGCATCCGGTGAATGGGACGCTGCGTTGCCAGCATGCCACGCTGGATGCCGGCGCCTTCGAGACCTGCACCACGGACCTGAGCGGGTGGGCGCCCGATGGGGGCCTCCTGCTACCGAACCCGGTGTCGGATCATGCGCGGTACATCAGTGGGCGCCCCATTGACCGCTTGGAGGTGCTTGATGCGCATGGACGGATCCTGCGGGCCTGGCCGATCAACGGGAAGCGCGCGGTGGACCTCGACCTCACCGGATACCCGGCAGGCGTGTACGTGCTGCATTCCCTTGGCGCATCCGGTGCAACGAGCCTGCGCTTCGTGAAGCAGTGATGCGGGCGGGATCCGAGCGTTTTGGGTAGATTGGGGCGGATCCAAACCGACCGGCACCCGCCGAACGACCACCATGAGCCACACCATATGGACCGCCGCAGCACTGCTCCTCGCCGCAGGCCTCGCGGTTGAGCACGCCTCCGCCCAGAGCACCTTCGAGATCACCATCCCGGTGCCGGGCCTCACGAATGTGGCCGGTGGCCATCCCCTGCCCGATGGCGGCTTCGTCTTCGGCGGTGAGCTCAACGACGGGGTGGTGGTGGTGCGCACCGACAGCACCGGCGCTGTGCTGTGGACACGCGCGCTGGCCGAAGCCGCGAATGAGGAGGGCCTCTACGACCGAAGCATCGCTGTGAGCGGCGACCGCATCTTCATGGGCGGCTATGCCATGGGACCGGGCACGTCCTCGCGCGATGGCATCCTGCATGTGCTCGACTTCGATGGCAACGTGATCGGCCAGCGGCTCATCGATGTGGCTGGCGGATCGAACGCGGTGCATGGCCTCACGGCGATCCCCGGCGGAGCGCTCATTGCCGGACGCCGTGATGGCGCGGGCAGCTACGACATGCTGCTGCAACAGGTGGACATGAGCGGCAACGTCACCGGCTCCTGGGGCTATGGCAGCACGGGCTGGGACTGGGCCTACGAGGCCATTCAGCTATCCGGCGGCGGCAGGGCATTGGTGGGCTATGGCGACAATGTGGGAGGCACAGCACCCAGCGCCTACCTGGTGAAGACCGATGCGGCGGGGCTGGAGCTCTGGGCCCGCGGCCTCGACGGCGCCAGCGCGGACGAGGCCTATTGCGTGCTGGAGGATGCCGCCACCGGCGACCTCTACATCGGCGGCAACAGCCTGGGCATGGGTGCGCCGGGCATGCGCGGCTTCATCACCAAGTTCAACAGCAGCGGCGATCACCAATGGACGCGCGTGATCAACAATGCCTTTGACGTAATCGGCATCACGGCCTCGGCCGGCCGGCTCATCGCTTTGGCGCGCGCCCAGAACATCCCGCTGGGCCACGGCAATTACGATGCGCTGCTGATCGCCTTCAACCCGGACGGCCAGATCGTGGAGAACCGCCTGTACGGCAGCACGGCAAGCGAGTACCCGGTATCCCTCTCGCGCACAGCCCAGGATGGCTTGCTCGTCACCTCGTTCAAGGGCACGCCGGGCAATGGGGCAATCCATGCCGTGCTCACCGACGGACTCTTCAATGGGGCATGCACGGGCATCAGCGTGCAGGAGGGATGGGGCTCGTACCAGCCTAATGTGTTCCCGCATAGCTCCACGCAGCAGAGCGGGCAGAGCATGAGCTCATGGGTGACGCCCTTCACCCAGCCCGTGGCCCAGCGCGGCTTCGTTTGCTGCACCTTCCCGGTGGATGCGGCATTCACCATGGTGCCCGCCGGCGACCCGCTCACGTGGACCTTCACCAGCACATCGCCCGTTGCGCTCACGCATGAGTGGAACCTTGATGGGACCACGTACACGTCCCCGAGTATCACGCACACCTTCAGCGCGCCCGGCGTGCAGCTCGTCTGCCTGGCCGTGCAGGGCATCTGCGACGACGCCAGCGACTGCGAGGTGCTGAATGTGAGCAGCACCGGGATCAGCGATGTCGGATCGTCCGCCGCGCTGAGCCTGACCCCCAACCCGACGAGCGGATCGCTGCGGATCTCGCTGGAAGGCGAGGAGCGCATCACGCGCGTGCAGGTCTGCGATGCCGTGGGTCGCGTCGTGATGGACCTCGCCGTGAATGCGAGTCGCGCATTCGAGTTGGATGCGGAAAGGCTTCAGCCCGGACCTCACCTGCTCCGGGTGCAGGGCCCGAACGTTCGGTTGGAGCGTCGTTTCGTGAAGCTGTAGCGTCGTGGGCTGAAAGGTGGGGAGTGTGGCCGACCGCGGCAGCACGCTCACCCTGCTCAACTAGCTTCACCCCGTGCGCTTCACACTCCTCTTCCCCATGCTCCTGGCCGGTGCGCTGCACGCCCAGCAGACCACCGTGCTCTTCATCGGCAACAGCTACACCTACGTGAACGACCTGCCCAACACCCTGCGGCAGCTCGCGCTCTCGCTGGGCGATACCGTCACCGTGGCCTCCTCCGCACCCGGTGGCTACACGCTGTTCCAGCACAGCACCTACGCGCCCACGCTCGATGCCATCGCTTCGCAGGACTGGGACTATGTGGTGATGCAGGAGCAGAGCCAGCTCGGCGCGCTGCCCTTCGATGTCACCACGACCGAGCTCGGTGCGATTGCGCTCATTGAGGCGATCAAGGACAACTATGAGTGCACTTGGCCGGTGTTCTACATGACCTGGGGGCGGCAGAGCGGCGACGCGCAGAACTGCGCCAACTTCCCTTTCATGTGCACCTACGATGGCATGCAGCAGGGCCTGCGCACCAACTACATCGCGCTGGCGGAAGGGAACGACAGCTACACCGCGCCGGTGGGCGCCGCCTGGAAAGTGGTGCGCGACACGCAGCCTTCCATCAACCTCTACGATGCCGATGGCAGTCATCCTTCACCAGCGGGCACCTACCTCGCCGCGTGCGTGTTCTATTGCACGCTCTTCGAGGAGAGCTGCGTCGGGGCCACCTTCAATGGGTCCATCGACGCGGCCACGGCGGCCATCCTGCGCGACATCGCCAGCACGGTGGTGCTGGGCGAGCTGCCCACGTGGAACCTGGATTTCGAAGGAAGCACCAGCGCGCTGCTCGATGGCTTCAGCAGCGGATGGAACTGGATCACCTTGATCCACAACGGCGAGGGCGAGCACCTGTGGGTGTGCAGCGATGGGCAGACCTCCACCGAGGCATCTCCCACCTTCACATTCTCCACTTCCGATACCTACATCATCACGCACACCTACACCGATCCCTGCGGCAACACCGATACCGTGACGCTCACCTTCGATGTGGTCGTCGGGGTGGAAGAGCAGGAGCGGGGCATGCGTTGCCAGGTGCTCTCCGCTTCGCCGGGCATGATGGTGGTGCGCGGGGCCGAAGGCGGGGAGAGGCTCACGCTCTTCGATGCACAGGGGCGCTTGCTCCGGAGCGAGCGCATGGAACAAAGCTCAACGCGGATCGCCTGCGCGCCGGGCCTTCACCTCTGGCGCATCGATGATGGGCTAGGAGGGCAGTGGAGCGGGAAGGTGGTGGTGGAGTAAGGCCCCCGCAGCGGCTCACTGCCATCGTTCCATCGCGGCGCTCGTCCGTTTGTCGAGCTCCGCGAAGAGCGCTTCTTCCAAGCCTTCTGTGGCGCCGCGCTCGAACACGCGCGTGAAGCGGCCGTGCTGCAGCAGGTGGATCCGATCGCACAGGGTGACGAGCGGGCCCAGCACATGCGAGGTGATGAGCACCGTGCGGCCGCGCTCCGCCAAGCGCTTGATGATGGCCTCCAGCACGCGCACCGAGGCGAGGTCCAGGCCGTTCATCGGCTCATCGAGCATCACCACGGGGCGGTCCAGGTGCAGCGCGCCGAGGATGGCGAGCTTGCGCCGCATGCCGGTGGAATAGGTGGTGATGAGCGCATCGAGCGGTACTTCGAGCAATTCGTTCAAGCCCGCCATGCCGCTCCGTTCCTTGCCGCCCGCGAAGAGCTCGAGGTACTCGCGGCCGGTGATGCCCGGGTGGAAATAGCTCTCCGCTTCCTGGAAGGCCGTGTTGCGGTGGTCCATGGGTGCGCCCGCGAAGAGCACATGTGCTTCCGCATTGCGGCCGAAGCCGTGGAGCGCGTTGAGCAGCGTGGTCTTGCCCGCGCCGTTGAGGCCGACGATGCCATGCACGCCGGGCGATAGCTCGCAGCGCGCGATGTCGAGCACCGGCTTGTCGCCGTAGGCGCAGCGGAGGTCAGCGAGGGTGATCATGGAAGTAGGCGGTAAGGTTGGCGCGGGCCTTGGGCACTTCGGTGAGGAGCATGAGCAGCGGCACCACGTTGAGCCCGGGCAGGATGGCGAAGAGCGCGGCGATGGACACGTTGGCGCCATTGGCCGACAGGCGCTCGTTGGGCTGGTAATGGGCGTACTTCAGCACCACGGCATAGGCCACCAGCGTGAGCAGGCCCAGCCCGAAGCCCGCGTGCACCCACCACCAGTCAGGCTGGAAGAGCGTGGCTGCGAAGAGCACCGGCAGTTCCAGCACGAGCATGAGGCGCAATGCACCGAACACCTTCGTGCGCAGCAGCGTGCGGGCATCGGGTGCGGTGGCCAGCAGCATGGCGCGCGGTTCGCACTGTTCCTGCGCACCGGCGGCCATCAGGGCCACGATGCCCAGCAGGAAGAGCGGCAGCACCGGCAACCAGCAGAAGGCCAGCGCCGCCAGCCACAGCAGCAGTCCCCACGGGTGTGTACCCTGCACCAGGCCGCACCACTCGAAGAGCCGCGCCGGTATCCAACGCCGGAGCCAGCTACCACGGACACCGGAGGTGCGCACCACGGGCAGCCAGGGCAAAGCGACCGCCGCCAAGAGCACCAGCGCCGAGACCCACGCCCCGGTCAGGCCGAGCACGACCAGCACCGGAAGCACCAGCACACCGTACTCCACGGCCATCGCAAGACGGGCCTGCGGCACATGACGATGCAGGAAGTGCAGGTCGGGCCGCCGCTGGTGCAGGCCCCAGACCGTGAGCAGTGCGCCACCCGCGATGTAGGCCGCATAGGAGGCATCCCGCAGCACGGCGCGGTGCATCAGGCCCAGCGCGAGGACCACGGCCAGCGCGAGCAACACGATGCCGTAGGGCGGGAAGGCCCGGCGCAGCTGCAGCCAGCGGAGGCGGAGGAGAACGGTGGGAGCAGGTGGCGCCCGCATTGAACGCAAGGTGCATCATCCCCCGGGATCGGAAAGAGTGCGTTTACACGACCGGTCGGGTCAAGGGGCGGGAGGTTGTTCACCACGCAAGGGTGTGCCCTGCACTTGCTCCATGGACAAGGCAATGGACGAGATGGACGCTGCCGATGCCGGGCAGCGTCCATCCCCGTCCATTCGGGTCCAGTAAAAAGCCACCGGCCGCTACCTTAGCACACCCACCGATATGATGGGCTGAAGAACATGCAATTAGCGAACTACGCCTGCGGCCAATGGGTCGCCGGCACCGGCCCACAAGCCGAACTCCTCGACGCCTCCACCGGCGAGCTCGTCGCCACCACCTTCTGGAATATTCAAGGCTCAATGATCAACGCTCAATGTTCAAGTGAGTAGCGCCGTTGAGCATTGAGACTTGAACATTGCCCATTGATCATTGAACATTCGACCTTCGCCCCTATGCAACTACACAACTACGCCTGCGGCCAATGGATAGCCGGCACAGGCAACCTGGCTGAACTTGTTGATGCAAGCACCGGTGAACTGGTGGCCACCACCTCCTCCACCGGCCTCGACTTCGCCGCCATGCTCCACTACGCCCGCACCGTGGGCGGACCCAAATTGCGGAAGATGACCTTCCCCGAGCGCGGACGCATGCTCAAGGCCCTGGCCCTCTACCTGATGGAGCGCAAGGACAAGTATTACACCATCAGCTACAAGACCGGCGCCACCAAGGCCGACAGCTGGGTGGACATTGAGGGCGGCATCGGCAACCTGTTCGCCAACGCCAGCCTGCGCCGTACCCTGGGCAACATGCCGTTCTACGTGGACGGCGAGGCCATCCGCACCAGCAAGCAGGGCACCTTCATCGGCCACCACATCATGGTGCCCAAGGAGGGCGTGGCCGTGCACATCAACGCCTTCAACTTCCCCATCTGGGGCATGCTGGAGAAGTGCGCCGTGAACTGGATGGCCGGCGTGCCCGCCGTGGTGAAGCCCGCCACTGTGACCAGCTACCTCACAGAAGCGATGGTGAAGGACATCATCGCCAGCGGCATCCTGCCCGAGGGCGCGCTGCAGCTGATCGTGGGCAGCGCAGGTGACCTGCTGGACCACGTGATGCACCAGGACGTGGTCACCTTCACCGGCAGCGCCAGCACGGGCCGCATGCTGAAACGCCACGACCGCATCATCGACGAGAGCGTGCCCTTCAACATGGAGGCCGACAGCCTCAACGCCATCGTGCTGGGCCCCGACGCCGTGCCCGGCACCGAGGAGTACGACCTCTTCATCAAGGAGGTGGGCCGCGAGATCACCCTCAAGTGCGGGCAGCGCTGCACCGGCGCGCGCCGCATCCTGGTGCCGCAGAACCTCATCGAGGACGTGCAGATCGCCCTGGGCAAGCGCCTGGCCGGCACCGTGATCGGCGACCCGCGCACCGAGGGCGTGCGCATGGGCGCGCTGGCCGGCACCGCGCAACGCGAGGAGGTGAAGCGCGCGCTGGCCGAACTGCTCAAGGCCTCGCAGGTGGTGTACGGCGACCCCGACAGCGTGAACGTCACCGGGGCCGATGTGGCCAAGGGCGCCTTCATGAGCCCCATCCTGCTGCTCAACCCCGATCCCTGGAAGAACCAGCAGAGCCACAACGTGGAGGCCTTCGGTCCGGTGAGCACGTTGATGCCGTACACCGACCTGGACGATGCCGTGGCCCTCACCAAGCTGGGCAAGGGCTCGCTGGTGGCCACCATCGCCACCTACGACGACAAGCTGGCCCAGCAGTTCGTGTGGGGCGCGGCCAGCCACCACGGCCGCATGCTCATCCTCAACCGCGAGATGGCCAAGGAGAACACCGGCCACGGCAGCCCCCTGGCCACGCTGGTACACGGCGGTCCCGGTCGCGCGGGCGGCGGCGAGGAGATGGGCGGCAAGCGCGGCGTGATGCACTACCTGCAGCGCACCGCCATCCAGGGCAGCCCCACCAGCATCACCGCGCTCACCCAGCAGTACCAGCAGGGCGCGAAGTATCATATCAGCGAGAAGCACCCCTTCCGCCTGCACTTCGAGGAGCTGAACATCGGCGACACGCTGATCACCGAGAAGCACCTGGTGACGCTGCAGAACGTGGAGGACTTCGCCGGGCTCAGCGGCGACAAGTTCTACGCCCACATGGACGCCAACAGCCTCGAGGGCACCCCCTTCACCGGCCGCGTGGCGCACGGCTACTTCATCCTCTCGCGGGCGGCCGGCCTCTTCGTGGACCCGCCCAAGGGCCCCGTGCTCCTCAACTACGGCATCGAGGAGTGCCGCTTCCTGAAGCCGGTGTACCCGGGCTCCACCATCCAGGTGAAGTTCACCTGCCGCGAGAAGCTCGACCAGGAGAAGCGGCCGAAGACCGCCGACTCACCCAAGGGCGCGGATGTGGCGCGGGGGATCGTCAAATGGTTGGTCGATGTGGTGGATGAGACAGGCGAGACCGTGGCGCTGGCGACGATCTTGACGATGGTGAAGAAGCTGGATCAGTCGTAGGTGATTACGAGGGCGTGCCCCCTCGCACCCTTCGACTCCGCTCTGCTGCGCTCAGGGCCCTCGGGGTCGCATGCTCCGCTGTAGCCGGCTTGTCAGGGCCAGCACCCACGGCGCTGCGGTGGCTTCCTCCGGTCGCCTCCTCGCTGCTCGTGGCTGCAAGGCCCCTCCGGCGCCGGGCTGCCGCTGCGCCCGCTCACGCGAAATGCTTCACCACACACAAACCGGTGGTGCTCACACCCTTTTGCCCTGCTACTTCACGACGCTGGACATCACCTGTTCTGGCTCTTACCATTCCGCTACGGAATACTCTCTTGTGGATGGTATCCGCTAGGTCAAATTCCGGCCATGCTGCGTCACGTTCTGGCGTAGTTGAGGGGATATCTTGGCTCCATTTGGCGACTTTGAAGGTCCTCGTGCAGGGTCCGGACCAAATCATATCCCATGACCGGCTTCTGATCGCTCGTTTACTAACATTTCGAGATATTTGACAAGCATCACGTGCTGTTATTCAGCAACGCGCGCAGACATTCAACCCTTCAACCTCACCCTTCATCCTAACACGATCCGGCAGGTCAAGCAAGCTTCGCGGCAATGCAGCAAGACACATACACGACTGAACAGAAGCGCAAGTCCATCAGTGGCCTCTGGTTACTTCTGCTCGCCGTTCTTGCCTACCTGTACTTCTTTAGTCAGCCGGAACGCACAAGGCGGCACCAACGAACGAGACTGCAACAGGATGCGGAAGTCTCAAAACCTTTACAAGACCAACAGACTTCCGACGAATCCAGTGAAGAGGATGAGTTCAACGAACGACCTGAAACCGGCGACCTTGATTTCTAATCGTGCATCCATGCAGCACACCTGGTACCTCACCTTTCTCTGCCTGATCTCCATTTCTACATCGGCGTACGGACAAACGGCACCTCCTGCGGTCATCGGCGAACGCTATACCGTGTCTAACCAGGCACTCAATATGCGCTCGGCACCAAGCACACAAGCCACAGTACTTACAAAGCTCACCGCTGGTGACGAGGTTGTCCTCTTAGGAGTAGAAGGTACCTGGTGGCAGGTGACGTATGCTGATATGCAAGGGTATGTCGCATCCCAATATCTAAAGCGTGATGCACTCGCTGGCTGGGAGAGAACATCCTACACAACTGGTGCTACACCAGCATGTGAGAACGTATCCCCCAAGTTCGACTATGGCATGGACAACTACCTACGTGTGGTGGTCGGCAACAACACCGATGTAGTGGTCAAGCTCATGAAGAAAGGGTACTACGACGAGTGCATACGCATCGTCTATGTGCGTGCCGGTGATACCTACGAGATCCGTAATATTCCCGAAGGACGCTACTACCTGAAGATAGCCTACGGTAAGGACTACCGCCAGAAGATCGAAGGCTCACAGTGCCAGGTGCGGTTCGTACGCTCCCCCCTGTATGAAAAGGGCGATGAGATCCTTGACTTCACCCGCAAGTATGTACAAGGCGGTTACCAAGAGCCTTCCTTCGAGCTCTCGCTCAACGTCATCAATACTTACGGCGGCTCGGACTTCAACTCCAATACCATTAGTGAGGCCGAGTTCAACAGGTGACGCTAGTCGTGCCCATGTCACCCTTCACAACCATGCTTATCATCATCACCTAACGAACCGCTTCAGTGAAGTACGTTAACCCACTAGCCCTTCTGAATGTGGCTCCTCATGAGATCGTAAGCTTGGATTCGGCTACGATCAAGAAGCTCCGTAGAAAGCTATTCTCAGAGATCGAGCTTTCTGATGACGGGGCATTTCACCTGGAAGGCGTTGCGTATACAAGGTCCGAATGCGAGAAGGCACTTGACTCCTTGGAGGATCAATCCAATCTCAAGCACCACGCATACCTTCTTCACAATAAGCCACTACTTGATCTCCTGACCACGGGAGACACTTCCATATTCCAAGCCACCCAGCTAGAAAGTGCTTACCTCGACAGCGGGTTCCAGAACTTCATCAGCCCCTTCTTCGCCCCACGCTATGACAAGGCGCTTCTAGATGCATTCAAGATCGACGCTTCGGACAGGTCTGGTGCAGCTTCGCGGACCATGCTGGACAACGTGCTTAAGCTCGGGGTTCTGATAACTTCCTCTCATGAGTCCATTGCATATCGAGGCTTAACCACGGACCTGCAAGGCAGAGTGGAACAAATAGAGAAGTTAAGCAAAGAGATCAATGAAGAAGAATCGAAATATGATGAAGATAATTCAGACGGTATTACCGAACTCATCCAAGACCTTATCCCAGTCAATGCGCTAAACAAGTTGCCGGCTATATTTCAAAGCACTCGCAACAAGATCGCAGCGCAGGCAAATTATGTCGCCCTCGCTGTTTCGAGCACAATTGACCACCCCAAGGTATCTCATGATATTCTCGATCATGCGCTCAAGCTCAGTATCGATAGTGCAAGCAAACCAACATTTGAGCGCAATAGGGAGATTTGGCGCGAAAGGTACATGCGCGAGGTCGAGGAAGAGAAATACAGTGACATCATTCAAGTATGGGTTAATCACGTCAAGAATATAAATGAAATTACCAATAAGGTCAATAATAAATTTGTCAAGCCGAATGAAATTAAAATTGACCTGCCGCTCGATGAGCTCAACAAGCTCGACTCCTTTGCCGATGAGATAAGAGACACAGTAGCAAGACGAGTGCGCGAATTATCCGTTGCTGTGTGGAATACCTACAAGGACCACACCAAGTCAATTCACCTCATTCAGATCGCTTGCTCTATTCGCACGTCCAAAGAAGTCAGCGAACAACTCCTTGAGGACCAAAAGCAACTTGTCAACCTGAGAGAGCAGTCGGTTGAGGTCGCTGGAACACCCATCAAGTCGGCGCCAATGCTCCACTTGGTCAATGGTTGTGGCACAACTCTCTATGGATCCACCCTCTACATCGTCATCTTCGGCATTCCGATCTTCCCGATCGCTCGTTACAACTATGAGTCGTTCGGTAATCAGTATCGCTTCCGCGGCAAACTGAAACTTCACACCTACCAGGTGGTGTGGAGGTACATCATTTTCGCCCTGCTCGCTTACATCCTCCTTAACGCCCTTGGCAACTCTTAGACCCACCATGATCCCTGAACCTGCACGCGTACCCAAACTGTACATCGATATCCTCGACCAGGTCTTCGAGATCGAGAAAAAACTTGCCTCCATTGAACAGAGCAACTCGATCTCGAGGAACATCAACCGGCTCAAAGAGCTCATGGCCGCCATCAACGATGACGCTGGCCTCAGCTATGAAGTGCCGCTTGGGGAAGCCTTCAATGAAACCCGGAACGATGTTGACGCCAGCATCAGCGGCGACTCCGCAGAGAACCTCGTTATCACCGAGGTGATCAAACTGTAAGCTTCCCCTGTTTTCGGGCCGATCATAACTAGAGGCTCCTGGGGCATAGGTTTAGGATCGGATGGGCGCTGGCGGCCGGTAGCCAAGCGCCTTGTGTGGGCGGTGATGGTTGTAATCGGTCATCCACTCATCGGCCTTCTCGCGCACCTCGTCCAAGGTACGGAACACGTAGGCGCTGAGCAGTTCACGACGGATGCTGCCGTTGAGGCGTTCGATGTAGGCGTTCTGGGTGGGCTTGCCTGGCTGGATGTAGGTCAAGGTAATGCCGTGTTCGCGGCACCAGTGGTCGAGCTTGGCGCTGATGAACTCCGGGCCGTTGTCCACGCGGATCATCTTGGGCAGCGGACGCACTGCTTTGATGCGTTCCAGCACGCGTATCACGCGCAGTGCGGGCAGTGAGGTGTCCACCTCGATCGCGAGCACCTCCCTGTTGTAGTCGTCGATCACATTTAGCAAGCGGTAGGTCCGGCCGTCCCAGAGGCTGTCATGCATGAAGTCGATGCTGTAGACCTGGTCCGGACCAGCAGGACGGAACAGCGCCTGCTTCACCCGTGCAGGCAGCCGTTTCTTGGCCCTGCGACGAATGTTGAGGCCCAGACCGGTGTAGACCCGATACACCCGCTTGAAGTTCCACAGGTGACCCATCAAGCGCATCCGATGATGGCTTTGCCACACCCCGATGGCCGGGTGCTTCTGGGTGAGCTGTTCCAAGACCTGGATAATGGGCGTGTCATCCGCTGGGGTCTTGCAGTACTGCGCGGTGCTGCGCGCCAAGCCCACGCTGCCGCAGGCTTGGCGCTCGGAGATGCTGTGCTCCTGTATCATCGCCTGAACGATCTCGCGCTTCTCGTCAGGCGCCCCACTTCTTTTCCACCACCTGCTTCAAGGCATCATGCACCATGCTCAGCTCGGTGTACATGCGCTTCAGGCGGCTGAGCTCCTCCTGCAGGTCACGCAGCTGCTTGACCTGGTTGGGCTCCATGCCGCCATACTTGGCCTTCCATTGGTAGAACGTGGCGTTGCTGATCCCGTGCTCGCGGCACAGGTCGGCCACCTTCGAGCCAGCCTCGTGACGCTTGAGGATGGCGATGACCTGATGCTCGGTGAACTTGCTCTTTCTCATGGCTACGTGTGGTTGAATGTAGCCCCTGGCCGGCCGAAGCGATCCTTGGCCCCGCGGGGCCAAGGATCACTTCACCTCCAGCAATGAATGGCCGAACTTCGGGGAAGCTTACAAAACCGATCATCCGATACCGCAAAGGCGGGATCGCTCTCATCGCCCGCAAAGGCGTGGTCATCGTTCAATCAGCTAAACCTTGAGCTCACATAGGCCATGGACAACACGATCAATTTCGGCATCGATCTGGGCACCACGAACAGTGCCATCGCCAAGTTCGTCAAAGGCGAGGTGGTCATCTTCAACAACCCCTTGGACTACGGCCGAGCCACGCTGCCGTCTGTAGTTTCCTATCGCAAGGACAAGATCATTGTTGGCACACAAGCCAAGCAGTACTTGGAGCGAGACCCCAAGAACGTCGTGGCCGTGTTCAAGCGAAAGATGGGAACAGCCGAATCCTACAAGATAAAGGCGACAGGTGATTCAGTCACCCCCGTTCAGCTCTCTGCAGAGGTGCTGAAGCAGCTGAAAACCTTCGTCAACACGGGTGATCAACTCAATGCTGTGGTTGTGACAATACCCGCATCTTTTGATACGATACAAAGCAATGCGACCAAAGAGGCTGGTCAACTCGCAGGCTTTGACCAGATCGTGCTGCTGCAGGAACCCATTGCGGCCAGCCTTGCCTATGCCAATATGAAAAAGGCGAAGGACATTGAAGATGGACAATGGCTGGTGTATGATCTGGGTGGTGGAACATTTGACGTTGCTCTCGTCAGGATCAAAGAAGGTGAGATGAGGGTTCTGGATCATGAGGGAGACAACTTCCTCGGAGGTGCTGACTTTGACCAGCTCATCGTCGACAAACTGATCATCCCAAAGCTGAATGCACAATACAAATTCGACGACCTCCGTACCGAACTCACTAGCGCATCCGGACGCCTAAATGGCGTCTATCACAAGCTCTGTCATTTGGCCGAGCAGGCCAAGATCAAGCTCTCAGCTGTCCCTTCTGCCGAGATCGAGATAAACGGATTCCAGGATGCATCGGAGGAGGATGTAGATGTGGAGGTAACCATCACCCGTTCCGAGTTCAATGACCTGATCAGGCCGTATATAGACCAAACGCTTGATATGATCAAGACGATCCTGACGCGCAACTCGCTCCGCCCTCATGATGTACAGTACACACTCATGGTCGGCGGATCTACGTACATACCCTTTGTTCGACAACGCACAGAGGAGGTGTTGCAGATACCGATTAACTGCGAGATCGACCCGACGACGGCGGTTGCCATAGGAGCAGCCTATTATGCGGCCACCAAACCCAAGGAGATCACCAAGCCGACCAGCGCTGCGCGCAGGCCGTCGGCATTGTCCATCAAAGCGTCCTATAACAAGGCATCCAAAGAGAAAGACGAACTGTTCGCGGCTCGTGTCACAGGGAACATAGATGGCCTCTTCTACCGCATCGTTCGACAGGACGGTGGCTTCGACTCGGGCCTGAAGAAGTTGACTGAGCGCGTTAGCGAGGATCTTCCTCTTGTCCAAAACGCGTTCAACTACTTCGTGCTTACTGTATATGACGGCCAAAACAACGCTGTCGAAACCGACATGGAGCTCATCGGCATCAACAGCGGTTTTGCCATCAGCGGACAACCGCTGCCTGAAGACATCTGTCTTGAGGTGGATGATCTCGATCATCCTGGAGCGACACGACTCCTTCCCATATTCGAGCGTAATTCCATACTGCCAGCCCGCAAGCCCGTGACGCTACCCCTGACCCGCAATCTCATTAAGGGAAACGAGCAAGACCAAATCTGGATCAATGTCTATGAAGGGCCGCAAACCTCATTGCCGGCTGCAAACAAACCCTTGGGAGTCATTCTGGTTACCGGCAAAATGATCACCCGAGATGTCTCCAAGGGTTCAGACATCGAGATCACGTTCAATATGTCCGAAAGCAGGGACCTTACCGTGGCGGCCTACCTGACCATGTCTGACCAGGAGTTCAAGAACGTTTTCAATCCCAAAGCCAGAGAAACCAATGTGGACCTCCTTCGGGAGCACATCGGTGATCTCGCGGATCAGCTCGACGATGAGCTGGAGACCGCAACCGAAAAGGAGGAGTACGAGACCGCCAGCCATCTTACCAAGCTTAAAAAGCAACTGTCGCAGCTAGTCGAGGAGGCTGACAAACTCAGCGATGATGATGTTACCGACAAGCGCTATCAGCTGGAGGACCAGAAACGGAAGATCGCTCAAGAGCTAGATGTGGCAACCAAGGACAAGCGCATCAACAAGGTCAAGGAGCTTTACATGAAGGTCAAGGACGAGTGCAAAGAGATGCTTGACCAAGCCGGGACCGATCACGAGCGCAACACGTTCAGGAACATCGTCGCTCAGGAGCCATCCTTCCTCAGCAGTAATAATCCCTTGAGAATCCAGGAAAAGTCAGATGAAATGCAGCACATCACCGGACAGATTCGCTGGAGAACGCCGGACTTCCTGTTGGGCATCTTCAAATGGCTCTGTGAGCAGCAGCATCGCATGAATGACCAAACCCAGGCCAAGAGCCTGATCGACGCCGGTCGCTTCGCGGCTGAGTCCAAGAACTGGGATAGGCTCAAGGAGGTCGACTACGGTCTTTTGGAACTGTTGCCAAGGCAGGCCAAGGAACAAGCAGCGAGCAAGATCGGCTTCGGACTATGAGAACCAACGACTTCCAACCGCTGCTGCTCCGCACTGCCGTGACTGCCCTCGCGTGCGACGGGAACATCGACCAGGCAGAAGTGGACGCCGTTAAGCAGATGGCCGAGAATGAGATCTACTTTCTGGGCTACGAGTACCAGCAACCGTTTGATGTTTTTCTCGAAACCATCAAAGCGCGTGGCAGGGCTGCAGTAGAGGAGTACTTGAGCGAATTGAAACAGGCACCGCTGAACAACCGCCAGAAGCTCCTGCTCGTTGAAGTGCTCATTCGCGTCATTGACGCTGACGACCAATGGGCACAGAATGAGAAAGCGTTCCTGCATATGGCTATTGGCCAAATGCAGATACCGCTCGAGGACCTCATTGCAGGGTTCCCAAAGCATGCTGATGTACTTAGTGACGACCACTCGGCCAGCTTTGACGATTCCTTCCATGATGTCCTCAGCGAAAAGTGACTGCTTGCGCATCTACCCGTTGAGGCTTCCCGTTGTGGGGTTCCTCAGTGAGTACATGCCACCTGTCACCCATCTATCCTGCCCGCGCCAAACCTGCTTTGATCGCCAGTTATCAAAGCCTTACTGCCCCGACCGCCCAATGGCCCTCAAGAAATCCGACCTATACGCTTCCCTCTGGAAAAGCTGCAATGAACTGCGTGGCGGTTCGCTCTTATTTCCAGCGCTACATAAGGACAAAATCCCAACCTATACGGGCAATATAAACTACCTGAGAGCTCCTTCCTTCACTGCTTGAACGTGCTCGTTTCGCGTGCAACGCAAGCGATGTTCCCGTTCTCTGGGTTCCTCACAAAGCGCACCGGCTTTCCCGTTGCCATCATGAGCTTCCTAAGGGTTAAAAACCCGATGATATGGCCCATGTCCTCATCGCTAAGCCGATTGCCATATCTGCGGCTAAGGTGCCCCTTCAGATCATCACTTATGTTAGAGTAAATCGCCGCCTTGATGAAGAGGTCTTTGCACTCTTCGAGTGGCATCTTCTGGTTGATCGAATCATAAACGATCTGAGCACCTTCCATGTGGTCTTCTTTCCCATTAGGGAAAATGCTGCTTGCCATCGACGTGGCAAAATCAAGCAGTTCATTCTTGGGTTTGGTCTTCTTGTGATTCGCGTACACGATGCCAATCACAAGCGCTGCCACTGCGAGGATGATTAACCAGAACATTGACCCTTGGTATTGTTAGCCTGTCAAACATATGTGTTTCCCGCATACGCATGCTTGACCCAGCGATTACGCCAAAGTCTCGAGTGAACGCGGTCCATTGACGATAGTTGATCCGGTGTTCCGCGTGAGGGATTGGACCGGAAAGCCCGGAGCCGGTTCCCGGCTCGGAGGCCGGGACCGGTGAGGACTTGAAGGGGAAAGCCCGACGGCGCGCATTTGGCGCCGGCACGCCCAACCCATCCCGATCTCTGCCAACCCATCTGAAGCTACCGATCTTCGGAGGCCAGCTTGCCCCATGCCCCGCCCGCTCTCCCTCTTCCTCTCCTTCCTCCTCCTCCACGCCACGGGCCTGGCCCAACCCCTCCAGGTCGATAGCCTCACGGCCCCCAACGGCGACCTGCACCTGCGGCTGGGGCTGGATGCGCAGGGCGTGCCCACCTACACGGTCATCTTCCCCGGGTCCTGCCTGCTATCGAAGACGTCCACGATGCGCACCTCTGTAAGCTCCCCCTGATCAGGCGCGCGAATTCCTAAAGATCACCACTTCTGTTGATCTGTGGTGATCATCCTGTTGGAATGTGGGGAAGTCCGCGCGTGAGCCTGCGTAGTGGGCAGGGAGTTGTCCACATTTCAACAGGAACTCGCGCGGGGTCAGGTCCAGGAGTGCATCATGGGGCCGCTCGTTGTTGTAGCTCCAGATGAACTCGATGGTCAGCTGGCGAAGCTGTTCGAGGTTCTCGAACAGGTAGGCGTCCAGCACTTCTTCCCGGTAGGTGCGATTGAATCGCTCGATCAGGCCGTTCTGCATGGGACGCCCCTTCTCGATGAACGTAAGTGCGATGCCGTTGCGTTCCGCCCACAATTCCATCTCCTGGGCGATGAACTCAGGGCCATTGTCCACTCGCAGCCGCTCTGGCTTGCCACGCCACTCGATCAACTTGTCCAGTTCACGCGTCACGTACTGGGCGCGGATAGAGGTGTCGATCGTGATGTTCAGTGCCTCGCGGCCGAAGTCGTCAATGACGTTGAACGTGCGCAGCTTGTTGCCGTTCAGCAGCCGGTCGGCCATGAAGTCCATGCTCCAAGTGATGTTCGGGCCGATCGGCAAACACAGTGGCTCTTTCACCCGGTCCGGAACGCGCTTCTTCGTAGGTCGACGCAGGTTGAGCCCTGCTGTGGTGTACAGCCGGTGTAGGCGCTTGTGGTTCACCACACGGCCGTCCTTGCGTACACGAGTGTACACCTTCCAAAAGCCCCAGGTCGGTTTCTTGGTCACCCAGTGGTTCATGTGTTCGATCACGTCGATATCGTCCTTCGGCTTGGGCTCGTAGCGATACACGCTCTGGCTCAAGCATAGCAGCTTGCAGACCCGCCGAACACTGCGCTTGCACTGCGTTACAAGCCAGTGTGCCATCTCACGCTTCTCGGCGAGCCCTAGGGCTTTTTTCCCAGGATCTCCTTGAGGATGTCACGGTCCAGGATCGTGTCGGCCAGCTTGAGCTTCAGCTTGGTATTCTCCTCGCGCAATGCCCGTAGCTCCTTGAGCTCGCTTGCGCCCATGCCACCATACTTGGCCTTCCACTGGTAGAACGTCGGCTGGCTTACTCTGTGCTCCCGGCAGATGTCCGCCACTTTGCGGCCCTGCTCATGCTCGCGCAGCATCCCTACGATCTGCGCTTCCGTCCATTTACTCTTCTTCATTGCTCCAAAGTTCAGGTGGGTTGTGGGTTTCTACTATCCCACGCACCTGATCTTGGGGGAGCTTACACCTCATCCTGGTGTACACGGTAAACGACCTTGTAGTTCCCAGCTATCACGCGGCGATGCCCCAGCCCTTTGTGCTCCAACCAAGGTTCCAGCTGGCCACCGAAGGGGAATTGTTCCAGCAGCTGCGTTACGGCAAGGATGTCCTCCACGATGCGGTCGGCCACCTCGGGTGATGCTTCCGTGCTGTACCACGCGTGGATCTCGTCCACCTGCCGCAGCGCCCACGCCGACCAAACGACCTTCACTGCGCGCGCTTGGCCTTGAAATGGGCCTCCACCTGTTCCTGCGTGTACACACGCCCCGCATCGAAGTCGGCCTCGGCCCGTTCGGCCCTTGCGCTCAGCACCGAACGCCAGAGCAGTTCATCCTGATCGCCGCGCAGGAAGGCCAGCACGCTGCTCAGCACCTGCGTATCGCGCACCTCATCGACCAGGCGCTTCACTTCGGCACGCAGCACGGGAATGGGCTCGGGTTCTTTCAGCACCAGGCCACTGATGTCGGGTTCGTTGTCCGCATAGGCGTTCTCTCCGAAGATCGCGGCAGCAGCGATCATCGCCTCGTCGTCCTCAGCTGACCTGCCGGATGGACCTGTCCGCAGCAATTCAAGCAGGCGCTTCACCCGGGTCAACACCGTGGCATCGTTGGTAGAGACCAACTGTTGCACCAACTCGAGCTTGAGGGCCTGGATGTCCATGGTGTCCCAAAGATAATCCGGCGACATACCGCGATGCGATCGGCAAGTGATCAACTCGTGTTAGTGAACGCGTTCCATTTACGTTAGTTGATCCGGTGGTCCGCGTGAGCGATTGAAGCGGAAAGCCCACAGGCCTGTAATCAGGCCGAGGACTTCGCGGAAAGCGCGACGGCGAGACCCTGAGCGGAGCAAAGCGGAGTCGAAGGGCGAGCCGGCACGCCCAAACCATCACGATCACCTCCATCCCATCTGAGGCTACCGATATTCGGGGGCGATTACCCCGCACCCCGCCTCCCCATGAGCGAGATCCCCTTCCGGAGCCTGGCCACCGCCCCCACCTCCCTGCGGCTCTCGGAGAACTTCGACATCCGCTCCATCGAACAGGTCCTGGGCGGCACCGACCTGGTGCAGGCCCTGCACCGGCACGACCACTACTTTCTGCTGGTGCTCACCAGCGGGGAGGGCGTGCACGAGTGCGACTTCAGGCCGCATGCGCTTGCGCCCCACACCATCTACGCCATGCGGCCGGGCCAGGTGCACCGGCTGGTGCTGAAGGCGGGCAGCACGGGCCACATCCTGCAGTTCAAGGCCGACTTCCTGGCCACGAGCGAGCCCGGCGCGCGGCTGGTGCTGCGCCGGGCCGGCCATCTGGAGGCCTGCCGCACCGATGCCGAGCGCTACGGTGAACTGCGGATGCTGCTGGACCGCATCGCTCGCGCGTACGCCTCCCAACAGGAGGGCCACCTGCACATCGTGCGCGCCTACCTGGGCGCCTTCCTGGCGGACCTGGTGCTGCAGGCGCCCGTGCCCGCGCCGGTGAGCGGCACCAAGGGCTACACGCAGGAACGGCTGGAGGAGCTGCTGGAGCTGATCGAGGCCAACGTGCACCGGGTGAAGGAGGTGGCCGCCTATGCGGAGCGCATGCACCTCTCCACCTACCAGCTGAACGCCATCGCGAAGGCCGGCACGGGCCGCACCTGCTCCGAACTGATCACGGACCAGCTGATCCTGGAGGCGAAGCGCTACCTGCTGGCCACCACCGACCAGGTGACCCAGGTGGCCGACCGCCTGGGCTACGAGGACCCCTCCTACTTCATCCGCTTCTTCAAGAAGCACACGGGGCACACGCCGGAGGGCTTCCGGCAGAATTCGCGGTAAGTACCGATCGATCACGCGTTCGTCCTATCCCCGTGGCAGGGGGGCGGGGTTGCTTTGCCCTCGCAAACCACGCAACCCATGAAAACGAAAATGAAACTGCTGGCCTCCCTGAAGATCTGGGTGGTCATCTACCCCTCCATCACCGGCTTCCTCGCCCTGTTCGGCGAGCCGCTGGGCGCACTGCCCCTGTACCAGCGCACCTTTCTGCTCACCATCTGCCTGGTGCCGTGGATCGTGTTCGCCGGTGTGCCCCTCGTGGACCGCATCCTCCGCGCCTTCTCCACCAAGCCCACGCAGGCCTGAGGGCCCGACCCTGGCATGCACCGAACGGATGCGCCCCATGAACAGACGGCACTTCCTCGCCCTGGGCGCCACGGCCGCCGGTGGCGCGCTGCTGCCGCTGCGGGTGCTGGCGGATCCAACACCTGAACCCATGAACGAGCACCAACATTTCGACGCGATCATCGTGGGCGGCAGCTACGCCGGCCTCGCCGCGGGCATGGCCCTGGGCCGTGCCCTGCGGCGCGTGCTGATCGTGGACAGCGGCCTGCCCTGCAACCGGCAGACACCCTTCTCCCACAACTTCATCACGCAGGATGGCGTGCCCCCGCACCGGATCGCCGCCACGGCACGGGCCCAGGTGGAACGCTACGCCACGGTGGCGTTCAGGCACGGAACGGTCACCGCGGTGTCCCCCACCGCCGATGGCTTCGATGTGCACCTGGAGGACGGTGCCGCGTACCGTGCGAAGAAGCTCGTCTTCGCCACGGGCGTGCGGGATTTGCTGCCGGCCATCCCCGGCTTTGCGGCGTGCTGGGGCATCTCGGTGCTGCACTGCCCCTACTGCCACGGCTACGAGGTGCGCGATGTGGCCACCGGCGTGCTGGGCAACGGCGAGCGGGGCTTCGAGCTCGCGCGCCTGATCAGCAACTGGACCAAGGACCTCACCCTGTTCACGAACGGACCGTCCACGCTGAGCGAGGCCCAAGCGGCCAAGTTGCGCGCGCACCACATCCGCATCGTGGAGTCCGCCATCGCGGAACTGGAGCATACGCAGGGGCAGCTGCAGCGCATCCACTTCGCGGATGGGTCGGCAGCGGCCGTCCACGCCCTATACGCCATGCCGGCCTTCGAGCAGCACTGCACCCTTCCCCAGCAGCTCGGTTGTGCGCTTACCGATGAAGGCTACCTCCAGGTGGACCCGCAGCAACGCACCACCGTGCCCGGCATCTACGCGGCGGGCGACAGCACCACGCGCCTGCGCACCGTGGCCAACGCGGTGGCCAGCGGCACCACGGCTGGCATGATGCTGAACAAGGACCTCGTCACCGCGGAATTCTGAACCACCCACTCGTCATGAACACGAACATCATCACGAAACGGCACGCCGTCCTCACCGGCCTGTTCTTCATCGCCGCCACGGTCACCGCCATCATCGGGTTGCTGCTGTACAAACCCGTGATCGATGCGGCCGATCCGATCGCCGCCGCCCGATCGTATGCCGGTCGCATCGGCTGGGGCGCGTTCTTCGAAGCGTTGCTCGCCTTGGCGAACTGCGTCACGGCCGTGATGATGCTGCCGGTGCTCAGCAGGGTATCGCCGCGCCTGGGACCTGCCTATGCGATGTTCCGCGCGCTGGAGGTGGTGGCCATCGTGGTGGGTGCCGTGAGCATGCTCGCGCTCGGCTCCATCGCCGGGTCGCTGGAGCCGGATGCATCGGGCGCGCTGGTGGTCGGCCGGGCCCTGGTCGCGGTCCACGACTGGACCTTCGTGTTCGGCCCGCACTTCTTCCTGGGGGTGAACACACTGATCTACAGCGTTCTCTTCTTCCGCTCCGGGCTGGTGCCGCGTCCGTTGGCGGTATGGGGCATCACCGGTGCGGCGCTCATCCTCTTCGTGGGCGCGATCGAACTGCTGGGGGTGATCACCCCGTACTCCACCACCACCATGCTGCTGGCGATGCCCATCGCGGTGTATGAGATGGTGCTGGCGGGACGCTTGATCGGGAAGGGGTTCAACGTGGAGGTTGTGGGGTGAGCATTCATCGACCGGGGGTAACGTGCTGCGAAGTACCATTTCCTGGCAGCCGATCGCGACGCTTCCCCCTTCCCGTCCGTCCCAACCTGCTCCGCTTCCATCCCTGCACAGGCGACCTTAGCACCATCATTCCGCCCATGCCCGTCCCCTGCACCCTCCCGGACCACGACACCCTGCGCGCCGCCTATCCCGCCTTCACAGAGCTGAGTTACCTGGACACCTCGTCCATGGGTCTGATGGCCGCGAGCACGGTAGCCGCTGCGCAGCGAGAGCACGAGCGGTTGATGCGTGAAGGGAGCGTGCGTTTCTTCCATTGGATGTACGGCGGGAACACCGAGGTGGCGCGCACCGTAGCGGCGAGCGTCGGCGGAACCGAACAAGGCACGGCGCTGGTACAGAGCTTCACCGTGGGCCTCGCCCAGCTGGCGCCCCTGCTGAAGCATCGCCCCAAGGTGCTATTGGTGGGCCACGACTACCCCACCCTGCACGCGCCCTTCGCGCTACCGGGTTTCCAGCGCGTGGTGATGCAGCCGGAGGCGGACGGAACGATCTCCCTCGACACCCTGCGCGCCGCCCTGGAGCGTGAGCGACCACAGCTGGTGGCCATCAGCGAGGTGCAGTGGCTGACGGGCTTCCGCATCGAACTCACTGCCGTGGCCGAACTGTGCCGCGCGTTCGGGGCGTGGTCGTTGGTGGACATCACGCAGTCGTGGTGCGCGGTGCCGCTGGATGTGCAGGCCGTCGGCATCGACCTCGTGGGCGCCAGCGGCTACAAATGGCCCCTAGCGGGCTTCGGCAACGGCTTCATGCACCTCTCGGAAGCGGTGCGTGCGGAGCTGCAGGAACGCAACGGCGTGGACCCCATCGCGATGCTCAACGCCGGGCACCGCGACCCCGTGGCCGTGACGCGGCTGCAGGATGCGCTGGCACGCATCACGGCCATCGGTCCCGAGCAGATCGTGGCGCATGTGAGCGCCCTGTGCACCTACGCGCTGGACCGCTTCGATGCGGCGGGCATCACGGTGCTGCACGGCCGCCAGCCGGAACAACGGGCGGGCATCCTGGTGCTGCAGGGCGATGAGGCCCGGGTGAAGCGCCTGGAGGAGCAGCGCGTGAAGGTGGCCTACCGCGGCAAGGGCATCCGGGTGGGCATCCACTTCTACAACAACGTGCAGGATATCGACCGGCTGGTGGAGGTGTGGGGGAAGTAGGCTGCGTACATCACGCCCACGAGCGGAGGGGATGGTGGCGAAGCCGGTCCCGCCCCCTGTTGAACCGTCATTCGCCCTGCGTGTACCTTTCCCTGTGATGCGTTCCCTGCTGCTCCCGTTCCTCCTGGTGGCCTGCACCCAGCCCGCTCCGCCGCCGGATGCGTCCGTCCCCGATCCGGTCAACGCGACGGTGGCGGAACCGCTCGTGCAGCAGGAGAAGTTCAGCGCGCAACCCATGCTGTTCGATAGCGCCGCAGCGGCACCCGCGCAAGCACCGGAACCCACCCCGCGGCCCGCGCCCGACGAAGGCTGCGTGGAGCACATCGATGCAACGTCCGCCGGTGTGCGCGTGGTGCAGTATGGGTCGAAGGCTGCGATGCAGGCGCGCGAAGCAGAGCTGGGAGGCATGCTGGCCAGCGCTTGGATGATGGCTGAACAGGCTGCACCGGTGAGCATCGCCGACGACTTCGAGCGGGGCATCACCACGGAGCACCGCCACATGCCGGATACGCTCGACGTGACCCTGGTGTACTTCGCCCGCTGCAGTTCGAAGAGCCCGCATACGGTGCGGCCTTACCGCGTGTGGCGCACGGCGGAGGGCGGGTACGGTTGGCATGAGCGATGAACGGACGGATGCGCGAACAACATTACCTCCTGCGGACCATCCTTGCGGCGCTGGGTTTGGTCCTGGTCACCACCTGTTGGGCCAAAGGGCGCTTCTGGTCCTACACCCTCACCGGTACCGCCTACGACAAGGCCACCAAGGACGTGCTGCGCAACACCGCCTTGATGATCGGCGACCAGCTGGTGACCACCGACAGCCTGGGGCACTATACGGTGACCATCAGTGGCGTCACCTGCGACAGGGGCAGCAACTGGCAGATCAAGCGGTGCAACGAGGATGCCTATGGCCAACTGGTGGTGCGGCGGGTGCTGAGCGAGGCCAGCGTCACCATCAACAGCCATTGGAAGCGCTACGCGTTCTGCGATGGCGGCATCACGCCCTGCCACGAGCAACGGCGGGAACTGTTCGTGCCGTAAGGGGAGGAGTGTCCATCACTCCTTCGTGAAGCGGAGCACATCCCGTTCACCGTCGGTATCCCAAAGCTGAAGCACGTAGAGACCCGGACGCACATCTGCCAGTTCGAGGGATGTGCGCCATTGGTTTCCCGCCTTCAGCAGCACGCCATTGATGGTCATGATGCTCCACTGCGCAATGCGATGCCCGGGCCATACCACGAACAGGTGATCCTGCGCGGGGGATGGATGGGCGAGCGCACCGCCCGAGCAGTTGCGCTCCTGTATCGACGTGCTGATGTCCTGCCCCAGGCGCAGCGTGGAGCCGCCCACCACGTAAACGGCGTTGTCGCTGCCCAAGGCGAAGCCCTGCGAGTTGCTGCTGCCGGCGGTGATGTACCAGGCGCCGGTGCCATCGCTGTTCACCTTGCAGATGCCCATGGCGAACAGCGTTCCGGCGCAGAGGTAGGCGTGGTTGTCGGCGTCGAGCAGCATCTGGGCGTGCAACAGGAAGTTGTTGGGGCCGTCGGCGTCGTTGTTGAGCCAGATCTGGTCGCCGTCGATCGACGCCTTGAGGAAGGCCGCGCCACCGCTGCCATTCAAGGGGAACCCGCTCACCACCGGCGCGCCATCGCTGCCCGCTTCCACGCGGTAGGCGGTGATGGGATAGGTGTACTCCCACAGCAGCGCGCCGGTGGGCGAGAGCTTCTTGATCACGCTGCCGCCTCCGCTGGCGGGTGTTCCGTGCACGCAGTAGGTGTTGCCAAAGGCATCGCCGGCGGCATCGCCCACGGTGAAGCTGGAGACGCCGGGCAGGCTCCACACCGTGTTGCCATCGCGGTCGATGCGCGCATACCCGTTGATGTTGCCGGTGATGCCCCGCGCGCTGATCACCAGCTGGCTGTCGGGCGTGAACTTGATGTTGATGGGCGCGCCGATGCCGACCGCATCGTACCAGTCCCACACGGTGCCGCCATCGGGGTCCAGCTTCTTCACCTTGGTCACCATCCCATTGGGCCCCATGCCCAGGCCGAGCACGTAGATGTGGTTGGCCTTGTCCACCACGCATTTGCGGGTGGAGGAGCCGTCGAAGTCGGTCTCATACACCACGCGCCATACGAGCCCGCCGTCGGGGTCGAACTTCATCACCAGGCTGTTGGCGTTCACCGGGTTGGAGAAGCCGCTGGTGATGGTGCCGGTGACGATGGCGTTGCCCTGCTGGTCGGTGGCCACCCAGGTGGCGCGGTCGGTGCGCGTGGTGCTGGTCTGATCGTACGCTGCGTTCCATAGCAGTTCGCCCGCGCTGTTCCGTTTGGTGAGGGTGATGTCGCCGCCCAGGTTCGCGTCGTAGTTCACCGTGAAGACGTTGTCCTGCTGGTCTAGCGCGATGGCCAGGCCGTTGAGTGGCTGCACCCAATCGACCGTTACCTGGGCGTGCGCCTTCGCCGGGAAGGCGACCAGGGCAAGGGGGATGAAGAAGCGGGTCATGGGCGCTGCTGGTTCGTGCTCAAAGCTGCCCCAAGGTGAGGCGGGCGGGCATGACCGCGATCAGCAATGCCGCCCACGCAGGCGATGCACCGGACGGGGCGGGAAGGGAGGCCGACGGAGCGGCGGCTGGGCGGCGCGCTCAGTACGAGCCTGGCACATCCTCATCCACGCAGAGGATGATGTCCGCCTGGCCGAGGCTCTCCGCGGGCAGCTTCTTCAGTTGCGGCGCGGTGATGGTGGCGATGGTGACCACCTTGAGGTCGGGCCGCGCGCGCTTCAGGTACCAGCCGATGCCCTCGTGGAAGTCGGAATGGTAGGTGCCATTGAAATGCAGGAAGCGCTTGCCCGGGGCGAGTGCTTGCAGGATGAAGTGGGCCATGGTGGCATCCTTCAGGGCCTGGGCCTTCACGATGTTCGGCGTGGCGTGGTCGCCCATCATGGCCAGCATCTTCACGTAGCCGGGCAGATTGGGGTCGAAGGCGATGGGCAGCGGGGCGATGAAGCGGCGCTGCTCGGCGGGTACGGTGTCGAGGGCCTCGAAGCCGCCCTTGCTCACGGCGCGGGCGTAGCGGCGCGGCACGTTGGCCGCCACGAAGGGCAGCTGGCGCTCCTTGGCCAACTCCACCAGCGGCGCGTAGTCGGTGGGGTGGTTCTTCCACAGGCGGGCCAGCGTGTCGAATGCGGCCTGGTCGATCTCGCCCTTCAGGTAGCGGTCCAAGGTGGCCTGGTCATCGGCCTCGATCATCTCGGCGCCGAGCACGAGCCCTCCGCGCGCTGCCAGGTCGCGTGCCACCTCCAGCTGAAGCCAATGCGCGATGGCGTTGTTGTGCAGCTCGCCGAAGAGCACCACATCGGCAGCGGCCACCGTGCGCAGCAGCTGCTTGTGCGACACCTTGCCGCCCCTGGCGTTGAAGAGGGCGTAGGAGGGCAGCAGCTGGGCGGACGCATGGCCACCAGAAAGCAGCGCGACGATGAGAAGGAGCGAGTAGGGGATCGGGATGCGCATCGTCATGCAGCGAAAGAACGGTTTCTGATCGACTATGAAGCTGACCACGGCGCGGCAACGACGATGAATCATTCGCCCAAGGCCACACGCGCCGCCAGTAGTGCGCTTACCAAGGTGATCGGTGTGAAGATCAAGGTCTCGCGCAGGTCGAGCGCCATGAGGTTTCCGATGGTGTTGAGGGCGAAGAGCGCGCACACCACCCATAGGCCCCACTTGCCCACTGCCGGCATTGAACGACCGATAAGGCCCATTCGGACCAGCACGAGCGCAACGAAGACGAGCAGGATCGTGATGCTGACGAGCGCGCCCACCGTGCGTTCCTCCTCGTTCTGCAAGCGCCCGCCCCAGACCATCTCCGTGGGGATGAAGCCAGCGAGCACCACCAGCTGGAACAGGATGGCAGCGGAGAAGAGCATGAGCAGGATGATGGCGGCGGTGCGGAAGGGGATGAGGCTGCGCATGGCGCGAAGATGCGCTCCGAGCCGGGGAGGGTCCCCGTGCCACCAAGGTGTGCGCCATTGCAGCGGGAAGGCATCCGATCGATGCATGGCCGCGGTCGGCTGGAAGCCCCCTGAAGTTCCGAGCCCGCGCCGGTGCAGGCACCGGGCATCATGCCGCGGTGCCCGGCGCATGATCATCGGGGAGGCAGCAGGCCGTGCTTGATCCAAGGAATACGGACAAGCGGTCGCGCAGATTTTCGTATCTTGCGCCGACTGGCGCCATTCGTGCTCTCGGGGCCTTCGGGTCCGGCCGTTCAGGTCAGCGCGGTTCACATCTTACTCACCCTTAAACCCTGACGTATGAACATCTACGTGGGCAGGTTGAACCATGCCATTACCGAACTCCACCTCGAATTGCTCTTCGGCCATTTCGGCGAGGTCGAGCGCGCCAAGGTGGTCACCGATCCGATCACCGGGGAAACGCGTGGCTTCGGCTTCGTGGAGATGAAGGATGCGCGATCCGCCACCAAGGCCATCGACAAGCTGGATGGCGTGAAGCTGGAAGGGACCACCCTGGTGGTGCGTCCCGCTCATCCTGCGCCGCACGACTGATCCGTGACGCGCATCGCGCTGCGGTCAGTAGCGGAGGAAGGGGTCGCCTCCGGGGCGTTGCGGTATGGTTGAAGGCATACCGGCCTGTGCTTGCAGGAAGGCGAGCAATTCATCGAGCAAGGCGGCGTGCAGCTCGCGCTGTTCCTGCAAGGCCTCGCGGTCCGGCAGCGCGAAGCGCCCGGCTCCTGCCAACCGCAGCAGGTAGGCGCTGGTGAAGCTCTCGTGGCCGAAGGGCTGCTTGGGGTCCAGGTAGCGCAGGTCGCCGCGCACGCCGCGGAACATCGGGAAGGGCGGTTCGCCCTCGGTATCGGCCACCAGCAGGATGGGCATCGGGTAGCGGTGCGTGGTGATGGCCTCCAGCACATGCGGCCATTTGTCGCGCACCTCGGCAGTGTCGGTCTTCCATTCCAGGGTGGTCTCCAGGCTGATGAAGGCATCGGCAAGGCCCGGTTCGTGCAGTGTGCACCAGCCCTCCTGCGCGCCCCAGCTGTGGCCGATGCAGAAGACCTTGCCCCCGTTGGCGATCTGTCGCGCGAAGCGCAGCATGGTGCGGATGCTGCTGCGATCGGGCTCCCACGTGAGCGGTGTGCCGTACATGGCGTTCTCCAAGGGCCAGTGGAAGTTGCAGGAGAGGAAGACGAACCCGTTGGCCGCGAAGTGCTCGGCCATCCCCGCGTTCTCGTCGCTTAAGCCTTGGGCGCCGTGGTGGTAGACGATCACAGGCCTGGACCCATGCATGGGCAATTCGGCCTTGATGGCACGGGTGCCCAGCACGAAGAGGCTGTCCTTCGCCTGCTGTTCGGTGAATGGCGTGTAGTCGATGGGGGCATCGCCATCGAATGGGTAGCGCAGGCAGTACTCGATGAAGGCGCTGTCCATGCGGAACAGCAGTTCGTTGTGCACGCGCTGCAGTGATGCCTCCAGCATCCGCTCGCGAAGCTGGGCGTAGGTCAAGCGCACGCCCACCGGCGGGTTGTCCAGCGGGAACCAGGCCTGCACGAAGAGCGGTGCCGGACCATCATAGCCGAATGCCGTGTACCGCAGGCTGTCGTTGAAGAGCAGCGTGTCCGCGAAGCCGATGGGACGGGGAGGCTGCGCATCGACACTGGTGCTCACGAACAAGAGGGCGATGAGCAGGGAAGGTCGCTTCATCGATACAAGGTAGCCAAGCCCATCCGAAGAGCTCCTGCGGCGGATCAAACCCTCCCATACCGTCTGGAGGAACATGCGCACCTTTGGGCTGCCAGCCGCCCCATGCGTTCCATCGCAACCCTCCTGCTGTTCACCGCCGTGCTGGCCGAAGCGCAGGACCCGGTCTTCGTATACCACACACCCCACGCGCAATACATCTTCCCGGAGGAGGCCGATCCCGCCTATGTGCTGTTCAGCGATGCGCCCGTGCATGAGCAGCCTGCCATGGAAGCGCCCGTGGTGCTGAAGGCCGCGGCCGGTGACCTGGTTCAGGTGCTGGAGGCCACCGAGGACACCCTGGTCCTGAACGGGGTGATGAGCCACTGGTACCGCGTGGCCTTCGGCGATGTGGAAGGCTGGACCTGGGGCGGGAACCTGGCGCAGCGCACCTTCGGCAGCCAGGGCGACCCCACCGTGAAGTTCGTGGCCGGCATCGATCACGTGACGCCATCGGACACGGGGCACTACGACTTCAGCTACCGCCTCGTGGCGGTGAAGGATAGACGTGAACTCGACCGCATCGTAGTACGCAGCTTCGCGTGGGGCTTCGAAGAGGTACTCGACCACGGCCACCGCGGATTGCGCAACGTGGATGATGTGATCACGCTCGCGGTGCCCTGCGTGGGCGGCTGCGGCTGCACCACCGGCGAAGTGGTGGTGTTCTGGAGCGGCGGCCGCTTCCACCACGTGGCCGATCTGATGGGCACGCCCGATGGGGAGTTCAGCGAGAACGTGGGGTTCGTCTACCCGTCGGACATGGAGGGCGAGGCCAACACCATTGTGCGTGTGACCAGCACCTACGAAGAACCGGAAGAAGAGGAAGAGGCGGAGGTGCCCACGAACACCATCACCCGCATCCTGCGCAAGGAGTACTTGCACTGGGACGGCACGGCCTTGGTGCCCAGCGGCCGGGCGATGGAGGAGCGACGGTATGCGATGACGCTGGACTGAACCGGATAGCCGTCCGACGGGCGGCAAGGCGGCGGCACGCCCCCTCCCTTTGGACGGTGCCGAGGCCTCCGGCGCAAACGGTACTTTCACCATGCCCAATGGCCGACATCCGAACGCCCGATCAGCGCTTGCGCGTCTTCATCAGCAGCACCATCGAGGAGCTGCGCGAGGAGCGGCGCGCCGTGCGCGAGGCCGTGGAGTCGCTGCGCCTCATCCCCGTCTTCTTCGAGGCCGGTGCGCGTCCTCATCCGCCGCGCGAGCTATATCGCGCCTACCTCGATCAGAGCGACATCTTCGTGGGGATCTACGCGGGCAGCTACGGCTGGGTGGCACCGGAGATGACGGTGAGCGGCCTGGAGGATGAGTACCTGCTCTCCGGCGGGCGCCCGCAGCTCATTTACATCAAGGACGTCCCCGAGCGTGATGCCAGGCTCACCAGGCTGCTGGACAGCATCAGGGGGAGCGGTGCCGTGAGCTATCAGAAGTTCAGCACGCCCGCCCAGTTGACCGAGCAGCTGCGCAACGACCTCGCCCTGCTGCTCAGCGAGCGCTTCGCGGCGAAGCGCACCGTGGTGACGGGGGTCGCGCTGCCCGCCATGCGCAGCGCCACCATCGGCCGCGATGCCGAGCGCGCGGCGCTGCGGGAGCTGCTCCTGCGGCCCGATGTGGGCATGGTGACCCTCACCGGCACGGGCGGCACCGGCAAGAGCCACCTGGCCCTGCGCGTGGCGCATGACGTACAGCCGCTCATGGCGGACGGGGCACGCTTCGTGGCCCTGGCCCCCGTGGCACGGCCGGAACAGGTGGTGCCGGCGATCGCGGCAGCGCTGGGCCTCGTGGACAGCGGTGCGGACCTGCTGGAGCGCATCCGCACGGAGCTGGCCGGCCGGCAATTGCTGTTGCTCATGGACAACTTCGAGCACGTGCTCGATGCTGCACCCGTGGTGGGCGATCTGCTCGACCATGCTCCGCGGCTCAAGGTGCTGGTCACCAGCCGGGCGCCGCTCCACCTCGTGGGCGAGCAGGTCTTCACGCTGGCCCCGCTGGCCGAACCTCCGGAGCAGGAGCGCGATATCGCGCGCCTGATGGCCTGTCCCTCGGTGGAGCTCTTCATCCACCGCGCGCGGGCCCGTGCCGCGCAGCTCCCGCTCGACACGGCCAACCTGCAGGCCGTTGCCGCGCTCTGTCGCCGCCTGGATGGACTTCCGCTGGCCATCGAGCTCGCCGCCGCGCATACCAAGTACCTCACGCCCGTGGCCTTGGAGCAGCGCATGCACCGCACGCTGGACCTGTTGGAACGCGGCCCACGCGACCTGCCCGAACGGCAGCGCACCATGCGGGCCGCCATCGGGTCCAGCCATGAGCTGCTGGTACCCGGCCATCGGACCTTTTTCCGGCGGCTCGCCGTGCTGAGCGAGCGCTGGACCATTGAGCTGGCCGCCGCCGTGACCGATGCCGCCGCACTGGGGCTCGACGCCATGGATGCCCTCGAGCAGTTGGTGGACATGGGCCTGGTGCGCGTGGCGCCGAGCGGCGCGCACGACGCGGACACCGGTCCCCGATTCCAGCTCCTGCACGTGGTGCGTGAATTCGCCCTGGAGGAACTGGGCGCCCATGGCGAACGCGACCAGGCGATGGAGCGCCTGCGGGCCTGGTGCATGGAGCTCGTGAACGAATCCTACGTTCACGCCAGTACGGACAACGTCATCCCGTGGATGGACCGCGTGGAGGAAAGCTATGCGGACCTGCGCATGGTGATCCGCGCCGCCATGGACCGCGGCGATGTGCCCACCGTTTGGACCCTGGTGGCGCACCTCAACACGTTCTGGCTGCTGCGCGGCTACCGCGGCGAAGCGCTGGATTGGCTGCGGAGCACCGGGCTCGATACCCTGGCGAAGGACCCTGACGCTTTCGCGGAGATGCCCGCCATCCTGCGCGGTGGTGTGCTCTTCGCGGCCGGCACCATGTGCTACTATGCGGAGCATCTGGATGTGGGCGTGGCCTATCTGGAGCGGGCGGTGGATTGCTATGCGGAGCCGGGCATCCCGCCCAACCTCATCTTCTTCGCCTGGCTCTTCCTCGGCATGTCGCGCATCGGCGCCAATGACCCGCTGGCCGGTGAGACCATGGAGCAAGCACTGCGCGTGGCCCGGGTCACCGGCGATGGCTTCCTCGTGGGACTGGGGCTCTGCTTCAACCACGAGATCCGCATGCGCGCCGGGCAGACGGAGCTCGCGGCCGCGGACCTCGAGGAGGCGGAGCGCCTTGCGCGCACCCATCCACGGCGCCTGTTGCACAGCAGTCTGCACCTGGCCAAGGGCAACCTGGCCATGCTGATGGGCAACTACGCCGAAGCAGGCCGGGAGTACGCCCTGTGCCTTGATTCGGCCAACAGCCAGCGCATCGCCGGCACGGTGGGCTGGGCCTTGAACGGCGGCGGCTATTGCGCACTGCTGCAAGGGAGGGTGGAGGAGGCCCGGACCCTGTTCCGGGAAGGCATCGAAGCGGCCCGCTTGGGCGGCTACCGTGCGGCCATGATGGCGCACTGGGCCGGCCTCGCCTGGGCGCTGCTGCTGCAGGGCGATGCCGAGCGGGCTGGCCTGCTCTTCGGTGCGGCGGAGGCGCAGCGCAGCTCGATCCGCTACTCACCCTGGCGCGTGACGCAAAGTCTGTTCGAGCGCGTCCGTGCCGAGTTGGAGAAGGCCATGGCGCCCGATGTGCTGGCGCGCAGCATGGCCGAAGGCGCAGCGCTCAGCATGGATGAAGTGCTCGCCCTGGCGTCCTCCTGACCCGGCCTTGCCGACCGGCAGGTGTTCTGGCATCACGCTTCGGTGCGGGGAAGGGCTGCCCGGGATGACGTATGGAAGCGAGCCCGAAGGAGCAGTTTCGAACCTCGATGAGGATCGCGTGTACGGTGCGACATGCGCTCCGTTCTGCTGCTGCTCGCGCTTGCGCCCATCGCACTGGCCGCCCAGCACTGCGGTTACGACTTCGCCGCCATCATCGTGGTGCATCCTCATCGCTTGAACAGCGCGGCGGACGAGCCCTGCCTGCGTATCACCCTGCTCGACACGAACAACCTGCCGGCCATGATCAACGGTCAGGAATGGAACCGGTTCCGGCCGAATGATGGGCGCAGCACCCTGCCCGACCGCACCTGGCAACCGCACTTCGATCGGTACAAGGGCCATGAGTTCCCGTTCGCCGGCGACAACTACGTCCTGGTGGTCCCGGCCCGGCTGGACTATTCGGGATACGCCATCCTGGTGCAGGATGAACGCAATGGAGGCCTGGGTGGACTGCGACGCAGGGTGGTGCCGATCACCAACAACGATGTATACCCGCTGTGTGGCCGATACGATGAGGAGGTCTATCCACCACTGGAAGGAAGACCGACCTTCGCACCGGTGGACATCATGCTTGATCCGCGATGAGAGCCCTGCTCCTTGTGCATTCATGCATGCTGGGGCTCATCCTCCCGGCACAGCCCGATTTCGACCGCAACTACTGCGGCTTCGCGCCCAATGACAGCATCGACATCACCAGCGATGGGATCCCGGACCTGGTGGTGCAGGGCTTCCGCAGCGGCACGGATGATGAGCCGAGCAGCTCAGGCACCTGCTATCTCCATGTGATGAACCTGCCGGGCACCATCCTGTTGAATGCCCGCGATGCGCAAGGCTACTGGCGTGTCAAGCAGTTCGCTAACGGTGATCACGTAGCGGCCATCGACACCGCCGTGCAGGACGATCTGCGCATTCCGACCATCCGCTACACGGACGGTTCCATCCAAGTGGCCTATTGGGGTTATGGGCACCAGTCGTCAATGATGACCGTATCGCCCAACCTCAGGGCCCAGCATTACGTGTTCCGGACGATGGCGAACGGCAAGACCTGGCACGGATCCTTCAGCATTGAGCCACCCGTGCGGATGGACCAGGTGAAGATGCGCGTTGGCGCATTGGTGCCCGCCGATCAACCCTTCGTGGTGCGGTGACCGCGCCGATGCAACCTTGAAGATCCCCATGACCCGATTGCTCCTCTTCCTTGCCGCGCTGGTGCTCCACCATGTGCTCAACGCACAGTTCAATTGGCAGTGGGCGCGGCAGCTCACCGGGCAGATCCAGCCCAGCATGCACGGGCTCGCGGTGGACGCGGCCGGCAACACCGTGGTCTGCGGCGGCTACTACGGCACGCTCACCATCGGCGCCCTGCCGCCGCTCACCAGCGCCGGGCAGAGCGACCTCTTCGTGGCCAAGTTCTCGGCGGATGGCACGCCGCTCTGGGTGCGCGGCGCGGGCGGCGTCAACTTCGATGAGGCCTGGGATGTGACGGTGGACGCGCAGGGACGCATCTCCATCACCGGCTATTTCGAGAGCCCCAGCATCACCATCGGTGCCACCGCGCTGAGCAGGCTGGGCAACATGGACATCCTCGTGGCGCAATACGATGCGAACGGCACAGCGCTCTGGGCGCAGCGCTATGGCTGGACGGCGAGCACCGGACTGGAATGGGGCCGCGGGATCGTGGCCGATGCCAACAACGACCTGTACGTGGCCGGGCAGTACAAGACCGCGCTCCAGGTGACCGGCCTTCCTGAACTGGATGCCTGCAACAACCGGGAACAAGGCTTCCTGATGAAGCTCGATGCCAATGGGAATGGCATCTGGTCCTTGCGTCCGCAGTGCACCAGCGACCAAAGCCTCGGGCAGACCGTGTGCAACGCCCTGGCCCTGGATCCAGCAGGGAACGTCTTCCTGGGCGGTGATTTCAGGGGCGATACCGTCTTCTTCGCCACGGACACCCTGCCCAACTTTATGCCCAGCGGACAGAGCGACGATGCCTTCGTGGTGAAGTACACCCCGGATGGCGAGGAAGCGTGGGTGAAGGCCTGGGCGGGCTTCAACTACGACGAGATCAAGAGCATCGCCACGGACAGCGAGGGGAACGTGATCGTCGCCACCACCCGTGACGGCGGCTACCTGATCGATGGCATCGACCTGCCGATCGCCGGCACGTTGACCACCTACGACATCACCTTGTGGAAAGTGGACCCGCAAGGGACCGCCATGTGGGGCATCCGCGCCGGGAATGGCATCGGGACCCACGAACTGCTTTCCGCGGATGTCGACGCGAACGACCATGTGTGGGCCGGCGGCTACTTCGGGCGGAACATCTTCATCGATACGTTCGAGGTGCCTGATCTTGGAACGGACCTTCCTTATGGCCTGGTCGTGGCGCACTTCGACCCGGAGGGTACGGTGCTCGACGCATACGTGGACCGTGGTGTCGGCCCTCTTCTGGTGAACCGGCTGCGTTGCGGCGAAGCCGGTGAACTGCACCTGGCGGGCGGATACAACGACTCCATCACGTTCGCGCCCTTGGCGCAGCTGAACGGTGATGGCAGCTTCGTGGTGAAGGGCGATGACCTGACGACCAGCATCACTGCTCCGCCGAGCGATCACGCCTGGTCCGCGGCTCCCGTACCTGCCGATCGGTACATCGTGATCACCGCCTCGAACGGCGGGGCGCTTGGAGAGTTGCGTGTACTGGACGCTTTGGGCCGCGAGGTCCTTCGCGCCAGCACACAGGGAAACACCTTCAGCTTGGACTGTTCCACGTGGCCTGCTGGCAGCTATTTGGTGCACAGCGGAAGGCTGCACGAACGCATACTCGTGTTGCACTGATGCGCATTTCCAGCTGTCGTTCAGTGGACCCGTGCAGGTCGGTAGTGCTGCTGCTGGCCGGCCTTTACCTGGGTCTCCACGCGACTGCCCAAGGCGACCGCATCATCCCCGGCCCTCCGCCTGATGAGTACGTGGACGTGACCGGCGATGGGCGCGCTGATCTGCTGATCACCAGCCGCACCATTCAGATCTCCGATCCCGAGCAACCCGGATACCATGGCTTGCATAAGGTGGGTGTGCGTACGCTGAGCGGCACCGCTGTGCTGATGTGGAGCACACCGAGCAACCAGCGCTGGTTCACCCTGGACAGCGCCGCGCGACTCGATACTGCGGAGCTCGCCGCGCGCATCCGCTTCAAGCAACTGAGTTGGACCGACCAGGATAAGCCCACGGAATTCTGGTTGCTGGAGCGCCCGTTCGGACCGGCGATCACAGCGGATCAGGATGGTTGGTACGGAACCGGCGAGCACCCCGGCGTCCGCACGCTGGTCATTCGCAGCGCGAATGATCTCGGCACGAGCATCGCTGCGTTCAACTTCGAATTGCCCTTCCCGTATGGGCGGATCGTGGTCCGTTCCATCGAGGCGGTGCGTGTGCCGAATGGATATGGCGCGGAGGGTGATCACGTGCCACCGAAGCCCAAGGTCGTTCGTGAATACGAGTTCGGGCATGAAGAGAGCGAGCCGCAGGTGATCGTGCCGCCGGGTGTGCCGCCGGATGAACGCGTGAACCTGAACGGCGACGAGGTGGATGACCTGGTGATCACCGGCCGTCGCGAGCGAATTGATGGAACCAACGAGCAGGGCCGCTTCATCCGGGGCATCTCACCGATGCCCGGCACTCAATTGCTCATGTCCCGTGAGCGCTGGGGCGTGCTGGGCTTCTTCCCGCTGCACGAAGGCGAGGTATTGACTCCGGAGCGACTGGCCAGTGGGCTTGGCGCTGGCGTGCTCGCCTGGGCTGATGGTGCGCAGGTGTTCATCCCGGTCGCGCACCATCCGGTCGGCATGTCCGGTCGACCGCAGGGCTGGTCGTTCGAGGCGGATGCCTTCAACGGTGCGCTCGTATTCCGGACCATGGAATACGGCCGACCGACCATCGGTACGCTCGAGATCGTTACGGACGGGAGCGGAGGGCAGTTCGGAGTGCGGCCACAGACCTGGGTGGAGGAAGGGCAGGTGCTGGAGGTGCGCTAGCTCGCATCTTCGCCCCGCGTCGTTCGCCGATGCGTGAACCATGACCGACCAGGAACTCGCCCGCGCGCTGCGCGCCCTGAGCCGCAACGCGCTCATGCTGCAGACGGAGCTGCGCAATGGCCTCGTGGATGAGGGCCTCATCGCCGACATCGAGGCGTGCATGGAGCAGGGCATCTCGCTGGATGCGCGTTGCGCGGCGCTGGTGGGGCTGGTGGATGCCCTGCGCGAGAGCACCTTGACCCCGCGCGCGGAACTGTTGAGCGACACCATTCGTGCGTGCGAGAAGCTGCGCGATGGGATCGAGCGCGTGCTGGGGCGCTTGTGAGGCAGCAGGGTTCAGTGCTCGCCGCATCCGGCGCAGCCGGTGCACGGGCCGCACGCCACGCTGCCGGCCGACTGACCCGCCTGCGCGGACTTCCGCTTCGGTGCCCACACCCAAGCCAGGTAAAGCGCGGCGCCGAGCACGATGGCGATGGTGAGCGCGGTCTGCATCACGGAGTGGTGAGGAATGCGGTGAGCTGGTAGGTGATGAGGCTGGCAAGGTACGCCAGCCCGAAGAGGTAGCCCCCCATGATCCACATCTGCTTCCACGAGCCGGTCTCGCGCTTCACCACCACGAAGGTGCTGAGGCATTGCGGCGCGAACACCATCCACAGCAGCAGCGAGAGCTTGGTGGCCAGCGGCCATTCGCGCGTGATGCGCTCGCGGAGCTGTTCGTCCACCTCGCCCTCATCGCCGTCCATGGCATAGGCGGTGCCCAGCGCGCTCACCACCACTTCACGAGCGGCCATGCCGGGCACCAGCGCGAAGGAGATCTGCTCGTTGAAGCCGATGGGCTTGAAGACGTAGTGCAGCGCGTGACCCAGTTCGCCGGCCAGGCTGCGACCATTCTCGCGCGGTGAGGGAACGGTGTAGAGCGCCCACATCACGATCGTGAGGGCGAGGATGATGGTGCCCACACGGCGCAGGAAGATCATGGCGCGCTCCCACAGGCCGATGACCAGGCTGCGGCCATCGGGCCATTGGTAGGCCGGAAGCTCCATCATCAGCGGGGAGCGTGCCGCGTGCTTGTCGCTGCGCTTGATCACCCAGGCCACCGTCATGGCGGCCACCACGCCGAGCACGTAGAGGCCCACCATCACCAGGGCGGCGGCCATGGCATCGTCGGGGAAGAGGGCAGCGACGAGGAGCGTGTACACGGGGATGCGCGCCGAGCAGGCCATCAGCGGCGCGATGAGGATGGTGGTGAGCCGGTCGCGCCAATGGCTGATGGTGCGCGTGGCCATGATGCCCGGTATGGCGCAGGCGAAGCTGCTCAGCAGGGGGATGAACGAGCGGCCGGACAGCCCGGCAGCGCTCATGGGCTTGTCCAGCAGGAAGGCCGCGCGCGGCAGGTAGCCCGAGGCCTCCAGCGCCAGGATGAAAAGGAAGAGGATGAGGATCTGCGGCAGGAAGACGATCACGCCGCCCACGCCGCCGATGACGCCTTCCACCAGCAGGCCGCGCAAGGGGCCTTCAGGCATGTTGGCTTCCACCAGGCCCGCGATGGCGCCGAAGCCGTCCTCGATCCAGCCGGAGAGCATGTCGCCGCCGGAGAACACCGCCAGGAAGGTGGCGAAGAGCACCAGCGCCAGCACTGCGAAGCCCCACAACGGATGCATCAGGAAGCGGTCGATGCGGATGCTCGGGTCCTGGTCGATGGCCGGCGCGGTGACGGTGCGGTTGAAGATGCCGAGCACATCGCGCTGCGTGGCCAGCACCTGCTCCACGCCGGGCGGCCTCCAATGTGCGGGCGGCGCATCGCGCATCGGCGCATCCAGCAGGGCGCGCAGCTCATCAGCGCCGTGCGCGTGCACGCTCACCGTCTCCACCACGGGGAGATTCAGCTCGCGCGACAGCAGCGCCTTGTCGATCCGGATGCCGAGCTGTTTGGCGCGGTCCATCTTGTTCAGCACCACCAGCAGTGGCAGCCCGAGCTGCCGGGCCTCGAGCACCAGGCGCAGGTGCAGCCGCAGGTTGGTGGCGTCGGCCACGCACACCAGCAGGTCGGGCAGTGCCTCCTGGCTGTGACCGGTGATCACGTCGCGCGTCACGGCCTCGTCGGTGCTGAGCGCGTTCAGGCTGTAGGCGCCGGGCAGATCGAGCACGTGGATGCGTCGTCCGCTGGCCGTGCGCATCACGCCTTCCTTGCGCTCCACGGTGACGCCGGCGTAGTTGGCCACCTTCTGGCGGCTGCCGGTGAGCAGGTTGAAGAGGGCCGTCTTGCCGCAATTGGGGTTGCCCAGCAGGGCGATGCGCCGGGGCAGGGCGGGAGAGGGGCCGCTCATCTAGCTGTTGGCGATGACTTGGATGAAGGCGGCCTCGCGCCGGCGCAGCGCGAACGTGGTATGCCCCAGGCGGATGGCGAGCGGGTCGCGGCCGGGTTTCGCCTCGCGCACCACCTGCACGCGCTCGCCGGGCACGAAGCCCAGTTCAAGCAGGCGCAGCACCAGGTTGCGGTCGGCGGCATCGGCGGGCACGGTGACGCCGGCCACGGTGGCCCACGCCGCTTCGGACAGCTGGTCCAGGCTCACCGTGCGCTCACGCTTCGCTTCCATAGGGGGCGCGAAGGTCCGAACGGAATGGGTGCGGTGGAATACCGCGATCAGGGTATGTGACGTCCCGAAGGGACGAGACATGGATAGCCCACCAATGACCCAGAATGCCGAAGCGTCCCGTAGGGACGCGATATTGGTGAGCAACGCCAGATATTCCGCATATTCGAATGACCCAACGGAGCATGTTCGGCTCATGGCCAATACCTACACCCAGATCCACATCCAAGCCGTTTTCGCTGTGCAGAACCGGGCCAGCTTGATCTCCCCGACCTGGAAGGATGAGCTGTACCGGTACATCACGGGTATCATCCAGAACCATGGCCACAAGCTCCTACAGATCAATGGCATGCCCGATCACGTGCACATCCTCTTCGGCATGCGGCCTACGCAGTCCCTTTCCGAATTGATGCAACATAGTGAAGCAGGATTCCTCGAGATGGATCAACCAGAAGGGCTTTGTTCGAGGCAGGTTCTCCTGGCAGGAGGGCTATGGCGCATTCTCCTATTCCAAAGGTGATGTTCCACGGGTGGTCGATTACATCAAGAACCAGGAAGAGCACCATCGTCATAAGAGCTTCCAGCAAGAATACCTCGAGGTCCTGAGGGAGTTCGAGGTCCAGCACGATGAGCAGTATGTCTTCAAGCCCATCGAATGACACATGCCGTACCTGACGGCACGGAATCCACGGTGCCACCTTCGATCAACCCATAGCTAGTCCCTACGGGACTGCGCACCTCCCATGCCCCGCATCTTCAACACCATCCGCCAGCGCCTGCTGAAGGAGAACCGCTTCACCCGCTACCTGGTCTATGCCGTGGGCGAGATCGTGCTGGTGGTGATCGGCATCCTGATCGCGTTGCAGATCAACAACAACAACGACCTGCGGAAGGCGCGTGCGCGGGAGATCAGGTACCTGGAGAACATCAAGGCCGACCTCGTCGCGAACCAGGAGAAGGCAAGGGACTTCATCGCCGTGCGCGCCGAGTGCATCAGCGCCACCCAGCGCATCATCGCCAAGATCGACGGCGAGCCCATCTCCGACTGGAAGGCCTTCAACAAGGACTGCATCTCCATCTATGGATGGCAGCGTTATTACCCCATCAACTTCACCTTCAAGGAGCTGATGAACTCCGGCAGCCTCGCCCTCCTCTCGAACGACAGCGTGAAGACGGCCCTGCTGAAGCTGGAGCAGCTCTACGAGAAGGTGAAGGCCGAGGAGGACCACTTCCGCTTCGACTCGGAGGAGGTGATCTACAAGCCGGCGTACGAGCTCATCGACCTCGGGCCAACCCTGGAGCTGTACATGGGCAAGGACGTGGTGATGCGCCTGGAGGACTTCGCGCCCTACTTCGCCGACAAGCGCGTGAAGAACGGATTCCTCATGGCGTTCCTGGAGTTCTCCACCATGAACCGCCAATTGGACCAGGTGCTGAAGCTCAGCGATCAGCGCATCGCCATGATCGACCGGGAACTCAGCTGGGAGAGCTGATGCGCTCCTCAAGCGCGCCCTAGCGCCACAATGAATGGGTGGCCGCCTTCCCCGTCGCGTTGTCCACGATCACAACCAATGGCTCCGCAAGCTTACCCTCCTCGCTGGGCCGCGTGCCCACGAAGGCGAATGAACGCTCGCCCGGAAGGATCTGCGTGAGGTGGAAGCGGTCGATCCCGGTGTCGGCGCTCCACAGGATGCGGCCGGCGGTATCCACGCGCGAGACGATGGCGAGGCCCTTCAGCCCCGGCGCGGATGTGTGGATCATCAAGGCGCCATCGGGGTCCGCCAAACGGAGCGCTTCGCTCTTATCGTCCATGCGCAGGAAGGCGGCGTTCAGGTATTCTTCTTCGCCGACCGGGGCCATGCCCAGGATGCGGTGGTACTTGCCATCAACAGGCGCCTCGAGCGCGCCGCGATGGAAGCGGCGCATGCGTTTCCGGTTCTCCTGCGGGACAACCCGGCGCACGAACTTCCTCGGAGCGAACTCGCCCAGAAGCTCCTCTTCCGCATGCAGGCCGAGCCAATGACCATCGGCGACGATGAAGCCGGCGGAAAGGAAGCGGTCGGGATCCGGAGTGATGCGTGCGCCCGGTTGCGGCACGGATGGGTCGCGCACCTCAGCGGGCTGCAGCAGCGCGTGGCGCCGCAGGTCCACACCGCCGATGGAACCCGCCCTGGCCTTGGAGCCGGGGTTGACGTCGAACCACAGGACCTGTCCATCGCTGCCCAGGATTCGTGCCAGCGCGTACTCGTTGGGCGCAAGGCCCTCAGCGATGAGGATCTTCTTGGGCTCGTTGCCATCAAGGGGAATGAGCAGGATGCTGATGCTCGTGGTGGTATTCCCGCCGCGGCCAGTGATCTCGGGCAGGTGCGGGTCGGTGGCCCGGATGAGCGTGGCGATGTGGCTTTCGGTGCGCACGCATTCGCCCAGCTGAACCCCGCTCGCGGGGGCCACGGAGAGGACCTTCTTCCCGAACAACATGACCGCAGCGAAGATGAGCGCCGAAACGCCCATGAATAGCCCGAACTTGAACCGCAGCGAACGGTACCGCCGATACCATGCAGCAGCAGCTTCCTGATTGTCGGTTGAAGACTTCATGCGTCGAACGTCATCGCTTGATGGTGATCCATCCGCCATCCTCGTCGATATCGGCCCGGCAGCCGCCGGCCTTCTGCCGGATCACCTCATCCGCCACGAAGCGCATGATCCCCGCGCGCTGCGCCACCGCCCAAGGATGGCCATGTTGCCATTCCGATGCGCTGCTGATGTGCACGATCACCACGGCATCGCCGCCGGCGAACTCCCACCAGCCCGTGATGCGGCGGCCTTCCGACTCGTAGGTCACGCTTCCGGACCGACCTTCCACGGTGATGGTGACCTTGCCGCTCATGGCGTGCCGAAGATGGCGATCTTCACCCGGATGTCCTGGAAGATCGCCCTTGCCGTCGCCCTGCTCACGGCCATCATCACCGCCGTCGTCACGGCTCCGGTGGCCGACAAGGTGACCCGGTTGCACGGGGTGAGCGATTTCGAGGGCGGGCGGGGCATGGCCATCGCCTTCATGCTCATCCCGGCGGGCTTCATCGGGGGCTTCCTCCTCGGCCTGCTGGGAACCAAGCTGGTCCATGCCACGGAATGGGCGCACTTCTGGAAGGCGGCAGGGCTGTCTGTGCTGCTGGGCCAGGTGGCGCTCTTCGGCGTGTCGGGCCTCAGCCTGCTGTCGATCCCGAGGCCGCCGCTGATTGACGGGCATGCCTTGGTGCTGGAGGTGGAGGTAATGGTGCCCCTGGCGCGGATCACCGAATCTGCGAAGGCCCCCGATGCCATGCGGGTCAGCCTCTATGCCGGGCCGAAGGACAACCATTACGCCGACATCGACCGCTCGCGCTTCCGGGAGGAGGATGGACGGCTGGTGGTGCCGGCCACGGCGCAGCTCAACAGCCGATCCGCAGCGCGGGTCCTCAGCTTCCACATCGAGGAGCACACCTGGCTGGCCTTCGACCTGCCGCTTCCCCCGGAGCCTGCGGTGACGCCGGATTGGAGCCGGCCCGCCGCCCTGCGGGAGGCCCATGCCGACGGGCGTGAACCCGTTTCGAGCGATGTGCTCCTGCGCTACCGCGTGGTCGCCGCAGGGGACCCGGCGCCGTGAAGGGCTGACGCCCGTCCGCTGCCCGGGTGCCGCGCCGGCCTTAGCTTAACCGCGCCTTGCGCGCCGCATCATGGATGAACTGACCGACGCCTGGACGAGGACCGATGCGCACCTGCTGGTGCGTCTGGCGGTGGCTGCGGGCATCGGATTCCTGATCGGCCTGGAGCGGGAGTTCGCCAAGCGCGTGCGCGAGCGGGCTGATGCGGGGCAGGAGCCCACCGCCCAGGAGAAGCAGTTCGCCGGCCTGCGCACCTTCACCCTCATTGCGCTGCTCGGTTTCCTCGCAGCGCTATCCGCTGACTCCCTGGGGGCGTGGTTCTTCGGCCTGTCCCTCGCAGGGTTCATCGGGCTGCTGGTCACTTCGTACCGTGCCAGCATCCGGCGCGGCGATGTGGGCGCCACCTCCGAGGTGACGGCGCTCATCACCTTCCTGCTCGGCGGCCTGGCCTACGAAGGCGAGCTGCTCTTCATCATCATCGTCGCGGTGCTGGTGCTCCTGCTGCTGTCCTTCAAGCTGCCGCTGCACCGCTTCGTCACGCGGCTCAATGAGCAGGAGGTGCGCGCCATCATCGAGTTCGTGGTCATCACCGTGCTCGTGCTCCCGTTCCTGCCGAATGAGGGCTTTGGCCCGCATGGCACCTGGAATCCGAAGGAGATCTGGACCATGGTGGTGCTGGTCTCCGGGATCAGCCTGGTGGGTTACCTGCTGGCCAAGTTCCTCGGCAGCGGAAGGGGCACGCTGATGGCCGGCGTTGTGGGCGGGCTGGTCTCCAGCACGGCCGTGGCGCTGGGCTTCGCCCGCAGGATGCGCGACGGGCAGGGCACGGCCGCGCACCTGGCGCTGGGCATCCTGGCGGCCGCAGCCATCATGTACCCCCGCATGCTGCTGGAGGTCTTCGCGGCGAATCGCGCCCTGCTGGGCACCGTGGCCTTCCCGCTCGTGGTGATTACCCTGGCCGGGCTGGGGTCGGCAGCGGTCCTCCGCCGGACGCGGTCCGATGAGAGCGATGCACCGCCGATGCTCGCCAATCCCCTGAATTTCCGCATCGCTCTGCAGTTCGCGGTGCTCTATGCGGTGGTACGTTGGCTGGTGGTGTGGGCCAACGTGCGCTTCGGCGATGCAGGCACCTATGTTGCGGGCGCGGTGGCCGGCATCACCGATGTGGATGCAGTGACGCTGGGGATGTCGCGCCTGGCGATGGATCCCGTGTGGGAGCAGCAGGCCGTGGTCACCATCCTGCTGGCGGCGCTGGTGAATACGCTGGTAAAGCACTTCATCGTGCTCGTCGTGGGCGGCAGGGCGCTCTGGCGGGCGGTGACGCCCGGCTTCATCGCCATGGAGCTCGCTGCGCTCGGCGGCATCCTCTGGGCGGCTTGGGGCTGACCGCCCGGCGGTCAGTCCTTGGTGAAACGCAACTGCGCCGTCCCCCCGGGGCCGTTGATGCGGGCCACGTAGAGGCCGGGCGTGAGCGCCTGGATGTCGAGGATGCCCTGGTAGCGGGTGCTCAGGGCGATGCGGCCCGTGGCATCGAGCACCTCCAGCAGCGCACCGACGGGGGCGCCTGCGAAGCTGATGCGTTCCTGCGCGGGATTCGGCACCGCGCGCAGCGCGGCGTCCTCCGCCCGGTCGGTGACCGAGGTGGTCAGGCCCTCGTAGATGGTGTGCACGGCGTTGATGGCCGGGGCTTTCAGCACTTCCACCGTGCCATTGGGCCAGCGGATGCTCACCTCCTCCACCTCGGTATCGCTGCCGAGGCCGAAGTGGGCGCCGATGAAGCTCATGTAGCGGAAGCCGTCGCCGCTGCGGATGTCGCGGATCTGGGTGCCCAGCGCACTGGTGATGGTCACCCGGGCGCCGATCGCATCGCGGTTGCTCACCACGCCCACCGGGATGATGCGGATCCAGTTGTTGGCGTTGCCGTTGTTCCGCTGGTAGCCGTTCCCGGTGCAGACATCCAGGAAGCCGTCGCCATCCATGTCGCCCACCGCGTGGTTGCCCGTGGAGGTGTTGCCCGTGGTGAAGGTGCCATCGCCGTTGTTGAGGTGGAGGCCGCCGCCGCCGAGGATGTCCACGTAGCCGTTGTTGTCGAAGTCGTGCGCCGTCCACTCGATGCTGGAGCCGGCGACGAGGTCCATGCCGCTGCCGGCGGTGCCATTGGTGAAGTTGCCGGCGCCATCGTTGAGCATCAGCTTATGGGCGCCTCCGCCGCTCGATCCAATGAGCACGTCCATGTCGCCATCGTTGTCGAAGTCGCCCCAGGCGCTGCTCCAGCTCTGGTGGCCGTCGGCGAGGCCTTGCGCCGGCGCGATGTTGGCGAATCCGCCGCTGCCGTTGTTGAGCATCATCAGGTCGGTGGGGTCGCATCCGCACTTGGCCACGAAGAGGTCCATGGCGCCGTCGTTGTCGATGTCGGTGAAGATGCTGCCGTAGTTGCCGCAGGTGGTGCCGTAGCCGCCTTGCGTGTGCACCAGCTGGCCGGCGCCGTTGTTGATGAAGGCCACATTCGCATCCACATCGTGGCAGACGAAGGCGTCGAGGTGGCCGTCGAGATTGATGTCGACGAAGTTGGTGCGCTGGCTGAAGATGTATTGCGTCGGGCTGAACTGCGTGTAGGCGGAACCATCGGCGTTGGCGGTCATGAAGGTGGCGCCGCTGCCGCCGCCGTAGAGCAGGTCGCGGTGGCCGTTGCTGTCCCAGTCGCCCACGGCGAAGCTCCACGATGCGGTGTTCGCGGCATTGGTGGTGGGGAAGGTGACGGTGGTATAGGCGGCATCCTCGCCCTGGTAGGCCACCTTGAAGCTGGCATAGCCGGGCATCACCGCGTCGTCACGGCCATCGTTGTTCATGTCCACGGCACCTTGGATGCCGCTGGCGTTGGGGATGATGACATTGGTGAAGGTGATGAGCGCAGGTGGGGGCGGGGGAGGCGGCTGCACCAGCGTGAGGTTGAACGCGAAGGGAGCCGTGGAGTACCGGTTGTCGAAGGCGATGGTGTAGGTGGTGCCCGCAGTCACCGCCCAGGTGGCCATGGCCGTGAGGCTTCCACCGCCATCGTCGTCCCAGGCCACGCAGGTGAGGGCATCGCAGGTGCCGGTGTAGACGCTCACGCGCGTGTCGTTGACCGGATAGCCGGGTATGTTGGTCGTGATCCGCACGCTGGTGTCCATGGTGGCGGTGTACCGGAACCACGCGGCGTTGGCGCCATTGGTGCCGCCGCCGCAATAGGTGTTCGGGTCGCCCTGCACCGGGCCCACGTTGGTGACGCCCAAAATGACGGATGGGGCGGTGGCGCAAGTGCCCTGCTGGGCGGCGGTGGGAAGTGCGGCCAGCAGGGCGCTGGCGGCGAAGAATCGCTTCATGGGATGCCGGCACCGGCATGAGGCCGTGCCGAGGGAGTGACGCCAGCAAGGCCGGAAAGGTTGCCAATGGCCCGACGGAGAGATGAACGGCGCGGATGGCGGAGAAGCACAGGTGTCGGCAACGCCCCTCAGTAGGCTGAGAGCCGTTCCACCGACGCCTTCAACCTTCCCTTCGGCAGGAAACCCTGCTCCAGCGGGATGGCGAAGGGCACCGGGGTATCCCAGCTGGCTACGCGGACGATCGGCGCATCCAGGTGCTCGAAGGCATGCTCGGCGATGATGGCCGCCAGCTCACCGCCGAAGCCGGCGGTCAGCGTGTCCTCGTGCAGCAGCAGCACCTTGCCGGTCTTCTTCACGCTGGCCAGGATGGTCTCCACGTCCAGCGGCACTAGGGTGCGCAGGTCGATGATGTCGATGTCGATGCCGGTCTCCCGCTGCACATCGGTGGCCCAATGCACGCCCATGCCGTAGGTGATGATGCTCATCGCCGACCCTTCGCGCACCACGCGGGCCTTGCCGAAGGGGATGCCGTATGGCTGCTCGGGCACCGGTCCGTTGATGCTGCGGTACATGGCCTTGTGCTCGAAGAACATCACCGGGTTGGGGTCCTCGAAGGCCGTCATCAGCAGGCCCTTGGCATCGTAGGGGTTGCTGGGGAACACCACCTTCAGCCCCGGCGTCTTCACGAACCACATCTCGTTGCTCTGGCTGTGGAAGGGGCCCGCGCCCACGCCCGCGCCGCTGGGCATCCGCACCACCACGTCGGCGTGCTGGCCCCAGCGGTAGTGCATCTTCGCCAGGTTGTTGCAGATCTGGGTGATGCCCTCGCTCACGAAGTCGGCGAACTGCATCTCCATCATGGCCTTCATGCCCTTGATGCTCAAGCCCAGCGAAGCTCCGAGGATGGCGCTCTCGCACAGCGGCGTGTTCCGCACCCGCTCTTTGCCGAACTGCTCCACGAAGCCCTCGGTGATCTTGAAGGCCCCGCCGTATTCGGCGATGTCCTGCCCCATCAGCACCAGCCCCGGGTGGCGCTCCATGCTCTGGCGCAGACCTTCCTGGATGGCGTCGATCATGCGTTTCTCGGGGGCGCCGCTTGCGGCGGGTTCTGCTGGCAGCGCAGCAGGTCGACGCGATGCGTCGACGCTACTGGTGCCACGACCTATGTCCGCATACACGTCCGCATGTTCCCGTTCCGCATCGGGCACGGGTTCCGGCTCCTCGAACGCGTGCTTCAGGTCGGCCTCGATGCCGTCTTTCAGGCGGGCGCGGATCGCATCGCGCTGCGCGATGGTGAGCACGCCCGTCTTCAGCAGCCAGGCCTCATAGTTGGCCACGGGGTCCTTCTTGCCCCACTCCTCGAAGAGCTCCTTGGGCACGTACTTGGTGCCGCTCGCCTCCTCATGGCCGCGCATGCGGAAGGTGATGCACTCCACCAGGATGGGCCTGGGGTTCTCGCGCACGCTGTCGGCCAGGCGGGCCAGCGTTTCCTGCACTTCCAGGATGTTGTTGCCCGCGATCTGCACGCCCTCTATGCCGTAGCCCACGGCCTTGTCCACGAAGCTCTTCATACGGAACTGCTCGCTGCTTGGCGTGCTCAGCCCGTAGCCGTTGTTCTCGATGATGAAGAGCACCGGGAGGTCCCATACAGCGGCCACGTTCACGCTCTCGTGGAAGTCGCCCTCGCTGGTGGCGCCATCGCCGGTGAAGACGATGGTGCAGCGGCTCTCCTTCTTCAGCTTGTGGGCCAGCGCAATGCCGTCGGCGATGCCCATCTGGGGGCCCAGGTGGCTGATCATGCCCACCACCTTGTGCTCCTGGCTGCCGAAGTGGAAGCTGCGCTCGCGGCCCTTGCTGTAGCCGGTGGCCTTGCCCTGCCACTGCGCAAAGAGCTTGCGGAAGGGCATGCCGCGCGTGGTGAATACGCCCAGGTTGCGGTGCATGGGCAGGATGTACTCATCATCGCGCAGGGCCATGGTGGCCCCCACGGCGATGGCCTCCTGGCCGATGCCGCTGAACCACTTGCTGATCTTGCCCTGCCGCAGCAGGCTCAGCATCTTCTCCTCGATGATGCGGGGGAAGACGAGCTTCTCGTAGGTCTCGATGAGGAAGGCGTCGCTGCGGGTGCCGCGCTCGAACCGGAGCTGGCGGTCTTCGATGGTGGTCGGGGCCATGGATGGGGGATGCGGGGGCAAAGGTATCCGGAGGCCGAGAGCTTGAGGGGCCGTGGCCAGTAGCAGGGCGCCGGCCGGGCTGTCCGCTGTGGTGGCCTTCGCCGGTGCCGCGGCTGGCGCGCTGCGGGGGCTTCCTCCGGTCGCCTCCTCGCTGCTGCCACCCGCAGGGCCCGGCGTGCGGCCAGCCGCCGCTGCCATCCCTGGCGCATCGCCGGGCGCCGTTACTTCGTCAGCCCGCCGCCATGCCGTCCAGCACCATCGCCATCGTGGCGCCCTGCTTCAACGAGGGCGAGGTGGCCGTGCGCTTCCTCCAGGAGCTGGAGGGGGTGCTGGCCGCGCTGCCGTACGCCTTCGCCGTGGTGATGGTGGACGATGGCAGCACCGACGGCACCGCCGCACGCCTCGGCGCCTACGCCCCGGCCGCCCCCAACGTGCGGCTGCATGCGCTGGCGCTGCCGTGCAACCTGGGCCATCAGGCGGCCATCCACCAGGGACTGCTGTTCGCGGCCGGGCTCCCGGCCGACCGCTTCATCGTCATGGACAGCGATGGCGAGGACGATCCGGCGGCCCTCGCCGAGCTGCTGTCCCTGCAGGATTGCGCCATCGCCTTCGTGGGACGCGGACGGCGCTCCGAGTCCATCGGCTTCCGCCTGGGCTACCTCGGCTATCGGGCGCTCTTCCGCGTGGTGGTGGGGCGCGGCATCAGCTTCGGCAACTACAGCATCATCGACCGCCGCGCGCTCGACGCCGTGCTGCTGCGCTCCTTCACCCATTATGCGGCCTTCCTCAGCCGGCTCAAGCTGCCGCAGCGCGTCATCGTCCGCGACCGCCGCCCGCGCATCGATGGGCGGTCGCGCATGGGCTGGCGCAGCCTCAGCATGCACGCCTTCGGCTCGCTCGTGGAATACAGCGAGGAGGTGCTGGCCTTCATGCTGCGCGCCTTCGTGGCGCTGGCCGTGGTGCTCCTGCTCAGCGTGCTGGCCATCGTGGGCATCAGGCTGTTCACCGGCCTGGCCATCCCCGGCTGGGCCAGCGTGCTCTCCGCATCGCTGTTCAACGGCATGCTCCTCTGCCTGGGCTTCTTCGCCATCGGCCTGCTGCTGGTGAACGCGGCCCGTCGCCGCGAGCCCCTGGGCCGCATCTACACCGTGCTGTCCCGCCCATGACCTATCCGGGGCTCGAACTGGAGCTCTTCCGCCAGGCGCACCACTGGAAGCGCCGCTTCAGCGGCCTGCTGCGGCCCTGCCTGCACGGGCGCGTGCTCGATGCGGGCTGCGGCATCGGTGCCAACGCGCCGTACCTGGTGCATCAAGGCGTCAGCGCATACACCTTCCTCGATCCCGACCGCGCCCTCCTCGATCGCGTGCCCTCCTTCGCGGAGCATCCCGTCCTGGCCCGGGCCCGGCGCATCCAGGGCACCACCGCCGACCTCGCCGGCGAGCGCTTCGATGCCATTCTCTACCTCGATGTGCTCGAGCACATACCCGATGGCCGCGCCGAGCTCCAGCGCGCCTTCGGGCTGCTTGAGCCTGGCGGCCACCTGCTGGTGCTGGTGCCGGCCTTCCCCTTCCTCTACAGCCCCTTCGATGCCGCCATCGGCCATCACCGCCGCTACACCAAGGCCATGCTGCGCGCGGAGCTGCCGCCTGCCGTGGAGGTGAAGCTGCTGCGCTACCTCGATGCCCCGGGCATGCTGCTCTCGCTCGGCAACCGCCTCCTGATGCGCAGCGCCATGCCCACCGCAGCGCAGGTGCGCTTCTGGGACCGCTGCATCGTGCCGCTGGGGCGCTGGGCGGACCCGCTGGTGGGCCACGCCTTCGGGCGGTCGCTGCTGGGCATCTTCCGCAAGCCTTTGCGCTGAGCCGTGCCTCCATGGCCCGGCACCTACATTCGGCGGCCATGCCCGGTGCGCGCCTCCTCCTCGAGCGCTTGATGCTGGCTGCGCTGCTGGCCCTTGCCCTGGGCCACGGCTGGCTGCGGCTGCAGCTGGTGCCCGACCTGCGTGTCGATCTGGGCGGGGCGGAGCTGAATGCCGTGTATGGCATGCAGAAGCTGCTGCTCGGCCGTCCGCTCTACACCGATCCCGAGCAGCCGCCTTTCGAGGTGGTGCAGTACACGCCGCTGTTCCATGCCCTTGCCGCGGCGACGGCGCGGGCGGTGGGCGCGGAGCCGCAGGATACGGTGCTGCTCTTCCGTGTCGGGCGTGCGGTGGCGCTCGTCCTGAACCTCCTCACCGCCGCACTGGTCCTCAGCCTCTGCATCCGCTTGGGCGCCCGGCCCGCCACGGCCCTCGCGGGGGCCTGCATCGCATTCATGGCCTTCACCGAGCACTACTACGGCCGGCCCGATGCGCTGGCCACCCTGCTGGTGGTGGCCCTGGTGCACGCCCTCGCGCGCCCGCAGCGCACGGCCTCGTGGGGCTGGCCGTGGGCCGCCGGCCTGACGCTCGTCGGGGTCGCCGCGGTGCTCGCCAAGCAGACCGCGGCCGTTGCGCTGCTCATGGTGGCAACCGACCGGCTGCTGGCCGGCGATCGCCGGGGCCTGGCGCGGTTCGCCTTCGCGGCCCTGGTCATCGCACTGCTCGCGGCAGGCCTGCTCCTGGCCTGTTGGCCGGTGCATGCACTATGGCAGAACCTGGTGCAGGCCTCGCGCAACGGCATCGACCCCACGCTGTTCATGGAGCTGTTCGACAAGGGCATCTTCAAGTACCACGCGGGCTGGCTGCTGCTCATCGCGGGCGGCGCCGGGCTCGTGCTCCGGCGGCGCCACGGGCCAGGGGCCACCGTCGTTGCAGCAGGGGCCGTTGCCCTGCTGAGCGGCCTGCTCTTCGGATTGAAGCGGGGCAGCGGCCTCAACTACCTGGTGGAGGCCGAGATCCTGGCGGCAGCGGTGGGGCTGGCCTGGCTGCCGGCCTGCGCAGGACGGTGGGGTGCTGCGCTGCGCACCGGGGTGCTCGCCTATGGCCTGCTCTTCGGCGTGCATCGCACACGGCTGCTGCAGGGGCGGTGGGGCGATGAAGCGCTGCGCGCTGCGCACGCGGCAGACTGGCATGCGGACCATGCCATCCTGGGGGCCATGCAAGCCGAAGGCCTCACCCGGAGCGACCGCGTCTTCATCACCTACCGGGGCCACTTGGAGCTCCTGCTCAACGGGCTGGGCCAGCTGCCGCAGAAGGACATCGTGGAATGGAGCCTGTCGCCGCCGTTCGACCTGGGCGCGCTGCAGGCGCTCTTCCGGGACGGTGGCATCCGGTACGTGGTGGCCGACCGCCGATTGCAATCGCTTCCCTTGCTGGGGCAGGAGCATCCCGTGGTGCACCTGTTCGAGGCGGAGGGCCGGCACGTGCATGCCGTGCCGGCGCACTGAGCGTTGCGCATCTTTGGCGCCGTGCGCATCCGGGGACCGCTCACCGTGCTGCTGACGCGCCTGGCGGCCGTGGCGGTCGTCTACACGCTGCTCCGCTTCGCCTTCGTCCTGCTCAACAAGGGGGAGTTCCCGGCGGTGCCCTTTGGCACCTACATCATGGGCATCCGGTTCGACCTCAGCGCCATCGCGTGGGTCAATCTGCCCTGGGTCCTGCTCAGCATGGCAGCGGTGGGTGAGCGCGGACGCTGGGCGCAGCCGAAGCGCTGGCTCTACCTCATCGGCAATGCGGTGGCGCTCTTCTTCGCCTGCACCGACCTCGAGTACTACCGCTTCACCCTCAAGCGCAGCACGGCCGACCTGTTCGGGATCATGGCCGGCGGCGGTGACACGCTGAGCCTCGCCCCCGTCTTCGTGCGCGACTTCTGGTACGTGGTGCTCATCTACATCGCCTGCATCTGGGCCCTGGCCTGGGCATACGGCAGGGCGGCCCGGCTGGCGTCCGGCGATCCCCAGCCTGTCTGGCGGCGCGTGGCCTGGCGCGCGGCCGCCGTGGCGATCATCGCCGTGGCCTCGCGCGGCGGGCTCCAGCTCATCCCGCTCAATGTGATGAATGCCGCCGACCACGCCGAGCCGGAGCACGTGCCGGTGGTGCTGAACACGCCTTTCACCATGCTGATGAGCCTGGGCAAGCCGGTGCTGCCGGAGAGGATCTTCCTGCCGCAGGAGGAGGCCGACCGGCTCTGGCCCGTGGAGCACGCCTACGCGGAGGGTCCCCTGCACGGCATCGCTGCGCGCGCGCTGGCCGGCGACAGCGGCATGGCGCTGCAGCGGCCCAATGTGGTGGTCATCATCCTCGAGAGCTTCTCCTCGGTCTATAGCGGACGCCTCAACGGCGGTGCGGGCTACATGCCCTTCCTCGATTCGCTGATGGGAGAGGGGCTGTGCTTCGCACGGGCTTACGCGAACGGGCGCCGCAGCGTGGACGGCATCCCGGCCATCCTGGCGTCGATGCCCGAGCTCATGGATGAGGCCTTCGTGCATTCGCCCTACGCGCAGTCGAGGTTCACCTCGCTGGCCGGCGTGCTGAAGGAGGAGGGCTATGCCACGAGCTTCTTCCACGGCGGGCGCAACGGCACCATGGGCTTCGATGCCTTCAGCCGCAGCGCAGGCTTCGACCGTTACATCGGGCTCAACGAATACCCCGGACCGGAATCCGACCATGACGGCACCTGGGGCATCCGCGACAAGCCCTTCCTGCGGCACTTCATCGATCGGCTCGGCCGGGAACCCGAGCCCTTCATGGGGACCGTCTTCACGCTGAGCTCGCACCATCCCTATGAGCTGCCCTCCGGGGATGCGCAGCGCTTCGCCGGCGGTACGCATCCCATCCATCCCGCGCTGCGGTATGCGGACGATGCGCTGCGCGGCTTCTTCCGGGAGGCGGCGCGCCAGCCGTGGTTCAGCCGCACGCTCTTCGTGGTCACGGCGGACCACACCGCGGACATCGAGCGCACCGGTCAGCACTACAGCGCTGCGGTGGATTACTGGGTGCCCCTGGTCTACTACATGCCGGGCGCCTTGGAGCCCGCGGTGGTGGACCATGTGACGCAGCAGATCGATGTGATGCCCACGGTGCTCGACCTGCTCGGCCACACCGGCCGCTTCTTCAGCTTCGGGAGCAGCGCGGTGCGGCGCGAGCGGCAGCCGCTGGCCATCGTGCGCGTGATGGGCGGATACATGGCCATGCACGACGGCGGGGTGCTGCATTTCAAGGGCGATCCGCACCGGATGAAGGGCATGGACCTCCGTGACAGCACCGTCGCCACCATGCATGCCGCGGTGCAGCAGTTCAACCGGCGCATGCGCATGAACCAGCTCACCGTGCCATGAAGGTGATGCTCGTGATCAATCCGATGAGCGGCCGGCACCTCGCGCCGCGCGTGCAGGGGCTTGCGGAGGAGCGCGCCCGTTCGCACGGCGCCGAGCTGGAGGTCCGCACCGTCCAGGGCCCGGGCGATGGCACCCGCTTCGCGCAGGAGGCCGTGAGCCGCGGATTCGACCGGGTGATCAGCGCCGGCGGCGACGGCACGCTCAATGCGGTGGCATGCGGCCTGGTGGGCACCCGGGTGCCCGTGGCGGTGATCGGCCTGGGCAGCGGGAACGGATACGTCCGCTCCCTCGAGTTGCCGCGGGATCCGCAGAGGGCGATGGAGCTGGCCCTGACCGGGGAAGCCCGGCCGGTGGACGTGTGCTACCTGAACGACCGGCTGTTCGTCGGCACCGCCGGCATCGGGTTCGATGCCCGGGTGGCGGCAGCGTTCGAGCGCAGCTCGCGCGGCGCCTGGAACTATGCCCGCATCATCCTGCGCGAGGTCTTCAGCGCCCAGCCCATGCGGGTGGTGGTGAAGGCGAACCACGAGACCATCGAGGAGCAGGTCCTCATGCTCGTCTTCGCCAATTCGCGGGAGTTCGGGAACGGTGCGCTCATCTCGCCCGGCTCGCGGGTGGACGATGGCATGGCCGAGCTCCGCCTCGTGCGCAAGCCGCCATTCCCGGCGCTGCTCAAGGCCTTCTTCCAGCTCTATGCGGGCAGCGTGGACCGGAGCCCATACCTCCGATCCATCCCGGCGCGCGAGGCCATGGTGCATCAAGCGGGCGTGCTGGCGCACCTCGATGGCGAGAGCGTGGAGGTGGGGCATGAGTTGCGCTTCAGGCTCGAGCCCAAGCGCCTCTGGGTGGTCCGCTAGCGGCTGGGGGCGAAGCGCTTGGGAATGCAACCGCCGGTACCGGAAGGGCGCACTCCGGTGCCCGCGCTACAGGGATCCGGGTATCTTTCCCGCTCATCCCTCCCCATGAAACGATTCCTCCTCTCGCTGCTGGCGCTCGGAACCGCTGCAACGGCCCTGCGCGCGCAGTCCTCCTGCATGACGGCACAGTCCATCACGCTGGGCACCTACACCGTGGCCCCGCTCACCGGTGCGCCCCCCACCGCGTATTGCGTGGGCGGTGGCTCGCCCAGCTATGGCGCTTGGTTCAGGTTCACCGCCGCCAATGACACCATGCTGCGCCTGAGCACCTATGTGGAGGGCTACCCCACGGTGGATACCCGCTTCCATGTCTACTCGGGGTCCTGCGTCGCCCTCACCTGCGTGGCGGGCGACGATGACACCGGCCCCGGCTACTCCAGCATCGCCAATTTCGAAGTGGAGGCAGGGGTCACCTACACCATCGCCTTCGATAGCTATTGGACGGCCAACGGATTCACCTTCCAGCTCTCCGAGCTGTTCGTGCCGCCCCCGCCGGAGGGCATGGTCACCTTCACGGCCGTATCCATCCCGGGCTCGGGTGCCATCATGGGCGCCGTGGACATGAATGACGATGGCCGCGACGATGCCGTGGCACCAGGGTACACCAGCTTCACCGTGAGCCACCAGCAGCCGGGAGGCGGCTTCACCCCCACCACCTATCCGACCACCGCTGCGGACAACACGGCGTCGTGGAGCTTCGCCGTGGGCGACTGGGACAGCAACGGCCACCGCGATCTGCTCTACGGCGGCGGAAGCGGCGCCACCTTCATGAAGGCGAATGCGGACGGCACGGCCTACACCGAGATCTCCTTCCCGGAGTACATCTTCAGCCAGCGCACCAACTTCGTCGACATCAATCTCGATGGCCACCTCGACGCCTTCGTATGCCACGATGTGGATGCGAACGTGGCCTTCATCAATGACGGCCTCGGTAACCTCACCTTCACCCAGGGCGGCTACGGCACCACCTGCGGCAACTACGGCAGCATCTTCACCGACATCGACAACGACGGTGCCATGGACCTCTTCGTGGCCAAGTGCGGATGCGACCCCAACGACCTGATGATGCTCAACGATGGGGTGGGGGCGTTCACCAATGTGGCGCCGGCGCAGGGCCTGGCCGACGGTCACCAGAGCTGGAGCAGCGCCTGGGGCGACTTCGACAACGACGGCGACATGGACGTGCTGATCGGCGCCAGCAGCAGCGGATACCACAAGCTGATGCTCAACGATGGCGCGGGAGGCTTCTCCAATGCCACGGCCGCCAGCGGCATGGATACCTGGAGCGGCCAGAGCATCGAATGGACGGCGCACGACTTCAACAACGATGGCTGGGTGGACATCCTCGGCGGTGGGGCGCTGCACTACAACAACGGCAACGGAACCTTCAGCCATGATGCCGACGCTCCGGACAACCACGCCATCGGGGACATGAACAACGACGGATTCCTGGACATCTGCACGGGTTCCGGCTACCATCGCAACGGGGGCAACGCCAACAACTGGATCCGCATCAACCCCGTGGGCAGCCTCAGCAACCGCGACGCCATCGGTGCCCGGGTGACCATCACCAGCGCGCTGGGCACCCAGATTCGCGATATCCGTAGCGGAGACGGTTTCCGCTACATGAGCTTCATCGGTGCTCACTTCGGCCTGGGTTCCGACACGCAGGTGGAGGAAGTGAGCATCCGCTGGCCGAATGGCGACGTGGAGGTGATCAAGGGCCCCGCCATCAATACCGTGCATACCATCGTGCAAGGCACCTTCACCAGCGTGCCGGGCCATGAAGAGCCGTCTTTCAGCATCGCCCCGAACCCGGCCACTGAGCAGGTGACGCTCTCCGGCTACGATCCGATGGCTCCGGTGGAGGTGCTGGATGCCACGGGCAAGCTGGTGTGGAGCGGCCGTGTGGCTGCCGGTCGCCTAAGCGTGTCGGCCCTGCCCCAGGGCGCCTACCTCGTGCGCGTGCTCCAGCCGGATGGCATCCGCCAGGCCCGGTTCGTGAAACAGTGATCATTGGATGGAGCATCACCGCATGAAGGCTCATCGCAGGCATATGCACCGCCGGCCGAGGTCCATGGGGGCGATGGCGGCCGCGATGGCCGGCCTTTCGGTCCAGGCCCAGGTCGTCATCAACGAGGTCGACTACGACCAGCTCGGCACCGATGCCGCGGAGTACATCGAGATCCTCAACGTTGGCACCAGCGCCTTCCCGCTCCAGTACCTGCAGGTGGTGATGGTGAATGGGAATGCCGGTGGTGCGGTGGTCTACCGCACCCTGGAGAGCGCTTCCTGGCCCGCACTGGGCCCCGGAGAGTATTTCGTGATCTGCGCCAGCGCGGCGGTTCCCGAATGCGATGCGGTGGTGAGCCCGGCCACCAACCTCATCCAGAACGGCTCGCCCGACGCCATCGCCCTGGTCACCACCCAGCCCGTCCCCATGGTGATCGATGCCCTGAGCTATGGCGGTTCGGTGCCCGGCTACACGGAAGGGACGGGTACTCCGGTGGAGGACTCCAACCTGGTAGGAGGTATCAGCATCGGCCGTTACCCCGATGGGGCGGATTCCGGGGACAATGCGGCGGACTTCGCCCTCATGTGCAGCACCCCCGGCGCGGTGAACCTGGTTGACCCCGACGCCTGCGACCTCAGCACCGGCCTCCCCGAGCGGGTGGCGGCGTCGGCGGCATTCACGGCCGTGCCGGTGGTCGGTGCATCAGGATTCGTGGTCTTCGCGGAGAACCCGGCCGGCGCCGCCTTGGGCATCGAGGTCTTTGACGCACAAGGTGCCCTGCTCGCGACCTACGGCCCCAGTCGCGCCGTGAAGGCGTCCTGGCATGTGGACATCCCGGGCACCCCAGGGCAGGTGCTGCTGGTGCGGCTCACGGGGGGTGATGCCCGCAAAGCCTTGCGGATCGTGGCCCCGTGAGGCCCGGCAGGGGGTGATCAACACCGCTTGGTTCGTGATCCGGTGCGCCGGCCCGGTGCGGGCGAAGGGTGCCTTCGGACCTTGGCGCCATGACAGCGGCGGTGTTCGAGGCGCGGTACAACAGGATTCTGCGCTCACGGGAGCAGGGCTATGAGGAACTGAGCGATTTCCTCGGCCGCAGGAACGACCTTGGGCCCCTGGTCCGGCTCGGCCTGCTGCGGCGCCGCGAGGTGAATGAGGAATTCCAGCGCTACCACGGGTATGTGCCCACTCCGGCCGCCGAGCCCTTCCTGCTCTACATCCCGGAAAAGGAGCTGATCCTCGTGCGCCCCGGACAGAGCGCAGCGCTCTACACGGCCTTGAAGAAGGACCCTGCGCCCAAGGCGCCATTCAAGCCCACTTACGCGGAGCCGACGAAGGAGCAATTCGATGCTTGGCGTCAGCAGCGCGAACAGGCCGGACGCGATGTCTGGCGCTCGCAGCGCGCCGAGAACCTGCACCAGGCGCTGCTCTCGGGTCACATGGAGATGCGTGCCTTCACCAAGCGCACAGGCATCGGTGAGGGCGCCCTCCTGCGCTTGGAGCTCTGCCGTCCGCGCACCGAGCGCGCCCATGAGCGGGCACTCGCGCTGGAGCCCACCAAGGAAGGCGAGCGCTACCTCACGGTCATCGACCCGTGGGAGCTCCTGCTCGTGCGACCGGGCATGGAACTGCCGCTCTTCGAGCGCTGCGATCCCGAGAAGGCGGAATACTGGTGCAACCTGCCCTGAGCGGGCACCTACTGCTTCTTGAACTTCCCGCTCTGCCAGGCCTGGATGAACTGCGCCCAGGCGATGGGGTTGAACAGGTTGATGTTCGGGGTCCCGCCGCTGTAATACAGCCTGGTCTGGTCCAGCGCCATCTGGTAATGGTAGCTCTGGGCCGCATCGGGGGGGAGGTTCTCCATGCGCTGCACCATTTCGGCGGGCGATAGGTTGCGCATCGTCAGCTGGTACTCATCGGCCGGCAGCCGCAGGTTGAGGAAGGCCTCGGCGAACTGCTCGCGCGAGGGCCAGGGCACCACCACCTGCTCCTTCAGCCAGATGGTGTCCCGGGCCATGACATGGATCATGGAGTACTTGTTCTCCGGCAGCTCAGAGGGGATGACGTACTGCGTGCGCGTGAAGCCCAGCGCGCTGAACAGCACCGTATCGCCCTCCTGGGCCACGAAGCTGAAGTAGCCGTACACATCGCTCATCGTGCCGCGGTAGGTGTTCTTCACCAGGATATTGGTGAAGGGCACCGGGCTGAGGCTGTCGGTGACCACCACCCCGCTGAACTGCACCAGCTTGGGCTTGTCGGGCTGGGCCAAGGCCGCCAGGCCGGGCAGCAGCAGAAGGGCCAGGAGTGCGATGCGCATGTGGGAGTCAAAGGTAGTGCCCGCAACGGGCAGGCTCAGAGCCATAGGCAAGCCTCGTACCGGATAGCTTCGCAGGCCATCCCCCCGCCCCATGCGCTTCCCATTCGCCTTGCTGCTCCTCGCACCCCTCGCCCTTCGGGCGCAGATCACCATCGGCCTTTCGGACATGCCCGATGCCGGTGATACCGTGCGCTATTTCAGCACCGTCGCCGCCGGGCTCGATCCGGTGGCCACCGAGGCGGGTTACATCTGGGACTTCAGCATGCTCACCCCGGACCAGGAGGCCGCGGATACCTGCGTGGCGGTGGCTTCCTCGCCGCTCCTGTACCAGTTCTACTTCAATAATCCCTTCCTCTACCCGGAGCACCAGGCCAGCTATGCCGTTCGGGGGCAGGGCTTCAGCTTCCAGGTGCTCACGGTCACCAACGTCTTCGAGTACTTCAAGAAGGACACCGCCGGATTCCGCAATGTGGGCTTTGGCGCCAACGTGAACGGCGCGCCTTCGAGCGTGCGCCGCACCCCCGTGGATTGGGTGCACCGCTTCCCCATGGCCTATGGCGACATGGATACGAGCTACAGCGAATTCGAGCTCACCATCCCCTCGCTCTTCAGCTTCACCCAGCGCCAGTGGCGCTTCAATGAGGTGGATGGCTGGGGCACGCTCTACCTGCCTGCCGACACCTTCGAGGTGCTGCGGGTGAAGTCGGTGCTGCAGCGCAACGATTCCGGCTATGTGGAGCAGTTCGGGCAGGGCTTCGCATTCGATGAGCCGGAAACGGTGGAGTACAAGTGGATCGCGCAGGGCATGGATGAGCCCGTGCTGGTGATCACCACCGTGGCCGGGCAGCCGACGGCGGCCCGGTTCCATTACTCGCCCGAGGAGGTCGTCACCGGCATTTCGGCGCCGGCCGCCGGGGCCCTGCAGGTCTTCCCGAATCCGGCCGAGGGACAGGTGACGGTGCTCGCCCCGGCGTCCCTTGGAGGGACGGTGGAGCTGCTCGATGCCTTGGGGCGCACTGTGCGCCCGCTGGAGCGCCTCCAGGCCGGTGCGCGGCTCACCTTCGCCACCGATGGCCTGGCCCCGGGCACCTATGCCGTGCGCTTCGTGAGCGGGGACGAGAGAACGAGCGTGCGCCTGCTGCTTCGCTAGGCTGCCGGCGGTAAGGGCGGCGGACCGCTCATCACGGAGGCGGGCGCCGGTGGAGCGGTACCCGCGCGATGGGGTATTTTCGCGGCGCCATACCAATCGGCCAACCAAACCATGAGAAAATTCCTCGGCCTCATCATCGCCCTCGGTGCAGTGGGACTCATCGCGCTCTGGGCCATGTCGTACTACAACGGAACCGTCGCAGCCAACGAAGCGGTTGAGAAGGTATGGGGCGATGTGCTGGTGCGCTATCAGGAGCGGGCTGACAAGACCAAGAACCTCCTGGAGATCGTGAAGGGCGCCGCCGATTTCGAGCAGGAGACCCTCACCCAGGTGATCGAGGCGCGGAGCAAGGCCACGGGCATCAACCTCACGGCCGATCAGCTCACCCCGGAGAACCTGGCCGCGTTCGAGGAGGCACAGGCCCAGTTCAGCGGCGCCCTCTCGCGCCTGCTGGTCACCATCGAGCGGTACCCCGACCTGAAGGCGGTGGCCGCTTTCCGCGATTTCCAAGCGCAGTACGAGGGCATGGAGAACCGCATCAGCGTGGAGCGCCGCAAGTTCAACGACGCCGTGCGGGTGTACAACCTGCGCGTGAAGCGGTTCCCCGGCAACCTGCTCGCGGGCTTCTTCGGATTCGCGGAGAAGGGCTACTTCAAGGCCGCCGAAGGAACCGAGAACGCTCCCGACATCTCCTTCCAGTGAGCGGGCTCACGGCAGAGGACTTCCTGACCGATGCGGAGCGGCAGCAGGTCTCCGCCATCATAGCGGAGGCCGAGCGCCGCACGTCCGGCGAGATCCGCGTGCACCTGGAGGACCACATCGAGGAGGATGTCCTGGACCATGCGGCTTTCATCTTCGAGGAGCTCGGCATGCACCGGACGGCCGACCGCAACGGCGTGCTCATCTACATCTGCGTCGCCGACCGCAAGGTGGCGGTGATCGGAGACAAGGGCATCAACGAGCGCGTGCCGCCCGGCTTCTGGACCGATGTGGTGGGGGTGCTGAAGCTCCATTTCGCGGCATCCCGGAATGCCGAGGGGCTCTGCGAGGCCGTGCGCCTGGTGGGGGAGAAGCTGCGCGCCTTCCATCCGCACAGGACCGGAGACCGCGACGAGCTCAGCAACGAGGTGAGCATCGGCAAGCGATGAGGACCCTGGCGGCCATCGGCTTCGCGCTGCTTGCGTTGGGCGTCCATGCGGCGCGGTTCGATTGCAGCCTTGCGCCTCCCGCTGAGGCCCGGCAGGACCGCCTGGTGTGGTCATACACCGACCTGCTCGCCGCCGAGGAGGAGGCGCGCATCAACAGCCGCCTCACGGCCTTTGCGCGCGAGACGAGCAACAGGATCCTGCTGCTCATCGTGGATACCCTATGCGGTACGGAAGCCAGCGACCTCGCCTTTCAGGTGGGGGAGCGCTGGGGCATCGGGCAGAAGGGCTTCGACAACGGCATCGTCTTCCTCATCAAGCCCACCGGCGCCGCCGGCCAGCGCAAGGTCTTCATCGCCACGGGCTACGGCCTCGAAGGGCCGATACCCGATGCCACGTGCAAGCGGATCGTGGAGAACGAGGTGCTGCCGCGCTTCCGCGACGGGCGCTTCGCCGAAGGGATCGAGGCGGCGCTGGATGTGCTCATGCCATTGGCCAAGGGCGAATTCGATCACAAGAGCTATGGCCGCAAGGGCGTGCCGTGGGCGCCGATGCTGCTCATGGCCTTCATCATGCTGCTCATGTTCCTGGCTTGGCGCGGGCGCGTGAAGCGGTATGCCCGCACCAACCGGCTCGATTTCTGGACGGCCATGTGGCTTCTCAGCCAGATGGACCGCCGCCAGGGCGGCGGGCATCACGGCACCACGGGAGGCTTCAGGGGCTTCCGGGGCGGAGGCGGCGGCTTCGGCGGCTTCGGCGGGGGCAGCTTCGGCGGAGGCGGAGCCGGCGGCAGCTGGTGATCAGTGCCTAGAAGTTCGGCTTCAGCATGTACTTGCTGTAGAACGCATTGATGGCCTCCACGGCATCCTCCGGCTTGTCCACCACGCTGAAGAGGTCGAGGTCCTCCGGGTTGATGTAGCCCTGCTTCTCGCCCATGGTGTGCTTGATCCAGTCCAGCAGGCCCTGCCAGTAGCGCTTGCCGACCAGGATGATGGGGAAGCGGCCGATCTTCTGTGTCTGGATGAGGGTGAGCGCCTCGAAGAGCTCATCGAGCGTGCCGAAGCCGCCGGGCAGCACGATGAAGCCCTGGGAGTACTTGGTGAACATCACCTTGCGCACGAAGAAGTAGTCGAAGTGAAGGCTCTTCTCCTTGTCCACGTAGGGGTTCGAGGATTGCTCGAACGGCAGCTCGATGTTGAGGCCCACGCTGGTGCCGCCCCCGCGCTGGGCCCCCTTGTTGGCGGCCTCCATGATGCCCGGTCCGCCGCCGGTGATGACGCCGTAGCCGTTGCCGGTGAGCTGGAAGGCGATCTCCTCCGCCAGCGTGTACTCCGCAGCATCGGGCTTGGTGCGGGCGCTGCCGAAGATGCTCACGCAGGGCCGGATGCGCTGCATGGCCTCGAAGCCCTCCACGAACTCGCTCATGATCTTGAAGATGGCCCAGCTGTCGTTGGCCTTCACCTCGCTCCAGCCCTTGCGCTTGAAGGCGCGCTTGATGCGGCGCTCGCTCTCCTCCTTGGATTTGTGGTCGTGCTTCATCTCGGGATGCGTCTGCCCAGCGAAGCAAGTCACCGCCCGCGTGTCCGTGCGATGCCCCTCCACGGCATTATCAACCGTTGCGCCGGGACAAATGCGCTAGGCGAGTTCCGCCTTGAGGTAGGGCCAGGTGTGGCCGCGCCCCATCAGCACCACTTCCTCGGGCGTCCCCCGGGCCACCACCGTGCCGCCGCCGGCGCCGCCTTCGGGGCCCATGTCGATCACGTGGTCGGCGACCTTGATGATGTCGAGGTTATGCTCGATGACCAGCACGGTGTTGCCTTGGTCAACCAGGCGCTGCAGCACGGCGATGAGCTGCTTCACGTCGTCGAAATGGAGGCCGGTGGTGGGCTCGTCGAGGATGTAGAAGGTGCTGCCGGTGCCCTTGCGGCTCAGCTCGGTGGCCAGCTTGATGCGCTGCGCCTCCCCGCCGCTGAGCGTGGTGCTGCTCTGCCCCAGTTTCACGTAGCCAAGGCCCACCTCGAGCAGGGTGCGCAGCTTCTGGCTGATCTGGGGGATGTCGGCGAAGAGGGCGGCCGCCTCCTCCACCGGCATGTCCAGCACATCGGCGATGCTCTTGCCCTTGAAGCGCACCTCGAGGGTCTCCCGATCGTAGCGCTTGCCGCGGCAGGTTTCGCAGGGCACCGCTACATCGGGCAGGAAGTTCATCTCGATGGTGCGCAGCCCGGCCCCCTTGCAGGTCTCGCAGCGCCCGCCGGCGGTGTTGAAGCTGAAGCGGCCGGCCTTGTAGCCGCGGATCTTGGCGCTGGGCAATTGGGCGAACAGGTCGCGGATGTGGTCGAAGAGCCCGGTGTAGGTGGCCGGATTGCTACGCGGGGTGCGACCGATGGGGCTCTGGTCCACCTCGATCACCTTGTCGATGTGCTCCAGGCCGCGCACGGAGTCGTAGGGCAGCGGCTGCAGGTCGCTGCGGTAGAAGTGCCTGCTGAGGATGGGGTAGAGGGTATCGCCGATGAGGGTGCTCTTGCCGCTCCCGCTCACCCCGGTGACGCAGATGAAGGTGCCCAGCGGGAAGTCCACGTCCACCGCCTTGAGGTTGTTGCCCGAGGCACCGCGCAGCGAGAGCCGCTTGCCGCTGCCCCGGCGGCGCTCGGCCGGCACCTCGATGCGCAGCTCGTTGCGGAGGTAGCGTGCCGTCACGCTGTCGCCGCGCAGGAGCTCCTTGGGGTGGCCCTCGGCCACGATCCGTCCACCGTGCTCGCCCGCGCCGGGGCCGATGTCGATCAGGTGGTCGGCGCTCAGCATCATCTCCTTGTCATGCTCCACCACCAGCACGCTGTTGCCGCCGTCGCGCAGGTTGCGCAGGCTGCCGATGAGCCGCTGGTCATCGCGCTGGTGAAGCCCGATGCTGGGTTCATCGAGGATGTAGAGTACGCCGGTGAGCTGGCTGCCGATCTGCGTGGCCAGGCGGATGCGCTGGGCCTCACCGCCGCTCAGGGACCGCGCGCTGCGGTCGAGGGTGAGGTACTCCAGGCCCACATCGAGCAGGAAGCCGCTCCGTGCGGTGATCTCCTTCACCACCTCGCGCGCGATCAGTGCCTTGGTCCCGCTCAGCCGGTCAGTCAGGCCCGACATGAAGGCGTGCAGCCCGTTGATGGGCAGCTGGGCGAGCTCGGTGATGCTGCGGCCGTCCAGGCGGAAATGCAGGGCGGTCTTCTTCAGCCGGGCGCCGCCGCATTCAGGACAGCTCACCATGTGGGTGAAGCCGGCCGCCCATTTCTGCGCGGTCTTCGGGCCTTCCTCGGCCTGCTCCAGGATGAAGGGGATGATGCCTTCGAACTGCACGGTGCGGTCGCTCAGGCCGATGCTGCTGCTCACGCGCAGCGGCTCGTCCAGGCCGTTGAGCAGCGCCGCCAGCACCGCGTCCTCCATCTCCTCAACGGGCGTGTCCAGGTCGTGTCCGAAGCTCTCCAGCACGGCCTCCACCTGCTTGAACACCCAGTTGCTCTTGTAGCTGCCGAGCGCGACAATGGCGCCCTTGCGGATGCTCTTGCTGCGGTCGGGCACGATCCTGTCCAGCGCCACCTCCGTCACCTGGCCCAGGCCGCTGCACCGGGGGCAGGCACCGTAGGGGCTGTTGAAGCTGAAGAGGTTGGGCTCAGGCTCCTCGTAGGCGATGCCGCTGGTGGGGCACATGAGGTGGCGGCTCAGGAACCGCGGCGCGTGCTGGCCCTTGGCCTCCACCACCATGAGGCTGCCCTTGCCGTACTTCATCGCGGTCTGGATGGTCTCGGCCAGCCGCTTGCCGCTGCCTTCGCTCACCTTGATGCGGTCCACCACCAGCTCGATGTCGTGCACCTTGTAGCGGTCGAGCCGGGGGCGGCCCGTGAGGTCGAGCACCTCGCCATCGGCGCGGGCCCGCAGGAAGCCCTGGCGCAGCAGCTGCTCGAAGAGCTCGCGGTAGTGGCCCTTGCGGCCGCGCACGAGCGGCGCCAGGATGAGCACCTCCTTGCCGGCGTAGGCCTCGGCCACCAGCTCCACGATCTGCTGGTCGGTGTAGCGTACCATGGGCTCGCCGGTGACGTGCGAGTAGGCATCGGCCACGCGCGCATAGAGCAGGCGCAGCAGGTCGTAGATCTCCGTCACCGTGCCCACGGTGCTGCGCGGGTTGCGGCTGATCGTCTTCTGCTCGATGGCGATCACGGGGCTGAGCCCGGTGATCAGGTCCACGTCGGGCCGCTCGATGCCGCCGAGGAACTGGCGGGCATAGGCATTGAAGGTCTCGATGTAGCGCCGCTGCCCCTCGGCGTGGATCGTATCGAAGGCCAGGGAGCTCTTGCCGCTGCCGCTGAGCCCGGTGATCACCACCAGCTTGTCGCGCGGTATGCGCACATCGATGTCCTTCAGGTTGTGCACCCGGGCACCGAGCACCTCGATGTGGTCGTCGGCCGTGCCTTCCTCGCTGGCGGCGGCCTTCAGGGCTTCAGTCTTCAAGGCTCCGCAGGGGCATCATGGAAGCCCTCGCCCGGCAGCAGCAGGGTGTAGGCCCGGCCCTCCTTGTTGGTGAGGCGGGTGTCGCGCAGCCAGGGGTTGAGCAGCTTCACGGTCTTGTAATCGGTGCCGTGCCGGAGGGCGAAGGCCGCGATGTCCTCGATCGGGCCCTTCACCTCGATGGGCCGGGTGGCATAGGGCGGGTAGAGGTCGCGCTTCCGCAGGTGGAATCCGTAGCGCTGCGGCTCGCGGATGATCTCCTTCATGGCGAGGATCCGGAACACGTAGCGGCTCGTCTCCTCCGGCAGCAGGAGGTCGAAGTAGCTCTCCTTCTTCTGGCGGCCCAGCTGCTTGTCCACGCCGCCGGGGCCGAGGTTGTAGGCCGCCGCGGCGAGTGCCCAGCTGCCGTACTTGGCATAGGCCGCCTTCAGGTACTTGCAGGCGGCCACGGTGCTCTTCTCCACGTTGTAACGCTCGTCCACCTCGCCGTTCACCTCCAGCCCGTAGCCCTGGCCGGTCTCCTTCATGAACTGCCAGTATCCGGCCGCGCCGGCGGGCGAGACCACATTGGTGAAGTTGCTCTCCACCAAGGCCAGGTACTTCATGTCGTCCGGCACGCCCTCGCGCTTCAGTACCTCCTCGATGAGGGGGAACCACCGATTGGCCCGCTTGTGCGCCAGGAGGGTGTTGCTCTGCCAGTAGGTGTTCACCAGGAGCTCGCGGTCGAGCCGCTCGCGCACGTCGATGCGGTCCAGCGGCACCGGTTCGCCGCAGAAGGAGAGCTCATTGGGCAGCGTGAGGGAGAAGACCTTGTAGCCGTCGTTGAAGTGGCGCAGGTGGTCCAGGTCGGACTCGGCGCTGCTGGCGGAAAAGGTGAACAGGTGCAGCGCGGCCGAACCGCCGGCCAGCAGGGCCATCCATAGCGCGGTGCGCCAGCCGAGGCGGAGGAGCTTGCGTTTCATGGGCGCGGCTTGGACCGGTGGGTGATGGAGAAAAGCGTGCCGAAGACGGCCAGGCCGTATGCAACGAAGATACCGGTGTGCAGGTTCGTCCAGACCGTGACGAAACGGCACATCACGAAGGTGAGGAAGACGTTCACCAGGCTGATGCCGATGAAGACAAGGGCCACCTGGCCGTCGCTGAGCCCCAGGTAGCCCAGGTGGTGGGTGGTGTGGTCGCGCCCGCCCACGAAGGGGCTGCGGCCGCGCATCACGCGGTTGATGGAGACGGTGGCCGTGTCGGCGATCGGCAGCAGGAACACGGTGAGGGGCGCGATCATCTGCCGGGCGGGCTCCCAGGCGCCGGTGGGCGATTCGCCGTTCCAGAAGAAGCGGATGCCGACGAAGGCGAGCAGCACGCCCAGGAACTGGCTGCCGGTATCGCCCATGAACATGCGGGAGGGGTGCCAGTTGAAGAAGAGGAAGCCGCTGAGGGCGGCCATCACCCCCACCATGAGCACCATGTACACGGGTTCCATGGCATCGCGCACGATGAGCGCCACCACGGCGGCGGCGAGGATGGCGATGGAGACCACCGTGGTGATGGCGTCCATGTTGTCGAGCATGTTGATGGAGTTCATCATGCCCACCACCCAGAGGAGCGTGAGCGCATGGTTGGCCCAGGGAGCCTCGAAGAGGTCGATGGTGGTGCCGGTGGCGATGAGGATGCCGCCGCAGGCGAGCTGCACCAGGAACTTCAGCAGGGGGCGGGTGTTGTACGCATCGTCGGCCAGGCCCATGAGGAAGCCGAGCGAGGTCGCGGCCAGCAGGCCGAGCAGCTCGGGCTTGAGGGTGGCGCCGGCTTCGCCCGGGAAGATGACCCCGTGCAGCGAGAAGCAGGCCAGGAACAGGATGTAGAAGCCGATGCCGCCGAAGGCCGGCTTGTGGCTGCTGCTCCAGCGCACCAGCATCTGGTCCTTCTCCCGGATGCCCAGCGTGCGCGCGAAGCGCATGAACAGCGAGTTCACGAGCAGGCTGAAGACCAAGGCCGCGAAGAAGAGCCCGGAGTAGATCAGGAAGAGCTGCGTTGCGCCGTACATGGGGTCGATGGGCTCCTATCGCCCCCAGGGGCCGTTGAAGGCGAAGCCCTCGCGGTCCTTGGGGCTCACCAAGGGCGCTTCAATGCCCCAATCGATGCCCAGGTCGGGGTCGTCCCACCGGATGGTGCGCTCCGAGGCGGGGTGGTAGAGCGCGGTGCACTTGTAGGCGAAGACGGTGTCGTCCTCGAGCGCCACGAAGCCGTGCGCGAAGCCCGGCGGCACCCACAGCATGGCCGGCGACCTCCCGTCAAGGGGCACCTTCACGTGCCGGCCGTAGGTGGGGCTGCCGGGGCGGATGTCCACGCACACGTCGATCACGGCGCCGCGCACCACGCGCACCAGCTTGCCCTGGGCATGGGGGGCGATCTGGAAGTGGAGGCCGCGCAGCACGCCTCGGCGCGAGGTGCTCTCGTTGTCCTGCACGAAGGCGCGCGGGCCGATCAGCCGGTCCATGGCCGGCTGGCTCCAGGTCTCCATGAAGGAGCCCCGGTCATCGGCGAAGATGCGGGGCCGCATGAGCAGCAGGCCCTGGATGGGGTAGGTCGTGGTCTCCATCATCCCTTGCTGAATAGGCCGCCGAAGAGTCCGCGCTTGCGCTTGGTGCTGCGTTCCTCGTAATAGCCGCCGCTGTAGCCATAGCCATAGCCGTAGCCGTAGCCATAGCCGTAGTTGTAGCCGTACTTGTTCCGGTCGATGTCCACGCCGTTGAGCACGCAGGTGAGCCGCTTGATGCTGTTCTCGTTGATCAGCCGGTCCACGTTCTGCACGAACTGCTTCTTGCTGTAGTCGCTGCGGAAGATGTAGATGGGGTAGTCGGCCAGCTGGATCATGGGGATGCCATCGGTCACCAGGCCCACCGGCGGGTTGTCGAGCAGCACCACGTCATAGCGCTGCTTGAGCTCGGTGAGCACGTCGGTCATCGCCTGGCTGATGATGAGCTCCGAGGGGTTCGGCGGGATGGGGCCGGCCGTGATGTAGTCCAGCGATGCCAGGTTGCTCTTGCGGATGCAGGAGTCGAGCGTGTCCTTGCCGATGAGGATGGTGCTCATGCCGCGGGCGTTGTCCACATCGAAGCCCAGGTGGATCTTGGGCTTGCGCATGTCGAGGTCGAGGATGATGACGCGCTTTCCGCCGTAGGAGATGATCCCGGCCAGGTTCATCGCCACGAAGGTCTTGCCCTCGCCGGAGATGGTGCTGGTGATGGCCACCACCTTGGGCCCGGGGGTGTTGTCCACGAACTGCATGTTGGTGCGGACCGACCGGAAGGCCTCGGCGATGAGCGACTTGGGGTTCTTGTCGATGAGCAGCTGCGAGATGGGGATCTCCTTCTTGTACTTGGGGATCATGCCCAGGATGCCGATGCTCGCATGCGAGAGCTTGGCGATGTCGTGCAGGCTGGTGATGTTGTCGTGCATGATGTAGCGCACGAGCAGGATGAGCATGCAGATGGCGATGCCGGTGACGAGGTAGGAGATGATGACCACCTCGCGGTTCGGGGTCATGGGCACCTGGGCCAGGGCGGCATCCTGGAGGATGCGGTTCTGCGGGACGAAGCCCGCCTTGCTGATGCGGTACTCGATCTCCTTCTCGAGCAGCAGGGTGTAGTACTTCTGGTTGATGTTGAACACGCGCTCCACGCGGGCGTACTCCAGCTCCTTCTCCGGCAGCTTGCGGAAGCGGGAGTCGAGCTCCTCCAGCTGCCCGGCGAGGTCGTCGCGCTGCTCCTCGGCCGCGCGGCGCAGGCGGTGGATGGTCTCCAGCAGCACCTTCTTCTGGATCTCGATGCGCCCGGCGGTGGCGCGCGAAGCGGGGTGCACCGGGGTGGCCTCCGTGGCGATGATCTCGCGGTCCTGCAGCAGGTCCTGCAGCTGGCGCAGCGGGGTGGAGAGCGTGGGCTCGTACTTGGTGCCGAGCAGCAGGGGGATGAGGTCGTGCGCATCGATCTCCTCCACCGGCCGGTCGGTGGCGGCCTCCAGGGCCCGGAGCACCTCGATGTCGAGCGTGAGCCGCACCAGGTCGTCCTCGTAGCGGTCCGACCGCTCCAGCAGCAGCGGGGTCAGGGTCTGCACATCGGCCACGCGGTTCTCGCCACGGAAGCGCTGCAGGGTGAACTCCGAGTCGCGCAGCTCCCCGTAGGCGGTGTCCTTCTGCGTGCGGATGAACTCGATCACGTTGCGCGCGCTGCTGCTCTGGCGCACGAGGTCGTAATCGATGAAGGTGGTGGCCAGGGCCTGCGAGAGGTCGCGCGCGAGCCAGGGGTTCGGGTCGCTGCAGCTCACCTCGATCGTCTTGGCGTTGTAGTCCAGCACCTTCACCAGCACCTGCGCGGCGTACTTGTCCAGCAGCTTGGGCAGCGAGTTGATCTTCAGGTACAGGTTCACCTTCGCATCGGGATCGTGCAGGATGGGATGGTCGCCCAGCTCGAGCCGGCAGGTGAAATGCGGCAGGCGGATCTCGCCGCTGCGGGGGAAGCTCTCCTTGATCACCACCGACCCGATGGTGTAGCTGAAGCCCACGCGGTCGGGCTTGGAGAGGTCCACGAAGACCGGGAGGTCCACTACGGCGCTGTCGGTCACCGTCAGGTCGCGCAGCTTGAAGAAGCTGTGGATGTAGTACTCCTCGGTGAGGATCTGGCCCCGGTTGAAGTAGCTCACCTGCAGGGGGAGCTGCTCCAGGGCCATGCCCAGGAACAGGCGGCTGCGCATGAACTCCAGGTCCACGGCCAGGTTCTGGTCCTCGGTGAAGGTGGCCATCATCAGCACCTGCTTGGCGGTGTTGCTGCCGCCCACCTGGATGATGGCGCGCGACTGGAAGATGGGGGCCGTGTAGCGCAGGTAGAGCGCCGCCGAGGCGCCGGCGAGCAGGAGCACCAGCACCACCCACACCATGCTGCGCTTCAGGATGTAGAGGAACAGCCCGAGCTCGAACTCATTGCTGAAGTTCGTGATCCGCTGCTTGTAGCTCTCGAAGCTTACGTTGCGGTTGCTGATATCCTCGGAGAGCATCCGCGCGTGCGCTTAGTTGCCGAATCCGCGCACCACGCCGATCACGAGCACGATGCTGGTGAGCAGGGTGATGACCGGGGTGAGGTCCTGCAGGACCTCGCGGGCGATCTCGGGGTTGGGCTGCACGTACACCACATCATCGCCCTGCATCACGATGTCCGCGTACTTCAGGCCATCGATATCGGACATGTCGAACTGGTGCACCGTCCGCGAGCCGTCGGGGTGGTGGCGGAAGAGCTTGACGCGGCGGGCATCCCCCCGCCGGGCCACGCCGCCGGCCAGGGCCAGCACCTCCAGCAGGGTGGTGTTGTTGTTCTCCAGGGTGATCACCCGCGCGTCCCCGCCCTCGCCGGGGAAGACCACCACGCGGCGGTTGGTGACCATCAGCTGCACATAGGGCTTGTTGTAGTACTTGGCGTAGTTCTCCTCCAGGTACATCTCGGCCTCGCGGATGGTGTAGCCCGAGAGCTTCACCCGGCCCAGCAGGGGCAGCTTGGCCAGCCCGTCGCTCTCGATGGTGTAGAGGAAGAGGTTGCGGATGGCCATGTTCGCCTCGCGCGTGCCCCCCTCGCTCACCAGGTCGATCATCTTGAAGCCGTCGTTGGCGAATAGCCTGAACTGCAGCACATCGTTGGGCTGGAGCACCAGGAAGCGGTTATGGATGCCGGTGTCCGGAAAGGCCGCGTAGGCGTGGTCCGTCGGGGTCTTGAACATGATGTCGCGGTTGACCGTGCAGCCGGTGAGCAGAAGGCCCGCCAGGATGACAGCCGCCGCGAGGGAGCGGAGCGTGCGAAGCATAAGTGGCCAAATGTAGCGAACGGCCCCGGCGGGCATCAGGCCAGGAGCGATCGGTAGAGCTGTGCGGTGTCCTGCACCAGCCGGGTGTAATGGTAGCGGTCGCGCACATGCGCCCAGCCGCCGCTGCCCATGCGGCTCCGCAGGGCCTCGTCCATCACCAGGTGGGCCAGGTGGCGCGCCATGCCGGCCGCATCGCCGGATTCGCTCAGCAGCGCCGTCTCGCCCGGCCGTACCACGTTCTCGATGCCGCCCACCCGCGTGCTCACCACGGGGCGGTTGCTGGCCTGTGCCTCGATTAGGCTCACCGGGGTGCCCTCGTTGAGGGAGGTGAGCATGACGATGTCCAGCCCGGCGTTCACGATGTCCACCTCCTTGATCCAGCTGGTGAAGGTGACGGTGGCGCGCCCCACCAGGGGCTTCCCGTTCACGCCATGGCCGAAGCCGTGCCCGTTGAAATAGGGGCCCTGAACCTGGCTCAGGCCCAGTTCATTGGCCCGCTGCTGCAGCCGGTCCCGCTCCTCGCCATCGCCCACGATGAAGGCGCGCAGCTTGCGGCCGGTGGCGGCCGAGGCCTTGGCCACCACGTCCAGGAAGAGGCCGTGGTTCTTGATGGGCACCAGGCGGCCGATGATGCCCACCGCGATCTCGTCGTCGGCCACGCCATACACCTTGCGGAAGAGGGCGCGCTTGCGGGCCTGGTCCTCCTGGAACCGGCTGAGGTCGAAGCCCAAGGGGATGACGGCCACCTTGGATGCCGGGCAGATGCGGTGCTCGTTCACCAGTTCATCCTTCTGCCGCTCGCTGATGGCGATGATGCGCGTGGACCGCCGGGCGAGGTAGCGCTCGATGCCCTTGTAGAAGGCCGTCCGCACCGGCCCGAAGTAGCTGTGGAAGACGTGGCCGTGGAAGGTGTGCACGATGGCCTTCACGCCCAGGTCGGCGGCGGCCATGCGGCCCACGGCGCCGGCCTTGGCCGCATGGGTATGCACGATGTCCGGCTTGAACTCGCGGATCAGCTCCTTGATGCGCCGGTAGGCGCCACGGTCGCGCCACGGGGCCACCTCGCGCTGCAACTCGGGCAGGATCAAGGGCTTAACGCCCATGCGTTCCAGGATATGGTGGCTGCCCTCTTCGGTGGCCTCCTGGCTGCCGCCAACCAGCAGCGTCTCGAACTCATCCGGCAGGTACCGCGTGAGGTAGGCCGCGTTGTGGGTGGGGCCTCCGAGGTTGAAGCGGTTGAGGATGCGAAGGACGCGGGGCATGCGGGCGGGGTGGGCGAATGTAGCCGCCGGGCCGCGCTCGGGGGCCTCAGCGGCCGTGGGTTTTCCACCACGAGAGGAAGACGAGCAGGGCATGCACGGTTGCCTGTGCCTGGCCGGGCCGCGCCGAGCGCAGGCGGCGCCGGATCGGTTCCACCGCCTCCCAGCGGAGACCGGCCGATTCCACCAGGTCGCGCGTCAGCAGCCGGTCCTGCCACGGGGCCAGCGGCCCCAGCAGCAGATCGCGCAGCGGCACCTCGAAGCCCTGCTTCCCCCGCTCGAGGACCGAAGCGGGCAAGAGGCCGCCGAAGGCTTCGCGCAGGATGGCCTTGCCCACGCCCGGGCGCAGCTTCAGCTCCGCCGGCAGGGCGAAGGCGAGCTCCACCACCCGGCGGTCCAGGAAGGGGGTCCGCACCTCCAGCGCATGGGCCATGCTGGTGAGGTCCACCTTGTGCAGCATGTCGTTCGGCAGCACCGTGCGCACATCGGCCAGCAGATAGCCGTTCAGGCCGGGCATTTGCGCCATGCCCTGGGTCATGCCCAGGTCGCGGTCATCGAGTTCCATGGGGTGGGCGGCCCGGGGCACCAAGGCGCCCGCATCGCCATCGCTGTCGAACGAGGCCAGGCTCAGCCAGCGCTGCTCGCGGTGCCCCGAGGCGGCGTTGGCGAAGCGCTCCAGCCTGCGGAAGGCATCGGTGATGGGATTGTTGCGCGAGCGCGGCAGCCTGCGCCAGAGCGGTCCCAGCGCGATCACGGCCTTCTCCAGCGGTCCGGGCTTGGCCAGGTGCAGCTCGGCCTGGTGCTTCCGGTAGCCGCCGAACACCTCGTCGGCGCCATCGCCGCTCAGCGCCACGGTGACCTGCTTGCGCGTTTCGCGGCAGAGGATGAAGGAGGGGAGGGCGCTGCTGTCGGCGAAGGGCTCGTCGATGGCCGCGAGCAGGTCCGTGTAGGCCGCGGCGAGGTCGTCGCGCGTGAGCTTGAAGGTGGTGTGCTCCGATCCGATGCGGCGCGCCACCTCCTCGGCGTAGCGGGTCTCGTCGAAGTAGGGGTCGTCGGCATAGCCGATGCTGAAGGTGCGCAGGCCCCGCTGGTGCCGGGCGGCAAGGGCGCTCACGATGCTGCTGTCGAGCCCGCCGCTGAGGAAGGTGCCGATGGGCACATCGCTGATCAAGCGCATGCGCACGGCGTCCTCGAGCAGCTCCCGCAGCTGCGCCACCGGGTCGGGTGGGAGCGGGGTTCGGCGCGCGGCCTCAGGCAGGTCGTACCAGCGCTCGCGTCGCGTGCCGGCGGCGGTTGCGCGCAGGAGCTCCCCCGGTTCCAGTTTCCGCACGCCCTTCAGGATGCTCCAGGGCGCCGGGATGTAGTGGTAGGTGAAGTACTGCTGCAGGCTGTGCCGGTCCGGTTCGCCGCGGGCGCCCAGCGCCTTCAGGGCGCGCAGCTCACTGGCGAAGCGCAGCAGGCCGTCCTGCTCGCTCCACCACAGGGGCTTCACGCCGAAGCGGTCGCGGGCCAGCAGCAGCTCGTCCTTCTCCGCATCGTGGATCGCCAGCGCGAAGAAGCCGTTGAGCTCGTGCAGGAAGGCTTCGCCCTTCACGGCGAAGAGGCGCAGCACCACTTCGGTGTCGGTGCGGCTGCGGAAGGCGTGGCCGGCCGCCTCGAGCTGCGCGCGCAGCTCCTGGAAGTTGAAGACCTCGCCGTTGAAGGCGATGGTGTAACGGCCGCCATCGTCGGTGAAGGGCTGGTGCCCCGCCGCGCTGGTGTCGATGATGCTCAGGCGGCGATGGCCCAGCACGGCGTTCCCCTTGCGGTAGGTGCCTTCATCATCCGGGCCGCGATGCGCCAGGCAGGCCAGCGCTTCGCCGATGCGGTCATCGACCGGGGGCCGGCCGCTGCCGAGGTGGTATGAACCGGCGATGCCGCACACGAGAGGAAGGATGAAAGCGGAAAGCTGAAATCGGCCGCGTTTCAGCTTTCCGCTTTCGTGTTTCAGCTTTACAGATGAATCACCTCGCCGTAGGCCGCTGCGGCCGCCTCCATGATCGCCTCGCTCATGGTGGGGTGCGGGTGCACAGTCTTGATGATCTCGTGGCCCGTGGTCTCCAGCTTGCGGATGCTCACGCATTCGGCGATCATCTCCGTCACGTTCAGGCCCACCATGTGCGCGCCGAGCAGCTCGCCGTACTTGGCATCGAAGATCAGCTTCACGAAGCCGTCCGTGTTGCCCGCCGCCTTGGCCTTGCCGCTGGCGCTGTAAGGGAACTTGCCCACTTTGATGGCCAGGCCCTTCTCCTTGCACTGCTTCTCCGTGTAGCCCACGCTGGCCACTTCGGGGGAGCAGTAGGTGCAGCCGGGGATGTTGTTGTAGTCCAGCTTCTCCGGGTTATGCCCGGCGATCTTCTCCACGCAGATGATGCCCTCGGCGCTGGCCACGTGCGCCAGGGCCTGGCCGGGCGTGCAATCGCCGATGGCGTAGTAGCCGGGCATGTTGGTGGCGTAGAACTCGTCCACCTTGATCTTGCCCTTGTCGGTGACGATGCCCACCTCCTCCAGGCCGATGCCCTCGATGTTGGCCGCGATGCCCACCGCGCTGAGCACGATGTCGCACTCCACGGCCTTCTCGCCGGCGGCGCTCTTGATCGTCACCTTGCAGCCGTTGCCCTTGGTGTCCACTGCGGTCACCTCGCTGCCGGTCATCACCTCGATGCCCTGCTTCTTGAAGCTCCGTTCCAGCTGCTTGCTCACCTCCTCGTCCTCCACCGGGACGATGTTCGGCATGAACTCCACCAGGGTGACCTTGGTGCCGATGGCGTTGTAGAAGTAGGCGAACTCGCTGCCGATGGCACCGCTGCCCACCACCACCATGCTCTTGGGCTGCTCGGGCAGCACCATGGCCTCGCGGTAGCCGATGATCTTCTTGCCGTCCTGCTTCAAGGCGGGCAGTTCGCGGCTGCGGGCGCCGGTGGCGATGATGATGTGCTTGCCCTCCACGGTGCTCTTCTTCCCGTCCGCGGCGGTGACCTCGATCTTCTTGCCCGGCAGCAGCTTGCCGGTGCCCATGATCACCTCGATCTTGTTCTTCTTCATCAGGAAGCCCACGCCCTTGCTGTTGCTGTCGGCCACCTCGCGGCTGCGCTTCACCATGCCGCCGAAGTCGGCCTTGGGCGCGCCCACGGTGATGCCGTAGTCCTTGGCGTGGTTGATGTACTCGAACACGTTGGCGCTCTTCAGCAGGGCCTTGGTGGGGATGCAGCCCCAGTTGAGGCAGATGCCGCCGAGGGCCTCGCGTTCCACGATGGCGGTCTTCAGGCCCAGTTGGCTGGCGCGGATGGCGGCAACATAGCCTCCGGGGCCGCTGCCGAGGACGATGACGTCGTAGCTCATGGTTCGTGTGGGGATGCCGGCTGGTGCCGGGGCGGCGAAGGTAACGGCAAGCCCGGAACGCGCCCCCTCACACGGCCACGCTGTGCTCGCGGAGAGCGTCGTTCAGCGAGGTCTTGCGGTCGGTGCTCTCCTTGCGCTGGCCGATGATCAGGGCGCAGGGCACGCCATAGTCGCCGGCCGGGAACCGCTTGGGCACGGTGCCCGGGATCACCACGCTGCGCGGCGGCACCACGCCCTTCATCTCCACGGGCGCGGGGCCGGTGACATCGATGATGCGGGTGCTGGCCGTGAGCACCACGTTGGCGCCGAGCACGGCCTCCTGGCACACGCGCACCCCCTCCACCACGATGGCGCGGGAACCGATGAAGCAGCCGTCCTCGACGATCACCGGGGCGGCCTGCACGGGCTCCAGCACCCCGCCGATGCCCACCCCGCCGCTCAGGTGCACATGCCTGCCGATCTGCGCGCAGCTGCCCACGGTGGCCCAGGTGTCCACCATGGTGCCCTCGTCCACGTAGGCACCGATGTTCACGTAGCTGGGCATGAGGATGGTGCCCGGCGCCAGGTAGCTGCCGTGGCGGGCGATGGCGTGCGGCACCACGCGCACCCCGAGCTGGGCGTAGCGCTTCTTCAGCGGGATCTTGTCGTGGAACTCGAAGGGCCCCACCTCCAGGGTGTGCATCTGCTTGATGGGGAAGTACATGATCACGGCCTTCTTCACCCAGTCGTTCACGCGCCAGCCGCCCTGGCCGTCGGGCTCCGCCACGCGCAGCGCTCCGCGGTCCAATTCCTCCACCACGCGCTCGATGGCCATCACCACCTCCTGGTCGCGCAGCATGTCGCGGTTCTCCCAGGCCTTTTCGATCAATTCATGCATCCTGCAAAGATGAAGGTCGATCGGCCGCATCCGGCGCTCCCCACGGCGGCGTGAGCGACCTTCGCGCCATGGGACGCGTCATTGCCATCGACTTCGGGCTGAAGCGCACGGGGCTTGCCGTCACGGATCCGCTGCGCATCATCGCCACGGCGCTGGAAACGGTGGAGAGCCGGGCGCTGCTGCACTACCTCAAGGCCTATTGCGACAAGGAGGCCGTGGACGGCTTCGTGCTGGGCCTGCCCACCGGCCTCGATGGCAGCGATACGGATATCACCCCGAACGTCAGGCTGTTGGAGCAGGAGCTGAAGCGGCGCTTCCCGCAATGCTTCGTGGAGCTGGCGGACGAGCGCTTCACCAGCCGCATGGCGCAGCAGACCCTGCTGGCCAGCGGCAAGGGGCGCATGGCCCGGCGCGAGAAGGGGCAGCTGGACCGCATCAGCGCCACCATCCTCCTGCAGGGCTGGCTGGAGCGGCAGGGCCCGGGCTAGCGACCGATGGCGCCGGCCGCCGGTGGCAGCGCCGTGCCTCTGTCCACTGCCCATCTGTCAGTCGCGTGCGAGCGGCATAGCTGTTGACCCAGTGGCCCACCCCTGTTGAAAACGGCCCGCGCATGCCGCGGCGCAGGGGAGGTAACTTTGAACCTTCCACTGTGACCCGATCGTCGATGAACGACCTCCTCCATAGCAGCCCCGACCTTTTCAGCAGCGAAGCGCTCGAGAACGAGACCGAACTCATCCCGCTCATCACGGCCGAGGACGAGGAGCAGATGAACGCGGAGACCACCCCGCCCGAGCTGCCCATCCTGCCCTTGCGCAACACGGTGCTCTTCCCCGGCGTGGTCATCCCCATCACGGTGGGGCGCGACCGCAGCATCCGGCTCATCCAGGACGTGTATCGCGGCAACCGCACCCTGGGCGTGGTGAGCCAGAAGGACAGCCAGATCGAGGAGCCGAGGCCGGAGGACCTGAACAAGGTGGGCACCATCGCGCAGATCATCCGCATGCTGCGCATGCCCGACGGCAGCACGACCGCCATCATCCAGGGCAAGAAGCGCTTCGAAGTGCTGGAGATGGTGAAGGTCGACCCCTACTACACGGCACGCGTGAAGGAGTTCGAGGAGATCCGGCCGGCCAAGGACGACAAGAGCTTCCAGGCGCTGGTGAGCTCGCTCAAGGACCTCTCCCTCGAGATCATCAAGCAGAGCCCGCACATCCCCACCGAGGCGCAGTTCGCCATCAAGAACATCGACTCGCCCTCCTTCCTGGTGAACTTCATCAGCAGCAACATGCAGGCCGAGGTGGCCGAGAAGCAGAAGATGCTGGAGGTGGCCGACCTGCGCGAGCGCGCCTCCATGCTGCTTGCGCACCTCACCAAGGAGCTGCAGATGCTGCAGATGAAGAACGAGATCCAGAGCAAGGTGCGCACCGAGGTGGACCGCCAGCAGCGCGAGTACTTCCTGCACCAGCAGATGAAGACCATCCAGGACGAGCTGGGCGGCAACCCCATCGAGATGGAGCTGGAGGAGATGCGCGCCAAGGCGGCGCGCAAGAAGTGGGGCAAGAAGGTGGGCGAGACCTTCGAGAAGGAGCTCGCCAAGCTGCAGCGCATGAACCCCGCCGGCGCCGAGTTCAGCGTGCAGTACAACTACGTGCAGCTGCTGCTCGAGCTGCCGTGGAACGAATACAGCAAGGACAACTTCGACCTCAAGCATGCCCAGAAGGTGCTGGACCGCGATCACTTCGGGCTGGAGAAGGTGAAGGAGCGCATCATCGAGCACCTCGCCGTGCTGAAGCTCAAGGGCGATATGAAGGCGCCGATCATCTGCCTCTACGGTCCTCCCGGCGTGGGCAAGACCAGCCTGGGCAAGAGCATCGCCGAGGCGCTCGGCCGCAAGTACGTGCGCATGAGCCTGGGCGGCCTGCACGACGAGGCCGAGATCCGCGGCCATCGCAAGACCTACATCGGGGCCATGCCCGGCCGGCTCATCCAGAGCATGAAGAAGGCCGGCACCAGCAACCCCCTCTTCGTGCTCGACGAGATCGACAAGGTGGGGCGCAGCCACCAGGGCGACCCCGCCAGCGCGCTGCTGGAGGTGCTCGACCCCGAGCAGAACAGCCATTTCTACGACAACTACGTGGAGGTGGAATACGACCTGAGCCGCGTGATGTTCGTGGCCACGGCCAACAGCCTCAGCACCATCCACCCGGCGCTGCGCGACCGCATGGAGATCATCGAGGTGAACGGCTACACCGAGGAGGAGAAGGTGGAGATCGCCGTGCGCCACCTGCTGCCCAAGCAGTTCGCCGAGAACGGCATCAAGCCCAAGCAGCTGAAGATGGCCCCCGGGCTGCTCGAGGCCATCATCGAGCAGTACACCGACGAGAGCGGCGTGCGCACCCTGGAGAAGCGCATCGCCAAGCTCGTGCGCTACCGCGCCAAGCAGATCGCCCTCAAGCAGAAGCACAGCGTCACCATCTCCGCGGATGAGCTGCCACGGATCTACGGACCCAGCCATGCCCGCGACAAGTACCAGGGCAACGATGTGGCGGGCGTGGTCACCGGACTGGCCTGGACCCCCACCGGCGGCGACATCCTCTTCATCGAGACCAGCATCACCAAGGGCGAGGGCAAGCTCACCCTCACCGGCAACCTGGGCGACGTGATGAAGGAGAGCGCCGTCATCGCGCTGGAGTACATCAAGGCCCACAGCGACATCATCGGCCTTGAGCCCGAGGTGTTCAAGCGCTGGAACGTGCACGTGCACGTGCCCGAGGGCGCCACGCCCAAGGATGGCCCCAGCGCGGGCATCGCCATGCTCACCAGCATCGCCAGCGCCTTCACCCAGCAGAAAGTGCGCAAGGCCGTGGCCATGACCGGCGAGATCACCCTGCGCGGCCGCGTGCTGCCCGTGGGCGGCATCAAGGAGAAGATCCTCGCCGCCAAGCGCGCCGGCATCAAGGAGATCATCCTCAGCGCCGACAACCGCAAGGACATCGAGGACATCGACGCGCGCTACACCAAGGGCATGCGCTTCACCTACGTCACCGAGATGATCGAGGTGGTGAAGCACGCCCTCCTGAAAGAGAAGGTGGAGAATGCGCTGAAGGTGGCCTGAGGAGCACGGCGCGCATAGTGGCAGGCGTTCAGCATCAACCCAGAGGGCATCGTGGTGGATAAGCGCATCCGCTTTGAGACGAAGGAGGAGTCGAACGCCCGGCGAGAGCGTGCGTTCATGGCGCTCACACCCCATGAGCGCCTGCAGTGGTTCCTCCGGAGCTTCGATGGGCGGCTGCCGGAGGACGCCGCAGCGTCGGATCGGAAGGGCAACTTCGTGATCAGGAAGAGGAGGGATGCGGTTCAGTGATGAGGTGAATGCGTTCCTTCGGGCATCCATTCCGCCCATGCGCACGCCTTTCATCCTGCTGGTTTCATGCTGTGCGGCCATCGCCTCAGCCCAGCCACGCTTCCCAGCCACCACCCACGCCGACCTGCTGCACTTGCAGAAGCTGGCCGCGGCGGAGCCCGATGCGCGTAAGCTGGCGCAGTCGGTGCAAGGGCGCTACCCGGTCGCCCACATCCACGGCAGAGCCATGGTCGGCTTCCTGGCCAAGGCCGATGAAGGCTTCGATGCAGCGCTCGCGGCCAGCGCGCACGTCCGTATAGGCGCGCGCATCGGCGATGTGGTCTCCGTGCGCGTGGATGCCTACCACCTGGATGAAGCACGCTCCATTCCCGGACTGAGCTACATCGAGCTCGCGGGTGTGGCCGAGCCGCACATGGACAAGGTGCGCTGGACCACCCGGGTGGATAGCGTGCACCGCGGCATCAACCTGCCCTTGGCCTACAGCGGCCGCGACGTGCTCATCGGCATCTGCGACTGGGGCTTCGACTACACGCATCCCGACCTGTACGACACGCTGCTCACGCAGACGCGCATCCGCGCGGCGTGGGACCAGTACAAGCAGAGCGGTCCGGCGCCCGCGGGCTTCCCCTACGGCACGGAGTACATCACTCCGGGCGCGCTGCTCGCCGCCGGTTCCGATACGGCCAACATCTACAGCTACCATTACCACGGCACGCACGTGGCGGGCATCGCGGCAGGTAGCGGCGCAGGCACGGCCTACCGGGGCATCGCCTACGAGTCGGAGCTGCTGCTGGCCACCTGGCTCATCGATGCCGCCTCCGTGATCGATTGCTATGCATGGATGAAGCAGATCGCCGATGCGGACCAGAAGCGCTTGGTGATCAACCAGAGCTGGGGCCTGCATTGGATCGGCACGCTCGACGGCAACTCGCTGCTCAGCCAGGCCATCAACGCCCTGGCCGCGCAGGGCGTGGTGTTCGTGAACTCGGCGGGCAACAACGGCGATGTGCAGTTCCATTTCAAGCGGGCCTTCGCCGGCGACACGCTGCGCTCGCGCATCCAGTTCTACAGCTATAGCGCCAATCCCAACATGTGGGGGCAGAGCATCAGCCTGTGGGGCGAGGCCGGCCAGCCCTTCAGCGCGGGCTTCATGGTCACGAGCAACACCAACCAGGTGCTGGCCGAGACGCCGTGGTACGGCACCGCTGACCAGGAGCCCTACCTCGATTCGCTGCTGGTGGTGGGCACCGACACCGTCTTCTTCAACCTCACCGCCGAGGCCGCCCACCCGCAGAACGGAAGGCCGCACCTGCGCCTGCGCGTGAAGAACCGGAGCGCCTACATCAAGGTGGCCCTCAAGGTCACGGCGGCGGCCGGCACCGTGCACGGGTGGAACGTCACCGAGCTCACCACTGGCGTGGGCAACTGGGGCCAGGCCTTCCAGGCCTCCGCCGCGGGGTGGGCCGCCGGCGACAGCCAGTACGGCATCAGCGAGCCGGCCACCACCGAAGGGCTCATCAGCGTGGCGGCCTTCAGCAGCGAGTATCCCTTGAGCAACGGAACGGTGCAGGGCGGCACCATCGCCGGCTTCTCCTCCTACGGCCCCACCTTGGATGAGCGCATGAAGCCCGATATCGCTGCGCCCGGCATGAGCGTGGCCTCGGCCATCAGTTCGTTCACCGACGCGAGCTACAACGCCAATCAGACCATCACCTTCCAGGGGCAGCCCTACGCCTTCGCGCGCCTGAGCGGCACCAGCATGTCGTCGCCCGTGGTGGCGGGCATCGCGGCGCTGCTGCTCCAGGCCGATCCCACGCTGACTCCGGAGGAGGTGAAGGCGCTCCTGAAGTCCACCGCACGCACCGACCAGCACACGGGAACCTTGCCGCCCGGCGGCAGTCCGCGCTGGGGCATGGGCAAAGTGAACGCCTACCGCGCCCTCACCGAGGCCCTGGGCATCGTGTCCGTGCCCACGCTCGGCGGCTGGGGCATCGGCATCTGGCCCAACCCGTCCGCCGATGAGGTGCAGGTGGCGCTGCCGGCCGCTGCAACGCAGGTGCAGTGCCGCATCACCGATGCCACCGGCCGCACCGTGCTGACCGCCGCTGCGCGCGGCAGCGCACAGCTCGTGATCGACGTGGCGCATCTGGCGCCCGGCTGTTACCTCCTTGCCGTGGAAGCCGACGGCCACCGTTCCAGCGCGCGCTTCGTGAAGCGCTGAGGCGCCATCTTCGCGCATCCCGCCAACGGGACGACGCCCATGCATCCGCGCGAGCTGGCCATCGCCGACTACACCTATGCGCTGCCCGAGGACCGCATCGCGCAGCAGCCGCTCCCCGAGCGCGACGCCAGCCGCCTCCTGGTCTATCGCGATGGCGCCATCGCCGATCACGTCTTCCGCGAACTGCCAGGGCTGCTGCCCGCCGGGTCGCTGCTGGTGCTCAACGACACCCGCGTGGTGAACGCCCGCCTGGTGTTCCATCGCGCTTCCGGTGCGCGCATCGAGGTGCTCTGCCTGGCGCCGGCCGGCGGCGGACCGGTGGAGGAGGCCTTCGCCGAGCGAGGCGCCTGCGCATGGTCCTGCTTCGTGGGCAATGCCAAGCGTTGGAAGGCGGGTGAAGCGCTGGTGCTGAAGGGAGACGGATGCACGCTGACCGCCGAGCGCACGGGCGCCGAGGAGGTGGCTTTCCGCTGGGAACCCGCTGGGCTCACCTTCGCCGAGGTGCTCGACCGGCTCGGCCACGTGCCGCTGCCGCCCTACATGAAGCGGGCAGACGCCCCTGCCGACCGTACGCGCTACAACACGGTCTTCGCCAGGAACCAGGGCTCGGTGGCGGCTCCCACGGCCAGCCTCCACTTCACTTCGGCCATGCTGGCCGAACTGGAGGCGCGCGGCATAGACCGCACGGCGCTCACCCTGCATGTGGGGGCGGGCACCTTCCTGCCGGTGAAGAGCGAGCGCATGGCCGGCCATGCCATGCACAGCGAGCAGGTGCGCATCCCGCGTGCGGCGCTGCAGGCCGTGGCAGGCCGCTTGGGCCGCCATCCGGTGGTGGCGGTGGGCACCACGGCGCTGCGCACCCTGGAGAGCGTGTATTGGCACGGCCTGGCGCGGATGCGGGGCGCGGCCGGCCCCGCGATGGACGTGCCTCAGTGGGCGCCCTATGGCGCGGATGCGCTGCCCGCGCCCGCCGCCGTGCTCCAGGCGGTGATCGACGACCTGGACCGTCGCGGCGAGGACCGTCTCGTGGGCCGCACGCAGCTGCTCATCGCGCCGGGCTATCCTTACCGCTTCGCCGACGCCCTGGTCACCAACTTCCACCAGCCGCAGAGCACCTTGCTGCTGCTCGTGGCCGCTTTCGTCGGTCCCGACTGGCGGCGCATCTACCGGCATGCGCTGGAGGGCGGATACCGCTTCCTCAGCTACGGCGACGGCTCGTTGCTGTGGCGCGCTGCGGCTCAGTAAAGCAGGTTGTTCGGGTTGCCGTAGGGCCTGCGCTGCTCGAACTTCATGTCGCGCAGGATGCTGGCCTTCACGTTGATGCGCACCATGAAGCTCTTGCGCAGACCGATGGGGATGATGTTGAAGTTGAACTCCCAGCAGTGGAGGTCCCAGTAGAGGTTGAGCGAGGTGGGGGTCCATTCGCCGGCCACGATGTCGTAGCCGCTGCTACCGCCGAGCTTCCAGTGCTTGAGCACGGTGATGTCGCCGTTGAAGAGCACGCTCTGGCGCTCCTGCTGGGTGTATGCGCCGCCGGCGTAGGCGCGGCTCACGTCGTAGCTGTAGTTCACGCTCAGGCGCCACGGCATGCGGAAGTCCACCTGGGCGCCCTTGCCGGGGTCGCTGTCCTCCACCACCTGGCGGTCGCCGCTGGCGGGTTCGCTGCCCTGCCCATAGCGGCGGCTCTTCAGGTCGAAGCCCACGGCCACGTTGGTGTAGGTCATCCGGGCCAGGGCGCCGCTCACGCTGCGCTCGCTGCGGTCGATGCGGCGCCCCAGGGTGTCCACCGCGTATGGGTCCCAGGTGCTGGTCACGTTCACGTTGAAGGTGTTGAGCAGGGCCGTGCGCGCGGCGATGGCCACGGGCGACCAGCGCACGGAGTCCTGCAGCATATCGTAGCTGGCGTTGATGCCCACGAAGTCGAGCAGCTTGATCTTGCGGTAGCCCTCCTCGCCGGGGGGCTGGCCGAGCGAATCGGCGCGGAGGCCCTTGCTGCGCACCTTGGCTTCCACGTTCTGGATGAGGCCCAGGCTGAGCGCGCCGCTCTCGCCCGCGGCCGGCTCGCCGTAGATGCCGATCTGGTAGGGCGAGTAGCTGGCCAGGGCGCCGTCTGTGCCGAAGGGCCCTTCGATGCGGGTGCTGTTGTCCGGCCGGTAGCTCAGGCCCACGGTGGGCGTAAGGGTGTGCCGGATGGCCTTCAGCACGCCGCGGCGGAAGGTGTACATGCCGTAGAGCTTGCTGGTGAGCGTGGCGCCCGCGCTCCATTCGCCGGCGCGGCGGAAGCCCGCCACCGTATCGCGCACGGTATAGATGGTGTCGCCGGTATTGATGGCCGTCTGGCGCAGGGTTTCCAGGTACCAGCGGTCGGTGAAGCGGAACTCGGGGTTCAGGCTCACGAAGCGGTTCTTGAGGGCGGTGGTGAGGGCGGCGGTATGGCGCATGCCGTTGCGCGCCTCGCGTGCCAGGGTGGGCAGGTTGGCCAGGTAGAGCCGCTCCTCGGTGGTGCTGAGCCGGTTGTCGAGGTTGGCCGTGTAGGTGAGGGCCAGCTGGTCGTACCAGCGGGATGGTGCGCCCACCGGCCGCAGCAGCTGGATGGGAAGGATGCGCTGCAGGTTGAAGGTGACGGCCGGCAGGGTGATGTCGAAGCTGCGGTTGAGCGTGTTCTGCCGGTGCAGCGCGTTCACCGCCAGGGTGTAGGGCTTGCCGGGCCACAGGTGCGTCCAGCTGATGTTGCTCTGGAAGGTGTTGCTGAGGTAGTCGCCGAAGCTGCTGTTGAAGTTGTTGGTGAAATTGCTGCTGGTGCCCAGGTTCACGCTGGCGCTGAACCGGTCGGTGAGGCTGGCCTGGGGCGCCACGGTGTGCGCCCAGTTGACGAAGAAGTTGCGCTGGCGGCTGAAGTCGGGGAATTCGGGGTCGCCGTTGAGCAGGGTGCTGTGGCTCACCTGCAGGCTGCCGGCGTAGCGGTAGCGCGCCTTGTAGCGGGTGAGGCCGCGCAGGGCCCAGCTGCCACGGCTGTAGATGTCGCCGGTGAGCTGCAGGTCCATGCGGTCGCCCAAGGGCTGGTACCAGCCCCCGTTGAGGAGGAAGTAGCCCAGGTTGTCGTTGTTGCCCCAGGTGGGGATGAGCACCCCGCTGCTGCCGCCCTTCTTGTTGGGGAAGAGGCCGAAGGGCACCGCCAGCGGGGCGGGTATCCTGCGGAACTTCATGTAAGCGGGGCCGGCCACGATCTTGTCGTCCGGGATCACCATCATGCGGCTCACCTGGAAATGGTAGTGGGGCTTGGGCCGGTCGCAAGTGGTGAGCATGCCGCGCAGGCTGTGCACCTCGCCGTTGGGGTGGCGCTTGCTGAGCCCGGCGTGCACCCAGGCCTCCTGCTCCTGGGTGCGCACCTCGCGGATGAGGCCCACCTTGGTGCGCAGGTTCACGCGGATGCTGTCGGCATCGATGGTGTGGCCGTCCTGCGTCAGGCGCGGCTTCCCGGCCGTGGCGCCGGTGCTGTCGGGCGCGCCGTAGGCATGGGCCTCCTCGTCGCTGAAGCTGAAGGCGATGCGGTCCGCGCTGAGCTGCGTGCCCCGGTAGCTCACCGTGGCGGCGCCGAAGAGGTACACCGTTTGCGAGGCCAGGTCGTACCGGATGCTGTCGCGCGCCTCGTAGCGCACCTCGGCATCGAGCTTCTGCCCCCACGCCCGCTGGCCCGGGCACATCAACACGGACGTGATGAAAACTGCGGCGATGCGCGACCAGCCCTCCCAGGACCGGCCTCTAGTTTCGCGCCTCAGGGGCCGGATGCGTAGCGGTGCCGTCATTGCCCGTCTATCCTCGCGGAGCAGCGGGCCGAAAAGTACGCATCGCCCTCCGCGCCCCATGGAACGCCGCCTGCGCCCCATCCTGCTCGCCTTAACGATCCTTGTGGCCTGGTGCGGCGCGCAGGGCCAGGGACGCGATCCGCACCACATCCGCACCATCGTGCTCGATGCGGGCCACGGCGGCAAGGATCCCGGCAACCTGGGCACCGGCCGCTACAGGACCACCGAGAAGCACGTGTCGCTGAACGTGGCGCGTCTCGTGGGCCGCTACCTCAATGAGGCCTTCCCCGATGTGAAGGTGGTGTACACGCGCGAGGACGACCGCTTCATCGAGCTCATGGAGCGCACCCAGATCGCCAACCGCGCCAAGGCCGACATCTTCCTCAGCATCCACTGCAATGCCAACGACAGCAAGGACCCGCACGGCTGCGAGACCTACGTGATGGGCCTGCACAAGACCGAGGCCAACATGCGCGTGGCGCAGAAGGAGAACGCCGCCATCCTGCTGGAGGACGGCCACGAGCTGAAGTACGACGGCTACGACCCCAAGGACCCCGAGAGCCAGATCGCGCTGAGCCTGCGCCAGAACGTGCACCTGGACCAGAGCCTGCTGCTGAGCTCCCTCATCCAGAAGCAATTCAAGGATCGCGTGGGACGGGTGGACCGCGGCGTGAAGCAGGCCGGATTCCTGGTGATCAGCTACACCACCATGCCCGCGGTGCTCATCGAACTGGGTTTCCTCACCAATCCAACGGAAGAGGATTTCCTGCAGGGCGAGCAGGGGCAGGACTACATGGCCAGCGCCATCTACCGGGCCATCAAGGAGTACAAGGGCATCGTGGAGGGCGTGCCGGTGGAAGCGGCGCAGGAGGCCCGGCCCGACAGCACGCGCGTGGCGGTGAAGGAACCCGCACCGCAGCCGGTGGCCGGAGGCGTGCGCTTCAAGGTGCAGGTAGCCACCAGCGCCAAGCGCATCGAGCCCAAGCCGAGGAACTTCAGCGGACTGGAGGGCGTGGAGGAGCACAAGGGGCAGGGCCTGTACAAGTACACCGTGGGCGATGAGCCCACCCTGGCGGCGGCCCGCGAGCTGCAGGCGGCGTGCAAGGCGAAGGGCTTCGACGGCGCCTTCATCGTGGCCTTCCGCGATGGGCAGCGGATCGATCTGCAGGAAGCGGTTACTTTGGCCGGTGGGCGATAACGACAGCCGATGAGGATCAAGCGCGAGTACTCGATTGCCGCACTGGCCGTTGCCGGTATCGCGCTGCTCATCTTCGGCCTCAACTACCTCAAGGGCAGGGACCTGCTCCAGCGGCGCAACGTGTTCCATGTGGTGTACCCCGACATCTCGGGCATCACCTCAGCCAGCCCGGTCTTCTTCAACGGCCTCAAGGTGGGCCAGGTGGTGGGCACCAGCATGGAGCCCGATGGCTCGGGCAACATCCGCATCAGCTTCCAGCTCAACGAGGACCGGCTGAAGCTCACCGAGGACAGCCGGGTGGAGATCTACAGCGCCGACCTGTTCTCCAGGGCGCTCCGCGTGGTGAACGGAACCAGCCCTGTACTGGCGGAGCCCGGCGCCACCCTGCGCGGCACGGCCCAGGCGAGCCTCACCGATGCCGTGAGCGCCCAGATCGACCCGCTGAAGGCCCGCGCCGAGAGCATGCTCGCCAATGTGGACTCGGTGCTCAATGCGCTGCAGCAGCTCATGAACGAGAAGGCCGTCGGCGACATCGACAGCAGCTTCACCAGCGTGCGCATGGCCCTGGCCACACTCAGCCAGACGGCGCGCCGGCTCGACCAGCTGGTGGCGCTGGAGAGCGCCACCCTCAGCGCCACCCTGCGCAACATGGAGCGCGTGAGCGCCACCCTCGCGGAGAACTCCGATGAGCTGGACCGCACCTTCGGCAACCTCGACACCCTCACCGCGGAGCTCGCCCACGGCCGCCTGCGCAAGGTGCTCGACGAGCTGGCAGCCACCAGCACCGAGCTGCGGAAGATCACCACCGGCATCAGCAGCGGCGAGGGCACCATGGGCAAGCTCGTCACCAATGACAGCCTCTACGCCAACCTGAACAACGCCAGCCGCGAGCTGGACCTGCTGCTGGAGGACCTGCGGCTGAACCCCAACCGCTACTTCAGCGTTTTCGGGAAGAAGGACCGCTTGCCCAAGCTGAGCGACAGCGATGTGGAGCGCATCAAGGAGGCGATGAAAAAGGACGGGAAGCCATGATGGGGCAGATCCTGTTCGCCCTTCTCCTCATCGCCGCCATCGCGCTCTTCACGCGCAGCATCCGGCGCGTGGTCCGCAACATCCGGCTAGGGAGGCCGGAGCCCATCAACGGCCGAAGGGCCGAGCGCTGGCGCACCATGGCCTTGGTCGCCCTCGGCCAGAGCAAGATGGTGGCCCGCCCCGTGGCAGGGATCATGCACATCCTCATCTACGCGGGCTTCGTCATCATCAACATCGAGGTGCTCGAGATCATCATCGACGGCCTCTTCGGCACCCACCGCATCGGGGCGGTGCTCGGGCCCTTCTACGATTTCCTCATCGGCAGCTTCGAGGTCCTCGCCGTCGGCGTGCTGCTGGCCTGCGTGGTCTTCATCGCACGCCGCGCCGTGCTCCAGCTCCCGCGCTTCCGCAAGCCTGAGATGAAGGGCTGGCCCTCGAAGGACGCCATGATCATCCTGGTGGTGGAGATCGCCCTGATGAGCGCCTTCCTCACCATGAACGCGGCCGACCTTGCGCTGCAGGAGCTGGGCGATGCGCATTACCCGCCGGCCGGCTCCTACCCGGTGAGCGCGGGCTTGGCGGCGGCGTTCGGGCTCACCGGCCTCCAGCCTGCGTCCCTTGCGCTCATCGAGCGCAGCGCCTGGTGGTTCCACATCATCGGCATCCTCGCCTTCCTCAATTACCTGCCCTACAGCAAGCATTTCCACATCGTGCTGGCCTTCCCCAACGTGTGGTACGGCAAGCTGGAGCCCCGCACGCAGGTGGCCAACATGCCGCGCATCACCGGCGAGGTGCGGAGCATGATCGACCCCTCTGTGCCGCCGCCCGAACCGGCTCCGGCGCGCACGGTGGCGGGCGCGGAGATGCCCGAGCGCTTCGGGGCGAAGGACGTCTTCGACCTCAGCTGGAAGAGCCTGATGGACGCCTACAGCTGCACCGAGTGCGGCCGCTGCACCAGCGAATGCCCCGCCAACCTCACCGGCAAGCTCCTCAGCCCGCGCAAGATCATGATGGACACGCGCGACCGCTTGGAGGAGGTGGGGAAGGCGATCGACGCCAAAGGCAAGTGGGAGGACGACGGCAACAGCCTGCACACGCGCATCAGCGAGGAGGAGCTTTGGGCCTGCACCACCTGCAACGCCTGCACCCAGGCCTGTCCGGTGAACATCGATCCGGTGGGCATCATCCTGGAGATGCGCCGCTACAAGGTGATGGAGGAGAGCAGCACGCGCCCCGCCCTCACCGGCATGTTCAACAACGTGGAGAATAACGGCGCGCCTTGGGCCTTCGGGCCTGATAAGCGATTGGATTGGGCGAACGATGTCAATGGTTGAAGCACCTGTAGCGTCGACCCGCAGGGTCGACCATGCGAATTAGGATGGAACAGATACGCATCCCCACCATGGCCGAGTTCGCCGCCACCGGCGAAGTGCCCGAGGTGCTGTTCTGGGTGGGCTGCGCCGGATCGTTCGATGACCGTGCGCGCAAGATCACCAAGGCCTTCGTGCGCATCCTGAACGCCGCCAAGGTGAAGTTCGCCGTGCTGGGGCAGGAGGAGACGTGCACCGGTGACCCGGCTCGTCGCGCCGGCAACGAATTCCTCTTCCAGATGCAGGCGCTGCAGAACGTAACGGTGCTGAACGGCTATGGCGTGAAGCGCATCGTCACCGCCTGCCCGCACTGCTTCAACACGCTGAAGAACGAATACCCCGCGCTGGGCGGCAGCTACGAGGTGCTGCACCACACGCAGTTCATCAACGCGCTGCTGAAGGAGGGGCGCATCAAGGTGGAGGGCGGCGGCTTCCAGGGCAAGCGCATCACCTTCCACGACCCCTGCTACCTGGGGCGCGGCAACGGCGAGTACGAAGCGCCGCGCGAGGTGCTGCTGAAGCTCGATGCCGCCTTGGTGGAGCTGAAGCGCAGCCGGCAGAACGGCCTCTGCTGCGGCGCGGGCGGCGCCCAGATGTTCAAGGAGGCCGAGCCCGGCACGCGCGAGGTGAACATCGAGCGCAGCGAGGAGGCGCTGGGCGCGAAGCCCGACGTCATCGCCGCCGGCTGCCCTTTCTGCAACACGATGCTCACCGACGGCGTGAAGCACTTCAACAAGGAAGGGGAGGTGAAGGTGAAGGACATCGCCGAGTTGATCGCCGAGGCATCGGATCTGTAGAAGGAAGCGTCTAACCAGCAACCAGGAGCACGATGAGCACCGCAGCGCCTTCCCCCATCCGCACCATCGACACCATGCCCGCCCACGCGCGCCTGTGGGTGTACAAGACCGTGCGCGACCTCAGCGCCGCCGAGCAGAAGCTCATCCGCGAGCGCGGTGCCGCCTTCACCAGCGGCTGGGCCGCGCACGGCGCACCGCTCGATGCCTGCGTGGACGTGCTGCGCAACCGCTTCGTCCTCATCGCCGTGGATGAGGAGCAGGCGCACGCCAGCGGCTGCAGCATCGACAAGAGCGTGGGTTTCGTGAAGCAGCTGGAGCACGACCTCAACCTCATGCTCACCGACCGCATGGTGGTGGTGTATGAGCGGGACGGCGCCATCGCCAGCTGTCGCCTGCAGGACCTGCCCGCGCTGCTGAAGGAGGGCGCCATCACGGCCGATACCCTCGTCTTCGACGACCTCGTGTCAACGGTGGGGGAGCTGAGGGAGCGCTTCCGAGTGCCCTTGCGGGCCAGCTGGATGGAGCGCTTCCTGTAGCGGCTCTTCCCAGTCCATTATTGAAAAGTCGGCACGGCGCCAGCCGGCAGGCGGCCGCCGGGTGGCCATCTTCGGCGGAAAGACCCCATGCGTACCGAGGCCGATCGCTGGTTGGGCGCGCTGTTCCACGGCTGGGTGGAGCTGCTCACGCTGCTCGCCCTGCTCGGGGCAGCCCTGTTCCTCATGGGCTGGGCCTGGAACCGCGGCTTCCGCCCGGCCGACCGCGGCCCCTTGCTGAGCGTGCCGCTGCTCCTCGCCGGCTATGCGCTCGTGCTCCTGCTCCGGCATTTCCGCGATGACTCGGTGGCGGCGGCAATCATCGCCGTGGGTCTCCTGGCCGCCGGTGCGCTCAGCCGCAGCCTGCATCCGCGCGGCCTGTGGCTGCCTGCCATGGCGGTGAGCGCCCTGCTCGGCCTGGGGCTCAACCTCAGCGCCACGGCGCTTACTGCGGTGGCGCTGCTCGCGCTCCTCCTCAGCGCACGCTCGCAGCGATGACCGCGCTCCGCACACCGGCCGGCATCCTGCGCGCCGCACTGGCCGCTGCGGTGGTGCTCTCCTTGGCGGGCTTCGCCATCGCGCTCGGCCCATCGCGCGCCCTGCGCATCGCGGGGGCGGCGGCCGCCAGCGTGGTGGTGGACGGATTCGCCGAGCAGCCCGGCCCGCACCGCATACCGGTGCTCGAGCTCGAGGTGCCTCAAGGCGCGCTGGACAGCCTGGCCGCCGACCTGCCCTGGAGCGGCGGCACCAATGTTCCGGCCCTGCTGCGCAACAACGGCGTGGAGCACCGGGTGCGCTTCCGCTACCGTGGCGCGGTCACCCCTTCGCATTTCCTCGGCGGCAAGAAATCCTTCCGGCTGTCCATGAAGCGCAGCAACCCGTGGGCGCCCTACCGCAAGGTGAACGTGATCAATCCCAAGGCGCACAACCTGGTGAACGACCACCTGGCCGCCTGGGTGGCCGGCACCATGGGGGTGCCCGTGCCGCTCAACGAGCTCGTCTTCACCCGGATCAACGGGCAGGACATCGGCGTGATGGAACTCTACGAGCAGGTCGATGGCGCCTTCGAGTCGAACCGCCATCTGGTGCCCCATGAGGTTCCGGTCTACAAGGGCGATTATCCGCCGATCTCGGGCCGTGCGCTGCCCAAGGGCCGCACCCTGTGGGCCGATGCGGACCACTGGGCCTACGAGAGCGATGCCGATAGCACGACGGCCCGCCGCACGCTCGAGCGACTGGTGGCCGCGCTGCGCAAGGACACGCTTCCGGCCGCCACGCACCGCGACTCCCTCGCCGCGCTCATCGACGTGGAGACCTATCTGCGCTTCGAGGCCGCGCGCCTCGTGCTCAACACGGTGCACATCGACCAGTACCACAACCAATGGCTGGTGCTCAATCCCCGCACGGGCCGCTTCTATCCGGTGCTGTGGGATGCCCTGCTCATGTTCGCGCCGCCCGGCGAGCCGCTCTACCATGTGCACGATGCCCTGTCCTGGTGGATCTGCCGCATCCCGGAATGGCGGCTGCAACGCGATCGCTACGCGCACCAGGCCATGGTCCATCTGTACCGTGAAGGCGCCTTCGACAGGCGGCTCGATGCGGTGATGGCGCGGATCCGCCCCTCGGTGCTCGCCGACCGCAACAAGCATGGCAACGTCACACTGCTGCCGGAGGATGTGCACCGCGTGTCGCTCTTGCACGTGATCGGATCCACGGCGGGGCTGCGGAGCACGGCCCAGGGCTACTGGGAGCGCATGCTGGAGCGCATGGAGCGCAGCGGCGTGCAGTTCCAGCGCACGGATTCCGCCCTGCGCATCAGGAGCTCCGCCGAGGCCCCGTTGCGCCTCACGTGGAGCGGCGCGGCGGAGGGCATCACCCTCGATGGGCAGCCCGCCGCTCCCGAACCCTCCGGCGACGGCTGGAGCCTCACCCTGCACCGCACCCTGGTGCCGGACGGCGGGAAGGACCACCCCTTGGCCGATCGACAGCGCTACCACGTGGCTCCGCTCGACGCCACCGTGGCCTTCCCGCAGGGCATTCCAGCCTCGCTCGTGGTCACCAACGCCATTACCGATGAGCCGGTGGAATAAGCAGCGCCCCATCGGCCTCCTCGCGTGGGTGGTGGCCGCCACGGCCGTGGCCGCGGCTCTGGCATCGGCGCTGCTGCTCATGGATCCGCAGCGCTTGGCCGGGCGCTGGCCGCTGGGGATCGCGCCTGCGGAGGTGGATGCGGCGGGCCGGCTGATCGCCTTGCTGAACACCGATTCCCTGCCGGCCAAGCCGGAACGCTACCTCATCGGCAGCCCCGCCGGTGCCTGCCTGATGGACGACCGCAGCCCCGGCTGGGCCACCCATTGGTTCGATGCGGAGGGCTTCGGCGATTCGGTGCGCATCCGCCGCCTCCGGACCGCCGAGGGCGGATTCGTGGTGAAGTTCAGGCGAGCGGAGCCCTTCCGGGCGCAGCGGCACATCGTGCTGATGCCCGTGGACCAGGAAGCGCTGCGCGCGAAGTACCTCGAGATCCTTGCCGATGAGCTGGGCGTGATCACGCCGGAGGTGAGCTATGTGCGGCTCATCGCCTGCGGGCGCGATCAGGGGATCTACCGCAAGGAGGAGCGCATCGATGATGATTTCCTGGAGAAGCGCGGGCTGGCCGGCGCGAGCCTCTTCGCCCAAGGGCACGAGGCAGCGCGCCCCGATCACCTGTACCCGGCCTTCGAGGACGACTCGCTGGCATCGGCAGCCCTCAACGGCACCCTGGAGCTCGCCTATGCCGATGCGCAGCAGGGGCGCAGCGGTGCGCTGCCCATGATCGTGGATGCACGGACCGCAGCGTCGGTGCTGCTGCTCTCGTGGATCGAGGCGGGCGCCTCGGCCTTCGCCCAGGAGCATCTGTGCGCCTATGACTGGTCGAGGGGGCGCATCGTGCCCCTCTACCGCACCGCGCGCGGCGCCCGTGCCGGGTCGGAATCGCCCGGGGGGGAGGTGATGCTGGATTTCCTGACACTCGCCGCCAGGGACCCCGCGGTACGCGAGGCCTTCCAAGCCGCCGCCCAGCGCCTGGAGGAGGAGCATTGGCGGTTGCGGGACCGGTTCGCCGCCATGGACCGCGCATGGCTGCCCATCCTTGCCGAGGGCGAGCACCTGCCGCTGGCCCAGGCGCGCGCCAAGGCCGTTCAGGAAGCGCTGATCGGCGACCGCCTCAGCGCGCGCCGCGCGCTGGAGGCGCTGGACCGTGAGCTGGTGCGGTACGCGGGGGCGCCGGCCTTCGAGCAGCCGGTGCGGGCCGCCCGGTATTGGCCCTCGGCCGACGATGCCGCCATCCTGCAGCGCATCGCGGAGCGCACCAAGGCCTTCATCCGCGGCGACACGCTGGTCTTCCCGCGCGGGCGATACCGGATCGATGCCGACCTCATCGTCCCCTATGGGCGGCCCGTGGTGCTGGAGCAGGGGGCGCGGCTCGAGATCGGGCCGGGCCGGAGCGTGGTGGTGCAGGGGGCGCTCATCGTACGTGGCACCGCGCGCAATCCGGTCTTCATCCGGGCGGCCGACGAGGCGGCGCCCTACGGCTGCTTCGCCGTGCTCGGCGATGGCCGCACGCGCGTGTCCATCAACGGGCTGCAGATGAGCGGAGGCCGGGAGGCGCGCGTGAATGGCGTGCTGTGCACCGGCATGCTGGCCATCCACGGTGCGGCGCGCACGGAGCTCCTCGGCTGCACCATCGGCGGGTCGCAGGGGGAGGACCTCGTGAACATCAAGGGCGGTGAGGTGCTGCTGCGGGACTGCACCTTCGAGGACGGCCTGGCCGACCTGGTGGACCTTGACCGGTGCACGGGCCGCGTGGAGGGATGCCGCTTCCGCAGCGGGCGCAAGGATGCCAACGGCGACGGGCTCGATGTGAGCGGCGCGCGCATCCTTGTGGGGGATTGCACCTTCGAGCGCATGATGGACAAGGGCATCAGCGTGGGCGAGGCCAGCCAATTGCTGGTGCAGGGGTCCGTCTTCACCGGCAACCGCATGGCGCTGGCCGCGAAGGACCTCAGCATCGCCTACGTGATGGGCAACAGGTTCCAGGAGAACGGCATCGTCTTCGGCGCCTACCGCAAGAAGCCCATCTATGGCGGTGCCCGCATCGTGCGGCTGCCCAACGAGTACCAGGCCAATGGCCGCGATACCGAGCAGGACGAGCACTCGGCGGTGGAGGCGTCAGGGACCCTGGATGCGCAGGCCCGACGCATCTTCGGCATGCCCTGATCAGTCCTTGAAGATGCCCTCGCGGCTCGCGGGTCGTTCGGCGCCCCGGTCCTCGGCGCCTTGCATGCGCAGCTCCTCGGGCGGGGCCTGCGCGATGGGGTAGAGCACCGCATCGGGCCGGTCCAGGAAGACCACCGCGCTGATGCGCCCTTCGGTGAGGCGCACGCGGATGCGGCTGCAGTCCGCGCGGTTCACCGCGAACACCTCCTCCACGCCTTCCTTCTCCTCGCGGGTGAAGTACACCGTGCGGGCATTCCCCTCCACGTCGAGGCGGTGCAGCGCATTCCCGGCGAAGTACCCGGTCATCACGGTGCCGGTCACCTGGTCGTAACGGCTGCTGTCCACGCGGGAGAGGAGGAAGGCGTTGCGCAGCACGTACAGGCGGTGCGCCTGGCCGTCCTTCAGCGCGATGCGGATGGTGTCGCCGGTGATCTGGTCGGTGCCGTTCCAGAGCACGGGCCGGTGGTGCATGCGGATGAGGCTGTCGGCATCGCTGTAGAGCAGGGTGTCGCAGGCGCCCTGCAGGTCTGCCTTGAAGAAGCGCACGCCGCGGCGTGCGGTGATGCGGCGGCCGGCGCCATCGGGGGCGGCGAAGAGCGTGTCGCCGTGCACGAAGAGCGTGTCCTGGCCCATGCGCAGCTGCAGCTCGGCGCGCCCGGTCACCAGGGTGCGGTCGTCGAGCCGGTTGTAGCGCCCCTCTTCGCCGAGCACGCGCAGGTCGCCGCTGCTGTCGGTGATGGCCACATGCCCCCAGGCGAGGCCCTGGCCGCTCCGCCGGTCGTAATGCAGGCTGTCGCCCTCCAGCAGCCGGCCCGCGCTGCGCACGGCGGTGCGGCGGGTGAAGCGGGCGCGCTCATTGCGGGTGTCGTAGGTGCCGCCCAGGGTGCTGATCTCGGTGCCGCCCTGGGTGATGGTGGAGGGGCCGAAGAAGGAGGCGATGCCGCTGCCGGTGGCATAATGCATGGTGTCCGAGGCGATGCGGTGGTCGGGATGCTCCAGGAGCACGTTGCCGCCGAAGATGAAGCGCCGCTGATCGCTGAGGTAGGTGCCCACGGCGCTGGTGAGCACGCTGCCATCGCGGCCGTCCACGATGCGGCCCCCGCCGGTGTAGTGGGCGCGCCTGGCGCGCAGGTCGTAATCGAGCGCCGGTGTGCGCAGCTCCATGGTGCGGTCCCGGAGGAGCACATCGCCCTCGAGCCGCGCGATGCGGTCCTTGCCGGTGTAGCGCATGCGGTCGGCCTCGGCGTGGAGGGTGTCGCCCTGGTCCACGGCCACGCGCCCGAAGGCGTCCACCCGCTGGTCGTCGAAGAGGTGCGCGCTGTCGCAGCGCATCACGGCATCGGCATGCTTGAAGCGCACGTTGCCGCGCAGCCGCTGGGCGCCGTTGGCCAGTCGGTCGAAGCTCCACTCGTCGGCGTTGAGGATCTCCACGCGGCCGCCTCCATCGGCCGGCTGCGCCAGCGCCGCGGTACCGGCCAGTGCGGCGGCGAAGAGCGGAAGGAGGCGGTGCATGGCGCGCCCTGGTCCAAGGCGCGTGCCACCGGCTGCGGCAGGGCCTTCCATCAGTTCATGGATACACCGGGCAGCCGGCGCATCTGGCGGTAGTGCCGGCTCAGGCGGTCGAGCAGGCGGCGGATGTGGCCCTCGGCTTCCAGGGTCTCGGCGCCGATGGCCTTCTGCTGCGCGCGCAGCACCATCACCCCGTAGATGGCCGTGAGGCAGCTTTCCACGGGACCCTGCGGATCGCCGCCGGCGTGCTGCTGCACCGCCCGGATCCCCGGTTCCGCCTTGGCGAAGAGCGCGTCGTATTCCGCATCGTTGAGCACTTCGAGCAGTGCCCGGTGGAGGTATTCCAGCTCGTTCACCACCTCCTCCACCTCGCTCAGGTGGCCCACGCGCTGCAGCCCCTGCTCCTTCATGCGTGCCACGATGCCGGCGTACCAGCCGCGCATGCCCGTGCGCAGCGCCTCATCGCCCTCCAGGGGCGCGATGAGCTGCTCCTCCACGCGCTGCATGTCCAGATCGGCCGCGCGCATCAGGTCCTCCACGTGCCACATGCCGATCACGTAGCCGGCGATGTTCTCCTCGCGCCGTTTGGCCAGCGGGTCCATGCGGTCACTTCTTGGCGGCCTTGGCGGCGCGGTAGCGCGCATTGAGGCCGTTGAGCAGGTCCTGCGTGATGTTCAGCCCTTGGTTGCCCACCCAGATCTGCCCGCCGCTCTGCACGCTCAGGATGTAGTCGTAACCGGCCTCGGCGTTGTACACCTTCAGGTAGTCGTCCAGTTCCTTGGCGATCTCCTTCAGCATGTCGGCCTCCAGGCGCGCCAGCCGCTCCTCGCTCTCGGCCTGCATGCCCTGGAGCTTCTCCATCAGCCCCCGCAGCTCGGCCTCGTCGCGCTCCACCTCGGCCTTGGTGCTGTAGGTGTGGTCCTTCGACATGAGCTGCTGGTAGCGCTCGCGGGCCTTGGCCTGCTCGGCCTGCAGCCCGGCCTCCAGCCGCCGCCCCTCGGCGATGTAGCGCGAGTCCTTCTCCTTGATGAGCTCGTAGCCATCGCGCAGGCTGTCCATGTGGAAATAGGCGATGCGCGCTTCGGGCCGCCCGGCGGTATCGGGCCGCGCGGCCGGCAGGGGGGCCTCCAGCCCGGCTTCTGCGGGGACCTCCGCCGGCACTGCGGCAGGGGCGGGTGAGCGCAGCAGGCCCCAGGCCGCCAGGGCAGTGAGTGCGATGTTCCAGACGATGAGCAGCAGACCGGTGTTCTTCGACATGCGGGTGGGATGAAGGCCGCGCGAAGGTAGCGGCCGTGCCCCACCGGCGTTCAGCCCTGCCGCATCCAGCTCAGCGCCCACACCACGAGCAGGGGCACGGGATACTGCAGGGCGTGCAGCACGGCGATGGAAACGGGCCGCAGGGCGGGAGCGGCCTGCGCGCCGAGGTGGCAGGCCAGCGCGAAGGCCGCCAGCGCTGCGAAGGCACCCAGGATGCGCGTGCGGTAGCGGTGGTCGCCGAAGCGCGTCCGTGCCAGGGCCACGGTGAGCGCGGCCGTGAGGGCCACGAAGGCCGCCGCCAGCAGCCACTTCCAAGCGGTGAGGTCGCCGGCATCCAGCCCCTCGGCCCAGCGCCTGAACCGCGAGTGCGCGTAGTTGCGGTCGCGCCGGTTCACCAGGTAGTCCAGCTGGTAGTTGAGGTTCACGAAGAAGAACTCGCGCGCCGCCCCGGCGGCCACCGCCAGCGCCAGCCACAGGGCGCTGAGGGCATCGCGGCGGTTCATGCGGCGCCGGCCTTGCGCCATCCGCTGTAGCGCTTCACCCACACGTACCAGAGGAGGAAGACGGCGCCGTACACCACCACGTAGAAGGTGTAGTCGTGGTTGAAGTTCAGCCACTCATAGCCGAAGGTGACCACGATGCACAGCGCGGCCACGCGGATGGCATTGAGCAGGTGGATGAGCAGGATGCCCGCGGGGATGAACCAGGCCTTGTGGCGCCAGGGCCCGGGAAAGGCGATGATGAAGATGGTGAACACCGCGAAGAGGGGGATGCCGTTGCACGGGTCGCCGATCCAGAGGTGGGTGCCGCCCTGCACGCCGATGTACCGCTCCAGGTCCACGCGCGGCTCGGGCAGCAGCTCGTAGCCCAGGGCGGTGAGCAGCAGGGAGGCCAGGGCCACCAGGCCGTTGATCACGGTGCGGTCGAGCCATCCCCACGGATGGATGACCTGGTGGAAGAGGAGGAGCCAGCCCAAGTAGAGGCCGATGCCGACGACCAGGAAACGGGTCAGCGGGTCATTCCCGAAGCGGGAGCGGGTGCCGGGCGCGGCAACGCCCATGGGCTCAGCGGCGCTTGGCGCTGGAGCGGCGCATCTGGAGGGCCTTGCCGCCGCCATACAGGAGGCCGGCGGCCACGAGGGCGCTCACGCCGCCATCGATGGGGATGCAGGGCGGAGGCCAGCACGGCGGCGGGCCGCCCACGGGCTGGGCCAGGAGGACGCCAGCGAAGGGCGCCAAGGCCAAGGCCATGGTGAGGAGCGTACGGAGTGCCTTCGACATGATCGGGATGCTGCTTTCTCGGAAGTGGCCAAATGTAGAGAAACGCGGCTGACCCCGCCCGGGTAATTATCCACCGATCGGGGTTGGGCCGCTCGCTGGGGGCCGCCCGCTATATTTGCCGACCCTCGGTGGGCGGCTACCGTCCATTCGCCTGCCGCTCAGCGGCTTCGGTCGAGACTCCCTAGATGGCAGCCCCCAAGTCCCAGCAGCGCAACAGCATCGTCGATGCCAAGGACCTGCGCTACCTGCTGCGGATCGCGTCCAAGAACTGGTACTTCGTGGCGGTGGCCCTGGTGCTCTCCGCCGTGCTGGCCTACCTCTACAGCTACAAGCTGCCCGACGTCTATGGCGCCCGCACCCAGATCCTGCTCCGCGACCGCGAGGTGTACGACTACCAGACGCAGGTGTACAAGAGCATCGGCTATGTCGGCATCTACAGCGACATCGTCAACCAGAAGCGCGTGCTCACCTCCTACGACCTGGTGGACCGCACGCTGGACAAGCTCGACTTCGACGTCTCCTACTTCATCGTAGGGCGGTTCAAGACCACCCAGCACTACGGCACGCTGCCCTTCACGGTGCACATGCAGGTGCTGAACCGCAGGCTCTACGACCGCCCCATCGACCTGCACATCCTCGACATCGACCACTACGAGCTGAGCTACGACAAGGGGGGAGAAGTGGTGCGCAAGCGCTTCCGCTTCGACCGCGACGAGCACGACATCGACTACAACATCCGGGTGGAGCGCTCGCCCTACATGACGGCCAAGAACCTGACGCAGCTGGCGCAGACCGACTACCAGTTCGTGCGGCACGACCGCCAGAAGCTGGTGAACCGCCTGGTGAACTCCATCAAGGTGGAGAACCAGGAGTTCACCACCATCCTGGAGGTGACCACCGAGGATGAGGTGGCCGAGCGCGCCAAGCTCTTCCTCGACTCCCTCTCCGCCGAGTACATCCGCTACTCCCTCAAGAGCGAGTTCGACATCAACGAGAACACCCTCACCTACATCGACCGCCAGCTCAGCGAGGTCACCGTGATCCTGGAGCAGCACGAGCAGGAGCTGCTGGCCTACAAGGAGTCGAAGGACGTGCTCGACCTCTCGCGCGAGGAGAACCTCTACTTCAACGAGCTGGTGCAGTACGACAAGCGCCGCCGCGAGCTGGAGCTGGAGGTGCAGGCGCTCGATGCGCTGGAGAAGTACCTCCTCACGAGCCAGGACGAGAGCCTGCTGCCCCCGGCCAGCTTCATCATCAACGACGCCTTCCTGCGCCAGACGCTCTCGGGCCTCTACGACAAGCAGATGCAGCGCAACATGATGCTCTTCTCGGGCACCGTGTCCAACATGGCGATCACCGAGCTGGACAGCGCGCTGCAGCGCGACCGGGGCAACCTGCTCACCTACCTCAAGAACTCGCGCGAGGCCAAGCTGGGCCAGATGGCCGATGTGGGCGCGCAGGTGAGCGACTTCGAGGCCCTGCTGAAGCGCCTGCCGAAGAACCAGCGGGACATCCTCAACATCGAGCGGCGCCTGAACGTGAACGAGAAGATGTACATGTTCCTGCTCGAGAAGCGGTCGAACACCATCATCGCGCGGGCCGGCATCGTGCCGCAGACCAAGGTGATCGAGGCGGCCCGCTCCCTGGGCGTGGTGCGCCCTGACAAGACCAAGATCTTCTACACCTTCATGCTCGGCGGCGTGGTGGTGGCGCTGCTCATCGCCTTCATCCGGGTGATGTTCTACGACCGCATCGAGAACGCCGACCAGCTGAAGGAGCTCACCGCGCTGCCCGTCTACGGCGAGATCATCGCCAGCGAGAAGGCCGAGCAGAACTACGTGGTGGTGGACAGCGACCCCAAGGCCGCCATCACCGAGAGCTTCCGCACCGTGCGCACCAACCTGGAGTACATCCCGTCGCGCGACGACCGCGGCAAGGTGGTGCTGGTGACCAGCTACCGGCCCAACGAGGGCAAGACCTTCTGCTCGGTGAACCTGAGCGCCATCCTCTCCAAGGCCGGCAAGAAGGTGCTGCTGCTCGAGCTCGACCTGCACAAGCCCAAGGTGGCCACCGGCCTGGGCATGAGCAGCCCCACCGGCCTCAGCAATGTGCTGGTGGGCAAGCTGCCCTGGCGCGACGCCGTGCTGACCACCCAGTTCGAGAACTTCTCCGTGATGCTCAGCGGCCCCACGCCGCCCAACGCCTCGGAGCTGGTGCTGAGCAAGCACCTGGAGGCCCTCTTCGAGGAGGCGCGCAGCGAGTACGACTACATCCTGGTGGACACCCCGCCCGTGGGCCTCATCACCGATGCGCTCCTCATGATGCGCTACACGGACGCCACCCTCTTCGTGCTCAACACGCGCTTCGCGAACAAGGACCACGTGAACAATGCGCTGGAGGTGCTGGGCACCAACCCCAACCGCAACACCGGCTTCATCCTCAACGGCGTGCGGATGAAGAAGAGCAAGTACTACTACAACACCAACTACGGCTACGGCTACCGCTACGCCTACGGCTACGGCAGCGGCTACGGTTACGGCTACGGCTACGGCCGCAAGAGCCGGAAGGACAAGGGCACGCCCACCAAGAACGCCGACACGTGAGGGCGGAGGCAGCGAGCGGCGCGCAGCAGCGGGAGGGCTGGGATGTGGTGGTGAGCCCCGATCGTCCCTGGTGGCGCATCGACGTGCGCGAGCTCTGGCAGTACCGCGACCTCCTCCTGCTCCTGGTGCGGCGCGACCTGCTCGCCGTGTACAAGCAGACCCTGCTGGGGCCCGCCTGGCAGATCCTGCAGCCGCTGCTCACCTCCATCATGTTCGCGGTGGTCTTCGGCATCATGGCGCGCATGAGCCTGCCCGGCATCCCGCCGCTGCTCTTCTACATGAGCGCCGTGGTGCCCTGGGGCTTCTTCAACGGCGTGGTCACCCGCACCTCGCAGACCCTGGTGTGGAACGCGGCCCTCATGACCAAGGTGTACTTCCCGCGGCTGGTGGCGCCGCTGGCCACCACCCTCAGCACGGGCTTCAACTTCCTGGTGCAGGTGGCGGCCTTCCTGCTCTTCGCGGTGTTCTACGCCGCCACGGGCCGCTTCGCCTGGGGCATCGGCGCGGAGGCTGTCCTGCTGCCGGTGCTCGTGCTCCTGCTGGTGGTGCTCGCCTTCGGCATCGGGCTGCTGGTGGCGGCGCTCTCCACGCGCTACCGCGACCTCTCCTTCCTCATCGGCTTCGCGATGCAGCTGCTCATGTACATCAGCCCGGTCATCTTCCCCCTCTCGCGGGTGGAGGAGGGTTCCGCGCTGCGGCTCCTGCTCGAGCTCAATCCCATCACCCCGCTCATCGAGGGCTTCCGGGCCGCCTTCTTCGGCCTGCCCATGGAGTGGGGCAGCCTGGCCTACACCGCCGGGGTGGCCGCCGTGGTGCTGGCCATCGGCCTCATGCTCTTCCAGCGCGTGGAGCGCTCCTTCGCCGACGTCGTCTGAGCCATGGAGCGCCTGGTGATACAAGCGGAGGACGTGCGCAAATGCTACCGGCTGGGCGTGATCGGCCGCGATGCGCTGCTGGATGAGGCCGCCGCGCTCTGGGGCCGCTTCCGCGGGCGCGCCGATGTGCGCAAGCAGCTCGACCTGGCCAGCGGCGAGCAGCGCGTGGGCGACTGGTTCTGGAGCCTGCGCGGCGTCTCCTTCGAGCTGCGGCAGGGCGAGGTGCTCGGCATCCTGGGGCGCAACGGCGCCGGCAAGAGCACGCTGCTCAAGCTCCTCTCGCGCATCTCGCTCCCCACCTCGGGCACCATCCGCATGCGCGGCAAGGTGAGCAGCCTGCTGGAGGTGGGCACCGGCTTCCACCCCGAGCTCACGGGCCGCGAGAACATCTTCCTCAACGGGGCCATCCTGGGCATGCGCAAGGCCGAGATCGAGCGCAAGCTCGACCAGATCATCGCCTTCAGCGGCATCGAGCACCACCTCGATTCGCCCATCAAGCGCTACAGCAGCGGCATGAAGGTGCGCCTCGGCTTCAGCGTGGCCGCCCACCTCGACCCCGAGATCCTCATCGTGGACGAGGTGCTCGCCGTGGGCGATGCCGAGTTCCAGCGCAAGTGCCTGGGCAGCATGCGCGAGGTGGCCGACGGCGGCCGCACCATCCTCTTCGTGAGCCACAACATGGTGAGCGTGCAGAGCCTCTGCTCGCGCGTGCTCTGGCTGGAGAAGGGCATGGTGCGCCAGGAGGGGCCCACCGAGGAGGTGGTGCGCGACTACCTCAACACCTACACCCACCAGCACAGCCACCAGGAGTGGGAGCCGGGCCAGGGGCCGGGCACCGACGAGGTGCGGCTGCTCGCCGTGCGCGCCGTGAGCGGCCATGCCGGCGGCGCCTTCACCACCGATGAGCCCGTGCGCGTGGAGATCGAGCTGGAGAACGACGCCATCCGCGATGCCGACCTCGACATCCGGCTGCAGGTGCGCACCGGCAACGACGCCATCGCCTTCAGCAGCGACCTCTCGGCCAGCGCGCCGGCCACGCTCTGGAACCCGGGCCGCTGCAAGGTCGCCTGCATCATCCCGGCGCACCTGCTCAATTCCAACACCTACCGCTTCCACATCGTCTTCTTCCGCCACGGCAAGGTCCTCTTCAAGGCCGAGGACGTCCTCAGCTTCGATGTGCACGAGGGCGCCCGCGAGGGGAGCACCTTCCGCAAGATGCCGGGCGCGGTGCGGCCCAACCTGCAATGGGTGCGATGATCCGGCAGGCGGCCCTGGCCCTGGCGCGGCCCTTGGAGCGCTGCATGCCCCGCATGCTGCCCCGGCTCGTCATCATCGGGGCGCAGAAGGCCGGCACCACCACGCTCTACGACCTGCTGGCGCAGCACCCGCGCATCATCCAGCCGCGGGTGAAGGAGATATCCTTCTTCAGCAACGACGAGGCCTATGCCCGTGGCATGGACCACTACCGCAGCTTCCTGCCGCCGGCGCCACTCTTCGCCCGGGGCTGCATCACCTTCGATGCGTCGCCCATGTACCTCTACCACCCGCAGGCGGCCGAGCGCATCGCGCGGCACCTGCCGGGCGCCCTGTGCCTGGCCCTGCTGCGCAACCCGGTGGAGCGCGCCTACAGCGCCTGGAACATGTACCACCAGTTCAAGGATGACCCGCGCAATGCGCACCGCTACGACCCGCGCAGCTTCGAGGAGGCGGTAGAGGAGGAACTGACGGGAAGGGTGGTTGATCCGGGGCGGGCTTATTTGGACCGTGGCCGCTATGCACCGCAGCTGGAGCGTTACCGCCGGAGTGTGGGTGATGCGAACCTGCTGGTTATGCCCTTTGACCGATTGCGGACCGATCCGCACGGACTCGTGAACACTGTTCTCCGTAGGCTGGGCTTGCCGGAGTTGCCGCCAGACCATCCGGCCTTCGCCACACGCAGCAACGCACGAGCCTATGCGGCACCGCTCGATGCCCGGCTCAAGGAGCGCCTTCAGTCCTACTTCGCCGATGACCTCGAGCGGACGTTCCGCCTCACCGGCATCACCCTTTCCGGGTCATGACGGCGGAGCGTGAACAGATCGACCGGTCGGAACCGGGCAGCACGCCGGTCAGCCGCATCTTCGTCATTGGCAGTCCGCGGAGCGGCACGTCATGGCTGCACCGAATGATTGCCGAGCACCCCCGAGTCGCCTCCATCGAGGGCGAACTAACCGTATTCAGCCGGTACCTCGCACCGGTGATGAAGGCCTATGAGCGTGAGAAGGGACACATGGAGCGGGGTGAATGGAGCCAGGGGATGCCGCTACTCTACTCAGGGCAGGAGTTCGAGGTCGCTATGGCGGGTTTGGTGGCGCGCATCTACGAGCGTCTCCTCAGCCGCCGCCCAGATGCTACGCACGTGCTCGACAAGCACCCGGACTACTGCCATCACCTTCCGCTTATGGAGCGCTTCATGCCCGAAGCCCGCTACGTGCACATCATCCGTGATGGGCGGGAGGTGGCCGTAAGCATGATCAGCGCCAAGCGGCGTCTGGGCTATGGCGCAGGCGAAGTGGAAGGCGCGGCCCGGGAATGGCAGGCTTCCGTGATGAAGGCCAGGGCCTTCGGCGCGGTCATCGGCACGCGCTACCTTGAGGTGCGCTATGAGGAGCTCGTGAGCGATACGGCTGCCGTGCTCAGCAGAGTGTTCAGCCATTTTGGGCTCTTCATCGGCGCCGAGGAAGTGGAGCGCATCGCGGCGGATTACCACATCTCGCGGAAGCAGGTGAGCCGCGGAGACACATCCTTGAATGCACTCCGGACCGAGCAGGGAGCCATTTGGCGCTCGCGGTTGAGCGTAAAGCAGCGGTTCATACTGGACCGCGTGGCCGGTGACCTGCTCTCCACGCTGGGCTATGCGCAGCCTGGGTGGTGGGCCATGAGTATCATGCAGCGGATTGCTTTGCTGCCCTACCCCTTCCTGCTGAAAGTGAAGCGGTCCATAAGGGCGCTGCTGGCCATTTGGGGTTCACCCGCCATCCGTCGCGGCAGCTGATGCTCCGCTCAGATGGCGTTCAGCCGATCGACAATGCGCCGCGCGCGCTCAGTCAGATGCGGGTCCACGGGCATTGCACTTGCACTGAAGGAGGCCGGCCCCGCATAGGGCTTGTTGAGCCCGAGGCGCTGGCAAAGTTGCGCGTATAGCTCTAAGGGGGCTTCGCAGAAGCGCTCGTAGTGCACATCGATCGCATCGGCGGCAGGCAACGACGACAGCCCGGTCCTGACCGCCCGGTTGGTGAGCCACACCTGGGCAACGGCCTGCTCCCAAGGGGGTAGGTCCTTCACGGTCGCGTATTCCGCGGGCTTGTAGGAGTACCAAGCAGTGTCGGTGCCGAAGTACGACACACGGGCCTTGAGCAGCGAGATTGCATTCTCAGGTACCGGTCGTTGGATGAAAAGGAATACGCTGTCGGGGAAGATCGATCGGAGCAGTGGCAGCTGCCAGTTGAGCTCCATGGCCTTGAGCAGCACGGGCTTCGCGAATACTTGCTCCATGGCGGCCACATCGCTTCGCAGCTGGGCCACTTCCGTAGGTCCCGGCTCGGCGAGGAGCCTGTCCTGCGTTTCGCCGAACCGGAAGAAACGCCGCCAGAAGTAGCCGAAGTCGTGCGGTGCATTCGCGCCGCGTGTCCGGCCGAGCTCCGAGGAGAAGGAATCTGACATTGACCGGTCCGGGAAGACCTCGCCACGGTGGTCGAGGTCATGCAGGATCCTGTGAATGAGGGCGCCGACATAGGGGTCGCTGTAGAACCGAGACATTATGTTGGTGGGGTAGGCCACTAGACCGGTGGCCGCGAGCCATTGCATCAGCAGGGTGGAGCCCCCGCGCGCGCATCCCACCACGAAGAGGACCGGTAGCCGCGGACTGGACGGACGGTCCATCAGGTCTCGGGCCTTGGCAAGGTGCTCGTTGAGCTTACGCAGCAGGGCCTCCAGCTCCGGATCGCGCGCATGCCTGCTGGTCCGTTGGAGCGATTCCCAAGGATTCAGGCCAGACGATTCAGTTGCCATGCTCGTTCCCGGATTTGTTCAGGTGAATACCGCTGGTCGATGGGGAAGGCGATGAGCCGTTCCGTTAGGTCCAGGGCCTCGGGGAACCGCTCGATGCCCGGCCGCTGCGGAATCTCCGGCCAGTAGCGTGCGGCGAAGATCCCGGCTTCGTGTATGCGCCGGAGGTCCACTGGCTGGTCGAGCAGCAAGGGATAGTTCAAGGGGCTTGACAGCCCCGCTAGGTCGAGGCGAAGCCGATTCCGTGGACCGAGGACGACATGCGCCGCCCAGAAATTCTCCAGCCGACGGTCTCGTGCCGAGTTATGATCCAGGCGGAGGAGCAACTCATGCGACAGCCTTGAGGCTTGCTCAATCCGCGTCGAGATGTGCTGCTCGTTCCGCCCGTATGACTCACGTACCGAAGGGCCCGAACCCATGGCCCGGAGAATCAGGTGGTCGCCATGGACATCCTGGTTCGGCGCCAATTCCACACGAACGGGCCGTGGCGTGAAGAGGAAGGCTCCGTCTGGCACGCCCCGGAACTTGCGCGCCGAGTTGAAGCCATAGTGCCCTGCAGGCGGAGCCCCCGAGAAATAAGCGTGCGTGGAATCGATGACGGCCCGCGGACCCAATCGGGAGGCCAGTTGATGCACCGCAAGGGTGCGGATGCCGAAGTAGTCCACCAGGATGGTCAGCTCATCACCTGCAGGTCGCGGTTCGCTTATGGGCAGGAATTGCTCGTCGATGCAGTAGTGCACCAACTCGATGCCGCGTTCCTGCATCGGATGCAGCAGCGTGTCGCAGGCGTAGAACGGAACGTGCACGCGCCTCGGTCGCTCCAGGTCCAGGATGAGGGCGAGGCAGGCTCTGCCGCTGCTGAGGAGCAGCGCCTCGGGATAGGGTAGCGGGCCGGGCTCGCCCCAAGGTTCCAGGCCCATGAACCCGCCGAATCCGGCCACTTGGCCCTGTGGTGCACCGCCTGCTTGCCCGGCATTTTCCATGCCCGGCGAAGGTCGGATTATTTCAAGCCCCGAGCGCTTGGTGCCTTGTACTTTCGCCCGCGCTCCATTGGGGCTTCTTGTCTGAAATGCCAGTCACCATTCCTGTCACCAAGGCCTTCCTGCCGCCCTTCCAGGACGTCGTTGGCATGCTTCAAGGCATCTGGGACTCCGGACAGCTCACCAACAACGGCCCTCTCCTCAAGCAGCTGGAAGCCGAGCTCGTGCCGCATCATGGAACGCCCCATGTCCTGCTGGCTTCGAACGGCACCATCACTCTGCAGCTGGCGCTGCGTGCCTTCGGCATCACGGGCGAGGTGATCACCACGCCCTTCTCCTACGTCGCCTCCACCACGGCCATCCTCTGGGAGCGCTGCACTCCCGTGTTCGTGGATATTGAGCCCGACGGATTCAACATCGATGCGGACCTCATCGAGCGGGCCATCACGCCGCGGACGCAGGCCATCCTGGCCACGCACGTGTATGGCCTGCCCTGCAACGTAGAGGCCATTGCGGACATAGCTGCCCGGCATGGCTTGAAGGTGATTTACGATGCGGCGCACGCATTCGGCACCCGCTACCGCGGCCGACCGCTGCTTTCGCAGGGAGACATCAGTTCATGCAGCTTCCACGCCACAAAGATCTTCCATACCGTGGAGGGCGGCTCACTGGCCTGCGCTGATCCTGCGCTCCACAGGAAGCTTGGCCTCATGCGGGCCTTCGGCCACATCAAGGACGAGCATTTCGAGCCGGGCATCAATGCCAAGAACAGCGAACTGCATGCCGCTGTGGGCCTGCTGGTGCTTCGGCACTTCCCGGCCATCCTGGAGCGCCGCCGTGCCCAGTGGCTCCGTTATGCCGCCGGGCTGCGCGGCATGCGCATCGCTCGGGTCCCGGCGGAGACGGAGTACAACCACTCCTACTTCCCGCTGGTGCTCGACTCCGAGCGTGCGATGCATCAGGTGGTGGAGGCCTTGGCCGCCATCGGCGTGGCGCCCCGCCGCTACTTCTATCCGGCGCTCAGCAATTTGCCCTATGTCACCGCAAGGGGAAGCTGCCCGATTGCCGAGAGCCTGGCGCTGCGCGTCATCTGCCTCCCGCTGTATCACGACCTGGGCGATGCCGACATTGATCGGGTCATCGCGGTCGTCAGGGCCAGTGTATAACCCGGCATGCGGCTGAGCCTGCGTCACTCCTCCTTCAGTTCATACTGTTCCAGCATGTCCTGGATCGCCGACGGGGCGTTGAACATCATTACGTCGATGATGGAGAGCCCCGGGATGAACATGGGATTGCGTTGGTCGTAAGCGGGCAGCCGCTGCTCGTGGAAGAGGAGCCGGACACCGGCGTCATGGAAGCGCACCGGGTCGAAGAATGTGCGGCCTCCAGGAGGATTGATATACTCGGCCGCACCGATTTCCTGGCACGTGTAGAGCGACCATTCCATGGGGTGCTTGGGCGTGGGATGACTCAGCCCCATCTCGGAATACACCTCATGCCGGAAGGGAATGTCGAGGTAGGCGCAGGTGCGTTGGAGCGTATGCGTGAGGAAGGGGACCAGCCTGTCGGATGGGGCGGCGAAGCATTCGCGCAGTACCTCGACCACGGTGGTGTAATGGGGCGCCCGCAGCAGCTTGTAGGCATCGAGCTGACGCAAGAAGAGGTCGAACCTGGCGGCATCGGGAGCGAGCACCATGTCCTTGATCAGGGTGTCGCGCTCATGCGCGGCCACGGTGACGCTCACGAATTTCTCACCGCCACCTGCCTTGAGCACACGGTTGCGGTTCATCCAACCCTTGCGGATGTACTGCACTGGGTCGAAGACGATCCAGCGGTCCGAATGCGCAATCAGGCCGAAGTAGCCCAGATAGGGGAAGAAATAGGGCTGCATGATGCCCACCCGCTTGCCCTCGTACACCTCTCGTCCTGTTGCGTCCATGCCTGCTGCTCTTGCGCCGGGAAATGGCGGCGCCGTGCCCGCCAGTCGGCATCCAGGCCGTGAAGATCGCCAGTTCCGTGCCATTCGGCTTGATGCAATCCCACGAGGGCCAGGCGGTGGCCACTTGTCTACTACATGCTATCCTTGCCAGGTGGTTCGTGGTCAGGTCGGCGATTACCATTGATACTGACCGCCATGCCCAAGGTGAAATGCAAGCGCTGCGCACGGTAGTACTCCACATCGGCTGGCCCAAGACGGGCACGACGACGCTGCAGAAACATGTGTTCGCCAACGTGAAAGGGCACCGCTACCTCGGCAAGACGCCGTTCGTCACCGGGGCGAACAAGCATACGTTCCGCCTCGTGCATGCGCTTGCCTATGCCAGTGCCGAGTGCTTTCACGAGGAGGCGGAAGCCCTTCGCTCCGACTTGGCACGCGTGGAGACCGAGCGCTATGGCAATGTGGATGACCGCACCCCAGCGATCATCTCCGAGGAGGGTGTGCTGAGCAGCTTGTTGAAGCCATCGGACCATCAGCATCATGGCTATTCCACCGCATCGCTCAGCCAGATTGCTGACCGCCTGCTGCAGCTCGAGTCACTTTGGAAGGTCCGCTTCGAACTGCTTGTCTCCGAGCGCGATCCGATGGAGATCCTGCATGCCTACTATGCCCAGATGTACCATGTCTTCAGGACCTTCGGAGGACTGAAGAGCTTCCAAGGGTATATAAGGACGGGAACATCGGGCCGGCCGGGCCATGACCTTGGCTTCAGGTATCTCCAAGGCGCGCATGTGCGCGATACGCTCGTACACCAGTTCGGCGCGGCGCGTGTGCATTGTATTCCCATGAATGAATTATTCACCGATGGGCGGGTGCGGCTGAGCGCATGGTATCCGGCCTTCCCCGATGCAGCCATCGGACAGGTGGAGGGGGAGAACAAACGTTCAATCGCGAAGGATGTTAAATTGACCCACCTGCGTCCCGTTTGGATGCCAAAGGCGCGCTTTCGCCTGATTGATTTCCTGCGAGCGGTTCGTGCCATGCACCGGGAGCGCTACGCCGACCATAGCAAGCTGGAGGTGCAGGTGGTAATGACTGATGGGGACCGGGAGGCTTTGAGCAACTTTTTCCGGAGCGGGGCGTGAGCCAGGCGGGCCATGCCGTGTATCCCGGTTGAAGACGCAGCTTTGCTGACATCGTCATGAGCCGACCTGTGGAGCCAGAGAACCCTGAGGGCGCCCCCGCGCCACTCGTCTCCATCTCGGTCACCGCCCATCGCCACGAGGCCTACCTGGCCCAGTGCCTTGAGAGCATCCTTATGCAGGAGTGTCCCTTCGCTTACGAGGTGCTGCTGAGCGAGGACGACAGCGGTGATGGCACACGGGCCATCGCACAGCGCTATGCCGAGGCCAATCCCGATCGTATCCGGCTTTTCCTTCACCGCCGCGATCAGCTCATCCGCATCGATGGCCGTCCCACAGGGCGGCACAGCCTGCTGCACAACCTCAGTCATGCGCGCGGGCGCTACCTCTGCCACATCGACGGTGACGACTACTGGACTGACCGTGACAGGCTGCGCGTGATGGTGGAGAAAATGGAGGCCGAGCCGGACCTAGGCCTGGCCTTTCACAATGCGTGGAACGAGTGGGACGATGGGCGGCGCCAGGTCTACCTGGCCCCGTCAATTGCCAAGCCGCGTTACAGCCGGTCAGACCTTACAGCCGTCAACTTCATCCCCACAGCCGGCGTCATCTGGCGATGGAACGCGCTCCGCGTACTGCCCGACGCCTTCCAACAGGCGCCCTTCGGGGACTGGGTCATCAATATCCATTTCGCCGGGCTGGGCCCCATCGGCTACGTGGACCGCTTCATGGCCGTGCGCCGTGTGCATGAAGGAGGGGCCATGAGCGCGATGGGCACCGTGCGCACCTGCCGCAGCCTGGCGCTTGCTTACGAGGTCATGCGCACCCAAGTGGGCGAAGGCCTTTCGCCCGTGGCACTGGCCCGGTGGACCAAGCAGGTCACCGACGGCTTCGATCTCGCGCTGAAGGCCGGCGATCGCGACCATGCCCGCTGGTTCCTTGCGCATGCCGCCGCCGTGCCGCAGGGCAACATCCCCCGGCGCACGCGCCTGCGCTGGTGGGCGCTGCTGCACTGGCCCCGGCTGATGCGCGCCTATGCGTCCATCAGGCGGCATTGACCGTCCGCAACCGCATCAATCCTTCGACATCCCTGCCAGGTCTTCAGCTAAGATCCTTGTGAGCTTCGCTGTACCGCTGGCTTGAAGGTGATCGCTGTTCCCGAAGTCGATTTCAATGAAGCGTTGATCTTCAGAGAGGTCGTGGTAGCTCACATTCTGAAACGTCCGTGCTAGCTCACGCCCGGTCTTCCTGGCCAACGCTAGTTGCACGGGGTCCATGACATCAAGATATGCCTTGTGGCAGGGAGGAAAGAAGAAATGCACCTGTATCCCGCGGGCTGCAGCTAGCTGAATAATCCGGTCTAGGTAAGCGTGATTGATACGGTAGTGGCCGGATGGTCCAAACGTGTGCCGCGCCGCTGTTTCCTTTCCATGCGCGACAAAATCCAAGCCCGGCTTCGGCCGCCCTGGTGCTCCGCCGTTAACCCGGCACCTGATGTTGTCGCTGCCATAGAGCAGGTGGTCCATAAGCATACGTAGTGAAACCGACTTCCGCGCGTTCAACACCTCGAAACGGTGCTCAAGGCTAGAGGCCTGTTCAGGCATATCCATGTAGATGGCATAGTTCTTCACGCGCCACGGCTCAGGCCCCTCCTCAATGACTGCGCCTATTGAGTAATAGGACAGCGGTAGGACAATCGTACTCAAAGCGGGCAACTCTGCAAGATAGTGCTCCAGGATAGCCAGGTCGCGGCGATGGTCCTGCGACATGTTTGCCGCATTATAGGCAGGTACGCCGAAGCCCAGGGGATCGACCCCATTGAACGCATGAGAGTTGCCAAGTACAAGGATTCGAATTGAGTCGCCATGGTTCAAGAGGCGCTCGTGCGTGTAGCTGTAGTTGTTGGGAATAGCGCGCAGTCCGCATTCAACCATCACGATGATGCCCAGGATGGGAAGAATGAAGGCCATCGTACGAAGCAGGTAGCGTACCATGGCCTAGAACTGGAAATAAATGAACGTGTGATCCCGCCCGGTGTGAATCAGCACGATGCAGACAAGCACGTAGTAAGCCGCCCACCGCCAGCCGGGTGACATGAATCGCTCCAAGCTGGCTAAGCCGTGCTGTTGGTGGCGTTGCATCCATTCTACGGCCAGCATAACCCAGACGAATGGCATGGGACCACTAGTCGTAATGTCTTTAGCCAGTAGGAGGAACTGACCAGGGTTGGCAATCATACGGGTCGGTATCAAAATGATGAACTCCAAAGCCGTAGTCAGGTCGGGCGCCCTGAAAAAAATCCAGGCGAAGTCGACTAGGAGAAATGTCCCAGCCATGCGGAGTGAATCGGCTGGGGATGGCAACCAGCCACGGAGTGCGGTAGTAGTGACGTGTTCGCGATGGGTGCCGCGCAGGAGCAAGGGCAGAAAGAACAGGGCGTGCAATGCTCCCCATACGACGAAGGTCCAGTTGGCGCCGTGCCAGAAGCCGCTAACCAGGAATATAACCAAGGTGTTGCGTACCCGCTGATTGAGATTCCCGCGGCTCCCGCCCAAGGGGATGTACAGGTAGTCCCTGAACCAGGTGCTCAGCGAAATATGCCAACGGCGCCAGAACTCGGCGATGTCCCTGGAGAAGTAGGGGAACGCGAAGTTGCGCATGAGCGAGATGCCAAAGAGCCGTGCAGTGCCAACTGCAATGTCGGAGTAACCGCTGAAATCCCCGTAGATCTGGAAGGCAAAGAGGATGGCGGCGAATGCCAGGTCACTGCCACCTCTGGCCCAAGGGTCGCTGAAAGCCTGGTCAACAAGCGGTGCGCACTGGTCGGCAATGACCACCTTCTTGAAGAAGCCCCACAGGATCTGCCGGGTTCCGTCAACCGCCTGGCTATAATCGAACCTCCGGGTTCGCTGGAACTGTGGCAGCAGCGCTGTGCCACGCTCGATTGGCCCCGCCACTAGCTGGGGGAAGAACATCAAGTAGGCGCCGAAGGCCACGGGGTCGCGCTCGGCACGGAGCTGCCCGCGGTACACATCAATGGTGTAGCTGAGGCTCTGGAAGGTGTAGAAGCTGATGCCGACCGGTAGCACGATGCCCAGCGTGCGCGCCTCGAAGGGTATGCCCAGTAACGTGAAGCCGTCGGCGAAGGCGGTGATGAAGAAGTCATAGTACTTGAAGAAGCCCAGCGAGCCCAAGTTGCCCACCAGACTCAAAGCGAGCCAGGCCTTGCGGCGCGCAGGGCCGGAGCTGGCGCTGATGCGTAGGGCCGCCACATAGTCGAGCGCGCCGCTGAAGAAGACCACGCTGAGGTAGCGCCAATCCCACCAGCCGTAGAAGAAGAGGCTGGCGGCCAGCAGCAGTGCGTTGCCATGGCGATGGTGGATCCGCTCGGCCAGCCAGAAGAGCCCGAACACTAAGGGCAGGAAGAGTGCGAACTCGACGGAGTTGAAGAGCATGGCGCCGTGGCCGCTCAGCGGAGGCGGGGCGAAGAAAGCGCTTCGCCGTCAGATACCCCGGCCTGACCGCATCCCCTGCGTTGCGCACCTTTGCCGCCATGCCCCTGCGCATCGCCCTGGCCACGGCCACGCCGCACCACCGCTGCGAGACCTTCGTGCGCGCCCACCTGGAGGGGCTGCGCGACCCGGTGCTGGTGCTCACGGACGGATCGCTGCCCGCTGCCGATGGCGAGGGCCGTCCCCTGCTGTCCGCCTCGCGCGCCGCGCGCCTCGCGCACCGGGTGAAGGGCCTGATGGGCCCGCAGGACCACAGCGCCCGCCTCCGCGCCCGCATCGTGCAGCTGCTGCGGGAGCGGCGCGTGGAGGTGGTGCTGGCCGAGTACGGCACCACCGCCGCCGAGCTGCTGCCCTGCTGCCAGGCGGCCGGGGTGCCGCTGGTGGCCTATTTCCTCGGCTTCGACGCGTACACGCACGATGTGCTCCGGCGCTACGGAAACTACCGCGCGCTCTTCGGCGGCGCGGCACGGCTGGTGGCGGTGAGCCGCGCCATCCGGGAGCACCTCATCGCGCTGGGCGCCCCGGCGGAGAAGGTGGTGTACAACTCCTGCGGCGCCGATGTGGACCGCTTCACGCCCGCCGATGCGGGGGCGGCGCCGCCGCACTTCCTCGGCGTGGGCCGCTTCGTGGACAAGAAGGCGCCGCACCTGCTGCTGCTGGCCTTCGCCGAGGCCCATCGCCAGCGGCCCGCCGCCCGCCTGACCCTGGTGGGCGACGGCCCGCTCTGGGAGGCCTGCGACCAGCTGGTGCGCGCCCTGGGCCTGCAGCAGGCCGTGGACCTCTGCGGCCCGCGCACCCCCGCCGAGATCGCGGGGCTGCAGCACCGCTCGCGCGCCTTCGTGCAGCACAGCGTGGTCACCTCCGCCAACGACCGCGAAGGCACCCCCGTGGCCATGCTCGAGGCCATGGCCTGCGCCCTGCCCGTGGTGAGCACCCGCCATGGCGACATCGCCGAGGTGGTGGGCACCGAGCGCGGGCTGCTGGGCGAGGAGCGCGACATCGGCGCCATGGCCGCCCACCTGGTGGCGCTCATCGACGATCCCGTGCGCGCCGCGGCCATGGGGCGCGCAGGCCGCGCCTACGTGATGGCCGAGCACCGCCAACAGGACCGCATCGCCGCGCTGCAGGGCATCCTGCAGCAGGCCGCCCATCCCGTGCGCGCATGAATCCCCCGCGCATCGCCATCGCCTCGCCCAGCGCGAATGCCTGGAGCGAGACCTTCATCGCCGCCCACCTGGAGCGCCTGCACGGCGTGGAGCTGGTGCTGGTGGATGGCGAGCTGCCCACCCGCGTGGCAGGCGGCCCCCTGCTCCGCGGCCGCACCGCACCCGGTCGCCTGGCGGACCGCCTCCTGGCCCTGCTGCGCGGCACCGATCCAGAGGGCCTGGTCCGCCACCGCATCGCCCGGCTGCTGCAGCGGCGCGGGATCGAGGTGCTGCTGGCCGAGTACGGCAATTGCGCCCACGCGCTCATCGGTCCCGCCCGCGCGGCCAAGGTGCCGCTGGTGGCCCACTTCCACGGCTTCGACGCGCACCGCATGGACTACGTGGAGCGCCTGGGCCGCTACCGCGAGCTCTTCGCCAGCGCCGCCGCGCTGGTGGTGGTGAGCCGTGCCATGGAGCGCCAGCTGCTGGCCCTGGGGGCGCCGCCGGAGAAGGTGGTGTACAACTGCTACGGCATCGATGTGGGCCGCTTCGCGGCGGGTGCGCCGGAGCAGGCGCCGCCGCATTTCGTGGCCGTGGGCCGCTTCGTGGAGAAGAAGGCCCCGCAGCGTACCATCGCGGCCTTCGCCAGGGCGCTGGCGCAGGTGCCTGCGGCGCGCCTCACCCTGGTGGGGCAGGGGCCGCTGTGGGAGGACTGCGCGCACCAGGTGCAGGAACTCGGCATCGGGCATGCCGTGGACCTCTGCGGGGTGCGCACGCCGGACGAGATCGCCGCCCTCCTGCGCGGCGCGCGCGCCTTCGTGCAGCACAGCGTGCGCGCGGCCAACGGCGATTCGGAGGGCACCCCCCTGGCGGTGCTGGAGGCCATGGCCACGGGCATCCCCGTGATCGCCACGCGCCACACGGGCATCGCCGATGTGGTGGGGGAGGAGCGCGAAGGGCTGCTCTGCGAGGAGCACGACGTGGAGGGCATGGCCCGCAACCTGGTGCGCGTGGCCCTCGATCCCGCCCTGGCCGGGCGCCTGGGCCGCGCGGGACGCGCGAAGGCCGAGCGCGAGCACCGCGTGGAGGACAGCATCGCCCGGCTGCAGGCCATCCTGGAGCGCGCCGCGCGCCGCTGAGGAGGGGCCGCTGCGCCGCGATCTCCCATCTTGGCGCCATGAAGCTCTCCCTTCCGCTGCGCATCCTCATCGGCCTGGCCGCGGGCATCGCCTGGGCCGTGCTCTCCAGCACCATGGGCTGGAGCCGCTATACGCTGGATTGGATCGCGCCCTTCGGCGACATCTTCATCAATCTGCTCAAGCTCATCGCCATCCCGCTGGTGCTCTTCAGCATCATCGGCGGGGTGAGCGGCCTGGGCGATGTGGCCAAGCTGGGCCGCACCGGCCTGCGCATGCTGGCGCTCTACCTGGCCACCACCGTCATGGCCATCAGCGTGGGCCTGCTGGTGGTGAACCTGATCAAGCCGGGCGAATGGTCGAGCGACGACCAGCGGCTGCGCAACCGCATCGCCTACGAGCTGTGGGTGCAGGAGACCCCCACGGTGAGCAAGCCCAAGGACGGCCTCTGCATCAGCTGCGACCCGAAGAACGCCGCGCTGGTGGCCGAGGTGATGGCCGCCCGCCAGGCCTCCCCGCCCGATCCCGCCCTCATGGGCAAGGTGGAGGAGGCCAAGAGCGTGCAGGGCGGTCCGCTCCAGTTCCTGGTGGACATGGTGCCGAGCAACATCTTCCTGAGCTTCAACAACGCGCTGATGCTGCAGGTGATCTTCTTCGCCCTCTTCTTCGGCGTGGTGCTGCTCACCCTGCCGGCGGCCACCGTGGCGCCGGTGGTGGCCCTGGTGCAGGGGCTCAACGAGGTCTTCATGCGCATGGTGGACCTGGTGATGCGCGCCGCGCCCTGGTTCGTCTTCGCCCTCATGGCCGGGGTGGTCTCGCGCATCGCCGGCGACGACCCCGCCGCCGTGCTGCAGCTCTTCAAATCGCTCGCCGGCTACAGCCTCACGGTGGTCCTCGGCCTGGCCCTGGTGGTCTTCGTGATCTACCCTACGGTGATGACCCTGCTCATGCGCCGCAATGTGTTCGGGCGCTTCCTCAAGGCCATCAGCCCCGCCCAGCTCCTGGCCTTCAGCACCAGCAGCAGCGCGGCCACCCTGCCGGCCACCTTGGAGTGCGTGGAGGAGAACATCGGGGTGAGCAAGAGCACCGCCAGCTTCGTGCTCCCCATCGGCGCCACGGTGAACATGGACGGCACCAGCCTCTACCAGGCCGTGGCGGTGGTCTTCCTGGCGCAGTTCCACCTGGTGGACCTGACGCTGGTGCAGCAGTTGGGCATCATCCTCACGGCCACCCTGGCCAGCATCGGCGCGGCCGCGGTGCCCAGCGCCGGCCTCATCACGCTCTTCATCGTGCTCACCGGCCTGGGCCTCGATCCCGCCTGGATCGCCATCATCCTGCCGGTGGACCGCATCCTGGACATGTGCCGCACGGTGGTGAATGTCACCGGCGACGCGGCCTGCTGCAGCATCATCGCCCACAGCCAGGGCGAGCGCCTCTTCAACAAGCCGGCGTGAGCAAGGCCGCTGAGGCCCGGCAGGGGCGGCGGGCGGCGATGGAACCATCTTTGCAGGCAGGCTGGCCCTGACGCCGGCCCCCTCATACCAACGCCTCCTCCGGCCATGAAGAAGTGGACCAAGCGCATCCTGCTCACCGTGGGCATCCTGGTGGTGCTGCTGCTCGCCGCAGCGGTGCTCATCCCCATCCTGTTCAAGGACAAGATCGAGGCCGCCGTGAAGACGGAGGTGAACAAGAACCTGAACGCCACCGTCAACTGGGGCGAATGGGACATCACCCTCCTGCGGAGCTTCCCCGACCTCACCGTGGAGGTGGCCGATGTCTCCGTGGCCAACCAGGCCCCCTTCGAGGGCATCGAGCTCGCGCGCATCGCCTCCTTCGTGGCCACCGTGGATGTGAAGAGCCTCTTCGGCGACCGCATCGATGTGAAGCGCATCGCGCTGGTGAGGCCCCGCATCCACGTGAAGGTGCTGGAGGACGGCCGCGCCAACTGGGACATCGCCAAGGCCGACAGCGCCGCGGTGGAGGAGGCGCCCGCCGACACGGCCGGAGGCGCGTTCAACCTGGCGCTGGAGTCCTTCACCATCGAGGACGGGCGGCTCATCTACGACGATGCCTCGCTCACCTACTACATGGACCTCGCCGGCCTCGACCTCACCGGCCACGGCGATATGACGCAGGACCTCTACGTGCTCAGCACCAAGCTGCATGCGGACACGGCCAACGTGGACTTCGACGGCATCCGCTACCTGCGCAACGTGAAGGCCGACATCGCCGCCGACATCGACATGGACATGCCGAACATGAAGTTCACCTTCAAGGAGAACGAGGCGGCCATCAACCAGCTCGTGCTCGGGTTCGATGGCTGGCTGGCCATGCCGGCGGACGACATCGACATGGACCTCACCTGGAACGCGAAGAAGACCGACTTCGCCACCCTGCTCTCCCTGGTGCCCGCCGCCTTCGCTTCCGACCTCAGCGGCGTGCAGATGAGCGGCAAGGCCGCCTTCAGCGGCCATGTGAAGGGCACCTACAACGACACCAGCATGCCCGGCTTCGGCGTGGTGGTGGATGTGGACCGGGGCCGCTTCAAGTACCCCGACCTCCCGGCCGCCGTGGAGGACATCTACGTGGACCTGAAGGTGAACAGCCCCGGCGGTGCCGACCTCGATGGCATGGTGGTGGACCTGAAGCGCTTCGCGATGCGGATGGCCGGCAATCCCGTGGAGGCCCGCATGCACCTCACCCATCCCATCAGCGATCCCAAGGTGGATGCGGAGCTGAAGGCCGACCTGGACCTGGCCAGCGTGAAGAAGGTGGTGCCCATGGAGGGCAACGACCTGCAGGGCCGTCTTACCGCCGACGTGCGGATGAAGGGCGCCATGAGCGACGTGGAGGCGCAGCGCTACGAGAAGTTCCACGCCGATGGCGAGCTCGTGCTCGCGGGCATGCGCTACGCCTCCGACTCGCTGCCCTTCGCGGTGGGCATCAAGAGCCTGCACTTCGACTTCAACCCGCGATTCCTGGAGCTCGTGGGCTTCGATGGCAGTGTGGGCTCGAGCAACCTGCAGGCCAAGGGCCGCATGGACAACTACCTGCAGTGGTGGCTCAAGGACAGCACCCTCACCGGCAGCTTCAACCTCACGGCCGACCGCTTCAACGTGAACGAGCTGATGGGGAACGGCGCGGGCGCATCCTCCGGAACCGCCGCACCCACGGACACCGTGCCGATGAGCGTGATCGAGGTGCCGGGCAACATCGACTTCCGCATGGGCCTGGCCGTGCAGGAGGTGATCTACGACGACCTGCACCTCACCAACGTGCGCGGCGGCCTCCACGCCCACGAGGGCCGGCTCGACCTGCGCGATGTCTTCTTCAACCTCTTCGGCGGCAGCGTGGGCCTCGCCGGCAGCTACAAGCCCGAAGGGACCACCGGCGCCCGCTACGACCTTGAGTACGACATCAGGAACCTGGATATCCAGCAGACCGTGCAGTACGTGGACATGGTGAAGAAGGTGGCCCCCATCGCCAAGACCTGCAAGGGCGCCTTCACCACCACGCTCACCATGCAGGGACGGCTGGACCAGCACATGGAGCCGGACCTGAACACGCTCACCGGCGGCGGCACCCTGGTGACGCGCAACGTGCAGATCGACGGCCTGCAGCCCTTGGTGGAGCTGGCCAAGGCGCTGAAGGTGAAGGAGCTCGAGAACACGCGCGTGCAGAACGTGGACTTCAGCTTCGAGTTCCTCGACGGCAAGATGGTGGTGAAGCCCTTCGACGTGAAGATCGACCGCATCCAGGCCAACGTGCGCGGCACCACCGCCTTCGTCGACCAAGCCATCGATTACGACCTGAAGGCCAAGGTGCCTACGGAGCTCTTCGGTGCGGCGGCCAACCAGGCCGTGGCCGGGCTGCTCGGCAAGGCCAACGCGGCCATCGGGTCCAGCTTCCAGGCGCCGAAGGAACTCGACATGACCGCGCGGATCACGGGCACCATGGAGAAGCCCATCGTGAAGCCGGTGTTCGCTGGAGGCGGCAGCAGCCTGAAGGAGACGGTGAAGGAGGAGATGAAGGAGGAGCTGAACACGCAGATCGCCCGCGCCAAGGAGGAGGCCATCGCCCGCGCCAAGGCCGAGCGCGACCGGCTCATCGCCGAGGCCCAGGCCCAGGCCGACAAGCTGAAGGCCGATGCCCGCCGCGAGGCCGCCGCCGCCAAGGCGCAGGCATACAAGGCCGCCGACGACGAGCTGGCCAAGATCACCAACCCGCTCGCCAAGCTGGCCGCCAAGGCCGTGGCCGACAAGGCCAAGCAGGAGGCCGACAAGGTGGAGCAGCGTGCCGTGGCCGAGGCCGACAAGAAGGCGGACGCCGTGGTGGATGTCGCCCGCAAGAAAGGCGATGAGCTGGTGAAGAAGGCGGAGGAAACCGATACGACGGTAAAGTGATGCGGAACAGGCGGGGCGTGAAGGGGGCGGCCGGGCTGATGCTGGCGTGGATGCTGCTGGCAGGGACAGCGGCGGTGGCGCAGGATGACGATCCGTGCGCCCCGCCCACGGACAAGAAGATCCTGAAGCTGCTCGATGAGGCCGCCGGTGCCAAGGACCCCGTGCAGCGCCATGCCAAGCTGAAGAGCACCCTGGAGATCGACCCGGAATGCGTGGAGTGCCAGTTCAGGCTGGGGCTCTCGGCCTACCGCATCGCGCGCGAGGGCGGAAAGGGCTTCGCTGCGGCGATCAAGTACCTGGAGGCCGTGCAGGCGAAATGCCCCGCCTACCACAGCGATGTGCCCTACCTGCTGGGCACCATGCACTACGCCGAGGGGCGCTACGCCGAGGCCGCCAAGGCCGTCGAGGCCTTCCGCCGCTTCCCCACCGAGGATGCCGCCCGCGTGAGCAAGGGCTACGACAAGCAGTACCAGGAGACCGAGGCCCTGATGCCCGAGCTGGCGTTCTATGCCGACTTCTACCGCAACATCGGCGAGCTCAACCCGCGCTCGGTGCCCAACGTGAGCACGCCCACGGACGAGTACCTGCCCATGCTCTCGCCCGACAACGAGATGATCTTCTTCACGCGGAAGCGCCAGGTGAAGGCCAAGGGCGACCTGGTGGGGCGCGATGTGGAGGAGCTCATGGAAGCGCGCCGCAAGGGCGTGGAGGCCGACTTCGATGCGGGCCGCGCGCTGCCCGACCCCTTCAACACCGGCGACGGCTATGGCGGGGTCACCATCAGCCTCAACAACAAGGAGATGTTCGTCACCGTGTGCGGCCCCAAGGACAGCCGGGGCTACAGCAACTGCGACATCCACCGCTCGCACTTCAACAGCCGGTTCAACCTCGACGCCGGCGGCCAGGAGTGGGAGTGGGAGGGCCTCGATGCCCTCAGCGATGCCGTGAACGGTACGGGCAGCTGGGAGAGCCAGCCCAGCCTGAGCGGCGACGGGCGCACGCTCTACTTCGCCACGGCGCGCGAGGGCAGCCGGGGCATCGACATCTTCACCAGCACCCGCGATGCGAAGGGCGTGTGGAGCCCCGCGCGGCCCGTGCCCGGCATCTGCACCGAGGGCGACGAGAAGGCGCCCTTCATGCACGCGGACAGCCGCACGCTCTACTTCGCCGCCAAGCCCAACGCCCAGGGCCAGGGGCACCGCAGCATCGGCGGCTACGACATCTTCTTCAGCAAGCTGAACGAGGATGGCAGCTGGACCACGCCGCGCAACATCGGCCATCCCATCAACACCGACCAGGATGAGCACGGGCTCATCGTGAGCGCCGACGGCCGAACCGCCTATTTCGCCAGCGGCCGCTACAAGGGCGCAGGCGGCCTGGACATCCTCAGCTTCCCGCTGCCCACCGACGTGCGGCCCGATGAGATCCTGATCGTGAAGGGCGAGGTGCGCGACGAGAAGGGGCAGGCCGTGCGCGGCGCCACCGTTGAGGTGAAGTACATGGACACCCGCAGGACGGAGGTCATCAAGGCCGACAGCGTGGATGGCCGCTACGCCACCGTGGTGCGCCTGAAGCCCGGCAGCGACGTGGTGCTCACCGTGAAGAAGGAGGGCCATGTCTTCGATTCGCGCAGCTTCGCCATCGAGGATACCGTGCGCCGTGGCGTGGCCAAGGTGGACATGAGCGTGCAGCGGATCGAGGTGAACCGCAGCTACCGCGTCAATGACATCAAGTTCGCCTCCAACAGCGCGGAGATCGCCAGGAGCAGCGAGTACATCCTCGATGAGCTGATCGCCTTCCTCAAGGAGAACCCCACCATCCGGATCCGCATCGAAGGCCATACCGACAATGTGGGCCAGCTGGCCGACAACATGGCCCTGAGCAACGACCGCGCCTTCACCGTGATGGGCTACCTGCAAGGCAAGGGCGTGGCAGCAAGCCGGCTGAGCTTCAAGGGGCTCGGCCCCACGAAGCCGCTGGCGAGCAACGATACCCCCGAGGGCCGGGCGGCCAACCGTCGCACAGAATTCGTCATCCTATCGCGCTGAGGAACCGGCAAAGGCCTCCGCTACCTTTGCAGCCTCCCTTCCGATGCGCAGTTACATCCTGGCCTCCGCCTTGGGCATGGCGGCATATGGCATGGCCCAGGTCAGCCATGGCGGCGAGCCCGCCGAGTGGTCCATGCCCCAATTGCCGCGCGATGCGGTGCCCGTCATCGACCTGGGGCCGCTCACCGAGCAGGAGACAGGGGTGGAGGTGCCCGGATTCCGGTACGGCCACCAGCGCTTCCGCGAGGCGGATGTGCTGGCGCTGGGGGCTTGGGACGCGCTGCCGCAGGGCGGCATGCTCTGCCGGCTGGCGCTGCGGAGCCCGGGTGCCCTCATGCTCAGCGTGCAGTTCGACCGCTGGCAGCTGAACGAGGGGGATGCCGTCTTCCTATACACCGCCGACCGCGACCGCTTCATCGGCAGCTTCGATGCCAGCAACCGGCAGGCGGGTGGCACCATGGCCACCGCAGTGCTGCCCGGTGACGAGGTGGTGATCGAGTACCGTGCCCGCACCATCCACCGCCGGCCCGCCCAGTTGCGCGTGGCGAGCATCACCCACGGCATCGTGGACCTGTTCGGCTTCAATGAAGGCCAGGATGATGCGCTGCGCGACATCAATCCAGGCTTCCAGAGCTCCCCCTGCCAGATCAACATCAACTGCCCGGAGGCGGCGGGCTGGCAGGATCAGAAGCGCTCCGTGGCCCTCTTCCTTCGGCCCGACGGCGGCGGATGCACGGGCAACCTGATGAACAACACCCAGGTGCCCCGGAAGCCCTACTTCCAGATGGCCCTGCACTGCTATCAGCCCACCACCAGCGACTGGGTCTTCTACTTCAACTACGAGGCCCCGGCGTGCTTGGGAACGGAGGGGCCCTCGGACCAGACCTTGACCGGGGCCACGCTGCGTGCCGGCGATTACTACCGCGACATGATGCTGCTGGAGCTGAGCAGCGACCCGCCCCCTTCATACAACGTGTTCTACGCCGGCTGGGACCGCAGCGGGGCCACCCCGCAGAGCAGCGTGGTGATCCAGCATCCCATGTACGATGTGAAGAAGATCGCCTTCAACAACGACCCGAGCACGAGCTTCACCGACGCCATCGGCGTGCAGTGCTGGCGCGGCAACTGGGACCAGGGACTGGTGCAGGCGGTTTCGAGCGGATCGCCGCTATTCGACCAGAACAAGCGTTTCGTGGGCCACATGTACGACGGTGCCCAGGTGTGCTCCACCGCCACCACCATCCCCACCGACTTCGCCAAGTTCGGGCCCATGTGGGATGGCCCATCCCCTTCGGAACGCATGCGCGATTGGCTCAATCCCGCCAACAACCTCACGGTGATGGATGGTGCCTATGCCACCGCACCCGCCGTTGCGGTTCGGCCGCGCACCTATCTGGAAGGGCCCTTCAACAGCGGAACTGGCCAGATGTCGGCCACGCTGCGGGCCGGCGGGCTGGTGCCCCTGACCGAGCCCTACACGGCTGCGGGCTATCCGCACATGGCCGGCGGCGGACAGGAAAGCACCACCGGTGCGGTCCTGAGCGTCACCGGTGCCAACGCGGTGGTGGATTGGGTGGTGGTGGAGCTGCGTAGCGCGGCCAACCCGGCGGTGGTGGTGGCCACGAGAAGCGCGCTGCTGCAGGCGGATGGCGACATCGTTTCCGCAGCCGATGGCAGCTCCGCGGTCACCCTCACTGCGGCGGCCGGCAACTACCACGTGGCCGTCCGTCACCGGAACCACCTGGGGGTGATGACGGCCTCAGCCGTCGCTCTCGCGGCAGCGCCCCTTGCGCTCGACCTGAGCAACGGCACGGTGCCGCTCTACGGCGGAGCCGCGGCCACCAAGACCATCGCCGGGCGCAATGTGCTGCTCATGGGCGACGTGGACGGCAACAGCGTGCTCCGGTACACGGGCCAGGGCAACGACCGCGACCCCATCCTTCTCCGCGTGGGCGGCGGCACGCCCAATGCCACCGCCAATGGCTACTTCCCGGAGGACGTCAATCTGGACGGCGTGGTGCGCTATACCGGCGAGGGCAACGACCGCGACCCCATCCTGGTGAACATCGGCGGCAGCGTGCCTACCGCCACGCGCGCGGCCCAGCTGCCCTGAATCAGCGCTCGATGAGCTTGCTGCGCATCATGCGCAGGTTCAGCATCTCCACCGCCACGCTGAAGCCCATGGCGAAGTAGATATAGTTCTTGTTGATGTGCTCGCCCATCCCTTCGATGAGCAGCGCCACGCCGATCATCACGAGGAAGGAGAGGGCCAGCACCTTCACCGTGGCGTGCTTCTCCACGAAGGCGCTGATCGCGCCCGCCGCAAGCATCATCACCGCCACGGCGATCACCACGGCCAGCACCATGATGATGATCTCGTTGCTCATGCCCACGGCCGTGATCACCGAGTCGAGCGAGAACACGAGGTCGATGAGGATGATCTGCGCCACCACCGAGAGCAGGCCCTTGTGCCGCTTGGCCGCCTTGCGCTGCTCATCGAGCCCGGTGACCTTGGCGCGGATCTCCACGGTGGCCTTGTAGAGGAGGAAGAGGCCGCCGGCGAGCAGCACCAGGTCGCGGCCGCTGAAGTGCCGGCCCAGGAGGTGCAGGAAGGGCTCGTCGAGGCTCATCACCCAGCTGAGGGATAGCAGCAGCAGGATGCGCGTGATCATGGCCAGCGCGAGCCCCAGCTGGCGCGCCTTGCGCTGGTCGGTGGCGTTGCTGAGGCTGTTGCTGATGATGGAGATGAAGATGATGTTGTCGATGCCCAGGACGATCTCGAGCGCCGTGAGGGTGAGCAGGGCGATGAGCCCATTGAGGGTGAGGAGGACGGAGGGGTCGAGGTGGCTCAGTTCGAGCATGGTACTGGGGATTGATTCGGTTCAGGGGGCGGTGTCCGCGGGAAGGGCGATCACGATGGTCTCGTTGCGGTTGATCGGGTTGAGCCAGTGGACCACGCGGTCCACCAGCCCGGGTTCGCAGCGACGGACTTCCTGCAGCGGGCCGAAGGCGGTTTCGGCCCGCTGCAGGCGGGCGGTCAGGTCCTCCAGTCCGAAGAAGAGCACGGCATTGGGCCGCGTGGGGCCGGTGTGGCGCGCCATTTCAGCCGCGAGGTCGGCGCCGGGGTCCGTCCATGGCACCACCGTGGCGTCCCAGCGCCCCCAGTAATAGAGCGGCGGCAGCGGGGCCTCGCCTTCGGCGCTGTCCTCCATCACGATGCCGCGCACCTGCGGGTACTGGCGCAGCGCATACAGGGCCTCCACCCGGCTGCGCTTGCTGTAGGCCGTGGTGAGCACGGGGAGCAGCAGCAGGTTGAGTGCCCAGAAGAAGGCCATGCCCCCGCGCCACAGCGCAGTCCGCGCCTGCCACCATGCCGACCCGGCGCGCCATTGCTCCCAGGAGACATAGCCCAGCACGAGGAAGAGCGGCACGATGGGCAGCAGGAAGCGCTCCTGCTTGTTCGGGAACCAGGAGTGGATGGCGAGGAAGGCCAGCACGGCCAGCCAGAGGTGCAGCGGCGCCGTGCGGCGGAAGAAGCCGAAGAGCACGGCCAGGCTGAGCGGCGGCAGCAGCATGCCGGCGAGCAGGAGCAGGTAGTTGTACCACGGCTGCACGCCATAGGTGGTGGGATTGGCCAGGTTGTAGGCCACGTACTCCGTGATCTCCGCGAAGGGCCTGCCCCACAGCACCAGGTCGATGCCGCCCTGCAGCACCGCCAGCGGAAGAAGCAGCCCCAGCGCGTACACCACGGCACCGCGCAGGTCGCGCTGCAGCAGGAAGGCCAGCCCCGCGCCGGCCGCGAAGAAGATGACCTGGAAGCGCACGTTGATGGCCAGCCCGATCCACAGGCCGGCGATCAGCGGATCGCGCACGGCGGACCGACCAGCGCCGCGGATCAGCGACCACGCACCGAGCAGGAGGAAGGGGATGCAGGCCACCTCCACCAGGTTTCGCACGGAGAGGAAGGGCATCCAGCAGAAGAGCGCCAGCAGCAGTCCCGTGCGCCAGGCGATGGAGGCATCGCTCAACCGCAGGGCGATGCGGTAGCCTGCGCGCACCGCCACCAGGCTCCACAGCGCATGCAGCAGGCGCACCACCGCCATCTGCGCCTTGGGGTCCACCAGGCCGATGGCCTTGAGGCCGGAGAACAGGAGGTAGTGCAGCCCCACGTAGAAGAAGCTGTGCCCGCTGGGCCGCGCATCGGGCCCCTGGTTCCAAGGCAACCAGGTGCTGTAGCCGGGCGCATCCACCCAGCTGCCCGCCGCCTCGATGATGAGGAAGTGGTCGTCCTGCGCGAAGTAGCCGCCGCTGAAGAAGGCCGCCACGAGACGGGGCGCCAGCGCAATCAGGGTCAGGGCCGCCAAGGGTCGTTCCTGGGCGCGCATGAGCAACCGGTGGAGCACGGCCGCGAAGCTAAGCGGCGGCCCCGCAGCGGTACCTTGCCCGCCGCTCCGCATGCCCGCCGTCAACCGCGCCTTCGCCCCCCTTGCCATCGCCGTGATGGCGGCCTTCCTGCTGCCCGGGCTGGCGCAGGATGGCATGTTCATGGACGGCATGCTCTACGCCGTGGTGGCGCATAACGAGGCGCTCGGCTTCGGCACCTTCTGGGAGCCGCGCTTCAGCCAGCTCGGGGTGGCCGGCCTCAGCGCCTTCCACGAGCACCCGCCGCTCGGGTTCGGCTTGCAGGCGCTCTGGTTCATGGCCTTCGGCTCGGCCTTCTGGGTGGAGCGCCTCTACCAGCTGGGGGCTGCGGTGCTGATGGCCTGGCTGCTCGTGCTGACCTACCGTGCATTGCTGCCCGCGGCACGTGAGGCACGCCGCTACTGGTGGTGGCCGCTGCTGCTCTGGGTGGTGGTGCCGGTGATCCACTGGTCCTACCACAACAACATGCTGGAGACCACCATGGGCCTCTTCACCACGGCCGCTGTGCTGGCAGTCGTCCGCGCGCACGGTGGCCGTTGGTGGGCACGGCACGCCTGGGCCGGCGCGCTGGTCTTCCTCGCCTCCATGACCAAGGGGTTGCCCGGGCTGTTCCCCTTGGCGGCGCCGGTGCTCATGGCGCTGCCCTTGCGCCGCCGCCTGCCGGAAGCGCTGGGCGCTTCGGTGCTGATGACTGCGGTGGTGGCCTTCCTGTACAGCGCGCTGATGCTGCTCCCCGAGGCGCGGGAGAGCCTCATGACCTACGTGGAGAAGCGCCTGCTGCACCGCATCGCGGTGAAGCCCACCGTCGACAGCCGCTTCGCCACGCTCGAGATGCTGTTCACCACCATGCTCGCCCCGCTGGCGCTGGCGCTGGCGGTGCGGTTCGGCGGAAGGAAGGCGGCTGAGCGCGATGCGGCGGAGATGCGCGGTGCCCTTGGGATGGCGCTCATCGGGCTTTCCGGCGTGGCGCCCCTCATGCTCACCCTGGTGCAGAAGTCCTTCTACATGGGTGCGGCGCTGCCGCTGCTCAGCGTGGCGCTGGCGGCGTTCGCCGCACCCTCCCTCGAGCGCCTCATGTCCCGCGCGCTGGAGCGGCCCCGCCTCATCGCCGGGGTGCGCATCGCCGGCTGGTCGCTCACGGCCGGTGCGGTGGTCGCGGCCGCCCTGCTCTTCGGCCGCCCGGCGCGCGATGCCGACATGCTCGCGGACGTGGCGCTGGTCGGCGCCCTGGTGCCGCGCGGGGCGCTCATCGGGGCCGAGGAGCCGCTCTGGGAGGAGTGGAACCTGCAGGGCTACCTCATGCGGCGGCATTCCATCTCCATCGACTGCCGCACGCCCGGCCGCGCCTGGTACCTCGGCCGGGCGGGATCACGCCCGCCGCAGCACGAGCGCTACCAGCCTGTGCCGCTGCCCTTCCGCGGCTATGCGCTGTGGAAACAGGTGCTTCCGCTGGAGGGGGGTGCGGTGGCCGCCCGATGACCCCGACCTTTGCCCCATGCGCGTAGGCATCGTCTGTTACCCCACCTTCGGCGGAAGCGGCGTCGTGGCCACGGAGCTGGGCATGGCCCTCGCCGGCAAGGGCCACATCGTCCACTTCATCACTTACGACCGCCCCGTGCGGCTGCGCGACCATCCGAACGTCCACTACCACGAGGTGCGCGTGAGCGACTATCCCTTGTTCGACTACCAGCCCTACGAGCTGGTGCTGACGAGCAAGCTGGTGGACGTGGCCAAGTACGAGGGCCTCGACCTGCTGCATGTGCATTATGCCATCCCGCACGCCAGCGCCGCGTGGATGGCCCAGCGCATCCTGGCCTCGCAGGGCATCTTCGTGCCCTTCATCACCACGCTCCACGGCACCGACATCACGCTGGTGGGGCGCGACCCCAGCTTCGAGCCGGTGATCACTTTCAGCATGGAGCGGAGCAACGCGGTCACCGCGGTGAGCGAGAGCCTGAAGCGCGATACCTATGAGCATTTCCCCTTGAAGCATGCGCACGAGGGCGGGCCGGGCATCCGGGTCATCCCCAACTTCGTCTGCCTCGATCAGTACCGCCACGCGCCCGACGAGGCCGTCCGCGCACGGTATGCACCGAATGGCGAGAAGCTGCTCGTGCACGTCTCCAACTTCCGGCCGGTGAAGCGCGTGGATGACGTGGTGGCCATGTACAAGCGCCTGCGCAGCGAGCTTCCCGTGCGACTCCTCCTCATCGGCGACGGGCCGGAGCGCCAGCGCATCGAGAACGCCTGCCGCCACGATGGCGGGTGCGACCAGGTGGTCTTCCTCGGCAAGATGACGCGGCCCGAGGAGGTGATGGCGAGCTGCGACCTCTTCGTGCTGCCCAGCGAGAGCGAGAGCTTCGGCCTTGCCGCGCTGGAGGCCATGGCCTGCGGCATCCCCGTGGTGAGCAGCGATACCGGCGGCCTCCCCGAGGTGAACGTGCACGGCGTGAGCGGCATGCTGAACCGCGTGGGCGATACCGACGCCATGGCACGGCATGCGCTGGCCATCCTGGGCGATCCCGGCGCGCACGCGCGCTTCCGCCAGGGAGCGCTGGAGCAGGCGGCGCGGTTCGACCTGCACAAGGTGCTGCCGCAGTACGAGGCGCTGTACGAGGAGGTGGTGAGCGAGGTGCGGGCATGATCGAGCGGATCAGCGACCGGGTGAGCGTGGACCGCAGCGCGGGGCGAACCAGCGTGGTCATCGATGCCCGCGCAACCCCGGCGAAACGTGCGCTGATCACGGCCTGGACCATCGCGTGGGTGGCCTGCGGCGTAGCGGTGCTCGTGGAGCGTGCGCAGCTCGCGCCCGGCGACCCGCTGCGGCAGTACCTGCTCGCCTTCATCGCCTTCTGGGCCTACTTCCTGGTGATGATCGGCAAGGCGCTCCTCTGGCGCTGGAGGGGGCTGGAGCTCTGGCGCGTGAAGGATGGCCGCTTCACCATCAAGGACAGCATCCTCGGCTACGGCCGTGCCCACGACTATTTCGTCGAGAACATCCAGGCGCTCGGCCTCATCAAGGAGGACCGCGCTTCTTGGAAGTGGCAGTGGAACAACAGCCTGTGGGTGGTGGGCGGTGAGCGCTTGGGCTTCGAGCACCTCGGCCGCAAGGTGGTCTTCGGCAAAGGGCTGGGCGATGAGGAGGCCAGGCGCCTCGCGGCGGTGCTCAAGGATGCGCTGAAGGAGGCGCGCAGGCTGAGCGCGCCCAAGGGCTGAACGCTCAGCTGCAGGGCTCGATGCGGAAGGCGTTGCCGCGGATGCGGCGCGTCGCCACGCCGTCGATCACGCTCTCCAGCACCATGGCCTGCGCGGCCGGCGTGGACATCACCTCGTCCATGCGCTGCACAGCCCCGGCCGGCACGCCGAGGGCGATGAGGCGCAGCAGCAGATCGGCCCGGTCGCGCCCGGCGATGGCGGCCCCCAGCGCTCCGGCCAGTGCGGCGCGATGCCGCACGCGACCGGTGTTGGTGCGGAACCGCTCATCCGCGGGCAATGCGGGCAGCGCCAGTTCGCCGCAGAGCGCCGCGAATTGCGCATCGCTGCCCACCGCAAGGATCAGCCGGCCGCCATCGGCGCACCGGAAGATTTCCCCGTAGGGTGCGATGTTCGGATGGAGTGTGCCCAGCGGCCTGGCGATCGCGCCGGCCATCAGGTTGTTGCTGGCCTGGTTGATGAGGCCGGCGAGTGCCGCATCCTCCAGCGAGACTTCCACATAAGCGCCCTTGCCTGTCCGCGCCCGCTGCCAGAGCGCCAGGAGCAGGCCCTCCTTCAGCTGGTGCCCGGCGAGCACGTCGATGAGGGCGATGGGGAGCTTGGCGAGATGCTCCTCGTCGGTGCCGGTCATGCTCACGTACCCGGTCTCCGCCTGCAGCACCACATCGAAGGCGGGCCGGTGGGGCTGGTCGGCGAAGCCCTTGATATGCCCGTGCAGGAGCTGCGGATTCAAGCGCCGCAGCCGCTCGCGTGTGAGCCCGAGCTTCTCGGCATCCGCAGCCAGGTGGTTGGTGATGAGCACGTCCGCCCGGGCCAGCAGTCCATCGAATGCGGCGCGGTCCTCGGTGTCCTTCAGGTCGAGGAAGCGGTGCTCCTTGCCCCAGTTCACGCTGCTGAAGTAGGCGCTCACCGGCGCATCCGACGGTTCCGAGGGCAGCTTCCACTGCCGGGTCACATCGCCGCCGCTCCGCTTGTTCTCCACCTTCACCACCCGTGCACCGAGCTCCGCGAAGAAGAGCCCCACCGAGGGTCCGGCGAGTACGGAGGCGGTCTCTATGACCACGAGGTCCTTCAGCGGCTGGTCCATGCGCTTGCGTTAAGGGCGGTCAAAGATGCCGTGTTCACCGCTGGGCGCGCCTGCGCCCCATCAGCTTGATCCGGCGGCGGCCCGATGGGCGCTGCGCAGATTCCTGCACCCGGCCCGCTGCGCGGCCCTAGGGGCTTTCCCATGCACCGGCCCGCTCGAACTCCGTTCGGTGCGGCCGGTGCATGAAAAAGCCCCACCGCTTCGCGGTGAGGCTTGATCATCAAGTGCCCAGGACTGGACTCGAACCAGCACAGCCTTTCGGCCACTACCCCCTCAAAGTAGCGTGTCTACCAATTTCACCACCTGGGCAGGGGGCGCAAATATAGCCGGATGATCCACCGGCCACAGCGTGGAGCGTGCCGCCGTCCGGCCCGCGCTGCGCTTCGCTCACAAAGAACGAAGCCTCTCGGTGAGAGAGGCTTTCGTGACCCCGCCGGGGCTCGAACCCGGGACCCCAACATTAAAAGTGTTGTGCTCTACCAACTGAGCTACAGGGTCTTCCGACGCTTTCACCCCGAAGGGTCCCTGCGTCAAGGGCCGCAAAAGTAGAGATCCTTCCGAGAGCGGCAAGCGCTGTTCATTTCTCCTTCTTCTCCAGGATGGGGTGCCGCTCGAACGGCAGGCTCCGGTCGAAGAGGTAGCGGAAGGTGGCCAGCGTGCGGTAGTTCACCGCGTCGAGGTTCTCGCACACCTTGATCATGCGCGGATTGAAGTCGCCGATCCAGGTGAGGATGGTGTCGCGGTAGAGGTTCCTGTGCACGATGTTCTTCTCCGCGAAGACGATGAGGGCGCCCTCCAGCCCCTTGCCCTGCCAGGGCTTGGCCACGCCGAAGACGATGCCTGTCATGGTCTTCACCGTGCCGCGCCATTTGTGCCAGAGGAACTTGAGCTTGCCCAGCCAGTTGAGGTCGCCGTTCACATGGCGGAAGATCTCGTTCAGCTCCGGGAGGCTGATGTACATGGCGATCGGCCGGTCCTTGTGCCGGATGAAGATGAGCAGGCGCGGGTCCATCACCGGCTTCATGGCCTTCACGATCTTCAGGGCCGTGGCGGCTTCCATGGGCTTGTGGTTCTCGTGGTCCACCCATGCATCGTTGTACACCGTGCAGAAGTCCGAGGCGATCTGCTCCACCGTGCGCCCTGTGCTGTCGTGGATGCGGATCTCGGGGTCGTTGGCGAGCTGGTTGTACTTGCGGTGGAAGATGGGCTGGGCGGGCACCTTCACCGAGCGCTTGAAGAAGAGCTGATTGAACCAGACCTGGAAGCCGTATGCCTCCAGCAGGCCCCGGTAGTACGGCGGATTGTAGTTGGTGCCGTAGATCGGCGGGTCCGTGAAGTTCTCGATGAGCAGGCCCCAGAACATGTTGCGGTCGCCGAAGTTGATGGGGCCGTCCATGGCCTGCATCCCCCGGGCGTGGAGCCAGTCCCGGGCCGCATCGAAGAGGAGGTTGGCCGCACGCTGGTCGTTGATGCACTCGAAGAAGCCGACGCCCCCCGTGGGCTGCTTCTCGGACCACGCCGTGCGCGGATTGATGAAGGCGGCGATGCGCCCGATGGCCCGTCCTCCATCGTCGTAGAGCACCCAGCGGACGGCCTCGCCCGCCTTCCCGGTCGCAGGGTCGGGCTTGAACAGCTTGTTGCGTGCGGGGTCGAAGACCTTCTCGATGTCCTGCTTCAGGTGCGGGATCCAGTTGGCGTCTCCGGCGTAGATGGACCAGGGGAGGCGCATCCAGTCGCGCAGCACCCGTTTGCTGTTGGCTTCCTCGAGCTTCATGGCGGTAGCGCGAAGGTGCGACGTTCCCGTGGTTCCTTTGCAGCAGCCGCCGGTTCCGGCGCTCCCCGCTCCCCATGCGCGTCTACCTCATCGGCTTCATGTGCAGCGGCAAGAGCACTGTGGGGCGTGCCCTGGCAGCGCTGCTCGGCCTTCCCTTCACGGATCTCGACCGCGTGGCCGAGCAGCGCGTGGGCCCCTTGCTGCCCTTCGTGCAGCGCGAGGGCGAGGAGGCCTTCCGCCGGGTGGAGGCCGAGGTGCTGGCGGAGCTGATCGATTCCGGTGCGGGCGTGATCGCCTGCGGCGGCGGGACCCCTGTGCAGGGCGACAACATGAATCGCCTGTTGGCGGCCGGCGCGGTGGTGTGGATCGATGTGCCGCTCGACGTGCTGATGCCACGGATCGAACGGGCCGGCGGGGACCGCCCGCTGCTCTTCGGGCTGCGGGGGGCGGCCCTGCGGCACCGCGTGGAGGCCCTGCTGCAGGAGCGGCTGCCCGTCTATCGCCGCGCGCATGTCACCGTGGAGGGGAGCGGGTCGCCGGCGGCCGTGGCCGCCCGCATCGCCGCGGCGCTGCGCGGTCAGCTCAGGTAGACGGCGTCCTTGCGGCCCAGTTCCACGCTGATGTGCTCCTGGAGGGTGGTGCTGAGCGTCAGCCCCACGATGTCCGCACGGATGGGGTAGGCCCGGTGCCTGCGGTCGACCAGCACCACCGTGGTGAGGCGCTTCAGCGGAGCCTGCACCAGGTAGCTGGCGGCATGCATCAGCGTGCGCCCGCTCATGAGCACATCGTCCACCAGCACCACCAGGCGGTCGCGGAGCGACATGGGGTCGATGCTGAGCTGCACGGGGCGCTCGAGCGGAAGGTCCTTGTCGAGCTTCAGCTCCACCAGGTCGATGCGCAGGTCGGAGACCTCTTCCAGCAACCGCGCCAGCCGCTTGGCCAGGATGGCGCCGCGCGGCGCAATCCCCACCAGCACCAAGGCCCCCGCTTCGTGGTGCTCTTCGTGCAATTGGTGCGCGATGCGGCGGAGCTTGCGCTGCACCTGCTCGTGCTCCAGGATCACCGTGCGTTCGCTCATCGGGCGGCAAGTTAGCGGCCGGGCCTCAGGGCTGCGCCACGCGCCCTGCGCGCCAGCTGCCATCGGTGCAGCGGGCACGCCACAGCAGGCCGCCGCCTCCACGCAGCACAGTGAGTCCGGCGCGCAGGGAGCGGCGTTCGATGAGCCGCCCGCCCGCATCGAGCAGTTCGAAGAAGGGCACCGGTTCCTGTGCTGCGGCGATCAGGCGGCCTTCGCCATCGAAGCGGATGAGCAGCGGCGCGGTGCTGGTTGCGCTGCCGATACCGCTTGGGAATTCGATCGTGAATGCTGCCGTATCGGCGCGTCCGCAGCCATCGGTCGCCACCAGGGCGCCTTCGAAGGGCCCTGCTCCCGAATAGGTGTGGCAGGGACTCTCCTCGGTGTTCGTTGCGCCATCGCCGAAGTGCCACTCCAGGACTGCGCCGGGCGTGCCGTTGTTCCCGAAGCAGGCCTCGTTGCCGCCCAGCAGCATCCAATCCGGTGCGGCGGAAGGATCGTTCACGCCGATGTTCCACGCAGCCGCTTCGTCCAGCACCGCCTCGCTCGCCCTGGTGCGCACCTCCAAGGCCTGGCCGGGAGCGAGCGTCGCCGGCGCCCAGTCCGCTGCGGTGCACGGCCGGCGGAAGATGGTGCTTGCCAGCGTCGCCGCGGCGATGTACGTGCCGAGGGCATTGGGATGGCTGCCGTCGGTGTAGAGCGCTGATCCGGGGAATTCGGCGCGCCAGCTCGACCACACGGCGCCTACCGGAGCGCACCACGCATCGTTGCCGGTGGCCATCTGCAGGTAGCGTTCGTGCAGGAGCTGTTGCATGCCCTCGTAAGTGCACACCGGCGGCCAGGAGGGGCAGTTCTGCGCATCGCCGTTCTCCCGGCCCCAGGTCATCAGGAAGACCGCCTCGGTGCACGGATTGGCCTGCCGGGCCTGCTGCACCAGTTGGGCGGCGTAGGGAAAGCACTGCGCCTCCACCTGCGCCAGGGGGAAGGCCGGCAGCTGGCTTTGTTCCTGCAGCACCACGTAGTCCCAGTCGCCCTGCGCCAGCAGCTGCTGGGTGTAGGCCAGCTGGGTGTGCTGGCTGAAGGTGTAGCCGCCCGGTGCCGACATGCCCGTTACCACGTCCTCGCCCATGGCCGTGGCCAGTGAATCGAGCATGCCCGGCAGGTCGTTGCTGTAGGTGTAGCTGTTGCCGATGAAGAGCACGCGCACCGGCTGGGCCTTTGCCGACGCGAGGAGCGTGATGAGCGCGGTGAGGAGGAGGGGGCGCATGGCAGGTTCAATGGAGGGCCGGCGCTTTGCGGAGGCCGGTGGGGCGGGCCGTGACGGTGCTGAGGTGGAGCTGATGGCCCACGTACTTGATGATGCGGTCGAGCAGCGCGCTAAAGGGGGGCGAGAGCCGCTTGAAGCGGATGCACGACTTCCCGTGGTCGTAGGGCAGGAGGTCGAGCTTGAAGGGGTCGAGGAGGTCGTAGGGCAGCACGTGCAGCACCATGAAGTGCTTCTTCGAGGCCAGGGCGAAGACGGGACGGCCCTCGATGCGATAGGTGGGCATGCCGTAGGAGAAGTCCTCCTCCGCAGCGGGCCACACGTGCCGGATGTGGCTGCGCAGGGTGCCCAAGGCCTCGCGGCGCTCATCGGTGAGCGACTCGAAGAAGGCCTGGATCTCGGGCGATGCGGTCCGCATGGGCGGTGGAGCCGGAAGCTGAAGGTCGGAAAAAAGGCGATCGGCGGCTCAGCGCAGCGCCGCCACATCGCCCAGTGGGAGTTCGCGGCCGTCGGCCAGCCGCATCCAATCGGCTCCGCCGCGCACGAAGAGGTCGGCGATGATGCCCTCCAGGGCGGTCCCGTCGCGCAGCGCGAGCCGGACCGTGCGGCGCCGTGTAGCCGCCTCCTCGAGCCGGTCGTGCAGGGCGCAATCCACCGGCGCCGCCTTCACGGCGCACAGCCAGAGCTCGCGGCCGGCGCGCGGGGCGATGGAGTTGCGGCAGGGATCCATGCGCACCTCGGGGAACCGCTTGCGGAAGAGCGGCAGGTAGTCGTCGCGGAAGCCGCCGAAGGGCGGCCGGTCGTCGTTGAGCGCATCGTGGAAGAGCACGCCCACGAGCTTGCCGCCGGGCTTCAGCAGCCGGTGCATCTGCTCCACGTAACGGCCGCGCAGCGCCGGGTCGAGCGCGCAGAAGAAGGTCTGTTCCAGGATGAGGTCGTACTGCCCTTCGTGCGCGAAGAAGTCGCCGGTGATCAGGTGCTGCGCCGGGAAGTCGGGGCAGCGCTGCAGCAGGTCCTTGAACGGCGCATCGGTGAGGTCGATGACGAAGACATGCGTGAAGCCGAGCCGGTGCGCGTACTCCGCTTCATAGGCGCGGCCACCGCCGGGGATGAGGATCCGCAGCGCTTTGTCGGTGAGCTGGTCCAGGTATTCCTTGAGCGGGGTGGAGGGCGCCCCCAGGTCCCAGCCGGTCTCCTGCGCATGGTAGCGCTCCTCCCAGAATCCGCGGTCCAGCCGGTCCTTGCTCATCGCTTGATCAGTCGCACCACGTTCTCCACATGGTAGGTGTGCGGGAACATGTCCACCGGCTGCACATGGTCGATCCGGTACCGGTCCTGCAGGATGGCGAGGTCGCGGGCCTGCGTAGCGGGGTTGCAGCTCACGTAGACGATGCGCTGCGGCGCCAGCTCCAGCAGGTGGCGCACCACGGGCTCATCCATGCCGGCGCGCGGCGGGTCGGTCACCACCACATCCGGCCGGCCGTGCTGCGCCACGAAGGCGGCATCCATCGTCTTCTTCATGTCGCCGCTGGTGAAGCTCACGTTGGTGATGCCGTTGAGGCCGGCGTTCAGGCGGGCATCGGCCACGCTCTCGGGCACCAGCTCCACGCCGGCCACATGGCGCGCCCGGGCGGCGAGGAAGAGCGTGATGCTGCCCGCGCCGCAGTACAGGTCGTACACGTTCTCCTCGCCGGTGAGCCCGGCAAGGTCGCGCGTGAGGCGGTACATGGCGATGGTCTGCTCCGGGTTGGTCTGGAAGAAGGTCTTCGGTCCGATGCGGAAGCGCAGGGGCCTGCCGCCGAGCCCGTCGGGCAGTTCCTCCACGATGTGGTCGCGGCCGTGGTGGACGTGTATGGCGAGGTCGTAGATGGTGTCGTTCCGCTTCGTGTTCACCGTCCATAGTACGCTGGTGAGCTGCGGAAAGGCCTGCACCAGGGCATCGAACAGGCGGGTGCGGGCCTCGGCATCCTCATGGCCCAGGGCAAGCAGCACCATGCACTCGCCCGTGGTGGCGGTGCGGATGAGGAGGTTGCGCAGGAAGCCCTCGTGCGCCCGGACGTCGTAGAAGCTGAGGCCCTCGCGCCGCGCATGCTCGCGCACGAGGTTGCGGATGGCGTTGCTCGGGTCGGGCTGCAGGTGGCATTCGCCGATGTCGAGCACGCGGTCGAACCGCTGCGGGATGTGGAAGCCCAGCGCGTTGCGGTCGGTGATGGCGCCTTGGGCGGACAGCTCCTCGCGCGTGAACCAGCGGCTGTTGCTGAAGGTGAACTCGAGCTTGTTGCGGTAGTGGGTGAGCCGGGGCGATGGCAGGATCGGCGTCACCGGCGGCAGCGCCAGCCCGCCGATCCGCTCCAGGTTGTCCACCACCTGCTGCTGCTTGTATTCGAGCTGCTTGGGGTAGCTGAGGTCCTGCCATTTGCAGCCGCCGCAGGTGCCGAAGTGGCGGCAGAAGGCGGGCACGCGGTCGGGCGAGGGGGACGTGATGCGCTGCGCCACCGCCTCGGCGTAATTCTTCTTCTTCACCGTCACCCGCAGGTCCGCCACGTCGCCGGGCACGGCGCCGGTGACGAAGACCACCAGGCCATCCATCCGCGCCAAGGCCTTGCCGTTGGCGCCGGCACCGGTGATGGGCACCTGTTCCCAGATGAGGCTCTCCTTCGGCTTGCTGCGGCGCATGGTGGGTGGGCGGGCGGCAAAGATGGGCGCTGCGGGGCCTCGGGCCCGGCGGCCGCACCCCCGGCCGCGTATTTTCGCGGCCGCATGATCCTCCCCATCCGCGCCTACGGCGACCCTGTGCTGAAGAAAGTGGCGCAGGACATCGAGCCCGGCCACCCCGGCCTCGAGCAGCTCATCGCCGACATGTTCGAGACCATGTATGCGGCCAGCGGCGTGGGCCTTGCCGCCCCGCAGGTGGGCCATAGCATCCGCCTCTTCGTGGTGGATGCCTCGCCCTTCGCCGAGGATGAGGATGGCAAGCCCACCGAGGAGGCGCACCTGAAGGACTTCAAGAAGGTCTTCATCAACCCCTACATCGTGGAGGAGGAGGGGGAGGAGTGGCCCTTCGAGGAAGGCTGCCTCAGCATCCCCGGCATCCGCGAGGAGGTGAAGCGCCAGCCGCGCATCGTGCTGCAGTACCAGGACGAGCGCTTCGTGGAGCACGAGGAGGCCTTCGAGGGCTTCGCCGCGCGCGTGATCCAGCACGAGCACGACCACCTGGACGGGGTGCTCTTCACCGACCACCTGCCGCCGCTCCGCCGCAGGATGCTGCAAGGGCGGCTCCGCGACATCTCGCGCGGCAAGACGGATGTGAAATACACCATGCGCTTCACCCCAGCGAAATGACCATGTCCATCAAGCACATCTTCCTGTTCGCCCTGCCCCTCGCGCTGATCGCCTGCGGCGGCGAGGACAAGCCCGTGGCCGATGAGCCGCGCATGATCGAGGCCCGCACGCGCATCCGTGCCAAGGAGGATTCGCTCTTCGAGAACCGCGCATTCGACCGCCGCACCGCCCAAGGCATGGTGGACGTGTACAAGGCCTACGCCGCCGCCTATCCGGTGGACAGCATGGCGCCTGAGTACCTGTTCCGGGCGGCGGGCACCCTGAAGAGCATGGGCGATGCCGAGCAGGCGATCAAGCTCTACGACCGCATCAGTGAGCAATACCCCGGATGGCGCCGGCGCGTGGACGTGCTGTACATGAAGGCCCTCACGCTCGACGACGACCTCGACCGCGACGGCGAGGCGAAGACCATCTACCAGCAGGTGATGTACGAGTACCCGGAGCATCCCTTCGCGCGCGATGCGAAGGCGATGATCGAGAACCTCGGGCTCTCCGACGAGGAGCTCATCGAGAAGTTCAAGCGGATGAACGAGGCGCAGGAAGCCGCAACGCCCGCCCAGTAGGGCCCTATCCGGCGACCGCCGCGAAGGCGGGCGCGAGCCGAAGCTGCCCCCGTGCGGCGATGCCCACCGGCCGGCCGGTGAAGCGCTGCCCGATGAAAGGGGTGTTGTGCGAGCGGCTGGGCAGGTCGTCCTCCGTGCAGGTCCAATCGGCCTCGGGATCGAAGAGGGTGAGCTCGGCCGCCGCGCCTTCGGCGATGTGCACGGCGGGCAGGCCGAGCACCGCGCGGGGCCCGTTGGCGAACCGCTCGATGATGCGGCGCAGGGAGGTGCTGCCCTTGAGGGCGGTGTTCGCTGTGGCGAAGGCGGTCTCCAGGCCGATGATGCCGAAGGCGGCAGCCCCCAGCTCCACCACCTTGTGCTCGCGGTCCTCCGGCCGGTGGTCGCTCACGATGGCATCGATGGTGCCGTCCTTCACCCCCTGCCGCAGCGCCTCGATGTGGCCGCTGTCGCGCAGCGGGGGCAGCACCTTGTAGCAGCTCTCGAACCCGCGCAGGCAGCCGTCATCGAGCAGCAGGTGGGCGGCCGCCACGGAGGCCGTCAGTTTCAGCTTGCGGGCCTTGGCCGCGCGCACCAGCTCCACGGCGCCCGCAGTGCTCACGGTGGCGGCGTGCAGGTGGCCGCCGGCATACTCGAGCAGGGCGATGTCGCGCGCCAGCTGGATGGCCTCGGCCTCGGCCGGAATGCCGCGCAGTCCGAGGCGGGCGCTCATCGCACCCTCGTGCATCACGCCGGTGCCGAGGTCGGGGTCGTTGGGGAAGACCATCAGCGCGGGCGGCGTGCCGGGCAGCCCGGCCGTGTACTGCAGGGCGAGCGCCATGAGCCGCGCATTGCGGAGGGGGCGCTGATCATCGGTGAAGGCCGCCGCACCCGCCATGCGCATATCATGCAGCTCGGCCAGCTGCTTGCCCTCGCCGCCCTTGGTGAGGGTGCCCAGCGGAAGCAGCCGCACGGCATGCCCTTCCGCCCGGCGCAGGAGATAATCGATGCCGGCGCGGCCGTCGGCCACGGGCTTGGTGGTGGGCAGCACGCAGACGGCAGTGAACCCTCCGGCAGCGGCGGCATCGAGGCCGTTGCTGATGCCTTGCTTCCACTCCTCGCCCGGATCGCGGAAATGCGCGCGCAGGTCCACCCAACCGGGGCTCACGTGCAGGCCGGGCATCCTGATCTCGCGGGCATCGCCCTTGGGGAGGCGGCTGCCGATGCGCGCCACGGCGCCGTCGCGCAGCAGGAGGTCCGCTTCGCTGTCGTGGTGCGGACCGCCCGGGTCCACCACCTTCACGTTGCGCAGGATCAGCTCGGTCATCGGGTCGCTCGCAATAGGAAGGCCTCGGCCACCAGGAAGAGCAGGGCCAGGGCGATGAACCACTTCCAGAGCTTCCGGCCGCTGCCCGCCTCGGCCAAACGTAGCGAAAGATCGCCGCCGCCGGCCTCGATCACGGTGAAGGTGGTGAGCCCGCGCTGTCCCAGCTCGGCGCGCAAGGCTTCGGCCGTCAGGCTGCGCAGGTCGCTCTCCAGCCGCGAATGGTTGAGGGCGAAGGCCGCTACGGTGTCCTGCCCGGCCACCAGCGCGTAATGCCCGGGCGGGAGGTCCTCGTCGTGCAGCACCAGCGCGGTGGAGGCCATGGTCCTGCGCACCTCGGGCATCACCTCCAGGCCCTGCGGCCCCATCAAGCGCGGCGGGCGCTCGGCGCCCAGCTCAAGGCCATCGGCGGGCAGCGTGGCCTCGGCGCCCAGCACGGCGTAGGGCCGCTCCATGGGGCGGGCCAGCTCGGCCATGCGCAGCAGCGAGGTGGCGAAGAGGGCATGCCGCACCAGGTTGCCCGATTCCTCGGCGAGCGGCGCCGCCCAGAGGTACACGCTGCCGCGCCCCGCAGCGGTGCGCGAGAGGAAGGGCAGCCCGTCCTGCGTGCGCAGCAGGACGTCGCTGCCGGCAGCGGGGCGGATTCCCCAGCGCTCGCGCGCGGAGGGAAGGTCCACGTTGCGCGGCATGGTCTGGAAGACCTCGCGGTAGAAGGGCAGTTCCAGGTCGATGCGGTCCACCCGGGCCGACCCGGTGTCGAGGCGGGCGGGGGCGGCGGCGCCCACCGTGCCGAAGAATGCGGCATAGCGAGCGGGGTCGCCGCCCCGGGGCGGGAAGACCGCCACGCTGCCCCCGCTCTCCGCGAAGGCGGCAAGGGCCTGCGCCGTGCCGCTGGGCAGTTCGGGCAGCCCGCTCAGCACCACCAGGTCCTGCTGCTCCAGCTCGGCGAGGTCCAGCTGGCGGAAATCGCGCAGGGCCACGGCATGCGCGCTGTCCTGCGCGAAGACGGCCTGGATGGCGCGATCGCCCGGTGCATCGCCGCCGCTGAGCACGAGCACGCGCAGCCGGTCGATGGTGCGGAAGGCGAACCAGAGCCGGTCGTCGAAGGTCACCGGCTGGTCGGTGATGGCCAGCTCGCCCCAGTGCAGCCCGGCCTGATCGTTGCGGAAGCGGAGCACCGTGTCGACGGAGGCGGATGGCCCGGCGCTGAAGGCCGCCAGGCCGCGCTGCTCGCCGTCGATGACCAGCCGCACCGGCACGTTCACCAGCTCCTGATCGCCGTGGTTGGTGATGCGCACGTGCAGCTCCTCGCGCTGCCCCAGCCGGCGCACCGGCGTGCCGAACCAGGCCGAATCGATGCTGAGGTTCGCGGTGGCGGTGGGGGTGAGGGGGATGATCACCGTGGGCGCCGTGCTGTCGTTGGTCCACGCATCGAGGTCGGCGATGGTGCGCTGCAGGTCCGTGAGCAGGTAGGCGCGCTTCACCGGCGCATCGCTCGTGGCGAGGGCCTCGCGCTGGCGGGCGAGCGCCTTGGAGAGCGGGCGCGTGAAGGGCACCGCATCGGCTTGGGCGGCGGCCTGCAGGGCCTCCTCGCGCGGCAGCAATTGCTGCTGGCGGCCCTCGAAGCGCCCGGTGAGCACCTGGAAGCGATCGGTGGGGGCCTGGCCCATCACCACGTCCTGCGCGCCCTTGCGGGCCTGGTCCAGCAGGCGCCCCCCGGCGTTCTGGCCGTCCATGCTGAAGCTGTCGTCGATGTAGATCGATACCGCGCGTGCCCCGGCCTGCGCCGCGCCATCGGCGCCGGGGATGTATGGCTGCGCGAAGGCGAGCACCAGGCTGGCGAGCGCCAGGCAGCGGGCGGCGAGCACCAGCCAGTGCTGCACCTTGCGGCGGGCGCGCGTCTGCCGCGACACCTCGGCGAGGAGGCGCACGTGGGGGAAGTCGATCCGCTTGAAGCGCCGGAGCTGGAAGAGGTGGATGAGCACCGGCAGGGCCAGGACGCCGAGCGCCCACAGGAAGGCCGGGTGCAGGAAGGACATCGGCGCGAAGGTACAGGCCGCGTGGCGAAGCCTCGGGGCTCAACGGCGCGTGCCGAACTCGATGCGCACGGCATCGTTCTCGCGCAGGCCCAGCAGGCGTGCGGCGCCGCCCCCGCCGCCGCCGCCGCCCTCCACGCCCTTGTTCACGGCGATCTCCAGGTGGCCGCTCGCATTGAAGAAGGCGAGCGAAACCCCGTTGGGCACGTCGCTGTAGGTGGCGTGGATGCGCGTCAGGTCGTCATCCGAATGCCCGAAGTGGATGCGGAAGGGGCGCCCGCCGTGCAGCTCCTCGAAGAGCGACCGCTGCACATTGGTCATCACGTTCCCGTACCGGTCCACATGCACCACGCGGCCCACGATGGCATCGGGGGTCACCGAGGGCTTCAGGTTGTGCAGCTCGCGCAGCGCCTTCAGGGGCCGGCCGATGGTCTCAGGGGTGCCGCCCCGCGCCAAGTGGGCCGCGGCCTTGGTGAACACGCTCCGGGTGGGGAAGGCCGCGTGGTCGTCATCGAGCTTCATGGTGATCTCGAAGGCCGCTTCCGGCATGCCCTCGAACATCAGCGGCAGGATGCCGTTGTCCGCGCCGATGAAGTAATGGCCCTGGTGCCGCGCCACCACGTGCGCCGTGAAGCGGTCCGCCTCCGGATTCACGCCGAGGATGTGGATGCTGCCCGCCGGGAAGGCCGGGAACGCGTTGCGCGCCACATAGGCCGCCATCGCCGTGTGGAAGGGCGTGATCTCGTGGGTGATGTCCACGATGGTGGCCTCCGGGGCCTGCTGCAGCAGCGCGCCCTTCACCACGGCCACATAATGGTCGCGCGTGCCCAGGTCGGTGGTGAGGGTGATGATGGCCATCGGGCGGCTGGTTCCGGTCGGCTACCTTCGGGCGGTCAAAACTAGAGGGAGGGGAGCACCTTCTCCCGAAAGATCTCAACACCCCGCATCCGTCCTTGAGCGAGCAGCTGATCACCATCACCGGCGTCGACCCCGTGGACATCCTCGGGGCCAACGACGCCAACCTGCGGATCATCCGCGGCCTCTTCCCCAAGCTCAACCTCGTGGCGCGCGGCGACACCGTGAAGGTGAGCGGCGCACCGGACGACATCGCCCTCTTCGAGGAGCGCTTCAACGAACTGGTGGCGCACGTGGCGCGCTACAACGAGCTGCCCCGCAAGGTGCTCGACGACATCATGGGCGGCGGCGAGGCCCCGCGCAGCGCCGATCTGGACGATGATGTGCTCGTCTACGGCAACGCCGGCCTCCGCGTGAAGGCCCGCACGCCCAACCAGCAGCGCCTGGTGGAGGCCATCCGCGAGAGCGACATGGTCTTCGCCATCGGCCCGGCCGGCACCGGCAAGACCTACACCGCCGTGGCCCTCGCCGTGAAGGCCCTGAAGGAGCGTCAGGTGAGGCGCATCATCCTCACCCGTCCCGCCGTGGAGGCAGGCGAGAACCTCGGTTTCCTGCCCGGCGACCTGCGCGAGAAGCTCGATCCCTACCTGCAGCCGCTCTACGATGCGCTCAAGGACATGATCCCCGCCTCGCGACTCGCCGACCACCTGGAGGAGGGCGTCATCCAGATCGCCCCGCTGGCCTTCATGCGCGGCCGCACGCTCGACCACGCCTTCGTGATCCTCGACGAGGCCCAGAACGCCACGCTCCCGCAGATCAAGATGTTCCTCACCCGCATGGGGCGCAACGCCAAGTTCGTCATCACCGGCGATGTCACCCAGGTGGACCTGCCCGGCCATCAGCCGAGCGGCCTCATGCCGGCCGTGGAGATGCTCCGGGCCGTGCAGGGCATCACCGTGGTGGAGCTGAACGAGAAGGACGTGATCCGCCACGAGCTCGTGACGCGCGTGCTCGGCGCGTTCAAGGAACTGGAGCAGAAGACCGACAAGAAGGACCGCGCCCAATGACCACCACGACCTCGGGGACGTTGATGCGCTCCGACCTCCGGCATCCCCTCATCACCAACGTCTACCGCGGCAAGGTGCGCGATGTGTACACCCTGTCCGATGGCCGCATCATCCTGGTGGCCAGCGACCGCATCAGCGCCTTCGATGTGGTGCTGCCGCGCGGCATCCCATTCAAGGGCCAGGTGCTCAGCCAGCTCAGCTGGCACATGCTCCAGGCCACCCGCCACGTGGCGCCCAACTGGGCCGAGGCCTCGCCCGACCCCAACGTGGTCATCGGGGCCGCCTGCAGCACGGTGAAGGTGGAGATGGTGGTACGCGGCTACCTCGCCGGCCACGCCTGGCGCACCTACCAGAGCGGCATCCGCACCCTTTGCGGCGCAACCTTGCCCGAAGGGATGAAGGAGAACGACCGCTTCCCCACGCCCATCATCACCCCCAGCACCAAGGCCGATGTGGGGCACGATGAGGACATCACCCCCGCCGAGATCCTGGCGCGCGGCCTCTGCACACCGCAGGAGTGGGACACCATGCAGCGCTACGCCCTGGCGCTCTTCGCCGAGGGCAGCCGCATCGCCGCCGAGCGCGGCCTGCTGCTGGTGGACACCAAGTACGAGTTCGGCCGCACCCCCGATGGGCGCATCCTGCTCATCGACGAGGTGCACACGCCCGACAGCTCCCGTTACTTCTACGCCGACGGCTATGCCGAGCGCCAGGCCCGCGGCGAACGCCAGAAGCAGCTCAGCAAAGAGTTCGTGCGCGAATGGCTCATTGCCGGCGGCTTCATGGGCAAGGAAGGCCAGCAGGTGCCGCCCATGGACGATGCCTTCGTGCACAGCGTCACCGAACGCTACGTGGAGCTCTTCGAACGCATCACCGGCCAGGCTTTCCACCCCGCACCCACCGAGGCCATCAATGCCCGGGTGCAACGGGCAGTGGGGGAGTACTTGGGATAGGACTGGGCGCGTGTTCCCTAGATGCGGTGGTCATTCAATGTTGACCGCTGTTGCGCGGATGTCCTTGCGAGGCTCTGCGAAGCAATCCGCGTAATGGCGGTCAACGTTTTGCGGCTTGGCGTAGTGGCGGATTTTTAGCACAAAAGTTAAATCGAAGAACTGCACTTGAACCTACCACAAAACTGTCATACGAAGCACTGAACCCGCCATTACGCCAAACCGCTGTTAGTGGCTGTTTTTCACTACTCATATTGAAAAGGTTCGTTTCCTTCTGCCATTTTTCGTACATTTTCAAGTACTTGTTTCATGTATCTCTTGTAAAAAACATTAGCAAAAAGCCATTGAAAAGGAATAAGTAAAACGCCTTTTCCGTGAATTGTATAGTCATAGTTAATTTTTATCTTTTTAGGTTCAATTTCAGTTGTTGTCCACTCAAAAGTAAACTTCCAAATATTCAACATCCAAGACTTGAAGTTTCCTACTTCTACCTTCCAGTATTTATTTTCAATTCGCTCAATTACCTCGTCTGTGGAAACTTCTCCGCCTTTAAAAGTTAGTGATTTTGCAGCATATATGTTTTTAATTGAACCAACCTTTCCCCAACTCTCGTCATTCGTTGTCTTTGTCACTGCTGGCATAAGTCCATAGCCAGTGTGAACTTTAGTTACATCGCCCAAAATAGGTGCTTTAAAAGCTCGTTCAAGAGAGCAATTGTAGATTGTTGTTGTGTGAATTTTAAAGTCCATAAGTCATGTTTGTAATTGTTGTGTTTTATCCCTTGGTTATTTTAATCTTCACTTGTCAAGTGTCGTTCGAAAATAGCCACTAACGGACAAGTGTATGGGCCGTGGCTCTGCATGGCCCATACACGTAGTTGTACGCAGGCGTTCTTTGTATTTTGGCTGTTAGGCGATGGGTGGACGATTCATCATTAGCCCGATGAACGTGGACCGAAGCGGTAGCCGCCGCGTGGCAAAAGGTCTGGTCCGCATAATGCAGGGACGAAATTCCCGGTTAGCCCTGCAACACCGGCACTGTTGGCATGTGTCGGAGCGGAAGAGGGTACACCCATCGCCGACAGTCTTTTCGCTTGCGTACAACGTTGGGTAGACGAAGATCTTCGTTTATCGCCGGAAGTATCGGCTGGGTCGGATCTTCGTGCTATTGGTCAATTGTGGAGGGTTTTGCGAAGATTTTGACAGCAATGTCGTCAGGGGGTGTCTAGATTGTCCATGGGGTTCACGATGCCTTGGAGGTAGCGTGTGCTCACGTGCGTATAGATCTCGGTCGTCTTGCTGCTGGCATGGCCCAACAGGGCCTGAATATAGCGCAGGTCTGTGCCTTGCTCCAACAAGTGTGTGGCGAAGCTGTGGCGCAGGGTGTGCATGGTGGCAGGCTTGCGTATACCAGCCCTCTCCAAGGCGGCCTCAAGGACCTTCTGCAAGCTTCGGGCGCTGTATGCTCCGCCTCCCTGGCCCTCAAAGAGCAGTTCGCGGGGCTGGGTGTGCGCCACGTAGCGCTTCAGTAGCTCGGCAGTGCTGCGCCCCAACAGGGTCGTTCGGTCCTTGTTGCCTTTCGCGCCACGTATCCTGATCAACCCGCGATCGTACAGAAGGTCATTCGGTTGAAGTGCCAATACTTCACTTACACGAAGGCCACCGGAGTAGGCCAGGGCAAGCATGGCTTGGTGCTTCAGGTTCGTAGGAGCTTTCAGTACAGCGGCGATCTCGGCCTTGCTCAGCACCAAGGGCAGCTTGGTCTCCTTCCGTGGTCTTTCGATGAACGTCACCCGCCGCGCATCGCCCAACACGTTCATGTAGTAGTACCTGACGGCGTTCACGGCCTGGTTCAGGGTGCTGTTGCTCACCTTGCGCACTGTGGCCAGGTGGTGTTGGAAAGCCTCGATGTCCTCCGTGCGGATGTCGTTCGGATGCTTTTGGGGAAAGTGCTGGAAGAGCTGCCGGGTTGCGCTGAGGTACACCTGAATGCTCCGCGGGCTGTACCGGGCGATCTCCAGCTTGCGGCGCATGGCGGCAAGGGCCGTCTCCTGTATGCCGTTCAGGATGGGCTTCTCGGCGACGACCCGTTGTGGCTTGGGTGATGCTGGAACATGCTTGGTCTGGCGTTCAGGCCCTAAGCGCGCATGTGCCGGTGACGAATGCGGGACAGCAGTGCCTGCGTCCGCTTTCTTCCGCAGGCCGTTCATGTCCACCCAGGCCTTGCCCTTGAACGCGGCGAAGATGGCCTGCAGGTGTTCCGGAGCGTTCGGTGTCCACCAACAGCGATGGGACGCGCTCCATTTGGCACCGGCCTGCCTGGCGGCACTAACGAGTTCAGCATCGTAAGCGAAGTGCAAGGCGATGCAGCGCTGGGCCTTGTGTACCAAGTACTCCAGCTTCACAGCCCGTTCGCGCTCGACGTCTTTTCTGTCCATGGCGGCTGGTACAAGTTAGCGTGCAAATGTGCGCTCGCGGTGTGCCTGCTCGCCTGCGCACCCGCATCCGGGCTGTGCGCAGGGGAGGACGTTTTGGACCGTGGTCCCCAAGCCTCTCCGTGGTCCTACTTCCCCAATGCCCGCAGCACGGCCGCCAGTTCCTCCGGTCGCTGCGTACCGATGAGCAGGCTGCGCCGCTCACCAAGGTCCAGTTCCAGGGCTTGGTCGCCATTGGTGGTGTAGCCTTCCATCCGCCCGCCGAAGGAGCGCCGCAGGCCCCAGCCGCCGAAGTCGATCAAGGGGCGGTAGCGGCGCACGCGGCAGCCCTGCACCTGCGCCCACGGGATGTGCCGGCCCGTTCGCTGCCAGGGTGCAAAGCGCACATGCACACCCGTGGCATCCACCCGGGTGATGAGCTGCGTGCGGAGGAAGAGCAGGGTGAATACACCCACCGACAGCCACACCGCGAGCAGCACACCGTCGGGCATGGAGGTATCACCCACCGGCTCATCCTGGCCCAGCTGCCGCCACACCGCGAAGGCGAAGAGCCCGTTGATGCCCACGAACAGCAGCCGCAGCCACCATTGGTCGAAGCGTTGGGTCTCGTGGAACATGGGTCGTTCCAAGTTAGCATGACTTGTGTCGTTACGGGCTCACCAGGTGGACGCCCACCTGTGCATAGGGCGCACCGCCCAGGCTGTTGAGCATGGCGAAGGGCTGGTCGCCGAAGAGACCGCGGAAGAACTCGTTCCCCCCGGGCAGCGCATCGGCGTTGAAGCTCCAGTCGTGGCGGTAGCCGGCCTGCAGGCTCAGCCACACGAAGCCCTTCAGCTGGCGCTGGTACTCGGCCCGCAGGCGCAGCTCGCCCCGGCGCACCTCGAAGCTGTTGGCGTCGGTGCTGAGCCCCTGGATGCGGTAGCTCTGGCCTTCCAGCTCGTACCCGGTGAGCAGCAGGCTGCGCGGACTGAAGGTGCGGCGGTAGTGCGCCCGCGCGGGGAAGAGGATCTCCGTGCCCCACTTGCGGTTCGCTGCCGTGTAGTTGTACATCACCACGGGGATGTAGTTCATGGCGCCCACGCGGTAGGTTCGGCTGAGGCCCACAGCCCACTGCAGCCGGTCGTGCGGACGCCTTCCCCAGAGTGCGGCAATGCTTCCACGCAGGTACTCCAGGCTCTGCGGGTCGTCCAGGAAATAGTCGCCGCTGAGGTCGGCACTGGCCTGCACGATCACGAAGCCGGTCTCGCTGAGCGGCTTGAAGAGGGTGGTGCCCAGCCCGGTGGTGCGCAGGCCGCGGTCGCCCAAGGTGCGCAGCAGGCCGGCGGAGGCCTCGGTGCTGAAGGAGGGCGACACGTTGTAGCGCACGTCCCAATAGTTGGCCTGCATCTGCCACACGATGCTGTTGCGCGACACCACCGGGATGCTGGCCTGCACGCGGAGGCCTCCGGTGTAAGTGGCGTGCGCCTCCTCTGCCAGTGGGGCATCGGCCCCCTCGGGCCAGGAGCCCAGGGGCGAGCTCTGCATGGTGTAGGCTCCCTGCGCATCCCAGAGCACCGAGATGAAGCGCTGCGGGCTCAGGTCGAGCACCTTGGGATGGGCGTAGCGCCTGGCCTTCTCGTCCGCGAAGCCGAGGTCGTCGTACTGGCTGTAGTCCTCCTCGTCGGTGGCGGGGATGGTGTCAGGCTGCGCCCGAAGGGCGGCCGGGAGCAGCAGGGCGAGGACCAGGAGCGCGCGGGCCACCATGGATCACTTGGCCTGGAGCCGCTTCCAGACGTCGGTACGGCCCAGTGCCTTCACGCCGATGAAGCCGCGGATGTCGAGGGTGTTGGCGTCCTTCAGGGTGATCACGCAGCTGTAGGTGCTGCCGTTCTCCGGATCGTAGATGGTGCCCTCGGACCATTCGTCGTTGCCGCCATAGGTGAAGTCCTTCAATAGGCGGTAGCCACGGAGGGGCACGGTGCGCAAGGCCTCGTCCGGGTTGTTCTTGTCCACCTTGGGTGCATTGGTGGCCGGGTCGTTGGGCTCGCGCAGCCACACGATCTTGCCGTAGTACTTGCCGCCGATCTTCTCGATTTTCACACGGGCCTTGCCGTTGCTGGGCTCCCACACACCGATGAGGCGGTCGCCGGGCTCGGGTGGTGCCTGGGCCAGCACGGCGGAAAGCGGGAGGAGCAGCAGGGCGAGGGAAAGGAGGAGGGTTCTCATGGTGCAACGGTGAGTTCGAGGGTGAAGGTGCCGATCACGTGCCGATCAGCATCCTGGTCGGCGTCGAGGTCCAGGTCGGCGACCACGGTGATGGCCTGTGAGCGGAGCAGGTCGTCCAGCTTGCGCTGGCCGGCCGCCACGGTGAGCTGCACCACGGCGGAGTCGACCGGCAGGGGATTGCGGACGGCCACCTGCTGCATGCCCTGTTCTCCGCCCACCCATTGCACGCTCACGCTGCGGATGCCGCGGAGGCCGGTGGAGTCGGCGCCTTCGAGGCGGGCGCTCACCAGCCGTGCTTCGCGGAGCTGGCCGGTGCTGTAGCCGCGCTCGGCGAGGAAGGCCTCCAGGCCGGTGGCCCAGGTGCCCTGGGCGGTGTTGCTCCCTTCGAACAAGGGCCCGGCGGCCACGAGGGAGACGGGGCCACTCTCCATGGTTAGGCGCTCAGGGGCGCCGCACGATGCGAGCCCGAGCAGCAGGATGGCGGCGGAAGGGAGGAGGCGCATGGGGGAAGCGGGTCTGGTTGAAAGACGCTCCAGAAGGCCGGGAGGTTCGGTCCGCTCAGGCGGCGCCGAGCCGTTCCTCGAGCAGCGCCGCCAGGTCCTTGAGCATGGCGCCCTTGTAAGGGTCGGGCTCGGCGGCAATAGCCTTGCGCACGCGCGCCAGGCCCAGCCGCGCCGCCTTCTCGGGCCACAGCTCCTGGTTCTCGATCACGGTGAGGCACTCGAAGCACTCCTCGGCGCTGCCCTCCACGGCGATGGCGATGAAGCGCTCCAAGTGATCGCGAGCATCGAGCCCGGCGCTCCAAAAGGCCGAGAGCACGGTGCGGCGCACCGTACGGAACCGGTCGTCGTCGAGCGCGGCGATGAGGGTGGGCACCGCATCGGCGGCCTTCACCTGGTGCAGCAGGGCGGTGATGCGCTGCTGCACGGCAGGCGAGGGATGGGCGGCCAGGGCCCCCAGCAGGTGGGGGATGGCCCGCGCATCGCCCTGCTCCCCGATGCGGGTGAGGGCCGTGAGTGCGGCGGCGTCGTCGTCGCTCAGCAGCGCCGCGAACGCGAGGTCAAGGCGCTGCTGCTTGGTGGTCCGTTCCGTCATGCCGCGAAGCTACCGGTTGCGCGCTGCCAGCGCCGACCAGGCATAAAGCGCGGCTACCGCCAGCAGCGGAACGCTCACCACGAGGATCCATTGGACGTGCTCGCGCGCCCACCAGCCGTAGGCCACGCTGAGCGCGAGGAATGCGAGGGCTCCCCGCCAGGGCCGCCGCCACGCGATGGCCACCACCAGGAGGCAGGCCAATGCGGGCAGCAGGTGCATGAAGAGGTCCAGCGGGCGCGGGCCGGAAGCATCGGCATCGAAGGCGAAGAGGGCCAGGAAGGCCGCGAAGAGCACGCCTCCCGCGCGTGCGGCCCACCGGGGCCAGGCATTGTCTGCTGCCGAATCGGTCATGCGCTCGGGTCAGCGCTGCGAGGTGGCGCTGCGGTCGCGCTTCATGGAGAGGAAGCTGCGGCGCCCCGGACTGCGCTTGAACTTGTACGACACCTCGAAGTTGAGGAAGCTGATCGTGTCGAGCAGCCCGGGATTGCCGCGTCGGCTCGTGTAGATGCTCTGCTCCCCATTGGTGCCATAGCCGGTGGGGTCGCTGATGTAGCGGGCCAAGGCCTGCTTGTTGGGGTCGCCGGCATAGGCCGCGTCGATCTCGGCATAAGTGGCATAGCGGTCGCTCACATCATCGATGTGGTCGTCCATGAACATGACGTAGCTGAACTCGAGCCCCACGCTCACCTCCTTGGTGACCATGTAGCGCACGCCGGCCCCGATGGGGATGGCCACGTGCCAGGGGGAGAGGCGGTAGCGGCGGCCGGGCTCGCCGGCACCGATGCCGCCCTCGGTCTGCCAGGCGTACAGGTCGGTCTCGTAGCGGCCGTCGCGTTCCACGGCATTGGCGTTGGGGTTGTCGGCATAGGCGGCATCCCGCACGGTGCCGTCGTCCCAGAAGTGGTAGCGGTTAAGGGTGTCGGCCTCGCCGCGGAAGAGGTCGGCCTTGGGACGTCCGTAATAGACGCCCACCCCGATGTGGAAGTACATGAAGAAGCGTTGCTCGAAGAGCGGCTGGAAGGGCTGGCGGTAGGCATTGAGCACCAGGTGGCCCGAGGCGCCCACCAGGTCGTTGCGGAAGCCGAGGCCTCGCTTGCGGTTCTTGAGTTCGCTGAAGTCCATGCCGGGGATGGGCGCGCGCTCGTCATAGCCCACGCGGAACCAGCTGAGCCGGGCCTCGGTGGTGAGCGAGCGGGTGACGTACCGCTTCTTGTTGTTGAGGAAGTCGCGGAAGGTGACCATTACGCCCGGCCGCGCGCTGTTCCACTGCACCTGGCCGTCATAGTTGCCGAGGTCGCCGTAGTAGTGGGTGACCCCTTGGGCGATGCCCACCTCGAGGTGGCGCTGCGCTGCGGCGGTGAAGGACAGCCCGCACAGCAGCAATGCGGAGAGGAGCGAACGGTTCATGGGCAGCGGACCGGACCGAAAGGTATACCCGGAAGACGCGATCCCGACCGGCGGTTGCTTTCATCCGCGCTCGCCGAAGATGGCGGTGCCGATGCGCACCAGGCTGCTGCCGGAAGCGATGGCCAGGTCGGCATCGCCGCTCATGCCCATGCTCAGCACGGTGAAGCCCTCGGCCAGCTCGCCAAGGCCAGCCCGGGCCTCGCCGTGCAGGGCGGCCAGACCCTCGAATTCGCGGCGCACCTGGGCCCGGTCGTCGGTGTTGGTGGCCATCCCCATCATGCCTCGCGGCCTGACGTTGGGCCAGCGCTGCCGGTCCCACCCGCGGAGCAGCCCGAGCGCCTCGTGCGGGGCGAGCCCATGCTTGGTCTCCTCCTGCGCGATGTGCACCTGGAGAAGGGCATCCACTGTGCGCCCGGCCGCAGCGGCGCGCTTCTGGACCTCGTCGAGCAGGGGGGCGCCGTCCACGCCATGGATGAGGTGGACGAAGCCGATGATATGCTTGACATTGCTGCGCTGCAGGTGCCCGATGAAGTGCCAGCGGATGTCGGCGGGGAGCAGCGGCTGCTTGGCCCTCAGCTCCTGCACGTAGTTCTCGCCGAAGTCACGGTGCCCCAGGTCGTATAGAGCGCGTATCTCCTCTGCCGACCGTGTCTTGCTCACGGCCACCAGGGTGACCTGCGGCGGCAGGGAGGCCTTGGCCTTCGCGTACCGTTCCGCCAGGGTGCTGCTCATGCGGTCATTCGCCTTGGCCGCCGAAGGCATAGCGCACCAGATTGGCGCCCATGCGCAGGGCCTTGGTGCGGGTCTCCTCACTGTCGCCATGCACATCGGCGTCCTCCCACCCATCGCCGAGGTCGCATTCGTGGTCGTAGAAGAGCACGAGCCGGCCCTCCCAGAGCAGGCCGTAGCCCCGGGGCGGCTTGCCGTCGTGCTCGTGGACTTTGGGCAGGCCCTGGGCGAAGTCGAACTTCTGGTGGTAGACCGGATGCGCGAAGGGCAGCTCCATCAGCTCGAGCTCCGGGAAGACGCGCTTGAGCATCGGACGCAGGTAGGGGTCCATGCCGTAGTTGTCGCTCACGTGCAGGAAGCCGCCGCCGATGAGGTAGTTGCGGAGGTTCTCCGCTTCCTGCGGGCTGAAGGCCACGTTGCCATGGCCGGTCATGTGCACGAAGGGGAAATTGAAGAGCTCCGGACTGCCCACCTCCACCGTGGGCACATCGGTGCTGATGCCCATGCCGAGCTGGGCATTGCAGAAGCGCACCAGGTTGGGCACGGCGGAGGGGTTGGCGTACCAGTCGCCGCCGCCGCCGTACTTGAGCACGGCCAGCTGGTAGGTGCCCTGGGCGGTCGCCGCAGCGGAGGCGAGAAGGCCGAGAAGGAGTCCCGGGAGGAGGCGCGGCATGGGAGGCGAAGTTACCGTTGCTGTGAGAGGCTCATCCATGTGCAGGCGGCGAGCGCGGCGGTCTCCGTGCGGAGCCGGGCGGCGCCCAGCGATACGCCTTCGGCCCCTGCGCGGCGCAGGAGCCCGGCTTCGGCCTCGGTGAAGTCGCCCTCCGGGCCGACAGCCAGCAGGGCATCGTCAGCGGTGCGGTAGGCGGCCATCAGCGGGCGCAGCCCCGGCTGGCACCAGCCGAAGTAGCGCTGTGCAGGGGCGTCGGCCAGCAGGGCCTCGAGGTGCATCAACGGGGCGATCTCCGGCAGCCAGGCGCGCTGGCTCTGCTTCATGGCGGCCACGGCCACGCGCAGGAGCCGGTCGTGCCTCAGGGTGCTGCGCTCGGTGCGCTCCGTGCGGAGGGGGATGATGCGGTCCACACCCACCTCCACGGCCTTCTCCACGAACCATTCGAAGCGCTCCATCTGCTTGGTGGGCGCCACGGCGAGATGGATGCGGGCCGCGCGCTCGGGGGGGAGCAGCCGGCGCTCCAGCACCCGCACCGTCACGGAGCGCTTCGCAAGGCCGATGAGCTCGCCCAAGGCCTTGGTGCCGCAGCCGTCGAGCAGGCCCACCTGGTCGCCTGCCCGCAGGCGAAGGACAGCGAGCGCATGATGCCCCTCCTCCGGGGGCAGCTCCACCGCATCGGCGGCCAGGTCGGGGCAATGGAAGAGGTGCATCAGGCGGGGGATAGCCGTTGCATGCCGCGCAGTGCGGCGGCCAGCGTGAGCGCGTACAGGAAGGCGCCCATCACGGGGGAGAAACCAGCTGCTGCGGGCCATCCGGCAGGCGCAAAGGTGCGGCTGAGCACCAGCGGCAGGATGGACTCGACCAAGGGATCCGCCACCGTGGTGGGGAGCGCGTAGCCGGTGGTGAGCCGCGCCGCCGCCGCGCAGGCCAGGCCTGCCAGGGAAAGCGCGATGGCGATGCGGGCCATGCGCTGGTCCGCTGCGATGCCGGGCAGCCCGCGGTAGAGGAGCAGCGCCGGCACGGCGGTGAGGTAGCGCGGCCCGTAGGTCCAGCCGCCCCACCAGGTGCCGTGGGTGAAGAAGGCCAGCATCAGCACCGCCGCGGGCAGGAGGAAGGGGTCGGCGAGCAGCCCGCCCGACCGGATGCGGGCGCGCCGGCCCCAGGCCCATAGCAGCACCGCCACCATGGCCGGGGCGTACACGAGCAGGCCGCGGTACGGGCTGATGGTGAGGCCGAGGAAGGCGCGCGGCTGCCACGTGCCGAAACCGTAGGCCTCGCGCATGATGCCATAGTTGACCGCATGCGCACTGGGGAAGGTGAGGGGCGATCCGGTGACGGCGAGGTTGTGCCCGGCGGTGATGAGCGCTCCCGGCAGCAGCCCCAGGGCGAAGCCCACAAGGCCCTTGCGCCCCAGGGCGACCTGGGCGATCCACACCGCGAGCGGGAAGAGCATGGAGGCGTCGCAGGCCACGGCGAGGCCGGCCCAGAGCCCGGCACGCGTCCGGCGGGCCTCAGTGAGGTCGATGGCGGCGAGCAGGGCGAAGAGGGCTGCGGGCAGGTGGTTGTAGAAGGTGCCGCTGTACACGAAGAGGAAGGAGCCGAGGAAGGGCAGCGCGGCGAGGAGCGCCGGGTGCGGCACCCGGCAGCGCAGCAGCCGTCGGTGCACGAGCAGCACGAGCAGGGCGAAGGGCACGCTGCCGAACAGCAGCCCCCCGAGCACGAGCACGCGGTCATCGACGGGGTCGGCGCAGGGCTCAACCAGGCCCGTCGCGCGGAGCGCCTTCCAGATCAGCGCCACGGCCAGGGTCGGCAACGGCGCCTTGTCGCTGTAGTACCGGCCATCGGTGACGGCCTTGTCGCCGGTGAGGGCGTGGTGCTCGGTGATCTCCAGTGCGCCGGTCTCCACCAGCGCGCGCACGGCAAGGGCGCGGCTCACGGTATTGTCGTTGCGCCCGGTATCGAGCTGCCAGGCCCCGAGGCCGAGCACCAGCAGGAACAGGAGTGCTTGGGCGCGTGCAGCGGATGGCATGGTGGGGGCTGTGCGGTGGTCGCGCGGCCGCGTCACTCCTTGCGCTTGAAGTCGAGCTTGTAGAAGTGGAAGTCGGGGCTGTGCAGGTCCACCTTGAAGCCGGTCACCTTGTGGTCCGCGTCAAAGTTGAAGGTGATGTAGCCGGGTTCCAGGAAGGGGTCGGCATGCTCCCACCTCCAGGTATCATGGTGCCAGTGAACGAGCTTGCCAGCGAGAAGCTCCTTGGCGGGCCGGAAGGATAGCAGGGGACTGCCCAGGTCGTCGACGATGGTGGCCTCGCCGTAGATCTTGTCCGAGTAGGTGCCGGCGATGCTGGCCAGCGGTGCCGTAGGCTTGGTCTTCGGGATGCGGGCGGCCAGGCGATCGGCGCGGCGCTTGGCCTCCTCCTCCTGGTTGGCCTTCACGCGCGGCAGCATCTGCGCTACGGGGTCGGCCTTGCCATCGCCGAGGTAGAGGTCGAGCACCTTGCTGGTGATGGCGAACACGCTGTAGGTCTCGCCGTTGCCAAGGCAGATCACGGCCAGGTCCTTCTCGGGCACCACGGCGTGGTTGAGGATGAAGCCCGGCATGCCGCCGCTGTGCGTGATCACCTTGCTGCCCTTGTTGTACTCCACGAACCAGCCGAGAGCGGCCCCGTCGCGCCGCCCGCCCATGGTCAGGTGCGTGCCGGTGAGGGTGCGGAAGGTGGCGGGCGTGATGAAGGCCTTGTCGCCCACCTTGCCCTCGTCGGCCCACATGGCGTCCCACTTGGCGAGATCGCTCACGGTGCTCAGCACGCCGCAGGCGCCATCGGCCCCCTGCAGGGCCTGGTAGGGCATGCTCCGCTGGGGCTGCTTGGGGTCCTGCCCCTTGCGCACATGGGGCATGGCCACATCCGTCATGGCGGCCAGGTCGGCGGTCTCCACGCGACTGCGCTCCATGCCCAACGGGATGAGGATGCGCTCGGTGATGAAGCGGTCCCAGCTCATGCCGCTCACGCGCTCGATCACGCGCGCGGCGGCGATGTACATGAGATTGCTGTAGCCGAACTCGGTGCGGAAGCCATGGGTGAAGGGCTCGGCGCTGTGGCGGGCGAGGATCTCGTCCTGGGTGTAGCGGGTGCCGTACCAGAGCAGGTCGCCATCGAAGGTGCTCCATCCGGCGCGGTGGCACAGCAGGTCGGCCACGGTCATGTGCTCGGTCACGTAGGCATCGGGCGTGCTGAACTCGGGCAGGTGCTTGCGCACGGGATCGTCGAAGGCGAGCCTGCCCTCGTCCGCCAGCAGGCCGATGGCGCAGGCGGTGAAGGCCTTGCTGATGCTGGCGCAGTAGAACACGCTGTTGGCCGTCACGGGCTCGGGCTTGGCGAGGTCGAGCTTGCCGTAGCCCTTGGCGAACACCAGCTGGCCGTCCTTCACGATGCCCACGGCCAGCCCGGGCTGCTCGAACCGGGCGACGGCATCGGCGATGTAGGCGTCGAGGCCGGCAAGGTCGGGCTGCTGGGCGTGCGCCGTGGCGGCCGCCAGCAGGGCCGCCGAGAACAGGAGCTTCTTCATCATCCGGCAAGTCTAACCATCGCCCGGCGAAGCGGCCCTGCGGGCGCCGCCGCTCCTCCGGGGGCTGCGCCGTTCGTGTAAGCATGCCGGGATGACCGGTTGGCTCCGGTACTTTCGGGCCCTGCGCGCATTGCATCGCTGATGATCGAGCTGAACGGGATCCGCAAGGCCTACCGCACGGGGGCCAATGTGCTTCAGGTGCTCAAGGGCATCGACCTGCGGATCGGCGCCGGCGAGCTGGTGAGCATCATGGGCAGCTCGGGCTCGGGCAAGAGCACGCTGCTCAACATCATCGGCATCCTCGACAGCTACGACAGCGGCGAGTACCTGCTCGATGGCATGCTCATGAAGGGGCAGACGGAGACGGAGAACGCCATGCTCCGGAGCCGCTACATCGGCTATGTGTTCCAGAGCTTCAACCTCATCGGGTTCAAGAACGCGGTGGAGAACGTGGCGCTGCCGCTCTACTACCAGGGGGTGAGCCGCCGCAAGCGCCACGAGCAGGCCCTGGCCATGCTGGACCGTGTGGGGCTGAAGGAGTGGGCGCACCACCTGCCGAACGAGATGAGCGGGGGGCAGAAGCAGCGCGTGGCCATTGCGCGGGCGCTCATCGCCGACCCCAAGGTGGTGCTGGCCGACGAGCCCACGGGCGCCCTGGATACGCGCACGAGCGCCGAGGTCATGCAGCTGCTCACCGAGGTGAACCGCGACCTCGGCAAGACGGTGCTCATCGTGACCCATGAGCGCGATGTGGCGGCGGCCACGCAGCGGGTGATCTACCTGCGCGACGGCGTGATCGAGAACGCCCACCTCGACCCGAAGAGCCTGACCACCGCCATGGACGGGGTGCGGGTGGTGGAAAAACCGGCCGGCGATGTTCGATAGGGAGCGCTGGTCGGAGGTGCTGGAGAGCATCGGCAAGAACAAGCTGAGGGCGCTGCTCACGGGCTTCGCGGTGTTCTGGGGCATCTTCATGCTCATCATCCTGCTGGGCGCCGGCGCCGGGTTGCGCAACGGATTCAGCTACAACTTCCGCAACACGGCCACCAACAGCATCCGCATCATGGGCAACGAGACCAGCAAGCCCTGGCAGGGCCTGCCGCCCAATCGCCGGATCGACCTGGAGGAGGCCGACATCGATGCCCTGCGGCATGCCATCCCCGGCATCCAGCACATCAGCGGCCAGTACCGGGTATGGCGCGGCAACAGCACGCTGCGCTACGGCATGAACACCGGCAGCTACGGCATCCGCGGCATCCAGCCCGAGCACCGGCATCTGCAGCACCAGACCATCCTGAGGGGCCGGTTCATCAACGAGGTGGACGAGGCGCAGGACCGCAAGGTCATCGTGATCGCCGAGGATTGCCGGCAGGAGCTGTTCAAGGGCGAGGACCCGCTGCACCAATGGGTCAGCGTCAACGGCATCCCCTTCGAGGTGGTGGGCCTCTATGCCTTCGAGGCCGGCGGCATGGAGCGGGGCCAGCGCAGCCCCGTGTTCATACCGCTCGGCGCCGCGCAGAAGGTCTTCAACGCGAAAGGGCTGGTGGACGACATCACCTTCAGCTTCGCCGATGCCAGCATCGCGGGGGCCAGGCAGGCGGAGCAACGCGCCGTGCACACCCTGGCCCGCCGGCACAGCTTCGACCCCACCGACGAGCGCGCGCTCTGGGTGAACAACAACGTGGAGAACGTCGGCACCATCGGGCGCATCTTCGATGGCATCACCGCATTCCTCTGGTTCGTGGGCATCGGCTCGCTCATCGCCGGCATCGTGGGCGTGAGCAACATCATGCTCATCATCGTGAAGGAGCGCACCCGCGAGATCGGCATCCGCAAGGCGCTGGGCGCCACGCCGGCGAACGTGGTGGGACAGGTGCTGATGGAGGCCCTGGTCATCACCGGGCTGGCCGGCTGGCTGGGGCTGGTGCTCGGGGTCTTCCTCATGGAGGGCGTGGCCTCCGTGGTGCCGGGCAGCGAGTTCTTCCGCGACCCCACCATCCGCATCAATGTGGCGCTCTGGGCGCTCTTCGCGCTCATGGTGGCCGGCGCCCTGGCAGGTTTCATCCCGGCGCGCCGCGCCGCCGCCATCCGTCCCATCGAAGCCCTTCGCCACGAATAGGCCATGTTCGACACCGACCGCTGGGGCGAGATCTGGAACACGCTGAGCCGCAACAAGCTCCGCAGCTTCCTCACCATGTTCGGCGTGGGCTGGGGCATCTTCATGCTGGTGGTGATGCTGGGCATGGGCAACGGCCTGAAGAACGCCGTGCTGGGCGGCTTCGAGGGCTTCGCCACCAACAGCGCCTTCCTGTGGACCATGCCCACCACCAAGCCGTACGCGGGGTTCCAGAAGGGCCGCCGCTTCAATTTCGACAACGAGGATGCCGGCATCATCCGGCGGAACGTGCCGGGCATCGAGGTCTGCTCGCCGCAGCTGCAGCTGGGCGGCTGGCAGGGCGGCAACAACGTGAGCTATGGCAGCAGGATAGGGGCGTTCAGCATCTACGGCTGCGAGCCCGAGGTGATCCAGGTGGAGGCCATCCGCCTGCCCAGGGGCCGTTTCCTCAACAAGGCCGACCTGCTGCAGGAGCGGAAGGTGGCCGTCATCGGGATGGAGGTCGTGGAGCAGCTGTTCGGGCAGGAGGATCCGATCGGCAAGCACATCAAGGTGAGCGGCGTCTACTTCCAGGTCGTGGGCGTGAGCAAGCGGAAGAGCAGCGCCGAGATGGGCGACAATCCCGACGCCAAGATCTACGTGCCCTTCACCACCTACCAGAAGGCCTTCAACAGCCTCAACGAGGTGCACTGGTTCACCATCGTGGCCAAGCCGGGCGTGGAGGTGGCGGAGGTGGAGCGCCAGGTCCGGCAGCTCATGGCCCGCAAGCACCGCGTGGACCCCACCGACGAGAGCGCCTTCGGCAGCTGGAACATGCAGGAGTTCTACCAGATGATGAACGGCCTCTTCATCGGCATCGGCGGCCTCAGCTGGTTCGTGGGCATCTGCACGCTGCTCGCGGGCGTGATCGGCATCGGCAACATCATGCTGGTGAGCATCCAGGAGCGCACCAAGGAGATCGGCATCCGGCGCAGCATCGGGGCCACGCCCCGCGCCATCACCGGGCAGATCGTGCAGGAGGCGCTCACCCTCACCTTCATCGCCGGCTACCTCGGCCTGCTGGCCGGCGTGGGCGTGCTGGAGGCCGTGCGGAGCGCCGCGGGAGAGGCCGATTTCTTCAAGAACCCGGGGGTCGACCTCTCCGTGGCGCTCGTGGCCTTCGCCGTGCTCATCATCAGCGGGCTGCTCGCCGGCCTCATGCCTGCGCGGCGGGCGCTCGCCATCAAGGCCGTCGACGCATTAAGAGCCGAGTAGGAGGGGCAGCGCCGCCCAGCAACAGAACACCGAACATGAAAACGACCCTCAAGTACATCCTCTTCATCGGACTGGGCGCCCTGTTCATCTGGACGCTCTACTTCCTCTACCGGAAGAGCGCCAGCAAGCCGGACGAGTTCGCGGTGGAGACGCTCAAGCGCACCGATGTGGTGAAGAAGACGGTGGCCAACGGCAAGATCGTGCCTCGCAAGGAGATCCTCATCAAGCCCGTGGTCAGCGGCATCATCCGCGAGCTCTACGTGGAGGCCGGCGAGCAGGTGAGCAAGGACCAGCCCCTGGCGAAGATCCAGATCGTGCCTGACATGCTCAGCCTCAGCAATGCCGAGAACCGCGTGCGAACGGCGGAGATCAACGTGCAGAACGCGCAGATGAACTTCGACCGCAACAAGCCGCTGCTCGACAAGGGGGTGATCAGCGCCGCCGAGATGCAGGGCTTCGATGTGGCGCTCAGGAACGCCCGTCAGGAGCTCGCCGCCTCGCAGGAGGCCCTCCAGGTGGTGCGAGATGGCATCAGCCGCAGCAGCGCCGGGAACACCATCGTGCGCAGCACCATCGACGGCATGGTGCTCGACGTGCCCGTGAAGGAGGGCAACAGCGTGATCGAGCGCAACAACTTCAATGAGGGCACCACCATCGCCGCCATCGCGGACATGGCGGACCTCATCTTCCAGGGCAAGGTGGATGAGAGCGAGGTGGGCAAGGTGGAGCTGGGCATGCCGGTGGTGCTCACCGTGGGCGCCATCGACAACGCGAAGTGGGACGCCGACCTGGAGTACATCGCCCCCAAGGGCGTGGAGGAGAACGGCGCCATCCAGTTCGAGATCCGCGCCGCCGTGAAGCTGAAGGATGGCCAGTCGCTGCGCAGCGGCTACAGCGCCAATGCCGACATCGTGCTGGAGCGCCGCGACAGCGTGTACACCGTGCCCGAGAGCATCGTGGAGTTCAACGCCAAGGGCGACAGCGCCTTCGTGCAGCTCAAGGACGGCGAGAGCTGGAAGAAGACCTACATCCGCACGGGCCTGAGCGACGGCATCAACCTGGAGGTGCTCGAAGGCATCCCGGCCGATGCCAAGCTGCGCGGCGCCAAGGTGGAGGAGAAGAAGAAGGAGGTGAGCATGGACTAGGGCAGCAGGTCGCCCAGGGCGCTGCCCAGCTCGGTGTGCTTGAACGCGAAGCCCAATCGCAAGGCTCGGCCCGGCACCACGCGCCTGCTCTTCAGGATGAGCTCCGTCTCCGTGCCGATGATGCGCGCGCCGATGCGCAGCATCCATTCCGGTGCGGGAAGCGCGATCCAGGGCCTGATGCGCGCGCGCATGGCCTTCAGCAGATCGAAATCCGGGATGGGGTTGGGCGCCGCCAGGTTGAGGATGCCCTCGGCCTTCGGCTCCTCGATGAGCCAATGGAAGAAGCGGGCGACATCGGTCTCGTGCACCCAGCTCACGAACTGCCTGCCGCTGCCATGCCGCCCGCCCAGCCCCCAGCGCACCAGCTGTGCATAGCGCGGGAAGGCGCCGCCTTTGTTGCTGAAGACGATGGCGCAGCGCACCGCCACCTGGCGCACGCCGGGGCGCGCATGCCTGAAGAACTCGTTCTCCCAAGCCTTCACCACCTGCGGGCTGAAGTCATTGCCGAGCTCGCCCGTGTCCTCGTCCATCGGCCGGTTCTCCGCGTGGCGGTAGACGGTGGCGCTGCTGAGGTTGACCCACAGCGGAGGAGGGGACCCGACAGCCAGCATGGCCTCGCCCAGCGCATGCGTCGATTCCAGTCGGCTGTTGAGGATGGCGGCGCGGTTCCCCGGCGTGTATCGGCAATCCACGCTTCGGCCCGCCAGGTTGATGAGCGCATCTGCTCCATCGAGCTCACGCCACCACGTACCGCGTGAGCGCCCATCCCATTCCGCCATCCGCGCTTTGGGGTGCTGCTGGAGTTCCGGCCTGCGGGTGAGCACGACCACCTCATGGCCGAACCGCGCAAAGTGCTCCTGTAGGATCTGCCCGATGGTGCCTGTGCCTCCGGCGAGGATGATTCTGCTCATGGCTTGTCATGCCGGGCTGTCATCCCGGCCATGAGCCGGGACGGCATCGCGTTAGTGCACGGGCTGCGGGATGACTGGAACGGGATTGATGGTGATCCCGTTCTGCCGCGCCTTCCGCCGCCCGCGGAAGAAGAGGAAGAGGTTGATGAAGAGCATCACGCCCAGGTAGATGGCGAAGCCGCCCACCTTGCCGGCCAGCGTCTCCACCACTTCCTGCATGGTGTCGTAGGCGTTCTCGCCCCAATAGCCGTCCACCTCCATGATGCGCAGCGCGAAGCCGATGTTGATAAGGTAGAAGCCTACCTCGAAGAGGCGGTTGGTGGCATCGGCGATGTCGGCCTTGCCCTTGAAGATGTCGAGCATGAAGACCCGGCCATTGCGGAAGAGCGTGCGGGCCACGTACAGCGTGAGGCCGAAGACGATGGGCAGGTAGATCAGGTAGGTGAGGACGAAGGTGTTGGTCATGGCTTGGGGTGTTTGTTGGGGCGCGTCATGTCGCGCGCTTACCGGTTGCTTTGTGTTGCTTGAACCGGCTCCATATCAGGAGCACGGCGATGTTCTGGTAGTGGAGCGCGGCGAGGGCGAGCACGATGATGGCCATGCGCCGCGCCAGGGTGGCGAGCAATTGCTCGATGCCCGTGATGGGCTCCCAGCCGGCCATCACCAGGGCGATGTAGCCCAGGTTCACCGTGTAGCAGCCTGCGAGCAGGATGCTGTTCACGGCATCCACGAATGCGGCGTCGCCATCGAAGAGCCGCAGCATCCAGGGCCGGCCGTGCCGATGGCAGGTCTGCGCCACGCCCACCGCCAGCACCAGCATGGCCGGGAAGAAGAGCGCGTAGGCGAGGAGGTTGAGGCTCATGGCATCAGGCCTTGCGGGCGGTGATCAGGAGGTAGCGGAACAGGTCGCGTTGCGTGCCGAGCAGGATGCCCAGCAGGCAGCTCTTGAGGTGCGCTTGCTCCAAGGCGTTCAAACGCGTGCCTTGGAGGCGGCGCTCCATCCAGCCTTGCACCATCAGGAAGGGCCCGTGCGCGGCGCAAGGCGCCACCTTCCAGCTGAGGTCGCGCACGCGGATGTCCACGAAGCCGTTCGCAGCGAGCGCTCCGATGAAGGCCTCGCGCTGCGGGAAGCAGGGGAGGGCCCAGCCTTCCTCCACGGTGCGCACCATGCGCGCCCGGTTGCCCATCGGTGGCCTGAGGAGGAAGCCATCCACCAGTGCGAGGCGGCCACCGGGCTTGATGATGCGCGCGATCTCCTCAATCGCATCGGCCTTCGATGCGCCTGTTCCATAGCACAGGCTCTCCAAGGCATAGACGCCATCGATGCTGCGGTCGGCCAGGCCGGTTCGCCTGAAGTCAGCATGCCGCATGCTCACCCGGTGATCGATCCCGGCTGCGAGCGCTTCGATGCCGCCCTCAATGGCCTGTTCTTCAACAATGGTGACCGCCTCCACGCGCGCGGCGAATTCTCGTGCCGCCAGGCGCGCGGCCGCGCCATAGCCGCAGCCGAGGTCCGCGAGCCGATCGCCCGGCCGCGTGCGCAGTTCACGGACGACCTGCCGGACCATCTCGTCGAGCATCACCCTGCGGTTGAAGGGGCTCATGGGCCAGCGCCAGTAGCCGAAGTGCAGATGGCCCTGCGGGCTCCAGCGCTTGTACAGGTCCGCGCTCGCATGGAAGTGCGCTTGCACACCGGGGTCGGTGCGTAGCCGTGCGGGTTGCTGCAGCAGGGCTTCCATGGCTCAGTGGTTTGGAGTTTCAGGAACTAATGAAACATTATGCCGAAAAAAAGGGCGGTCATTTGAGCAGGGTGGTGGCGGCCTTCACGAACCACTGCACATCGCGGCGGGTACTGTGCTCCAGCAGGGTGTCGAGGCGCTTGGTGAGGTCGTGCAGGTCGTGGGTCATCTGGCGGAAGCTCTTCGCCTCGGGCGTTCCGCCGGGGATGTCCTCGAGTTCATCGAGCAGGCGGATGAGCGGTTCCAGCTCCCGCTTCTTGCGCTCGCGGGTGATGTGCGTGGCCACCTTCCAGACGTCCTTCTCGGCCTCGAAGTACTCCCGGCGCTCGCCTGGCTTGAGCACCCGGCGCACCAGGCTCCAATCGATCAGCGCCCGCAGGTTCATGTTGGCGTTGCCGCGGCTGATGTTGAGCTGCTCCATCACGTCCTCGGTGCTCAATGGCTCGTGGCTGATGAGCAGCAGCGCATGCACCTGCGCCATGCTCCGGTTGATGCCCCAAGCGCTTCCGAAGGCCCCCCAGGCCTCGATGAACCGGTCCTTCGCTTCCCGGATGCTCATCGCGTTCATGGGGGCGAAGGTATAGCGCCTTTTGTCATACTTTCAAATATTATTGAAATATGATTCAGCTGGTGCAACGGGCGCCGCTGGATAAGGGCTTGCCCCGCTGGATCAGATGACATGGTGCAAGGCCCCGTGAAGCGGCACTTTTCGGGCTGATGAGAAGCCCCCTGCCCGCCGAGCGCACCCTGCGCGCGTCCTGGATCGCCGCGCTCCTGGCCCTTGGGGCGCATGTGGCCGCCCAGGACATCCAGCAGGTGAACCTGAAGAAGCCCGTCACCCTCAGCGGCAACCTCAGCTTCTCCATGGAGAGCTACTCGGTGAACGGCATCCCGCCGCGCCGTCAGCCCTTCACATGGACCTTAAGCGGCGCGCCCACGCTCACCGTGCTGGGCGTGCAGATGCCCTTCCAGCTCCTGCTGGGCAACTTCGAGAACCGCTTCTACCAGCCCTTCAACCAGTACGGGATCAGCCCGCGATACAAATGGATCACGGTGCATGCGGGCTACCGCAACATCAACTTCCAGCCATACACCTTGGCGGGCTTCCGCATGCTGGGCGGCGGTGTGGAGATCAATACCGCCTACAAGAACGAGCCGGGCAGCACGGGCCTGCGATTCGGCTTCATGTACGGAAGGCTGAACCGCAGCACGGCACTGGACAGCGCGCAATTCGCCAACCCGCTCGCCTTCCGGCCCCTGCCGAGCTACACCCGGATGGCCTATGCCGTGAAGCTCGGGTTGGGCAACGACCAGGGCTACTTCGACGTGAGCTACCTGCATGGCTGGGACGTGGAGGAGTCGCTCCGCTCGGGCCTGCGCGACAGCATCGCGCCGCAGCGCAACACCGCCTTCGGCTTCTCCTGGAAGAAAGACCTCTACCGCAAGGACAAGCGCCGCCTGTTCTGGAAGACCGACATGGGGGTGAGCGCCTACACGCTGGACACCCGCCAGCCCGAACAGGTGGTGAACACCGATATGGGCATCGTGCGCGATGCCGCCCGCAATTGGATCGACGCGCGCATCAGCACGCAATACCTGAGCGCGGGGGAGACCAGCCTCAACTACGTGGGCAAGGGCGGCGGCATCGGCCTGGCCTATAAGCGCGTGGACCCCGAGTACCGCAGCATGGGCGCCTATTTCTTCCAGAACGACATCGAGCAGTACACGGTGACGCCCAGCCTGCGGCTCGACAGCGGGCGCGTGAGCATCAACACCAGCTTCGGCATGCAGCGCGACAACCTCGCGCGGCAGCGCCTGGTGACCAGCGAGCGGCTCATCGGCAACGTGAACCTGAACTGGAACCCCACGCGCACCTTCGGCGTGAACGCGGGGTGGAGCAACTTCGGGGTGACGCAGAACCCCACGCGGGTGTCGCCGGACGCCGAGCTCTTCAAGCAGGTGAGCAACAGCTGGACGCTCGTCCCCTACTTCAACAAGGTGGGCGAGAAGATCGTGCGCACCATCCAGTTCGTGGGGGTGTACCAGCGGCTCAACAGTCCGGTGAGCACGATCAACGCACCGGCCGACCAGCACACCCTGGTGGGCGCCTTCGTGTACAGCCGTACCTGGGTGGCACGGGGTATCACCACGACCGGTTCGCTCAATTACAACAACACTGTGCTTCCACAGGGCGATGTAGGCTCCATGGGAGGCGGGCTCGGCCTCGGATTTCCCATGCTGAAGCGCAAACTGCAGGTGGGCGTGAACGGTATGTACAACCGCAACCACTTCAACGGCGAGGAGAACGGGTTCACGGTGAGCGGTGTGGCGGACCTGGGCATCGCCGTGCATAAGAAGGGGCGCCTCTCCCTGCAGGGCATCCTGATGCGCAACGAAGCTGCTGACGAGACCGTGTTCCGGTCCTTCGAGGAGGTCATCACGCGGGTCACTTACGGTCTGAATTTCTGAGCCATGAGCCACGAAATGCAAGGTGCAAGGGTGAAGGCGTGCAAGTGTGCGAGGTTTCGATCGCCCTTGTACCCGCTCACCCTCGCGTTATTCCTACTCCTCCCCGCGCTCCTTCGCGCTCAAGAGGTCATCGTCACGCTCAACATCATCCCGCCCTATTCGGCCTATGTGTACGACTACGCCGATCTCACCGGACAGGCGGTGATCACCCTCACCAATACAACCACGGAGGTGAAGCAGATACGCTTGGAAGGCAGCCTGACCAACACCACGGCCGGTCTGTTTGTCCGTACCGAACCCGGACACCAAGGTCCCTCGCCCATCACTCTGCCGGCGGGTGGCTCGGTGGTGCTGAGCACACAACCGGGTGTGATGGACTTCCTGGCGCCTGAATATGTGACGACCAACGCCGACCAAAGCGTACAGCAGGCCATCGTGCAGACGGGTCAGCTGCCGGAGGGAATGTACACCCTGTGCGTGGAGGCCTATGCCTTCAACGGCACCCAGCTGCTGAGCCAGCCCGGCGGCGGGTGCTTCACGTTCGGGCTCTACTATGCACAGCCGCCCATCATCACCCAGCCGATGCATGGCACCGAGATCAACGCCTACATGACCAACCCGGTCTTCACGTGGACACCTCCGCTGGGCAACCTGGCCGGTGCGATGATCCAGTACGATCTCCTTGTGACGCCTGTATTTGCGGGCCAGAACCCGAACGATGCCATCATCGCAGCGCGCACCTATACGCGCGCTCAGCCTGTACTGCTCAAGGAAGGGCTGATGACCAATGTCTACGTCAGGCAGGTGCAGGACCTTGCCTTTGAACAGGGCAAGCAATACGCCATGCAGGTCACTGCGCGGGATGTGAACGGACAGGTGGCCGTTGCCAACCTCGGGCGCAGCGAGATCAGCGTGTTCACGGTGGGCACGGTGGATACGCCGGTGATCCCCTACGGCGGCACCGCACCATCGGGCACGGGCCCCATCATCGACCCGGGCATCTCGCCGGCCTTCCTCAGCAACACCCTGACCGGCAAGCTGCACTACTTCTGGCCGATGCCGAGCAACCACAGCGCTACCTCGAGCACAGGTTCGGGTGGCACGCTCAATACCGGCGCGATCGGCCAGACGGGGAGTGGAAGCGTGCAGAACGCCTTGCTCAACGAGGGCAACCGGACGGGCTACTCCGGCTTCACACAAAGTCCGTTGGCCGGGGTGACGGTGCAGCTGGTGCAGGCCATCCAGTTCCAGAGCGCACCCAGCACCACGGCGCTCGCGGCGCCGCTCCTTCCCGGGAACATCCTCATGACCCATACCGGGCAGTTCCACATCCTGAACCAACCCACCATGAGCGCCCCCACGCTGGCCACCGCCACCACCGATGCGCAGGGCAACTTCGTCTTCAACGTGCCGCATGTGCAGCAGCTCGACTTCGGTTGGAAGCAGGGCACGGTCACGCTCACCGGCGACTTCACCGGCAACCTGGAGGGCAATTACACCGGCACCTTCCGCCGGGTGCTGATGGTGCGCGTGGGCAACCCGGCCCGCACCTACTACGCACAGCCCGTGCAGTTCAACAGCAGCCTGCCCGCCAACGGCGACCTCGGGACCTTCTATGCGCAGGTGAAGAGCATGGACGTGAAGGTGCTCGTGGCGGACCGCTACGACTTCCAGGTGAAAAAGGCCGGCGTGGAGGTGCTGCTGCTGCGGAAGGTCGGAAGCAAGCCCACGTTGGTGCCGGCGGACGAGGCCTCGCGCGGCAGTGCGGCGCCCGATCCCACGATCACGGTGCAGGGCCAGGACTACGTGATCCTGGCGCGTGATACCGCCGACACGCAGGGTATGGCCGAGTTCCGCGACCTGGTGCGCTTCGACTGCTCGCCGGCGGGCACCAACCTCTACTACACCTGGGTGCGCTACGTGGACGAGTTCAGCACGCAGTACAGCTTCGAGAGCTTCCCGAAACCGGTGCACTACGCCTACCAGAATGATTGGACCAGCGGCTGCTTCGTGCCCACCGCCGATGAGTTCAAGGAGAGCTGCATGCGCTGTGAGCTCGCCAACCGCGATGGCTTCGGTACTTCCTCCCGCGCCCATCCCCGGGCTTACAAGGGGCAGGACCAATGGCTCTTCCACATCCAGCGCGTGGTGGACCGCAATCCGGCCGTCACCGCCACCGTGCGCAACAGCGCGGCCGGCACCCAGGCCGACCTTGCACTGGCCGAGCCCGGGGCCACCTGGAAGCTCTGGCGGATCAACAAGGCGGGCATGGAGCTCCTGCGCAACGGCAACGTGAACTGGGGCGCGATGCTGGAGACCAACCAGCCCGATGGGTTCCAGATGGCCGCGAACGCACTGCTGGCGCAGGGCCGCATGGTGATGCATGCGTCCGGTGTCACCGGCAATGATGGCCGCATCCATCGCAAGGAACTATTGGTGCAGAAAGAAGGCACCGTGCCTGTAGGCTTTTACTACGTGCTCGATGTCCAGAAGCCAGGCTTCAACCGGGTGATCAAGGTGGTGAACCGGCTTGCCCTGACCGGTGGCGGATCGATCAGCTCTGGCTCCATGATGCAGGTAAGCCCGGGCATCCTGGGGCAGATCGGCCAGAACACACAGCCCATGCCTTCCGCTGGAAGTTCGGGAGGTGGAACCAGTGGAACGAACAACGGTGAGCCCAACAGCGGGGATGTCGGTATGCTACGGAAAGGCTACCAGTACTCGGCCGGGGAGATCTTCATCTCGCCCAAGGGCAAGGTGAAGGTGGTGCTGCAGAACGAGGCCGGACAGACCCTTTCAGCCAGCGCGCACTACCGTGACCCGGCCACGGGGCAGGAAGGCGTGATGGTGGCCTCCACCTTGAACTTCGTCACCATGAAGCGGGAGGTGGCGCTGGATGTGCCCACGGGCAATGGCCTTCAAGTGGTCATCATCCCCAATGACCTGGAGCTCTACGACCGCGACACCATCACCGTGAACGTGCCCACCACGGGCATCCTCACCACCACGGCCACGGTGCCGTACAAGCTGCACCGGATCCATTTCATCGTGCGCGAGGAGCCGACCAGCACCCAGGCCACGCTGCCCGGCCAGGACCCCGAGAGCGTGGGCACACCGCTGGCCAACGCCCGTGTGGTGCTCATCAACGCCTCGCCCGTGATGTACCCCGCCATCAAGCACCCGGCGACCAACCCGGGCGGCACGGCGGCCTCGGTACCCGGCCAGCCCTTGGAGCGCACCACCGACAGCCAGGGCCGTGTGGACTTCGCGTTCCGCGCCTCGGGGCAGGACTTCACCTTCCGCGTGTACGCCCCGCAGGGTGGCAACCAGGTGACGCGTGAGCTCCAGGTAACCTCCACCGCCGGCAAGCACTGGCAGGTGAGGAACGTGCAGCTGAAGCGCGGGCGCACCGTGCGCGGAACCGTCACCATTGACAGCGCGGCCGTGGCCAATGCGCGCGTGCGCTACACGCATGGCACCCTGATCGCCGAGGTGCAGACCAACGCGCAGGGCCAGTACGTGATGAGCAACGTGCCACTGGAACAGCTGGAGTTCACCGCTTCGAAGCCCGGCTACCTCGGCATGGAGTACAACGAGGCGACCGGTCAGAGCAATACGCTGGGCACCATTGCCACGACCACGCTCACCAACTACAATGGCCAGGTGGCCGAGACGGTGATCGACTTCCAACTCCGCGTTTACGGCGGGATGGACTTCAGCCAGCTCCTGGGCTTCCCGTTGGAAGTGACGGCCTTCGCCGAAGAGGCCGCTGGTCGTGCGCGCATCAACGGCTGGGTCACGGTGCCCGACAGCGCGAACAGTGTGTTCCGCATGACGCAGGCCAGCGCCAGTGGCAACGACCTGCGCAGTGTCCGCTTCCTCAACACGGTGGTGGAGCCCGATGCGATGAACGCCTATACGGTGAATGGCGAGACCATCAGTCCCACGAAGCCGGTGACCCTGCCCATGCCGCTGGCGGTGAACGAGGTGGCCGTCGGGATGTATCCGCAACAGAGCGATGAGCCCTACGTGTACCACGCCACGTTGCGCGACAGCCAACAGGGCATCGTGTTGGACCGTCCGGCGGGGAGCGATGCGCGCGGCGCAGTGAACGGTGGGGTGGAGGTGTCGCTGGCCTCCTTCCAAGTGAGCAACTTCAGCATGCCCACCGGGCAGGGTCTGGCCTTGCAGGCGCCGGATGGCGGCATGCGGCTGCCGGTCTTCGCCAGCAACGCGCAGAGCTGGTACCCCGCCACGCAGGGCTACAACGTGAGCGCCGCCAACGGCCAGCCGCTGGGTTACACGCTCTTCGGGTTCCAGGCCACGAACATCACGTCCGGCTCCTTCCTGAGCCGCGACTCGCTGGTGTTGGACACGCGCATCCACACGGCCTTGGAGCATATCCCTGCGCCTGACAACGACCTCGACCTCCCGGTGGGCGGCATCGTGTTCCGCAACCGGGAGCTGCAGCCCTTCAACCGTGTGAAGAGCTTCACCATCCCGTTGGGCCAGTTCAGCCTGCAGGGCAGCGAGCTGAGCCTGGGCAATGGTGGCTTCCGCTTCTCCGGAACGCTGATGGCCGGCGGCATGGAACTGGAGGTGACCGACGGCACCTTGGAGCCCACGCGCTTCCTCTTGGGCGAGATGCAGGCGAACAACATGAAGCTGATGGGCACCATCCCGGTGAACGCCACACGCCCGGTGGAGTTCGGCTACGATGCCGTGCGCCCGCAGCCCGCCTGGTACGTGGTGGTCACCAGCCGTGACCACAACGTGGCCGGGGCCACCATCAGCGGCGAGCACCTCGATGGCATCCCGGACGCCCGCGACATCCCGATCACCTCCATCTGGCTCTTCAGCGATGGCGCGCAGGAAGTGGCGTTGCGCAGCGGCATCCCCGAGTATCCGCTCTACGACATCGCCGGCTTCAACCTGCAGAGCATGGTCATCCAGTCGAACCTGCTGCGGCTCTCCGGTGAACTGAACCTCGGCATCCCCGGCCTGCCCACCTTCACCTCGGCCCTGCTCTACGACAAGCTGCCCAATGGCCTCAGCGCCTTCCGCCTGCAGGACTTCAGCATGCCGCCGGTGAACGTGAACGGCGTGCAGCTCGCCTTCAACAAGGGTGCGCAACGGGGCAGCTTCGGCGTGGCCGGCAACCAGAACAGCCTCACGTTCGCGCAGGGCCAGCTCACCATCAAGGGCGTGATCAGCGACCAGGACCCCAACGTGTTCAAGAACCTCGCCTACACGCTGGTGAAGAACAACCAGCAGACGAAGCTCACCGTGGATCGCGATCCGCAGCAGAGCGTGCGACTGGGCGGCGACAACCCCGGCAGCCGCATCCTGATGACCGACGTGGAAGGGGAGATGACCGTGGTGAGCGGCAGCAATGGGCCGGAGTGGAACACCTTCTACATCAAGGGCAACATGCCCGAGGACATGGGCTTCGAGGCGCAGAACGGGCAGCCGCAGCGCATGCGCTTCGAGGTGCGCGGCGACCTGGCGGTGGAGGACCAGCAGATCAAGCTGAAGGACATCGAGACGCCCTTCGGCAACATCAACATGGTGTACGACATGCAGCACCACCGCCTCAGTGGCCAGCTGAACGTGGCGCATGGCGTGAGCAATGGCCCGAGCATGAGCGGCACGGCGGCCATCGTGATCGACAAGGAGGGCTTTTACTTCATGAGCGGGTTGAACGTGACCCTGTCCGACCCGCAGATCACGGGCATGGCGTTCATCCTATTGGGTGATTATGCCCAGCGCACACCGCAGATGGACGCGCTTCTGATGCAGTACAGCCTGCATGTGCAGAAGAAGATGGAGCGCGAGGTGGCAGGCTTCCTGATCCCCGTGGTGCAGCAGATGCTGGCGCAGGACCCGGTGGCGGGCGTGTCCATGGCGCAGGGCCTGTACCCCAGCGGCAACCTGCTGCCGCCCACGTACCTCGGCCTCTTCGGCAGCGGCCGCTTCAACGGCTTCTACTTCAACGCCGGTGCGCAGATCCCGCTGCCGGTGATCCCCAACTTCTCGATCGATTGCGAACCGGTGGCGACCCTGGAGATGGGCTGCGATGGTGGCATCGATGTGCGCTTCGGGGCCAACTTCGGCAGCGGCACCTTTGGCGTGGGCTTCGACACCTATGTGGACCTCTACATGGCGGGTGGTGCTAGTGCAGGCATCATCTGCGCCTACGGCCGCATCGGGCTCTACCTCACCGTGGGATTGGACGGCGTGTTCCAGACCAACGGCAACTACGTCATCACGGGCAACGGCGCCGTGCAGCTGGCCGGCAATGTGACCGTGGGCGGCGGCATGTGCTCGGTGCCCTGCAACGACGTCACCTGTCTGCACTTCAATGTGGGCGGCACCATCGACCTCGGCATGCAGGCCAACATCAGCAACAGCGGCTCCGACTTCCGCTTCACCATGGGCAGCAATGGCACCAACAGCCAGCGCAACGACCCGCCGCCGCAGGAGAATTGATCCATATTGATGCCTGTCAACATGCGCTCCGCATTCATTCTACTGGCCTCCTCGCTGACGCTGTCCTCCCTTGCTCAGCGTCCCAACCCCGAGCTCGTCCAGGTCGGCCCGAAGGGCGTGTTCGTCTTCACCGGTCCATTGCTGGCGCGCGAAGGCGGACCCGTCACCGGCATCCTCATCGAGCGGAGGACCGGGGAACAGGGCGAGTTCAAGCGTGTGGCGGAGCTGAAGCCGGCGTCCTCGGCGAAGGACATCCAGAAGGGCATCGAGAAGGCCGCGGATGTGCTGCCCTATCCGATCGTGGTGGGCGACCACCCCGCCGATAGCATCTGGGCGCGCGTCCAACGGCACGGAACACGCGAACAGCTCGGATCCGCGAGCAACAACGTGGCGGTGCTGCTGGCCGTGCATGCGGTGTGGCACGATGCCGATGTCAAGCCCGGCACGCTCTATCAGTACCGGGTGACCACGCCGGGCAACGGCAACCAGTTCCTGTCCACGCTGGTGAACCCCGCGTCGAAGCACCAGGTTGAACGCCTGATGGCCTTCAACAGCAGCTACTACGAGCACCAACGCGAGCTGAACACCTGGTGGTCCGTCGTGGGCGACCATCGTCCGGCCGTGCTGGAGCTGCACCGCAGTGTGGACGAAGAGCCCTTCGCCGTCGTGAAGCCCAGGGTCCGCATCGATCGGATGGGCAGCGACACCGTGCTCTACCAGTTCGCGGACACCACCGCGCCGCGCCACCGCGTGTTCCGCTACGTGGCCAAGGGCTGGGACCTGTTCGGCAACGCCATGCCCGTAAGCGATACGCTCTATGCCGCCAGCCTGGATGTCACCCAGATGCCCATGCCCTATGACCTTCATGCACAAGGTGACAGCACGGGAAGGCGGGTCCATGTGCGCTGGAAGCTGAACAACGCACCCGTGGTGAAGCAGATCACCCTGCAGCGCAGCACCAACAGCGAAACGGGCTTCGAGACCGTGGCCGAACTGAGCGGCGACCAAGTGGGCTACGTGGACGAGGACATCCGACCGGCCACCTCGTACTTCTACCGCTTCGTGCTGGAGTACAAGGCCACACACGTGCCCATGCGCGGGGTGAGCTTCGCCGCCGTGGCCTACGACAAGCGTCCTCCGCAGCCCGCCCGGGAGCTCGGCGCCGTGGCTACCGAAGAGGGCGTGGTGCTCACCTGGATGCATCCCGAGCGCGATGTGCTGGGCTTCCACCTGTACCGCGCCGAGGACCAGGGACCCTTCATGCTGACCTCACCGCGCATCCCCGCCCATCCCGAAGGCGGCTACACCTACCTGGACGCGACCCGCAGCCTGCGCGGCGATCGCACCTACCACTACGCGTTGCGCACAGTGAGCACCAGTCACCTGGAGAGCATCTTCGGCGATACGGCCAGTGTCATGCCCCTCACCAACCGACCGGTGCCGGTTCCCCCGCGCGACCTCACCGCACGCGTGGACGTGGAGCAGGCCATCGTGAGCTGGGAGGACCTCGGCAGCGCGCCGCTGTTCCACGCCTACGAGGTGGTACGCACCCGCCCCGGCAACCGCGTGGACACCCTAGTGCGCAACACCAATTTCCTCATCGACACCTTGGATGCGGGCGGCAGATCCACCACCTACCGGGTGATCACGCTCAATGCCTTGGGCATGTCCAGTGCGCCCTCACCCAGCGTTGCCGCCCAGGCCCGCGTGGCACCGCCGGCCGCGCCAAACGGTCTCGTGGCGCGCACCACGGGTGGCAAGGTGGAACTGCACTGGCAGGCCCCGCCCAGCGAGCCCATCGCGCGTTACGATGTGTACCGCTACACGCGCGGCAACGAACCGGTGAAGGCAGGCAGCATCACGGCCGGCAAGCCCCTGAAGTTGGAGGACGCGAACGGCACGCCGGGCCAGCTCAACTTCTACTTCGTGCGCAGCGTGGCCGCCAATGGGGCCGAGAGCGGGCCGAGCCGGGAGGTGGGGGTGGGGTTGTAGCCCCACTTGTTCAGGATGGACCCCAATGGACGGGGATGGACGCTGAACTCAGGCAGCGTCCATCCCCGTCCGTTTTCAGTCCATTGCTCAGCCCAACAAAGAAGCGCGGCCCATGCGAGCCGCGCTTTACTCGTTCGGTCTGTGGGCCTTACTCCTTCACGAAGCGCAGCACCGTGGGCATTGCACCTTGGCTGCTGCGTAGGGTGTACACCCCAGGCCTCAGGTCCTGCACGTCCACGGTGAGCCGGTCCGTTGCCACGCGCTCTTCCCGCACCAGCCGCCCATCCGCAGCGTGGATCCGTACTTCACCCAAGGCGACGCCTTGGGTGCTTGCGATCGTGATGAGGTCCTTCGTAGGGTTGGGAGCGAGCTCAAGGGTGCTGGTGCCATTCTCCTGCATGCCGGTGATCCCGTTGGGGAGGTTCAGCACCACACTGGCGGCGGCTCCATACAGGCCAACGGTCATGACCGGGGTCAGGATGTTCCCTTCGTTGAACCAATCATAAGTGTTGTAGCAATCGGTGAACCACTGCCCGTCATTCTCGTAGGTCTCGCAACGGCGGGTGCGGATGAGCACCACATTGGACAGCGTGCCGAGGGAAGTAACGAAGCTGCCGTTGGCCAAGATCCGCCGTTCGTAGTCCACAAGATCGAGGCCGCACTCCGTCAGCGCCGGTGCAACGGTGGTGTTCAGCACACCGGGATAGGTCATTTGCAAAGTGGGGCAGGCATCGAAGATCTCGGTGTTGTCCCCATCGTCATATCCGTATGCAATGAGGTCCAATTGCCCTGCACTGTTGTTGTAGAAGCTCAGGTAGGTGATCTCCCCTTCGATCTCCTCCACGAGGATGCTGGCCTCCGGAACACTGAACGCATACGAACTTGTTGCAACGTCGGAGAAGAACACGTCCAGAAGCCCATCCGACTGAAAGTCGAGTCCGGATAGGTTCCAGGTGAGCCCGCTACCAATGGTGTCCAAGAGGCTCCATGGTACATCCTCAGCGAAGTAGCTGTTCGATTGTAGACTGCCGAAGGGAGGCACGGCGTTGGCCTGGGTGATCGTCTGCGCGCTGCTTGTTCCGCAGAGCAGGAAGGTCACGGTCGAAAGGGTAAGGATGCGCATCGTGTTCTGGTGTTTATCGGTTCAGTGCTTCACGAAACGCAAGGCGCTTTGTCCGATGCGGTTTATGGTGATCACCGTGTAGAGGCCGGATGGCCAGGACTGTACATCGATCTCTGAACGGTCGGTTGCGATAGGCCCGTGTCGGTGGATCACACGTCCGTCCGCAGCATATACGGTCACCTCGCCCAATGCGGCACCATTGCGACTTTGCAGGCTGATCCGGTCCGCAGCAGGATTGGGGAATAGGCTCAGGTTGCTGCGCTCCAATTCCGCCACACTGGTGAAGTCGCCCATGCGACCCCAGCGGTCAAGCCTTGCGGCATAGATCGCGTTGTTCTGGAAGTTGAACCACACGGCCATCACCCCGCCGTCACCATCGGACACCATGCTGAAGTCGGTGCCGTTGCTGGGGCCCAAGGCAGGCGTGCAGAAGCGCGTGGTGTCGCTCCAGAGGTTGGTGCCGGTGCTGGTCACGCGGCCCACGCGGAAGCCGGCGGTGCCACCGAGGAGGTTCGCGCTGGTGAACATGGTCACGATATGGCTGTTGTCCTCCGCAGCGATGGCACGCGGGAAGCCGTTCAGGTTGCCGTTGCACTGCATGGCCAGCACGCCATCGGCCGCCAGCAGCGGGTTCCCATCGGCATCAAAGCGCTGCATGAAGACCTGCCGGCCATTGCCGGCGGAGCTCCGGTTGTCCGCCCAGAACACGGTGGTCTCCGTGTCGCTCTGCACCACGAAGGGGTTCTCCTGCACATCGGCCTGCAGGCATACCGGGATCGGCGCGGTGGTGTTGAACAGTACACCGGCGGTGTCGTAGATGGCCATGCGCAGGTCGTAGCTATTGCCCCAGATGGAATTCACGCGTGACGTGGGCGCCACGGCGGTGGTCCATTCATAGGCCAGTCCACCACTATTGGCGCTTACCAACAGGTTCGTGAACCAGAGCTGATTGCCCAGGCTGTCCACCCGCATGGCGTACAAGGGTGCACCGGCACCGTTGCCCCAGCGTTCCTCCAGGAGCAGCCCCCCCGCAAGGTCGTGGCGCATGGTCCACGGTCCGGTCACGATGGAGTTGTTCAAGCTGGCCACCTCCACGCCTTGCTCGGGCATCACATTGGTGCCATCGTTCAGGATCCGGGCGATATGCACGTAATCCGCGGCACCGATGGGGTTCGTCCCCCAGCCCACAAAGACGCCATTGAGCACAGGCACCACCCGCGGGAAGTAGTTGCCCCCCGAGGTACCGCCGCCAGGCAAGGGTCCCGGATAGGCGAGCAATGTGGGTTCGGCCCATGCTGGAGCGGCCTCCCCATCGTAGGCCATGGCCCGCACCGTATCCGCACCAGTGGAACCAGCCCCGCTGATGTATGCCAGGAAGAGCTTGTTGTCGCTCATGCGGGTCACCCCGATCATGTTGATGCTGCGGCCCGGTACTTCCTGGATCAGACGGCCGTTTGGCTCCCACAACAGGTTGCCCTGTGCATCCAACCGCTGGCCGAACACGGCGTAGCCGTCGCTGGCCAGGCGGTTGTCGCGCCACAGCACGTACCAGCCGCCGGTACCATCGGCCACCAGGCGCATGTCCTTCTGGTCGCTGGCAGCGTTGCAGATCACCAGCGGATCGTTGGGGTCCGTGGGCCACTGAGCGTGGGCGGAAAGGAGAAGGAGGGAGGCGGTGAGGGTGTAAAGTGCGCGCATGTGTTTCATCCCGCCGGAGCGGGAGCGGATGGTTTTCACCACCAAGTTGCATGCGTACCGGGCCCTGTTCCCAAGGCATCCTATCCGGTGGTGGCGCAGGTGATCCAGCGGCGAGGCTACGCCGCCCACATCCGCTTCAGCTCGGGCCAGCGACGTCGGCTCACCTCCAGCTTCTCGCCGTCCTTCAGCTCAGCATGGCCGTCATGGAGGCGGACGATGGTGTCCTTCCGCACAAGGGCGCTTCGGTTGATCCGCAAGAACCCGAACGGCGTGAGCATCTCCTCGAACTCCTTCAGCGTGCGGGCCAGCAGGAAGCGGCGGTCGTGCACCAGGTGCACCCACGTGTAGTTGCGGTCGGCCATGCAGCGCTCCACCTCCGTGGGGGCCACGAAGAAGGTGCGGTCGCCGTGGGGGATGGTGAGCTTGAAGGCCTGGGTCTCCTTTTGGGCGATGTTCTCCAGGAACTGCTCCTGCACCCGGGCGCGGTCCATCTTGGCACCATGCCGCTCCCGGTAGCGCTCCAGTGCGAAGGCCAGCTCATCGGGCTGGGCGGGCTTGGGCAGGTAGTCCAGCGCGCTGAAGCGGATGGCCTGGATGGCGTAGCGCTGGAAGCCGGTGACGAAGATGACCTCGAAGTCCCAGCGCTTCAGCTCGCGCAGCAGGTCGAATCCGCTGCCTCCAGGCATCTCCACGTCCAGGAACACCAGCGATGGCCTCAGCTCGGCGATGAGGCGTTGCGCTTCGCTGATGTTCGATGCCTCGCCCACCACCTCCACCTCGGGGTGCGCGTCGGTGAGCAAGCTGCGGAGGTAGCCCCGCGCCTCGGTCTCATCGTCCACGATCAGCGTGCGGATCACGGTGGAAAGTTCGTGAAATGCAGCTTCCCGTAGCAACTGTAGCGTCGACCCACTGGGTCGACATTACAGTGCGTTCAAGCGATCGGCATCTGCGACGGTCACCCTTCCAATTCAATCACCACCTCCGTCCCGGCCGGGTGGCCCGCTGTGTCCTTCAGGTCGTTAATGGTGAAGCGCCCCTTCTGCTGCAGGCGGTGGGTGAGGAGTTGCAGGCGTTCGTTGGTGAGCTCGGTGCCAAGGGAGCGCTGACCGTCCGCCCGCCCGCCCGCTTGCCGCCCAACGCCATTATCCCGAACCGTGCAGCGCAGACCCTTGTCCGTGGCCGTGAAGCGGATGCTGAGCTGGCGTGGCCCTTCCTTCTCCGCCAGGCCATGCCACAAGGCGTTCTCCACGAAGGGCTGTACCAGCAGCGCGGGCAGTTCGGCCTCTTCGTCAAGCAGCGCACGGTCGGCGTCCACTTCGCACTGAAGTCCCGGCAGGCGTAGCGATTCCAGCTTCACGTATAGCCTGAGGAAGGCCATCTCCTCCTCCACGGTGATGCGGTCGTTCACGGAGTGCTCCAGCACCATGCGCATGAGCTTGCTGAGGCCTTGCAGATAGGCCAGCGCCTCCACGCTGCGGCCCTCCTTCACCATGGCGATGGCGCTGTTCTGGCAGTTGTGGATGAAGTGTGGGTTGAGCTGGCTGCGCAGCACCTTCAGCTCCAGCAGGTCGTTCATGTGCTGCACCTGGTCGCGCTGGGCCTGCAGTTCGGCGTTGAACCGCTCCACATCCCGCGTATGCCTGCCGCGTAGCCGGTAGTTGCGGTAGAGCAGGCCCAGCAGGGAGATCAGCAGCGCTGAGGCGCCGGCCGCTGCCATCCAGCGCACTTTCAGCCGCTCCTCGTTCAGGCGGCGCACCTCGTTCTCGGTCTTCAGGAGCGCGTTCTCCCGCTCGGCTTGTTCTGTCTCGAAGGTGGCGCGCAGGCGCATGAGCTCGCGCTGGGCCTCCGCGCCGTGGAGGCTGTCCTTAAGCGCCATGTGGCGCTGGTAGTGGGCGAGGGCTTCCTCGCTCCGGCCCTGCTTCACGGCCAGCTCGGCCAGGCTCAGGTGCAGGTCCATCACCAGTTCGGTGCTGCGGGTGCGGTTGGCGAGGTCCAAGCAGGCGTCGTAGCTCGCCCGCGCCTCGGCGTATTTGCGCATGCCGCTGTAGGCCATGCCGATGCGCTGAAGGATGTAGGCCTTGTCGGCCGGGCTGTCCAGGGTGTCATAATGGGCCAAGGCACGCTGGTAGTAGGGCAGGGCCCTCTTCGGATCGCCTTCAAGGAATAGGTCGCCGCTGTTCTCCAGCACCATGCCGGCACCATAGTGGTCCTTGGTGCTGCGGAAGAGCTGGTCGGCGCGGGCGTAGAGCGCCTGGGCCTTGGCCGGGTCGCCTTCGCTGCGCCAGGTGTTGCCCATGGCCAGCAGGCAGTTGGCCTGTTTGCTGGAGCGCCCGAGCCGTTCCTCCAGCTCCAAGGAGGCCTCCATGAAGGACCGCGCGCGGTCATACTCCTTCATCTTGCTGTACGTGGTCCCGATGGAGTAGAGCAGGATGGCGTTGCTGGCCGTGTCCTTTGCGGCTTCCGATTCCTTGAGGGCTGCCTGGAACCGCTGAAGCGCCCCCACGCGGTCGCCCTGCTTGTCGGCCAGCCAGCCCATGTTGGAAAGGGTCACAGAGGTGAAGGCGGGGTTCCCGATCCTCCGGAAGCGCGTCAGCGCCTCCTGGAAGTGGGCCTCCGCCTCCTTGAAGCGCCCTTGCTGCGTCTCCAGCCAGCCCAGGTTGTTATGCGCATCGGCGATGGCGCGTGGCTGGCCGATGCGCGAGGCGAGCGCAAGGGCCCGTTCCCCATAGCTGCGGGCGCTGTCCGGCTGGGATTGGATCAGGTTGAAGCAGAGGCGGGCGAGGGCGTCGGCGCGCGCCGTGTCATGAGCGGCCGCGGCGAGTTCGGCGCGGAGAGACGGCACCAAGGAGGCGTCCTGGGCGGTTGCGGCCGAGCAGGCGGCGAACAGGACGGCCGACAGGAGGTGACGCATGGCGCTGGAAGCGAAAAAGGCCATCCGAAGATGGCCTTTCCTGCGGACCGGACGGGACTCGAACCCGCGACCTCCGCCGTGACAGGGCGGCATTCTAACCAGCTGAACTACCGGTCCGTTCAGCTTCGTTTTCCGACGAAGCGGGTGCAAATGTAGGTGCCGGATCCGAACCTGCAAGCGCCTCAATGCAGCTTGGCCCGTTTCGTCAGGAATTCCAGCAGCAGCGGCTCGAATCCGGCGTTGACGTCGGCCTCGACCAGGTCGATCCGGTACTGGCCGCACTTGAGCTTGAGGCGGTGCCAGCGTTCGGCCATGGCCGAGCGGTAGGCTTCCCTGACCTCGGCCGGGTGGGCCTTCACCTGTTCGCCCGTCTCCAGGTCCACGAAGGTGTAGGGACGGTCCTCCAGGTCAAGCTCCAATTCGCGGCGGCGGTCCACGATGTGGAAGAGGATGATGTCGTGCTTGTTGAAGCGCAGGTGCTGGAGCGCATCGAACACCTCCGCCTCACGGTCGGTATCGTCGAGCATGTCGCTCAGGATCACCACCAGGCTGCGGCGATGGGCGCGCTGGGCGATGTCGTGCAGGGCCTCCACGAGGTGCGTCCGCTGTCCGGCGGTGGGCGCCTCCTCCGTCAGGAGCCCTTCCAGCAGCATCATCAGGTGCCTCAGGTGGGCGGAGTTGCTGCGCGCCCGCTCCGTCACCCGCATGCGGTCGCTGAACACGCTGAGTCCCACCGCATCGCGCTGCTTCCGCAGCAGTTGGATGAAGGCCGCGGCGGCGTGCACGGCGAATTCCGCTTTGTTGAACTCCTGTGCGTCGGCCCGTGCCGGGAAGTACATGGAGGAGGACGCATCGAGCACCAGTTCGCAGCGCAGGTTGGTTTCCTCCTCGTAGCGCTTCACGAAGAGCTTGTCCGTTCGGGCGAACAGCTTCCAATCGATGTGGCGCGTGCTCTCGCCGCTGTTGTAGGCGCGGTGCTCGGCGAACTCCACGCTGAAACCGTGGAAGGGGCTCTTGTGCAGGCCGGCCAGGAAGCCCTCCACCACTTGGCGGGCCTTGAATTCGAGGGGGGAGATGGCCTGGAGCCGGGATTGTTCGATGGGCATAGCGGGAGGTCAGGCTGGAGGTGCGGTACCGAAGCGGTCAATCGTTCTCGGGAACATCCCCTGGAAGGTTGAAGAGTCCCCAATCATCGTAGCGCCGGTCGGAATCCTTGAATGCGGCCACCCATTCCACGAACAGGGGCCTGAATTCCTCCACGGCCTCGCGCAGGAGGTCGAAGTAGCGGTCCTCATGATAGCCGGCGATCTCGAGCCCGCGCAGGGCCGCCAGCATCTCACGGCAAGCCCGCCGGATCAGGCAGGCATTCTCCATTTGCAGGTCGTACAGGTTCATTCCATGCGCCCCGGCGATCTTGGCCCCGATGAGGTAGGCGTTGGCCACGATGTCCTTCTTGCTTTCCTCCAGCATATGGTCCTCGAAACCCTGTCGTTCCCGGTTGCCGCCGCTTGCCTTGTCCGGTGCGCTTTCGACGATCGCGGTGGCCAGTTTCCTTATCTCCTCCGCCTTCTTGAAGAGCGGGGAGCTGCGGTAGTTGTCTCCTCTGTCCATTCGGGGCCTTCGATCCAGTACTGCAACGTTATGCACCGGATACGCTTCCGCCATGCACTGGGGGCGCTCGACCCGCGAATAGAACACCCCGCAGGACCTTGCAGTCCTGCGGGGTGCGACTGGGTCAATCGGACGCTCAGGCCAGCTGCCCGTCGAGCTTCTGGGCGAGCTGCGGCTTGGGCACGGCGCCCACGCTGCGGTCCACCACCTCGCCGTTCTTGAAGAACAGGATGGTGGGGATGCTGCGGATGCCGTACTTCATGCTGATGCCGGGGTTGTGGTCCACATTCAGCTTTCCCACCACCGCCTTGCCGTCGTATTCCTTGCCAAGTTCCTCCACGACGGGGCCCACCATGCGGCAAGGGCCGCACCATTCGGCCCAGAAGTCCACCATCACGGGCTTGTCGCTCTTCAGGACGAGTTCCTCAAAGTTGCTGTCGGTCAGTTCGAGTGCCATTGTTCTTGGTTGCGCTCGCGCGCGTTGGTTGCATGGATTCGGTCGCTGCCCTTGCGCATCGCGCTTGGGCCGGGCGCAAAAGTACCCCCGCTCCGCGATTTCCTTGCCAAGGAAACAAACCTGCCGATGTGTCAGTTGAGTTGGTAGGATACCTCGGAGAGCCCGTCGAGCGACCGCACCAGCTGGTCGCTGAGCGCCACGCTCAAGCCCTTGCTAGGCAGGTCAACCGCCATGTTCTCGGCTTTGCTCACCAGTTGGACCACCACCTTGCACTTGCCCGGGTGACCCTTCATCAGCGTTCCAAGGTCGCGGGCAAGCTCATCGGAGGCCCGATCAGCATCGATCCTTAGGGTTAGCCTGCTGAGGTGCTTCTCGCGCACATCGCTGAGCAGCTCCATGCTGGTGATCTTGAACTCCATCTGCCCCTCGTCGCGGCCCCAGGTGCGTGCGCTGGCCCGGCCCCGCACGAAGAGGAGCGTGCCGGCCTGCAGGTAGAGCTTGAAGCGCATGTAATCCTCGCTGAAGAGCATGAAGTCGTGGCTGCCGTGGTGGTCCTCCAGGCTGAAGCTGCCGAAAGGCTTCCCGCTCTTGGCGATCCGGTGCTCGGCCTTGGTGACGATGCCCGCGAAGGTGACGTCGCGGCCCTCCAAGGCCTTGAGGTCCTGGAGCTGCGCCAGGTTGTGGTGGCAGAGGTGCTTGATCTCCAGGCGGTGGTCGTCCAGCGGGTGGCCGCTCAGGTAGAAGCCGATCACCTCCTTCTCGTAGTGCAGCTTCTCCAGCGCGCTCCAGCCGTCGATCTGGGGGATGGGCGGCTCGGGGATGCCGGCGTTGGTGTCGGCCACCATGTCGAACATGCTCACCTGGTTGCTGTCCGCGCCGTCCTGGTGCTGCTGGCCGTAGCGGGAGAGCGTCTCGATCCAGGTGGGCTTGCCTTCGCCCGCGCTGTGGAAGAAGACGGCGCGCTGCACGTTGAGGCCGTCGAAGGCGCCGGCATAAGCCAGGCTCTCCAGCGCCTTGCGGTTGGCGGCGCGCAGGTCTATGCGGCGGACCAGGTCGAACACGGTGGAGTAGGGGCCGTTGGCCTCGCGCTCGCTCACGATGGCGGCCACGGCGTTCTCGCCCACGCCCTTCACCGCGCCGAGACCGAAGCGGATCTCGCCCTTCCTGTTCACCGAGAAGGCCAGGCGGCTCTCGTTCACATCGGGGCCCAGCACCTTGATGCCCATGCGCCGGCACTCCTCCATGAAGAAGGTGACCTTGTCGATGCTGCTCTGGTTGTGCGTGAGCACGCTGGCCATGTACTCGGCCGGGTAGTTGGCCTTGAGCCATGCGGTCTGGTAGGCCACGAAGGCGTAGCACGTGCTGTGCGACTTGTTGAAGGCGTATTGGGCGAAGGCCTCCCAGTCGGTCCAGATCTTCTCGCACACCTTGGCGTCGAAGCCGCGCTCGGCGGTGCCGGACATGAACTTGCCCTTCATCTTGTCCAGCGTGGCGCGGTCCTTCTTGCCCATGGCCTTGCGCAACACGTCCGCATCGCCTTTGCTGAAGCCGCCGAGCTTCTGCGCCAGCAGCATCACCTGCTCCTGGTACACGGTGATGCCGTAGGTCTCGTGCAGGAACTCCTCCATCTCGGGGAGGTCGTACACGATCTTCTCCAGCCCGTGCTTGCGCTTGATGAAATTGGGGATGTATTCCAGCGGGCCGGGCCGGTACAGCGCGTTCATGGCGATGAGGTCGCCGAACTGGTCGGCCTTCAGCTCGCGGAGGTACTTCTGCATGCCGGCGCTCTCGAACTGGAAGGTGCCGTTGGTCTCGGCGCGCTGGTAGAGGGCGTAGGTCTTCGGGTCGTCCAGCGGGATGCCGTCGATGTCGATCCGGATGCCGTGGTTCTGGTCGATCATCCGCAGCGCATCGCGGATGATGGTGAGGGTCTTCAGTCCCAGGAAGTCCATCTTGATCACGCCGGCGTCCTCCACCACCTTGCCGTCGTACTGGGTCACCAGCATGGGCGAGTCCTTGGTGGTGCACACGGGCAGGATCTCCTTCAGGTCCTTGGGGGCGATGATGATGCCGGCCGCATGGATGCCCACGCCGCGCACGCTGCCCTCGAGCTTCTCGGCCTCGCGCAGCACGTCGGCGGTGAGTTCGCCGCCCTCGAGGATTTCGCGCAGCTGCTTCACGTTGGCCAGGTCATCGGCGCCCAGGCCCTCTTTCTCCTTCAGGCTCTTCTCGCCCTCCAAGGGCGCCCGCAGCACGCGGCCCAACTCGATGCCGGGCTTCTCGGGCACCAGCTTGCTGAGTCGGTCGGCCTCGTTGAGCGGCAGGTCGAGCACGCGTGCCACATCGCGGATGCTCAGTTTGGCGGCCATGCTGCCGTAGGTGACGATCTGCGCCACCTGGTCCTTGCCGTACTTGTCAACCACGTAGTCGATTACGCGCTGGCGCCCTTCGTCGTCGAAGTCGGTGTCGATATCGGGCATGCTCTTGCGGTCCGGGTTCAGGAAGCGCTCGAACAGCAGGTCGTACTTGATGGGGTCGATGTTGGTGATGCCGATGCAATAGGCCACCGCGCTGCCCGCCGCGCTCCCACGCCCGGGGCCGATCAGCACGCCCATGTTCCGCCCCGCGTTGATGAAGTCCTGCACGATGAGGAAGTAGCCCGCGAAGCCCATCGTCTTGATGGTGAAGAGCTCGAAGTCGAGGCGCTCCTTGATCTTCGGGTCCAGGCTGTCGATGCCCCCCGTAAGCCCGCGCTCAGGTGAATGGTCAGTGGTGACTGGCGAATGGGAGGGCCCACCATTCGCCAGTGACCATTCGCCATTCACCTTCTCCCCACCCAGCCAACGTTTGATCGCCCCCTCATACGTCAGATGCCGCAAGTACTCATCCTGGTCGGCGAAGCCGGCGGGGATCTGGTAGTTGGGCAGCAGGATGTCCTGCTTCAGCTTCAGGGTCTCCACCTTGTCCACGATCAGCTGCGTGTTGTCCAGCGCCTCGGGCAGGTCGCTGAAGACACGCGCCATCTCATCCTTGGTCTTGAAGAAGAACTCGTCGTTGGCGAAGGCGAAGCGGGTGCCCTTGGGCTTGCTTTCCTCGTCGTCGAAGTCCTTGGCGCTCGGGGTGCTCTGCTTCTCGCCGGTGTTGATGCACAGCAGGATGTCGTGCGCGTTGGCATCGTCGCGCTCCACATAATGGCTGTCGTTGCTGGCGATGATGGGCACCTTGTACTTGGCGGCCCATTTCACCAGCACGGCGTTCACCTGGTCCTGCTCGGGGATGCCGTGGCGCTGCAGCTCGATGTAATAGTCCTCGCCGAAGAGGTCGAGCCACCATTTGAATTCCTGCTCGCCGGCCTCCTCGCCCTTGCGCAGGATGGTGCGCGGCACGCTGGCGGCCAGGCAGCAGGTGGTGGCGACGAGGCCCTTGTGGTACTGCTGCACCAGTTCCTTGTCGATGCGCGGGTACTTGCTGTAGTAGCCCTCGATGAAGCCCAGGGAGCACAGCTTGCTCAGGTTGCGGTAGCCTTCGGCGTTCTTGGCCAGCAGCAGCTGGTGGTAGCGGCGGTCCTTCTCCTCGCGGGTGAAGGTCTTGCGGTGCCGGTCCTCCACCAGGTAGAACTCGCAGCCCACGATGGGCTTCACCTTCAGGCTGCCGTCCTCGTTCTTGTGCTTGCCGGCCTCGGCCACGAACTTGAAGGCGCCGAACATGTTGCCATGGTCGGTGATGGCCACGGCGGGCTGCCCATCGGCGATGGCCTTCTTGTACAGGTTGGGGATGGCGGCGGCGCCGTCGAGGAGGCTGAACTGGGTGTGGACGTGGAGGTGCGAGAACTGCATGGCTGAACGGGCCCGAAAGTACCCGCCGGAAAGGGGTTGGTCGGGCAACAGTTTTCCACAGTTCCCACGATCGCGAGGCGCTGGGCGATGCGCCTGGCGCTCAGTGCTTGAGCCGCCCCAGGACCCGCCGAGGTCGTCGTCGGGTCGTCGGTCCGGTGATGGTTCCTCCTCGCCTCGGGCCATTGCATGAAGCGCAGCGCCTTCACCTGCAGCCGCCCGCTGTCCTTGCCGGAAGGGGTTCCCTCATGTTGATGCAGCAGGCGATAGAAGTCGATTGAATCGCGCAGCGTTGTCGATCCGCTCGCCCATGTTGAGGAAGTCGCGGAGGTCGGGCTTGAGCGTGATCAGGCGTAGCGCTCAGATGCGCGCCTGATAGGTGTACAGCTCGTAGTAGCGGCCCTCCTTCGCGATGAGCTCGGCGTGCGTGCCGCGTTCAGCGATGCGACCCTGCTCGATCACCAGGATCTCCGTGGCCTGCCGGATGGTGCTCAGGCGGTGCGCGATCACGAAGGTGGTGCGGTCCTTCACCAGCTCGTTCAGGCTCTTCTGGATCAGCGCCTCGCTCTCGGTGTCCAGGTTGCTGGTGGCCTCGTCAAGGATGAGGATCTTCGGGTCGGCCAGCATGGCCCGCGCGATGGCCACACGCTGTCGCTGGCCGCCGCTCAGCTTCACGCCGCGCTCACCGATCACCGTATCCAATCCCAGTTCCATGCGGTCGGTGAACTCGTTCACGTAGGCGCCCTTCACGGCCTTCATCAACTGCTCCTTGGTGGCGTCCGGGCGGGGGAAGAGGATGTTCTCGCGGATCGTGCCTTCGAAGAGGAAGTCGTCCTGCAGCACCACGCCCAGGTGCCTGCGGTAGCTGCTCAGGCGCACCTTGCTCAGGTCGTGGCCATCGATGGTGACGGTGCCGGCGGTGGGGGTGAGGTAGGTGGCCACCAAGCCCGCGATGGTGCTCTTGCCGCTGCCGCTCGTGCCCACCAGCGCGATCACGGAGCCCTTTGTGGCGGTGAAGTCGATGCCGTGCAGCACCTCCTTGCCTTCCGCGTAGGCGAAGCGCACATCGTGGAAGGCGATGTCGCCCTTCACCTCGCCCAGCACGATGGGCCGTTCCTCCGCGATGTCCTCGGGCTGCATGTTCATGATCTCCTCGGTGCGGTCCAGTCCGGCGAAGGCCTCGGTGAGCTGGCTGCCGATGTTGCTCATCTGCACGATGGGCGCGATCATGAAGCCCAGCAGCACGGTGAACTGCACGAACTCGCCGCTGGTGAGCTCACCGCCCACCATCTGGTAGGCCCCGATGCCCATGATGCCCGCGCTGGCCAGGCCGAGCAGCAGGGTGCTCATGCTGCTGATGAAGGAGGTGGCGGTGAGGCTGGTCTTCACGTTGTCGAAGAGACGCTGCACGCCCTGTTCGAAGGTGCGGTTCTCCTGCTCCTCGGCACCGAAGCCCTTGATCACGCGCACGCCGTTCAGCGATTCCGTCAACCGGCCGGTCACCTCCGCGTTGATGACGCCGCGGGTTCGGAAGATGGGCCGGATGCGACCGAAGGCCTTCATGGCCACGAAGGCGAAGATGCCCACCGGCACCAAGGTGAAGAAGGTCATCCACGGGCTGATGTAGATGAGCCACACCAGCGAGATCAGCGCGGTGAGCGTGCCGCCGATCAGCTGTACCAGGCCAGTGCCCACCAGGTTGCGCACGCCCTCCACATCGCTCATGATGCGGCTCACAAGCGCGCCGCTCTTCGTGTTGTCGAAGAAGCTCGTGGGCAGTGCGAGGATCTTGCGCTGCACCTGCGTGCGCAGTTGGCTGATGAGGAGCTGTGCCTCTACGCTCAGCAGTTGGGTCAGGGCATAGCTCGTCACGCTCTGCACCACCAGCGCGCCTACTACGGCGCCCAGCAGCACCCACAGCATCTGCAGGTCGCCCTGTCCCACCACATCGTCCAGCAGGTACTTGGTGCTTCCCGGCAGCACCATGCCCGCCACACGGCTCACCACGATCAGCAGCAGGCCCAGGAGCATGTGCTTGCGGCGCGGCCAGATGTACTGCCAGAATGCCGTGCGCCACGTCACCTTGCGCTCCGCCTTGGGCAATGCGCCGGCCTTCGCGCGGATCTTGGCCTTGGGGCCAGTGGTTGTGCGCTCGGCACGGGACGTGGGCAGTTTCGTGGAGGTCGGGAGCATGGGTGGGGCCGCTGTTGCCCAATACCGGGCCGTTCCAGGCTGCGCGACGGATCGTCAGGACAACGCCAGGTTGGCGACCTTCGCGCCCGCCTGTCCGCACCAGCGCAACCGGCCCACGCCATGAAGATGCGCATCAACAAGCTGCTCGACCGGGCCCTGATCCCCGGCAACGGCGGCGAACTGCTGTTCTACCAGCGCGGCGATGAGTACAGCATCGAGGTGGTCGGCATCCGGGGCGAGCTGATGTCCACGGCCATGCACGGCTCGGAGGACGCCCTGGCGGAGCTCGCGTTGAAGCGCCTGAAAGCCCCGCAGGAAGCACACGTGGTGATCGGTGGCTTGGGCATGGGCTTCACGCTGGCGGCCGTGCTGCGCATCGTGGGCCCCAAGGGCAAGGTGATCGTGGCGGAGCTGGTGCCCGAGGTGATCACCTGGAACCAGGGACCGATGGGCGAGCGCTCCGGCAACCCGCTGAAGGACCCGCGCACCATCGTACATCAGGGCGATGTGCTGGAACTGATCCGCGCCGGCAATGGGAGCTACGATGCCATCCTGCTCGACACGGACAATGGACCGGAGGGCTTGACCCAGCCGAGGAACAACCGGCTCTACTCGCATCGCGGTCTCCAGTCCGCTTACAACGTGCTTCGCCCCGGCGGTGTCTTGGCCGTGTGGTCCACCGACCAGCATGATCCCTTCACACGCCGCCTGGAACTGGCCGGTTTCCGGGTGAAGGAGGAGAAGGTCTTCGCGCACCGGAACAAGGGCACGAAGCACCACCTGTGGTTCGCCACGCGGCCGTAAGGGTCAGTGCTTGAACCGCACGAAAAGCCGGCCGAAGTTGTCGCGGTCCTTGTCGATGCGGTGGTAGGTCTTATTCACCTCGGGTAGCTGCAGGAAGCGCAGCACCTTCTTCTTCAACTGCCCGCTGCCCTTGCCCGGGATGATCTCCAGCATGTCGATGCGGCGGTCGATGCAGAAGTCCATCGCCTCGCGCAAGGCCTCGTCTATCTGCGATCCCTTGTTGTAGATGTCGTGGAGGTCGATCTTGTGCTTGCTCATGACCGTGCGAAGTAGCTCTGGTACCACTCCTTCTCCCAATGGTCGCGCTCATCGGTGAGCGTGCGCGTGCCGTCAAGCAGGTCGCGGAGCATGCGCAGGGAGCGGTCGTCACGCTGCGAGATCACCGGGATGCCCGTACGGATCAAGGCCGCAGCCGCCACCCCCGGACCCCGCTGGTACACCTTGTCCGCCGCGAAGCGCGAGCCGAGGTAGGTCACCGTGCTTCCGCAGGCGCCGCTCATGTCCATCAGGATCGCCACGTCCACGCGCTCACGCAGGGCCCGGTCGCGCATCTCGTAGGCGGCCTTCACCATGCCTTCGGTCCAGTCGGTGCCGTCCTCCGCCAGCGAGCGGGCCTTGCCGTCCAGCACATCGAAGCCGTTGCCGCCATGGCTATCGGGTGTCATGCGCGGCGTGCCGAAGGAGAAGTCCTCGGGGCAGAACTTCACCAGCCGCACCTCGGGGCGTAGCAGCCAGGAGCGCAGGGGTGTGTGGTCGCCGTTGGTGCTGCCGTCCACGCCGCAGTGGATACCGCCCAGGCACGCGCTCATCATCACCACCAAGGGCTGCTCGGCCGTGGGGCGCGGGCGTTGGAAAAAGGCGGGGTCGGGAAGGTGTTGCGGTCGGTGCATCGGTCATCCGTTCCAAGCGGAAGGCCCCTCACGCGGTCACTTCGTCGGCAGCGGGCTGCCCACGGGCACGGCGCAATCGTGCCCGGGTTCCCCGTGCGGCGGATTGATGCCCGGAGGGGTGTTGCCCGCCGCGGCCGCAGGTTGAGCGCTCATTTGCGGCATGGTGATCTGCTGCGTGGTCGACATCTGGTCCATCGGCCCCGACGAAGGTGGTGTGCCCGAGAGCGAGGCGCCCACGGGGATCTCGCAGCGGTGACCGGGTTCGCCGTGGGGCGGGTTCGGGTCGGAAACCGTGCCTGCGCTGGCCGCTTGCGCGTCCGACGGTGCTGGTGTAATGGCGGTGGTCGGTGTGGCAGGGGGCGCGGTCGTGGCCGGAGTGGTGGTGTTCACAGCTTCCTCCTGCTGATCGGAGCAGGCGGTGAGCGTGACGAGGAGCGAAAGTCCGAGAAGGTGGATGGGTTTCATGGCGGGGCCTCGCCGGGTTCAGGTGAAGCTGCCGGAGAGCGTTACAAGGTAGGCAACATCCACGCGGGGTATTTGCATCGCTCCGTTTCCATGCAGGCTCTTGTGCTGGGCATTGGCTCCAAGCGAAGGTGCGTGCTTCCTGGGTGCTGACTGGAACTGCGCGTTGCACGACGCCTACAAGCGCAGGTGCATTGAAGGTCGCAGGGAACAGCGCGCGACTGCTTGGCATCAGATCCGTACTTGGTGCATCCTCCCGATCATCTCCACCTGCTTCCCTTCCACCTCCGCCTTCTTCGCAAAGGTCTTCCACTTCTTCACGCCCGCCTTCACCTCGTCAATGATCGCAGCGGCCTTCTTGATGTTCATCGCCTTGGCCACTGCTAGCAGGTCGTCGCGGGTGATGTCCGTGCGCTTGCCGTTCACGCTCATCTGGTGTTGCCGCAGCCACAGGCTTTCCGGGTGGTAGGCATAGGTCATGTCGTAGGCCGGTGCCAGGTGCCAGTCGCCCTGCGGGTCCATCAGGAAGCTGATGTTCTTCGTGTGGTCGTCGCAGTTCACGGCCACCACGTTGAAGCACATCCGGCGGAAGAGCTCCACGGCGGCGGGGTAGGGCAGGCCCAGCACGCGCATCACCTGGAAGGCCTGCTCGTAGCTGTGCACCAGCGGCTGGTTGTAGTCCATGTGCGCGATGCCGCAGAGCGTGGCCATGTGCAGCTTGTGCACCGTGCCTTCCGCATCACGCACACGGTCGAAACGCTGGGTGAGGAAGTGAGCTCTACCATGTTCCTCCATTAGGCGGCAGGGCATCATCTCCACGCCGCAGGCCCGCGCCATCAGGTGGTAGGCGTATTCGATGCGCCCGTAACCCTTGGGGTCACCGAGCTTTTCGTTCGTGACCCCGTCGAACTTGATCAGGCAGTAGGTGAAACCCGGCAGCCCGTCGATCTGGCCGCTCCGCACCTCGCCGGTATCCGCGTTGAAGGCCACGATCGCCTTGGCACGCGCGCCGCCGGCCGAGGTGCCCACCCGCAGGATGTCCAGCAGGGCTTCCGCTCGGTCCTTCTTCTTGTGGTTCGTGCGGAAGGCCGCGCGCTCGTACAGCACGCTGTTCGCCACGCGCACCAGATCCTCCACCTGCAGGGCCTCGCTGCTGGCCTCCCACTCGTTGTGGGCCGGCTCGAACTCCAGCGCGCCCATGCCGCGTCGACCGGTGTAGCACAGGCGTTCCACGGGGTTGGCGCTACCGGGCGTGCGCTGCTGGGTGGCCAGCCACGCGTTCAGGATCTGCTCCCCGAAGCGGTCGGGCAGGCTGTCGGCCAGCAGGCCCGGCAGTCCGCGGAAGGTCTCGTCGCGCACATCGCCGAAGCTGAAGACCTCGTCACCGCCGCGCGCCTTGGCCAGCGGCATCATGATCGGCGCCACGTCCAGCCCGCGGCGCGTAAAGGCCCGGTCGTATTGGAAGGTGGCCCGTTGCTGCTGATCGTCCCACACCACCAGGCCCACCACCTGGCCCCAGAGGAGCACGCGGGCATGCGTTACCATGTGCTCTTCGGTTTGGGCGGCCCCACATCGGGCTTCTTGCGGCTGGCGCGCTTGCGCTGCTTTTTCAGGTACTTCTCCTGTGCCTCCACCAGCATGTAGGGCGTTGGCTGCGGCTCCTGGTGGAAGGCGTCGAGCAGCTCCAGCCGCCCGATGGCGCGCAGCACCTGCACCACCGTGAGCAACGTGGCGGCGCGGCCGGCCTCCAGCTTCACCACGGTGGTGCGGTCCAAGCCGGCGCGGGTGGCCACCTCGGCCTGGCTCAGGTTGCGTTCCAGCCGCATGCGCCGCAGCTCCGCGCCCAGCCGCTCCACCGCCTGGGTGTCGCTCAGGGCCTGCCAGTTGATGTTGCTCGTAGCCATCGTAAAGGTGGGTTCAGTTCTTTAACGCAGCTTTTCCGCCACAAGTATACGCATTCCCTTCGGTTCTGTTGCATCCAAACGATGCCCAAGAGCATCATATGGACAACAAGATGCTAACAGTGATGTCTACGAGCAACACAATGGATCAGATGATCAGAAGATGGAATGCGGGGGCGGGGAATTATCTGATCGTCTGATCCTCTCATTGTCTGATCGGTTTTTGGGCGTGCCCCCGCCTTCGCCGTCAGGTCCGAGGATCTGTTGTTTCCGATGACTTTGGCCTAGCTCGCCGCAGCCCGACCGAAGGAAGGGCGAAGGCGAGGTCGGGTGCTTCGCTATAGCCCGACTTGTCCTGGCCTGCGGTCGCGGGGCTGCGGTGGCTTCCTGCGGTCGCCTCCTCGCTCCACGCGCCCGCAAGGCAACGCCTGCGCGGGGCTGCCGCTGCGCCCCCTCACGCGGAATGATTAAGCATATCCCAGCATGAGCCTAGGTATATGGCACTTATGAACCACAGTAACCCTTGGCTGATTCTACCATGGGAATCCCGAGGAGAATCGACTAAGGGTAGGGCAATGCGCGAATATCATTGAATGCGTTCTGTCGGTTGTAAGTTGATGTATTTGGAATGCTCTGTGTGAAATTGTTGCTAAACTGTACATGGAAGGTCAAGGCTGACAAGACTCCTATCCGACCTGCCTGCTTATGTAAGCTTCCCCTGTTTTCGGGCCGATCATAACTAGAGGCTCCTGGGGCATAGGTTTAGGATCGGATGGGCGCTGGCGGCCGGTAGCCAAGCGCCTTGTGTGGGCGGTGATGGTTGTAATCGGTCATCCACTCATCGGCCTTCTCGCGCACCTCGTCCAAGGTACGGAACACGTAGGCGCTGAGCAGTTCACGACGGATGCTGCCGTTGAGGCGTTCGATGTAGGCGTTCTGGGTGGGCTTGCCTGGCTGGATGTAGGTCAAGGTAATGCCGTGTTCGCGGCACCAGTGGTCGAGCTTGGCGCTGATGAACTCCGGGCCGTTGTCCACGCGGATCATCTTGGGCAGCGGACGCACTGCTTTGATGCGTTCCAGCACGCGTATCACGCGCAGTGCGGGCAGTGAGGTGTCCACCTCGATCGCGAGCACCTCCCTGTTGTAGTCGTCGATCACATTTAGCAAGCGGTAGGTCCGGCCGTCCCAGAGGCTGTCATGCATGAAGTCGATGCTGTAGACCTGGTCCGGACCAGCAGGACGGAACAGCGCCTGCTTCACCCGTGCAGGCAGCCGTTTCTTGGCCCTGCGACGAATGTTGAGGCCCAGACCGGTGTAGACCCGATACACCCGCTTGAAGTTCCACAGGTGACCCATCAAGCGCATCCGATGATGGCTTTGCCACACCCCGATGGCCGGGTGCTTCTGGGTGAGCTGTTCCAAGACCTGGATAATGGGCGTGTCATCCGCTGGGGTCTTGCAGTACTGCGCGGTGCTGCGCGCCAAGCCCACGCTGCCGCAGGCTTGGCGCTCGGAGATGCTGTGCTCCTGTATCATCGCCTGAACGATCTCGCGCTTCTCGTCAGGCGCCCCACTTCTTTTCCACCACCTGCTTCAAGGCATCATGCACCATGCTCAGCTCGGTGTACATGCGCTTCAGGCGGCTGAGCTCCTCCTGCAGGTCACGCAGCTGCTTGACCTGGTTGGGCTCCATGCCGCCATACTTGGCCTTCCATTGGTAGAACGTGGCGTTGCTGATCCCGTGCTCGCGGCACAGGTCGGCCACCTTCGAGCCAGCCTCGTGACGCTTGAGGATGGCGATGACCTGATGCTCGGTGAACTTGCTCTTTCTCATGGCTACGTGTGGTTGAATGTAGCCCCTGGCCGGCCGAAGCGATCCTTGGCCCCGCGGGGCCAAGGATCACTTCACCTCCAGCAATGAATGGCCGAACTTCGGGGAAGCTTACACTGCCTTCTGAAGCTCATTGTGCTTTCCTAGAGATAGCTCCAGCTTGCGACCGCCTGGCAAGGTCACGGGTATACGTTCAATCTCACGCTTCCGAAGCAGTGCCTCGGCTAAACTCGGGCGGTTCTGGTTAAAGGCCGCCAATTTCTTCGGCCAAGCTGGAGTTCCATAAGAGCGAATCAGTTCAGCGAAGTCTGGAGCGAGTGCATAACCGCGGGTAGGGTCATTGGTGGCCCGGCCGGGGTTATCACCACTATTTAGGATGAGTCCAGCGACAACGGCCAGCTTCAAATCCTTCCGACGCACATCGTCATAGGAGCCGGAGGAAATGTTCTCCTCGAAGTGTTTGTTCACGAACGGGATCACGTCACGCGTCTTCAGATGCCGACCTTCCTTGGCGCTCATGGCCTCGCTCCATTTCTTTGTGACACCCGCAACGGCCATCATGCACGCGGCCATGCGTTCGCGTCTTCGCAAAGGTTCACCTTCGACCGGAATGCCAACGGAAGCCAGAATATCCAAGGCCTCGTTCAGTACTTTTCTCACTGCACGGCTCTTCGCGCTCTCCGGCAAATAGTCCTTCATCAGAACAAAGAAAGTTCACGGTTGGGCTTCACCTTGCTCCGCTTGATGGCCTTGGCATCACCGGCCGGAAGAGCGTAGCATGCTTTCACCGCTTGGGCGATATGGTATGCGAGCATCGGTGGCACGGCATTTCCGATCTGGTTGAACTGCTGCGTTTCGTTGCCTTTGAACTCGAAGTGGTCCGGGAAGCTCTGAAGGCGGGCAGCTTCGCGAACAATGACGCGACGACGACGACCGTCGGGCAAACGCACACGGTGCATGTCGCCGGTGGCGCCTGCGAGATTGCGACACGTCAAGGTGCGGGCCGGACGATCGGCGTAGAGGTCGCGCGGGTTGATGCAGTGCGATGCCTTCTCATACTTGGCCACGTAAGCGTCCATTGTGGCATTGAGGAACTTGCTCTCGGGTGGCGTGGTATGCATCAGGTCTCCGATGGCCTCGCCGACAGTGATCTTGTGCTTTTCCTTGGCTGGGAAGGTGAACGATGAGCGATGCCCCACGACGAAGAGCCGCTCACGGTTCTGCGGCACGCCGTGGTTGACGGCGTTGAGCAGCTTGTAGTCCACGAGGTAGCCCAGCTTGGCGAACTCCTCCAAGATCAGCTCGAAGTACCACTTGTTGCTGTAGAGTAGCCCGCGCACGTTCTCGAACATGAACACTTTCGGCTGCAATCGCTTTACCGCATCGATGAAAATGGGAAAGCCGTCACGGGCGTCTTCCATGCCGCGTTGATGACCACCCACGCTGAATGGCTGACAAGGTGGGCCACCAATGATTATATCTGCTTGTGGAAAATCGAACCCCACCTCCAACTTCACTGCATGACATTCACTGCCCAAGTTGTGGCGGTAGCTCATCGCAGCCGGGCCATTCATCTCAAAGCCAATGGTCTTGAAGCCAGCGGCCTCGAAACCCAAGGCCAAGCCGCCGCAGCCTGCGAACAAGTCTAGGACCACCGCCTTTTCAGTGTGGCGTGGTATCAGTGTCGTGTTGATCTCTTCAATGTACCCCATCTCACGTTGCCGATTTCCTTGGCACTTGGCGAGGTGACAAAGTAACACCTTTGGCCATACGTCTAATTTGAAACCAAGTGTTCTGCGTGAGGGACATGAGCGGAAAGCCCGGAGCCGGTAATCCGGCGAGGACTTGGAGCGGTTGGCCCGACCCGGCTGCTCCCGAGCGAAGGCTCTGCGAAGCGAAGGGATGAGCCGGGGCACGCCCAAACAACATCAGCGAAGAAGGACCTTCATCGCTTCCTCAACGCCTCAATGATCCCCTTCGCCGCCACCGGGATCTTCGTCCCCGGCCCGTACACATCGAAACACCCGGCCTGTTTCAGGAAGTCGAAGTCGTTCGGCGGGATCACGCCACCAGCCACCACCAGGATGTCGGGGCGCTTATACACCTCGCGCAAGGTTCCTATCACCTCGGGCACGAGCGTCTTGTGGCCGCCGGCGAGGCTGCTGATGCCCAGCACGTGCACGTCGTTCTCGATGGCCTGCTTCGCCACCTCCTGCGGGGTCTGGAACAGCGGACCGATGTCCACGTCGAAGCCGATGTCGGCGAAGCTGGTGGCGATCACTTTGGCGCCGCGGTCGTGCCCGTCCTGGCCCATCTTGGCCACGAGGATGCGCGGGCGGCGGCCTTCGGCCTTCGCGAATTCATCGGCGAGGCGCATGGCCTCCTTCATCTCGGGGTCCTGCATGCTTTCGGCTGAGTAAACACCGCTGATGCTGCGGATCACCGCGCTGTAGCGGCCGTAGGCTTTTTCGAGAGCGTCGGAGATCTCTCCGAGCGTTGCCCTGTGGCGGGCGGCGATGACGGCTAGCTCTAGAAGGTTGTCTTGGTGAATGGTATTTGGCGACTGGTGACTGGGGCGCTCACCATTCGCCAATGACCATTCGCCATTCGCCTTTGCGGCCTGCGTCAGTGCGCTAAGTGCTTCGGCAACGGCGACCTCGTTCCGTGCCGCCTTCATCGCATTGAGCCGTGCGATCTGCTGCTCCCGCACCTTCGCGTTGTCCACCTCCAGCAGTTCGATGGTGGTCTCTTCCTCCACCGGGAACGCGTTCACGCCGATGATCCTGTCCTTGCCGGTGTCGATGCGGGCCTGGCGTTTCGCGGCGGCTTCCTCGATGCGCATCTTGGGCAGGCCGGTCTCGATGGCCTTGCTCATGCCGCCGAGCTCCTCCACCTCCTTGATGCGCGCCCACGCCTTGTGCACCAGCTCGTGCGTGAGGCATTCCACGTAGTAGCTGCCGCCGAGCGGGTCGATCCACTTCGTGATGCCGCTGTTCTTCTGCAGGTAGAGCTGTGTGTCGCGGGCGATCTTGGCGCTGAAGTCGGTGGGCAGGGCGATGGCCTCGTCCAGCGAGTTGGTGTGCAGGCTTTGCGTGCCGCCGAGCACGGCCGCGAGCGCTTCCACTGTGGTACGCGCCACGTTATTGAACGGGTCCTGCGCAGTGAGGCTCCAGCCGCTGGTCTGGCAGTGCGTGCGCAGCGCGAGGCTCTTGGGGCTGGAGGCGCCGATCTCCTTCAGCAGCTTGGCCCACAGCAGACGGCCCGCGCGCATCTTGGCCACTTCCATGAAGAGGTCCATGCCGATCCCCCAAAAAAAGCTGAGGCGGTTGGCGAATTCGTCCACCTGCATGCCGGCGGCCATGCCCGTGCGCACGTACTCGATGCCATCCGCGAGCGTGTAGGCGAGCTCCAGGTCCGCCGGCGCACCGGCCTCGTGCATGTGGTAGCCGCTGATGCTGATGCTGTTGAACTTGGGCATCTTCTTCGCGCAATAGCTGAAGATGTCGCCTACGATGCGCATGCTGGGCCCCGGCGGGTAGATGTAGGTGTTGCGCACCATGAACTCCTTCAGGATGTCGTTCTGGATGGTGCCCTGCAACTGTTCGGGTGGTACGCCCTGTTCCTCCGCCGCCACGATGAAGAAGGCCATGATGGGCAGCACGGCGCCGTTCATGGTCATGCTCACGCTCATCTTGTCCAGCGGGATGCTGTCGAAGAGGACCTTCATGTCCTCCACGCTGCTGATGGCCACGCCGGCCTTGCCCACGTCGCCCTTCACCCGGGGGTGGTCGCTGTCGTAGCCGCGGTGGGTGGCCAGGTCGAAGGCGACGCTGAGGCCCATCTGCCCGGCGGCGAGGTTGCGGCGGTAGAAGGCGTTGCTCTCCTCGGCCGTGCTGAAGCCCGCGTACTGCCGGATGGTCCAGGGGCGGATGGCGTACATGCTGCCGTAGGGTCCGCGGAGGTAGGGCGGGATGCCGGCGGCGTAGTGCAGGTGCTCCAGCTGCTCGGTGTCGACGGGCGTGTAGAAGGACTTGAGTGGGATCTCTTCTCTGTTCGGAATGCCGGCCACGGGCTGCGGGCCATGGGCTTCGGGCTGGTCGGCGGACTGGCCCGAGGCCCGGAGCCCGAGGCCCGAAGCCATCTGGTGAAGCAATGTTGTCGTTAATGTCTCCACCGTGTAGCTCCCGCCAATGGGATCGGCCACCCGCCCAAGGAAGCTCTCATCGCGCAGCAGGTTGTGGATGTTGCGGACGATGCGGCGCGCCAAGGCATCGCCTTCGGGCAGGGCAGGAGTGGGGATGGTGAGCCCATCGCAGCCGCCGGTGATCGCGGACACGGCCTGCAGCGTGGCGCGGATCAGGTTCGTGTAAGGCGGGGTGTCAGTCCGAGCGGAGTCGAGGACGACCACCGCCTGGATCCATGTCGTGTGCGAGCAGTCGTGCTCCGGCTTGAATTCATCCACCACGGCGGCCCAGGCCTCGCGGAAGGCACGCAGGCGGGCTACTTCCAGGAACAGGTCGTCGCTGAGGTGCAGGCGGAACTGGAGGCGGGCGCAGGCGTCATCGATGGTGTAGCCTTGTTCCAGCAGGCGCTGCAGCAGCATCCGGCCTTGCTCAAGGGCTTCCTGCGTGTTCCGCGAAGCGCCATCGCTCACGCTGAAGAGCCGGATGCGCGGGTGCTTGGCGGTGCGGTCCTTCAGGTCGCGCACGTCGGCATCGTGCGGCAGACCCAGGCAAAGGCTGAGGTCGGTGGGCGCCACCTGTTGTTCAGCGGCGCGCTTCAGCAGCAGCCCCAGCGTGCCGTGCTCGCCATCCACCTGCAGGTCGATGCCCGCGAGCAGTACATCATCCAATACCGGCGTCAGGTCCGTCAGGCGGCCGTACACCTCCACGGCATCCGCGCCGCCCATCAGGGCCTCCAGGAGCTTGTCGTTTGCATCGGCATCGATCGCGTCCACGCCCACGGTGGCGCGCCAGGGGTTGCCGTCCCGCTTCACGCCACGGCGCCGGCTTTCTTCAGCACCAGCTTCCCCGGCCATGTGGAAGGGTGGCACTTGGGCGCCCTCCACCTCCACGAACAGCGTGGACAGTTCCTTGTCCTTGAGTTCCTTCTTGATCACGGCCTCCCATTGCTCGCGCGTGGCGGGGGGGAAGGCGGAGAAGAGTCGTTCAGTGGCCATCGGCGCGAAGATCGCAGTCGGAGTGATGCCGTGATCCGGGCCGATACCCATCTTTGATTCATGTTCCCATCGCGCTACTGGCCGGTTTCAGCGGTGCTGGCCCTGCTTGCCGGGGACGCCGGCGCGCAGGATTCCGCAGCGGTGCGGTTCTCCGGCTATGCCGAGGTGTACTATGCCTATGACTTCGCCCAGCCCGGCAGCGGCGAGCGACCTTCCTTCCTCTACAACCACAAGCGGCACAATGAGGTGAATGCGAACCTGCTGCTGCTGCGCGCGGAGCTGAAGCGGGATGCCTTCCGCGGTGCGGTGGGGCTGATGGGCGGCACCTATGCTCAGTACAACTTGTCCAGCGAGCCGGACATGTTGCGCAACGTGTACGAGGCGCAGGTCGGTGCGCGGCTCTCCGCCAGGGGCGATGTCTGGGTGGATGCGGGCATCTTCCCCTCGCACATCGGCTTCGAGAGCGCGATCGGCATGGATTGCCCGAATCTGACCCGCAGCCTGGTGGCGGAGAACACGCCCTACTACGAGGCCGGGGCCCGATTGAGCGCAAGGCCCTCGAAGCGCTTGGAGGTGGCCGGCCTGCTGCTCAACGGCTGGCAGCGCATCCAACGGGAACCAGGCAATCAGCGGCCCGCTTTCGGCACGCAGGTGCGCTATGATGATGGTGCGGGGCTCGTCCTGAACTGGAGCACCTTCGTGGGCAGCATGGGTCCCGATTCCATCGGGGAGCGCCGTTGGTACAGCAATCTCTACGCGCAACTGGAAGGCGACGCCTCGCTCATCGTGATCGGATTCGATGCCGGTGTGCAGGAGAACCGCGGATGGCGCGCCATCCGTGGTGAGTATGCGTCTTGTATGAGCGCGGTGGGCGCCTTCCGGCAGCGGGTCAAGGGGCGCTGGTGGGTGAATGGCCGTGCCGAGGTGTTCCTCGATGACTACTGGCTCAACCTGCCGCTCGGCATGGATGCGCTGCTTGGTGCCAGCGCCGGGGTGGATTGCCGCATCAGCGAGCAGGCCTGGTGGCGCGCCGAATACCGGTTGCTGCGCGCGCCGGATGGGGGGTTCGTTGATGCGCAAGGCGCGCCGTCGGCCACGAACATGGTGCTCACCACCGCGCTTTGCCTGCGGCTGTGAGCAAGGGAGGCCGACGGTCGTGGTCGCAGCATGACTTTACTCACGATCTCATGAGACCGCCTTCCTGTACATTCGCTGCGTGAAAGCCCTCGGCCACTGGTTCCTGATCGCCTTCATGGCGCTGAATCTCACGTGGGGCCACGATTGGGTGCATCTACCGCAGTTCTGGAGCCACTATCAGGAGCATCAGGCCGCGGAGGGCGATATCGCTCTCCTGGATTTCATCGTGCTCCACTACGCCGACCGGGATCATGCCGAGAGCGACGGTTCGCACAACGAACTGCCATTCCAGCATCATAAGGACCATGGCGGCGTTGACCATGCCTTCTTTGCGCCGATGATGAAGGGCCACACGCTGCACTTGCCAACGACCATGGCGGGTGCGATGGCCCGCGTGGACGAGCCGCTCGAAGGTCATCGTCCTGCTCGGTTGCAGCCCCCAAGGGCTTGATGACGGCGCGGCCTTCGCCCGCCACTCCCTGCTGAAGCGCGGCTGCGGTCCCGCGCTGCGATGCCGGTGCATCCTTTTCCTGTCCGCTCCCATCAACCAATCCCACCGCCATGATCGAACGGATCATCCGGTACTCCATCCAGCACAAGCTGGTCATAGGCCTCGGCACCTTGGTACTGATCGCCTTGGGCATCCGCGCCATCACCCGCCTGCCGGTGGATGCCGTGCCCGACATCACCAACAACCAGGTGCAGGTGATCACCATCGCGCCCACGCTGGCCACCCTGGAGGTGGAGCAGTTCGTGAGCTACCCCATCGAACAGGCGCTGGGCAACCTTCCCGAGGTGCACGAGCTGCGCAGCATCTCGCGCTTCGGGGTGAGCCAGGTGACCATCGTGTTCGATGACCGCTTCGACACCTACCTGGCGCGGCAACTCGTGAACGAGCGACTGCAACTGGTGCGCAACGACCTGCCGCCCGGTGTGGATCAGCCCTACTTGGCGCCGCTGAGCACCGGTCTGGGCGAGGTGTACCAGTACGTGATCCATCCGAAGCCCGGCTACGAAGGGAGGTACGATGCCATGCAGCTGCGCGAGGTGCAGGACTGGATCATCGCCCGGCAGTTGATGGGCACGCCCGGCGTGGCCGAGATCAACAGCTTCGGCGGCTACCTGAAGCAGTTCGAGGTGGCGGTGGATCCCGTGCGCCTGCAGGGCATGGGGCTCGGCATCGGCGATATCCTGCAGGCCTTGGAGCGCAACAACGCGAACACCGGCGGGGCCTACATCGAGCGCGGCAGCAGCGCCTACTACATCCGAGGTGTGGGCATCGCCAAAGGGTTGGATGACATCGGCCGCATCGTGGTGGCCACACCGGAGGAAGGTGCGCCCGTGCGCATCAGCGATGTGGCCACACCACGGCTGGGCCATGCACCGCGCTACGGCGCCATGACCCGCAACGGGGTGGGCGAGGTGGTGGGCGGCATCGTGATGATGCTGAAAGGCCAGAACGCCAACGATGTGGTGGCCGCCGTGAAGGCACGCCTTGCGAGCATCGAGAAGAACCTGCCCGAAGGCCTGATGATCGATCCCTTCCTGGACCGCACCGCGCTGGTGGGCCGGGCCATCGGCACGGTGGAGAAGAACCTGCTGGAAGGTGCGCTCATCGTGATCCTGGTGCTCGTGCTGTTCCTGGGACAGCTGCGCGCGGGGCTCATCGTGGCCTCGGTGATCCCGCTGGCCATGCTCTTCGCATTGATCCTGATGGACCTCACAGGTGTCACCGGCAACCTCATGAGCCTGGGCGCGATCGACTTCGGCCTCATCGTGGACGGTGCCGTGATCATCGTGGAGGCCGTGCTCCACCGCCTGCACCACGGACGTGAGCACGCCGTGCTGAGCAGGAAGGAAATGGACGGTGAGGTCTCCACCGCCGCCAGCCGCATGATGAACGCGGCCACCTTCGGGCAGTTCATCATCCTCATCGTCTACATCCCCATCCTGTCGCTCAGCGGCGTGGAGGGCAAGATGTTCGGTCCCATGGCACAGACGGTGGCCTACGCCATCCTGGGCGCCATCATCCTCAGCCTCACCTATGTGCCGGTGATGAGCGCCCTGTTCATCAAGCGGCGCACCGGCGTGGAGAAGCCCAGTTTCAGTGACCGCATGATGGCCGCCGTGGAAGCGGGCTACAAACCCACATTGGAGCGTGTGCTGAGCCACCGGTGGCCCGTGGTGATCACGGCATTGGTCCTGCTTGCCGCGAGCGTATTCGGTTTCCTGCGCATGGGCGGCGAGTTCATCCCCCAACTGGAGGAGGGCGACTTCGCCTACCACAGCATCCTTCCCCAAGGCAGTTCGCTCAGTGCCAGTGTGGCGAACAACAAGCTGGTTGAAAGGAAGCTGATGCAGTTCCCCGAGGTGAAGATGGTGGTGGGCAAGACCGGCACCGCCGAAGTGCCCACCGACCTCATGAGCCCGGAACAGACCGACATGCTCATCATGCTGAAAGACAAGGACGAGTGGACCACCACGCAGGATTACTGGACGCTTGCCGACAGCATGCTGAAGGCGCTGCAGACCATTCCCGGCGTGCTCTTCGAGATCAACCAGCCCATCCAGATGCGCTTCAACGAATTGATGACCGGGGTGCGGCAGGACATCGCCATCAAGGTCTTCGGCCCGGATCTGGACAGCCTGCTTCAATACGCCGAGCGGATCGCGGCCATCGTACAGCAGGTGCCAGGCGCTGGCCCGCCGCAGGTGGAGCGCGTGGCCGGTCTGCCGCAGATCACGGTGCGCTACGACCGCGATCGCATGGCCATGCTCGGCGCCGACATCGACGAACTGAACGGCACGGTGCGCGCAGCCTTCGCGGGTGAACCAGCCGGCAGCATCTACGAGAACGAGCGCCGCTTCGACCTGGTGGTGCGCGCCGACACCGGTGCGCGCCGTAGCCTGGAGGATGTGGCCCGCCTGTTCGTGCGCGGTTCGTCGGGGCAACTGATGCCGCTGGAGCAGCTGGCGCAGGTGGGCTACGAGGACGCCCCGGCGCAGATCACGCACGAGAACGCCCAGCGCCGCATCTACGTGGGCGTGAACGCACGCGGCCGCGACGTGGAGAGCTTGGTGGCCGATATCGAGCAGCGCGTGAACGCCCAGGTGAAGCTGCCTGCGGGCTACTACATCACCTTCGGTGGGCAGTACCAGAACCTGGTGGAGGCCAAGGCACGCTTGGCCATCGCGGTGCCGCTGGCGCTGCTGCTCATCCTCGGGCTGCTGTACTTCACCTTCCGCTCCCTGCCCGATGCGCTGCTCATCTTCTCCGCCGTGCCGCTGAGCGCCATCGGCGGCGTGGCCGCGCTGTACCTGCGCGATATGCCCTTCAGCATCAGCGCGGGCGTGGGCTTCATCGCGCTCTTCGGCGTGGCGGTGCTCAACGGCATGGTACTCATCAGCACCTTCCAGCAACTGGCCAGGGAAGGCGTGGACGATGTGGTGGAGCGCGTGCGCAAGGGCACGGTGATGCGCCTGCGCCCCGTGCTGATGACCGCCAGCGTGGCTTCGCTGGGCTTCCTGCCCATGGCCCTGAGCGGCAGCGCGGGCGCCGAGGTGCAGCGCCCGCTGGCCACCGTGGTGATCGGCGGGCTGGTGAGCGCCACGCTCCTCACGCTGGTGGTGCTGCCCGTGCTCTACGTGCTCTTCATCAAGGCCCGGCCGTTAAAGGCACCAGCTGCATTGGTGCTCCTGGCCCTGCTGGTCCCGGGCCTGTCGCACGCTCAGCAGTCACCGACCATCCCGCTGGACAGCGCCCTGGCCATGGCCTTCCGCAACAATGGCGTGCTGCGGGCCGCCGAGCTGGCGGTGGAGCAGGCCGAAGTAGCGAAGGGCAGCGCATGGAACATCGACAAGACGGGCTTCTTCGTGGAGAACGAGGATGTGTCGCCCGCCACGCCTGACGGCATCTTCAAGATGGGCCTTGCCCAACGGATCGAGTTCCCCACGGTGTATGCCGCGCGCAACCAGGCCGCCAAGGCACGCATTGGACTGGCCGATGCGGACCTGGCGCTGGCCGCCCGCGACCTGGAGCGCGACGTGCGCCTGGCCTGGAACGCGCTGTCGCAGGCGGTGGAGGAGGCCTCCGTGCTGCGCTCCCTGGACAGCCTGGTGGGTGAGCTGGGCCGCGTAGCCGAGCTGCGCCACGCCACCGGTGAGGTGCCCTTGGTGGAGAAGGCCTCGGCCCTTGCGCGGAGGCAGCAGGTGGCCGTGCAGCGCGAGCGCGCCGAACGCGCTGTGGCCATCGCGCAGCTGGAACTGAAGCGCCTGTTGCGCACCGATGACCCACTGCTGCCCGCATCACCCCACCCGGTGGAAGCATCCCTGCCGGATGCCACCATCACCGCGCACCCCCTGCTCGATCGCGCCGAAGGCGAGGTCCTGCTGGCCCATCAGCTGAAGCGCGTGGAAGGCAATCGGGCGCTGCCCGATATGCAGGGCCGGTGGTTCAATCAGCGCATCTACGGGGTGAGCGACGAGTTCCGCGGCTACAGCCTCACCATCGGGCTGCCCATCGCCTTCTGGGACCAGCGCGGGCGCATCAAGGGCGCCTCGTTGCAGGAGCGCATCGCGCGTGAGCAGGCCGACCAGCAGCGTGCCGACCTCAGCGCCGCCTACGGGTCCGTGCTGACCCGGGCCCAACAGGCGCGCGAGGCCTGGCAGGCCTACGAAGGCCCGTTGGCCGAACAGGCCGCCGTGATCGAACGCGGCGCCGCCACCGCCTACAAGGCCGGCGAGATCGGCTATGTGGAGCTCACCGCCCTCATCACCCAGAGCACCGACCTGCGTCTCGGACGCATCCAGTCCCGCGCCTCCTACGCCGAGGCCCTCATCCAACTCGACCACTTCACCGGGACGCTGTTCCCCTTCACCGCACAGCCATGAAGCGCATCGCATTCATCTTTTCCCTTCTCGCACTGGCCGCATGCTCCACGCCCGCGCCGGAGGCGGCCACTGCCGAACACGCGCACGACCATGCGCATGCCGATGAAGTGGTGCTGGACAGCGCCCAGCAGGCCACCCTCGGCATCACCACCATACGGCCGGAGCGCCGCAGCATGGAGGGCACGGTGAAGCTCACCGGGCGTGTCACCACCTCGCCCGTGAGCAAGGCCCAGCTCACCAGCCCCATCGGCGCCAAGGTGGTGGCCGTGCTGGTGGACGAAGGCGCGCACGTGCGCAAGGGCCAACCCTTGGTGGCCCTCAGCGACATGGCTTTCATCAAGATGCAGGAGGAGTATGTGGCCGTGAGCGCCCAGGCCGAGCGCGCCGATGCCGAACTGCGCCGCCAGCGCACCCTGCTGGCCGGGGAGGCCACCGCGCAGAAGCAGCTGGAGCAGGCGGAGGCGGACTTCAAGGTGATGCAGGCCCGCAGGGAGTCGCTTGGGCACCAGCTCACCACGCTGGGCGTGGACCTGAAGAAGCTGATCGCCTCTGGCTTGGAGGACCGCTTCACCCTGCGCAGCCCCATCGATGGCCGCGTGAACGGCATCCGCATCTTCCTCGATGCTCGCGTGGAGCCCACCACCGTGTTGCTGGAGGTGATCGACCTGCACCACTTCCACGTGCACCTCAACGCCTACGAACGCGACCTGGCGCTGCTGACGGAAGGGGTGCTCTTCGACTTCCAGGTGCTGAACATGCCGGGCAAGCGGTTCAAGGGCGAACTCTTCAGCATCGGTCGCACCTTCGATGCCGATGGCCGCAGCATCCCCGTGCATGCGCACGTGGAGGAGGGCAGCGAGCAGCTCATCGAGGGCATGAGCGTGGTGGCCTTCGTGCCCACGGGCGCCGCCGAGCAGCTGGTGGTGCCCGATGCGGCCCTGCAGCGCAGCGGCGACAAGGGATTTCTCTTCCTGCTGATGGAGAGGGAGCCAGGCCGCACTGTCTTCCAGCGCATCGAGGTGGTGCCCGGCGTGAGCCGCGATGGGTACGCGGCGGTCTCGCCGTTGGAACCCTTGCCGCAGCATGCGGAATTCGCGGCTGACAAGGTGTACTACCTGTGGAGCATGCTGGAGAATGAGGGCGGGCATGAGCATTGATCGGGTGCCCTAGCCATCTTCGCTTCCTTTAATCAGCAAACGCACAGGGGGCATGCCGGATTGGATTGCCGAGCAAGAGGGGGCCATCATCCTCTCCGTGCATGCGCAGCCGGGCGCCAAGCGCACCGAGGTGGCCGGCGTGCACGGCGATGCCTTGAGGATCCGTCTCGCCGCGCCGCCCGTGGATGGCCAGGCCAACGAGGCGCTCATCACCTTCCTGGCCGGGGCCTTCGGGGTGCCCAAGCGGCAGGTGGATTTGCTCAGCGGGCACGCGAGCCGGAGCAAACGGGTGCGGGTGAATGGCGCCACCAAGCGCCCCGATCGACAGTGGTGACGAGCAGGCGCTGAAGCCTTCAGGATGCAGCGGTCCCGGTGGACCGCCTGGAGCGTGCGGCCAGCAACAGCGCGACTCCTGCGGGCATGAGCGCTGAGGCGATGGCCAAGTGCCAGTAGTGGCCGGGCATCATTCCCCAGCCGGCCCAGAACAGGGTGCCCTGCGCGAAGAGCAGCAGTTCGCTGCCGATGATGCCCGCAACCAGCAGGAAGAGACCGGCCCGCACCATCGGCCGGTCCGTCGTCCACCACCCATAGGTGATTGCATAGGCCAGCAGCAGCGTGGTCATTGTACCCAGCGTGTTCATGTGGATGAAGCCCATGACGTAGTGGCGGATGGTGAAGGCCATGACGGCGACGGCAGGCACCGCCACGGCGGCTTGCACCAGCACCTTCATCGCCATGCTCACCAAGGCCACGCCGATCAGGATCCGCGCCCACGGCGGGAAACGCTCGTAAGCCTGTGACCGCAGGCGCTGGAGCATGCGCAGGGTGCGCACCGCCGCCCATGCCTGGAGCGCCACGGCGACCGATACCGTGGCGAAGACCCCGGGGTGCGGCTCGCTCCAGGCGATTGCGAGCGCATAGGTGAGCACGGCCGAGACGACCCACAGCAGGATGGTCAGTGCATCGAGGCGAAGGGAGAAGCCTGTGCGCTCGGCCCAACGAGCGCCGATGGCCATGGCGGCGAACCAGAACCAGCCGTTGAACTGGAAGTGGAGGAAGAACTGCACGGACCAGTAGTAGATCTCCTTGCCCTGCAGGCCCAGCGCGATGATGGGCCCGATTGTTAGGATGCCCAAGGTGGAGAGGCCGAACATGGCCATGGCGATGCGCGCGAGCAGCCGGCTGCCGGCCGCGGGCCACTCCGCCGAAGCGTGCCAGATGTGCCTGAGGAGGGCGAAGGCCAGCACCAAGTGCACTGTGCTGGCGGTGATGGACACCGCGCCATAGCCTTGGAGCGGGAAGCTGATGAGCATGGCCGCCACCGCCGCCTGCAGGCCCGTCAGCAGCCAGCGCACGCCGCGCGAGAGGCCGCCGCGGCCGCCATCGTGCAGGAGCACCACCGCCACGCCGATGAAAAGCCAGCCGAGCAGTGCCGTGTGCGAATGGCCATGCAGCCAGGGCCTGAACCGGATGAACGGCAGTTCCGTGATGTACACCACGCGGAGCAGGGCGCCGATGATGCCTGCCGCGAGCAGGTTGAGAAGAGCGATGCGGAACCAGCGACTCATGCCTTGATGCGTTCGCGAAGATGGTTGATTGCGCGCTGCAACGTAGCTTCGGCAGCCTGACCAAGGTCCTGACGCTCGTCATAAACCAGACAAACGCATCCGTGGATATTTGGCCCCCGAAAGGGCTCCTACTAACAAACACACCATGAAGACGAACCTGATCGCTGGCGGCCTGCTGATGGCTGTCATTTCCCTGCTCTCCGCCTGCGGTGGCGGTGCCGATAATGCCAATGCCGGCCCTCCGGGCGCAGCCGGATCCCCTCCGGGCGCAGCGGCCCCGGGAAAGAGCGAGGCGGGGCTGTTCACCGCTGCGGACATCACCTTGGGTGATATCGACCAGGGCATGGTGGAGAAGGGCCGCTCCACATACGATGTGAAGTGCCAGGCCTGCCACAGCACAGGTCCGAACCGCGTGGTCGGGCCGGGCTGGAAGGGCATCACCGAGCGCCGCCAGCCGGAGTGGATCATGAACATGATCCTGAACATCGATGCGATGCTCGAGAGCGATCCGGAGGCCCAGAAGGCCTTGGAGGAGTGCCTCGTCCGCATGCCCAACCAAGGCCTTTCCAAGGAGGAAGGCCGCGAGGTGCTCGAATTCATGCGCACGCTCTGAGACCTGAACCCGCCCCCATCACCAACATACCATCCATGAAACGTCCACTTTCCATGACAGCGGCCCTGCTCGGCGCAGCCGGGGTCGCCTTCCTGGCCATCAATACCATGCCGGGTTGCAAGCCCAACACCACCAAGACCATGGTCACCGGCGATGCCGCGAGCAAGGTCTATGTGAAGCCCGGAACCCACGACGAGTTCTACAACTTCGTCAGCGGCGGCTTCAGCGGGCAACTGGCCGTGTACGGCCTGCCCAGCGGCCGCCTGTTCCGCGAGATCCCTGTGTTCAGCGTGGATCCCGAGAGCGGCTATGGCTACAGCGAGGAGACCAAGGGCATGCTGATGACCAGCTACGGCTTCATCCCTTGGGATGACAGCCACCACCCCGAGCTCTCGCAGAGCAACGGCGTTCCCGATGGCAAATGGTGCTTCATCAACGGCAACAACACGCCGCGCATCGCCTTGGTGGACCTCGGGACCTTCCGTACGAAGAGCATCATCGAGATCCCGAACAGCGCGGGCAACCACAGCTCACCATTCACCACGGGCAACAGCGAGTACGTGGTGGCCGGCACCCGCTTCAGCGTGCCCATGGGCGACGATGCTTCCCGCGATGTGTCCATCAAGACCTACAAGGAGAACTTCAAGGGCAACGTGAGCTTCATCCACCCCGATCCCGAGTCGGGCAGGATGAGCATCGCCTTCCAGATCGCCACCCCGGGCGTGAACTTCGACCTGAGCCACGCCGGCAAAGGCCCCAGCGAAGGCTGGTTCTTCTTCAGCTGCTACAACACCGAGCAGGCCTACAGCCTGTTGGAGGTGAACGCCAGCCAGCGCGACAAGGACTTCATCATGGCCGTGAACTGGAAGCTGGCCGAGCAACTGGCCAAGGACGGCAAGGGCAAGCGCGTGCCCGGCAAGCACTACAGCAATTGGTGGAACGAGGAAACGCACAGCGCCGAGACGACGGTTTACGAGGACGTCCTGCAACTGGACCCCAAGGACCACCCCGGCCTGCTCTACTTCATGCCCTGCCCCAAGAGCCCGCACGGCTGTGACGTGGACCCCACGGGCAAGTACATCGTGGGCAGCGGCAAGCTGGCCGCGCTCATCCCCGTGTTCAGCTTCGAGAAGATCCAGCAGGCCATCGCCGCCAATGATGTGGAAGGCGACTTCGGCGGCATCCCGGTGCTGAAGTACGAGAGCGTGCTGCATGGCGAGGTGAAGAAGCCCGGTCTCGGGCCCCTGCACACCGAGTTCGACGCGAACGGGAATGCCTACACCAGCTTCTTCGTGAGCAGCGAGATCGTGAAGTGGAACGTGGAGAAACTGGAGGTGGTGGACCGCGTACCCACCTACTACAGCATCGGCCACCTGTGCGTGCCAGGCGGCGACAGCAAGCAGCCCTGGGGCAAGTATGTGATCGCCTACAACAAGATCACCAAGGACCGCTACCTGCCCACCGGCCCGGAGCTGACGCAGAGCGCCCAGCTGTACAGCATCGAGGGCGACAAGATGGAGCTGCTGCTGGACTTCCCCACCACGGGTGAGCCCCACTACGCACAGGCCATCCCAGCCGAGCTGGTGAAGCCGCGCGAGGTGAAGTTCTTCAAGATCGAGGAGAACAAGCACCCCTTCGTGGCCAAGGGCGAGAAGGAGACCCGCGTGGAGCGCCGCGGCAAGGAGGTGCACGTGTGGATGACCACCATCCGCTCGCACTTCGCCCCCGACAACATCGAAGGCGTGAAGCTCGGCGACGAGGTGTACTTCCACGTGACGAACCTGGAGCAGGATTGGGACGTGCCGCATGGCTTCGCCATCAAGGGTGCCGCCAATGCCGAATTGCTGATCATGCCGGGTGAGACCCAGACGCTGAAGTGGATCCCGACGCGCGTGGGCGTGTGGCCGATGTACTGCACGGACTTCTGCTCGGCCCTCCACCAGGAGATGCAGGGCTATGTGCGCGTATCGCCCGCCAACAGCAACGTGCCCCTGGAGGCCTACACGCTGAGCGTGGACGCCGAACTTTGAACCAACCCGGACGTTCCTCCGGTGAACAGCGGCACGGCCCCGGCATCGCGCCGGGGCCGTGCCGCTGAAGGAGGGCGCCCATGGAAGACAACCGCATCATGAGACCCATATCCAGAGTGATGATCGCGCTTTCGGCCCTGGCGCTGCTGGCGCTGCTGTTCGTGCCCATCTGGCGCATAGACCTGGCGGCCCCGCAATACCCCGAGGGGCTGTACATGCAGATCTGGGCCGATCATTTCTCCGGCGATACCGAGAAGATCAACGGCCTCAACCACTACATCGGCATGGCCCACATCAAGGACGAGATGTTCACCGAGTTCAGGATCCTGCCCAAGGTGATCATGGTGCTCGCTGCACTGGGCATCGTTGCCGCGGCCTGGGGCCGGCGCATCCTGCTCGTGGGCGGCCTGGTCACGCTGTCCCTCTTCGGCGCATGGGCGCTCTGGCGGATGTGGGATTGGGGCTACAAGTACGGGCATGAGCTCGACCCCAAGGCCGCGATCAAGGTGGAGGGCATGGCCTATCAGCCCCCGCTCATCGGGCACAAGCAGCTGCTGAACTTCGACGCATGGTCCACCCCTGATATCGGCGGATGGATCCTTTTCGGGGTGATGGCGCTGCTGGCCGGGGTCTATTTCCTGGAGGTGCGCGATCTCCGCAGCAAGCTGAAGGCGCGCGCCAAAGCATCCCCTGCATCATGAGGCTGCGGTCGGGTTCGCTTTCCTTGCTCCTGCTGCTGCTGACCTTTTGGTCATGCGGCCAGCAGCCTCCGCGCATCGATTTCGGGAAGGCCGAATGCGCCCATTGCCGGATGAATGTCGTGGACGATAAGTTCGGTGCGGCCATCATCACGATGAAGGGCCGGCAATACGTCTTCGATGACATCGCGTGCATGGTGCATTTCGTGGCCAAGGGCACAGTGGCCGAGGACCAGGTGGCCGGCTGGTACGTCTGCGACCATGCTCATCCGGGTGCGCTGATCGATGCCACCACGGCGCGCTACCTGCACGGGCCGTCTTTCCGCAGCCCCATGCGGGGTGATGTGGCGGCTTTCGCAACCGATGGCGACCGGGACAGGGCCGCCGCCGGACAGGATGCACACCCCTTGGACTGGGCCGGTGCCCGTGCGCTGCTGGAAGAGTGATGCGGAAGCTGCTGTTGCTCCTGGCGGTACTGGCCCTTTCGGTGCCCTTGAAAGCGCGCACCTGGCTGCATCGCGGAGGCGGCAGCCCCACGCTGAAAAGCCTGCTGGCCGGCGCATCGCCCGGTGACACCATCATCATCGATGGCACCGTGGCGGAAGGCGCCCTGGTCATCGACAAGCGACTGGTATTGCTGGGCCGTGCCGGTGCGGTGATCGATGGCCTGAGCGAGAACGATGCCCTTCTGGTGAAGGCCGACAGCGTGGAAGTGCGCGGGCTCATCTTCCGCAACCCTCGGCGCAGCAACCTCGACGACATGGCCGCGCTCAAGGTGACCAACTGCACGGGCGCCCGCATCATGGACAACCGGTTCGATCATTGCTTCTTCGCCATCTACCTCAGCGGCGCGAAGGGCGCCCTGGTGGAGGGCAACATCGTACTGGGCCGCCCCGGCGAGGAGGAGTCCATGGCCAACGGCATCCACCTGTGGAAGTGCAGCGGGGCCACCATCCGCAACAACCGCGTGGAGCACCACCGTGACGGCATCTACTTCGAGTTCGTCACCGGCTCCACGATCGAGCGCAACACCACGCGCCACAACCTCCGCTATGGGCTGCACTTCATGTTCAGCAATAACGATGCATACACGGACAACCACTTCGAGAGCAACGGCGCCGGGGTGGCGGTGATGTTCAGCAAGGAGATCGTGATGAAGCGCAACCGCTTCCTGGCCAATCGGGGCGCCAGCGCCTACGGGCTGCTGCTGAAGGAGATCAACGACGGGGAGATCGAGGGCAATCTCTTCACCGACAACACCACGGGCATCATGGTGGACGGCTGCAACCGTCTGCAGGTGCGCTCCAACCTCTTCCTCACCAACGGCTGGGCGCTGCGGTTGTTCGCCAATGCGACCGCCTGCCATTTCACCGGGAACTCATTCGCCGGCAACACCTTCGACATGAGCACCAACGGGTCGATCATGCTGAATACGCTCGAGGGCAACTACTGGGACCGCTACACCGGTTACGACCTGGACCGTGATGGGACGGGCGATGTGCCTCACCGGCCGCTGGGCTTCTTCGCCCTGCTCGTGGAGCGGCAGCCCTACGCCATGGTGTTCTCGCGGAGCCTCTTCGTATCGCTCCTTGACCGGGCGGAGCGCCTGCTGCCGTCCCTCACCCCCGAGGCCATGAAGGATGACCGCCCCTTGATGCGGCCGCCCACGCCCCTTCTTTCCGGCGATGCCCGTGCTGGCCGCGGGGCCCCAGTTCCTATCCTTGCCGGTCATGGGTGAAGAGCGCATCACCTGCTCCGGCATCGGCAAGCGCTATGGCCGCCTTTGGGCCCTGCGCAACGTGGACCTCTCCTTCCAGGCCGGCGAGGTGGTCATGCTCATCGGCCCCAACGCCAGCGGCAAGACCACGCTGATCAAATGCCTGCTCGGCCTGGTGCACCCCACCGAGGGGCGGCTCACCGTGGAAGGCACCGTGATCGACGCGCGAGGCCGTTCGCCGCATCCGGCGTACAGGAGCAGCATCGGGTACATGCCGCAGATCTCGCAGTTCCCGCCTTCCCTCACCATTGAGCAGCTGTTCGCGATGATGGCCGATGTTCGCGGATTGGCCCCGGAGCGGCTGGACGACCGGCTCATCGCCGAGTTGGGGCTCGATGCGCAGCTGGACAAGCGGCTTTCCGCCCTGAGCGGCGGAACACGCCAGAAGGTGAGCGCCGTGCTGGCCTTCCGGGCCCGCCCATCCATCCTGGTGATGGATGAGCCGACCGCCGGCCTCGACCCTGTGAGCGCGGCCAGGGTGCTGAAGGAAGCCGGTGCGCTCCGCGATCGCGGAGGCACCGTGCTCATCACTTCGCACCTCATGGAGGAGGTGGAGGCCCTGGCCGACCGGGTGGCCTATCTCGAGGATGGGCGCCTGCGCTTCCTGCTCCCTGTGCAGGCCATCCTGCAACGCACGGGAGCGCAACGGCTGTCGCAGGGCCTGCCTAGGCTGCTGGAAGAAATGAACACCGGGCGGCTCGCCCAAGTGAATCCCTGACCGGCGATGGGCAAGGTCTACAAGTACACATTGATCGACCTGGCGCGGAACCGGTTCGTAATGGGCTATGCACTGCTGCTGCTCGCCCTTTCACAGGGGCTCTTCGTCCTGGAGGACGATCCCATGAAGGCCATGCTGAGCCTGGTGCAGGTGGTGCTCGTGCTCGTTCCGCTCATCGCCCTGATCTTCACGGTGGTCTACCTCTACGACATCCAGGAGTTCACGCAGCTGCTCGCGGTGCAGCCCATCGGCCGCAAGGCCATCCTGGCCGGCCAGCTGATGGCCTTGGCCACGGCATTGCTGCTGGCGCAGGGCTTCGGACTGGGGCTCCCCTTGCTGGTGAATGCGCCCGGGCCGTCGGCCGTGGTCCTTTCGCTGGCGGGCTCGGCGCTTGTGCTCGTCTTCGCCGCGCTGGGAGCGCTCATCGCCCTCAGGCAGCGCGAGAAGGCCCGGGGGGTGGGCCTGGCGCTTGTCCTCTGGCTCGGATTCGTGCTGGTCTACGATGCGGTGCTGATGTGGCTGATGTTCGTCACCAGCGAATACCCCATCGAGCCCTTCGTCGTTCCGCTCGCAGCGCTCAATCCCGTCGATCTGGCGCGCATCATGGTGATGCTGGAGATCGACCTGGCGGCGATGATGGGCTACAGCGGCGCCGTGTACAAGAGCTTCTTCGGCAGCGCCGCAGGCATGGCCATGGCTGCGGCCATCCTGTCCCTATGGGTGGTCCTCCCCGCATGGGGCGGTTTCCGCGTATTCGGGAAGAAGGACCTCTAGGGCATGCCCCATACCTGGCTGCTCATACTGCATCTGCTCGGGGCCTCCATCTGGGTGGGCGGGCACCTGGTGCTGCTGCTCACGGTGCTTCCCGGGGCCTTGAAGGCGAGGGATGCGGAGCGCATCCTGGCCTTCGAGCGGGGTAGGAGCGGATCGGCATCCCGGCGCTGATCGTTCAGGCGGTTACCGGGCTTATGCTTGCGCACCATTACGTGCCTGGAATCATCAATGCCTTCACGTTCAGCGACCGGGTCCAGGCCATCGTGGCCGCGAAGATCCTCCTGCTCTCGGCCACCGCGCTTGTCGGGACCCATGCCCGGCTGCGGGTCATCCCGCGCCTCACTCCGGACCGCCTGCGCGGCCATGCGGTGCATATCTCCCTGGTCACCGCCCTGGCCGTGGCCTTGCTGGTCCACGGCTCCTTGGTCCGGGCCTGAGCGAGCATTTTTCCTCGTAGGCTGATATGAGTCATGAAACGGATAGAAGGGTCCCTTGATATTCGTGGCATCAGACAGTCACCAAACCCGAACCCATGAAACCGAAGACCTACCGAATTCCCTTGCACCTGATGGGGTTGCTCCTGTTCGCCGCGTGCGGAGCTCCCGCCGAGGAGGCCGCTGCGCCTGTTGAGTCCGGAGCCCCAGCTGCGGGCCAGAGCGCTGTCGTAGACGAGACCAGCAAGCCTACTGTTGTCGGGGTGGCGGTTAAGTCACCCGACCATAAGACGCTGGTGGCGGCGGTGCAGCATGTCAAGTACGAGGATGTGCTCTCCAATGCAGGGCCTTTCACCGTGTATGCGCCTACGGATGCTGCCTTCAATGCGCTGCCTGCCGGTACGCTGGATGAGCTGCTGAAGCCCGAGAACAAGGAGAAGCTGCAGGACATCCTGGAGTATCATGTTGCCTTGGGTGTGTTCTCCCCCGAGAGGATGACCAACGGCCGCAAGCTGAACATGGCCAACCTCAAGGACACGAAGTTCTCCGTGGCGGAGGATGGCAGCGTGATGATCAACGACGCCAAGGTGCTGGGCACCGCGGAAGCGGCCAATGGGCTTGTCGTTGTCATCGACAAGGTGCTCCTGCCACCGCAGTGAGCGGATCGCAAACGCCGTTCCCGTGAGTGGTATCCCGGAGCGGTGAAAGTCGGCGAAGGCGCCCCACGGGGCGCCTTCGCTGGTTCGGTGCGGTTCGCCGGGAGACCGTAGTTTTCAACACCCCGGTTCTTGCACCATGCGCATGTGCGCGTGCATGCCGCATCTAACTTGGCAGTGCCGGGCCGGAGCCCCGTCCTGCGCGGCGTATCCGCCATTCCTGACCGGATGGCCGCAACCGCTGGGGCTTCGCGCGCACGTTGAAAACCCTGTTGATGGATGAGATGGTGAATATGACATGAATCATGATCGTGGGTCGGGGCCGCCGGGAGTTTTGCCGGCCTTCAACCTTCCGATCATGCAGACCATCACCGCCCCGCAGCGCCTAGCCATGACAGAGCAGCCGATAGCCCCGTTGAGCAAGGAGGAGGTCCAGGAGCGGGCGCTCGCCTATTTCCAGGGCGATGACCTGGCGGCCAGCACATGGGCCAACAAGTACGCGCTCCGCGACCCGGAGGGCCGGTTCCTGGAGGCCACGCCGGCGGATATGCACCGACGCATGGCCAGGGAGTTCGCGCGCATCGAAGCCGCCTACGGAGCGGTTCCAGCCGCCAAGCGCGGCCTGCTCTCCGCCTATGGGCAGCGGCGCCACCGGCTCGATGAGGACCGCATCTTCCGCCTCTTCGATGGATTCGGCGACGTGGTCCCCCAAGGCAGCGTCATGGCCTCCTTGGGCGACCCCTACCGGCTGGCCTCACTCAGCAACTGCGTCGTAGTCCCATCGCCGCTCGACAGCTACGGGGGGATCTTCCGCAACGACCAGCAGCTGGCGCAGCTCTTCAAGCGGCGCTGCGGCGTCGGGTTCGACCTGAGCACCCTGCGCCCCGAGGGCGCCGTGGTGAGCAACGCGGCCCGCACGAGCACGGGCGCGGTGAGCTTCATGGAGCGCTTCAGCAACACCACCCGGGAAGTGGCGCAGAAGGGCAGGAGAGGGGCGCTCATGCTCACCATGGACATCGCGCATCCGGATGTGGAGCGCTTCATCACCATCAAGCAGGACCTCAGCAAGGTGACCGGCGCGAACATCAGCGTGCGGGTCAGCGATGAGTTCCTCCGGGCGGTCGAGGCCGATGGGGAGTTCGCGCTGCGGTGGCCGATCGATGCAGCTGTGCCGTCGGTCACCCGCACGGTGAAGGCGCGCGACCTGTGGGCCACGCTCATCCAATGCGCGCACCGCACGGCTGAGCCCGGAATCATCCTCTGGGACCGCCAGCACCGGTACTCCACCAGTTCAGTGTATCCGGGGTTCCGCAATGAGAGCACGAATCCGTGCAGCGAGATCGCCATGCAGGGCGGCGACAGCTGCCGGCTCATGGCCATCAACCTCTACAGCTTCGTCAACGACCCCTTCACGGTGCGCGCCTGGTTCGACCACGAGCGCTTCGCCGCAGTCGCCTACGAGGCGCAGCGGCTGATGGATGACCTGGTGGACCTGGAGCTGGAGGCCGTGGACCGCATCCTGGCCAAAGTGGAGAGCGACCCCGAGCCCGATGATGTGAAGCGCGTAGAGCGCGAGACCTGGCAGCTGCTGCGGGAGACAGGGCGCAAGGGGCGTCGGACCGGGCTTGGCTTCACGGGGCTGGCCGATGCATTGGCGGCGCTCAACCTGAAGTACGACAGCGACGCGGCCATCGAGGCCGCGGAGGACATCATGCGTACCAAATGCCGCGCGGAGTTCGACAGCAGCATCGATATGGCCATCGAGCGGGGCGCCTTCGAGGGCTTCGATCCCGCCATCGAGCGCACCTCGGAGTTCGTCGGCATGCTGGAGCGTGAACTGCCGGAGGTGCATGACCGCATGATGCGGCACGGCAGGCGGAACATCAGCCTGAGCACGGTGGCGCCCACGGGCACGCTGAGCCTGCTCACGCGCACCAGCAGCGGGATCGAGCCGGTGTACATGCTGGGCTATACGCGGCGCCGCAAGGTGGTGCCGGGCGATCCCAAGGCCAAGGTGAGCTTCACCGATGCGCTCGGGGACCAGTGGGAGGAGTTCACGGTGCACCACCCTCGGCTGCTGGACTGGATGAAGGCGACCGGAAGGACCGATGGAAAGGAGAGCCCTTACGCCGGAGCCACGGCGAACGACATCGACTGGCACAGGCGCGTGAGGATGCAGGCCGTGGTGCAGAAGTACACCACGCATTCCATCAGCAGCACCATCAACCTGCCTTCAACGGCGACGGTGGAGGAGGTGGGCGGCATCTACCTGGAGGCCTGGCATCAAGGATTGAAGGGCATCACGGTGTACAGGGATGGCAGCCGGAGCGGTGTCCTCGTCTCCACCGATGAGAAGAAGGACGAGGCGCACCAGCCGGTGAAGCGCCCCGAGCGCCTCGAGGCCGATGTGCTGCGCTTCCATAACGAGACCGAGCCGTGGATCGCCGTGGTGGGGCTCCTTGACGGCAAGCCCTACGAGATATTCACGGGCAAGGCGAATGGCGGGTTCGAGCTGCCCAAATGGGTGAGCCGCGGATGGGTGGTGAAACGCCGCGACCCCAAGCGCGACAAGAGCATCTACGACTTGGAGTACGCCGATGCGGACGATTACAGGGTCACGGTGCAGGGCTTGAGCCGGACCTTCAATCCGGAGTTCTGGAACTACGCCATCCTCATCAGCGGCATGCTGCGGCAGGGGATGCCGTTGCCCCAGGTGGTGGACGTGGTGGCCAATCTCCATCTCTATGATGCCACGCTGAACACCTGGAAGAACGGGGTGGTGAGGGCGCTGCAGCGCTACATCCCCGATGGCACGCAGGCAAAGGGGCGGACCTGTCCGGATTGCGGCGACACGGAGGGGCTCTACTACGAGGAGGGCTGCCTGAAGTGCCGGAGCTGCGGGAGCACGAAGTGCGGATAGCCTGATATCGGTCATCATATACGGATGGGAAAGTCCGATATTTGCGGTCATCACCGCCATGTGGAAGCGTCATGTCCTCATCGGTCTGCTCGTCGCCTATGGCGCCGGGTCATGGTTCGCCTACCAGGGCAGCGGGCGGAGCGACATCGCTGGCGCGGAGGTCCGGTCCGGGATGCGGGTGTGGCAGGAGAGCAACTGCGTGGGCTGCCACCAGCTCTACGGGCTCGGTGGATACATGGGCCCGGACCTTACCAATGCGCACGGCGACCAAGGCCCCGAGCGCATACGGACCTTCGTCCGCTACGGCACCGGGCGAATGCCGGCGCATGACCTCGATGACCGTGAGCTGGATGACCTGGTCGCCTTCCTGGCCTGGGTGGACCGGTCGGGCCGCAGCCGCGTCCCGGCTGAGGCGGTGCATTGGACGGGCACCTATATCCTGGAGCCGCGATGACGGGCGTTGTCCGCTGGCATGTCACGCTCGCCCTGGCGATGCTCCTTGTGGCGCTCGTGCTCGGGGTGGTGGCCGCGCTCGCTTACCTGTCGCCTGAGGCGGCTGCTGTGCTGCCGTTCCAGCAATTACGGCCGATGCATGTGTCAGCGGCGCTGTTCTGGATCATCACCGGTGCGTCAGCCGTGGTGATGCGCTTCAAGGACGATGCTTTCGGAGCTGCGCGGTCCACGGCACTGCACACGGCCTTCCTGGTCGTCTGGTCGGTGTCGCTCGTGCTGGTCTTCGGCTCCTACGGCGCCATGCGCTTCGGCGGGCGCGAGTACTGGGAGTTCCCGCCGGTGATCGCTCTCCCGCTCCTGGGGGCCTGGCTGTTGCTGCTCCTGGACTACATGCGGAGCTGGTACCGACGTGATTCCGATCCGCCGCTCTACGTATGGATGTGGACCACGGGAGTGGTGTTCTTCCTAATCACCTTCGTGGAGCAGAATCTCTGGCAGATCCCCTGGTTCAGGGAGAATTACATGCGTGAGCTCATCGTGCAATGGAAGTCCAACGGCGCCATGGTGGGCGCCTGGAACCAGATGATCTACGGCACGGCGCTCTACCTGATGGTGCGCATCAGCGGGGATGAGGGCCTGGCGCGTGGCCCGCGGGCCTTCGCCTTCTGGTTCCTCGGTCTCTCGAACCTCATGTTCAACTGGGGCCATCATCTCTACAACGCGCCCACGGCCTCGTGGATACGACACCTGGCCTATGGGATCAGCATGGCGGAATGGGTCCTGCTCATCGGCATCGTGCGGGGGTTCCGCGCCAAGCTGGCCGAGCGCGGCCGCTTTGGGCACCGGGTCGCCTATCGCTTCCTGTTCGCGGCGGAGGTGTGGGTGTTCCTCAACCTCTTCCTCGCGCTCCTCATGTCGATTCCCGCGATCAACCGCTACACGCACGGCACGCACATCACTGTGGCGCATGCCATGGGAGCGACCATCGGCATCAATACCATGATCCTGCTGGGCGCGCTGGCCCACCTGCTGCATGCCGGCGTCAGAGGGGTTGGGGAGCGATGGATCGACCTCGGACGCCGGTTGGCCATGGGCAGCCTGCTCATCTTCTGGCTGGCGCTGCTCGCGACAGGGGCCATCAAGGGCTGGCGATCCACGGCGTTGGGCATCACCGATCACCAAGCGCTGATGCAGCCGCTGCAGCCGCTGCTCATTGCCTTCGCCGTGGCGGGTGTGGGCGTGATGACCGGCTTGGGTGCCGTGGCCGTGGCCTTGCTCCGCGCGGCCTGGTCGCCACGCCTCCTCCAGAGCGCTCAGCATGAACCCCTCGTGCAGGGGGCGGCCCGCACAGGGGAATCAAGGCCATGACAATGGAAGCCACTGCCGTTCCCGCAAGGGTCGCCGCTGAGCCCGACAGGGCCCTCAGTGCAGAGATCATCAGGCTGAAGCGCGAGCGCAACGCGGTGATCCTTGCGCACTACTACCAGACCCCGGAGATCCAGGAGCTCGCGGATTTCGTCGGCGATAGCCTTTCGCTGGCGCAGGCTGCCGACCGCGCTCGCGCCGAGGTCATCCTGTTCTGCGGCGTCCACTTCATGGCCGAGACGGCCAAGATCCTCAATCCTGGGCGGACGGTCCTGGTCCCTGACCTCGCCGCAGGATGCTCCCTGGCCGATGGCGCCCCTGCAGAGGCCTTCGCGCAGTTCCTTGACAGTCACCCCGATCATCTGGTGGTGAGCTACATCAATTGCAGCGCAGCCGTGAAGGCGATGAGCGACATCATCTGCACCAGCAGCAACGCGGTGCGCGTGGTGAACAGCCTGCCGGCGGACCGCCCTGTCATCTTCGCGCCGGACAAGCACCTGGGCGCCTATGTGCAGCGCATCACCGGCAGGCGCATGCTGCTCTGGGACGGAAGCTGCGAGGTGCACGAGGCCATCAGCGCCGACAAGCTGAGGCTGCTGATGGGAAAGCACCCTGAGGCCAAGCTCATCGCTCACCCGGAGTGCCCGCATGACATCCTCGCCGAGGCGGATCACGTGGGTTCGACCGCCTCGATGCTCGACTTCGTGCGGCGAGACGGGGGGCACGCCTACATCGTGGCCACGGAGGCGGGCATCCTTCATGGCATGCGAAAGACTGTGCCAGGCAAGTTGCTGATACCGGCACCGGTCTTCGCGGAGAACACCTGCGCCTGCAGCGAATGCCCCTACATGAAGCTGAATACGGTGCGGAAGATGCGCGATGCGCTGCTCGGATTGCGTCCGGAGGTGATATTGCCGGAAGCCGTCAGGGTCGGAGCTGAGCGGGCCTTGCGCCGGATGCTCGCGCTGGGATGAGACCGAGGGAGGTGATCGTGGTGGGGGGCGGGATCGCAGGCATGGCTTGCGCGGCCCGACTGGCACTGACGGCCGGGCATGGCGGTATGTCCATCGTGATGCTCACCAAGGCACCGGTCCAGGGTAGCAGCTCCTACGCCGCTCAAGGGGGGGTGGCGGCCGTGATGGACGGGGGGGACAGCTTCGAGCGGCATATCGGGGATACCCTCCGGGTGGGTGAGGGGCGGAATGACCGGAGGATCGTGGAGCTCGTGGTTCGCCAGGCGCCGGCGGTGATCAGGGAATTGCTCGCCCAAGGGGCGCGCTTCGATGCCGATGCCGATGGCCACCTGCTTCTGGCGCGGGAGGGTGGGCACAGCGCTGCCCGCGTGGTGCATCATCTCGACCGCACCGGTGAGGAGATCGTAAGGGTGCTGCGCCGTCAAGTGCGCGATGAGCCTTCAGTCACGTTGATGGAAGGGCAGCGCGTGGTCGACCTCCTGGTGAGGGAGGGCGACGAGAGGCGGTGCATCGGTGTGCGCGCCATCGACCTGGCCACGGGCGACATGCACGACCGGTTCGCTGATGCGGTGGTGCTGGCCACCGGAGGGATCGGACAGGTCTTCATGCACACAACCAATCCGCCGGATGCAACGGGTGATGGCATCGCGATGGCGGTGCGCGCCGGCGTCCCGGTGCGCGACATGGCCTTCGTCCAGTTCCACCCCACTGCGCTGCACACCGGTGCGCAGGGTCAGGTGCCGCTCATCAGCGAAGCGGTGCGGGGTGCGGGCGCACGCCTGCTGCGCCACGATGGCCGGCCGCTGATGGATGGCGTGCATCCATCTGGCGACCTTGCGCCGCGCAATGTGGTGGCCCGCGCGATACAGGAGGAGATGAGGCGATCGGGATTGCCGTATGCACTGCTCGATGCCGGTCCCATCGGCACCGCCCGCTTCATGCGGGAGTTCCCTGCCATCGACCGCGATTGCCGACGGATCGGCCTGGTGCCCGGGCGCGATCCGCTTCCGGTGATGCCGGCAGCGCATTACCTCTGCGGCGGCATCGCCACCGACGACAGCGGGCGTACCGCCCTGAGCGGGCTCTACGCACTGGGGGAATGCGCTGGCACCGGACTGCATGGTGCGGATCGCCTGGCGTCGAATTCGCTGCTCGAAGCGCTCGTGATGCCGCGCCGCGCCGCCGATGCCATCCGTGAAGCACCGCATTGCGAGGGAGGCTCGCTGCCACGGCGCCAATGGCCATCGAAGCTGTCGAGGTCGGCGCCAACGGGCGCACTGCGCGCCATTTCCGCGCTGCGTCATGCCATGTCCATGCATGCCGGCACGTTGCGCGATCCCGAGGGGCTGGCGATGGCCATGCGGATGGTGGCCAGGTGCGAGCGTGCCTTGGGGCCGATGTGGGTGCGCCGACGCTGGTCGCTGGAGCTCATCAATCTGCGGGATTTGGCCGCAGTGGCTCGAGCGGTGCTCGAAGGAGCCCTGGCAGAGCCTGTCAGCGCAGGCACCCATCACCTGGTGGACCGGAAGCCCGTTGAGCTGTGATGGCACGGGGAGAGCCGGCCATTGCGGGGCATGGTGCGGTTACAGTGCCCGCCGGTGCGGGGCGATCCTCATCAGGAATGATCGCAGGAATATGATGCGAATCAGTTCCGGTGATGAAGCTCCCCAGGAACTTCGCGTGATGCGCAGCCCAGAAACCGCGGCCGTGCGCGGCCCCCACACCTTCCACATCCCCGTCATGGGGCTGGGCTATACCATCGACACCCCGTTGAAGGTGGCCCATCTCGGCATCTCATCCGTGGTGTCCATCATCGAGGACGAGCTCATCGAACGGATGCGTGCGCACCACGCGGCCTTGAACGACGAGCCCTGCGAGGCCATCCCCAAACCTTCCCCCGACCACCGCGCGCGGCGCATCACGGCCTACCTCGACCTGTTGCAGCGTCTGGTGGAGCGCAACACGGCGCGGGTGCGGGCCACGCCGCTGGCACCCGGCGCGGAGAGCGGCTTGTACTTCGAGCTTTTGCCACCGGGCTCACCCTTGCAGGAAAGGTACCAGCAGGTAATGGCCATGGCGCCGGGCCCCGAGCGCGAGATGGCAGAGGAGGCCTTGCGGGCGCGCATCACGCCGGGCGCCATCGATGTGAACATCATGGCCAAGATCGATCCCACGAACTACGGTCCGGATGGCGTGCCCCTGCCCGATGCGTTCTGCGATGCCATGGCCGCCTTCCGCGGGTTCGCCAACAGCACGCTCAGCTCCGCCGTGGTGCTCAGCGCGGGCTACAACCCCAGGCTCTACAACTACATCGCGCAGTTCGCCGACTTCCTGCCCGATGCGGAAGGGAAGCTGCGCAAGAAGGTCATCCTCAAGGTGAGCGACCTGCGTTCGGCCCAGGTGCAGGGGCGTTTGCTGGCGAAGAAGGGCGTTTGGGTGTCCGAGTTCCGGATCGAATCGGGCCTCAACTGCGGCGGGCATGCCTTCGCGACGGACGGCCTGCTGATGGGGCCGATCCTGCAGGACTTCGCCGAGCACAGGAGCGCGCTGGCCCGGGAGCTCTACACCACCTGCAACGAGGTGCTGGCGGGGCAGGGCAGGGCGGTGTTCCAGGAACTGCCTGCGCAGCGCATCACCGCACAGGGCGGCATCGGCACGGCGGCGGAGGACCGCTTCCTGCTGGAGCACTACGGTGTGGACGGCACCGGGTGGGGCAGTCCCTTCCTGCTGGTGCCCGAGGCCACCAACGTGGACGAGGCCACCCTGCATCAGCTCACCCACGCACGCCCCGAGGACTTCTTCCTCAGCAACGCCTCGCCGCTGGGCGTGCCCTTCCACAACTTCAGGCCGAGCAGCTCGGAGCAGCAGCGGCTGGCCCGCATCGCCAAGGGACGGCCGGGCAGCCCGTGCTACAAGGAGTTCCTCAGCAGCAACACCGAGTTCACCGAGCGGCCCATCTGCACCGCCTCGCGCCAGTACCAGCACCTGAAGCTGCAGCAGTTGCGCGCCACCCTCACCGATCCCGTTGCGCTGGCCCGCGAAGAGGCGGCCGTCATGGACAAGGACTGCCTGTGCGAAGGGCTGGGGGCCGGTGCGCTGCTGAAGGCCGGGCTTTCGCCCGCGCACAAGCTGGAGGCCGTGGCCATCTGTCCGGGACCCAACACCGCCTACTTCAGCCAGGTGGTGTCCCTGCGCACCATGGTGGACCACATCTATGGGCGCACCGATCTGCTGGCGGAGGTGGAACGGCCCCACATGTTCATCAAGGAACTGGGGCTCTACGTGGATCACTACAAGCGCGAACTGGAGCGCTGCGCCAGTGAGATGAACGCGAAGCAACGCCGCCGCCTCACCACCTTCCGGGACAACCTGTTGGAGGGCATGCGGCACTATGGCGCGTTGGTGCAGAGCGCCTTCGCCGATGCGGCCCAGGATGCGGAACGCTTCCGCGCGGCCTTGGAGCAGCAGGCCGACGAGGTGCGTGCGCTGCTCCTTCCCGATGCCCAGCCCGTGGCCTGACAACGACCGAACACCTGCGAACCCCATGCACAAGACATCCTGGGCCGAGCCCTTCAAGATCAAGATGGTCGAACCGCTGTTCATGACCACGCGTGAGCAGCGCGTGAAGGCCATTGAGGAAGCGGGCTACAACACCTTCCTGCTGCCCTCCGAGCTGGTCTACATCGACCTGCTCACGGACAGCGGCACCAGCGCCATGAGCGACCGCCAATGGGCAGGGCTCATGCTCGGCGATGAGGCCTATGCCGGCAGCCGCAACTACTACCACCTGGAGGAGGCGGTGAAGAAGTTCTACGGCTACAAATACCTCGTGCCCACCCACCAGGGACGCGGCGCCGAGAACATCCTCTCGCAGATCCTGATCAAGCCCGGCGACATCGTGCCCGGCAACATGTACTTCACCACCACCAAGCTCCACCAGGAGCTGGCGGGCGGCACCTTCGTGGACATCATCGTGGACGAGGCGCACGATCCGCGGAGCACCTTCCCCTTCAAGGGCAACGTGGACCTCGCCAAGCTGCAGCGCGTCATCGACGAGCACGGCGCGAAAAAGATCCCCTACGTCTCCATCGCCACCACGGTGAACATGGCCGGCGGGCAACCCATCTCCCTGGCCAACCTGAAGGCCCTGCGGGAGCTGACCGCGAAGCACGGCATCCGCATCATCCACGACATGACGCGCGTGGCCGAGAACGCGTACATGATCAAGCTGCTGGAGCCGGGACAGGCCGATCGCAGCGTGGCGGAGATCGTGCGGGAGATCTGCGCGCTCACCGACGGCGCCACCATGAGCGCCAAGAAGGACGCGCTGGTGAACATCGGCGGCTTCATGGCCACCAATGAGTGGGATGTGTTCGAGGAGGCGCGGAATAGGGTGGTGATCTACGAAGGACTGCACACCTACGGCGGGCTGGCCGGACGGGACATGGAGGCCATGGCCATCGGCATTGCCGAAAGCGTGCAGGACGACCACATCCGCGCGCGGGTGGGGCAGGTGTTCTACCTCGGGCAGAAGCTCATCGACATGGGCATCCCCATCGTACGGCCCGTGGGCACGCACGGCATCTTCCTGGATGCAAAGGCCTTCCTGCCGCACCTGCAGCAGACCGCCTTCCCCGCGCAGGCACTGGCCGCCGAGCTATACATCGACAGTGGGGTGCGCGCCATGGAGCGCGGCATCGTGAGCGCCGGCCGCGACAAGACCACCGGCGATCACTGCTACCCCGAGCTGGAGCTGGTGCGCCTCACCATCCCGCGTCGCGTGTACACGCAGGCCCACATGGACGTGGTGGCCGAGAGCGTGCAACGCGTGTATGAGCGCCGCGACCGCATCACCGGCCTGCGGATGACCTACGAGCCGAAGTACCTGCGCTTCTTCCAAGCGCGGTTCGAGCCGCTGGGGGCGTAGCGGCGGCCTCTCAGTCGCAGTTCTCCATCTCCAGGATGAAATAGCCCTGGCGGCGGATGTCGGCCTCCCATTGGGGGGGCAGTGCACGCACGTGGCAGAAGCGGCACTCCTTCGACGTGAGCGACTGTCCGCCCTGTCCCTTGCTTTCCAGGTACGCCCGTCCGTAGCCGTGGATCACGGCCGTGTCGCGCTGGCTACTGGGTGCGATGATGTCGAAGTGCATCACCCGGCCGTCCTTGCGGGTGACATAGGTGTCCCATACGGCCACTTCGGCCGTTCTCGCGTTGTCGTTCATGTTCGTGCGTTGTTGGGCATGCAGGCCGCTCCACAAAAGAAGGCCGGTCAGGAGGAGGGTCGTGCGCATCGGGATGTTGTCGGTGCGGGTCAAAGGTAAGGAAGCCTAACTATATTTGTCCCCGGGAGGACGTTCCCGCCCGATCACATCAACCCCTAACCCCAACAACATGGAAAAGGCAGTCTTCTACCATGCCGGTTGCCCGGTATGCATCAACGCGGAGGATCGGATCACCGAACTGGTGGACCGCAGCAGGTTCGAGGTGGAGCACGTTCATCTGGGCCAGGACCGCGGCCGCATTGCCGAGGCCGAGGCCGCCGGCGTGAAGAGCGTGCCCGCCCTGGTCATCGGCAGCGATGTGCTGCACATCAACCACGGCGCGAGCATGGCCGAGGTGAAGGGCTGAGGAGGCCCGGTTGAACAGCAGGGGACCCGGCCGTGCGTGCCGGGTCCCTTTGTTCACGATACCTTTCGACCATGGCCCGGAAACACGCCGCTGATGAAGCGCTGGATGCGCACCTGGCCCGGTTGCTGGAGCGCATCGGGGAGGTGGCGCGTGCCCTGCGTTGGCAGCAGGCCACGGGCGCCGGGCTCAGCCCCCTGCAGATCCGCATCCTGGGTTTCGTGTCCGACCACCCCGGTGAGCCCGTGGGCGTGGCGCGTTTGGCGGAAGAGCTGCAGGTGACACGGCCCACGGTGAGCGACAGTGTGGCGCTCCTGGTGGAACGCGGCCTGCTGCTGCGGAAGCCCGATCCGCACGATGGCCGCAGCCATGCGCTGCGGCTCACGGCGGCCGGGAGGCGCTGGCTGCCTGCGGGTGGGCCCTTCACCGAGGCGCTGGCCACCCTGCCCCTGCATGAACGCGAGACCCTGTTGCTGGCCTTGATGCGCCTGCTGGCGTCGCTGCTTGAAAGTGGTGATGTGCAGGTGCAACGCATGTGCTGGACCTGCGCACACTACCGCGGCGATCGCAAGGGCCGGCACCACTGCCAGTTGTTGGGAACGGACCTGGCCGTGGCCGAGCTGCGCACCGATTGCCCGGAGCACGAGGCGGCGGCCTGATCGCCGCGCGCCACGTTCACCCAGCCGGCGTGCCAGGCTTTACCTACGGGCCGGCCGGGCCACCAGCACGATCACGGACGCCGATCGGACCATCCGCCGCCCAGGGCCTTGTACAGGTCCACCAAGGCGAAGCGCTGCCGCTTCTGCACCTCCACCAGTTCCAGGTTCGCGGAAAGGGCGTTCTGTTGGGCCAGCAACACCTCGATGTAGCCGGCCTTCGCATTGCGGTAAAGCTCGCGCGATACGTCCACCGAGGCTTGCAGCACGTCGTTCCGTTGACGACGCAGGTCACCTGCCTCGCGCAATTTGCCCAGGTTGCTCAGCTCGTTCATCACCTCCACATGGCCGGTGATGATGCGTTGCTGGTAGGCGGACACGGCGGCGAGCTGCTGGGCGCTGGCCTCGCGGAAGCGTGCCTTGAGGGCGTTGCGGTTCAGCAGTGGGGTGAACAGGCCCCCCACCAAATGATAGGCAATGGATGAGGGGCTCTCGAACAGCAATGTCGGGTCGAAGGCCTGGTAGCCATAGCCCGCCGTGATGTTGAGGTTGGGCAGGAAGCCGGCACGCGCGGCCTTCAGGTCGAAGCGTGCGGCCATCAACTCCAGTTCGGCGGCGCGGATGTCGGGCCGGTTGCGCAGCAGTTGGGCGGGCAGGCCCACGGCGGGATCGGCGGGCAGCGGGCCGGCCAGGCCGGCGGCGTTGCGCTGCACGGGTTGCGGAAAACGGCCGAGCAGCAGGTTGATGAGGTTCTCGGTGGCCACGATGCGCTGTTCGATCTCCTTCTGCAGCGCCTTGGTGCCCAGGAGCTGTGCCTCGAACTGCTGCACGGCCAGCTCGTTCGCGCGTCCGGCGTCCTTCTGCCGCTCGATCACGTTCAGCGCCTCCTCCTGGCGCACCACCGTTTCGCGGAGGATGGCCAGTTCGTTGTCCAGCGCCACCAGTTCGTAGTAGGCCACCGCCACGTCGGCCACCACGTTGGTCATCACCAGGTGGGCGCCCTCCTGGCTGGCGAGCATGCGCGAAACGGCCGCTTTGCGCTGGTTGCGCAGGCGTCCCCAGATGTCCACCTCCCAGGTGGCCTGCAGGGCGATGTAGAGGTCGGGCAGGTCGATGGGCACGATCTTGCCGGGCACGATCTCGGTGACGATGTTGCCGGCCCCGTCCATGGTGTAGAGGCCGAAGCGGCGCATGGCGGCCGTGGTGTTGAGGCCCACGGTGGGGAGCTGCGCACCGCGCGCGGCACGGGCCCCGGCGCGGGCCATCTCCACGCGCTGCAGCGCCATCTGCAGGTCGAGGTTGCGGGCCAGCGCGGTGTCGATCAGCTGCACCAGCAGCGGGTCGTTGAAGTAGGTGCGCCAGTCGGTGGTGCCGGCGTTGGCCGTGTCAGCGGTGGTGCCGGCAAAGGACGCGGGCTGCGCCTGCTGCGGGGCCTTCAGCGGATCATCCAGGGAGGCACAACCGGTGAAGAGGGCGGCACCGAGGGCCAGGGCGGGAAGGTGGATGCGGGCCATGGTGCTCAAAGCGTTTCGGTGAAGGCGATCTCGTCCTTGCGGCCGGTGCGTTTCAGGCGGTCGGACAGGGTGGCGAACACCACGTAGAGCCCGGGCACCACGATCACGCCGAAGATGGTGCCGAAGAGCATGCCCCCTGCGGCCGCGGAGCCGATGGTGTTGTTGCCGATCTTGCCCGCGCCGCTGGCCATCATCAGGGGGATCAGGCCCGCGATGAAGGCGAAACTGGTCATCAGGATGGGGCGGAGGCGGTCGTTGGCGGCCTCCACGGCGGCATCGAACGCGCTGGCGCCGGCGCGGTGGCGCAGGGTGGCGAACTCGATGATGAGGATGGCGTTCTTGCCCAGGATGCCGATCAGCATCACCATGGCGATCTGCGCGTAGATGTTGTTCTCCAGCCCCATGATGAGCAGGAAGAAGAGCGCGCCGAAGATGCCCACGGGCAGCGACAGCAGCACCGGCAGCGGCAGCAGGAAGCTCTCGTACTGCGCGGCCAGCAGCAGGTACACGAAGAGCAGGCTGATGGCGAAGATGATGATGGCCTGGTTGCCCGCGTTGGCCTGGTCGCGGGAGGAGCCGGCCCAGTCGTAGCCGTAGCCGCGGGGCAGCACCTCCGCCGTCACCTCGCGGATCGCCTGGATCGCATCGCCGCTGCTGTAGCCCGGAGCGGGCTGGCCGTTCACCATGGCCGAGGGGTACATGTTGTAGCGCGTGATCTGCTCGGGACCGTACACCTTCTCGATGCGCAGGAAGGTGCTGTAGGGCACCAGTTCGCCCTTGTCGTTCCTCAGGTAGAGCTTCAGGATGTCATCGGGTTCGGCGCGGTACTCCGGATCGGCCTGCACCATTACGCGGTACATCTGCGCGAAGCGGATGAAGTTGGTGGCGTATTCGCTGCCGATCATCGTCTGCAGGGTGCTCATCGCGTTCTCCACGGTGATGCCCTTCTCGGCGGCCAGGTCCATGTCCAGGTGCAGCAGGTACTGCGGGAAGCTGGCGTTGAACGTGGTGAAGGCGTTGTTGATCTCGGGCCGCTGGTTCAGCGCGCGCACCAGGTCATTGGCCACCTGCTGCAGCGCGTTGAGGTCGTCGCTTCCGGTCTGGTCGAGCAGGCGCAGTTCGAAGCCGCTGGAGTTGCCATAGCCGGGCACGGGCGGCGGGGTGAAGAACTCGATCTCGCCGTCCTTGATGTGCTTGGTGCGTTCGATCAGCTCGGCGATCACCTCCTGGTCGCTTTGTGCGCGGTCCTCCCAGTTCTTCAGGCTGATCAGGTTCATGCCATAGGTGGCGCCGGTGCCTTCGCTGAGCAGGCTGTAGCCGGCCAGGCTGCTCACGTTGTCCACAGCGTCCAGGCTGTCGGCCACCTGCTGGATCTCGTCGGCCACGCGTTCGGTGCGGTCGATGGTGGCGCCGTTCGGTGCGTTGATGTTGGCGTAGATGGTGCCCTGGTCCTCGTTGGGGATGAAACCCGTGGGCACGAGCGAGCCGGTGAGGCCGGCCGCCACGGAGAAGCCGATCAGCAGGCCCCAGGTCACCGTGCGCCGGTTGGCGATGGCCCCCACCAGGGTCTTGTACCGGGCGCCGAGGCCGTCGTACCAGGTGTTGAAGCCGGTGAAGAAGCGGCCCAGACGGCCGGGGCGAGGAGCGTGGTGGTCCACCTTCTTCAGGAAGGAGGCGCACAGCGCCGGTGTGAGGGTGAGCGCCGTGATGCCGCTGAGCACGATGGAGATGGCCATGGTGAGGCTGAACTCGCGGTAGAAGATGCCGGAGGGGCCTTCCATGAAGGATACCGGGATGAACACGGCGGACATCACCAGGGTGATGGCGATGATGGCCCCGCTGATCTCCTTCATCGCGGCTTCCGTGGCCTCCCGCGGACCGAGTCCCGACCGCTCCATCTTGGCGTGCACGGCCTCGATCACCACGATGGCGTTGTCCACCACGATGCCGATGGCCAGCACCAGGGCGAACAGCGTGATCAGGTTCAGCGAGAAGCCGAGCAGGTCCATGAAGAAGAAGGTGCCCACCAGCGACACCGGGATGGCGATGATCGGGATGAGCGTACTGCGCAGGTCCTGCAGGAAGATGTAGACCACGAGCGCCACCAGGATGAAGGCCTCGAGCAGGGTCCAGAGCACGCTGCTGATCGAGGCGTCCAGGAACTGGCTCACGTCGTAGCTGAAGGTGTAGGTCATGCCCGGCGGGAACGACGTGGCCTGGATGCGCGCCATGGTGGCCTTGATGTCGTCGATCACCTCCTTGGCGTTGGTGCCGGGGCGCTGCTTCAGCATGATGGCGGCGGAGGGCCGTCCGTTCTCCTTGCTCAGCACGTTGTAGTCCTGCGAGTCGAACTCCACGTCGGCGATGTCCTTCAGGCGCACGAGCTCGCCCTCGTCGGTGGCGCGCACCACGATGTTGGCATACTCCTCCGGGGTGTTGAACTTGCCCGTGTAGCGCAGTACGTACTGCAGGGTGCGCGCCCGTTTGCCGGAGCTCTCACCGATCTTGCCGGGCGCGGCCTCCACGTTCTGCTGGCGCAGACGGTTCACCACGTCCTGCGCATCGATGTCATAGAAGCGCATGCGGTCGGGCTTCAGCCACACGCGCATGGCATATTCGCGCACGCCGAGGATGTCGGCGAAGCCCACGCCCTCGATCCGCTTGATCTCCTTGAGGACGTTGATATCCGCGAAATTGTAGAGGAACTTCTCGTCGTGCGTGGGGTCGGTGCTCAGCACGTTGATGTAGAGCAGCATGCTGTTCTGCACCTTCTCCACCACCACACCGCTCTTGGTCACCTCCTCGGGCAGTTCGTCCAGGGTGGTGCTCACCCGGTTCTGCACGTTCACGGCGGCGAGGTCGGGGTCGATGCCGGGCTTGAAGATGATCTGGATGATGCTCTCGCCGTCGTTGCCGCTCACGCTGTTCATGTACTGCATGCCCGGCACGCCGTTGATGGCGCGCTCCAGCGTGGTCACCACGGCCTTCACGCTGGTCTCGGCGTTGGCCCCGGTGTAGTTGGTGGTCACGTTCACCTCGGGCGGTGCGATGTCGGGGAACTGCGTGATGGGCAGCTGCTGCAGGCCGATGAGTCCCAGCACCACGATGATGACCGAGACGACGATGGAAAGGACGGGTCGGTGGATGAAGCGGGCGAACATGGCGGCGCGGTCAGTGGTTGCCGATCTTGTTCAACACCTCCTCCCGGCCCACCGGTGCGGGCACGATGCGGTCATCGTGCCGCAGCCGTTGCACGCCCTCGAACACGATGCGTTCATCGGGCTTCAGGCCGCTCTGCACCACGTAGAGGTCGGGCAGGCGGAATGAAGCGGTGATGCTGCGCTGCTCCACGGTGCTGTCCGGCCGCACCACCATCACGTACAGTTTGTCCTGCACCTCGAAGGTGGAGCGCTGCGGCACCATCAGCGCATCCTTCAGCGGACGGCGCACCACGATGTTGGCGTTGGCGCCGTGCTTCAGCATGCCGTCCGGATTGGGGAAGCGCGCACGGATGGCGATGTTGCCGGTCGCGCGGTCGAACTCGCTCTCGGCCACCTCGATGCGGCCCTGGTGTTCATAGGTCTCGCCGCTGGTCAGCAGCAGGGTCACCCGGCGCAGGGTGGTGTCGCGGAACAGGTTGCGCAGCTGCAGGTAATCCAGCTCCGACAAGTGGAAGTAGGCGAACATCTCGCTGTTGTCGGTGATGGTGGTGAGCACATCGGCCTCCTGCACGATGCTGCCGGTCTTGAACGGGATGCGGTTGATCTTGCCGCGGTAAGGGGCCTTGATGAGCGAATAGGACAGGTTCAGCGCGGCGTGGTCGCGTGCGGAGGCGGCCTCCTCCACCCGGGCGCGCAGGGCGTCCACGCGGGCACGGGTCAGGTCCAGTTCGGCCTGTGAGGAGATGTTCTGCTGCACCAGGGCGGCGGTGTTGCGGAGCTCCACCTCGGCGGCGGCGAGCTCGGCCTGCACCACTTTCAGCGCGGCGTTGGCGCGTTGCAGTTCCAGGCCGCGGTCCGCGCTGCTCACGTCGAAGAGCGGTTGTCCGGCGTTCACCAGCTGTCCTTCATCCACGTGGATCCGTTCGATGTAGCCCCCGATGTGGCTGCGCACCTCCACGAACTGCACGCTGTGGACCTCGGCAACGTAGTCCTTCGCGATCGCGGTGTCGCCCACCAGGGGTGCGGTCACGGGGAAGCGGTCCGGTGCGGGCGGCGGTGCTGACGGGGAGCAGCCTGACGTGGCCCGCACCACAGCGAAGAGGATGCCGGGCAGGATGGATGATGGAAGGAAGCGTGAGTTCAAGATGTGGGGAAGGAATGATGTGGAGGAGGGAGCATTGCTGCCGTGGCAGCAACGCTCCCTCCAACTGGTCTGTTCGATGATGCGGTCCTCCGTGGATGTTACTCCCTCAAGGCTTCCACATCGCAGCGGGAGTTGTCAACCTTCTCGAGCGTGATGGTCTGGTCGCCCAGGGGCAGCTTCCACACGATGGTGGCGCCTTGGCGGTAGCCGATCAGTGCAGAGCCGAGGACGGACAACACCGAGAGCTTGTTCTGCTTGAGGTCGGCATCGGCGTGCATCACCAGTTGCAGGCCGTTCTTGCGGCCGGCGGGCATGCCCACGTCCACGATGCTGCATACGCGCACCACATCATGGGGCATGTCCTCTTCCTTGCGCACGTCGGCGGTGTCCAGTTCCTTGTACAGCCGGTCAAGGCTGTTGCGTACCTGGATGTCGGGTGCGGTGTGGCCGATGATCCAGGAGCGCATCAGGTCGCGCTCCTTCTCGGAAACGATCAGGCGGGGGTTCTCCATGGTCAGATGCGTTTGAGTTCGTCGATGATGGCCTTCACGCTCTCCTTGGCATCGCCGAAGAGCACGCGGCAATTGGGTCGTTCGAAGAGGAGGTTGCGTTCGCCGGAATAGCCTTTGGCCATGCCGCGCTTGAACACCACCACCTGCTTGGCCTTGTAGGCGCGGATGATCGGCATTCCGTGGATGCTGGAATCCGGATCGGACTCGGCGGCGGGGTTCACCACGTCGTTGGCGCCGATCACGAGCACCACATCGTAACGGTCCATATGATCGTTGACCTCCTCCATGCCGTGGATGCTGGCGTAGGGCACGTTGGCCTCTGCGAGCAGCACGTTCATGTGGCCGGGCATGCGGCCCGCCACCGGGTGGATGATGTAGTGCACACCCGCGCCCATGCGCTGCAGCAGGCCCTGCATCTCGTAGACGGCCTGCTGGGCCTGGCTTACGGCCATGCCATAGCCGGGCACGATGGCGATGTGCTTGCTGAAGGCGAGCATGGAGGCGGTTTCCACGGCGGTCACCGGCCGCACCTGCTCCTCGCTTTCCGCTGCGCCACCGCGGGCGCTCTTGATGGAGCCGGCCAGCACGCTCCGCAGGGTGCGGTTCATGGCCTTGCTCATCTGTGCGGTGAGAATCAGGCCTGTGGCGCCCACCAGGATGCCGCCGATGAGCATCACCGGGTCCTTGAAGATGAGGCCGGCCAGCAGGGTGGCCACCCCGGTGAGCGCGTTGAGCAGGGCGATGAGCACCGGCATGTCGGCACCGCCGATGGGAAGGGTGAACAGGATGCCGTAGACCAAGGAGGCAACGGCCACCAGCATCAGCAACAGGGCGAGGGACCCGGAGGCATCGGGCAGCACCCAAAGCAGCGCCAGTGCCAGCAGCATGCCCAGCAGCAGCAGGCGCGCACCAAGCCTATGGAGGCGGTTCCCGCGTGGAAGCTTGCGGCCGTCCAGCTTCAGGTAGGCCACCATGCTGCCGGTGAAGGCCAGCCCGCCGAGGGCCACACCGAGCATGAGAACGGTGGAGCCGAAGCGGTTCGCGGGCAGGATGCCCATGGCAAGCACTTGGTTCACACCCAGCAGCACGGCGCTGAGGCCCCCCAGCGCGTTGAAGATGGATACCAGCTGGGGCATCGATGTCATCGGCACGCGGTAGCTCCACACACGGCCAATCACCGTTGCGGCCACAAGCAGCAGCACCAGCAGGACCAGATGTGCGCCCACGGTTTCAGGACGGTAGCAGGCCCATGTAATGGCCGCCAAGGCCAACAACGCACTTGCGGCGGCCAGCAGGTTGCCGGTACGCGCACGCGAAGGCTCGCCCATGAGCTTCAGGCCCTGGACCAGGCCCAGGGTGGCAAGGAGGTATAGGATGCCCACGGTCAGTGCTCGGTATTACGCTTGCTCGTGGCGCGGAACATGTCCAGCATGCGATGGGTGACGAAGAAGCCGCCGGCCATGTTCACCGCACCAAGCAGGATGGCCAGCGATGAGAGCACCACCACCAGGATCTCTCCCGGCCCGGCGGCGAGCAGCTGGGTGATGCCTCCGAAGAGGATGATGCCGCTGATGGCGTTGGAGCCGGACATGAGCGGGGTGTGCAGCACCGCGGGCACGTTGCGGATCACCTCGAAGCCCAGCAGCAGGCTCAAGGCGAGCACGAACACGCCGTCGATGTCGGTGAGTTGGTAGTGAAGCTCGTTCATGGGTTCAGGCGGTTGCGGCCAGGGCCAGGTAGCGTTCGTTCACCACTTCGCCATCCTCCACCACGCGGGTGGCCTTGAGGATCTCGTCGGCCGGGTTGCCCGCGTTCTTCAGCAGGTGCTCGATGAAGGTGGTGTAGTTGTTGGAGAGCAGGAAGGAAGTGGAATGTGCGCAGCCGCATTCGATGGCGGTGGGGCCCATGATGGTCACCTCGTCGGCCATCACGGTGGCATCGGGCTCGGTGAGGGCGCAGTTGCCACCGGTGGCAGCGGCAAGGTCCACCACCACGGCGCCAGGCTTCATGGCGCGCACCATGTCCTCGGTGATCAGCAGGGGCGCCCTTCGGCCGGGGATGCGCGCGGTGGTGATGATTACATCCGCCTGGGCGGCCTCCTCGTGGATCACCTTGCGGATACGCTCCAGGTGCTCGGGGGTCTGCTCCACGGCATAGCCGCCCGCCTTGCGGTCCTCCACGGCACCCTCCACCTCGATGAAGGTGGCGCCAAGGCTCTCCACCTCGGTACGCGACGCGGAACGCACGTCATAGGCACGCACGATGGCGCCCAGACGGCGCGCGGTGGCGATGGCCTGCAGGCCCGACACACCGGCCCCCATGATGAGGAAGCGTGCCGGACGCAAGGTGCCACCCGCGCTGGTGATCATCGGCACGGTGGCCAGGGAGCGCTCGGCGGCGAGCAGCACGGCCTGGTAGCCGCTGATGGAGGCCACTGACGAGAGCACGTCCATGGCCTGCGCCAGGGTGGTACGTGGGATGAGGTCGACGCTGTGGAGCGTGATGCCCGGCCTGCGGTAGTGTTCCACCACGGCACGGTCGTTCAGCACGTTGAGGAAGCCGATGAAGGTCTTCGGCTTGCCGATGTCCTCGCCGCGATAATGGTTGTCGTGGCCGAGGATCACATCACAGTTGCGAAGAATGTCGTCGCGGTGACCCACCAAGGTGGCGCCTGCTTCCTCATAGGCCTCATCGGAGAAGCCCGCCGCCCTGCCGGCGCCGCGCTGCACGGTCACACGGAAATGACCCGCAAGGCGCTTCACGCCTGCAGGGGCGAGCGCCACCAGCCGGCGGCGCTCGCTTTCCTTCAGTACACCCAGGTGCTGCATGCTACGGGAAGATGCCGCGTTCCTTGTAGGTCTTCTCCAATCGTCGCAGGGCCACGATGTAGGCGCTGTCGCGCCAGTTCACCTCGAACTCCTCGGCGGTGGTGACCACCTTGTCGAAGGCGGTGTCGATCTTGTCCTGGATCATCTCCAGCACCTGGTCGATCTTCCAGATCTCGCTGCGCTTGTTCTGGAGCCACTCGTAGTAGCTGCCGATCACGCCGCCGCTGTTGCAGAGGATGTCCGGGATGATGTCCACGCCGTTGGCGCGCAGGATGGCTTCGCCTTCGGTGTCCGTGGGCCCGTTGGCGCCTTCGGCCACCACGTTGGCCTTGATGCTTCCGGCGTTGGCCGCGGTGATCTGGTTGCCCAGGGCAGCGGGCACCACGATGTCGCAGGGCAGTCCGAAGAATTCCTCGGGTGCCATAGTGCCGGCCTTGGCGTAGCCTGAGATGCTGCGGTTGTTGGCCTCCACGTGTCGGTTCAGGTCCTCGGGGTCGATGCCGTTCACGTTGTGGATGGTGGCACTGGCGTCCTGTACGGCGATGAGCACGGCACCTTCCTCAGCCAGGAAGTGCGAGGTCCAATAGCCTACGTTGCCGAAGCCCTGCACGATGTAGCGCATGCCCTTCAGGGGCTTGCCGGTGCGCTTGGACCATGACTTGAGGGTGGCCACCACGCCGAATCCGGTGGCGCGGTCACGGCCTTCCAGTCCGCCGGCGCCCAGGGGCTTGCCGGTCACCACGTGCAGGTTGGCGAAGCGCGTGGCGGGCGACTTGGTGCTGGAGTAGGTGTCCGCGATCCAGGCCATGATCTGCGGGTTGGTGTTCACATCGGGCGCCGGGATGTCCAGGTCGGGCCCGATGTTGTCGCCCAGCGCATAGGTGAAGCGGCGGGTGATGCGCTCCAGCTCGCCCTGCGAGTAGAGCTTGGGATTGATCTCCACGCCGCCCTTGCCGCCGCCATAGGGCAGTCCGGCGAGCGCGGTCTTCCAGGTCATCCAGATGGCCAGGGCGCGGGCGGAGTCGATGTCCACGGTCTGGTGGTAGCGCAGGCCGCCCTTGTAGGGCCCGAGCGCGTTGTTGTGCTGCACGCGGTAGCCGGTGAAGACCTCGATGGAGCCGTCGTCCAGCTTCACGGGGAAGTGGACCACGATCTCGCTGTTGGTCTTGGCCAGGATCTTCCGCACGCCGGGGTCCAGGCCCATGATGTCGGCCGCACGTTCGAACTGGTCCATGACCACCTTGTACATGCCTTGCCGTTGCTCGGCTTTCTTTTCCATCGTCGGAGTATGCATGGTGCCTTGTTGGTTCGGTGTTCTATTGGTAGTGTTCGCAGTGCAGGATGATGCGGTCCGCCGAGCGGAGCGCGCAATGGTCGCGGTGGTCGCAGGTGGCGCAGAGACCGGCCCCGGTTTCGAGGGGCATATTCGGGCGTGTCGGCCGTTGTGCCTGGGCGGTCACCGTTGGCAATTCATGCAGCTCGCAGTGGAATACCGGGCCGGTGGCCTGCCGCTCGTAGGCGCAGGCACCCTTGTGCAGGCAATTCACGCAAAGCGAAAGGGATGGTCGGTGATTGGTCGGTGGCATGGTTGCGGCTTGCGAACCGCCGTTGCCAAGGCCTGTGCCAATCGGACCGGGTGGACCTGCATCCTTGCAGGCCGGGAGGTGTGATCCATTGGATTGCAGCGCCTTACAGATGGTTCAGCGGAGGTGCCGAGCCCGACACGGGGCAACGGGGGGCAATCCGCACCGGGGCGGTTCGCCCCGGCCGGGGCGGATTGCCCCTAGCCTCTTCGCTTCACCCAGGTGGCCTTGCAATCGATGACCGTGATTCCAGAGGACCGGGCACTCCAGCATGCACAGGATGCGCTGGTGCCCCATCCTCGGCCTGGCTCACCCGTGCGCTCGGCGTTGTGGCCTGTGGTACGTGCATCCTCCAGTGGGGCGAGCCGGCCGTCCTTGCCCGCGCACCATCTTTCGGAATCACCAGCCGGTGCCCCATGAGCCCCGGCTTGCATGGCTGGAAGAGGCACTCGCGGTTCACGTTGTGTTCCGCCAATGTGGCCGCCCCGGTGGTGAACCTCTCGTGGATCTGTGCCTGATGCGGCAGGTCATTCGGCCCACTGCCATCGGTCTGCAACGAGCAGGGTGCCCGCAAGCCGGCCTGCCGCTTACGTCTCGGCCAGCAACCCGTGCAACCGGTCGATCCGTTCCAGCTGCTCCTCCGTGGCCACGGCCTGGATGCGGGGGAAGAGCACGCGCTCCTCGAAACGGATGTGCGCTTCCAGCTCATCCTCGATCCGGGAGAGGTCGCGCAACGGGTCGTCCGATGAAAGGAAGAGGCGCGTGAGCCTGCGGTGCTCGCTGATGGCGCGCTTCACCAGGGGGTCGCCCGCGCCCAGTACCGGGAACACGGCCTCCTCCTCGATGGCGAAGTGGGGCAGGAGATGGCGGTGGTAGAACGCCACGCTGCTCTGCATCTGCGCGACGGGGTCGCGCGCTTCGGCCAGGGCACGCCGGATCTGCCAGCAGAAGAGGAGCCCCTCATGGTGCTCCCGGCTCACCGGCCGCAGCAGGGCGTGCCGTTCAAGCGGTGGCATGGCGCAGTTCCTTCTCCAGCGCCTTGGCGCGCGGGAAGAGGATGTTGTTCTCCAGGTGGATGTGGCGGTGCAGGTCCTCCTCGAACTCGCGCAGCATGGCGTAGGCCGTGCCATAGGTCGTGCAGCCGTCGGGCGGGTTGGTGTAGTTGCCGCTCAGTTCGGCGATGCGGCGGAAGCGCTCACCCTCGGCGTCGTGCTCGTGCTCCATCATGGTGATGGGGTTCTCCACGGTGCCGAAATGCGGGGTGGGGGCGGGCAGGTCGTGCAGCCGGGCCTTCTCCAGTTGGTTGATGAAGGGGAAGAGGACCAGCTCCTCCTTCTTCATATGGGCGGCCATGGCCTGGGCGCAGGCGTGGAATTCCTCGCGGATGGCGAAGAGCTCCGGGTGGCGGTCCCCATGCACGGTGCAGAGCTTGTTGAGGAATTGCATCAGGGTGGTGGAGCGGGACTCCACGTAGCGGTGATGCACGCGCTCGATGTGCTCGATCAAGCGGCTCAGGGGCCATTGCTTCACATCGTCCGCCGTGCCGCCATCGCGTTCAATGGCCTGGCGGATCTCGGCCTCCAAGGTGTCCGGTTCAATGGCCTTGGCCCGGCATACCTCGGCAATGGTGCGGCCACCCTTGCAGCAGAAGTCGATGCCATGGGCGTTGAAGACGGCGGCGGTGCGGTAGTCATCGGCCACGATGGAGCCGACGGTCCGGTCGAGGGTGAAGGGGATCGACATGGTGTTCAGGTGCTTTCAGGTGTGACGCAAAGAAAAGGACAATAATGTCCGTAAATGAATGACCTGTGTCATCCTTGCACGGTGGTGACACGGACCAGCCGGGTGCCGAGGATGACCAGTGCGGCCACCTTCACCACCTCGCCGACCACGTAGAGGAGATGCAGGTGCGACGGGCCCGGCAGGTGACCATGGATGGCGAGCAGTGCACGTTCATCGAGCGCCGGCAGCAGCCAGAGGCTTTGGATGAAGAGGATGAGCACGGGCAGCACGATGAGCCCGCGGGGAGGCCAGGCCACCCTGCGCCACAGCAGGTCGGCGAGCACGGCCACGGCCAGCGCCCATTCCACCCGGTTCAAGGCCTGGAACACGAGCCGCCCGATGCCCAGACCGATCGGCAGGGTGACGCCGTAGGCGCGGAACTTCAGCCAGGCCTCCATGAAGCTGATGGCGCACACGAAGCCCACCCACACGAAGGCGCAGATGAGCGCGATGGGGTGGTGCAGCCGGTAGTTCACTGGATGAAGTCCTGCGGACGCGTCCGGTACCGCTCGATGCGCTCCTGGAACATGTCCGCCATGCGGTCGGCGTTGCGGTGGGCCAGTTGTGCCACGGGACCTTCGAAGAGCTCGTCCACCGTGGCATGGAAGAGTTGCAGCCACCGCCCGAAATGCGCCGCACCGATCGGCATGTCCAGGTGGGGCCGCAACGGGGTGCCCGTGTACGATCCCTCGTTGATCAGTACGGTGCCCCAAAAGCGGTGCATCTTCTCCAGGTGCTCGGGCCAGCGGTCGCCGATGATGCCGTTGAAGATGGCCCCGAGCAGGTCGTCGTTGCGGACCTTGCCATAGAAGGTGTCCACCAACAGCACGATGTGATCGTGGTGCCGGATGTCAGCGCGCGGTGCGGGTGTCATGCTGCGGGCGGCACGTGCCAGTATTGGATGAAGTAGAACAGGGCGAAGCCGAGGAAGGTGATGAGCAGGGCCCACACCCAGGCGGGGATGCCCTTGGGCGTTTCCGAGCCGGTGACCAGGAACCGATCGGCGCGCTCGCTGCCATAGGCGTTGATGGTGATGGGCATGCGGCCGTCCACCACGTCGCCATCATCGAGGCCCACCACGGCGATGTCCGGACCATTGCGAACCTCGAAGGGCACATGGCGCACCCCTTCCACGCCGCTGGTGGAGCGCGCCACCACACGCAGGATATGCGGTCCGTCGGGTAGTCGGGTGGTGTCCAGCACGAACTTCACCGGCGGCTCGAACTCGGCGAAAGGCTCCCGGTCATCATCGATGTAGAGGCGGACAAGGCGTTCAGGTTCCATGGGGAATGGATGGGTCGTGGAGGATGATGCGCTTGATGTGCCCGTCATGCCCTTCCCCCGGCCTCAGCAGCATGCGCAGGGCGAGGACCAGGGTGATGGTCACGATGCCCCCAGCGCCCCACACGATGACCAGGTCCCACTGGCTCTGGGGGCCCGTGCCATGGGTGATGCCGCGCAGCGGGGCGGGTTGGTTCTTCTGGCACACATCGCAGGCCCACACGGCCACGCCGGTGGCGGAGAACAGGAATGTGAGGAGCGCGCGCATCAGGGCATCAGGGTGGTGGCCGGTGCCACCGTGGAGCGCACGGCGCGGACGGCATCGGTGGTAGTGGCGGGCGCCTCGTTGCCGAAGGCACTGCGCAGGTAGTTGGCGATGGCCGCGACCTCCGCGTCCGACAATCGCTCGGCCTGCGCGGGCATCACGCCGTACTCCGCCCGCGCATCATAGCCACCGAGGATGATCGAGAGCATCAGGGTGGGATCGGGGTCGTTCACCACCGGGCTGCCGGCCAGGGGAGGGAAGGCACCCGCCAGACCCTTGCCTTCCGCGCCATGGCAGGCGGAGCAGGTCTGCACGAAGAGGTCGGCGCCGTTGGGTAGGTCGCCGGCGCTTGGCTTTGCTTCCGCCTCGCTGCGCGCCCCTGGCGAGGGCAGGAAGACCGGATCAGCACCGCCGGGCAGGGGCGCTTGCTTCAGGGTGAGCAGGTAGGCCACCAGGTCCTGTGCGCGCTGGGAGGCCACCAGCACCTTGTTGCTGTCGCGCAGGCGTTCCTTGGGCACCGGCACCACCACCGCATCCTCCGCGGGCGTGTCGGTCTCCTCGAAGAGCCAGGGGTAGCGCGGCATGATGGAACCCTTCACCACCATGCGCGGATCATAGAGGTGCAGTAAGTGCCATTGCGCACCGGGCTGTCGCCGGCCAGTGTTGGTGAGGTCCGGACCGGTGCGCTCACTGCCCAGCAGGGAGGGCGATTGCCGCCACACGTCCAGGCGCTGCTTGCTGTAGTGGTAGTCGCTGGGGATGCTCGGCCGCTCGCCCCACATGCGGTCCATCTCAATGTTGCGCACCTGTTGCGTGTGGCAGGCGGCGCAGCCTTCGGCCACGTATACTTCCAGCCCACGTCGTTCGCTCGCCGTCATCGGCGGCAGGTCCGGCAGGGGCGCGTTGTTCAGGGCCAGTTCGTTGGCGGGGATCACGGCCACGCCCATGCTCAGCAGCACGAACACCACGAGCGCGACATTGACCAGGTTCTGGTGGTCCTTGTGGAAGTTGAGCATGGCGTCAGGCGATGGTGGGAGTGGGGGTCGCTGAGGTTGCCGTGTTCGCCGCGGGTCGGCGTACCATGGTGATGAAGTTCCAGGCGAAGAGCAGATGCGAGACGAACATCAGGGAACCACCGATGGCGCGCCAGATCCAGTAGGGCCGTGAGCCGATCACCCCATCGATGAAGGGGCGGCCCTCCAGCCATTGCAGCCCTTTGAAGGTGCCGCCGGCCATCATGCTGATCATGTAGGCGAAGAGGCCGATGAAGGCCAGCCAGAAGTGGGCGCCCACCAGCAGCTGCGCCGGTTCGCGCCCCGTGAGCCGCGGCACGATGGCGTACATGCAGGCCCACAGCGCGAAGGTGATGATGCCGTACATGGTCATGTGCGAGTGCGCCACGTTGAAGTCCGTGAAGTGCCAGAGGTGGTTGGTGAAGCGGAAGGCCTGGAAGCTGCCCTGCGTGCTGCCCACGAAGTAGAAGACCACGGCCACCAGGAAGAAGGGCAGCACGTAGCTGCGGCCGATCGCAGACCAGCTGCCGCGCATGGTCATCAGGAAGTTGGTGGTGCCCGCCACCACGGGGATGAACATGCCCGCGCTGAACACGATGGCCACCGTCTGCAGCCACCACGGCAGCGGCGCGAACACGAAGTGGTGCGTGCCGATGAGGGTGTAGAAGAGCATCTGCGTCCAGAAGGCCAGCACGCCGAGGGAGTAGGAGTAGATGGGCCTGTTGAACGCCGAGGGCAGGTAGTAGTAGAGCAGGCCGAGGGTGAAGGTCATGAACCACATGCCCACGCCCTGGTGCATGTAGTAGCCCTGGATCACGGTCTCGCCCAGGCCGTCCTGGTACCAGGGCAGGTAGCCGATGGTCACCAGTACGAGAGTCCAGACGAGCGCGGCCAGCATGTACCAGTTGCTGATGTAGATCTCGCCGATGGTGCGGCGCTTCACCGTGCCATAGAAGTTGCGGAAGGTGAGGAAGAGCCCCCAGGCGAAGGGCAGCACGGCCGGCCAGATGTACTCGCGGTACTCGCCGCCGCCGTTGTTGATGCCGGCCATCAGGAAGAGGTTGCCGGAGAGGATGCCCAGGTTCATCCAACCCAGCGCGCGCCAGCCGCGGCGCAGGCTGGGGATGGCTGCGGCCGAGGTGCGCGCCACCACGAAGTAGCCCAGCCCGATCATGGCCAGCGAGGCCCAACCCCAGAACACGGTGTTGGTGTGCACCGGTCGCAGGCGGCCGAACGACAGCCAGGACTGCTGGTCCATGTCGGGCCACACGAACTTCATGCCCACGTACTGGCCGATCAGGGTGCCGATCACCAGCCAGCTCACCGCACAGCCCAGGTACCACACGATCATCCGGCGCAGGCCGGGCTGCACCTCCAGCACCATTTCCTGGGACTTCTTCTCATCCACCAAGGGGTTGTCGGGTTCGTTGCTGTAGGTGCTCACCAGGCCGCGCTCGCCGAGCCGGGCCATCGCGCCGTCCCCGGCACCCTTGCGGCGAAGTGAACGCAGCAACCGGTCCACCTTCGCGCTCACCACCAGGGCGGCCACCAGAAGTACGATGCCCAGAAGCACCAGGGTGCCCACCACCCCCGGGCTGGAGAGCCAGCCAGCGGTGCCGCTTTGTGCAAGGAGCGGCGTGGGGGCGATCATGGCCATGCCCACCGCCAGCGGGGTGGCCTTGGACCGGAGCGGGAACGTGCGATGATGCATGACGGCAGCTATGGTTCGGGAAGGGAGGCTTGAGGGTTAGAACTGGACAAAAGTATCCATAAAATAGAATAACAGATAAAATGGTCGATAATTAGACTGTGCTCGGATTCCGGCGCTACCGCGGGGAGGCCGGCTCAGCGCTTCAGGATGATCTTCTCAAGGGGTACGCCGTCCACTACGTCGTGCAGGGTGGTGCCCTCCAGCATGCGGCGCAGGTCGGCCCGCACCTTGGCGAACTGGTCGTGCAGCGGGCAGGGCTTGCGGGCGTCGCAGGCGTCGAGGCCCAGGCCGCAGCCCTTGTAGACGGAGTCGCCGTCGATGAGGTCCACGATGCGGCTGATGCGGATCTTCTTCGCCTGTTCGGGGGTGATGAGGAAACCGCCGTTGGGTCCGCGCTGCGAATCGATCAGCCCGCCTTCCACCAGCTTGCGCAGCACCTTGGCGGTGAAGGCCTCGGGCGAGCCGGTGCGCTCGGCCACTTCATGCAGACCCAGCCGCTCGCCGGTGCGACCGCAGGAGGCGATGCACATGGAGGCACGGATGCCGTATTCACAGGCCTTGGAGAACATGGGTCGACCGTTCGGCGCGTGAAAGTACATGGCCGCACAGTCCGCCAAATGTGAGCGGCGTCAGTTCCATGATCATGCCACCGTTGCTATGGCACTGGTGGCAGTTGATTATACATCTCCCATGCAGGGTGATGGTCGTCATGCGAGGTCCCGATGGCAACGGACAGTTTTGTCCACTTCGGCCCGACAATCAGGCCCTGCAACCTCATGAAGCACCGCACCATCATCGAACCCTTCCGCATCAAGAGCGTGGAACCCATCGGCCTCAGCACGGAGGCGGAACGCGTGGAGTATCTCAAGGAGGCCCACTACAATCCGTTCCTGCTCCGGTCGCGTGATGTGATCATCGACCTGATGACCGACAGCGGCACCAGCGCCATGAGCGCGCACCAATGGGCGGGCATGATGGAGGGCGACGAGGCCTACGCCGGTTCGCGCAGCTGGGAGCGCATGCTCGCCGAGGTGCAGGACCTCACCGGCATGGAGCATGTGCTGCCCACCCACCAGGGCCGCGCCGCCGAACGCATCCTCTACGGCCATTTGGGCGGTCCGGGCAAGGTCTTCATCAGCAACACCCACTTCGACACCACCCGCGCCAACATCGAGTTCACCGGTGCCACCGCCATCGACATCCCCATTGCCGAAGGCCGCGACCCTGCTCTCATGCATCCCTTCAAGGGGAACATGGACGTGGCCGAGCTGGACCATCTGCTCAAGGAGCACAAGGGCAACGTGGGCGCCGTCATCCTCACCGTCACCAACAACAGCGGCGGCGGACAACCGGTGAGCCTGGCCAATGCCGAGGGCGTGGCCGCCATCTGCAAACGCCACGGGGTACCCTTCCTGCTCGATTGCTGCCGCATCGCGGAGAATAGCTGGTTCATCAAGGACCGCGAGGAGGGCATGGAGGGCTTGTCCTACCGCCAGATCGCGCAACGGCTGTTCGCCCTGGCCGATGGGGCCATCATGAGCGCCAAGAAGGATGCGCTGGTGAACATGGGCGGCTTCCTCTCCGTGCGTGATGCAGCGCTGGCCGAGGCCTGCATCAACCTGCTCATCATCACCGAGGGCTTCACCACCTACGGCGGCCTCAGCGGGCGTGACATGGAGGCCATCGCCATCGGCCTGCAGGAGGTCTTCGATCCCCACTACCTGGACTACCGCATCAAGAGCACCACCTTCGTGGGCCGCAAGCTGCATGAACTGGGCGTTCCGCTGATGCGTCCCATCGGGGGCCATGCGGTGTACATCGATGCCAAGGCGCTCTATCCGCACATCCCGCCGGACCAGTACCCCGGGCAGGCGCTGGTGTGCGAGCTCTACCGGCTGGGCGGCATCCGCAGCGTGGAGATCGGCTCGGTCATGTTCGGCACCTACCTGCCCGATGGCTCGCTGAAGCCCTCACCCATGGAGCTGGTGCGCCTGGCCATCCCGCGCCGCGTGTACACCCAGAGCCACATGGAGTACGTGGCCGAGACCTTCGAGGAGATCATGCGCACGCGCGAGCAGGTGCGCGGCTACCGCATCATCAAGGAGCCGCGTTTCCTACGGCACTTCACGGCGCATTTCGAGGAGATATAGCGCGCCTTGGTCCCCTTCGGGTCACAGCTCGCCTTTCTCGCCATTCACCCAGCGCTGCATCATCACACGTTCGGCAGGCGACTGCTCGAAGGGAATGGCTCCTGCGATAACGTTGAGCACACGGTCTCAAAGGTTCGCCTGCTTGCCGGCTTCCTCCTTGATGGCCTGCATGGCTTCGAGGTAGTCGCGCTCGTAGCGTTCGGCCTCGGCGATGGAGTACTTGTGGGGGATGTATTTGAGGATGGTGGCGGTGAGCTCGTCCGCCTTTGCGGCACCCAGCTCGGCGAGGAGATGCGCTTTGAAGTAAGCGGCAGTGCAGATGCCGCGGATCGCCTCCAGATCAGCTGCCATCACCTGCCACAGGGTATGCCAATCGCCTTGTTCGGCACTGTCAGCGGCGCCAAGGGGGAGCGAGGCCATGTCCCTGAAGTGTGTGGAGACCAGTTGGAGCTGTTCCTGCATCAACGGCCAGTTCACCTCGGGTGAAGCGCCGTCCATGAGGAGATCCGCAGCATTCTTCAACAGGTCCATGACCTGCTGCTGTGGAAGGCGGAGCAGCTGGAGCTGTGCGTCGAACGCCGCGCGGAAGGCGGCATCCCCATGGAGCGCGGCGAGTTCTTCCGCCTGCTTCAGTTTCCCGGCCATGCGTTCCCGGGCCTGGTCGATCATGGCCCGATCGCTTCGGATGGCATCGGACAGGTGGCGGAATTTGATCGCGGCGCGCAGGGTGGGGTTCGTCGTAGTGGTGGACATGGTCTTGAGGTGTTGTTGTTCGATGATCGATCGTTGTTCAGGGGGCGGCTGCCGACCTGTTCGATGAGGCGATGCGCCAGCCTGCCACGGTGTTCTTCGCTCCTTCCAGCAGGTGGTACATCACCGGAACCAGGTACACGGTGAGCAGCATGCTGCTGGTGAGGCCGCCGATGATGACCCAGGCCAGGCCGTTCTTCCATTCGCTGCCGGTGCCGGTGGCCAGTGCGATGGGCAGCATTCCGAAGACCATGGCGATGGTGGTCATGAGGATGGGGCGCAGGCGGGTGCGGCCGGCCTCCACCAGCGCTTCCACGTAGTGCATGCCCTCGGCCTTCAGCTGGTTGGTACGGTCCACGATGAGGATGGCGTTCTTGGCCACCAGGCCCAGCAGCATGATGAGCCCCAGCAGCGTGAACAGGCTGAGCGAAGACAGGCTGAGATTGAGCGCGAGGAAGGCACCGATGACGGCCACGGGGATGCTGAAGAGCACCACGAAAGGGTAGAGGAAGCTGTCATAGAGGGCCACCATCACTAGGTAGACGAGGATGAAGGAGATGAGCAGTGCGCCGCCCAGTGCGCCGAAGCTGTCGTTCTGCCGCTTCACATCGCTGCCCCAGGTGAGGCGCACCTCTTCGGGCAAGGGATTGTTGCCCAGGTAGGCCACCACATCATCGGCCACGCTGCCCGAACCTCGACCCAGGGCATCGGCGGTGAGGGTCACGGCGCTCATGCGGTCCAGGCGCTCCACCATGGCAGGCGGTTCGTGACGTTCCACGGTGGCGAACTGCGCCAGCCGCACGGGCATACCGGCCGCGTTCACGAAGAGGAGGCGCTCCATGTCCTGCGCATCGCGCCGTTGAATGTCGTCCACGCGAACGCGGATGGGGTACTCAGTGCCATCCTGGAAGAGGCGCGCATCATCGTTGCCGGCGAGGGCATTGCGCAGGGTGGCGCCCACGGCAGCGGTGCCAAGGCCTAGCTGCGCCATGCGGTCGCGGTCCAGGTGTACCTGCAGCTCAGGAGCGCCGCTTTCGATGCTCAGGCGCACGTTGTTGGCGCCGGGTATGCCAGCGAGGGTGTCCTTCAGGATGTGGGCCGTGCGCATCACCAGGTCCCTGTTAGCGCCGCTCAGGGTGATCTCCACCGGGGCGCTGCGCGGCACCAGGCCGATGGTGGCCATCGTGATGTCCACACCAGGGAAGTGCTGAAGCAGATCTTCGCGAAGCATCATCATGGTGGCTTCGGTACTGCGGCCGTCGCGCTGGGCCTTAGGCACCAGGTCGATGGTGAGCTCACTGCGGTATTCGGCACCCACGCCCATGCTGCCGATGCCGGTGCTGGGGCCACCTACGTTGCTGAAGACATTGGCCACCTCGGGCCGTTGCAACATATGCTCCTCCAGCGCGCGGCTGCGCAGGTTGTTCTCCTGCAAAGGCACTTGTTTGTCGTATTCCAAGGTGAGGCGGAAGATGCCTTGGTCGCCGGTGGCGATGAGCTCCTTGGTCATGATGCCTTGCTTGATGATGGCTCCCATGGCCGCGAATAGTAGCAGCACGATGCCAAGGAAGGCGGCCCGGTGCGTCAACACCCAGCGGAGCTGACGGGCATACCATTCGTTCAGTTGGTCCAGGCCATGCTCGAAGCGGAGCAGGGCGCGGGCCCAACTGGTGGTGGGCTTCAGGTCCTCGCGCTGGCCCATGCGCGAGGCCAGCCATGGAGTGAGCGTGAAACTGACGAAGAGGCTCATAAGGGTGGAGACCACCACCACCACGCTGAACTGCTTGAGCAGGTCGGCCACGAAGACCTGCACGAAGATGATGGGGAGAAAGACCACCACATCCACGAGGGTGATGGACAAGGCCGAGAAGCCGATCTCCGCGCGGCCGATGAGTGCGGCCTGGCGCTTATCCAGACCCTTGTCCAGGTAGCGCTGGATGTTCTCCAGGATCACGATGCTGTCATCCACCAGGATGCCGATGATGAGCGACATGGCCAGCAGCGTCATCAGATTGAGTGTGTAGCCGAAGAGGCCCATGGCCACGAATGCGCTCACGAGCGAGGCCGGGATGGCCACCAGTACGATGAGCGAGTTGCGCAGGCTGCGCAGGAACAGGAGCATGACGATGCTGACGAGCACGATGGCCAGGCCCAGGTCGAAGAGCACGGCGTTCACCGCCTCCATGGTGGTGTCGGTGCTGTCCGATGCGATGATGAAGCGCGTGCCGAAGGCGGCTTCCTCGGCTTCGATGCGAGCCAGTTCCGCGCGCACGGCGGCGCTCACGTCCACCGCGTTCGCATCGCCCTGTTTCTTGATGAGCAGGCCGATGCCTTCACGACCGTTGTAGCGGCTCACCGAAGTGGGGTCGGCCACGCCATCCACCACCATGGCCACGTCCTTCACGCGCACCACGGACCCCGGGGCGGGCATGGATATCACCACTTCCTCCACATCCTGCACAGTGTGCAGCTTGCCAGCGAGCTTCACGGTGAGCTGTCCATCCGTGGTGCGCACAGCACCTGCCGGCACTTCCCGCCCGGCGCGAAGAATGGCCTCGCTCACCTGCGGCAGAGCCACCTTGTGCAACAACAGGCGTTCCTGGTCAACCTTTACTTGCACCTCGCGCTGTTCACCGCCCAACAGGGTGATCTCCGCCACGCCCTTCAGTTGCTGGATACGGGGCAGCAGCTGGTCCACCAGGTGCTGGTGGAATTCCGGGGCAGACCTGTCGCTGAGCACACTGAGGCTCATGATGGGCAGGTCGTTCGGGGAGACCTTCGACATCACCGGTGGCTGAAGGCCTTCGGGGAGGTCTTTCCGGATATTGTCGATGCGGCGTTGGGCATCCTGCATGGCCAGGTCCAGGTCGGCGCCGTACTTGAAGTTGACAATGACTATGGAGGCGTTGGCCAGGGATCGGCTGCTGATGAAGTCCACCCGTTCCAAGGCGCTCAGAGCATCCTCCACCGGCCGGGTCACGCTGTTGGCCACTTCCTCGGGCGCGGCCCCCGGGTACATGGTGCGGATGGTGATCACCGGCTGGCTGAAGTCGGGCATCATTTCCACGCCCAGGCCCTTGTAGGCCACGATGCCGCCGAGGAAGAGCACACCAAAGAGGACGATGATGAGCGACGGGCGCTCGATGGCGATGCGGGTAAGGTTCATGGCCTTGCGGGATGCGCGTTGTTCATCGGTAGGTCACACGGGCGCCATCGTGCAGGCTCACGGCACCGCTGGTCACAACGAGGTCGCCTGCCGTAAGCCCCCGCTGCACGATCATCCTTCCATCGCCGGCGGTGGCCACCGCAATGGGCATGCGGCGGGCCACACTGTCGCGCACCACATACACCTCCGGTTCGATGGCGGAGCCCAAAAGAGCACGGGCCGGAATGGTAACCTGATCAACTGTTGTGGAGTTGGGCAGTATCACCGTTGTGGACATCCCGGCCACGATGCGGGTGTCGGCCGACAGTGCGATGCGCACGGGGAAACGGTTCGCCACATCGCCTCGCCGGCCGATGCTGTGTACCGTACCGGTGAATGGTGTGGACCGATCACCCATGGTCACCTGCACGGTCTGTCCATGCTGGAACTGGGCGACATCCTTCTCGTTGACGTGGAGCAGCACCTCCAACTCGCGCGGGTCACTGAGCGTGGCCACGGGCATGGACGGCGCCACCACCGAACCCTCCTGCACCAACAGTTGGGTCACCTCGCCATCGAAGGGCGCGCGGATGGTGGTGCGTTGGAGCTGCTCGGTAACGTTTGCCAGTTGGATGCGCGCACTGTGCAGGGCCTGTTCGGTCTTCTCCAGCTGAACTCCTTGCACCGCATCAGCGGCGGTGAGCACGCGATAGCGCGCTAGGTCCTTTTCAAGCGCCGCCACCTGGACCAGTGCCGCTTCCTGCTGTAGGCGCAGGAATTCACCGTCGAGCTGTGCGAGCAGGTCGCCCTTGCGCACCTGCTGACCCTCGCGGACGGCAACGTGTAGCACGCGACCTGGCACCTCGGCCATTACGCGTCCTTCGCGCACCGGCACAATGGTGCCGCCATATCGCGGCCCTTGCCCACCTCTCCCTGCCAGCACGGCTTCAACAGTTACATGCACGGGGGCGTGCTTGTCGTGCCGGTACACGCGTTCGATCACCGTCCGCTTGTTCAGGGCCAGTTTCACCACGGTGAGCGCCAGCAAGGCGATCAATCCGATCCAGAGCATCCAGCGTTTCATGGGCGTTCGTTCAGCAGCGTGCCGTTGAGGCGCGCCAGTTCCAGTTGGGCCTTGCGCAGTTGCACCAAGGCATCGATGTACAGCTGTTGGCCTTCACGCACGGCCTGGTCGGCCAGCAGCAGGTCGGTGAGCGTTGCCACCCCTTCCGCATGTTGCAGCAGGGTGCTGCGGCGGATGCGGTCAGCCAGTGTGAGCTGCGCTTCCGCATCAGCGAGCGTACGGAAGGCAAGGGCCTCGTCACGCGCGGCGCGTCGTTGTTCCAAGCCTTCACGGTCGGCCACCGCATCGCGCAGCAGACCGGCGCGTTCCAACTCCAGTTCCTTCTGTGCCACCTTGCGGGTGATCACCGTGCCATTGAAGAGAGGCACTTGCAGGGTGGCTCCGAAGTAGCTTACGGGATAGAAGTCGTAGCGACCCTCGCTGCCGATGGGGCCGAAGCCGGTGTTGCCCAGCAAACCATAGCCTTGGAGGGAAGGCAGGCGCGATCGTTTCAACAGGCGGATCTCCGCATGACGGAGCAGCATGGTCTGTTCGGCGAGGCGCAGTCCGGCGGTGGGTCTTGGTGTTGCCGGTGCAGGGTTCGCGGACGGTGAAGCAGGTTCTGTGGCCAACGGCGCATCGGCGGGGAGGCCCGTCATCAGGCGCATGAGGTCGAGCACCTGTTCCTGTTGGGCCCCCACGCGTTCAAGCTGGGTGCGCAATTGGTCGCGTTGCAGTCGTAGCCGATCTACATCGGTGCCCCGCGCCAGCAGTTGCGCGTGGAGCAGTTCCACGTTCCGGAGCATGGCCTCGGTGCTCTGCAGGTTGCTGTCCAGGAACGTGCGGCGTGCCTGGAGCACCTGGGCATTGTAGTACGCATTGCTCACATCCAGCACCACCTCTTCGCGGCCGCGTTCGCGTTGGATGCCAGCCAGGCGTTCCGCCTCGCGCGCCACATGGATGCTCTCCCAGCTACCTACATCCACCAAAGGCAACTGGGCCTGCACGTTCATGGAAATGTTGTCCGGTGTGCCGAACTGGATCTCGCGGTACACGCCTTCGGGACCACCGAAGAAGGAAGAGGGAAGCAGTTGATAGGGCAACTGCGCATAGTGCCGCATATCCGCCAGCGCCCGCACCTTGGGCAACAGGCCGGCGCGTTGCTCGTCCACCCGCGCCCCGGCCATGCGTTGGTCGATCTCCGCAGCGCGCACACGTTGGTCGTTGACCAGCGCCTGGTCGATGCACGCCTGCAGCGACAGCACGGAGGTGGGTTGCTGTGCAGTGGCAACGAGTGACCAGGCTAACATCGCCGCGCCCAGGAAGGGCCGTATGGAGCTGACCAGGCGCATCATTCAAAGTAGTTGCCGTACGCTGCCAAGTGCTCGCCCAAGGCGTTGCGTTGTACGTCGGTGGCCTCAAACTCGCGCAGCTGGTGGTGGATGGGTAGTAAGTAGTTGTGCAACTGGTTGTGCGCTTCGCCGGTCATGGTGCAACGCTCGGAAATGAGCCCGAACTCCTCCTCCAGTGCGGCCTTCAGCGCCTTGGGGTCACCGGTCGATGGATCGTAGGCAGCGAGTATGCCCACCATGTTGGCAATGCCCGCGGTGGTCTCCGGATTGGCTTGCCAGCGCAGGCCGTTGTTGAGGGTAACGGGGGGCAGTGCGTCGTGGTCCGTAGCCGGGGTGCTGTCCGCTGGGCTGGTCGTGTGGTCGGCGTGTGCAGCGGCCTCGTGGGTGTGTTCACCACAGCTGCCATAGAACGCGGCGGTCGCCAGGAGGAGGAGGGGAAGTAAGATGCGGTTCATGCGTGGAAGCGTTCAGCAGGTTGTTCAGTGTGGCACAAGGCCCGGCGCGCCAGGAGGTGGAAGGCCCACGTGAGCAGCGTCCGGAACGTGAGCGCTCCAATGGTGGCCGTGCGGTATGCACCGCCTTCCGTGACATGCAAGGCGAGAATCAAGGCGCCCACGAGCAGCACGCCCACAGCAGCGGCCAGCAGCGGGGCCGACCAGCGTCGCTTCATCAGCAGGCCTGCACCGGCAGGTAGGTACAGAAGGGACGCGAACAGGTTGGCGATCACCACCGCAGGCACATAAGGCGACTCGCGTTCGCGGATACCGAAGAGGTCCAGCAGCACGGAGGCGCTCAGGAAGAGTGTGAGCGCGCCGAACGCGATGACCACTAGGCCGAGGGCGATGCGTGTAAGCTTACTGATTCCCATGGCGGCTCAGCACGTGATGAGGTTCAGGGTGGCAACGATGAGGGACATGCCTTTCCGGCGCACATCGAAGGAGCGGCCGCTCATGCGCCATTGCAGCATGTGCAGGCGGAAGGTGCCCATGAGGATGTGACCGAGCGTTTCGGCCGTGTGGTCCGAGGTGAAGACACCCGATCGTTGCCCGTCCTTGATGGCGTTGAGCAGGTGGCGGCGCTTTACCACCATGATGCGCTCGATGCCGGTATCGATGCCGTGTGAGGCTTCCAGCATCCCCGTGGCGAAAATGGCCATCAGGTATTGCGGGTTCTTCTGGAAGTAGGTGAACTGGCTGTCGAACATGGCCCGGACGCGCTCCACCGGGTCCGCATGCTCGTCGGCCAAATGCCCAAGCCGCTCATCGATGTTCTCAGCAAGGTGGTTCAACATGGTCACCAGGATCTCCTCCTTGCTCTTGAAGTGCCGGTAGAGCGCCGCTTCGGTAAAGTGCATGCGTTCAGCCAGGCGCTTGGTGGTGAGCGCTGCGAAACCATCTTCGGTCACCAGTTGTCCGGCGGCTTCGATGATCTCCAGTTGGCGCGGCTTAATGTCCATGGTGTGGCTTGAGGTGGAAGAAGGCTGTGCCGAGCAGGAAGACCGAAGCGGTCATGGCCAGCGCGCCGATGAGGACGAACACGGGAGGTGCACCCAGATAAACTTCAGCGAGGATGCCGAGGGGCATCAGGAGGCCGATGAGCCCCAGCCAGGACGTGAGCGCGGACCATCGCAGCCGTTCGCCGAAGTGGAGCAGCAGGTAGCCCATCACCACATTGAGGAAGGCGAAGAGGTTGCCATGCACATGGGCCAGGCGTGCCTCGAAGTGCTTGCCCACACTGTAGCTGTCCACCCACGCCTGCTTGTCGGGGGCGAAGTCGCGCAGGTAGATGAGCAGGAAGCCGTAGAGCATGAAGGCCCCCATGGTGAGGAAGCCGATGGCGATGTTCCGTTGTCCGTTCATGATCGTGATCTGTTTGAACGGCACAAAGTAAGTGAACATTAACATACCTGTACGGTGACATTGGCCACCTCGGCGGATCGGCCTGATGCCCACTGCCTGGACTACCGCAACCACAGCACCACTTGGCAGGGCGAGCAGTTGCTTCCATGGGGGTACCGCCATTTCGCTCCGCAGCGGGCCATGCGGTGTACATCGATGCCAAGTCCCTCTATCCGCACATCCCGCCGCAGCAGTATCCCGGCCAGGCGCTCGTGTGCGAGCTCTACCGCCTGGGCGGCATCCGCAGCGTGGAGATCGGCTCTGTCATGTTCGGCACCTATCTCCCCGATGGTTCACTGAAGCCCTCGCCCATGGAACTGGTGCGCCTGGCCATCCCGCGCCGCGTGTACACCCAAAGCCACATGGAATACGTGGCCGAGACCTTCGAGGAGATCATGCGCACCCGCGGGCAGGTGAGGGGCTACCGCATCATCAGGGAGCCGCGTTTCCTCAGGCACTTCACCGCGCATTTCGAGCGCATCGAGCAGGCCTGAGCCCTGAGCTGCCGGTAGCCGCATGCAGCCGTGTTCGATTCCGTCATGGAGGGATTTTCGGGTAACCTCCGAGGCACGCCTAGGACTCATGATATCGGTGCTCACGCTGATGTCCGGTGCCGGAAGGCACGGACGCCGCGCTTTACAGTGGCGGGTGCGGCGAGGCCGTTGGGCTGGAGACCGTGCGGTGGCATCGGATCAATGCATGAGCGCGAGCGGATCCGTGCGGGCTGGGATGCGGATCGGTCGTGATCGGCACCGAGGGGGACTGAGGGGGGCACCGGCGTGAAGGAGAGAGCCCCGGGCGATTGCCCAGGGCTCCAGATCGAGGGGGCGGGCCGGTCATCGGCACCGGCCCAGCGCTTCCCAGGACGCCCCCCTCTTTCCTTCCAGGATCATTGTCGGCCGCTTGCCCGTCATGCCGGCAGGAGCCCCGGGTTGCAGCGTGCGTTGTCCAAGCGGTCAAGTCGGATTACCACTTCACCCTTCGGCAGCTGCCAGGCGATCCGAGCGCCTTGGCGGTAGCCGATGCGTGCGGAGCCCATCACGGAGAGCACCGACAGCTTGTTCCGCCTCAGGTCGGCATGCATCACCAGCTGCAGGCCATGGCGGCGGTCCACAGGGGTATCTGCATTCACCACACTCCGGATCCGCACGACATCGGACGGCATGTTAGGGGAAGATGCCACGTTCCTTGTAGGTCTTCTCCAGTCGTCGCAGGGCCACGATGTAGGCGCTGTCGCGCCAGTTCACTTCGAACTCCTCGGCGGTGGTGACCACCTTGTCGAAGGCGGTGTCGATCTTCTCCTGGATCATCTCCAGCACCTGGTCGATCTTCCAGATCTCGCTGCGCTTGTTCTGGAGCCACTCGTAGTAGCTGCCGATCACGCCGCCGCTGTTGCAGAGGATGTCGGGGATGATGTCCACGCCGTTGGCGCGCAGGATGGCCTCGCCCTCGGTGTCCGTGGGCCCGTTGGCGCCTTCGGCCACCACGTTGGCCTTGATGCTTCCGGCGTTGGCCGCGGTGATCTGGTTGCCGAGCGCGGCGGGCACCACGATGTCGCAGGGCAGGCCGAAGAACTCTCCGGGTGCCATGGTGCCGGCCTTGGCGTAACCGGCGATGCTGCGGTTGTTGGCCTCCACGTGTCGGTTCAGGTCCTCGGGGTCGATGCCGTTCACGTTGTGGATGGTGGCACTGGCGTCCTGTACGGCGATGAGCACGGCACCTTCCTCAGCCAGGAAGTGCGAGGTCCAATAGCCTACGTTGCCGAAGCCCTGCACGATGTAGCGCATGCCCTTCAGGGGCTTGCCGGTGCGCTTGGACCATGACTTGAGGGTGGCCACCACGCCGAATCCGGTGGCGCGGTCACGGCCTTCCAGTCCGCCGGCGCCCAGGGGCTTGCCGGTCACCACGTGCAGGTTGGCGAAGCGCGTGGCGGGCGACTTGGTGCTGGAGTAGGTGTCCGCGATCCAGGCCATGATCTGCGGGTTGGTGTTCACATCGGGCGCCGGGATGTCCAGGTCGGGCCCGATGTTGTCGCCCAGCGCATAGGTGAAGCGGCGGGTGATGCGCTCCAGCTCGCCCTGCGAGTAGAGCTTGGGATTGATCTCCACGCCGCCCTTGCCGCCGCCATAGGGCAGTCCGGCGAGCGCGGTCTTCCAGGTCATCCAGATGGCCAGGGCGCGGGCGGAGTCGATGTCCACGGTCTGGTGGTAGCGCAGGCCGCCCTTGTAGGGCCCGAGCGCGTTGTTGTGCTGCACGCGGTAGCCGGTGAAGACCTCGATGGAGCCGTCGTCCAGCTTCACGGGGAAGTGGACCACGATCTCGCTGTTGGTCTTGGCCAGGATCTTCCGCACGCCGGGGTCCAGGCCCATGATGTCGGCCGCACGTTCGAACTGGTCCATGACCACCTTGTACATGCCTTGCCGTTGCTCGGCTTTCTTTTCCATCGTCGGGGATTGCATTGGTGTGCTTGTGGGTTACTCGAAGTGATCGCATTGCAGCACGAGGCGCTCCCTGCTGCGCAGGCTGCAGTGGGCGCGGTGGTCGCAGGTGGTGCACAGGCCGTAGGGAGCTGATGCGGTCCGCGCAATACGGACATGGCCTGTGACCGTGTTGACGGCCGCGCCCATCGCTTCATGGGCCTCGCAGTGCAGCATGGGCCGAATGGCTTGATGCTCGAACTGGCATCCGCCCCGGTATCGGCAATTCATGCAGAGGGAGACGGCGGTGCGTACCTGGGCCATGGGAATCGCTTCCACAGCAACCACGCCAATGGCTGTGCCATGCACTCCATCGCGCGGTCTCTGAATGGGGAGGGTGCCGCATCAGCTGCTGGCTATGAACGCATTAAGGCGACTATGCAAGGGCGGTCGGCTCGGTTTCCGTCGCTGGCCATGTTGCGCGGCGCCGGTTCAGGACTCCCCGCCCGGGGTGATATGCCCCGGCTCTTTCAGTTTCTCCCGCAGCGTCTTGCGATCGATTCCGAGCACGGCGGCGGCTTTCGTCTTGTTGTTGCCGGTGGCTTCCAGCACGCGTTGGATGTGCCGGCGCTCCATTTCCGCCAGGGTGACAAGCGGTCCCGCATCGGTTCCGCGTGGCGGCTCCATCTTCAGGTGGGGCGGAAGGTCGTCCATCTCCACAGAGCCGCCCTTCAGGATCACAAGGCGGTGCACGAGGTTCTCCAGTTCGCGCACATTGCCGGGCCACGGGTAGGCGATCAGGGCATCCATGATGCGCGCGGGGATGCGCAGCGGCCGCTGGCCCTGCTCCTTGCTGAACCGGGCATTGAAATGGTCCACGAGGAGCGGGATGTCCTCCACGCGCTCGCGGAGGGGCGGTATGTGGATGTTGATCAGGTTGATGCGGTAATACAGGTCCTCTCGGAAGGTGCCTTGCCGGATCATGGCCTGGAGGTCGGTGTTGGCGGCGGAGATCAGGCGCACCTCCACGCGCTGCGGCTTGGTGGAGCCCAGCATGGTGACCTCCTTCTCCTGGATGGCGCGCAGCATTTTGGCCTGCACGGCAGGGGTGGCGTTCCCGATCTCGTCGAGGAAGAGCGTGCCGCCATCGGCCGCCTGGAAGAAGCCAACACGATTGGTGGCGGCCCCGGTGAAGGCACCCTTCACATGACCGAAGAGCTCGCTCTCCAGCAGCTGGTCCGGGATCGCCCCGCAGTTGACGGCGATGAAGGGCGCGGAGGCGAACGTGCTGTTGTAATGGATGGCGCGCGCCACCATCTCCTTGCCCGTGCCGCTCTCGCCGGTCACCAGCACCGTGGCCCTGTTGTTCTTGGTGCGCTCGATGATGCGGTAGACCTCCTGCATGGCCGGGGAGCGGCCGATGATGCCGTGGAACGATGAGCGCCCATCCGGGTCCGCCGCACGGCCCTCCGGTGGGGTAATGCTGCTGAGGACCCGGTTCACCGCCTCCCGCAGCTCTTCCTGCGTAAAGGGCTTCACGAGGTACTCCACCGCACCGAGCTTCATCACCTGCACCGCATCCTCGAGCTTGGGGTAGCCCGTGATCACCAGCACCGGGATGGCGGGGAAGTGCTGCGAGAGGTAGCGTACCAGCTGGATGCCGCTCACCTCGGGCATGTTCAGGTCGGTGATCACCAGGTCCACCGGGCTGTGCTCGAGCACCTCGATGGCATCCACCACGGTATTCGCGGTGAAGGGCGTCAGCCCCAGTGCGTTCATGCTCCTGCGCAGCAGCTCCAGCATGTCACGGGCATCGTCCACCAGCAGGACGGAAGGGGAAGGGGCGCTCATGCGGCTGGCAGTGTGATGGTGAAGCAGGCGCCCTGCCCCGGCGTGCTCTCCGCGGTGATGGTGCCGCCGTGCCCCGTTACGATGCCATGGGCCACGGATAGCCCCAGCCCGGTGCCCTCGCCGGTGGGCTTGGTGGTGAAGAAAGGCTGGAACACCTTTCGCAGGTCCTGCGGCGCTATCCCATGGCCGGTGTCGCACACGCGCAGCCTCACCAGACCATCATGGCCTTCGCTGGTCAGGGTGAGCGTTCCCCCGGAACGCATGGCGGCCACGGCATTCAGCACCAGATTGGTGAGGACCTGCTCGAACTGGACTCGGTCCAGCCGCACGGGAGGCAGCGTGCGGTCCAGCCGCAGCACGAGCTGCACGCGGGCCTCATCCACCTGCCGCTTCAGCAGGCGCAGCACGCCTTCGGCCACCTCATTGAGGTCCTGCGTTCGGAACTGGCTGGGCATCTCGCAGCTGAAGTACATCAGGCGCTTCACCACTTCACGCCCGATGAGGGCCGAGTCGATGATGCGCTGCAGGTCCTCGCGTCGCGTGGCGTCCTTCTCGTTCGCCATGAGGAGCTCGGCATAGCCCAATACATTGCCCAGCGGCGTATTGAGCTCGTGCGCGATGCCAGCAGTGATCTCCCCCAGCACCGAGAGCCGGTCGCTCTGGAGCATGCGTGCCTCGAATAGCCGCTGCCGTTCCCGCTTCTCGTGGCGGTCGACGATGGTGGCGGCCTCGGCGGCGAGCTTCTCCAGCAGCTGCTCCTCCTCCGGTAGGAAGGCGTCCTGGGCATCGGTGGTCATCGCCGGATACCCCACCATAAGGCTGCCGCGCGTATCGCCGTCGATCAGGATCGGCGCTGTCCGGTGCGGTCCGCCCGCAGCGGGCTGGCCGTAGGAGCGGTCATCGAGCACCAGGTCGACCAGGAGTGCATCCGGCCATTGCCATCCCTGCGGGATGGTGCGCACGAACGCCGTCAGCATCGGCTCCAGGCCCATGTCCTGCGCCTGCGCGATCCGTGCCACGGCGTAGAGGCATTGCAGTTCCTTGATCCGCTCGCGCAGCTTCTCCGAGGTATCCCCGGTCTGCGGCTCTGGCTGCGATGCTCGATGCGGCATGCGGGCAAAGGTAGACCGGCCTTTGGGGCGGCGGCTCCGTGGAGGCCATCAGCCCCGCATCGCTTTCTCCAGCTCACGGCCGCGGCGGATGATGATCTCCTTGCCGGAGAGCGCGATGAGGCCCTGCTTCTCGAAATGCCCCAGGGTGCGGATCACCGATTCGTAGGTGGTGTCGGCCATGCTCGCGATATCGCGCCGGGGAAGGGTGAAGGCCAGCTTCCGCGGATCCTTGGTATCGCTGCCGAAGGTGGATCTGCAGAGCAGGATGACCTTCGCTACGCGCTGCGCGACATCCATTGTCATCAGGTCCCTGAGGTGCTGGTCGAGCACGCGCAGCTCTGCTGCGAAGTAGAGCAGGAAGTGGTAGCAGAACAGGTTGTTGGCCTTCAGTGTGCTCAGGAACAGGGGCATCGGGATCACATTCACCCGGGTCGGGCTCAGGGCGATGGCGCTTGCCGTGTAGACCGGGTCATCGCCGATGCCGCGATGTCCCAATGCCTCACCGTCGCCGGCCAGTCGGATGATGCGTTCCAGGCTCTTGCCTTGGCGCGCAACCACCTTCACGCGCCCGCGGTGGATCATGTACATGCGGTCCGCCACCTGCCCGTCCATGAAGACGGGCTGGCCGCGATCCACGTCCAGCTGCGTGTTCTGGGCCCGCAGCAGGCCCTTCCACTCCGGCGAGCAATAGCGCTCGATGAGCTGGCTGAGGTGGACAAGGTGTCCGTTGGGCTCGGCGGGCATGGGGGCTAAGCTAGCGGCCGATCCGTCATCGCGCGGACCGTTGGAGCCGCCTCAGAACGGGCTGCCGAGTTCCGGGTCATTCACGAAGGCCTCGTCCGTCAAGGCATGGAGGAAGGCCACCAGGTCCGCCTTCTGCTGCGGCGTCAGGGCCAGGGTGGTGCCGGTTCCGGGCTTGGTCATGATGGGGTCGAGGCTGGCAGAATGCTGCACGCCGCTGTTGTAGAACTCCACCACTTCCTCGAGCGTGGCGAAGCGGCCATCGTGCATGTAGGGCGCCGTGAGCGCCACGTTGCGCAGCGTGGGGGTCTTGAAGGCGCCCATGTCCATGGGGTTGCCGGTGACGGCGTACCGCCCGGTGTTGAAGCCGGTGAAATCCGCCGATAGCCCGATGTTGTGGAAGGCATTGTCCGTCATGAGCGGGGTGGCATGGCAGTGGAAGCAGTCTCCGACCTCCGTGAGGAAGATCATGGCGCCATGCTGCTCCGCCAGGGTCAGGGTGGCCTCGCCCATGAGGTAGCGGTCGAATTTGCTGCGGGTGGAGGTCATTCGTCGGAACCATTGCGCCAGGGCCATCGCCACATGCTCCCGGTCGATTTCGCAGGTGCCGAAGGCCTCCTGGAACAGCCTGGGATACTCGGAATGCCCATGCAGCACGGAGACGTCCACCTGGAAGAAGTCGTTCACCTCGAAGCGCATGACATCCTCCAGCGATCCGGCCACCTTGCCGTTCCAGAGGAAGTTGGTGCTCCAGGCAAGGTTCACGTGCGGGAGCACATTGGTGGAGGCGGTCGGCACCGTGAACGACCGGCTCTGGTCATGGCAGCTGGCGCATGCGAAGCCTTGGAACGGGCCGTTCCGCGAGAGCAGCGTATCGTAGTAGAGCCGGCGGCCGAGCTCCACCCCCTCCCTGGTGAGCGGATTGCCCGGCGCTGGAACGGGCTGCGGGAAGTAGGAGGGGTAGCTCAGCTCCATCGGCGTGGCGGTGGCTGCGCACAGGTCAGGGTTGTCCGCCGCATCCCTGCGGCAGGAGACGGCCAGTAGTCCCATGGCGAGCAGCAGGATGATGCCGGTTCTCATGCCGGCTGGTGGCTGATGGTGAAGGCGTTCGCGCAGTTGTCCTTCAGCAGGCCCATGAGCATCATGCTGCCCATGGAATAGCTGCCGCTGGGCAGGTCGTACGTGTGCGGGTCACGGAACACCTCATTGAGGTTGAAGCGCAGGGTGAGCGTACCGGCCTGCCCATGAAGTGCGAAGGATTGGGGCATGTCGCAGACAGGAAGGTTCTCGTTCCTGCCGATGTGCATGGCGTAGCCCGTGGGAGTGGTGCCATTGAGGAAGTGTCCCTCGAACTTCATGAAGTGATAGCCGCCCCCCATCATGTCCGGCCATGCCATGTTCACATTGGACATGGTGTTCGGCAGCGCTCCGGTGACGTTGAGCGAAGCCGGCAGCCCCAGCAGCAGCGTGGCGCCGGTGTACTCGCCGGCAGGCAGCGTGCCCAGTTCGAACCGGTTGCTCATGGTGCCATTGATGTAGAAGGGACCGGGGATCACATGGTCAGGGGTGCCGCAGCAATCGGCCCCACGGAGGATGATCTCGCTCACGTAGTACTCGAGCCGGGTCACCGAGAAGGCGTGCCCGGCCTCATTGACATAGCTGATGGTGTCGAAAGCGAGCTGGGCTCCATCCACATGGTGCTCAAGCACCAGTGCCGTGCTCGTGCTCGGCGGCAGGGGGGGGGCGGCCGGTGAGGCGGACTCCTCCTTCCTGCAGGAGGGGAGGACAAGGGCAGCGGCAAGGAGGGCGAGATGCTGGCGCATAGGGGACTGTTTGGTGGTGCAAAGGGAATCCACGGAATCGCCAAAAAGTATGATGTAAATCATTAAAAAGGGACATGCGAATCCTAAATTAGCGCCCGGTCGGGGTCGGATGGTCGGCCGCGAACCGGTAACAAAGCTGCCATGAAAAGATTGCTACGCGCCTCGCTGCCGTTGGTGCTGCTCGTGCTTCGCATGCCGGAGACCCAGGCCCAATGCACCACCACCAATGCCACCTCGTGCCAGTGCCCCCCCGGCCAAGGGACGGCTTGCGACCTGCTCCCGGACATGACCACCTCGTGGTACGCAGCGCTCAACTACCTGAGCGGGCCCAACGAGGAGGCTGGGCGCATCTACGTCACCAGTTCCACGCCGAACATCGGCTATGGTCCTTTGGAGGTGCGCGGGGTGGACCTCAGCGGCAACCGGCGCTTCGTGTGCGGCATCGACACGTTCGTGGTGCAGGATCCCACGGCTTCGCAGCAATTCGCCTGCCCGAATGGCGGCACGGCCAAGCAGCTCACCACGCAGCGCATCTTCCGCAAGGAGGGCGCAGTGATGACCTCCAGTGAGCGGGTGATGCCGCAAGGCATGACCTATCACCCCACGCACGGGCACACGCACTACGACCAGTGGGGCATCTTCAGCCTGCGCATGCAGGAGGCGGGCGTGGCCGATCCGCGCCAATGGCCCATCGTGGGCCAAGGGTACAAGCTCGGCTTCTGCCTCATGGACTATCACAGCTGCAATGTCAGCGCAGCCAATCACCACTGCAAGGACGACAACACGGTGTACAATGCGGGCACCACGCTCTACGGTCCGAGTTTCCCGAACCTGGGGCTGGGCGGTTCCTATGGCTGCAGCATGATCCGGCAGGGCATCTCCTCCGGCTACACGGATATCTACAGCGAGTACCTCGATGGCATGTGGGTCGATATCCCTTCCGGTACCTGCAACGGCGCTTATTGGATCGTGCTGGAGGCCGACCCGCTCGATGTGGTGGAGGAGGCGGACGAGACGAACAACTGGACCGCCGTCCCCTATACGCTCACCCAGCAGCCCGCCTCCTCCGCAGTCGCGAGGATCCTCTGCGATGAGCAGGCCTTCGTGTGCGCCGGCGAGCAGGTAAGGCTTCGCGCCACGCCTGGCACATCCTACCAGTGGTCCACCGGCGCCACGAGCAGCAGCATCATGGCCGGCCCGGGCACCTACACCGTAACCGTGACGAGCTATTGCGGCACCGTCACATCAGCACCCTTCACCGTTGCCGCCTTGCCGCAGCCCACCGCTCCGGCAACGGAGGGTGTCATCATCTGCGAGGGGGAGCAGGCCTTGCTGAGCGCCACCGGTGGCGACCTCCTGTGGTACGACCAGCTCGGCAATCCGGTGGGGAGCGGGCCTGAGTTCATGACTCCGCCCCTTTACGCGGATGCCACGTACATGGTGGCCGATCGCATGGCCACCCAAGGCACCGCCATCTATGGCGGCAAGCCGAACAACAGCGGCAGCGGTGATTTCCATGCTGGCGGTCAGGCCCTGCGTTTCAATGCCCTGGCTTCATTCAGGCTCGCATCGGTGAAGGTCTACGCCAGCACCGATGCCTACCGTACGATCGAGCTGGTGGACGCCATCGGGGTGCTGCGCGCCTCGCGCTCGGTGCATCTGCCGGTCGGCGAATCGCGCGTGGACCTCGATTGGGACATTGTTCCGGGCAACAACTACCTGATCAACGTGAGCGGCACCACGGGCCTGTGGCGCAGCACTGGCGGGGTGAGCTATCCCTATGCGGTGGGCACAGTGGCCAGCATCACAGGTTCCACGGGCGGCGCATCCGTGTATCCCTACTTCTATGACTGGGAGGTGGAGGTAGGTGGCGGGAGCTGCCAGAGCCCGATGACGCCCGTTCAGGTAACGGTAGAGGTCTGCTCCGGGGTGCAGGAAGCGCTGGCGCTGCGTGGATTCGAGGTCTTTCCGAACCCCAACGATGGACGCTTCAGCCTCACGGTGCACCTGCTCGAATCCGCAGCCTTGGAGATCGAGCTGTTCGATATGATGGGCCGTTTGGTCCATGGGGAGCGCTTGCAGGCGCCCGCCGGCCAGGTGGTGCGCGAGCTGGACATGGGGCACCTACGGTCCGGGGTGTACATGCTCAAGCTCCGCATCGCCGGCCGGGTCTTCCTGCGGCGTTTAGCCATCGACTGATTCGCGAGCCATGGCGATCAAGGGCAGGACTCCCTATGCCAGATGGCGTGTCGCCGCGCTCGTGGGGGTGCACCTGCTCTTCATCGCGCACTTCGTCCATTGGAAGCTCAAGGGGCGCACCTTGGCCCCGCTCGAGTTCAACGAGGTGCTCTACACCATCCACCAGGGCATCGTCACAGCAGGTTTCATCCTGATGGCGCTGGTGATGGCGGGGACGCTCCTCTTCGGCCGATTCTTCTGCTCATGGGGCTGCCATATCCTGGCTTTGCAGGACGCTGCCGGCTGGATCCTGGATAAGCTCCGGATCAAGCGCCAGCCCATCCGTTCGCGCACGCTGATTTGGGTGCCGCTGGGGGTGATGTTCTACCTCTTCATCTGGCCGCAGCTCCTCCAGGCCTGGCACGGTGTGGAGCAGCAGGCGGTGCATGTGGTGGAGGCGGGCGGGTCGCGGTGGTCGTCCTTCACCACCGACGATCTCTGGCGCAACCTGCCGCCACCCGGCGTGGCCGTGTTCACCTTCTTCGTCTGCGGCTTCGTCATCGTATACCTGCTCGGAAGCCGGGGCTTCTGCTTCCAGGCCTGTCCCTACGGGGCGCTCTTCGGGCTCGCCGACCAGCTGGCTCCCGGCCGCATCGTGCTTACCAAGGATTGCAGCCAATGCGGGCTTTGCACCAAGGCCTGCTCTTCCGATATCCTGGTTCACCGCGAGCTCGCGCTTCACGGCATGGTCACCAATCCCCGATGCCTCAAGGACCTCGACTGCGTATCGGCCTGCCCTGAGCAAGCCGTGCGCTACGGATTCCGCATGCCGCCGCTCTTCCGGAAGGGGCACCCCATGGGGGCCTACGGCGGGCGCTTCAGCAACACCTTGGGCGAAGATGTCTTCCTGGCGGTGGCATTCATCGCGGCCATGCCCGTGTACCGCGGACTGTACGATGCGGTGCCCTTCCTGCTCGCCGTTGCCCTCTCGCTCTGCACGGCGTGGCTGCTTGTGCTGGGCTGGCGGCTGGTGCGCCGCGGCGCCGTGCAGTTCCGCGGCATCACCTTGAAGATGGACCGCAGGCTGAGGCCGGCAGGGCGCTTCGTTGCAGCCGCGGTGGTGCTGGCGGCCTTCTTCCTCGGACATAGCGCATGGGTCCAGTTCCATACGCTGCAAGGGAAGCGCCTCTTCGTCCGCGCAGGGGGTCGAGCGGCCGGTGAAGCAGAGCTACAGCGGGCCATCGTCCACTATGAGACCGCCTTGCGTATCGGACTGGTGGCGCCCATCGATCGCCGCTTCGAGCTGGCATCGCTGCTTCAGCAGCGCGGTGATGCGCGCCGCTCAGCGGAGCTGCTTGCGGCCATCCTGCGCGAAGACCCTGGCCATGCCGAAGCGCGATTCCGGTTGGGTGAGCTCCTGATGGCCGGTGGAGACCGCGATGCGGCCTTGCGCCTCTGGGCGGAGAACCTGAGCCGCGGCACCGACCATTCCGGCACGCGGAGCCGACCGATGCTGGCGCGCTCGGCCATGGCCCTGGGCGCCGCCCTTGAGGGGATGAACGATTCCGAGGGTGCACGGAGCGCCTTTGCAAGGGGCCTTGAGCGGGTTCCCGGCGACCCGGAGCTGCTCATCGCGTCCGGGGCGCTTGCGCATCGGACCGGACGCATCGATGAAGCCATCCGCTGGTTCGAGGATGCGTTGAGGAACGGTGGTCAGGAGGACATGCTGCGCAACAACCTAGGCGCCCTCTATCTGCAGCAGGGGCGTCACGATCGCGCCCAGCCGCACCTCGAGCGACTCATCGCCCTGCGTCCATCGGACGCGCGGCCCCGCTATATCCTGGGTGTGCTCCACGCCAGGTCCGGCCGAACGCGGAACGCCGAGGAGCAGCTCCTGGCCGCCGCACGGCTCGCCCCTGGTGATGCGCGCATCCAGCAGGCGCTCGCAATGCTGAATCAGCCCGCCAATACCATGCAGCCATGATCCGCACGCTCATCGCATTCGGCGCGCTCATCGCACTGGCTATCGGGCAGCCGGGCGAGCCATGGAAGGCACCACCGGAGGCCGACCGGCTGAAGGACCCGATGGCGGCGAGCCCCAAGGCCGCTGCGCAGGGCGGCAAGGTCTTCCAATCGCTCTGTTGGACCTGTCATGGGGCGGAAGGCCGCGGCGATGGCCCGAATGCGGCCTTGCTCACCGTGAGGCCTGCAGATCTCGGCTCCGCCGCGGTGCAGGAACAGAGCAACGGGGCGTTGTATTGGAAGATCACCCATGGCCGGGGAGAGATGGCTTCCTACGAACAAGTGCTCAGCCGCGAGGACCGCTGGGCCTTGGCGCATTACATCCGGACCCTCGCGCACCCATGACGGCCATGAAGCATCGGTTCTGTGTCGCCGCCTTGGCGGTGAGTGGCGCCTTGATGCTGAGCGCCCAGGAAGGCACCGGCCGCGAGTACATTACCGGCACCTTTGCCGGCACGCAGGTGGTGAACGCGCACAGTGTCGAGGTGGTGCCGCGCAAGCGCTCCTTCGGATTCATGATCCAGCATCGCTTCGGGGCCGTGGGGCCCGATGAGCAGGCGTGGAAGCAGTTCGCCGGGCTTGACCTGCCTGCCAACATCCGCTTCTCCTTCCAGTACTCGCCTTTCAACGACACCCAGTTGGAGATCGGCAGGTCCAAGAACGGCAAGGTGTGGGACCTGGGTGCGAAGGTGCGCGTGCTCAAGCAGACGGTGGAGGGGGAGATGCCCGTTTCATTGACCGTGCTCGGGAATGCATCCCTGATGAGCGAAGACTTCCCGACCGTAGGTGAGCGCGACTTCTTCGGTGACGGCATCACGCCGTTCGCTTACCGATTCGAGCATCGTCTCGCCTACAACGCACAGGTGATCGTAGCCAGGCGCTTCTCGCCCTGGTTCTCCCTGCAGGTGGCCCCGGTGGCCATCTACCGCAACCTCGTACCGGTGGGCGGGTCCAACCTCACCCTTGCGGTATCCGGGGCGGCGCGCATCAAGGTGACCACGAAGGGCTCCATCCTTGTGGAAGCGGCTCCGATCATAGAAGGCCGGCAGGCCATGGAGCACCGCGAACCGGTCGCCATCGCCTACGAAGTGGCCACGCTCGGGCACGTGTTCCAGGTGGTGCTCGCCAGCAGCCAGGAGATCATCGAGCATCGCGTGTACACGACGTCGGCATCGCGCTACGACGAGGGCTACCTGCACCTGGGATTCAATATCGCACGCACGCTCTTCGTGAAGCCCAAGGCACCCAAGCACTGAACGATGGACTGCCGCGCCCTCGCCCTCGCCCTTTCTGTCCTGCTCGTGGCATGCGCCAAGGACGAAGGCCCGCTCCATGTGCCCAGGCACGCAGCGCCGGACGACCCCGTCGACACGGCCTACTTTGGCGCCGAGGTGCTTCCCATCCTTACGGCGCGCTGCTGGACCTGTCATCCGCCCATGGGTGGCATGGATCTCTCAGCCAGCGAGGCCTATGCCAATCTGGTGGGTGTGGAGAGCAGCAATCATGCGCCAGCGCTGCGCGTCGTGCCGGGTGATCCCGAGGCCAGCGTACTCTGGAACAAGATCAACTTCACCGAGGTTTACGGCTTGGGCATGCCCCCGGATGGCACCGTGCTCAGCCCTGCGGAGGTCGCCACGATCACGGATTGGATCGAGCAGGGAGCGCTCGACAACTGAGGCGAGGGTGGGCTGGCTGGCAGCCATCGATTGCCGGTGCTGTTGCGCAGTATCCGACTGCATCTGCCAAGGGGGGCAACAAGTGAATGTGGCGGGGAGGGCTAACCCGCATGCTTTAGGCTTGGCGATGATCATAGCATCGCTGGCGCTGCCGTCGGGCGGGTTCACGTCTCCCAAGCCCAAGCCGGGATGCGCCGGAAGTGCTCGCTCTCGGCCTCTTATCGGCGCAGTTGTGATGCATCCGCTCTATGAGCGATCCTGCGTCCCGTGACCCGGTTCGCGAAGGGGAGCGCTTCTGCCGGATCACGCCATGCGTCAGCCTTGCACCAGCTGTGCGAGCCCCTTGGCGTCAAGGATGCGGAGCTCTCGCCCAACGGACTTGACCAATTGCCGTTTCTGGAGCGCGGAGAGCGCCCGGATGGTGCTCTCGTAGGTGGTTCCGGCATAGTCCGCAAGGTCCTGTCGGCTCGGCGTATAGGCCAGGAGGCTGCGGTCATGCCTGTCATACCCGAAGCAGCGAAGGGTGGCGAGGATGGCTTTCGCCACGCGCTGCAGGGCGCTCAGGTGGAGCATGGCCTTGGTCTGCTCCTCGCTTCGGCGGAGCTCTTCGGCGAAGAAGAGCATGAAATGGTAGCTGAAATCGGGGTTGGCCCTCGCGGCGCTGAGGAAGGCCTGCATGGGGATGCGATCCACGGTGGTCGGCACCAGTGCCGTTCCGGTGACGGTATAGGTGAAGTCGCCTCCCATGCCCCGGTGGCCCACCACCTGGCCATCGCGCGCGAATCGCAGGATGCGCGAGGAGCCCGGCGCGAAGGCGCTATGCACCTTCACCTTGCCCTTCCGGACGATGTACAGGTCATCGGCCTGCTGATGCTCTTTGAAGATCAGGGCCCCGGCGCCCACGGAAACCGTGTTGCACTGCTGCCGCAGGAGCTCCTGCCATTCAGGGCTGCAATGCTTGCGGATGAGTGCAGCCAGCGTATCCGGCAGAGGAATCGGTTTCATGCCGGCGAATGTACCGGCGTCATCTTCACCTCGGAGCCGCACATCCCGGCCTCCGGTCCACGATGCTCCAGGGGGTGCGGCGCGGGATGGCCGGGGCTCACTGCTTGATCACCCTGGCTCGGCTGCGGTGCTTGGCGCCCACCAGTTCCATCCAGAGCATGCCTGCGGGCATCGCTGACAGGTCGACCATCCCCTCCATGGCCCATGATCCTGGCTGCGTCAGCAGAACCCGGCCCGTGGCATCGCGCACGATGATGCGCTCCACCGGATGATCGGCCCGGTAGTGCACTGCGCCCAAGGTGGGCATAGGAGCCACCATGGCTCTGGGCAGATGGTCCGCATCGAGGCCCATGGAAGGGTCGACGACGATGAACTGCAGCATCATCATGTTGTCCTCGTGAAGCAGGTTGTGGCAGTGGTACATGAACGGCCAGCCCTCGGTCGCCTCACCGAACCGCATGATGAGCTTCACGTCCTCGAAGCGGTCTACGAGCACCACATCCTTCGGTCCGCGATCCCATGGGGCTGGCGGCTGTCCGTTGCGCTCCAGGATGAAGAAGGAGACGCCGTGGATGTGCATGGGGTGGGCCATGTTCGAATTGTTCACGATGTGCCACACCTCGGTGCTCCCGAGCTGCATGGTGTCATTGACCACATCGAGGTCGAACATCAACCCGTTGATCATGAACATGCCCATGCCCACCATGCCCATGCCGGTGAGCGTCTTGGTGCGTGTGCGGATGCTTGTCGCCTCATCCGGGACCGGATGCGCCACGAGGGTGGCGGGTACGACGGTGACCGGATCAGGGGTTGGTGCGGTGACGCGGATGCGCAGAACCGGGAAGGCCACGCCGTTGAGGATGCTGCTCTCCCAAACCATGTTCCCCGATCCGGGAACGGTGCTGGGGAGCTCGTTCCCGTAGCTCATCAGCAACAGACTGTCGCCTTCCAGCCCGGTGAGGTCGAGGAGCACCTCCGCGCGTTCGCCGTTGCTCAGCCAGAGCCGGTCCGTGACCTCCGGTGCTGGCAGCAGCCCGCCATCCCCGGCGATGACCTGGAAGGGCCGGCCATCATCGAACCCCAGCGCATAGATGCGCGCGTTGGAGCCATTCAGGAGACGCAGCCTTACCACTTGCGCCGGGCATTCGAGATAGGCATTCGGGGTGCCGTTCACCAGCACCGAATCGCCGAAGGGATAGAAGGCGAAGTCGCCATTGGCGAGGAACTTCCGGTCCTGGATCACTACGGGGAAGTCATCCACGCCATAAGCGCGGGGCAGCGCCAGCTGCGCCTCTTCCTCGTCGCGTACGATGATGAAGCCGGCCACGCCGAAGTTGGCCTGCTCGGCCGTGAGCTCATGCGGGTGGGGGTGGTACCAGTAGGTGGCCGCCGGATTCTTCACGGGGAACTCGGCCATCCAGCTCTCGCCAGGCGCGATGATCCGCTGAGGCCCGCCATCCATCTCCCCCGGCACATGCATGCCATGCCAATGCATGCTGGTGACCTGTGCGAGCTGGTTGTGTATTGCGATGCGCGCCGTGTCGCCCTGCTGCAGGATCAGGGTTGGGCCGAGGTACTCCGCGCTGGCCCCGTAGGTGGAGGTGGTGATTCCCGGGTAGAACTGGTGCGCATGCTCATCCACCACGAGATGGAACGTGTCGAGCATGAGCACTGGCGGAACAGCCATGGGTTGCATGCCTTGGCCAAGGACCAGGGCAGGGAAGAGGAGGCAGGCGATGGCGAGCTGGCGCATGGGAAGGCGATGATCCCGCGAAGCAAACCCGGGCGCGCACAGGGCGGACTGACGGGCGTCAGCGCAGGCGAAGCGGCTTCCGGGGGTCGAAGCCCTCCGTCAGGTCCTGGATGCTCGTCCCTTCGAGCATCCGCTGAAGGTCCTCGCGCACGGCGATGAAGCGGTCGTGCAGCGGGCATGGGTTCCGGTTCGAGCACTCCTTCAACCCCAGTGCACAGCCTTTGTACACCGAATCGTCGTCGATCGCCTTCACGATGTCGCTGAGCTTCACCTTGCGCGCGAGCGCCGGGCCGAGCTCATATCCTCCGCCAGGGCCCTTCAGGGAATGGAGCAGGCGGGCACGCGCCAGCTTCTGCAGGATCTTGGCTGCGAAGGCAGGCGGGGTGCCCGTGCCCTTGGCCACATCCTGCACCGTCAAGCGGCCCCCGTCCGCGCTGCCGGCGGCGATGAGCACCATGGCGCGGAAGGCATATTCGCAGGCTTTGCTGAACACGGCGGCGAAAGTAGAGGGCGGCGGCCATGCCCGGCTGCCGTTCGTCACAGCTCCCTTGATGCGCATCAGCCATGGCTTCCGGCAGAGGCTTTACATTCACGCCCCATTACCCCAGTCATGCGCATCACCAAGAACTCCGTCGTCTCCTTTCATTACACCCTCAACGACAGCGAAGGCAAGCTGCTGGATACCAGCGCTGGCCGTGACGCATTCGCGTACCTGCATGGCGGCGGCATGATCGTGCCCGGCTTGGAGGAGCAGCTGGAGGGCAAGGCGAAGGGTGACTCCATGCGGGTGGAAGTGGAGCCGGCCAAAGGCTATGGCGAGGTGGACCCCCAGTTGGTCCAGCGTGTGCCGCTCGATCGTTTCGGCGGCCAGCCCGTGGAGGAGGGCATGCAGTTCCAGACCCCGGACAACCGTGTATGGAGCGTGCTGGAGGTCAAGGATGACCAGGTGGTGCTCAATGGCAATCACCCGCTGGCCGGCGTCACGCTGCATTTCAGCGTGGAGGTCACCGATGTGCGCGAGGCCACGGCGGATGAGATCAGCCATGGCCATGTGCACGGGCCGGGCGGTCATCAACACTGAGGCCGATGCGGGCCGAGCTGCTCCTAGGCTGGGCATGCTGCACGGCGGGGGGCTCCGCTGCCCAAGTGCCGTTCGCGCATAACGACAGCATCTTTCTCCTGCGGACCTTCCGCGAAGGCTACCACGCCGTATTCATCGCGCAGCCGCAGGACTCCGTCTGGGCGCATAGGACCGCTGGCCCTGTGGGTGACGTGACCCGCCATGCATACGTCCGATCGCAGGTGCGCATGCTCGATGAGCTGGGTATCCGGCCGTTAGCTGGTGCGGCGGGCAGCGGGCGATGGACCGATTGGGTCCCGGTGCAGCGCCTGAATGGCGCCTACTGCCTCTACGCGCCCAGTGATTGGAGCAATCACCGGCGGGCCCAGGTGCACGGAACATGGTTGGTTACCAGCGAGATGGATGGTCCGATGGTGCATGCCATCACGGGGGCGTCCGTCCCAGCGGATACAGCGCGCATCCTCGCGCACTACCGGTGCGTCTCGCTGGTGAGCCATGCCATGGACCCCGGTGATCCCGTGCGGGACCTGCTCATCCACCGCCTGGAGGATGGCGCCGGCGTGTGCCTCTGGGAGTTCCGTGACAGCACCGGCGACAGCACCTACGCGTTGATGGCACCGATGCATGCGGCTCGGGCCTTGCCGGTGGTGGTGAACCACTCGCCCTCGCGCAAGGCGCCGGAATTCCCGTTCGAGGAGCCGGGTCCGCATCTGCTCCGGCGCTGAGCCGGATCGGCCGCCTGCGTTTCTTCGTGGCGCGGCATGCTCTTCAATTCGTTCGCATTCGGGGTCTTCCTGCCCGCGGCATTCGCCCTCTACTGGTGGGTGTTCCGCGGCATCCGCGCGCAGAATGCCTTCATCCTGGCGGCGAGCTGGCTGTTCTATGCATGGTGGGATTGGCGCTTCCTGGGGCTGCTCATCGTGAGCACCGCGGCCGACTACGGCATCGGGTTGCGGATCGGGGCCACCGATGACAACCGGCGCCGGAGGTGGTGGTTATGGGCCAGCATCGCCATCAACATCGGGCTGCTCGGCTGCTTCAAGTACCTCGGGTTCTTCGTGAATAGCGCAGCGGAGCTGCTCCGCGCGCTCGGGTTCGAGCCGCACCTGCCCGTCCTCCGCATCGTGCTGCCCGTGGGCATCAGTTTCTACACGTTCCAGACCCTGAGCTATACCATCGATATCCACCGCAGGCAACTGGCTCCTACGCGCGACTTCATCGCCTTCGCGGGATTCGTCTCCTTCTTCCCGCAGTTGGTGGCCGGGCCCATCGAGCGGGCGCGCGACCTCCTGCCCCAGTTCCATCGGCCACGGGCCTTCGACCGGGCGGATGCCGCGGATGGCCTTCGGCAGATGCTCTGGGGCTTCTTCAAGAAGATCGCCGTGGCCGATCAGCTCGGTGCCATGGCCGATGTGGTCTTCACCCTCGATCCGCGCACGGCCAGCGGGGTCACCCTCTTCTTCGGCGCGCTGGCCTTCTCCTTCCAGATCTACGCCGATTTCAGCGGCTACAGCGACATCGCCATCGGGTGCGCAAGGCTCTTCGGCTTCCGGCTCAGCCGCAACTTCGCCTATCCCTATTTCAGCAGGAGCATCGGCGAGTTCTGGCGGCGGTGGCACATCAGCCTGAGCAGCTGGCTGCGCGACTATGTGTACCTGCCGCTCGGCGGATGGCGCGGGAAGGCGGGCCGGTTGCGCAACATCCTCATCACATTCGGCACCAGCGGCCTCTGGCATGGCGCCGCGTGGACCTTCGTCGGCTGGGGGCTGCTGCACGGGCTCTATTACCTGCCGGAGGTGCTCGCCGGCCGGCGTGAGCGACCCTCCGAGGCGCCCACCTGGAGGGATCTTCCCCGCATGGTGCCGGTCTTCGGCCTGGTGATGGCCGCCTGGGTCCTGTTCCGGGCGCAATCCATCGAGCTTGCCGGCTCGCACCTCTACCGCATTTTCGCCAATGCGCGGCTCAGGCCTTACGATATCGTCCCATGGATCACCGCAGGCGTGTGGTGGCTGGTGGCGCTCATGCTGGCGGCGGAGTGGCGCTCGCGGCGTGATGCGCATGCGCTGGAGCGGATGCCCCGCACCATGGCGGTGCGCTGGCTGATCTACGTCGTCCTCATCCTGGTGATACTGCTCCGCATGGAGCTCTATGCTGAACATGCCTTCATCTACTTCCGCTTCTGAGGCGCTGCGGTTCGCCATCCGGGCATCGGCCTGCGCGGGCCTGATCGCTCTGCTCGCAGCAGCCGCCATGCAGTGGGGGCCGCCTGCGGCCCCCTCGAATTACATGCGCGCCACCGTGCTGAAGAACAACCGGCTGCTGCGCGCCGGCTCCCCCAAGGTGATCCTCATCGGCGGCAGCAACCTCGCCTTCGGTGTGGATAGTGATCGGCTCGGTGAGGCGCTCTGCCGACCGGTGGTCAACATGGGACTTACCGCCGTGCTTGGCTTCCGTTTCATTGTCGAGGAGGCCGATCAGGCCATCGGTGAGGGCGACCTCGTCATCGTGGCCGTGGAGCAGAGCTCCTACGAATGCGCCGATCCCGACCTCGATGCGCTCGCCACGGTGCTCGACTACCGCCGGGAGTCCTTCGCGCTGATTCCTCCCGCACGGCGGCCGCGCCTCTGGCTGAGCCTAGGCGTGCTGCACCTGCAGTCGCTTGCCGAGCACGCCTGGCACTGGGTCGCAATGGGCGGCCCCCCGCACTACGCTGACCGCCGCTGGCTGCCCAATGGCGATCTGGTGACCGATTACCTCACCGCCATCATGCCGGCCGATGCTCCGGCACCGCAGGAGTATGCATCGCTCGAGATCGATCCGCAGTTCTGGGTCATCGCCGCCGATCTGGAGCGCCGGGCTGCACGAAAGGGCGCTGCGGTGGTGTACTCCTTCGCGCCTTTGGCGGAACGCGCTTACCATCCCGATGACATGGAGCGCCTCACCCGGGAGCTGGCGGTGCACGGCCACCGCGTGGTGGGCCGCGCCGCCGACCACGTCTATGCCGATTCCTTGTTCTTCGACAGCTGGCACCACCTGCGCGCCCCGGGTCGGCGATTGCGAACGGAGCGCCTGATAGAGGAGGTCTGCACCGCCCGGCCGGGCGAATGCTGCGACCTTAGCCGGCCACGGGAGTGAGGCGAGCGGGGGCGATGGGCCGTGTGATCACTCCTTCTCCGGCACGAGCACGAAGATGTCCTCGTTGTCGCGCTTCATCAGGTAGCGCTCGCGGGCGAACTTCTCCAGAAGCTCATCGTCGTTGGCGATCTCGGCCAGCTGCTCCTTGGTGCGCGCGATCTCCTGGGCGTACCATTCGCTCTGCTCCGCCATCCGGCCCAGTTCGCGGTGGTTCTTCCAGGTGGTCCACAGGTCGTTGTCCGAGAACACCGATATCCAGGCCGCCAGCACCAGCACGGCCAAGCCGTACCGATTGCGCAGGCGCTTGGGGATGCGGTTGAGCAGGCGGTTCACGGTGCGAAGGAAGGCCCTCCTTCACGGGTAACGCCGCAGGGGGGCGGCCCCGTATTCCACGATCGATCGTGAAGGGCCCTGAGCGACAGCCGGTTGTTCATAGCGCAACGGCGTTGGCGCAACCGGAGGCCCGGCATTGGGTTTCCTTCGCTGGCCCACGGCCGGCTCCGCATGTCCCCCTCGCTCGTCCTCAGCGTCATCCTGGCCTACTTCGGGCTGCTGTACCTCATCTCGGTGGTCACCTCGCGCGGCGCGGGGAACAGCGCGTTCTTCCTCGGAGAGCGGCGGTCGCCCTGGTACGTGGTGGCCTTCGGTATGATCGGGGCGTCCCTCAGCGGGGTCACCTTCATCAGCGTGCCGGGCATGGTGGGGCAGAACCAGTTCAGCTATCTCCAGATGGTGCTGGGCTACCTGCCCGGCTATGCAGTGATCGCCTTCGTGCTGATGCCGTTGTACTATCGCCTCGGGCTCACCAGCATCTACGGCTACCTGGGGCAGCGGTTCGGACGGAGCAGCTACCTCACCGGTGCATGGTTCTTCCTGCTCAGCCGCAGCGTGGGCTCGGCCGCCCGCCTTTACCTGGTGGCCGAGGTGCTGCAGTACCTGCTGTTCGACGCCTGGGGCGTGCCATTCCTGGCCACGGTGGTCATCACCATCGCGCTCATCTGGCTCTACACGCATCGCGGCGGCATGCGTACCATCATCTGGACGGACACGCTGCAGACCGCATTCATGCTGCTGGCGGTGGGCCTTACCGTGGTGCTGCTGGGCGAGCGCATGGGCTGGGGCATCGGGGAGACCATCGCCCAGGTCAAGGCCAGCCCGCTCAGCCGTGTGTTCTTCTTCGATGACCCGAAACCCGGCACCTACTTCTGGAAGCAGTTCCTCGGCGGCATGTTCATCGCCATCGCCATGACCGGGCTCGACCAGGACATGATGCAGAAGAACCTCAGCTGTCGGAGCATCGGCGAGGCGCAAAAGAACATGGTGAGCTTCAGCCTGGTGCTCGTCGGCGTCAACCTCGTGTTCCTCGCGCTCGGCGCACTGCTGTTCCTCTACGTGGAGCGCACCGGTATCGCGCTGCCACCGAAGGCCGACCAGCTCTACCCCATGCTCGCCGTGCAGGGAGGGCTGCCCATCCTGGTGGGCCTGCTCTTCCTCCTCGGCCTCATCGCTGCGGCCTATTCCAGCGCGGACAGCGCCCTAACGGCGCTCACCACCAGCGTCTGCGTGGATGTGCTGGGCATCGACCGCAGGCCCGAGGGCGAGCGGGAGCCGCTGCGCAAGCGCGTGCACGTGCTCATGAGCGTCCTCATGGTGGTGCTCATCCTCCTCTTCAAGGCGCTCAACGATGATAGCATCATCAAGACCGTGTTCAAGGTCGCTGGCTACACCTATGGGCCGTTGCTGGGGCTCTTCGCTTATGGCATGCTCATCAGCGGGGCTGTTCGCGACCGCTGGGTGCCGCTGGTGGCCCTGCTCTCGCCGGTGATCACCTACCTGATCGACCGGTACTCAACGGTCCTGTTCGCTGGCTACTCCTTCGGGTTCGAGCTGCTGCTGCTGAACGGAGCGCTCACCTTCGCCGGGCTGCTGCTGCTGCGCGTGTCCGGCGCCGCTGCAGCGCCTTCCCGCAGCTGAGGCCGGCGGCCCTTTCGCGCCCGCCACCCAACCGCAGCGCCGCGATGCCCGTGTATGGGATTGGCAGCGGATGTCCCGCTGCGGTAAAACCCCGATCATCATGCGGATCTCACGGAAAGTGTTGCTCGTGCTCGGCGCCTTCCTCCTGGTGGTGTCGTGCAGGAAAGAGGAGGAAACCGCCGGCGTTCCGGCAGCAGTGCCTGCAGCGAGCGCCAACCCGCTGCACGCCTATTTCAACAAGCGCGTGGCGGCGGCGCGCCAGAACTTCAATGTGAATGCCTCCGTTGGCGGTACCATCACGGGCAACGACGGTTGCCGGGTCACCTTCGCGCCGCAGGCCTTCCGCACGGCAGCGGGTGCGATGGTCAACGGCACGGTGCAGGTCGAGCTGGTGGAGGTGCTCGACTACCGCACCATGATCCGGCTCAACAAGCAGACGGTGGGCAGGATGGGGAACGAGCGCCGCATGCTGGGCAGCGGCGGAGAGCTGCGCGTGATCGCCCGGCAGTACGGCGTGGAGGTCGATATCGCGCGCAATGCGGCCACGGTGAGCGTGCCCACCGGTCAGCCCGATTCCCGGATGCAGGTCTTCTACGGTGACGAGGCGGCCGATGGCTCCGTGGAGTGGGAGTTCACGGAGGATACGCTCGTCGTTCCCGATACGGCCGATTGGGATTCCGCTTGGGGCGACTGGTTCTACTACACCTTCCAGGCCGATTCGCTCGGATGGCTCAACTGCGACTACTTCCCGCAAGCGTCATTGAGCGCGGTCTCCATCGCCGCGCCGGCAGGCTTCACGCAGGCGAACACCCTGTTCTGGGTGGCCATCCCCGCGATGAACGGGGTGATGAGCTGCTGGTACACCGGCACGGTGTTCCAGTCCGCCATGGCGCCGATCGGCATGCCCGCCGTGATGATCGGCCTGCACCAGGATGCGGATGGGAACCACCAGAGCAGCTTCACCGACATCACCATCGCTCCGGGTGCCACGGTGACACCGGTGTTCACGCCCACCACGCTCTCCCAGTTCGAGAGCGACATCAACGGAATCTGAGCGCGTCCTCCTGCGCATCGGGCCCTCCGGACGGACCGGGGGGCTCGACCGTTGGGGGCGGTCAATCCTGCCGTTGCCAGTTCCTTTCGATCACCTCCAGGAGCTCGGCGTGGATGGCGCTGTTGCTGGCCACGATCTCCTCATCGAACACGGGGTCCTTGCTGGGGCGGAACCCGCTTACGCGTCCGCCCGCCTCGCGCACCAGCAGCACACCGGCGGCCACGTCCCAGCTGTTCAGCCCGTACTCGTAGAAGGCCTCGAAGCGGCCGCAGGCCACATAGGCCAGGTCTGCGGCGGCGCTGCCGAGCCTGCGGATGCCGCGCGTGCGGTGCATCAGCTCGCGGAGCAGGTCCAGGTATTCGCTCTCGTAGCCGAAGTCGTCGTAGGGGAAGCCGGTGGCGAGCAGGCTGTCCTGCAGGGTGGTGCGCTCGCTCACGCGGATGGGCAGCCCGTTGAGGTAGGCCCCGCCGCCGCGCCAGGCCGTGAAGCGCTCGTCGCGCGTCACCTCATGCACCACGCCCAATAAGGGCTCGGTGCCGTCGAGCAGGGCGATGCTGATGCAGTAGCACGGCACCCCGTGCACGAAGTTGGTGGTGCCATCGAGCGGGTCGATGACCCAGTTGAGGCGCTCCCGCTGCTCCCCGCTGCCCTCCTCGGCGATGAAGCCTGCCTCGGGCAGCAGTTTCTCCAGGCCCTCCACCAGCCGGTCCTCGCTCACATGGTCAACATGCGTGACCAGGTTGTTCGCGCTCTTGGCGCTGACGCGGGCATCGGTGAGCTTGCCCGCCTCGCTGCGGATGAAGGAGGCGACATCCACGCTGATCGCGGTGACCTGTTCGGTGAGCTTGCGGAGGTCCATAGGGGATGGGTTGAATGCGTTCATGCGGCGGTGCCACGGGGCTTCCTGCGGATCCAGAGCAATCCGCCGAGTCCGGCCAGCATCAGCAGCGTGGCGATGATCTCCGCCTGCGTGATGGTCCCGAGCACGTGCACGTTCACACGGATCTTCTCGATGAAGAAGCGCTCGAGGCCGTTCAGGAAGAGGAAGAGGAAGAAGATGCTACCGGCCGGCTTCAGGCGCTTGCGCAGGGCCCAGAGCCCGGCGAAGAAGAGCAGGCAGACGATGGTCTCATAGAGCGGGGTGGGGAAGACGGTCTCCGGCAGCACGGTGCAGTACCCCTCGAAGCAGGGCCTGCCGTCGGTGAGGGGGATGCCTACGCCGTTCACGTTGTTCGGATAGTCGTACTGCCACAGCCATTTGGGGCCCGGGCCGAGGAAGTTGGTGTTCACGATGCCCCAGTCGCCATCGCCGCTCACCTGGCAGCCGATGCGCCCAACCGCATAGGCCAGCATCACCCCCGGCGCTGCCGCATCGGCGCCGTGCCAGATGGGTATGCCGTTCCTCTTGAAGTAGCGCATCACCATGGCGCCCGCCACGATGAGGCCGCCGTACATGGTGAGCCCGGTGATGACATCGCCGCCCGAGGGAGCCGTGATGAATGCGATGAATTCGCCCGGGTTCTCGAGCCAGTGGAACAGCTTGGCGCCGATCAGGCCCCAGATGGCTGCCGTGATGGTGATGTTGCCGGCGTGCTCGTGCGGCAGCACCTTCACCTGCTCGGTGCGAGGCTCCTCCAGCCGTGCCTTCTGCCGCTCGCGCCAGCGCAGCCAAACGAGCAGCGCGGCCACGGCGAGCCCGGCGATCACGTCTCCCTGCGCACTGAGCAGGAAGGCCGGCGGATCCGCCAGCGCTTCGTCGCTGCGGGTGATCAGGAAGAACCCCTTCCAGCCCAGCACGAAGCCCAGGATCCCCTGGCCGATGAGCTCGCCCGCTGTCGCCGGCTGGCCGATGGTCTGGGTGCGCACCGTGGCCCGCATCAGCCCCAGGCCCTCCATGCGCCGCAGCTCCCGGCCCAGCGTCCAGCTCGCCAGTATGAAAGCGAGGGCCACGAAGAATCCGAAGCTGTTGAGCATCCGGAGGATGCCGATGTCCAGCCCGAGCAGGTCGTGGACGGCGTGGTAGAGGGTCGGGTACATGGGTTCAGTCTGCTGGTGCCAGTCGGGGGTGGGCGGATGATTCGGCCCTCGATGCATCGAAGACGCCCTCCATGTGCCCTTCGCCATTGATGCGGATCAGATGCACCGGCACGACGCGATTGATGAGCGCGGCGTCGAAGAGTAGGTCCACGCGCAGGTAGTTGTCGGTATAGCCCAGCATGCGCCCTTCGACCTCCTCCGCCTCCAGGAGGACGGGCCGCGTGGTGCCCAAGTGGCGCTCGTAGTGCGCACGCTGGAGCTTGGCGCTCAGGATGCGCAGCTGCTTGGTCCGTTCCCGGCGTGCTTCCATGGGAACGATGTCCTCCATGCGCACGGCTGTGGTGTTGGCGCGCTCGCTGTAGGTGAAGACGTGCAGGTAGTCGACTGGGATGGAGCGGAGGAAGGCGTGCGTCCGCCGGAATTCCTCCTCGGTCTCGCCCGGTGTCCCGGTGATGACATCCGCCCCGATGCAGGCCTGCGGCATCAATGCCATGATGCGTGCGACCCGGTCGGCGTAGAGGGCCGTATCGTAGCGCCGCCGCATGCGCTCGAGGATGGCATCGCTGCCGCTCTGGAGGGGCATGTGGAAGTGCGGCACGAAGCGACGGCTGCGCGATACGGCATCGATGATCCCATCGTGGCAGAGGTTGGGCTCGATGCTGCTGATCCGGTAGCGGGCGATGCCATCCACCGCGTCGAGCGCGGCGATCAGGCCCAGCAGGTCCTCTCCATGCCCCCGTCCGAAATCCCCCGTATTCACGCCGGTGAGCACGATCTCCTTCACGCCAGAGGCGGCGATCCGCTCGGCGATGGCCACTGTTTCGGCGATGGTGCCGCTCCGGCTGCGCCCGCGGGCCAGCGGTATGGTGCAGAAGGAGCAGAAGTAGTCGCAGCCGTCCTGCACCTTCAGGAAGGTCCGCGTTCGGTCACTCGCGTTGTAGGCCGGAACGAAACGCCTCGCTTCCTTGATGGCGCCGAAGATGGCCTGTCCCCGGGCCTGCTTGCCGCCCGTGGACTCGATATGGGCGGCCAGGTCGAACTTCTCGTTCGCGCCCAGCACGAGGTCCACGCCAGGGATGTCCGCGATCTCCCCGGGCTTCAGCTGCGCATAGCAGCCCACCACGGCCACGAAGGCCTCGGGATTGATCCGCTGGAAGCGGCGCACCCATTGCCGGCACTCCTTGTCGGCGTTCTCCGTCACGCTGCAGGTATTCAGCACGAAGACGTCCGGACGCTCCTCCGGCCGCACCCGCGCATAGCCGGCTTCCTCCAGCGACCGGGCCAGCGTGCTGGTCTCGCTGAAATTGAGCTTGCAGCCCAAGGTGTGGAAGGCGACGGTGCGTGGTGCGCTCATGGGCCCGGGCGCTCATGCGGACATGCGAGGCATGGCGGAGCGGCGGCGAAGGTACCGGAGCGGAGCCATGCCGCCCACGGGTGCGGTCCGGCGTCCGCGGGGCGCGCCAGCGGCATGCACGGCGCGCCGATCCGGGGCCTATCGGGCAACCAATCGGAACGGCTCCGTCATAGGGTTGCTTACCCGGAACCCATGGACCGACTCAGGAAGCTCGACCGCACCGGCCTCATCCGTGCCAGCATGCTCATCTTCTCGCTGCTGGCGCTGGTGTCCTTTGCGCTGGCCCGGGTGGCAGAGTGAGCCCGGACCGCGTCGTTTCGCAGCAGCCGCTTATTTTCGAAGCATGCCGGCCGTCGAGAAGGTATGCCTGGAGTGCGGCGAGAAGATCGTCGGCCGCACCGACAAGCGGTTCTGCAGCGATGCCTGCAGGAACCTCTATCACTATCATGCGAACAACGCTCCGATCAATTATGTGCGCAACGTGGTGAATGCGCTGAAGCGCAACCGCCGGATCCTGTCGGAGCTGAACAACGGCCCTGAGGGCAAGACCAAGGTGCATCGGGACAAGCTGATCGAGAAGGGCTACAGCTTCATGTACCACACCAACACGCACCGCACAAAGGCCGGCAATACGTACGTCTTCTGCTTCGAGCACGGCTTCCTGGAGCTCGGCGAGAACTGGTTCATGCTCGTGAGGCGCGACGAGTACCTCGAGCGTTCCGGCGACCAGCGGCGCGATGATGCCGCCGCCGGCTAGGTGAGGGCTTGCGTCGCCGATCCCGTGCGGCTCACGTCGATGGCCGCCCGGTCGGTACAGGCCCAGATGCGGTCCGTGCCCCCGGGGGCGATGATGTGCAGTCCGGTGCCCGTCCCGAAGGCCGGCAGCAGCGCCTGCTCGCGCCCGAACCAGAAGCACGGCAGGCGCAACCGCTGGCGGCCGGTGCCTTGCAGCGCGATGCCCGGATGAAGGTGTCCGCTGATGCAATAGCCCGAGGAGATCCGCGCCGGTTGGTGGCGCAGTACGAAGGGGCCTTCCTCCACGCTTTCATCGCAAACCTCCACGCCCGCTTCGGCGTAGCGCCGGTCCGCGAGGATGTCATGGTTCCCGGGAACGAGATGGATCGGGACCGATCGCTGCCTCGACCATCGTGCGAACCGCTCCCAAGCCGCGTTCGCGCTGCTGTGGAAGAGGTCGCCGATCACCACGATGCGCTTCGGCCGCAGCGCATCGATTACCGCATCAAGCCGTTGCAGCGTGCGCGCATCATCGCCCTCCGGCAGCGGCAGCCCCCCTTTGCGCAGATGGGCCGCCATTCCGAGGTGCAGGTCGCTTAGCATCAGCCAGCCCATGCGTGGCCAATGCAGCGCCCGCAGCGGGTGCATCACCAGACGTTCGCCGGCCACCTGTACTTCGGCGGTGAGCATGACGCGAATCTAGATGCTCCCACCGAGCCGCAGGGCGGGGGATAGGCCGTATGCGATGGGCCGCCCTTTCGATGTGCAGTCCATCGCAGGCGGAGTTGACCTGTGCTGCTGGCCGCTGGTCGCGCCCGGTTCCGGATGCAGTTCGGTGCGTCGCGCCCGCACGGTGGAATCCGCGCCTGAAGCATCTATTTTGCACGCATGCTCGGGGCCCTCCTCGGATTCACCGGATGCGCCCTGGCCATCGCCTTCAGCGGCACCCGCCTGGCCCGCCTCGGCGACCGCCTCGCCGAGATCACCGGCCTGGGCCGCGCTTGGCTTGGCCTCGTGCTCATGGCCACCGTCACTTCCCTGCCCGAGCTCTTCGTGGGCATCAGCTCCGCAGGCATCCACGGCAACGCCGACCTGGCCGTGGGCGATGTGCTCGGCAGCTGCGTCTTCAACCTGCTCATCCTGTCGGTGCTCGATGCTTTCCACCGCGGCCCCGGCCTTCTCCGCAAGGTTGAGCCCAAGCAGGTACTTAGCGCTGCGCTGGGAATCGTGCTGTTGGCACTTGTGGGCTTCGGGCTCTTCCTGCCCGACCAGTACGTGGTGATGGGCTGGGTGGGCGCCCTCAGCATCGTCTTCGTCGGTGTATACCTCTTGGCCATGCGGATGGTGTACCAGCACTTGGGAAAGGATCCCGCCGAGGATGGTCAACAAGCGCCTGACCGCTCCGGCCTTCGCCGCGTGGTGCAATGGTACATTGTGCATGCCGCCGTGGTCATCGCAGCCGCGCTCTTCCTGCCTGGCTTCGCAGAGACGATCACCGAGGAGACCGGGCTCAAGGCCTCCTTCGTGGGCACGCTGCTGCTGGCCACCTCTACGTCCCTGCCCGAGTTCGCCGTGAGCATCGCAGCCTTGCGCATCGGTGCAGTGGATATGGCTGTATCCAACCTGCTCGGCAGCAACCTGTTCAATATCGTCATTCTCGCCATCGATGACCTGGTGTACAGCGGCGGCTTCCTGCTGAAGGATGCCTCGGAAGCGCACCTGCTGTCGGTGCTCAGCACCATCATCATGAGCGCCATTGTCATCGTGGGGCTCACCTTCCGCACCGCGCCCAAGCGCTTCCTGCTCGCGTGGGACACCTTCCTGATCCTCGTGGTGTATGTCGTGAACCTCATCCTGCTGTACCGCATCGCCTGAGCCATGAAGTGGCACCTGCTGCATATCGGTGAACTGCGACAGGCCTTGGGCGCGGGCGAGCCGGGCTTGAGCGAGGCCCAGGCTGCTGATCGCCTGCTGGAGCATGGCCCTAACGAGCTGGAGGGCAAGCGCAAGCGCACGGTGCTCGGCCTGTTCCTCGCCCAGTTCAAGGACCTGATGATCCTGGTGCTGCTCACGGCCGCGGTCGTCGCAGGTGCGGTGGGCGACATCACCGATACCATCATCATCCTGGCCATCGTGCTGGTGAACGCGGTGATCGGTGTGGTGCAGGAGTTCCGCGCGGAGAAGGCGCTGGAGGCCCTGCGGCGCATGGCGGCCCCGCAGGTCACGGTTCGTCGCGGCGGGCAGATGCGCACAGTGCCCGCGCGTGAATTGGTCCCCGGCGATGTGGTGCTGCTCGAGGCCGGACAAGTGGTGCCCGCCGACCTGCGCTTCACCGCGTGCCACGGCCTGCGCATGCAGGAGGCCGCGCTCACCGGTGAGTCGCTCGATACCGTGAAGCAGCCAGGCGAACTGGAAGGGGAGGACCTCCCGCTCGGCGATCGCAGCAACATGGGCTTCAAGGGCACCGTGGTGGCCAAGGGCCGCGGCGAGGGGATCGTCGTGGCCACTGGCATGCGCACCGAGATGGGCCGCATCGCCAAGCTGCTCGATCAAGGCACCACCGCGACGCCGCTGCAGAAGCGCATGGCCGCCTTCGGCAAGGTGGTGGCCGTGGCCGTGCTCGCCATCTGCGCGGTGCTCTTCACCGTGGGCTGGCTGCGTGGTGGCGATCCCGTGACGCTGCTGCTCACCTCGATCTCGCTGGCCGTGGCCGCCATCCCCGAGGCCCTGCCCGCGCTGATGTCCGCGTCGCTGGCCCTCTCCGCCGCCCGCATGGTGAAGCAGCAGGCGCTTGTGCGCCGCCTTGCCGCGGTGGAGACGCTCGGCTCCGTCACCGTGATCTGCACGGACAAGACCGGCACGCTCACCCGCAACCGCATGCGTGTGGAGGAGCTCGTGGTGCTGGACGAGGCGCAGCGGCCGCGCCTGCTCCAGGCCATGACGCTGAGCAACGACGTGATGGCCGGGCCCTATGGTCCGGTGGGTGAGGGCACGGAGCTCGCGCTCTTCGAGCATGCCGAGGCCAGTGGTGTGCTCAAGGCTGAAGTCGAACGTCAGCTGCCGCGCGTGGCCGAAGTGCCCTTCGATGCCGTGCGCAAGTGCATGAGCACCATCCACCGCCTGCCCGATGGCCGCCACCTGCTCTTCATCAAGGGCGCGCTGGAGGCCTTGTGGGAACGGGTGCCCTCACCTGATCCCCGGTGGCGCGCCGAGGCGGATCGCCTCGCCGCCGAGGGGCTCCGTGTGATGGCCCTGGGCTGGCGCGAACTGCTGCCGGGGCCCTTGCCCGAAGACCCGCACCCGCTGGAACGAGAGATCACGTTGCTCGGTCTCGCGGGCATCCAGGACCCGCCGCGCGACGAGGTGCCGCAGGCCATCGCCGCGTGTCAGGCCGCCGGCATCCGCATCGTGATGATCACCGGCGACCACCCCGTCACCGCGCGCACCATCGCCCGGCGGATCGGCCTGCTGAGCCCGGTGGAAGCGGATGACCCGCGCAGCGTGATCACCGGCGCCGAGCTTGCACGGCTTGATGCGAAGGCCTTGCGCGAACGGGTGGACCACCTGCGTGTCATCGCGCGTGTTTCGCCGGAGCAGAAGCTCGACATCGTGGCCGCCTTGCAGGAGCACGGGCACTTCGTGGCCATGACCGGCGATGGCGTGAACGACGCGCCGGCCCTGAAGCGCGCAGACATCGGCGTGGCCATGGGCATCACCGGCACCGACGTGTCGCGCGAGGCGGCCGACATGGTGCTGCTCGACGACAACTTCGCCACGCTGGCCCATGCCGTGCGCGAAGGGCGCCGGGTCTTCGACAACATCCGGAAGTTCATCCAGTACATCCTCACGGCCAATGCCGGTGAGATCTGGGCGATCGCGCTCGCGCCGATGATCGGACTGCCCATTCCGCTGCTGCCGGTGCACATCCTGTGGATCAACCTCGTGACAGACGGATTGCCCGGCCTCTTCCTATCGCTGGAGCCGGCCGAGCGCGATCTCATGAAGCGGAGTCCGCGTCACCCGAAGGAGAGCATCTTCTCCAACGGCCTGGGCACGCACATCCTATGGGTGGGCCTGCTGATGGGCGGGGTCACGCTTGGCGCGCAGGCCTGGGCCATCCGCACCGGACATGAACATTGGCAGACCATCGCCTTCAATGTGCTTTGCCTGAGCCAGATGGGCCATGTGTGGGCCATCCGCTCGCAACGCTCGTTCTTCCGCACCAACTTCTTCTCCAACCCCGCGCTGCTCGGGGCTGTGGCGCTCACCTTCGGCCTTCAGGCACTGGTCACCTTCGTGCCGCTGTACCAAGGCATCTTCCACACCCAGGCGCTCACATGGGAGGAGTTTTTCGTGGTCACCGCGCTCTCGTCGGTGGTCTTCATTGGGGTGGAGGTGGAGAAGCTGTTCGTCAGGCGGCACTAGCGCGTGACCACCACACGCCGGGCGCTCACCGGGGCGCCATCCCGATCCACGCGCAGCACGTAGGCGCCCGTGGGCAGGTCGAAGGCCAGATCAACGCGATCGGAGGAGGAACGTTCGGCAGACACCACCCGCCCCATGGCATCCAGCAGCAACAGGTCCTCGCCGCCTTGGAGGCCTCTGTAAGCTTCCCCGAAGTTCGGCCATTCATTGCTGGAGGTGAAGTGATCCTTGGCCCCGCGGGGCCAAGGATCGCTTCGGCCGGCCAGGGGCTACATTCAACCACACGTAGCCATGAGAAAGAGCAAGTTCACCGAGCATCAGGTCATCGCCATCCTCAAGCGTCACGAGGCTGGCTCGAAGGTGGCCGACCTGTGCCGCGAGCACGGGATCAGCAACGCCACGTTCTACCAATGGAAGGCCAAGTATGGCGGCATGGAGCCCAACCAGGTCAAGCAGCTGCGTGACCTGCAGGAGGAGCTCAGCCGCCTGAAGCGCATGTACACCGAGCTGAGCATGGTGCATGATGCCTTGAAGCAGGTGGTGGAAAAGAAGTGGGGCGCCTGACGAGAAGCGCGAGATCGTTCAGGCGATGATACAGGAGCACAGCATCTCCGAGCGCCAAGCCTGCGGCAGCGTGGGCTTGGCGCGCAGCACCGCGCAGTACTGCAAGACCCCAGCGGATGACACGCCCATTATCCAGGTCTTGGAACAGCTCACCCAGAAGCACCCGGCCATCGGGGTGTGGCAAAGCCATCATCGGATGCGCTTGATGGGTCACCTGTGGAACTTCAAGCGGGTGTATCGGGTCTACACCGGTCTGGGCCTCAACATTCGTCGCAGGGCCAAGAAACGGCTGCCTGCACGGGTGAAGCAGGCGCTGTTCCGTCCTGCTGGTCCGGACCAGGTCTACAGCATCGACTTCATGCATGACAGCCTCTGGGACGGCCGGACCTACCGCTTGCTAAATGTGATCGACGACTACAACAGGGAGGTGCTCGCGATCGAGGTGGACACCTCACTGCCCGCACTGCGCGTGATACGCGTGCTGGAACGCATCAAAGCAGTGCGTCCGCTGCCCAAGATGATCCGCGTGGACAACGGCCCGGAGTTCATCAGCGCCAAGCTCGACCACTGGTGCCGCGAACACGGCATTACCTTGACCTACATCCAGCCAGGCAAGCCCACCCAGAACGCCTACATCGAACGCCTCAACGGCAGCATCCGTCGTGAACTGCTCAGCGCCTACGTGTTCCGTACCTTGGACGAGGTGCGCGAGAAGGCCGATGAGTGGATGACCGATTACAACCATCACCGCCCACACAAGGCGCTTGGCTACCGGCCGCCAGCGCCCATCCGATCCTAAACCTATGCCCCAGGAGCCTCTAGTTATGATCGGCCCGAAAACAGGGGAAGCTTACAGTAGCTTTGGCTGGTACCCCGTAGATTTCAAAAATCTTGTCAGACATCAAGCAGTTGCTTTTTGGTGCTCCACGAAACCACCTTCTGAGAAACCTTTCTTCTCTCGTATCCGCTTTCGGCGGCAGCCTTGATGTCTGCTTCAATAAGACTTGAGTCACGGGGAAGTACATCCTCGACTGAATCTGGCTTAAGACCCAGTAACTCAAGTATGTGCTCACCAATTGCTTTTCCAAGGAATGGTGGGACCGCGTTTCCAACCATTCGATTGCCATGCCACTTCACAGGGTGGAAGAGGAACCAATCGGGGAATGTCTGGATCCGCGCACATTCACGCGTGGTCAACACACGGTTTTGATACGGATGCAGCGGTCTTGGCGCGGACCAAGAGCCACGATCTTTTGTTGTGCCTGCCCGGATGGTTGTTGAAATATCACTTGGGTCGAGTCGGCGAATCCCACAAACGGGATCAGCTTGTCCGAAACCTAACTTGCTAAGGCGTGCTGTTAGGTCAGGTCCGTGTTGGGTCCGACGCAAGTTCGTGCATATCCGGTGATCCCATTGTGGTTGTATGCTTGTGAAGGAGTTCAGTTCACGAGTGCCGCGCATCCATTCTTGGAACAATGATTCTGGTGCGCGGTCGTATGCTACTCGGTCGCCACTAATCAGCTCTTCAAAAAGGTCAACCTCAGGAATATCTGAAATCGCCTCCCATGAGGTAGGTGTCCGATGCAAGAACAGGTTTGCCCCTTCGGTTGGTCGATAGTGTGTGGGAGATGGAAGTGTCGGAGTTATTCCTAATCCCTTCTCTATGCCGAGAATGAACACACGCTGTCTCATCTGCGGCACTCCAAAATGCCATGCCTTCAACGTTTCAGGACCGATGACTTGATAGCGCTTTTCAAGTTGTTTCAGTGCTCGGCCAAGCATTGGTGAGTCAGAGGTCTTCAGTCCCGGGACATTCTCCATTAGGAAGACCGGGGGCATGAAGTCCAAGACCACACGAGCAAACTCAGCGACAAGATGATTCAGCGGATCGTCTTGCCGCCTCTTACCGGCAAGAGAGAATCCTTGGCAAGGCGGACCGCCCGCTACCAGAAGCACATCCTGCTTACGCAAGCCAAGCGACTGAAGACGCTGAGGATTGAAGTTGTATACATCTCCAGCCGTTTCACCAAAGAGTACGTTGGTGCTTGGGAAGTTGTACTGAGCATATCGACCGGCGGTCTCTTCAATCTCAACGTCAACGCCAACTTGAATGCCAGCCATCTTTAGCCCTAAGCTGAGGCCACCAACACCACTAAAGAGGTCGATTGCGAATGGCTTGGAGTTGCTGTTACTCCGTCTTGTCTTCGACTGATTCATGTACGCTGTTCCTGAGATTCTGGGCTTTGGTCGACCGTTGGTTGACGGGAAGATTGGCACCCCAATGAGCCCAAGGTAACCATCAGCAGCGAGTGTATTTCTTCGGGCCGGGTTCTGTTGTAATTCATTCGAGCGAGGGCCTGTGTTGGGCGTATTTTTCGCCGCTGACCCCTAACTGATCATTGCCGCATTGCGTAAATTTCTGGACTTGGGTGGAGGTGCCTATTGCGTATATCGTTCCTATTCGGGTGATAGTGCGCAATGACAACTTCACAGGTCCAGGTCATCTAGCGGGCTGCGGATCCTGCCAAGGGCTTTGGTGCTTACGTGGGTGTAGATCTCCGTGGTCTTGCTGGAACTGTGTCCCAACAGGGCCTGAATATAGCGCAGGTCGGTGCCCTTCTCCAAGAGGTGGGTCGCGAAGCTGTGGCGCAGGGTATGAACGGTGGCCGGTTTGGTGATGCCGGCCTTCTCCCGGGCGCGATGAAAGATGACCTGCACGCTGCGAGGGGAGTACGGGCCGCCATCGGGGCCTTCGAACAGGTATCGCTTCGGCTTGTAGGTGGTCAGGTATTCCTCCAAGGAGGACAAGGCCTTACGGCTGAGCAGCGTGATCCGGTCCTTGCTACCCTTGCCACTGCGCACGATCAGTTGGCCGCGCTCCACGGCCAGGTCCTGTCGCTCCAGACCGATAAGCTCACTGAGCCGCAGCCCACCGGAGTAGATGAGCATGAGGATGCTCCGGTGCTTCAGATTCTCCACATTGCGCAATAGGGCGGCCACCTCCTCCTCGCTCAGGACCATGGGCAGTTTCTTCTCATGGCGTGGCCGCTCCATGAACGTCACCCGCCGCGCATCGCCCACCACGTTCATATAGTAGTAGCGGATGGCGTTCACCGCCTGGTTCAGGGTGCTGTTGCTCACCTTGCGCACGGTGGCCAGGTGGTGCTGGAAGGCCTCGATGTCCTCCGTGCGGATGTCGTTCGGGTGCTTCCGCGGGAAGTGCTGGAACAACTGCTTGGTGGCGCTGAGATACACCTGGATGCTGCGCGGGCTGTACCGGGCCACCTCCAGTTTCCGGCGCATGTCGGCCAGGGCCTGCGCTTGTAGGGACGTCAGCGCCGGTGCGTCCGCCTTGGGCTCGCGTGGCGCCTTCGGGGACGGATCAACGGGCTTCGAGGCGCTGTTCCGCATTCCCTTGGTGCGCTCGCGGCTTGGTGCAGGCGCATCCGCTTGCTTCCGCAGGCCGTTCATGTCCACCCAGGCCAGCCCTTTGAAGGCATCGAAGATGACCTTGAGGTGCTCGGGGCTGTTGGGCATCCACCAGCAGCGGTGCGTACTGCTCCACTTGGCGCCGGCCTTGCGGGCCGCAGCGATCAACCCTGCATCGTAGGGGAAGTGCAGCGCGATGCACCGCTGGTCCTTGTGCACCAGGTGCGCCAGGGTCACCGATCCCGGGCTGTCGGCGGCTTTCTTGTCCATGGGGCACGGTCAAGATAAGGAGCCGGTCGTACGATCGAGGCGCACCTCCCGGCCGACCGCTAACCCTGCTGAACGGATGGGTGTGCCGGGTCCCGTTCATGAGATTCCTAAAGTGTAACTTTAAATAGCTCATAAATGATCGCGGGCTCACATGCGCTCCAGCCACTGCCCCAGCTCCATCGCTTTCACGCCATGGGCAAGGCTTTCCGGCGTTCGGCGGTCGCCCTTCCGGTGCAGGATGAAGCAGCGTGCGGGACGGGCCAGCTTGCGCTTTTCCTCGAAGGCCTTGGTGAGCTGTGCCAATGCGGAGGCCATGCCGGGCACCGGTGTGCGCGAGGCCTTGCACTCGATCATGTCCACCCCGCCGTTGGGCGTGGGCACCAGGAAGTCCACCTCCAGCCCCTGCTGGTCGCGGAAGTGGTAGAGTTCGCGCCGGCCCCCGCTGTTCACCTGCCGCTTGATGAGCTCGGCGGCCACGAAGCCCTCCCAAATCGCGCCCAGGAAGGGCGAGCGCTCCAGCTCGGCCGCCGTGGTGATGCCCAGCAGGTGGCAGGCCAGCCCGCTGTCGGCGTAGTACACCTTGGGCGACTTGATGAGGCGCTTGCCCAGGTTCTCGTAGAAGGGCGGCACGATGAGCAGCTGCTGGGTGGTCTCCAGCACGCCCAGCCACTGGTTGATGGTGGGCACGCTCACGCCCAACGGAGCGGCGAGCTCGGTGCGGTTGAGCACCTGCCCGTGCCGGGTGGCCAGCAGGGCCATGAAGCGCCGGAAGGTGGCCAGGTCGCGCACGTTGGTCACGGCGCGCACGTCGCGCTCCAGGTAGGTCTGCACGTAGCTGCTGAACCACAGCCCCGCGCCCTTGGGCCGCGCCACGGCCTCGGGGTAGCCGCCGTGCAGCAGGCCCACGCGTGGCGATTCCGTGATGGACAGAGGGTACAGCTGCAGCACGGCCGCACGCCCCGCCATCGATTCTGTGACACCACCCATCAGCGCGGCCTCCTGCGAGCCAGTGAGGAACCACTGCCCCGTGCGCCGTGGGTTCCGGTCGATGCGCGAGCGCACGTAGGAGAAGAGCTCGGGCACGTTCTGCACCTCGTCGAGGATCGCGGGCAGCTTCATCTCATCGAGGAAGCCCTGCGGGTCGGCGCGCATGCGGGCGATCACGTCGGGGTCCTCCAGCAGGGTGTACGAGGCCTTGGGGAAGAGCTTCCGCAGCAGCACGGTCTTGCCCGCGCGGCGCGGCCCCGTGAGCACCACGGCGGGAAAGGAGCGGGAGGCCTTCAGCAGGACCTTCCCAAGGTCGCGGTCGGTGTAGCGCATGTTTGAGAATCCTAAAGTACAACTTTAGAAATCTCAAAACAAGCAATGAGGCTCCGAGGAGCGTTCACACCTTCTCCAACCGCTCCGTCATCTTGCGTATCCGGTCCTCCAGCTGCTCGCTGGTGAGCTTTTCGCGCAGGCGGTCCACCAGGATGGGGAAGGCGAAGGGCGTGAAGCGGCCGGGATCCTTCAGCACGATGCGCTGGCGCTGGATGCGTTCCAGGGCTTCGCGCATGCGCGGCAGCTCCATCTGCACGTCGAAGGCTTCGTCATAGGCTTGCCGCAGCAGCAGGTGGTCGGGCTCGTGCTCGCGGAACACGTCGAAGAAGAGGCCGCTGTTGGCGCGCATGTGCCGCTCCTTCAGCGGACGACCGGGCATGCCCTTGAACACCAACCCCGCAATGCTGGCGATGTCGCGGAACTTCCGCCGGGCCATCTCGGTGGCGTTCAGGCTGCGCTGCAGGTCGCTCAGCAGGTCCTGCGGACTGAACAGGTCGTTGTCCAGCGCCTCCTCGATGGGGATGGGCTGGTCGCTGAGCAGCTCGAAGCCGTAGTCGTTCATGGCGATGCTGAAGGTGATGGGCTTCAGCAAACTCATGCGGAAGGCGAGGAGCGAGCCCATGGCCTCGTGCACCAGCCGCCCCTCGAAGGGGTAGATCACCACGTGGTGCCCTTCGCGGCTCTCGAAGCGTTCGATGAGCAGCTCATCCTCGGTGGGTACGATGCTCGTTTCGCGCTGGCGATCCAGGATGGGCTGCACGGCGGCCATCTCCGTGTTGCATCCTGGATCGGTGAGCTGCGCGCGCAGCACCTTGGCCATGTAGCTGCTCAGGGGCATGCGACCGCCCTGCCAGCTGGGGATCTTGCCCTTCTGCTCGCGGCTTTTGCGCACCTGCGCCACCAGTCCTTGCACACGCACGAACTCCAGGCTGCGTCCCGCGAACCAGAACACATCGCCGGGCTTCAGCTGGTTGATGAACCATTCCTCCACCGTGCCGATGCGGCCACCGCCGATCAGCTTCACCGCGTAGCTCTCGCTGCCCACGATGGTGCCGATGCTGAGCTTGTGGCGCAGCGCGATGCGGCGGTCGTGCACGCGGATCATCCCGTCGGCATCCACCACGGCCTTGCGGAACTCCTCGTAGGCCGTGAGGCTCTTGCCGCCCGTGGTGATGAAGGTGAGCAGCCAGTCCCATTCCTCCGGGGTGATGTCCTGGAAGCACCACGTGGAGCGCACTTCCTCGTAGAGCATGGCAGGGGCGAAGCCGTCGCTCACGGCCAGCGTCACCAGGTATTGCGCAAGCACATCGAAGCAACGGAACAGTGGCTGTCGCGCCTCGATGCTGCCTTCCTCGGCGGCTTGGCGCAGGGCGGAGGCCTCCACCAGCTCCAGTGCGTGGGTGGGCAGGAACCAGATGCGGCTCACGGCATCTGGACGGTGGCCGCTGCGCCCTGCGCGTTGCACGAAGCGCGCCACGCCCTTCGGACCGCCCACCTGCACCACGGTCTCCACCGGACGGAAATCCACGCCCAGGTCGAGGCTGCTGGTGCACACCACGGCCTTCAGACGGCCTTCGTCCAGCGCCTTCTCCACCCACTCGCGCACGTCGCGGTCCAGGCTGCCGTGGTGCAGGGCGATGGTGCCCGCCAGCTCCGGCGCGATGTCCAGCAGGTGGAGGTACCAGATCTCGCTCTGTGCGCGGGTATTGGTGAAGATCAGCGTGCTGGTGCTCTGCTCGATGATCGGCAGCAGGCGGTGCGCCAGCTTCAGGCCCAGGTGCCCGGCCCATGGGTAACGCTCCACCTCCTCGGGGATGATGCTGCGGACCTCGATTGGTTTGCGGATGGTGGATCGGACGAGGACGGGGATGGGTCGATCCGCACCGGTAGGTCGACCCGGTGGGGCGACACTACGGGTGCGATCTACGATGTCGGTGCCATGCAGCACCGCCATCGCCTCCTCCAGGTTCCCGATCGTGGCGCTGATGCCCCAGATGCCCAGCTGCGGCCGCAGGGCCTTCAGCCGGCTCAGGGCCAGCTCCACCTGCACGCCGCGCTTGCTGCCCAGCAGCTCGTGCCACTCGTCGGCGATGAACCAGTCCAGGTGCTTGAAGAGGTTCGCATAGCCCTTGGTGGCCAGCAGCACGTGCAGGCTTTCGGGCGTGGTAACGAGCAGCTGGGGCAGGGCTTTCTTCTGCGCCGCGCGCTCCTTGGTGCTGGTGTCGCCCGTGCGCACGCCCACTTTCCAGTCCAGGCCCACGCCGTCGCACATCCGCTGGGCGCTCTCCGCGATCTCGCCGGCCAGCGCGCGCAGGGGCGTGATCCAGATGGCCTTCAGGCCTTGCGCCTTGGAAGGTTGCAGCAACGCGTGGTTCACCACACCGCCCCACACGGCGTAGGTCTTACCCGTACCGGTGGGCGCGTTCAGCAGGCCGCTGCGGCCCTCGGCCATGTGCGACCACACTTCGCGCTGGAAGGGCTGCGCGGTCCAGCCTTGGGAGGCGAACCATTGGTCCAATGCGGGGTGTGCGCTCATGATGGGTATTTGGGCGCGCCCCTCGTTCCTCGGGTCGGGCTGTCCGCTGCAAGTCCGCACTCGTTCACCCCGGCCCCTGAGCCGGGGCTCCTCGTTTGCGGGCTTTCCGCTACCATCCCTCGCGCGGGCACGGTGCCTGACCCATGCTCACGGCCAGCAGGGATCATACGCCCTGTCCGGTCGACCCAGTGGGTCGACGCTACGGGTGCTGCGATGATGATCCGTGATGTCATCTGATCATTCCTTTCAGGTCATCCAGCGTGTTCGCCTCCTCCGCCTTCTTATCCCGGCGCCAACGGGCGATCCGTGGAAAGCGCACGGCCACGCCGCTCTTATGGCGCGTGCTGGGGCTGATGCCCTCGAAGGCGACCTCGAACACCAGCTCAGGCTTCACCTGCCGCACCGGACCGAAGCGCTCCAGCGTGTTCTTCTTCACGAAGGCGTCCACCTCCAGCATCTCCGCATCGGTGAGGCCGCTGTAGGCCTTGGCGAAGGTGACCAGCTCACCGTTGTGCCAGAGCCCGAAGGTGTGGTCGGTGTACAGATCGGCGCGGCGGCCGTGGCCCTGCATGCTGAAGGTGAGCACGGCGTCGACGCTCAGCGGGTCCACCTTCCATTTCCACCAATCGCCGCGGCGGCGACCTACTTCGTAGGTGCTACTGAGCCGCTTCAGCATCAGGCCCTCGATGCTGGCGGTGCGCGCATGCTCGCGGTGCGCCACGATCTCCTCCCACGAAGCGAAGGGCAGCGTGGCCGAGAGGGTAAGCATCGGCTGGCCCGCATTGGACACGATGTCCTCCAACAGCGCGCGCCGTTCGCTCAGCGGCCGTTGGCGGATGTCCTCGCCCAAGTGCTCCATCAGGTCGTAGGCCATGAAGATCACGGGCACATCGGCCAGCAGCTTCTTCCCCACGCTCTTTCGCCCAATGCGCTTTTGCAGTTCGGCGAAGGGGAGGGGCGCACCATCCTTCCAGGCCAGGATCTCCCCGTCCAGCACAGTGCCATGAGGCAAGCCCTTTCGCAGCGCCTCGAGCTCGGGGTACTTGTCGGTGACCAGTTCCTCCCCGCGGCTCCACACGTAGTGCTGCCCGCCGCGCACGATGAGCTGCCCACGGATGCCGTCCCACTTGTGCTCGGCCTGCCAGTCGCGCGGGTCGCCAAGGGGCATCAGGTCCTCGAGTCCGGCACCCGCGGCCGTTCCCTCGGGACCCTCGATGCCGTAGGCCAGGTAGAAGGGGTAGGGGCGACTGTGGTCGTCACCTTCGTTCGCGCCGAGCACCAAGTCGTGGAAAGTGGTGGTATGCGGACTCCAGTCGCCCATGAGCCGATGCGCCAGCACATCCTCGCCCACGCCGGTGGCTTTGCTCAGGCCCTTCACCATCACCTTCTGGCTCACCCCGATCCGGAAGCCTCCGGTGATGATCTTGTTGAAGACGAAGAGCTCCATGCCCTCAAGTCCAGCCCACGCGGCCTTCACGCGCGCGGCCTTCTCCTGCTCGGACAAGTCCTTCAGTTCTTCCACGTACCGCACCCATTCCGCCAGGGGCTTCACCATGCGCTCTTCCAGCTTCGCGATGTGCGTTACGGTCTCCGCGAAGTCGCCCACCACGTGGTAGCTGGCCTCGAAGAGCCAGTCCGGGATGCCGCTGACCTCCGCGGCCCATTGGCGCAGTTGCGTGCTCGTCACCGGGCGTTTCGGGCGCCGCCCGCTCAGCAACGCGATCACCCAGAGCTTATCGGCATCGTCCGCTTCGCGGAAATACGTAGCCAGGGCCTCCACCTTGGTGTTGGTGCTGGTTGTTGAATCCAGCGCATCGAACAATTCAGCTTCCCTGTTCATGGCGCGGGCGTTTCGGGTCTACCCGGTGGGTCGACACTACGTGTGCCGTCCTGTACGTCGGCACCCGCTTCTCCTGCGAACTCTGTCGACTCTGCGGTCGCATAATATCCAACGCTCCGCAGGTACTGGCTGAACAGATCCGTGTACCCGTGGGTAGCGATTACGCGCTCGGCGCCGCTCTCCTTCACGGCCAGTAAAAGCGCGTCCCAGTCGGCATGGTCACTTAGCACGAAGCCCTTGTCGATGTTGCCGCGGCGCCGCCAACCGCGCAATTGCATCCAGCCGCTCGCCATTGCGCTGCGGTACGGCTTCATGCGGCTCATCCACGGCGTATCCAAGGCAGAACCCGGTGTGATCACCAGCGCGTTGCGGAAGCGCTCTTTCGGGGTGTCCTTGGTGATATGCTCCCACGGCGGCAGTTCAAGCCCGCAGTCCTGAAGCACGGTGTTCATGTTGGCCACGGCCCCGTGCACCAGGATCGGGCCGATGCTCCGGTCCACGCCGGTCATCACGCGCTGTGCCTTGCCCAGGCTGTAGGCGCTGATCACCGAACAGACACCGTTCGCCGCATTGCTGCGCCACCAGCCATTGATCTCAGCGAACACCTCTGAAGGCTCCTTCCACCGATAGATGGGCAATCCGAAGGTGCATTCGGTGATGAGCGTGTGGCAGCGCACCGGCTCGAAGGGGTCGCTGATCCCGTCGGTGTGGCGCTTGTGATCGCCGGTGGCCACCCATACCTCACCCTTGTATTCCACCCGCACCTGCATGCTGCCGGGGATGTGACCGGCCGGGTGCAGCGAGAACCTCACCCCCTTGATGGTGACGCTTTGGTCGTGCACCAGGGTGTCGATGTGCAGGTCCTCGCCCAGCCGCGAATGCATGAGCGCCTTGGTGATGGGGGAGGACAGGTAGTGCTTGCTGCCGCGCCGGGCATGGTCGCTGTGTGCGTGGGTGATGATGGCACGGTCTACCGGCCGCCAGGGGTCGATGTACACGTCCGCCACCGGACAGTGAATCCCTCGGTCCGTGAATGACAGCAAAGTCGTCAGTGGCACGCGCTCAAGCTAGCGCAGTTGCCGTGGAACACCGCAAGCGAACCGGTGTTCGATGCAGGGATGATGCCGGAACTAGCTGGCGGCCCAGATCATGAGCACAATCATGCCCAGGACCATCAGGGCCACCAGGACCGGACCGCCGATCTCGTTCTGCTCGGCCTCCTCGGGGAAGTGGCCTTCGAAGTGGTTGTCGCTCATGGAGGGGGTCCTATGTGAACCGGACCGGCGCCAAATATAGAAGCGCTCGCGAAGGCGTTCTGCGGCGATCGGCTCCGGACCGCTCAGTTGAGGCTGAATGTGGGCTGTCGCAGGACCATTCGGGCGATGACAGAGCTCTCGTTCCGGCGCATGCGGCTGATCAGCGCATGCACCTGCTCGTCCAACTCGCGGTCGCTCAGCTTCGCCAGGTCTTTGTAAACCGGGAGGCTGCTCCGGCTCTTGAGGATCAACGCTATCTTATAGGAGCGTGACATGGTTCCGATGATAAGACGGTTGCCGAGCGGCTGGGGATGCCTGTCTGATGCCGGCGGTTGTGCCGCATTCGAGGAAAGGCGGCATTCAAGGGCTGAGCGGCGTGTCCAAGGCCGTGAACGCGCCGATGCCTTCGGGGATAGCGCTCACCCTGCAGCTGGACCACCGGATGCCTGGGCGATACCCCTCCCCGCGGCGCCATGAGGTCCGCCAAGCCCATGCATGCCCCGCTTGGCCGGTCGGGGTGTGTGGGTTGGCCGAAGGCGGCCATGCCAGAAGGGGGGGAGGCCTCATGCGCAAGCCCTTGACGCTGCTGCGCATCGTCGGGCTTTTCCATCCCCTTACGCGCTCAAGCTCCGCTCGGTCACGCATGAAAAAGCCCCAGCGACTTCGTCGCCAGGGCTTGGTCTGGTCGGGGTGAGTGGATTCGAACCACCGGCCTCTACGTCCCGAACGTAGCGCTCTAACCGGGCTGAGCTACACCCCGTAGCTGCAAGGGGCGGCAAATATAGACGGACGCGCCGATCAGGCCTCGAAGGTGTAGCCGATGCCCTTCACCGTGCGGATCCGGTCGTCGCCGATCTTCTCGCGCAGCTTCCGGATGTGCACATCGATGGTGCGGTCGCCGACGAAGAGCTCATTGCCCCAGATCTGCCCATAGATCTCATCCCGCTTGAAGACCTTGCCCGGCTTGCTCATGAGCAGCACGAGCAGTTCGAATTCCTTCTTGGGCAGATGCATCTCCTGGCCACCGACCTGCACGGTCACCTTCTCCAGGTCCACTCGAACGCCGTTGGCCTCCAGCACCTGCTCCTCTGGCCGGTCGGCACCTGTACGCTTCAGCAGAGCCTTCACCTTGCTCACGAACACCTTGGGGCGCACCGGCTTGGTGATGAAGTCATCCGCACCGGCCTCGAAGCCCGCGATCTGCGAATAGTCCTCCCCCCGGGCCGTGAGGAAGGTGATCACGGTGTTCTTGAACTCGGGCTGCTGCCGGAGCTGGTTGCACACTTCCACGCCATCCATGCCCGGCATCATGATGTCCAGCACGATCAGGTCGGGGCGCTCCGCCTTGGCCACCTTCAGGGCCTCGCGGCCATTGCTGGCCGAGGACACGGCGTACCCTTCGCGCTCCAGATTGTACTTGAGCAGCTCGATGATATCGGGCTCATCGTCCACCAGGAGGACCTTCTGTGTCGTCGTTGAGGCCATGGTTCCAAGCATCACGGGGACAAAGGTCCCTCCCCGCTGCCCTCGCGGGCGTTAACCCGTCTTCAAATGTAGGTTAAGGTCGCAGCACGATCAGGCTGCGTGGGATGACTGTCGCCATGCTAATTTCGCCCCGCGCTGAAAGGCGCCTCTTTGCGGGAGTAGCTCAGTTGGTAGAGCATCAGCTTCCCAAGCTGAGGGTCGCGGGTTCGAATCCCGTTTCCCGCTCAATGGCCTCGCCCCTCCGGACGAGGCCATCCTGTTTTCGGCCCCCCTTGAACACCGCGCCGTTGATCCGGGGGCTCCCCGACGGGGTCTGCGCGTGTGGATCGGGTGCTAGGTTCGGCCCGCCATGGCCAAGCGTACCCGGGAGCAGGATGTCGTGCGCGTGTGCGAGCTCTTCGCCGGTGTAGGCGGATTCCGGCTCGGCCTGGAGCGGGCATCGGGCGCCCATGGCCGCTACAGGGTGGTGTTCAGCAATCAGCACGAGCCGGGCAGGCGCCGGCAATGGGCATCGGAGGTCTACACAGCACGGTTCGGCGGCGACCATCATTCGAGTGCCGATATCGCCAAGGTGCCCACCGCCGATATACCCGACCATGACCTGCTGGTGGGCGGGTTCCCCTGCCAGGACTACTCGGTGGCCAGTACGCTGCGCAATGCCAAGGGGCTCGTGGGGAAGAAAGGCGTGCTGTGGTGGCAGATCCATCGCATCCTCAAGGAGAAGGAGCGCAAGCCGGCGCATCTGCTTCTGGAGAATGTGGACCGGCTGCTGGGATCGCCGGCGAACCAGCGCGGACGTGACTTCGCGGTGATGCTGCGCTCGCTTGATGAACTCGGCTATGCCGTGGAATGGCGCGTGGTGAATGCCGCCGATTACGGCATGCCGCAGCGGCGCAAACGGGTCTTCATCGTGGGCCACCTCCGCGGGACGCAGAGCCACCAGGCGCTTCGGGCCGCCACGCCGGGGGGCTGGATGACCGAGAGCGGCCCCTTGGCGAAGGCCTTTCCGTGTGAACCGGCGGGTGAGGGCGTCTCCGCCTTTCCGATCTCCGGTACGCTGGAGGAGCTCTCACGCGGCTTCGGTGGCAAGGGAGCGCGCTCGCCGTTCAAGGGCTGTGGCATCATGGCGGACGGCTGGGTGTTCACCGCCGCGGTGGAGCCCATCGCCGAGGAGCCGGCCACGCTGGGCGCAGTGCTCCAGCCGGAGGAGGAGGTTCCCGCCGCCTTCCGCATACCGACCAGGGAACTGGCGCAGTGGCGCTATCTGAAAGGGGCCAAGCGTGAGCAGCGCGCCACGGCAGGCGGCCATCGGTATGCCTATGCGGAAGGCGCCATGGCATTCCCGGACCCTCTGGACAAGCCTTCGCGGACCATCATCACCGGCGAGGGAGGACGTTCGCCATCGCGGTTCAAGCACGTGGTGAAGGTGAAGGGGCGCTACCGGCGCCTCACCCCCGTGGAGTTGGAACGGCTCAATATGTTCCCGGATGGCCACACGGCGGGGGTGAGCGATGCGTGGCGCGCGTTCTTCATGGGCAATGCGCTGGTGGTGGGCGTCGTGGAGCGCATCGGGAAGGCGCTATTGGCGTTCCGGTAGCGGCAGAACCGGCCGGGGGCTCCGCGTGTTCAGGAGAGGAACCCGCTGCGGTGCCAACTTCGCAGCCCAGCATGAAGCCTCTCCTCGCAGCCCTGCTCTCTCCCTGCTTGATGTCCTGTGCGCCTTCCGCCATGGACCCCACCTTTGCCGACATGGAACCCTTCCCCGCTCAATCCACCGATACCATCACCCTCGGAGCAGGCTGTTTCTGGTGCGTAGAGGCTGTCTTCGCTGAGCTGAAAGGAGTGCTCTCGGTGACATCGGGCTATATGGGCGGCACCGTGAAGAACCCGAGCTACAAGGAGGTCTGCACCGGCCGCACCGGGCATGCCGAGGTCGCACGGATCGTTTTCGACCCTTCCGTGGTGAGCCTCGACGAGATCCTGGAGGTATTCTGGCAGACGCATGATCCCACCACGCTCAACAGGCAGGGAGCCGATGTGGGCACGCAGTACCGCTCGGCCATCTTCTGGCATAGCGAGGCCCAGCGGGACCTTGCGGAGTCGTACAAGCGGAAGCTCGACGCGAGCGGCGCCTTCCCCGCGCCGATCGTCACCGAGGTCACGAAGGCATCAGTGTTCTACGAGGCGGAGGATTACCACCAGGATTACTATGCCCAGAACTCCGGCCAAGGGTACTGCCAGATGGTGATCCGGCCCAAGCTGGAGAAGTTCCGCAAGGTGTTCGCCGAAAAGCTGAAGCGCTGATCCGTGACCCCGGTCACCCCCCGTGCGGGGCTGCACGGCTAGCTTTGCATCATGGCTGAACGGAGCAAGGCATACAGCATCTTCAGGTACAAATGCCCGCATTGCCACGAAGGGGATTTCTATGTGGATGCGAATCCGTACCACCTCTCCACGGTAGGGGATGTGCTGGAGAAATGCCCGGCATGCGACCGGAAATACACGCCTGAGCCGGGGTTCTATTATGGCGGCATGTATGTGGCGTACGCACTGGCGGTTGCCTTGGGCACCTCCGTCTATGTGGCGACCATTGTCCTGTGGCCGGGTGCGCCGGTTGCCGTAAGGGCGGCGCTGGTCGTAGGAGGGCTGGTAGCGCTGGCTCCTTGGCTCTATGCGATCAGCAAGACGCTCTGGGCGAACCTCTTCATGCACTACAAGGGCACCGCACCCACGGAGAAGGAGCTTCGGCAGGCCGCGCAGCGTGCCAACGCGACCCAAGGCTCCGCTACTGCGGCGTCTCGATGATCTCACCGCCCGCTCCGGGGTCGATGTAGTCGTTGATCAGGAAGACCACTTGGTCAGGCACTTTGTCGGAGTGCGCCCCGACGTCGCTGTACTCGCTCACCTCGCCCACCAGGTCCATGATGCGGTCGGAGGGCAGGCGCTCGCTGAGGGGAGGCCCCATTTCGGTCTGGCGGTTCTGCCATTCCACCATTACCAGATACCGCGGGTACTTCATCCCATCGCGCATGCGCTTGAAGAAGTCGCGCTTGTCGTGGATGCCCACGAAGCGATGGACGATGAGGGCCATGTCGGCCTCCGCGTTGCGGATGCCGGGGTCACCCACAGGCACCACCCGCACCTGCAGGCGGTCGTCACCCAGGCTGCGGCGCTTCTTCTCCGCCTCGATCCGTTCTGCTTGGCCGGCATCGTTGACGACGGCGATGACGTTGGCACCGGCCTCGATGAGCTTGAAGGTGAAGTAGCCGTCGTCCGCGAAGAGGTCGGCCACGGTCATGTGGGCGATGTTGCCCATCAGGCCCAGGATCACCTCCGGCTTCTGCCAGCGGTCGCGTTCTGAAGCCGCAGAGGCGGTTGCGGCGCCGCCCCCGGTCCCGGCTCCGGGGTCCGCCTGTGCGGGTTGTTCGGGTCCAGGACCGCCGCAGGAAAGCAGGATCAGGGCGGGCAGGGCGTTGAGAAGGTGGCGCATGCGCATCGGCTTGGGCCGCCAAAATACCATGGTGCGCGGCTTGGGGCCGCAACCCCTTGCTGCGGCTACCTTCGCCGCGCAACCCGTTCCCAGGCCATGCCCGGTATCGACTCGGAGCTCCAAAGCCGCTTCTCCAGCGAACAGCAGAAGGCGATGCTCAACGTGCTCTTCACGGCCAACTGGCTGAGGGCCATGCAGGTGGCGGTGTTCAAGCCCTTCGGACTAAGTCCGCAGCAGTACAATATCCTCCGGATACTGCGGGGGGCGATGGCATCCTCTTCCTCGGCTGACTCCGACGGCGGGCGCATGAAGATGCAGGCCGTGAAGGAGCGCATGATCGATCGGGCGCCCAATGCCACGCGGCTCACCGACAAGCTCATCGCCAAGGGGCTGGTCATCCGGGAACGGTGCGATGTGGACCGCCGCGTCGTGTACGTGCGGATCAGCCCTAAGGGGCTTGAACTCCTCAAGCGACTGGACGAGGTGAACCGCACGAAGCTGGATCCCGTCCTCGAAGGGCTCGGCACCGAGGATGCGCACCGGATCAACCGGATCCTCGACGGCTGGCGCGGCTGAGCCCGCCCCTCAACGCTTGCGCTCGGCCTGAAGCGTGCGCTCCCACAGGAGTTCGCCTGCCTGGTCGAACACCCGCATGGTGAGCTGCCGTTCCTTCCGCGGGCCGGTAAAGGTGAGCGTGGCGAAGTTCCGCCGCTCCACCAGCGTGCCCTCCACGCGGTTCGCATTGGGCGTCTTGGCGGTATAGGTGCCGGAGGTGAGCGGCGATACGGTGAGGTCGTGCACCACCCGCCCATCGGCGAGGGACAAGGCGCTCAGCTCGGTGAAGTGCCGGTCGCCCGTGAGGAACACGACCCCGGTGATTCCCTCTTCCTCGATCCGGCGCAGCAACTCGCCGCGTTCTCCGGTGATGGTGGCGTAGTTCTCGTATTCAGCGGCAGTGCTCAGCACCTGGCTGCCCACGGCAACGAGCTTGAAGGGCGCATCGCTGTACTTGAGGGCGCGGATGAGCCAGTCGAGCTGGGCGGCGCCGAGCAGGGCGGGCGCACCGGTCTTGGCATCGGCCGGCACGCGATACGTGCGGTCGTCGAGCAGGAAGAAATCAGCATCCCCGTGGCTGAAGGCCGTGATGGCCCCTGTAACGCCTGGTACGCCGCAGGTGGGGTTGGGCCAGAAGAGGTCGAACAGCTCCAGCGCCAGGGGGGCGTTCACCCAGCTGCCATCGCCGTCGTTGGGCCCGAAGTCATGGTCATCCCAGATGGCGTAGTGGTGCGTTGAGCGCAGCAGCCGCTGCAGTTCGGGCAGCGACCGGGTGTGGGTGTAGCGGTGCAGGTAGCCCGTGCGCGACCCCCAGTCCGGCTCGCGCAGGTAGATGTTGTCGCCGAGCCACAGCATCAGGTCAGGCTGCTTGCTGGCGATGGCGTTGAAGATGCCGTAGCCGTCCCCATAGGCCCGGCCGGGGCGGTCGTACGCGGGCTCGTTGACGTAGGCGCAACTGCCCAGCGCCACGGAGAAGGAGGGCGGGTCCGTGCGATGCTTCCAGAGGGACTGCGTGCGGAAGGTGAGGGGCTGGCCCACATCCACGGGCCGGCCGTTCACCACGGGCCGGTACCCATAGGTGGTGCCGGGCACCACCTGATCCATGACGAAGTCCATGGCGTGCGCCAGGCGGGCCTCCGAATCCTGGACGGGTGTGCGGAGGATGCTGTCGGGCCGGTCGATGGCCCAGTACTCCAGCCGCGCCGAGCACGGGCCGAGGCATTGCATCCAGATGGTGGCCTCCAGGAAGTCGCTGTGGCCGGGCATGGGGCCATTGACCAGTGGCTGGCACACCGCCAGTGAAGGCATCAGCAGAAGGGTAAGGTGCAGTCGGCGCATGGGATGGGAGAGGCGGGCAAGTTACCCCCGCCCCATCCGATCGGCGCGCGCCTCAGCCTTTGCGGAACCAGCGGAGGATGCCGGGCCGCTTCGGCTCTTCCGCCTTCTTCGGAGCGGTGCGCTTGTCGTCCTCATCGAATAGCTCGCGCGTGAGCTTGGCATAATCGGGCTTGGCAGCGTTCTGCTGGTGCTGAGGCTGTCCCTGGTCGGGCCGGGGGCGCTCCTCACGGCGCGGCCGGTCCTGCTGCGGGCGTGCCGCGCGCTGCGGCTTCTCCGCGCGCTGCTGGGGGCGGGCGCCGTGCTGCTCACGCGGTTTCCCCTCGGCGGCTGGCCGGTTCCGTTGCGCCGGGCGCTGCTCCCGTTGCGGGCTGCGCTCCTGCGGGCGGCCATCGCGCTGGGTCCGCTGCTGGCTATTGCGCGGTTGCTGGCCCTGCCGCTGCTGCTGGCCGCGCCTTTGGCCGCGCGGGTGTCGCGGCTCCCTCACCTCGGGCTCGGCCTTCTTGGGTCCGCCGGTCATCACATACGGGTGGTCGGAAACCACGGGAATCTCCCGGCGGATGAGCTTCTGGATGTCACGCAGGTACTCCTTCTCCTCATGGTCGCAGAAGGAGAGCGCCTTGCCGCTGGCGCCAGCACGACCCGTGCGGCCGATGCGGTGCACGTAGGTCTCGGGGATGTTCGGGATGTCGAAGTTGATCACGTGCGTGAGGCCGTCGATGTCGATGCCGCGTGCGGCGATGTCGGTGGCGACCAGCGCGCGGATCTTGCCTTCCTTGAAGTTCTTCAGCGCGTTCTGGCGGGCCGTCTGGCTCTTGTTGCCGTGGATCGCCTCGGCTCCGATGCCGGCCTGGGTGAGCACCTTGGCCACCTTGTTGGCGCCGTGCTTGGTGCGGGTGAAGATGAGGGCCTCGCGGATGGCATCGCCCTGCAGCAGGTGCAGCAGCAGCTTATTCTTGTCCGTGCGATCCACGAAGAACATGTGCTGGTCGATGGTATCTGCCGTGCTGCTCACCGGCGCCACTTCCACCTTCACCGGCTCGGTGAGGATGCTGTTGGCCAGCTTGGCGATCTCGGGCGGCATGGTGGCGCTGAAGAAGAGCGTCTGGCGCTTCTGGGGCAGCTTGGCGATCACCTTCTTCACGTCGTGGATGAAGCCCATGTCGAGCATGCGGTCGGCCTCGTCCAGCACAAAGACGTCTAGGTCGTTCAGATGCACGTAGCCCTGGCCCATGAGATCGAGCAGGCGGCCCGGGGTGGCAATCACGGTGTCCACGCCGCGTTGCAGCGCGTCGGTCTGCGGCTTCTGGCCCACACCGCCGAAGATCACGGTGTGCCGCTGTTTCAGGTGGCGACCGTAGGCAGCGAAGCTCTCGCCGATCTGGATGGCCAGCTCGCGGGTGGGGGTGAGGATGAGCACCTTGATGGGGCGCTTGCCGCCCTGTGCGCCGATGCCGCGCTCATGCAGTTCCTGCAGGATGGGGATGGCGAAGGCGGCTGTTTTACCGGTGCCGGTCTGTGCGCAACCCAGCAGGTCGCGTCCCTTGATCAGGTGCGGGATCGCCTGCGACTGGATGGGGGTGGGATGTGTGTAGCCTTCTTCCTGAAGCGCTTTGAGGATGGGCTCGATCAGCCCGAGGTCGTTGAACGTGGTACGTTCCATGGTATGCGTGCACCGTGCACCGGTGCGGTGTGTGTGGATGCACCCAAGCCATTGACCTTGGAGCACACCCGTTCAGGTGTTGTTCTGGAGCCCCTCAACTGGTCCGGCGTGCAATGATCCGCTGGGGATGGCGCCTGGACAGGACAACCGCGCTGGATGCGCGGGAGAAGCTGGGCGCTCGGGGCAAGTTCCGGTCCTTCCGGAACGGCGGCAAAGCTAGGGCGGACCCGGCCACGCTCGGCTTTTTTCTTTCAATCCCCTGAGGAAGAGGCGATTGATCCATCTGCAGGGCCTTCGTTCAGCTGGATTCGGCTGCGCCGTGACGGGATTGACCGCTGCATTCCGTGTTTCCGTCGAGGTACCACGCGCAATGGTCGGATGCGATTCCGCCTTCATCGAAACCTATCGGCTTCCCCTCCCGTTCCAAGGCCGCCCCAAACGCTACGGGCATTGATCATGGAACGCACGCTTACCTACCCGAAAGGCTCGATTCAGGCTCCGGAAACCCATTGCCGGCCCACGCATCGGCGGCTGCGGCCGCTCCTAGTGGGCCTGGCCTTCCTGCTGGCTGCAGCCGGAGCACAGGCGCAGGACGTCGTGGATAGGTTCAACCGGGCCAATAGCAACACCGTTGGCGGAGGGTGGACCGAGACGGAGACCGGCGCGGCCGGGGCTTCCATCAACGGCAACCGGCTGAGGCTGCAGCGAACGGGTTCGGGCAACAACCGCCAGTACGTAACGCAGACCACGCCGGGCAGCTACAGCACCACGCTCAACCAGAACAACTGCACCCTCACCTGGGCCTTCAGCTTCCGGCAGAGTGAAAGCGAGGGTGAACTGAGCGGCTTCGATCCCGGGGAGGACGGCATGGCCGTGGTGCTCGCGGGGTCCAATGCCAACCTCACCTTGGGCCAGGGCTATGCCGTGGTGCTCGGTGAAGGCGATGATTCGGACGCCCTTCGCCTGGTGCGCTACAACGGCGGCCTGGATCTCGATAACAACCTCGCCACCATCATCCAGGCCGGCAACTTCGATAACGACTACCTTGATGTGCGCGTGACCTATGTGCCGTCGACCAACACGTGGAGCCTCTTCTACCGCGACAACGGCAATACGCAGTTCGGTGACCCGCTCACAGCCGCCACCTCGGCCGGTTCCGCGGTAGACGCCACCTACACCGGCACAAGCCTGCCCGTGATCGGCTGCCTCTGGAACCATGACGGCGATTTCGGGGAGAGCGCCGTTTTTGACGATTTCCACGTGCCGGGCGGCTCCCCTACGGTGCCATCGATTACACCGCCCAGTGCGAGCATCTGCAATGGAGGTAACGTGGACCTGACGGCTTCGGCCTCGAGCACCAGCACCGCGCGCGTCACCTTTACCAGCACGGGGGGGCCAAGCACCGTGGGAGCGAGTGGCGCCAACGACGGCAGTGTCTACCCCTGGGCCGTGAGCGTGAGCGGCTTGCCGGCCAGCGGCGTAACCGTGGAAAGCGTGACCCTGAACGGTGTGACGCATACCTACCCTGACGACCTGGACATCCTGCTGCAATCCGCCACGGGCACGAACGTGATCCTAATGAGCGATGTCGGCGGAGGAACGAATATCACCGGGGTGAACGTGGTGCTCATGGACGGCGAGCCGGCGCTGCCCGATGCGTCGTCCATCGCTTCCGGTGTATACGCGCCGACCAATATCGGCACCCCTGACACGTGGCCGAGCGCACCGGGCCCTGGCTCGTTCAACCAGTCCAACCCTACACTCTCGCTGTTCACCGGCAATTTCAATGGCACGTGGAACCTGCTGATCCGCGATGATGCCAACGGCGACGGCGGCTCCGTGGGCAGCTGGAGCATCACCTTCACCTACACGCCGCAAGCCACGTTCACGTGGAGCCCGGCCACCGGACTCAGCGGGACCAGCGGAGCCACAGTCACGGCTTCTCCCACCAGCACGCAGACCTACACGGTGACCGCGGCTCACGCGGCCAACGGCTGCACGAGCTCGAACACGGTGGAGGTGACGGTGACGCAACAGCCCACCGTGGCCAATGCCGGCGCCGACATGGATGCTTGCCTGCACGAAAGCACTGCGACGATGGCCGCCAACACGCCCACATCCGGTTCCGGCGCATGGACGCAGGTGAGCGGTCCGGTGTCCGCCAGCTTCGCCGATGCGGCGTCCCCTTCCACGGCCATCAGCGGGCTCACCGCCCCCGGGGCCTACGTGTTCCGTTGGACCATCACCAACGCACCGTGTACGGAGAGCTTCGATGAGGTGACGGTGAACGTGGCGATCTGCACCTACTACAGCCGTTCATCGGGCGCTGTCACGGATGCGATCTGGAGCCTCACCCCCAGCGGTGCGGCAGGTCCGGCCACCTTCTCTTCCATCACGGGCATGGTGGTGCAGGCCGGCCACACGGTGAATGCCGCGGCCGATGCCGATGTGCATGACCTCACCGTGGCGAACGGCGGCACACTCATCCTCAACGGCGGCGCCACGCTCACCGTGAACGGTGCAGCGGCGACCTTCAACGGAACGCTCACTGCGCAGGACAACAGCGAGCTGGCATTCGCCGGCAGCGGCGCCAAGACACTCACGCTGGCATCCTCCACGAGCTTCTGGGACCTGACGGTGGATGCGCCCGATGGACTGGACGTGAATGGCACCGTGGAGATGCGCGGCACCCTGCTGCTGGAGGATGGCGCCTTCGATTGCACGGGCAATCCGGTGATCATGCGCAGCACCGCCTCTTACACCGGTCGCCTGGGGCCCGTGGGCGGCACAGCGAGCTATACCGGACACATGCGCATGGAGCGGTACATCCCCGCAGGGGCCACGAACTGGCGCCTGCTCGGCAGCCCCATCCAGAGCCGCCGTGTGAACCACTGGATCGACGATTTCTACACCGCCGGCTTCCCCGGTTCGCACTTCCCCGGCTTCACGCAGAACGGCAACCCCTGGCCCAGCATCCGCTGGTACGATGAGACCAACACGGGTGCCAGCGTCAACAACGGAATGACCGGCGTGAGCAGCAACACGCAGCTCCTCACTCCCGGGCAGGGCTTCGCAGCCTGGTGCGGCGACAACCTGATCAGCACAGCGGCCTTCACCATCGACCTCGAGAATCAGTCGCCGGTGATCGCGAGCACGCCCATCACGCTGCCGATGACCTACACCAATACGGGCAACCCGGCCGTGGATGGCTGGAACCTGGTGGCCAACCCGTTGCCCAGCCCCATCGCCTTCGACCAGATCGCCCGCGGCGCCGATGTCGCTGACTACGTCACCTTCTTCAACCCGGCAGCGGGCAACATGGCCACGTGGGACATCGACCTGAACGCCGGCACCAACGGCGGCACCAACACCATCCAGAGCATGCAGGGCTTCTACCTCAAGGCCGAGGGCCCCGCCGTAACCACCACGGTGGAGGAGGCCGACAAGGTGGCCGATAACGCCGGCGGCTTCTTCGGCGGCAGCGAGGAGACCCCCGCCTTGGTCCGCTTGCGCATCACCAGCGGCATCAACAGCTTCAGCGACGAAACGCTGCTGCTCTTCACGCAAGGCACGCATGAAATGGATGCGCAGGATGTGCCCAAGTACGTCTTCGGTCACCCGCAGGCCCCCCAGGTGGCCACATTGACCTCCACCGGCACCCCGCTCGCCATCAACGCCTTCGGCCCCTTCAGCAGCGCTGTCGAGGTTCCCGTGGCGGTGCAGGCCGGGGCGGCGGGCACATACACCATCACCGTTACCGGGGTGGAGACCGTGGGCCTGAGCTGCCTGCGCCTGCACGATCTGGTCACCGGAACCACCATCCCCCTCGCCGAGGGCAGCACCTACACGCTCGAGCTACCGGCCGGTGAGGCCATGTCCACCCCGCGCCTGCTGCTCATGGCCACGGCTCCGCTGGAGGTGGCTGCCACCGATGCGGCCTGCCATGGCCAGTCCTCCGGCTCGGCCCAGGTAGTGATCGCCGATGGCGCCGCCGATGTGATCTGGTACAATGACCAGGGCCAGCCCATCGCCACGCAGACCGCCGTCACCGGTACCGTGGCCTTGGAGGGCCTGGCCATGGGCGACTATGAGCTCACCGTGAATGGTTACCAAGGCTGCAGCGAACTCCGTACGGCCTTCCGCATCGAGCAGCCCGAAGCCCTTGCGGTGCAGACCGAAGGCATCGCGGCCAGCTGCCCCGGCGCTAGCGACGGCTTCGCCGAGGCCTTCGCCATGGGCGGCACGGCACCCTATGCCTACCTGTGGAGCAATGGCAGCACGGACGCTTCCATGCCGGCCGGCCCTGGCCTCTACACCGTGCAAGTGACCGATGCGGCGGGCTGCTCTACGCCTGTGGAACAGGTGGTGGTGGGCGCAGGCGAGGCCCCGGTGGCCATTGCGATGGCCGATGCCGAGGTGGTGCCCGTGGGCGCTCCGGTGGCCTTCGTCAGCGCCGGCACCGATGCCACCAGCCATGCCTGGGATTTCGGTGACGGCAGCACCAGCACCGAGGAAGCCCCCGTGCACAGCTTCGCCGCCCCCGGCACCTATGCTGTAACCCTCACCGTGAGCAACGGCACCTGCTCCAGCACGGCGGTCGTCACCGTCACCGTGGAGCTCAGTACAGGCATCAGCGGCCCCGATTCGGCCGCCGACCGCCTCAGCGCCTGGTTCGACGGTGACCGCATCGTGGTGGAGCACGGGTTCACCGACGCTTACCCGCTGCAACTGGAGGTGATCAACGAGGCTGGCCAGACCTGGATGCAGCACCGCGTGGCCGGACCCGCCGGTCGCATGACCCTGCCCGGCAACGACCTGGCCAGCGGTGTGTGGTTCATCCGCGTCAGCAGCGACGAGGTGCGCCGGACCATCCCGCTGGTGATCGTGCGCTGACCCCGATCCGAAACTGAGCGGCGGCCCCCATCCGATTCCGGATGGGGGCCGCCGCCTTTTCATGGCCTCCCTGGGATAGTGCCCCAGTTATCAACAGGGCGATGTGCGCAGTGTGGTCGAACGGTTACCTTGGCGCGCCTGAAATGAATCCCCCCGCCGGCTGCCCTGCCGGTACCAAAACCCGTGATATGAGGAAGCCCATTACGCTCAGGAAGACACTAGCGGTATTGACCGGCATACTGTTCGTTTCGTCAGCGTCTCAGGCACAGATTGTAGCATGGGAATGCAATGGCTTGAATGGAAACGAGGCCACGGTGAATGCCACCACGCTGAATGCGAACCTGAACACCTCCACGCTGTCGCGCGGGTCTGGCATCAATGGAAGCTCGCTGGCGGATGCATTCAGTGCAACCGCGTGGGATAATGCCACCCTCGCGGGTGCGATTACCAACTCTGAGTACCTGCAGTTCACCATCGGTGCCCAAGCGGGCTATCAGGTCTCCTTGTCCACGCTTGACGCGAACTTCCGCCGTTCCAGTACGGGTCCCAATGCATTCCAATGGCAATACAGCCTGGATGGCTTCAGCACGGCGGGAACGAACATCGGAGCCGCTATCAGCTATACCACGAACCCCACCAACGGCAATGCCCAGGCCCAGATCGATCTGACAGGCATCAGTGCCTTGCAGAACGTCGCCTCCGGGACCACCATAACGATTCGGCTTTACGGCTGGGGCGCATCTGCAGGGACCGGCACCTTCGCTATAGGACGGCTCACGGGCAATGACCTCGCTATTGGTGGAACCGTGACGCCCGCAGCCACGAACACATCCGTCTTCTTCGGCGGTTCCAACCTTACGGTGAACGAGGGTGATGGCACCGCCAACCTCACGGTGAGCATTGCCGATTTCAGCACCACCAATGCCACTAGCGTGGATGTGGTGCTAAGCTCCGGCAATGCCGCACGGGTGAACGGCTTCAGCAGCCAGACCGTGAACTGGGCCGCGAACGATGGATCCAGCAAGACCGTGACCCTGACTTTGACGGATGACCTGCTCTGCAACGGCACCGATGCGCTCACGTTCGGCCTGGCCAACCTCAGCGGAGGTCAAGGGGTCCCTTTCGTGGGTACTCCGAGCAGCCGCACGGTAACTGTGAACGATAATGAGTCGCTCGTGGATCCCGTGGCCACCGCAGCCACGTCCATCACCACCAGCGGCTTCGATGCGAATTGGGACGACATCGGGGCAACCACCTACTTCCTGGACATCAGCCGCTACAGCGATTTCCTGGACCCCACACCGGTGACCGTGGCCGCTTGGGACTTCCCCAATAACCCGGACAACAACGTGGCCGATGGCGGCATCGGCGCCAACAGCGCAGCCACCCTCACCACCGTGGGGGGCACGGGCAGTATCACGTACGTGCCCATTGCCTCCAGTGCCACCAGCGCCGCCACCGGCTCCGGCTGGAACTCGGGCAGCGGCGCCAAGTATTGGGTGGCCGAGATCAGCACCGCGGGCCATTTCAACCTGACGCTCTCCAGCGCGCAGCGCTCCTCGAACACCGGGCCGCGCGACTGGCAGGTGGAGTACCGCATCGGCACTGGCGGTGCCTGGACGCTGGTACCTGGCTCGAGCGTGACCGTGCAGAACAACTGGACCAGCGGTGTGCTCACCAACGTGGCCTTGCCGGGCGCGTGCAGCGATCAGCCGCAACTGTTCCTGCGCTGGATCATGACGAGCAACACGGACACGCAGGGCAATACGGTGGCGGCGGGCGGCACCAGCGCGATCGACAACATCGCCATCGCCGGGCGGCCGGAGAGCTACGTGGCCGGTTATGAGGGCTTCAACGCGGGAAGCGCGACATCCGAGAGCGTCACGGGTCTCAGCCCAGTGACGACATACCACTACCGCATCCGCGCGACCGGTGGATGCGCCTCAGCCAACCTGAGCAACCAGATCAGCGTAACCACCTCCGCTGTCCCGGTCTACTACAGCCGCTCCACCGGCAGCGTGAACGATCCCATCTGGAGCGATACCCCCACCGGCGCCGCAGGCCCGGCGGTGTGGACCAACGCCAGCGAGATGGTGGTGCAGAGCGGAGATGCGGTGACCGTGGATGCCAATACCACCATCAAGTCGCTCACCGTGCAGAGCGGCGCCACCCTGAACATCGATGCCAACCGCTTCCTGAAGGCCACCACGGGCGCGAACGCCATCCAAGGCACGCTGAACGCGGCGGACAACAGCGAGTTCCAGGTCACCGAGGGCTCCAGCGCCACCTTGGCGCTCGGCGGCACGGCCAGCTTCTGGGATTTCCGTGCGGGCATGACCGGCGGCGTAACGGTCACCGGCACCATGGAGATCCGCGGCACGCTGCAGATCGACGATGGCGACTTCGATTGCACCGGCGCAACCGTGACGCTGCGCAGCACCGCCACCTCCACCGGCCGCCTGGGCGAGATGAGCGCAGGCGCCAGCTACACCGGCAACCTCAATATCGAGCGGTACATCCCCGCTGGGGCCACGAATTGGCGCCTGCTGGGCAGCCCCATCCAGAACCGCCGGGTGAACCACTTCATCGATGACTTCTACACCGCCGGCTTCCCCGGGTCGCACTTCCCCGGCTTCACGGTGAACGGGAACCCCTGGCCCAGCATCCGGTGGTACGACGAGACCGATACCGGAGCAGGCCAGAACGATGGACTTCAGGGCGTGAGCAGCAACACGCAGCTGCTGACCCCCGGCCAGGGCTTCGCGGCCTGGTGCGGCGACAACCTGCAGACCACCGCGGCCTTCGTGATCGACCTGGGCAACAACGCGCCCGTGGTGGCCACCACGCCGGTGAGCCTGCCGGTGAGTTGGACCGACACCGGATCGCCTGCCGTGGATGGCTGGAACCTGGTGGCCAATCCGCTGCCCAGCCCCATCGCCTTCGACCAGATCGCGCGGGGCGCCGATGTGGCGGACTACGTAACCTACTACGACCCCGCCTCGGGCAACACAGCCGTTTGGGACATCGACCTAGCGCAGGGCACGAATGGTGGCACGAACACCATCCAGAGCATGCAGGGCTTCTTCCTGAAGGCCAATGGACCAGCGGTGGCCACCACGGTGAGCGAGAGTGCCAAGGTGGCTTCGAACGATGGCGGCTTTTTCGGCGGCAGCGGTGGCAGCGCCGCTCCGGGCCTGCGACTGCGCATCAGCAGCGGCATGAATGCCTACTTCGACGAGGCCTTGGTGGTTTTCCACCAGGGCAGCCCGGGATTGGATGCCGACGATGCGGAGAAGTTCGTTTTCGCCGACCCCACGGCCCCGCAGATCGCCACGCTGACTGCGGATGACCGCGCACTGGCCATCAATGCCCATGGTGGCATGGAGGCGGGCTTCAGCATCCCCGTGAGCGTGGATGCCGGCGTGTCGGGCACCTATGTCATTTCGCTGCAGCAACTGAGCGACCTGGGGCTGACCTGCATCACCTTGGAGGACCTGGCGACCGGCACGGTGACGCCCCTACCGCACGGCGCACAGTATGCCTTCGAGATGGAGGCCACCGATCCGAACACACAGGCTCGCTTCATCCTGCATGCCACGGCACCGCTGCCCCTCTACGTGGAGGATGCCCTCTGCGGAGCCGATCCCAACGGCCAGGCCACCGTGGTTGTGAACGGCGGGCCCGTGGATGTCACTTGGACGGATGACCTCGGCAATGCCCTGCTGACGCAGACGGGCGTGGAGGGCGTGGCGGCCTTCACCGGCCTCGATGCCGGCGGCTACCGGGTGCGCGTGACGGGCGGCGCCTGCGGGGAGCTGGAGCAGACCTTCGCCATCAATGCACCCTTCGTGCTGGAGGGCATCGGCGACGCCTATCCCGCCTCATGCAGTGATGCGGCCGATGGCAGTGTGGACCTGATGATCCTTGGCGGGGTGGCGCCCTACGATGTGCTGTGGTCCGACGGCTCCGCCGATCCGCTCCTCATCGCAGCGCCCGGCAGCTACACGGTGACGGTTACCGATGCCAATGCCTGCTCCTGGACCGCTGCGTATATCATCGCCAGCGCCGGTCCCGACCCGGCATTCACCATGGAGAGCGCCACGGTCACGGTCGGAACGCCGGTGCAGTTCACGAGCACGCTGGCCGAGGGCAGCCACTACTGGTCGTTCGGCGACGGCGCTAGCAGCGATGAGGCATCGCCGGTGCATGCCTGGAGCCTGCCCGGGACCTACACGGTGACGCATGCCGTGGAGAATGGCGGCTGCCTGGAGTCAACCAGCACCGAGGTGACCGTGGAACTGAGCACCGGAGTGGCGGGCCGCACCACGGCGGAGGCGCGCGCCTGGCATGATGGCGCCCATGTGGTGGTGGTGCATGCCTTCGCCGGAGGCGAGGCCGTTCGCATCGAATTGATCGATGCCACCGGCCGCGTGGCTTTGCAGCGCAGCGTGGCTGCACAGACCGGTCGCGTGCTGATGGATGCTGCCGCTCTTGCGCCTGGCGTGTGGTTCGTGCGTCTGCAGCAAGGCAGCGAACAGGCCACCTTGCGCGTACCGGTGGTGCGCTGATCGCTGGCGAATGCCATGGCGAGGCCCCTCCCGCAAGGAGGGGCCTCGTCGTTGAAGGCCCCGGCTTACATTCGACCCGCCTCCCCCCATGGAACACCTGCTGGAGACCGCCATCCGCCTTGCGGCCAAGGTGCACAAGGGCCAGACCGATCGGTTCGGCAAGCCGTACATCCTGCATGTGATGCGCGTGATGATGCGCGGGCACGACTTCGATGAGCAGGTGCTGGGTGCGCTGCATGACGTGCTGGAGCGCTCTGACCTGACATTGGCCGACATCGAGCGCAAGGGCTTCTCGCCGCGCGTGCTCAAGGCGCTGCAGCACATCACGCGCGTGCCGGACGAGACCTACGAGCAGTACATCGACCGCGTGGTGGAGGACAACCTCGCCATTCGCGTGAAGCTCCACGACCTGGCCGACAAGATGGACCTGCTGCACGTGGAGCAGCTCGACCCCAGCGACCTGAAGCGGTACAACAAGCAGCTGGCGGCCTATCACCGGATGAAGAAGCTGGTGGAGCAGGCCAAGGCGCGCATGAGCTTGCCCGTGGAGGGCCGGCGTGCCGGTTAGGGCGCCCGGCAGCGTGCCAAGGGTGTCCGTCGAACGATCCCGCCCCGGGCGGAGGCACTCGCTAATTTGGGCGGTGACGCCCCATCCATCGCACATGAAACGACTCCTCCTCCAGCTGCTCCTGCTCGTCCCCCTGCTCCTCGGTGCCCAGGACCGCGTGCGCCATGTGGCCGCCCGTGTGGAGGAGGATCGCGCCGCCGGCTTGCGGTTCACGCCCGTGCGCCTGCTGGAGGCGGTACCCGCATCGCCGGCCACCGATGACCGCTGGCGCAGCGCCCTGCGCGCTGCAACCGTGCTGCGCTATGATGCCGAGGCTGCGGCCAGGCTGATGGCCCGGCCCGAGGAGCGCATCGCGATGGAACTGCCCGGGCCGGCTGGCATGGAGGTGCTCGAGCTGTTCCGCGTGGACATCCTGGCGCCGGGTTTCTCGGTGCGCGAATCGGCCACGCATGGCCAGGCCGATGTGCCCACGGGCCTCCATTACCGCGGTGCGGTGCGCGGCGTCCCCGGAACGCTGGCGGCCATCAGCATCTATGGCAATGAGCTGATGGGCGTGATCGGCGATCCCGGCGACGACCGCGTGTTGGGCCGCTTCGCGGATGGGAAGGACGCGCTGCACGTGCTCTATCGCGAAAGCGATCTGCGCGGCACCTCCGGCCACGTGTGCGCGGCGGCGCCGCCAGATCGCGGGTACACGCGCGATGAGCTGCGCAGCCCCGGCACTGCCAAGTCAACGCGGTGCGTGAGCATCTACTGGGAGACGGCCTACGATCTCTACCAGAACAAGGGCAGCGTGGCCAATGTCACCGCCTACGCCACCGGCCTCTTCAACCAGATGGCCACGCTCTACGACAACGATGGCGTGGATGTGCTGCTCAGCGAGCTCTATGTGTGGAACACGGCGAGCCCCTACGATGCCGCCTCCAGCAGCGGCCGCCTGAATCAGTTCGGCACGGTGCGGACGAGCTTCAATGGCAACCTGGCCCACCTGATCGACCTGGGCGGCTATGGCGGCGTCGCCTGGCTGAACACCCTTTGCAGCAGCACCAACCTGCGGATGGCCTACAGCGGCATCAACACCAGCTACCAGAATGTGCCCACCTACAGCTGGAGCGTGGAGGTGGTGACGCACGAGACGGGCCACAACCTCGGCAGCCGGCACACCCATGCCTGCGCCTGGAACGGCGACAATACGGCTATCGACGGCTGCGGCCCGGCCGCCGGCTATTCGGAAGGGAGCTGCCCGCAGGGGCCCCTGCCGGCCAGCAGCGTGGGCGGAACCATCATGAGCTACTGCCACCTCACCAGCAGCACCATCAAGTTCGCTAATGGCTTCGGCCCGCAGCCTGCGGCGCTCATCCTCAACCGGGTGAACAGCGCCACCTGCCTGGCTGTGTGCGGCACCACCTGCAATCCGCCCACCGTGAGCGTCACCGGCATCACCCCGACCGCGGCGACGCTGAGCTGGGCCAATGTGGGCGCAACGAGCTACACCCTGCGCTGGAGGGCCGTCGGCGCCGGAACGTGGACCACGGTCACCGGCCTCACCGGCACCACCTATGGACTCAGCGGCCTCACGCCCGGCACCGCCTATGAATTCCAGGTGATGAGCGTGTGCAACGCTTCCTCCTCCGCGTACAGCCCGCTGCAGGCCTTCTCCACGCCGGTGCCCTGCCCCGATGCGCTGGAGCCGAACAACAGCACCGGGGCGGCCGCCGTGGTGACGCTGCCGGCCTCCGTCAACGCGCTGGTGGCCAGCACGAGCGATGCGGACTACTACCGGTTCACGCTGGCGGCGACATCGACCATCAGCATCTCGCTCTCCGGCCTGGCGGGCGACTACGATGTGCGCCTGCTCAGCAGCGGCGGCGCGCAGCTGGCCATCTCGCAGAACGGCGGCACTGCCAACGAGAGCATCAGCTATGCCAACGCGGCGGCAGGCACCTACTACGTGCACGTGTTCGGCTACGGTGGTGCCTTCAGCGAAGTGCAGTGCTACCTCCTGTACATCGGGGCGATTCAGGCCTGCCAGATGCCGCAGGGACTGGGCTCAAGCGCCATCACTTGGAACAGCGCCCAGATCGCATGGGCGACGGTGCAGGGCGCCAGCGGCTACGACCTGCGCTGGAAGCCTTCGAGCAGCGGCACCTGGACCACCGTGGCCGGCCTGCTGACGAACAGCCATCCGCTCGCCGGCCTGAGCCCGCTCACGTCCTACGATGTCCAGGTGCGCACGCTCTGCGCGCCGGGCGGCAGCCAAGGGAGCGCTTCGGAATGGACCGCCACGCATGTTTTCATCACGCTGCAGGCGCCGTGCGAAGCGGTGCCGCGGTCCGTTGTGGCTGCCCGCGCCTTCCTCGAGGGGCCGTACCGGACCGCCACGGGCCTGATGACCGACAGCCTGCGCAAGCTGAGCCTGATCCCGCTTACGGAGCCGTACACCGCCATGGGCCATGCCGTCGCCGGTCCCACGGCCATGAGCGCCGGACTCCTGGCCACGACAGGGGCGAACGCGATCGTCGACTGGGTGCTCGTGGAGCTCCGGGCCAACGCTTCGCCCTACGGCGTGGTGGAGGCACGGGCGGGCCTGCTGCAGCGCGATGGCGACATCACCGCCCCCGATGGCGTTTCGCCGCTCGGCTTCTGCGCCGATGCCGGCAGCTACCGCGTGGCCATCCGCCACCGCAACCACCTGGGCGCGATGACGGCGGCCGGCGTGGCGCTGAACGGCACAGCCGCAACGGTCGACCTGACGCTTGCCTCCACTGCTGCCTGGGGGACCGGCGCCCGCAAGGCCATGGGCAGCGTGATGGCCCTCTGGGCGGGCAATGCGGATCCCGATGCCACGCTTCGGTACACGGGCGAGGACAACGACCGCGACCCGATCCTGAGCGCCATCGGCGGCAGCCTGCCCACGAATACGGTGACGGCCTATCACGCCGCCGATGTGAACATGGATGGCACGGTGAAGTATACCGGCGAGGGCAACGACCGTGACCCCATTCTCACCAATGTGGGCGGTAGCGTGCCCACCAGCACCCTGGTCGAGCAGCTGCCCTAGCGCGCCACAACCGCCCGTCAACGAACCGGCGGACCGCCGCATGCGCCACGCCGTGCGCCGCAGCCGCTGCTACCTTGCGCGCCCTTCGTCGCACCCATGAAGCACCTCACGCCCATCGCCGCCGCTGGCATCGCACTGCTGGCCTCCTGTACGCCGACCGCCGAACCCGAACGCACCGATATGCTCGCGAACAACCCGCTCCTGCAGCGCAGCACGCTGCCTTTCCAGGCTCCGCACTTCGACCGCATCCGCGATGAGCACTTCCGACCGGCCATCGAGGAGGGGATGAAGCGCCACTTGGCCGAGATCGAGGCCATCGCCAACGACCCGGCCGCACCCACCTTCGAGAACACCATCGTGGCCCTGGAGAAGGCGGGCCAGGACCTGAACCGCGCCACTGCGGTGTTCTACAACCTGACAGGCAGCGCCACCAACGATACCCTGCAGGCGGTGAAGGCTGAGCTGGCGCCGAAGCTGGCCGCCCACAGCGATGCCATCACCCTCAACGAGAAGCTCTTCGTCCGCATCAAGGCCCTCTACGATCAGCCGGCCACCGGTGTGGAGGCACAGGACGCCCGCCTGCTGGAGCGCTACTACATCCGGTTCGTCCGCAGCGGTGCACTCCTCGATGCACGCGGCAAGGAGCAGCTGCGCAAGCTCAATGAGGAGGAGGCCAACCTCGTCGCCAGATTCGAGGATAACATCCTGAAGGAGCGGGCCGTCCTGGCCATGGTGGTGAAGGATGGGGGCGAATTGGAAGGCATGAGCCCAGAGGGCATCGAAGCCGCCGCTGCCGCCGCCAAGGCCAAGGGCCACGAGGGTCAATGGCTCATCGACCTGCGCAACACCACCACCCAGCCTGCGCTGGCCGAGCTGCGGAGCCGCGATCTGCGCAGGGCCATCATGAAGCGCTCCATCAGCCGCAACAGCCGGGGCGAGGCCTACGACAACAAGGCCATCATCGCGCGGCTGGCCCAGCTTCGGGCCCAGAAAGCAAAGCTCCTGGGCTTCGCCACCTGGGCGCACTACGTGATGGACGACCAGATGGCCAAGAACCCTGACCAGGCCATGAAGCTGCTGGGTAGCATGGCGCCGGCCGCCGCCGCCAACGCCCGCAAGGAGGCCGCCAAGCTTCAATCCTTGGTGGATAAGCAGGGCGGGGGATTCCAGGTGGAGGCCTTCGACTGGGATTTCTATGCCGAGCAGGTGCGCAAGGCTGAGTTCGACCTGGACGAAGCGGCCGTGAAGCCCTACCTCGAATTCGAGAGCGTGCTGCAGAACGGCGTCTTCTTCGCCGCCAACCGGCTCTTCGGTCTGCGTTTCGAGGAGCGCAAGGACCTGCCCGTGTACCACCCCGACGTGCGCGTCTTCAACATCATCGATACCACCGGCGAGACCATCGGCCTCTTCTATGGCGACTATTTCGCCCGCGACAACAAGAACGGCGGCGCATGGATGAGCAGCTTCGTGGACCAGAGCACCCTGCTGGGCCAACAGCCTGTGATCACGCAGAACTGCAACTACGTGAAGCCTGCGGCCGGCCAGCCCTGCCTGCTGAGCTGGGATGATGTGACCACGCTCTTCCATGAGTTCGGCCATGCGCTGCACGGCATGCTGAGCGCGCAGAAGTACCCGAAGTTCAGCGGCACTGCCACCGCCACCGACTTCGTGGAGTTCCCGAGCCAGGTGAATGAGAACTGGGCGATGGTGCCCGAGGTGCTCCGCAGCTTCGCCAAGCACTGGAAGACGGGCGAGGTGATGCCCGATGCCCTGGCGGACAAGCTGCGCAAGGCCAAGACCTTCAACCAGGGCTATGCCACCACCGAGTACCTGGCCGCCGCGCTGCTCGACCTGGAGTGGCACAGCCTGCCCGCCGATGCGCCACTGGTAGAGGACGTGCTCGCCTTCGAGCAGGCGGCCCTGAAGAAGTACGGGCTCGATCTGCCGCAGGTGCCGCCGCGCTACCGCAGCTGCTACTTCAGCCATGCCTGGACGGGGTATGCGGCCAACTACTACGCCTACATCTGGAGCGAGGTGATGGATGCCGATGCCTACGCTTGGTTCACCGAGAACGGAGGCATGACCCGCGCCAACGGCGACCGGTTCCGCCGCACCGTGCTCAGCCAGGGCGGCAGCAAGCCTGAAGCAGAGCTCTACCGCGACCTCACCGGCCGCGACCCCAGCGTGGAGCCGCTCCTCGTGAAGCGCGGGTTGAAGTGATCAGGCTGCCTTCCGTGGGCCGAGCGAAAGCCGACGGCAATGGTCCATGCGGTCCGGGATTCCTTTCCTGCATGTCCAGAGGGGCAGAGTAAACGCCTCAGCGGCAGGTGGAAGCCGAGGGTCCCCGGGGGGGCAGGTTGCTGCTTTGCAGGCTTTACCGGCAGGGAGGACCCGGCCCCGCCGTGTTGATAATCCCGATCGATCGTGGATAACGGGGGGCGTCTTCCGCGGCATCCCGCGCCCCTAGCGGCCCTAACTTCGTCCCATTGCATGGAACCCGCGCCAATGCTGAGGTTCCGCCCTTTGAGATGAGCGAGACGAACTACGGGGAGGAGCATATCCGGTCGCTGGACTGGAAGGAGCACATCCGCCTGCGGCCGGGCATGTACATCGGCAAGCTCGGCGATGGCAGCAGCTACGATGACGGCATCTACATCCTGCTGAAGGAGGTGCTGGACAACTGCATCGACGAGTACGTGATGGGCCATGGCAAGAAGGTGGACATCGCCATCGAGGGCGGCCGGGTGACCGTGCGGGACTACGGGCGGGGCGTGCCGCTGGGCAAGGTGATCGACGTGGTGAGCAAGATCAACACCGGCGCCAAGTACGACAGCAAGGCCTTCAAGAAGAGCGTGGGCCTGAACGGGGTAGGCACCAAGGCCGTGAACGCCCTCAGCACCTACTTCCGCATCGAGAGCATCCGCGACGGCGAGATGAAGCGCGCGGAGTTCGATCGTGGCGTGCTGCGCAAGGACGAGAAGCTGGTGAAGAGCGACGAGCCCAACGGCACGCGGGTGGTCTTCGAGCCCGACCCTGAGATGTTCCGCCACTACCAGTTCCGCGAGCAGCACATCGAGCGCTTGCTCTGGAACTACTGCTACCTGAACACGGGCCTTGCCATCACCTGCAACGGCACCCGCTACCAGAGCAAGAACGGCCTGCTCGACCTGCTCACCGAGAAGATGGACGGCGAGCCGCTCTATCCCATCATCCACCTCAAGGGCGACGATATCGAGGTGGCCCTGACCCATGCCAACCACTACGGCGAGGAGTACTACAGCTTCGTCAACGGCCAGCACACCACGCAGGGCGGCACCCACCAGGGCGCCTTCCGCGAGGCGGTGGCCAAGACCATCAAGGACTTCTTCAAGAAGGAGTGGGAGGCCGGCGACGTGCGCACGGGCATCGTGGCGGCGGTGAGCGTGAAGGTGATCGAGCCGGTGTTCGAGAGCCAGACCAAGACCAAGCTCGGCAGCCTGGAGATTGAGCCCGGCGGCCAGAGCATGCGCAGCTTCGTGGGCGACTTCATCGGCCGCGAGCTGGACAACTACCTGCACAAGCACCCCGAGGTGGCCGAAGTGCTCCAGGGCCGCATCCTCCAGAACGAGCGCGAGCGCAAGGAGCTCAGCGGCATCCGCAAGCTGGCTCGCGAGCGCGCCAAGAAGGCCAGCCTGCACAACCGCAAGCTGCGCGACTGCCGCGTCCACCTCACCGACGCCAAGAAGGACGACCCGCGGAAGCAGCTCACCACGCTCTTCATCACCGAGGGCGATAGCGCCAGCGGCAGCATCACCAAGAGCCGCGATGTGGAGACGCAGGCCGTCTTCAGCCTCAAGGGCAAGCCCCTCAACTGCTACGGCCTCACCAAGAAGGTGGTGTACGAGAACGAGGAGTTCAACCTCATCCAGGCCGCGCTCGACATCGAGGACGGCATGGACGGGCTGCGCTACAACCGCATCGTCATCGCCACCGATGCCGACGTGGACGGCATGCACATCCGCCTGCTGCTGATGACTTTCTTCCTGCAGTTCTTCCCCGACCTGGTGAAGAACGACCACCTCTACATCCTGCAGACGCCGCTCTTCCGCGTGCGGAACAAGAAGGAGACCGTGTATTGCTACAGCGATGAGGAGCGCCAGCGCGCCATCCTAAGGCTTGGCAAGGGCGCAGAGATCACCCGGTTCAAGGGCCTGGGCGAGATCAGCCCCGACGAGTTCAAGCACTTCATCGGCGAGGACATGCGCCTGGAGCCGGTGATGATCACCAGGGACGCCAGCGTGCATGAGCTGCTGGAGTTCTACATGGGCAAGAACACCCCCAGCCGCCAGGATTTCATCATCGGCAACCTGAAGGTGGAGAAGGACCTGGTGGAGCAGCAGGGAATCGACCCCGTGAAGGTGATCGCACGCAAACTGGAGGAAGTGGAGGAGGAGGCATGAGGAGGGGGGCGCGCATAGCCGGTGCCTTCATGCGGGCAAGCGCTCATGTCCTCACGCGCGCAGCGGATGCAAGGGCTGTTCGCCGGGTCTTCTCCGCCGCAATCGTGCTCGCCTGGGTACATGGCCCAATGGGCGCAACGGTAGCCGCCCAGTCCACCGGCACCCTGCGCATCCTGTGCGAGCCCGCAGGCAGCTGCGAGTACCTGCTCGACGGCCGGCACCGGAAGAAGGACCGCGAACTGAGCCTGATGGAGGGGCCGCACCGCTTCGTCTTCTGGGCACCCGAACGGCGCGTGCTCGACACCACGCTGATGGTGATGCCGAATGCGCTGCGCGAGGCCCGCATCCAGCTGCGCTATTCCGAGGAGTTCATCGCCTACAACCGCAAGCTGCGGCGCTTCCAGCGCGATGACCGATGGCTCCGCTACGGCACGCCGGTGCTCGCGGCCGGGGCCGGCGCATGGTTCGGCGTTAGCCTCTGGCGCACGGTGGATGCCCAACGGGCCGTGGACGACCTGGCCGAGGCCTACCGCACCAGCGCCAGCCCTGCCGGCATCGCAGAGCTCAAGCGAACGGACATCCCCGAGGCCAACCGCGAGCTGCGGCAGGCCCGCACCATGGCCTTTGTCAGCGGCGGCGCGCTGGCGCTCTCCGGCGCGGCCCTCTGGTACGTGCGAAGCGTGCGCTCCAAGCGCCAGCCTCCCGTCTTCGAGGACAAGGAACGGGCCCGGTTCGAGGGCCTCGCTTGGATGCCCGCCCATGAGGGCCATGGCGCTTGGATGGCCTCGCTCACCCTGCCCCTGCGATGAGGAGCCTGCTCGCCCTTCTGCTGCCCGCGCTGCTGCTCCTGGCCTGCGGCAAGGGTGAACTGGATCCCGGCACCCTGAAGGACAACCCCTTCGACCCGGACTACGCCGGACCGCCGGTCTTCCTGCTCGACACCACTTACGCCCGCTCCGTGAGCACCCCCTCCGGGCCGGTGCAGCAGCAGGTGATCGCCTTCCGCGTGCGCAGCGAGCTCTTCCTGAGCCCTGTGCGGTTTTCGGTGCGCGTGGAGGACACGGCCTACGGGCTCACCGAGGTGATCGATCCCGATCCCGTCGGGAGCAGCCATTTCAACTACGTGCGGCTGGGCTGGCAAGTGGGCGTGCCCGTATGCCTGCGCCTCAGCCTCTTCAATGACCAGAGCGCCGCGCGCGCCGAGGAGATCTGCGCCACACTGCAATGAGCGACGAGACCAACGAGACCCCGATGCCCGAAGGCCAGGGCGATGCGCATGGCCATGTGCCGGCCGGAGGCCATGCCGGCGGCTTCAGCATCAGCGGCATGTACAAGGACTGGTTCCTGGACTATGCCAGCTACGTGATCCTGGAGCGCGCGGTGCCTGCGCTGTACGACGGCCTGAAGCCCGTGCAGCGCCGCATCCTGCACGCTATGGACGATCTGGATGACGGCCGCTACAACAAGGTGGCCAACATCATCGGGCACACCATGCAGTACCACCCGCACGGCGATGCCAGCATCGGCGATGCGCTGGTGCAGCTGGGCCAGAAGGACCTGCTCATCGACTGCCAGGGCAACTGGGGCAACACGCTCACCGGCGATAGCGCCGCGGCGCCCCGCTACATCGAGGCACGGCTCAGCAAGTTCGCCAAGGAGGTGGTATTCAACCCGAAGACCACCGAATGGCAGCTGAGCTACGATGGCCGCAACCGCGAGCCGGTCTTCCTGCCGGTGAAGTTCCCGCTGCTGCTGGCGCAGGGCGCCGAGGGCATCGCCGTGGGCCTCAGCTGCAAGGTGCTGCCCCACAACTTCAACGAACTCATCGACGCCAGCATCGCCGTGCTCCGCAAGCGCTCCTTCGAGCTGGTGCCCGACTTCCCCACGGGCGGCCTGGCCGACGTGAGCAACTACAACGAGGGCGAGCGCGGGGGGCGCGTGCGCTGCCGGGCCCGTATCCGCAAGGAGGACAGCAAGACGCTCGTGATCTCCGAGATTCCCTTCGGAACCACTACCACATCGCTCATCGAGAGCATCATCAAGGCCAACGACAAGGGCAAGATCAAGGTGCGGCACATCGAGGACAACACCGCCGAGCATGCCGAGATCGTCATCCACCTCGCCGCGGGGGTGAGCCCCGACACCACCATCGATGCGCTCTTCGCCTTCACCGACTGCGAGGTGAGCATTGCGCCCAATGCGGTGGTGATCGAGAACGACAAGCCCCGCTTCGTGGGCGTGAAGGAGCTGCTCCGCATCAGCACCGAGAACACCCTGCGCCTGCTGGAGCTGGAGCTGCGGATCCGGAAGGGCGAGCTGGAGGAGCAGTGGCACTTCGCCTCGCTCGAGCGGATCTTCATCGAGAGGAAGGTCTACCGGAGGATCGAGGAGGCCGAGACCTGGGAGCAGGTACTCAGCTTCATCGACAAGGGCCTGAAGCCCCACATCCAGGAGCTGAAGCGGCCCGTGACGCAGGACGACATCATCCGCCTCACCGAGATCAAGATCAAGCGCATCTCGAAGTTCGACAGCTTCAAGGCCGATGAGCACATCCGGCAGCTGGCCGAGCAGATCGACGAGGTGCAGGGGAAGCTGGACCACCTGGTGGACCATGCCGTGGACTGGTTCAAGGAGCTGAAGAAGAAGTACGGCGCCGGCCGCGAGCGCCGGACCGAGCTGCGCACCTTCGACACCATCGTGGCAGCCAAGGTGGCCGTGGCCAACAGGAAGCTCTACGTGGACCGCAAGGAAGGCTTCATGGGCTGGAGCCTGAAGGATGCCGAACTGGTGGGCGAATGCTCCGAGATCGACGACATCATCGTGTTCCGCATCAACGGCGGCATGGTGGTGACCAAGGTGGCCGATAAGAAGTTCGTGGGCAAGGGCATCCTGCACATCGGCGTCTTCAAGAAGAACGATGAGCGCACCATCTACCACATGATCTACCAGGATGGCATGAAGGGGCCGTACTACATGAAGCGCTTCGCCGTCACCGGCGTCACGCGCGACAAGGAGTACGACCTCACCGGCGGTGCACCGGGTAGCACGGTGGAGTACTTCACCGCCAACCCCGATGGCGCCAGCGAGGTGGTGAGCGTGGTGCTGCGCCCGCGCCCCAACCTGCGCAAGACGAAGTTCGACATCGACTTCGCGCAGATGGGCGTGAAAGGGCGCGGCAGCAAGGGCAACCTGCTCACGCGCTACGCCGTGCAGAAGATCACGCAGAAGGAGCGCGGCGGCAGCACGCTGGGCGCCATCCCCATCTGGTTCGATGAGACGGTGCGCCGCCTCAACGACACCGGCCATGGCCGCTACCTGGGCCGTTTCGCGGGCGAGGACCGCATCCTCTGCATCACCAAGGGCGGCAGCTACCAGCTCTTCCCCTTCGCGCTCAGCACGCACTTCCCCGACGACGCCCTCACGGTGGTGAAGTGGAACCCCAAGGACGTGCTCACGGCCGTCTATTGGGAGGGGGAGAAGCAGCAGTACCATGTGAAGCGCTTCCTCATCGAGCCGGCGCGCGATGCCGTATCCTTCATCACTGAGCACCCGGAGAGCCGATTGGCGCTGCACAGCCTGCTGCCCGAGCCCGCCCTCCACGTGGCATACGACAAGCGCAGCACCAGCCGGCCCGACGAGGATGTGGAGCTGTCCGGCTTCATCGGCGTGAAGGGCGTGAAGGCGCTGGGCAATCGCCTCACCCCGCACAAGGTGAAGGAGCTCACCCTCACCACGCCCGTGTTCATCCCCATGACACCCGAGCTGGAGGAGACCCAGGGCATGCTCATCTCCGATGAGGAGATCGGCAACCTGGAGGCGCCCGAAGAGGAGGGGCTGGAGGAGAGCCCTGTGAAGCAGTTCAAGCGCCAGCAGGCTGCCGAGGAGCAGGAGCGCTCACCGGACGACCCCATGGCCGGCTACAAGCCCGGCAAGCAGATCACGCTGGGGCTCGATTGAGCGCCCTCACTCGCGCAGCAGCCAGACAGTGGGCCCCGCGCCATCGGGGCCGTTGAGCTGGGCCAGGTAGAGCCCCGGCGCCCAAGGGCCGAGGTCGATTTCGGCATACCGGCTGCCCTTGGGAATGCGATCGCTGCGGAGGGTGCGGCCTGCGGCATCGTGCAGGGTGAGCTGCCAGCCGGCAGCGGCAGGGGCCGGCCAGCTGAGGCGCACGCCTGCGGCGGTGGGGTTGGGCCAAGCCTGCAGTTCCGCTGCTGAAAGGCCATCCAGGCCGGTGGTTCCGTCGATGTCGAAGCCGAAGTCCTGCCAGGTGGTGCTGGTGGTGGAACCCGTGGGCGATAGCGGGTCGGGCGAGACCAGCTTGCGGCCGCTGTTGGTGGTGCCGTAGGTGCCGAAGGCGCTCTGCGCGCTCGTCTCGAATTGGATGTCGACGATCAGCGTGCGGCTCGGGTTGTAGGTGAAGGGCGTTTGCAGCGAGAACCAGAACCATTCGCCTGTGGTGCCTGGCGCAATGGTGAAGGCGGAAGCGCTGTACACCGTATCGAGGTCGGTGAAGTAGGTGTTGCCATTGGGGAAGCCGGTCTGGTCCGTGAGCCCCAGCCGCACCATGAAATTGCCAAGGGTGTTGCCTGAAGCGATGCTCGTGGTACCGTAGCGGAAGTAGAGGTGGGTGATGGGCCCGCCCGTGGCGCCGGTGAGGTCGCCCGGCAGGTAGAGCATCTGCGTGTGGCGCGCATAGGCGGTGCTGCCGAACAGGAAAGTGCTGTTGCTGGTGCCGCAGCATTTCTGCGCCTGCTGTGCGTGGGTGGCGACCGTGCCCGCCAGGAGCAGGGCGACGGCGAGGAGCGTGGCTTGGGCCATGGCCTTTCGTTTCGTCGAATGTAGGCAGCGAACGGCTGTGCACCCCGCTCAGCGGAGGCCTTCCCAGGCCTTCCGCTCCGCTTGCAGCAGGGCGGCGTAATCGGCGGCGGTGAGGGGGCTGGCCGGGCCGGGGTCCATTTCCAGCCGTCCGGCAGGGATTTCATCCTGCACCAGGGGCGCGCTCAGCACCCGGTCCTGCACCACCAGGGCCACCCGCTGCCCGATGGCGTTGAAGGTGCCGGCCCGCAGCCGCGTTGCACCCACGGCATCCATGCCCAGGTGCAGCACCGGCCGGCCAGTCATGGATTCGCCCACGGCGATGCGCGCGAAATGCTCCACGGTGACGATGGCGCTGGGGTCGATGTGGAGCCGTTCGCCCTCCACGGTGCGCGCCACGCCGAAACCGCTGTCCACCACGAAGTAGAGCCCGCTGGCCAGCGCGCCCTCGGCCACCGGTCGGCTGCGGTTGGGAACCACCGTGCGTTCGGCCTCGGCCAGCAGCGCTGGGTCGATGGGCGGCGGAGCTCCTGTGCAGCACAGCAGCGCCAGTGCAGCCAGGAGGGGGAGGAGGCGGCTGGTCATCGGCGAGGGGCAGCAACGGTTCGTCGGTGCATGTGCGGAAACGCTGCCTTCATGCAAGCTACCGAGCGGACGGATCGACACGTCGGGAATGCCTGGTCGGCGTCCGTTGGAATGCGGTGCCGTAACCATCGAGGCTGGGCTGATGCGCGGGGGGGCCAGCGACGCTGGTTCGGCGGCAGGGGCTCGGCACATCGCTCCTTGGGGTTGGTCAGGGACGCTGGCGGTTCTGTGGGTAGCAGAAAGCAGTGGCAGCCCTTATTGACTGGGAGAGCTCGCCGGCCGGGTCCCCCGCCGGCCGCGAGGAGCCATGCTACTCGTTGGTCATCCTCACGCACTTCTCCACCACATCCTCCACGCTCGGCTTGCTGAAGTAGTCGCCATCGCTGCCGTAGGCGGGGCGGTGGGCCTTGGCAGTGAGGGTGCTTGGCGTGGCATCGAGCCAGCGGTAGCCGTCTTGCTCTTCCAGGATCTGCTGCAGCAGGTAGGCGCTGGCGCCGCCCGGCACGTCCTCGTCCACTACCAGCAGGCGGTTGGTCTTCTTCAGGCTCTCCACGGTGCGGTGCGCGCGGTCGAAGGGGAGGAGGGTGCGCGCATCGATGAGCTCCACGCTGATGCCCATGCCCTCGAGCGTTTCGCAGGCCTTCGCGCAGATGTTGAAGGTGGAGCCATAGCTCACGAGGGTGAGGTCATTGCCCTCGCGCACCACCTCCACCTGGCCGATGGGCACGGTGAAAGCGCCGAGGTTGCTGGGTAGGCGCTCCTTGCTGCGGTAGCCGTTGAGGCATTCGATCACCAGCGCGGGGTCATCGCTTAGCAGCAAGGTGTTGTACATGCCCGAGGCCTGCTGCATGTTGCGCGGCACGCACACCACCACGCCGCGCACGCTGTTGATGATCATGCCCATGGGGCTGCCGCTGTGCCATACGCCTTCCAAACGGTGGCCGCGCGTGCGCACGATCAACGGGCATTTCTGGCCGCCCTTGGTGCGCCAGAGCACGGTAGCCAGGTCGTCGCTCATGCCCTGCAGGCAGTAAAGCAGGTAATCGAGGTATTGGATCTCGGCCACAGGGCGCAGGCCGCGCAGCGCCATGCCGATGCCCTGGCCCAGGATGGTGGCCTCGCGGATGCCGGTATCGCTCACGCGCAGCTCGCCGAACTGCACCTGCATCCCTTCCATGCCCTGGTTCACGTCGCCGATCTTGCCGGTGTCTTCGCCGAAGGTGAGCAGCAGCGGCTCCCGTTCGAAGAGCGCCTTGAAATTGTCGCGGATGATGATGCGGCCATCGACCATCTCGTCGGTGGCGTACTCCACGGGTATCTCGCGCACGTTGAGGCAGCTCCTGGCGCTCTGGCTGTAGAGGTGCGAGCCGTAGCGCTCGGCATTGAGGGTCCGGGCGCTGTCGACCCAGGCCTTCAGCGCGGATGCCTGTCCGCCGGCAGCCAGCAGCGCGCGCCGCGCCGCGCTCAGCACTTCCTTGCGCCCCGGCGCCATTTCCGCTTTCAGCTCCGCCGCGATCGCCGCGCACCCTTCGGCCCCCGAGCCCTCGATCAAGCCGACGACCTCGTCGCGCTCCGCCTTGATCTCGCCCTGGAACGCGGCCCAAGCAGCCTTCTGGCCGGCGCGCGCATCGGCCTTGGCCTTGGCCTCCAGGGCATCCAGTTCCTCGGCGGTGGCAATCACCTCCCCACCGGGACGGGCGCTGAGGATCCACTCGCGGAACTTCACGTTGCAGTCGTAAACCTTGTACCACTCCAGCAGCTCTGCGCTCTTGTAGCGCTCGTGGCTGCCGCTGGTGCTGTGGCCCTGGGGCTGCGTCACCTCTTCCACGTGGATGAGCACCGGCACATGCTCATCGCGGCACAGGGCGATCGCCTTCTCGTAGGTGCGGTTCAGGGATACGTAGTCCCAGCCCTTGGTCCTGAAGATCTCGATGCCATTGGTGCCCGGCTCGCGCTGGAAGCCCTGCAGCAGGGCGCTGATGCTGCCCTTGGTGGTCTGGTAGGCCTTGCTCACGCTGATGCCCCAGCCATCGTCCCAAACGCTCATGGCCAGCGGCACCTGCAGCACGCCGGCTGCGTTCATGGTCTCCCAGAAGTGGCCCTCGCTGGTGCTGGCATCGCCGATGGTGCCGAAGGCCACCTCGTTGCCCATGTGGGTGAGGTGGGTGTGCCCGTGCAGTGCTGGGCTGTGGCGGAACACCTTGCTAGCCTGCGCGAGGCCGAGCAGGCGCGGCATCTGGCCGGCGGTGGGGGAAATGTCGGGCGATGAGTTGGGCTGGGCCATCAGGTCCTTCCATTCGCCGTTGGCATCGAGGCTGCGCGTGGCGAAGTGGCCATTCATGCTGCGGCCGGCGCTGCTGGGGTCTGCGTCCGCATCGGCATGGGCATAGAGCTGGGCGAACCATTGCTGCACGGTGAGCTGGCCGATGGCGAACATGAAGGTCATGTCACGGTAGTAGCCGCTGCGCCAATCGCCGTCGCGGAACTGCTTGGCCATGGCCACCTGCGCCAGCTCCTTGCCATCGCCGAAGATGCCGAACTTGGCCTTGCCGCCCAGTACTTCCTTGCGGCCGATGAGGCTGGCCTCGCGGCTGATGACGCACAGTTCGTAGTCGCGCAGCACCTCGGCGCGGAGCTCGTCCAGGGAGAGGGTCTCTTCAGCTGTTTTCGTACGGGCCATGGTGATTCGTAGGGTACCGCGCGAAGGTAGGGCCAGGGGCCGGAAGGGCCGAACGCGCGGGCGCCGCACGGGAGCGGGCACGGCGCCACCGGTGCAGCGCTCATCGGTGGTCGAACGGTTGACCGCCGTCAATCGCAAGGCTGATGCCGGTTAGCCCGCACCGTGTCACGCCCCGGTACCCTTGCACCGATACCCGATACCACGCGCACATGCACCGCTCTTTCACGCTGTTCCTGCTCATGTGGGCCACCGTCGGCATGGCCCAGAACCCGCTTGCCGGAAGCCGATGGGGCGCCTACATGACCGGCCCGGGAGGCGGCTACGTCATGGTGGATTTCGACTTCCACGCGGATACCGTGTTCATGATTTCCGCTATCTCCAACGTCAGCCTGTCCTTCGCGCGTTACCAAGTGGATGACGACCTCGTCACGTTCAGCGCGATCCCCAATTTCCCTTGCGTGAACGACGCGGACACGTTCAGCTTCACGATCGTAGCGGACTCGCTTGACTTCGTGCCGCACAGCGTCAGCTGCCAGTCGAATAGCGCAACCTGGTCGCCATACCTCTTTATCCGCGTCACCGGTGTGGGTATGGACGAGGGTGCATGGGCGATGCCGCTGACCGTGTGGCCCAATCCGGCCGGTGATGTCCTCCATGTCCGTTGCCCTGAAGGCCTGGCTCCGGGAACGGTGATCACCATCATCAGCAGCATGGGGGGCGAGGTGGCCCGGCACACCGTTCAGCAGGATGTCATTGCTCTTCCGTTGAGCCACCTGGCACCGGGGCTCTACCATGTCAGGGCTGCTGGTGCGGCAGGCCATTATCGGCAGCAGGTGATGGTGGCGCGGTGAGCGCACCCGTAGCGGTCCGGTGAGGCGGGCATCCGCAACGGGTGCAGTGCTGGTCGGGAAGGTGCTTCGGTTACCGTGTGATGGCCGGCTCGAAAGGGGGAGGGGCTTGCGGTTGCGCGAACCGGAGGAGGCGCTCCACGTTGTCTATGCCCAGCGATTCCCGGATGCGCCGGTTCCAGGCCAGCAGGTGGATGGAATCCTGAAGGCCATAGCGGAGCAGCCGCTCCTGCTCCTGGCGCATGCGCCGCGTATGCTCGGCGTGTATTTCCCGGGCACGGGCGAGCGTCATGCCGGGCACCTGCAGCCTGAGTTCCATGGCGCGCCGCTCCGCTTCGGCCAGATCGAAGAAGAGGTTGGTCAGCACGGCCGAGGCTGGGGACCAGGGCGTTGAATGCCACGATTCCCTCCCGGAGAAGACCGCGAATGACCGGTGCCTGAGGGCTCCTCCTGCGGTGTCGAGGTCCAGGTAGAGATGCGTGCGGAGGTGCACTGCGGGCTTGCGGCCTGATCCTGGCACCACCACGCGCGGCGACCCGGAGATGTGCAGGCTGTCTATCCGTGCGCCGTCCGACCATATGCGGTAGGGCGGCCTCAAATCGTACTGCTGCTGCCCGATCCCGGCGAACCAGTTGTTGCGGGCCACCTCGTGCTGCTGGATGAAGGCCTCGTCGCTTTCCAGACGTTCAGCAGGGACCGGCAGTTCCTGGCGCTGCCAAAAGGCCGTGTCCACGGGCAGCCAGGCCATGCTGGGATACTCCTCAAGGCCCGTCCTCCAAGGGAAGAGGACAGGCACGAAGCCTTCCCCGGTCTCGAAGGCATGGAGCACGGCGCGTGTGGTGAAACGGTCGGAGATTCCTGGACCGGTGTAGCGCATGGAATAGTCCAGCTCGATGAGTTGGGGCATGGCGGGCGTATCCAGGCTCCAGGTCTGGCGGTACCGGAGGCTCACCGAATCGATGCGGCCGTCCTTGAAGAGGGGCACGAACGGATGCCGCCTGCAGTTTCGGCAGTGAAGCTCAAGCGCATGAACGGCATCGCCCACCGGGTCGAGCCAGAGGTCGAGCCGGAGACCGTTGCCATCGATGGGTTCGGCGCGCAGGTGGTCGCCGTCGTCGGGTCCTGCGCTCGCGGCCACCATGCGCACGGTGTAATGCTGGCGCAGCTGGCGGCCGCTGGTGAAGCTGAGCGGTGAGACGGGCAAGCGGCCGTTTCCGCCGAATGGGTCGAGCAGGAGCAGCGCGCCGGCGGTGTTGAAGTTGATGAAGTGGCGGTCCTCCTTGGGCGCGATGCCGATGCGCCCCTGCTTGATGGCCAGCGAGCGGAGACCGCCGCCACGGTATTGGGCGGTGTAGCAGGCCTGAAGCCGCTCCACGGGCTCGCCGTCGCTGTGGGTCTGCAGGTTGTAGTAGGCCTTGGCCTTGGCCTCAGGCGCGCGCCTTAGCCGGCCAGCCGCCCTTGCCACCCGCTTGTAGAGGTCGGCTTCCGGCCTCACCTCCAGCGCGGCCAGTTCCACGGGGCTGCGGGTGAGCGCGATGCTGGCGCCATGGAGCGCGGCGCTGAACGGCAGCCGAACGGTGCGGTAGCCCACGTAGGAGATGCGCAGGCTGTCACGGCCGGTGCGGAGGGCCAGCGCGAAGGCGCCGTCGGCATTGGTGATGGTGCCGCTGCCCGTGCCGATGATGGCCACGGTGGCGTGCATGAGGGGGGCGCCCGTAGAGGCGTCCACCACGCGGGCGGCGATGCGCTCCTGGGCGCCGGCCAGCAGGGGCCAGGCGGCAATCGGCAGCAGCAGCAGGCGCAGCATGCGCTGAAGGTAGGGCCGTGCTTCGGGCGCCCGCCTCATCTTCGTGGCCGTGCCCGCTGCCCCTTCCCGCCTCAAGGTCGTTCTCGCCTTCACAGCCATCTACCTCATCTGGGGCAGCACCTATTACGGCATCAAGGAGGCGCTCACGGGCTTCCCGCCCTTCATGCTCGGCGGCCTGCGCTTCGCGCTGGCCAGCGCCATCATGTTCGGCATGGCCAGGGTCCAAGGCCTGGCGGTGATCCCTGAGAGCGGCCTGTGGAAGGCGCTGGTGGTGGGCTTCCTGCTGCTCTTCGTCGGCAACGGCGCGGTGGTGTGGGCGCAGCAGACGGTGCCCAGCAGCGTTGCGGCCATCGCCATCGCCGTGGCGCCGCTCTCGTTCACGCTCATCGACAGGCCGCAGTGGGGCGTCAACTTCCGCAGCCCGGCCACGCTCGTGGGCATCGCGGCCGGCATCGCGGGCGTGTGGCTGCTCTTCCGCGAGCGGCTCGGCGCGCAGGTCACGGAGGCGGGCTTCGAGGCCGAGGCCACGGCCATCGCGGTGCTGGCGCTGGGCATCCTCGCGTGGCCGGCCGGCTCGGTGTGGAGCAAGTACAACCCGGTGCGGCTCTCGAACACGGCCAACAGCGCGTGGCAGATGCTCACCGGCGCAGCATGCTTCCTGGCCGTGAGCGCGGCGCGCGGCGAATGGGAGGGCTTCTCCTTCGCCGCGGTGCCCCTGAACGCGTGGATAGCCGAGGCCTACCTGGTGGTGTTCGGCAGCATCATCGGCTTCAGTGCCTACGTGTGGCTGCTGAGCGTAAGGCCAGCCACGCAGGTGAGCACCTATGCCTACGTGAACCCGGTTGTGGCGGTGCTGCTCGGCGTGTCGCTCGGCGACGAGCGGCTCGGGGCGAGCGAGATCATCGGCCTCGGCGTGATCCTCGCCGGCGTGCTGCTGATCAACTGGGCGCGCCGGCGGGGCCAGCGCTGAGCGTTCAGCGGCTGGCCATCTGCTCGAGCTTGGCCTTGTTTCGGATGGCGATGTCGCGCCCGTGCGTCTCGATGAGGCCGTCCTCCTTGAGCTCGGTGAGGCAGCGGATGAGCGATTCCGTGGCGGTGCCCACCACGGTGGCGAGGTCCTCGCGGCTGATGCGCAGGCCCAGGCCCTGGTCCTGGCGGTCGGCGTAGCGCGCCTGGATGCGGAGCAGCGCCTGGGCCACGCGCTGGCGCACGCTCGCATAGGCGAGCTGCAGCAGGTGCTGCTCCTTCTCCTTCACGTCGCGCGCCAGCATCTTGATGAAGCGGATGCTCACGTCGCGGTTGCGGAAGAGCAGGGCCAGCAGGTCCTCGCGCGGCACCAGCGCAACCTCGCAGGGCTCCAGGGTCTCGGCAGCCTCGAGGGCATGCCCGCCCTCGAGCAGGCCCATGTAGCCCACGAAGTCGCCCGGGCCATGGAGACCGGTGACGAACTCCTTCCCGTCATTGTTGATCTTGAAGGTGCGCACCTTGCCGGAGATGAGGTAGGGGATGTAGCGGAGCTCGTCGCCCTCGTGGAAGAGCATCTCCTTCACGGGGAGCTTGCGGGTCTTGCGGTCGCGGCTCAGGTCCTGCAGCGCCTCCATGCCGCGGGCCTGCTCCATGAAGGAGTTGAGGCCCGCCAGGCCATTGTCGAATCCCTTGCGGAAGAGCTCGCTGCGCTTCAGCCGCCCTTCGATGGCGTTGAGCAGCTCGCTCTCCTCGAAGGGCTTGGTGAGGTAATCGTCCGCGCCCAGCTCCATGCCCTTGCGCACGTCGCCGCGCTCGGCCTTCGCGCTGAGGAAGATGAAGGGGAGCTCGGCGGTGGCCGGGTCCTTGCCCAGCAGGTGCAGCACGCTGTAGCCGTCGAGCTCAGGCATCATGATGTCGCAGAGCACCAGATCGGGCTTCTCCTTGCGGGCCAGCTCCACGCCGCGTCGGCCGTTCTCGGCCTTCACCACGCGGTAGTTGGCCAGTTCGAGGATCTCGGCCGTGTTGTCGCGCATATCGGGATCGTCTTCGATCAGGAGGATGGTTCTCATGGGAGTGAGGGTGCGTCGGGGTTCTTGACAGGTGCGTTGGCGATGCGCTGGGGCAGCTCGGCGGAGAAGATCGTCTCGCCCGGCCGGCTGGTGAAGGCGATGGTGCCGCCCATCAGGTCGAGGTAGCGCTTAACGATGTTGAGGCCCAGGCCCGTGCCTTGGATGGTCATCACGTTGCTGCCGCGGAAGAAGCGGTCGAAGAGGTGCTGCTGATCCTCGGCCGGGATGCCCATGCCGTGGTCGGTGACGGTGAGGCGGAGCCGGCCTTCCCCGATGGCGGAATGCAGCCGGATGGCGGTGTGCTCGGGACTGTACTTCACGGCATTGCTCACCAGGTTGGTGATGATGTGCCCGAGCATCTGCGGGTCGGTGAGCACCATGCGGTCGTCGCCGGCATGGTCGTAGTCGATGGATTGGCCGGTCTTGGCCAGGCCGCGCAGCTCCTCGATCTGCTCGATGCACTGGTGCACGATGTCGATCTCGGCGGGCTGCACCTGCACGATGCCCTGCTCGATGCGCTCGAGGGAGAGGAACTCGTTGAGCATGGCGGTGAGCTCGCGCACCTTGCCGCGGATGCGCTTCACGTGCTTGCCCACGCGCTCGTCCTCGCCCGCGTAGCGCCCGATGAGGTCCACGCTGCCCATGATGGTGCTGAGCGGCGTGCGGAACTCGTGGCTGGCCATGGCCACGAAGCGGCTCTTGAGCGCGTGCAGCTCGCGCTCCTTGTCCAGCGCGCGGCGCAGCCCGCCCTCGGCTTCGCGCAGCTCGGCGGTGCGCTGCTCCACGCGGTCCTCCAGCTCCTGGTTGGCGCGCACCAGCTGGTCCTCGGCCATGCGTCGCAGGGTGATGTCGGTGACCAGGGCCATCACGTAGCGCTTGCCGCCGACGTCGAAGTGGTTCAGGCTCACCTCCACGGGGAACACGCTGCCATCCTGCCGGCGGCCCTTGAGCTCCAGGCCGCGGCCCATGGCGCGCTGCACGGGCTTCCTGTTGTAGGCCTCGCGGTGCGCATGGTGGCGGGTCCGCATGGCCTCGGGCAGCAGGTCCTCGATGGAGGCGCCGATCAGGCCCTCGGGCCCGTAGCCGAACATGCGGCCCAGGCTGGGGTTCTGCATGATGATGCGGCCTGAGGCATCCACCACCACCAGCCCTTCAGCTGCGGTCATGAACAGCAGCTCGCAGACGCGGTTGGCGTCTGAGTCGGCGAAGAGGCCGTCGGCGCTGCGCAGCATGCCGGCAAGATAGGTGGGGTGACCGCCCGGTGCACTCATCGCGGCGGACCGGCGGGTCCGACGCTCACGATGCCCGTGCGCTCGTCGTAGACGCGCCACTTGCTCATGGGCCGCGCATACAGGTTGAGCGTTACGGCGCGGCCCGGGCCGGGATTGATGAAGCGATGGATGGAGTTGCCGTTGGTCAGCGAATCGTCCGCGCCGGGCCGCAGGTGCTTCTCCTGCAGCAGGCGCAGGCCGCCCTCGCTGATGGGTGCGTAGCGCTCCTCCACCACCTCGCCCATCACCGGATGGATCCAGGCGGTCTGGCTGTCGTAGTCGTGGATGCTGGTGCGCTGGCCCGGCTCGTAGCAGATCACCAGCAGCTCGAAGTACTCGTTGCGGTGGATGCAGGTGCGCGTATAATGCCTGCTGTTCCAGCGGAAGTAGGGCTCCAGGTCGCGCGTGGGCACCTCGTAGCGCTCCAGGATGGCACCATAGGCCGAAGGGTCGCGCTGGCGCAGGAGCTCCCGCACCAGTTCATTGATCGATTCGATGGGCTTCGGTGACATGACCGCCACGCGCGGATGACGCGGCTCGGCGAAACTATTGGGGCGGTCAGCGGCCGTGCCTGACGTATGTCAGTCGTCAGCGGGTGTCATTAGCTTGCGGCCATGTTCAAGACCGAGGAACTCGCCCGTGCCGTGGAGCGGGAGGGCGTGCGCCGCAAGCTGGCAGCGGGGGAGGTGCTCATGACGGTGGGCGAGCCCATCACGCATATCCCCATCGTGCTCTCCGGCAGCCTGCGGATACTGGCGCAGAACGCCAGCGGCCAGGAGCGCTTCCTCTACCACATCATGCCGGGGGAGTCGTGCGCCATGAGCCTCACCTGCTGCATCGGCCACCAGCCGAGCCCCGTGGTGGCGGTGGTGGAGGAGGATGCCGAGCTGCTGATGATCCCCGCACGGTTCATGGAGGAGTGGATGGCCTACCCGGAATGGCGCCGCTTCGTTAGCGATACGCAGAACCAGCGGTTCAATGAGCTCCTGGAGACGATCGAGGTGGTGGCCTTCTCGCGGCTCGATGAGCAACTGTGGAAGTACCTGGTGAAACGCGTGCAGGCCACGGGCGAGCACGTGATCCGGGCCACGCACCAGGAGGTGGCGCAGGAACTGAACTCCCCCCGCGAGGTGATCACCCGCCTGCTGCATCAATTGGCGGCCAAGGGCCGCGTGAAGCTCTCCCGTGGCGCCATCACGGTGGTGAGCACGGCGGCCTGACCCGGCCGGTTCAGTGGCATTCCGCCGCTGCCGCACCCACGGGCGGTGCTGCAGGGCTGAGGTAAGGGATGCCCAGGTCGAGGCCGCGGAGCACGAGCAGCAGCGCCACTGCGCCCACCAGCACAGGCGCGGCGCGGCGCAGCCCCAGGCGGAAGCCCGGCCCCACCAGCCCGCTTCCCATGCGCAGCCCCACGAGCAGCGGCCAGGTGCCCAGGCCGAAGAGGAGCATGTAGGCAGCAGCTTCCCACCAGCTGCCCATCGCGGTGGCGCCGATGGCCGCGGCGTAGACGAGGCCGCAGGGGAGCAGGCCGTTCAGGAGGCCCGTGATCAGGAGCGCTTCCGGTGCGGTGCGGCGCAGGTTGCGCGCCAGCGCCGATTTCAGGCGGCCCACCGCAAGGGTGGCGCGCCCGGTGGGGTACCAGCGCTCCAGCGCACCCGGCAAAGCCACCGAGAGGAGCAGCACGCCACCCGCGGCGATGGATGCGGCCTGTTGAAGCCCTGCCAAGCGCAAGCCGTGGCCGAACGCACCGGCTGCCACGCCGATGAGCGCGTAGGTGGCGAGCCGGCCGGCATTGAGCAGCAGCGTGCTGGCTAGCCGTGCGCGCCAGCCGTTCCCAGGGCTCGGCACGGCCAGCGCGATGGGTCCGCACATGCCCACGCAGTGCGCACTGCCGGCCAGGCCGAGCAGCAGGGCCGTGCCCACCAGCGGATTCATTGGGCCACCAGCTTGTCCGAGCTGTGGTACCGCACGCCGTCGGCCTGCCAATCCAGCGAGGCATCGTAGCGGCCCGGCAGCAGGTCGAGGGCCTCGGAGGTGAAGTGACCGGTGGAGTCGGCCCGCACCTCCAGGCTCCGGTCGCCGCGGGCATCGTTGGGCCGCATCAGCTGCAGGCTGCCGGTGATGCCCTTGGCGGCGAGTTCCTGCGGGAACCGGACCTGGATCCGGTCATCTGCGATGGTGAAGGCCACCGGTGCCGAGAGTGCGCTGCTGCGGGCCTGCGCATCGATCCGGTCCTGGTACTTGAGTTCCTGCGCGTAATAATCGTCGGTCACCAGCGATTCCACATGGCTCGAGGCCTTCCAGAGGAACCAGGCCATCAGCGCCACGAAGGCGGCTAGGCTCAGGGCGAGGGCTTTTCCCCAGTTCATGTGCCGGGCGGTTTGATCGGTCCTACAAAGGAAGTGGTCACCTCCTCGATCAGGCGGTCGCCGCTGAATACACCGACGGTCACCCGGGTCTTCATGCCGTCCAGCTGGTCCTTGGGAAGGATGATGAACACCTCGCCGCTGGCCAGCTCTCCGGGCTCAAGGACGATGGGCTTGCCGATGAGCATCACCTCCCCGGTGCGGTCCATCACCTCGAAGCGGATGGGCAGCTCGTTGGGGGTCTTGTTCACCGTCTTCAGCGCGTAGAGGTTGCTTATGCGTCCGTCGGGCCGCTCCTGGAAGAGCAGGCCTGGCGTGCGCAGCAGGGTGGTCTCCGTATCGCTGCGCCCCGCGATCATGGCGCCCAGCACCACGACCAGTGCGAGGAGCACGCCGGTATAGGCCTTCAGCCGCAGGTTGTAGGTGAAGGGTTTCTTGTGGGCGATCTCGTCCTCGCTCGCATAGCGCACCAGGCCGCGCGGCAGGCCCACGCTGTCCATGATGTGATCGCAGGCGTCGATGCAGGCCGTGCAGTTGATGCACTCCAGCTGGGTGCCGTTCCGGATGTCGATGCCTGTGGGGCACACGTGCACGCAGGCCTTGCAGTCGATGCAGTCGCCCTTGCCCACGACGGCGCGGTCTTCCCCTTTGCGCCAGCTGCCGCGCTGCTCGCCGCGCACGTGGTCGTAGGCGATCACGATGCTCTTGCGGTCGAGCAGCACGCCCTGCAGGCGGCCGTAGGGGCACACTGTGGTGCAGGCTTGCTCGCGGAAGAAGGCGAAGTTGCCGTAGAACGCACCGGAGAAGCCGAGCATGGCCGCGAGTCCGCCGAGGTGCTGCGTGGGCGGGTCGGTGATGATGCGCACGAGCTCCGCGCTCCCCACGATGTACGCGAGGAAGGTATTGCCGATGACGAAGCTGATGCCGAAGAACAGCGCATGCTTCACCGTCTTCCGCCAGGCCTTGTCGAAGCTCCAAGGCGCCTTGTTCAGGGTCTGCTGGTGCTTCCAATCGCCCTCGATCCAGTATTCGATGCGGCGGAACACGTGCTCCATGAAGACCGTCTGCGGGCAGATCCATCCGCAGAAGATGCGCCCGAAGGCCACCGTGAACAGCGCCACGAAGACGATGGTGGCGATGAAGCCGATCACGAAGATCAGGAAGTCCTGCGGCCAGAAGACCTGGCCGAGGAGCACGAACTTCCGATCCAGGATATTGATCATGAGCAGCGGCTCGCCGCCGATGCGGATCCAAGGACCGGCGAAGAGCAGCGCGAGCAGAGCGTAGGCCAGCCATTGGCGGCGGCTGGTGAACCGCCCGCTCGGCTTCTTCGGGTACACCCAGATGCGCTTGCCGCGCTTGTCCACGGTGCTGATGGCATCGCGGAAGCTTTCATCGCCGGCTTTCCGGCCTGCGGCATCGCGCCGGATATGGGCGGGTTGCTGGCTCATCTCAAAGGCCCGCCACGCGCACGGTATCCGCCGGGGCGGCTGCCGTGCTGTCAGCGGGCGCGGCGCCCTCTTCCTTCCAGAGATCGCCCTGCGGTGCCTTCTGGGTGGCCGGTCCGGTGCCCTTCAGGCTGAGGATATAGCTGGCGAGCGCCTGGATCTCCGTGGGCTTCAGCTGGCTCTTCCAGCTGATCATGCCTTTCTCGGGCACGCCGTATTTGATGGTCCTGAAGATCTCCTTCACCCCGCCGCCGTGTATCCAGTAGGCATCGGTGAGGTTGGGGCCCACGGAGGTCTCCGACCCTGCGGCATCGGCGCCATGGCAGGCCGCGCAGTACTGGGTGAACGAGGCCTTGGCTCCCGCCAGCGCGGTGGCATCCGCTGTCACGGTCACTGTATTCTCGTCTACGGCGGCAGCGGTGGTGGCCATGTAGGCCGCGATGTCGGCCTTGGCCTGGTCCATCGCCTCCGTGTACTCCTCGTGCTGGAGGGGCCATGACTTCACCACATGCATGTTCACCAGGTAGAGCACGCTCCAGGCGATGGTGCCGTAGAAGAGCCACACCCACCAAGGGGGCAGCACATTGTCGAGCTCGCGGATGCCGTCGTAGTCGTGGTGCAGGAGCAGGTCCTGCTCCTTCTCGGCACTGGGCCGTCGCGTGAGGGCATTCATCACGCGCTGCATCACGGTGGGACCCTGGGGCACGGGCGCCGCCTCGCCGCGTGCTTCCTCGAACACGCCGGTGATGGCGCGCATGGTGCCGCGCAGCAGGTTGATCTGCACCATCAGCACGATGAAGAGGAAGAGGTTCACCACCAGCAGGAGGTAGAAGAGCTCCTGGTGGCTCATGGTGGTGACCGGAGCCGTGTAGGCTTGTGCCTGGGCGCTGCCGGAGAGCAGCAGGAACAGCGGCAACAGCACCGCCGGGCCGCGGCGCTCCGTGAGCTTCCGCATCCATCCTGCGCTGCCCATCATGGACCGCAGGATGCCGCTCATGGCCAGGATGAGGACCACCTGCACCACGGCCAGGCCCAGCATCACGTAGTTCACGGTACCGCTCGCGCGGATCAGGGGCTCGCTCGCCGCGGCCGGGGCGGCATCCTGGGCGATGGCGCTGAGGGTGGTCAGTGAGAGCGCGGCCAGGGCCAGCAAACGGCCCGTTGGAATTCGGTCAGTGCGCATGGCGGGTGGTGGCATTGGTGTCGTCTTCGGCGAGCGGGAGCGCGGAGAAGCGGTCGGCTTCGCGGCGTCCCATGGCCCAGGTGCGGACCAGCACGACGATGAACATGATGAAGAAGATGAGGAAGGCGGCCACGGGGAACAGGTCGATCCCGTCGATGGTGGCCATGTGGTGCTTGATGAACTTGAGCATGGCGCTTCGGATCAGCGGGTGGCGGCCGTTTCCTTCACCTTGATGTCAGTCCCCAGGCGCTGCAGGTAGGCGATGAGGGCGATGATCTCCTTGTCGGCCTGCGCCTCGATGCCGTCCTTCTTCAGCCCGGCCACGATGACGGCGCTCTGCTCGCTCAGGTGGGCGTTGGCCCGCTCGGCGAAGCCCGGGCCGTAGGGCTCCTCGTCATAGGGTACGCCCATGGTCCGCATCGCCTCGATCTTGGCCCGCGTGGTGGTTGTGTCCAGCGCGTGCTCGTAGAGGTGGTGGTAGGGCGGCATCAGGGAGCCGGGGCTCATGCTGGTGGGGTCGTACATGTGGTAGTAGTGCCAGCTGTGCGGGTATTTGCCGCCTTGGCGGAGCAGATCGGGCCCGGTGCGCTTGCTGCCCCATTGGAAGGGGTGGTCGTAGATGAACTCACCGGCCTTGGCGTACTCGCCATAGCGCTCGGTCTCTGAGCGGAACGGACGGATCATCTGGCTGTGGCAGGTGTAGCAGCCCTCGCGCACGTAGATGTCGCGCCCGTGCAGCTCCAGGGGCGTATAGGGCTTCACGCTGGCGATGGTGGGGATGTTGCTCTTCACCAGGAAGGTGGGCACCATCTCGAAGATGCCGCCGATGGCCACCAGCACGAGGCTCAGGACCAGCATCTGGAAGGGGCGGCGCTCGATCCAGCGGTGCCAGTGGCCGCCCGCCTCCTCTGGGGCGTTCTTCTCCAAGGCGGGCGCCTCGGCGTCCTCGTTGGCGATGAGCCGGCCGGCCTTCACGGTCTTCACCACGTTGTAGACCATGATGAAGGCGCCGGTCAGGTAAAGCAGGCCGCCCAAGGCCCGCAGCCAGTAGGCGTACTTGATCTGCAGCAGGGTGTCGAGGAAATTCTTGTACACCAGGAAGCCGTCGGGGGTGAACTGCTTCCACATCAGGCTCTGGAAGAAGCCGGCGAAGTAGAGGGGGATGGCGTAGAAGACGATGCCGAGCGTGCCGATCCAGAAGTGGGCGTTGGCCAGCTTCACCGAGTACAGCTTGGTGCCGTACATGCGGGGCACCAGCCAGTACACGAGCGCGAACGTGAGGAAGCCGTTCCAGCCGATGCCGCCGATGTGCACGTGCGCGATGATCCAATCCGTGAAGTGCGCGATGCCATTCAGGAACTTGGTGCTCAGGAGCGGACCTTCCAGCGTGCTCATGCCATAGGCGGTGATGGCCACCACCATGAACTTGAGCACGGGGTCCTCCCGCACGCGGTCCCAGGCGCCCCGCAGCGTGAGCAGTCCGTTGAGCATGCCGCCCCAGCTCGGCGCGATGAGCATGATGCTGAACACGGTGCCCAGGCTCTGCGCCCAGTCGGGCAGCGCGCTGTAGATCAGGTGGTGCGGGCCGGCCCAGATGTAGAGGAAGATGAGCGCCCAGAAGTGGATGATCGAGAGCTTGTAGCTGTAAACCGGCCGGTTGGCGGCCTTGGGCAGGAAGTAGTACATGAGGCCCAGGAAGGGCGTGGTGAGGAAGAAGGCCACCGCGTTGTGCCCGTACCACCACTGCACCAGCGCATCCTGCACGCCGGCGTACCAGCTGTAGCTCTTGGTGAGCGAGATGGGCAGTTCGATGCTGTTGACGATGTGCAGCATGGCCACGGTCACCCAGGTGGCGATGTAGAACCAGATGGCCACGTAGAGGTGACGCTCACGGCGCTTCACGATCGTGCCGAACATGTTCACCCCGAAGACCACCCAGATCAGCGTGATGAGGATGTCGATGGGCCACTCCAGCTCGGCGTATTCCTTGCCGGTGGTCATGCCCAGCGGCAGGGTCACCGCGGCGAGCACGATGATGAGCTGCCATCCCCAGAAGTGGATGGCGCTGAGCGCATCGCTGAACATGCGCGCCTTCAGCAGGCGCTGCAGGCTGTAGTAGGCACCGGCGAAGATGGCGTTGCCCACGAAGGCGAAGATGACCGCGTTGGTGTGGAGGGGGCGCAGGCGTCCGAACTTGGTCCACTCCAGTTCACCCAGCCAGGTGAAGGGGCGTACGATCCAATAGTACCAGGCATCCGGCGGCGTGTTCTGCGCCACCATCTGCGTGGCGATGATGAGCCCCACGAGCATCCCCACGATGCCCCAGAGGATGGTGACGAAGAGGAAGTTCTTGACGATGCGGTTGTCGTACTGGAAGCGCTCGGTCATCGGTCGGTGGTTTCGTTGGTGGAGGGAGCCTCGGCGGCGCGCGGTGCCGGGGCATGGTCGTTCAGCATGCGCACGGCCGGTGAGCGGTCATCATCGAACTGGCCGCTCCGCACCGCACGGACGAAGAGGCCAAGGAAAACCAGGGCCACTACCGTGCTCGCAGCGATAAGGAGGAAGATGACGCTCATCAGGGAATCGTAATCTCGGGGCGAAAGTGACTGTCACCCGTTCGTCACGGCATGAGGTTGGTCATAGCGGAGCATGACTTGCGTCAGTCCGGCGCGTTGCGAGCATCACTGCCACCGTCACGAAGCCCACTACGCTGACCGAGCTCAGGGGCATGAGGATGGCGGCGATCAAGGGCGTCATGAGGCCGGCCACGGCGAAGGAGACCCCTGTGACGTTGTAGCATAAGGAGATGAAGAGGCTGGCGATCACGATGCGGCGCGCCTTCCGTGTGAGGGCCAGGAAGCCGGGTAGCCGGTGCAGGGCGCCGGCGTCCATGATGGCATCGCTGGCCGGTGTCAGGGCCGCACTGGTCTCCGTCACCGTGATGCCGACATCGCTCTGGGCCAGCGCCCCCGCATCGTTGAGGCCATCGCCCACCATCAGCACCCGATGGCCTCCCGCCTGCTCGGCCTGCACGGCTGCGCTCTTGTCCGCCGGGGAGCACCGCGTGCGCACCGGGGCGCCCGCGAAGGTCTCCGACAGCCCGCTGTCCAGCTGCGCATCGCCCGTCACCAGGCCCACGCGCATGCTGCGACGCAGTTCGGCCACGGCCTCGGCCATGCCGCCGCGCGCGCGCTTCCGGATGGTGAAGTGGCCCCGGTGGATGCCGCCCAGGGCAATATGCACGTGGGCTTCGCCATTGGTGCGCTGCGCCTCCTCGCCGCCGCAGAAGCCTGACGCCCCGATGCGTGCCGGCATGCCATCGACCACCCCCGCGATACCCTGGCCGGCGGTCTCGGCCGCGTCGGTCACCGTGGCGGCGGTGGCGCCCGCTTCACCCCGGGCAAGCTCTTCGGCCACCACCGCGCTCAGCGGGTGGGTGCTGTTGCGGGCCAGGGCGCGCAACAGGCTGCGTTCCTTCCGTGAGAGCCGGTCGCCGTGCCAATGCACCTCGTGCGCCTCGCGCGCGGTGAGCGTGCCGGTCTTGTCGAAGAGCACCGTGTCGATGCCCGAGAGCCGCTCCACCACCTCCGCATCGCGGAGGAACAGCCCGCGCTTGCCCAGCAGCCGCACGGTGTGGCCGTAGGCGAATGGCATGCTCAGCGCCAAGGCACATGGACAGGCTACGATGAGGACAGCAGTGACGACGGGCCAGATCTGGGCCGGGTCCTTGCCCCACCAGAAGAGCCCCGCACCCAGCGCGATGAACAGTACGGCGATGGTGAAGCGCCGGGCCACCTGGTCGATTAGGCGCGGCATGGCCGGCCGCTCGCCGCCGGCCGCTTGTTCGGCCCACAGGCGCTTCAGCCGCGAATCCGCGAAGCCGCGCAGCACCTCCAATTCGATGAGCGCCCCGCGCTGGCGCCCGCCGGCCTTGATGGTGTCGCCGGCCTGCTTGCGCACCGGCAGGGGCTCGCCCGTGATGAAGCTGTTGTCGATGTGGGCTTCGGCGCTGAGCAGCACCGCATCCACGGGCACCAGCTCCTGGTCGCGCACCACGATGCGGTCGCCGGGGCGCAGATCGCTCACGCGCACGGGCTCCTCCGCATCACCCTGCTTCCGCAGCACGATCAGCGGCAGGAAGTCCTCCAGCGCCCGGTCGAATCGGAGGGCACGGTACGTATGGGCCTGGTACCACTTGCCGATGAGCAGGAAGAAGAGCAGGCCGGCCAGGGAATCGAAGTAGCCCGGGCCCGTGCCGCCGATCACATCGGCTAGGCTGCGGAGCCAAAGCGCTGCGATGCCGAGCGCGATGGGCTGGTCGATGTTCACCTGCCTGCTGCGGATGCCGGCCCAGGCGGACCGGAAGTAATCGGTGCTCAGGAAGAAGACGACCGGCACCGAGAACAGCGCGGAAAGCCACTGGAAGCCCGTGCGCAGGCCCGCTTCGCCATCGGCTCCCAGGTATTCCGGGAAGCTGAACAGCATGGTGTTCCCGAAGATGAAGCCGGCCACGCCCAAGCGGACGTAGAGCATGCGCGGCACCTGGGCGCCGGCATCGCGCTTTCCGCCGGCGGTGATCTGCGGGCCGTACCCGATCCGCCGCAGCAGCTTCACCAGCGCCGGAAGGGGCAGCCGGGTCTCACGGAAAGTGATGGAGAGCTCCTTGTCGGTGAAGGAAACCCGCGATCGGATCACCGCAGACTCGATGCGGTGCAGGTTCTCCAGCAACCAGATGCAGGAGCTGCAGTGCATCTGCGGGATGTGGAAGCGGACGCGCGTGATGCCGTCCTCGCTGAATTCCACAACGCGTTCGCGCACCTCCGGCAGGTCGAAGAGCTCGAGCCGCTGCTCATCGGCGCTCGCGCGCTGCTTCACGCCGGGTTGCTGTGAAAGGTCGTAGTAATCGCACAGCCCGCTCTCCTGCAGCAGGTCGTACACCACCTCGCAGCCATGGCAGCAGAAATCCTTCCCATCGTGCACCCGGTGCTCCTCGGCGCAGGCATCGCCGCAGTGGTAGCAGGTGACCTTCGTCAGCGTTTCGCGTTCCACGCTGCAAAGAGCGGGCATCCGAAGGCCTTAGGCCCTGACGGATGTCAGGCTCGCGTGCGCGGTGCGGGACGTCTATCCTGCCGGGTCGCCGTGGCAGGCTTGGGACGTGCGTCGTTGCCGTTGCAAGAGGCGGTAGGATGACCAGGAAGCCCCTTGCGACCGGACTGCATGCGCATGCAGCCTGCTCCCGAATGCCTGGACGGGCTGTGAGGCGGGGCGGCGCGCATCATCGCTCGTTTCGCGCATGCCGTCCGCCGCACGCTCACATCGGGTTGCGGAAAGCCAGCACCGCGAAGGCCACCAGCAGGGTGTAGAGGCCGATCACGAGTGCATTGGGCGGGGTTCGACGGATGAAGGACATCATGGCAAGAGGGCTTTACACTCGGAAGACGGCGGCGTGATGGGGCAGGTTGCTCCCGTGCGCAGGGCATTTGGCTTTGTTGTGAAACCGTGCAGCCATCGGTCGATGCCGCATCGGCAACGGCATGCGCGCGTCAAGGCCGTTCATGCCCCGCACCGCAGGGTAAGGGCCGGCTGATAGCTTTGCCTTCCATAACACCAGCAGCGCATGGCACGCACCGGAATCACCCTCCTGTTCATCGGAGCCTCGGCCCTTTTGGGCACCGCTTGCGTCTCCAAGAAGAAGTACCTCGCCATCAAGGGCAGCAACGAGACGCTCCACAACAAGCTTGATGAGTGCAACCGCGCGCTCGACGGCTGCCGCGGCCAAGCGGCGGTACTGGAGGCGAGATTGGCCGAAGTGGAGAACAAGAACCAGCACCTGAAGGACCAGGTGGCCCAGCTCAATGGCACCAACGCGGCGCTGCTGAACAGCGTCAACCAGATGGCCACCCTCTCGCAGAAAGAAGCCGCCAACCTGGAGCGCTCGCTCGAGCAGATCCGCGAGCAGGACCTGCGGATCCGCACCCTGCAGGAGGCGCTCACCAAGAAGGACTCCGTGACGCTGGCGCTGGTGGTGAGCCTCAAGAGTTCGCTCGGCAACCTCAACGACACGGACGTGGTGGTGAACGTGGAGAAGAGCGTGGTCTTCATCTCCCTCAGCGACAAGATGCTCTTCCGCAGCGGAAGCACGGAGCTCTCCCCCCGCGCCCGCGAGGTGCTCGCCAAGGTGGCCACGGTGCTCAACGACAAGCCGGAGATGGAGGTGCTCGTGGAGGGCCATACGGACAACGTGCCCATCAGCCGTGATTGCTTCCGTGACAACTGGGACCTCAGCGCTTCACGCGCGGTCACCATCACCCGCGTGCTCCAGCGCGACTACAATGTGGATCCGGCCCGTATCACCGCGGCAGGTCGCAGCGAGTATGTCCCGCTCGCTGCCAACGATACCGCTGAAGGCCGGTCGGCCAACCGCCGCATCCGCATCGTCATCCTGCCGAAGCTCGATCAGTTCTATGGCATGATCGAGGATGGCTTGAAGAAGGCGAGCCTGGAGTAGGGGCGGATTGCGCAACGCATCGAAGGGCTCCGCACAGGGGCCCTTCGTGCTTCGCCGGGGCGCGCGCACCTTTGCAACCATGCCGGCATTCGTCACCGTAGCCGAGTTCTCCTGGGCCACCGACCTGGCGGTGGCCAAGAGCCGGCTTGAGGATGAGGGGTTCGACTGCCGCCTGCAGGACGAGCACACCGTTCAGGTGCACAACCTCTATGCGCAGGCGGTGGGCGGCATCAAGCTGCAGGTGCCGCCGCACCAGGCGGAGGCGGCCCGGGCGCGACTGCTGGAGTGGGGCTTCATCAGGCCCGGGGCACCGGAGGGCGACGCCTTCTGGCAGGCCTTCGACCGCCGCACGCGCGTATGGCCGGTCATCGGGCGCATCGAGCTGCCGATGGCCCGGCTGCTGGCGCTCGTGGCCCTTGTGCTGACGCTGCTGCTGGGCGCGATCGCTTGGGCCACGCGCGCGTCCGTTGCAGAGCGCTTGGTATCGGCCGGCTGGTGCATCGATGAGGTGATGCACGAGGGGTTGGCGCTGCAGCCGGCCTCTACCAATGCATGGCTGCAATGGGGGTCGTGCCGCGAGGCCCTGCGGTTCGAGCCCAACGGCACCGTGCTGCTGCCCGGCTTCGACGGGCCGCAGCTGGAGGCTGAATGGCACATCGAGGGCGGCCGGCTATGGCTCGTGGCGGACAGCCTGAATCCGGTGTATGTCGAGCCCTTCTCGGTGGAGGTGGACGGGCGGCAGCTCTTCCTGGTGTCCCGGGGTGCGCGGATCCGTTGCTCGCGGATGGGAATCACAGGGTGAGCGCTCTGCATGGGCCGAGGTGCCCCCGTTGCGGATCGCCGGAGGCGAGCCGCAACGGTCATTCACGACGGGCCTTGGCATTTGGCATCGTGCTCCTCGGATTCCCGCTCCTTTCGCCGAGACGCCGGCGGCACTGCTTTCCTTGCGGCCGCGATTTCATCGACCGACAGGGAAGCGCGGCCGCCAAGCCCGACTGATCGCCGGCCGGTTACCTTGCACCGGCCATGCCCATGCTGCGCCTGCTCGGCCTGCTCTGGTGCGCCGCCGGGGTGGCGGCAGCAGCCCAGCCCATCCGCCGCGGGCCTTACCTGCAGGCGCCTTCGCACAATGCCGTCACCATCCTGTGGCGCACCGCCATGGCCGGCACCACGCGCCTCTGGCTGGGGCCGCATCCCGACTCACTGACGCTTCATACCGGCCAGGGCAGCATCGTGAGCAACGAGCACCGCGTGCGCTTGACCGGTTTGCAACCCGCCACCACCTACTACTATGCGGTCGGCAACCATCAGGGCATGCTTGCCGGTGGTGATGCCGCCCATCGGTTCCGCACCTTCCCGCCCGCGGGCAGCACGGATACGGTTCGCGTGTGGGCGCTGGGGGATTTCGGCAAGGGCAACCCGCAGCAAGTGGCCGTAAAGCAGGCATTCGAGGCCCATCCGGACGCACGCCGCACCGATGCCTGGATATGGCTCGGCGACAACGTCTACAACGAAGGATTGCTGAGCGAGTACGATGAGAAGGTCTTCGCGCTGGAAGGCTTCAGCGACATCTTCTCCTGGCTGCCTTTCTTCCCTGCCCCCGGCAACCATGACTACGTGGAGGTCTGGCGACGCAGCGCGCTGCTGGGCATTCCCTATTCCAACATCCCGCTCGATGACCACGAGGGGCCCTACTACGACCTCTTCGAGATGCCGGGGCAGGGGGAGTGCGGCGGCTTCCCTTCAGGCCATGAGCTCTTCTATTCATTCGACCTCGGCGATGCCCATTTCATCTCGCTCAACTCCGAGGTCTACGACCTCCTGGGGACCTCCGACGGCATAGATGCCATGGTGGAATGGCTGCAGCAGGACCTTGCCGCCAATTCTCGGCGGTTCACCATCGCCTACCTCCATCAGCCGCCTTATTCAAAGGGCTCGCATGATTCGGACAATTGGGCGGAGCGCGTGATGATCGCCATGCGCGAGCGCGTGATCCCGGTGCTGGAGGCTTTCGACGTGGACCTCGTGCTCGGCGGCCACAGCCATGTGTACGAGCGCAGCCACCTCATCCATGGCCACTATGGGCCATCGTCCACCTTCGACCCGGGCGCCATGCTGCGCGATGGATCAGGAGGGCATCCCCTGTCACCATACGTGAAGGATACCCTGGCCGGAACACCCGATGGCACCGTTTACGTGGTGTGCGGAAACGGCGGTGCCAGCGAAGGCGGATCGCCGCTCGATCATCCCGTTATGGCTGCTGCCGATGGCGGCTCCGGGGTCTGCGGATCCTTCCTCATCGAGTTGGTCGGCGACCGGCTCACCGGGACCTACCTCAAGGGCGATGGCTCCGTGGGCGACCGGTTCGCGCTGCGCAAAGGTCAGCCTGCGGTGGCCATGGGCGAAGCGGGCCCGAAGGGGGTGGTGGGCGCTTATCCGAATCCCGCCAAGGATGTCCTGCACGTCACTTATACAGGTGCGGGACCACCGGTGCAGTACCGACTACTGGATGAGACGGGACGCACGGTGCGGAGCGGCAGGGTCACGGCTCCGCGCATCACCATTGACATCCTCGACCTGGCCCCCGGCGCCTATGAACTGATGGTGGAGGAATCCACCCATCGCGAAGTGCGGCGGATCGTGGTGGAGCGATGAGGCGGGGGAGGAGTTCGTTCCGCTGAACGAGGCCATGTCCATTGCGCCGTCCCACTTCGATGCCGTCCGTGCGAGTTCACGGCTCCGCCTCGATCAGATGGAATCGGTAGGTCCATTGATGCCGGGGAGCCTTGGGTGCCAGGCGGTTCATGGGCCCGATCGGCTCCACCAGCCAAGGCACCGGCGCCCGCCACCGCCAGAGCCACTCCCCGCCGAAATGATAGACATCGTGGTCTTCGGTGCGCGACCAGAGCGCGAGCAAGCGGTTCTCGAAGAGGATCCGTTCCGCAGCTTCAAGGTCGAGACCGGCCTTGTGCAGGGTGAGCCTTGCGTAATGCCCGCGCCTCACCACCGTGCTCGCATCCACCACTGTGAAGGAGGACCGGAGTTGGTGAAGGGTGGTGTCCCATTCCGCCTGCACGGTGCGCAGGTCGAGTTCATCGGTGATGGATTCGGTTGACGTGAATATCGTCATCATGATGATCGTAAAGTAGTCATTCTCGCCGAAGGCCGATTCGGTGCTGTTTCGTGGTTTCACCATCGGGCTGTGGAAAGCCAGGCAGCGCTTCGGCCACCTTCCGCCATGCGTTGGCGGATCGCACTCCGGGGGGCGGCTTCGAAGGACCATGATCATGCCGAGGGACCGATGAGGCTTAGGGTCCGGTGCAGGATCCGGCGGCATGCCCTGGAAGCCTTCAGGCCCTGCATCGGCAAATCGGATCCGAGTGCGCAGGCATGATACCGTAGAATGGGCCTTGGGACATGGGAAGGCCAGGGCAGCGGACCTTGGACTTGCTCCTTGTGCCTACCTTCACTTCGTGCGCACAGCCGATCGATCGGGACTTCGTTTCGCCTTTGCCGTCGCTTTGGCCTTCGCCATGGCATGCGTACAGGCCCAGCACGCTGATTGTTCCGTCTTCGGTGCGGTCATGGATGCCGTCACGCGCGAACCCTTGCGCGGGAGCACCGTGGAGGCGCTCGACCTGAAGTGGGGCCGCCGGTTGGAGGCTGCCGCCGGAGACAGCGGCCGCTATGCGCTGGATCTCGGTCGCAACGGGGAATGGGAGGTCACCTACGCGGCGCCGGGCTATGCATCCAAGCGCCTGCGGATACTGCTGGTCGGCATCCCGCCGGAGGACTGGGCCGGTGGCTTCGGGATGCATGTGGACATGACGATGCTGCCCGAAGCGGCGGGCGTCGATTACGCGCTCTTCGATGAGCCCTTCGGCATCGCGCGCTACAACGCCGATTCCGCGCGCCTCGAATGGGATATGGCGCATACCGAGCGGATGCGCGAACGGCAGCGGCAGCGGCTGGAAGCGATAATGCCTACCGCTCGATGACCCTGAATTCGACGCGGCGGTTGATGGCGCGGTTGGCTTCGCCATCGTTGGGAGCCAGCGGCCGGCTCTCGCCGTAGCCCTTCCAGCTCAGCCGCTCCTTCTCCACCTTCTTCTTGAGCAGGTAGTCGACCACGGCCTTGGCGCGGGCATCGCTCAGCTTCAGGTTGTAGTCGTCGCTGCCCTGGTCGTCCGTGTGCCCTTCGATCTCTACGCGCAGGAAGGGGAAGTCGGTCATCAGGTCCACCAGCTTGTCCAGCTCCTTCTCGTAGCCGGGCAGGAGCTCGGCCCTGTCGAAGGCGAACTGCACGTTGTCAAGTCGCACGCGCGTGCCCACGGCCGGCTCCACTTGGTGGATGTCGACCTGCGTGCTGCTGACGTGGTCGGGCACCACGGGGCGCGGCGGGGGCGGCACGCTGGGCTTGGGCTTCGGGGTAAGCGCGGTGCCTGGCGGGGCAACACGCACGCTCACGTCATCGATGAAGTAGTAGCCGCCGCGCTCACCATTGGGCTGTCGCTCGTGCAGCGTGGCCTCGTCGCCGTAGAAGTTGCCGATGAGCACGAAGCGCTCGGCACCCGTGGCCTCGAATACGCCGCGCACCTTATGCCAGCCGCCCTTCACCAGCTTCTCCTCGTTCACCTGCGGGGTCATGTACAGCGGAAGGCAGTCCCTCGTGCTCACCGGGGCATCGGCCAGGAGGATGCCGATGTTGTTGCTGGCCTCGTTGCTCTTCACGGCGCGCAGGGCCCAGCACTCGGCGATGTAGCGCACGCCGGCCTGCAGCGGCTCCTTCAGCTCGGCCTGCACGTACTCGTGCCAATAGGTAGGCGTGTTGCCCTTGCCGTAGATCTTCACGCCCACCATGCCGGTGCCGGCATGCGGCCCCTGCTTCCCTTCGCTGTGCTTGCGCGGATGGGCCCAGCACTCGGGGTCGAGGGTGGTGCTGAAATGGTCGGGCGTGGTCTGCGTGGGGGAGCTCCAGCCCACCACGTTGGCGGCGAACTTCGACGGGTCGGTGGTCCACACGCAGCTGGTGCGCACCACTTCTTCGAATCCGGGATTGGGCACCAGGTTGGGCATGGTGTCATGCGCCACCGTGCGCTCGAAGAGGTTCTGGGCATGCAACGGAGCGGCGGCGAGTGCCAGCGCCGCCAAAGAGCTGGAACGGAGCATGCTTCAAAGCTATCCTGGGCAGAGGGGGAGAGGGGCATCGGCCTTCCCGGTTAATGAACGGTGCTGTGTGGACGGGGCATCCAGTGGGCGGCTGTCACGTCTCTGGAGTGTCCGGTCATCATCTCCTACCTTCATTCCATGCCTGTACAACGCCTGCGATTCGCCGCACTGCTCGTTACCATCAGTGCGGTCGCCCCGGCGTCTGCGCTGACCGTGGTCCTCCTCAACCTGGCGCATGAGACCTGCGGGGGAGGCAACGGGTCGATCGAGGTTTACGCCATCGGGGGCACACCTCCCTATGCCTACGAATGGAGCAATGGCGCCACTACTGCGGTGGCCACCGGCCTCAGTTCTGGCACATACACCGTCACGGTCACGGATGCGTCCATGGAGCAGGCCACGGGGAATTGGACCATCGGCAATGCGACTGCACTAAGCATACAGAGTGCGGCGCAGGACGGCCACGGCAATTGCCCAGGGCAGTGCTGGGGCCAGGTGCGCATCATCGAAGCCGGCATCAACGGCACCCCGCCCTACACCTATGAGCCGATCGGCGGCTTCTACGGCGGCATCGACGCTTACGGCCATCCGTTCTTCTACTTCCCCAACGCCTGCTCCGGCGGTTCAGAGGTGCAGATCCAGGTGACCGATGCCAACGGCTGCATGGGTGTGGGCACAGCAATCGTGGTCGAGCCCCAGGTCGGTGAGGGGCCCATGGTCGTGCAATCCGTCCAGCCTGTCTGCGCGGGAAGTGCGGTCGGCACGGCAACCATCACCAATATCTACAATGGCATCAGCTGGTGGACAGCGCCGAATCTGATCCTGCACAACGCACAGGGCGAGGTGGTGCAGATCGACTACTACGCCGGGAATACCTCCGTTTTCGGAGGTCTGCTGCCCGGGCATTACTACGTATCGCGCGACTGGAACCCCGATGTCCAGTATACGGCCTACCTCTGCAACAATCTGGATACGGTGGGCTTCGACATCGTCGACCTCGGCCCGGACTGCGGCGCGGTGCAGGGCCGCTTGTTCCTGGACCACGACCAGGACTGCGCCATCGACACCGGCGAGCCGGGAGTGCCCTACCGCGTGCTGGAGATCCTGCCCGGCCCCCTTTATACGATCACCGACGCCCAAGGCCTTTACCAGAGGGCCCTGCCCAATGGCAACTACACCTTGGGGGTGAGCGGGACCGATCTCTATCCCCTATGCCCAGCGGTGCAGCCCGCGCCGTTCGCCATCAGCTTCGGCAATGCAACCCTGGATCTGGCGGATAGCAGCTTGATCGGCCTGGACCTGGAGGTGATGGCCTTCAGCGGACCGGCGCGGCCGGGCTTCACCCATACGGTGTGGGGAACCGTGCGCAACCTAGGCGGCCAGCAGAGCGGTGCGATCACGCTCACGGTGCAATTCGATGCCCAGATGAGCTTCAGCGGTGCTTGGCCGGCTCCGACTTCGGTGGCCGGCAGTCTCGTCACGTGGGATCTGCCCTTGCTCGGCGCCTTCGCGGAGCATGCATTCAGCCTCCAGCTGCAGGTGCCACCCGATGTGGGGCTGCTCGGCTTGCCCTTCTCCCATCAGGTGGAGGCCGTGCAGGCGCTGACCGAGGCGGAATCGTCGAACAACACTGCCTCCGTGGCGGGCGTATTCCAAGGGGCCTACGATCCCAATGACAAGACCGCATTCACCAGCAGCGGCTGGAGCGGGTCCCTCTTCTACCTCGGGGTGGACGAATGGGTCGACTACCGCATCCGCTTCCAGAACACCGGAACGGACACCGCCTTCACGGTGGTGGTGACGGATACCATCCCGGCAGCGCTCGACCTGACCACCTTCCACCAGGGAGTGGCATCGCACCCGTTCTCTGTCTCGATGAAGCCCGGGCGCGTGCTGGAATGGCGCTTCGCGGACATCCTATTGCCCGATAGCGGCACCAATGAGGCGGCCAGCCACGGGCTGGTCACGTTCCGCATCCGGCCGACCCTCCCGCTCGCGCCGGGCACCGAATGGGTGAATCGGGCCGATATCCTCTTCGACTTCAACCCACCGATCCGCACCAACGATGCCGTGCTCCTCGCAGAGTCGAGCACGGCCGTAGGCGATGCGGGAGGGGAGGTGCTGCATGCCTTTCCCAACCCGACGGATGAGGTCCTGTTCCTGGCCCGCCCCGTGGACTGCCAAGGAGGCACCGTCCGCATCCTCGGAGCCGATGGGCGATGGGTGGCGGAGCAGCCTTTCCGCGAGGCCATCGGGGTGGCGGACCTGGTGCCGGGCGCTTACACCGTGGTACTGCTCGGCCAGGATGGGGGCATCCATCGGGCCCGTTTCGTGAAGCGGTAGCCGCCCGGTCACCCTCTCGGACATTCCGATCTTAGCGCCGCGGGCAACGCGGAATGTGGCGGCCGCGTCATCCGCCTCCATGTTCGCCAAGCGCATCAAGCGGACCATCCTGGAGGTCCTCCGCGGTGGGGAGGACCTCGACTTCACCGCCATGGGCGTGAAGCGGGCCATTGCGCTGCTCAGCGTACCCATGGTGCTGGAGATGGCCGGCGAAGCGCTCTTCGCCCTGGTCGATGTGTTCTTCGTGAGCCGCGTGAGCATGGATGCCGTGGCCACCGTGGGCCTTACCGAGAGCGTGATGACCATCATCTACTCGCTCGCCTGGGGCATGGGCATGGGCATTACCGCGGTGGTGGCGCGCCGCACCGGCGAGAAGGATGCGGGGGGGGCATCGCGCGCAGCGTTGCAGGGCGTGATCCTCGCCACCGCCATTGGATTGGCCATCGCCGTGCCGGGCATGCTGTTCGCTTCCAACATCCTACGCCTCATGGGCGCCGATGCAGCGGTGGTCCGCACGGGGAGCGGCTATACCGCGATCCTGTTCGGCAGCAACGTGGTCATCCTGCTGCTCTTCAGCATCAACGCGATCTTCCGCGGAGCCGGCAACGCGCTCATGGCCCTGTGGTCGCTCTGGCTGGCCAACATCGTCAATTGCATCCTCGACCCGCTGCTGATCTTCGGCATCGGGCCTTTGCCCGAGATGGGGCTCACGGGCGCCGCGGTGGCGACTTCCATCGGGCGCGGCTGCGGGGTGCTGCTCCAGCTCTGGTACCTCTTCAGGCCGGCCGGCCGCGTGTCGCTGCGGGGCGTGCCGCTACGGGTCAACCTGGGCGTAATGGCGAACATCATCAAGGTTTCCTTCTGGGGCACCGTGCAGTTTCTCATCCCCAGCGGCAGCTGGATGTTCCTTGTCCGCATCGTATCGAGCTTCGGCAGCCCGGCCGTGGCGGGTTACACCATCGCGGTGCGGATGATCATCTTCAGCCTGCTGCCCGCGTGGGGCATGGCCAACGCCGCCAGCACGCTTGTGGGGCAGAACCTGGGTGCGCGCCAGCCCGAACGGGCAGCGCGCAGCGCCTGGCTCTGCGGCCATTACAATATGGCCTTCATGGTGTCGGTGGCGGTGTTCTTCTGGATCGCAGCGCCCTGGCTGATCGCATTCTTCACCACGGATGCCGCTGTTGCATCGTTCGGCATCGATGCGCTGCGGATCATCTGCCTGGGCTACTTCTTCTATGGCTACGGCATGGTGCTGGCCCAGGCCTTCAATGGTGCGGGCGATACGCTGACGCCCACCTGGATGAACGTGATCTGCTTCTGGGTGCTGGAGATCCCGCTGGCCTGGTTCCTCGCGCGGTACCTGGGTTGGGGGCCGAATGGCGTATTCGCCTCCGTGGCCATCAGCGAAAGCGCATTGGCCCTTCTGAGCGGCTACCTGTTCAGGATGGGCCGCTGGAAGCTGGTGAAGGTGTGATCCGTCCGTGCTTCGCCGACGCATGGAGCTGCATCCCAGCAGGCATCGGCTGCCTTTGCGTCGGGTGCCACGGGTGCACGGCCTGCTGCGGTCACCGGGCCTCGAATCCCTTCGGCCGACCGGCCTTGTACCACTTCAGGAGCGTGTCGATCATGTGCTCCATCTTGCGGTCATCGGCCCAAGTGGCCCGGAACACGAGGCGGCCGTCCTTGTCGATGAGGTAGGCTCCGTTGGGCGCCCGGCCATAGGCGTTGAATACGGCGTCATCGAGCCCATCGATGAGTACGGGGATCGTGCCCAGCTGCGCGAACTCCTTGGCATAGGCCGCCTTCTCTGTCTCGCTCTTGGGCTGCGGATAGAGGCGGAAGCGCTTGCGGTCGGCCGGGTGCAGCTCCGGGCCATAGATCACGAAGAGGTCCACATCGGGTTCCTTCGCATATTTCTTCGCGAGCTTGCTCCAGCGCTCGATCTGCATGCGCGCGGGCGGATTGCTGATGCTGCCGAACATGAAGGCCCGTATACGGCCATCGCGGCCGCGCAGGTGGTAGCGCGCATCCTCCTGCGCCACGGGCAGCGTGAAGTCGTGCGTGCGCGGATCCATTCCGTGTCCCTCGCTGTAGGCCCGCAGCTCGCGGATGGTCTGGCGCATCACCTTGTCCCAGTTCATCCGCCAGATGCTCACCTGCTTGCGCATGGCCTTGATCTCGGCCTTGGTGTATGCGTTGAGGTAGTAGTCGAGGTCATCATGGAACACCAGGGCGCTATCGGTGGCGTACCATGACGGGTCCCAATTGTTGAGTTGGGCGTTCGCTGACACCGGCAGCAGGAGGAGGAGAAGGAGCAGGGCGCGCATGGGCTCGGCCAAAAGTAGGGGCACCGCTGTGATGGAGGTCACTGGAAAGGGGCTTGGCATGCGCGAACTTTGCGCCATGAAGCGATGGATGTGGTATGCGGTGTTCCTCACCGTGGGCGCAGGGGCCGGTTGGGCGTATTGGAACTGGTACGGCTGCATCGATGGCTGCGCGATCACCGGCCGGTGGTGGACGAGTTCGGCTTACGGCGCCATCATGGGCTACCTGCTCGTGGGCATGGTGCTGCCCCAGCGCCGCGCTTCGCAGGGACCCGGCGACGCCAAGCCTTGACCCTGCCCTGGGCCACGGGTGGTGTGGCCGCACCGGTCGAGCGGCAGCTGGCAGGCCTGCTTCTCAGGCTGGTTTGGTCGGATTCCGGGAACCCGGCTTGCTTGGCCCCGAATGGCCTTGCCCAGTAATGGGCAGATTGATGCCAGTCATCGCGCAAAGGCGGTTCGGTCGGGTACCTTCAGTGCGTGAAGTATTGACACCTGATCGATGTCCGGTTCATCAGCTTCACCTTCTTACCGAGGAATGGGGAGGACCCGCGGGAGTGAAGCCGGTCACCGATCCAAACCGATCGAGGCCATGAAAACGCAGAAGTTGTTATCGATAGCCGCAGCGTTGGCGTTCCATTTCCCTGCGGCCGTTGCATCTGTTCCAGGCAACTTGCATCTGGACGGCTTGGTCATCGTGCGGGGCGACCGCAACGCACCCGCACGCGTGGTTATCACGAGCATGAGCTCGACGAGCATCGTGATGGAAGGGATATCCGGGCGGTTCGAACTCGAGCTTGCGCTCGAGGGCACATACGTCATCAGCTTCGAGCGGGTGGATATGGTGACCAAGCTGGTCTGCTTCGACACCCATGTGCCCGCCGGCCAAGCTGATCGAGCCTTTGAATTCCCTTTCCAGGTCACCTTGTTCCATTCGGGCTGGAACGGCGTCACCGCATATGCGGGTCCCGTCGGGCATGTCCACTACGATGAGGGCAAGGCGGATTTCGTGCATCGCACGGATTATAAGGCCGTACCGGGTTCCAAGGAAGAGCGTGCGTGGGCCGAGCTCGTCGCGAAGCAGGGCAGCGATGCGCCCCGCCCAACCTCATTGACGCCGATGGCAGCGGCCGAGCTGAAGTGGGAGCGACACGGGAAGCGTGGAGGCCTATGGGTGGGGAAGGCCATTGATGAGGATGGCAGGCTCCTGGCCCAGGGGCAGTTCATCGATCCGGGACTCACCGAGATGCACGGCGATTTCGTGCACTACTACACCAATGGCCGGGTGGAGAGCAGAGGCCGGTTCGAGCACGGCCGCAAGACGGGTGTCTGGGAGCGGTTCGATGCGGGCGGGAAACCGCTGGCGGAGCGGATCTACGATCACGGTGCATGGGACCGGACCACGGGAACGCAAGCCGGAACGGCGGAGTCCTCCGATGACGGTGATTCCATGATGCGCAGCGCCGGGCATGCAGCGATGGCATCCCCTTCGAACATTGAGATGCCGACGGCTCCCATGCCCCGCATTGCGTCTCAGCCCACGAACGGTGCCGCGCCGTCGGTGCGCCGTGCGGCGGAGACCGAGGAAGGATCCGGTTCACGAGCCGCCGATGCGATGGGGGGCATCGTGCCAACCGGCCGCCTGGTCAGAGGCGGCCGCATCACCGGGGTTGAGTCCCCCATGCCGTCGACGGAAGGACGGGGTCGATGGGAAGAGCTCCACATCGATCGCTTGCGCGTGATCACCGTGGTGCGGCTGGTCGAGCCGAGCGGGCACGTCAGTGAGTACCGCCGTGTCGCGGACCGCCATGGCTCGGTGGTCTACTTCAAGGATGGTCTCAATATCCCGGAAGGCGCCTATCATGCCGCCACAGGGCGGTGAAGGCGCATCAGCCAAGAAAGGCCACCTCCACCCATTCCTCGGGAGAGAGACGGAGCTCGCGCAACCTCAATTCCACGGTCCAGGAGGTGACGGGGGCATCTTCCCTCAGTTCCACGGGCCTGTAGGGCCACCGTGTGATGTTGAGGAAGACCGGCTCGGGCCAGCTGTCATTGTAAAGCAGCGCGAAGCGAAGGGCTTGATGGTCGACCACCAGCTTCCGGCCGTCCGGCCCGTTCGCGATGGTGGTGACCACCAAGGCGGTGCGGTAGAGGCGCTGCTGCCAGTCGGTGCCGGGGGTACGGAAGAGCGCCTGGCGGAATTCGAGGCGCGGCATGCTGGCGCCCGCGAATCGGGCCACGGGCTGCGCGGCAGTGAGGCGGACGTGTTGAAGCGCCATCTCCTCAGAACTGCCAGCGCAGCTGCACCTTCAGATCGCTGCGCACGTTGCCGCTGACCTCTTGAAGCCCGCTGCTCACGGAGCGTTGGTCCTGGTAGATCCAGGCGCCGTAGCGCACCCAGAGGTCCACGCCCCGAAGCGGATTCAGGCGGGCCATGGCGTACCAGCGGATGCCGCGGCCGTAATAGGCCGGTATGCTGAAGACACCGATGAGCTCGTTCTCGTAGGCGTAGATGCGCGCGTCATAGCTCTCCGTCTCGAACAGCGCGAACCGGGCGCTCATCTCCACGGGGCTCCTCAGGGGGCGATGAACGATGTCCTGATAGAGCAGGAAGCCATGCTGCAGGGGGAGCTTCCCGCGCTGGAAATCCACGGTCTCCACGCGGGTGCGGAGGCTCACGGCGTCGCTCACCTTATAGGCGGCATTCACCCGGTAGTTCGTCTGCTCCATGCGCACCAGGGGGTCGATGCCGCCGACGTCCTCGCCCGTGTTGCGGGCGCGGTCCTGGCGCCGCACGCGCGCGTACACCTCCACCTTCTTGCTCGGCCGCCAGTTCACCTGCGTCATCCAATCGTACCCGCTGCTCGGCGCGTCGGTGAGGAAGCGGAGCCAAGGGAAGCGGAACTGGTCGAAATAGGCGTTCATCTGCCATTGCCGGTTGGGGCGCACCTCGATGCCGGCATAGAGCCCGCGCTCATTCCAAGGGTTGGTGCCTTCGGCGAAGGCCACGCTGTAGAGTCCATGATAGTCGCGCCCGTAGTCGCGGAGCAGCAGGCTCAGGCTCACCCGGCGGTCCACGGCCATCAGCAGGCCGGTGTTCATCGCGGTTCCGCCGTTGGCGCTTCGCGCGGCCTCGCCGAACCAGGTGAGGTTGCGCCACAGCACGTTCCAATCGAGCCCCATGGTGGTGTTGCTCCTGCCCTGGAACTCGAATTGATTGTAGGGGCGGGTGTTGCGCGTCAGCGTGGCATCGAAGTCGACGCGGGCCGCGGTGGCGCCGATGCTCCATCCGGGGCGCTTCAGCCGCAGGTGGCCGCCGATGATGCGCTCCCCGATCGCGTCCTTCTTGGCGATCTCGTTCTGCGTGCGATGGAAGCCATCCTCCTGGAAACTGCTGAACACCACCTCGTCGATGCGGGTGTCCAGCGTATCCTGGCCTGACGGCAGGGAGGTGACATTGCCGTCGATGCGCTTCGAGGAGAAGAAACCGGTGAGCTCGAGCCCCTTCAGCACCTCCACGGTGGCCGCCCCGCCGCGCATGAAGAGGTTCTCGTTCACGCTGGGATATGGCGCCAGGCCTACGGCATTGCGCTTCACGTTGAGCGAGAAGCTGCTCTTGGCGGCGAAGGCCAGGCCGTTCCAGAAGGTGAGCCCCTGCCCGAACTGCGCGCTGTAGTCGCCGATGGCCACGGCCTTCACCCGGCCCAGGTCGCGCACGAAGAGGTGCGCGCTCTGGAAGTCGAACCCGTTGGCCTGCGATCCCCGGAAGAGCTCTTCGCCCTCATCCTTCTCCACGGTGAAGCCGAGGCTGATGTTCTGCCGGTAGCGGAAGCGGTAGCGCCCATAGACGCGGTAGGGGCTGCCGAGGTAGACCCTGCTGTTGGCGCGGAGCGAGTCGCGCACGCCGGGGGCCTCGAAGTCCGGCAAGGCGCCGCCGTCGGGGTCGGTGTAGCCGAGGCCGAAGGGGTTGGCGCGGTCCATGAAGCCGCGGCGCGACTCCAGGTTCATCGTGCTGCGGAGGGTGACCTCGTGCCCGCCCTGCTTCAGGATCTCCTTCAGCGAGGCGCGGGCGCCGGCCTGCCGCTCGCGCACGGTGATGAAGGGCCGCACGAGGCTGATGGTGTTCACGTCCCAGCCATCGATGGCCTGCAGCTCGTATAGGCTAAGCAGCGGCCCGTTGCGCCGGATGTGCTGGAACAGGGCGCTCACCTGCACATCGTTCAGGAGCATGAGCGAGGTGAGCTCCTCGGCATCGGTGCGGTTGAGGTTGATCGGGTCGTTGTACCGGTCGAGCAGCACCTGGAACAGGTTGGTGAGGTCCACGTCGTTGTCCCCGCCGAGCTGCTCCACGGCCGCTTCGATGCGCTGCTCGATCACATCGCGCGGAACACCGTCCACCTGGCCGGCGGCGAGCTGCGCCAGCGCCATGGCGAACGCCGTATGGGCCAGGCGCCTCACTTGAACCGGTAGTTCAGGTTCACCATCGGGGTGGGCCCGAGCTGTGCCCGCGCCACGAAGGACATGTCGATCTCCAGCTGCTTGAGCCGGAGGCCGAAGCCGAAGTGGCCGTTCACCGGCCCCGTGCTGACGCCCGTGCGCAGGAAGAACGCCTTGGTTGGAGCGTATTCCAAGCCGAAGCGGAAGCGCTCGGGCCGGTCGATGTCCTTCTCCGCCTCAGCGGTGAGGGTGAGGCGCTTGTTGGGCATCCAGCCGAAGCCGGCGCGCAGGATGGTGGGCACCCGCTCATCGAGCGGGACCATGCTCTCGGTGCGCGCTCCGAGCCCGGTGCGCGTGGGATTGTACAGGTGCGCCCCGATCCACAGCTCCTCCGTCAGCCTGGCCTGCATGCCCAGTTCGGCGGTGAAGGCGCCTGTGCTGCCGTAGTTGCCGCCCAGCCGTACATCCAGGTAGTTGAGCTGGACCGCGGCGCGGAACCCGTCGCCGAAGCGCATCGCATAGGCGAGGCTCGCGCGGTTCTCGGTGTAGAGGTCGTACCCGAAGCGGTCGGCGGCGATGCCGAATGCGCCCCGGCCCACGGGCAGCGCAGCTGCGATGCCCTGATTGCTCAGTTCCTCGCTCAGGAAGTGGGGCTGGTAGAAGATGCCCGCCGTGGCGGCCTCCATGCCGGCCAACCCGGATGGATTGAGGCGCACGCTCCAGAGGTCGGCGAGCGTGAGGCCGCTGCCGCCCATGCCGGCGAAGCGCGCGCCGACGGGAAGGGGGTCGCCGCCCGCAAAGGCAGCGAGCCCGGCGTGTACGAGGAGAAAGGCGGTGATCGAACGGCGCATCGCGCCGAATGTAGGGTGCGGCGGGCAAGCTCCTGCCGGGCCGCCCTCGCCGCGTTGCCTACCTTCGCCGCGCCCGCTGCGCGGCTCATCCAGCGCCGGAAGCGGATCCATGGCACGCGTGAAGCTCCACGACAAGGAATTCGAGCCGTTCATCAGCGAGGCGGAGCTTGGCGCCGCCATCGGCCGGCTCGCCGGCGAGCTGCAGGGCAAGTACGACGGCAAGCGCCCGCTGTTCGTGGGCATCCTCAACGGCTCGTTCTTCTTCGCCGCTGAGTTGCTCAAGCGCCTGCCCATCGAGTGCGAGATCACCTTCGTGAAGGTGGCGAGCTACCACGGCACCAGCAGCAGCGGCCGCGTCACGGACCTCATCGGATTCAATGAGCATGTGGAGGGCCGCCATGTGGTGGTGCTGGAGGACATCGTGGACACCGGGAACACCATCGTGCATATCATGCAGAAGCTGCGCGAGCGGCACCCCGCCAGCGTCAGCGTGGCCACACTGCTCCTGAAGCCGGACGCGTACACCAAGGACATACCCATCGAGCACGTTGCGCTCCGCATCCCGAACGATTTCGTGGTGGGCAGCGGCCTCGACCACGATGGGCTGGGCCGCAACCTGCCCGGTATCTACAAGATCGTGCAATCCTGAGCCATGCGGGCTCCCAATCCATCATCATGAGCAAGCTGAACATCGTCCTTTTCGGCCCTCCGGGGGCGGGAAAGGGCACGCAGAGCGAATTCCTCATCCAGCGTTACGGCCTTGTCCACCTGAGCACCGGTGACCTGCTGCGGGCCGAGATCAAGGCGGAGAGCGAGCTCGGCCTCCAGGCCAAGGAGCTGATGGACCGGGGCGAGCTCGTAGCCGATGCCATCGTCATCGGCATGATCCGGAACAAGATGGAGGCCAACCTCGGGGCCAAGGGCTTCATCTTCGACGGGTTCCCGCGGACCAAAGCCCAGGCGGAGGCCCTCGATGCGATGCTCTCGGCCAAGAACGAGCCCATCACCGCCATGCTGGCGCTGCACGTACCGGAGGAGGAGCTGGTGAAACGCCTGCTCGGGCGCGGCGCCACCAGCGGCCGCGCCGATGACAAGGATGAAGCGGTGATCCGCAACCGCATCCGCGAGTACGAAAGCAAGACAGCGCCGCTGAAGGACTACTACACCGCGCAGGGCAAGTTCAAGGCCATCGAGGGCGTCGGTACCATTGCGGAGATCACGGATCGGCTGATCGCCGCAGTGGGATGAACCTATGAACGCGAGGCCGGGCGCATCCTGCACCCGGCCTCGCCCCGCCTGCGCACACGACCATGAACTTCATCGACCACATCCGCATCGAATGCCGCTCAGGGAAGGGCGGCGCTGGCAGCGCGCACCTCCGGCGCGAGAAGTACATGCCCAAGGGCGGCCCCGATGGCGGTGATGGCGGCAGGGGGGGCGATGTGATCCTGCGTGGGAACAAGCAGCTCTGGACGCTGCTGCACCTGCGCTACACCAAGCACGTGATCGCCGGCGATGGCGAGGTGGGCAGCAGCAACCAATGCAGCGGGAAGAGCGGAAAGGATGTGGTCGTGGAGGTGCCGCTGGGCACCGTGGCCAAGGACGATGGAACGGATGAGGTCCTGTTCGACATCACCGAGCACGGCCAGGAGGTGGTGCTGCTGAAAGGCGGCCGCGGCGGACTGGGCAACCAGCACTTCCACAGCAGCACCTTCCAGACGCCGCGCTTCGCGCAGCCCGGTGAGCCTGGCCAGCAGCGGTGGTTCAAGCTGGAGCTGAAGGTGCTGGCCGATGTAGGCCTCGTGGGCTTCCCCAACGCGGGCAAGAGCACCCTGCTCAGCGTGGTCACCGCCGCCAAGCCCAAGATCGCCGACTATGCCTTCACGACGCTCACGCCCAACCTGGGCATCGTGCCCTACCGCGACCACCGGAGCTTCGTGATGGCCGACATCCCGGGCATCATCGAGGGGGCGCACGAGGGCAAGGGCCTAGGCCTGCGCTTCCTGCGGCACATCGAGCGCAACAGCGTGCTGCTCTTCATGATCCCCGCCGACAGCGCCGATATACGGCACGACTACCAGGTGCTGGTCAACGAGCTGAAGGAATACTCGCCCGAGCTGCTCGACAAGGACCGTTTGCTCGCCATCACCAAGTGCGATATGCTCGACGAGGTGATGATGGCCCAGCTGCGCAAGGAACTGCCCAAGGGCGTTGATGCCGTGCTCATCAGCAGCGTGGCGCGCATCGGCCTGGATGAACTGAAGGACAAGCTGTGGAAGCTCCTGCACAGGCCCGTGGAGCAGCGCCCGCAATTCCCCGAGTGGAGGGCATGAGCCTCTGGGAGCGCCTCGATGCGATCGACCGCGAGGCCTTCCTGGCGATCAACGGCCCGCATGCGCATGCGCTTGACGTGGTCATGGAGGCCGCCAGCGAGATGGTGCTCTGGTTCCCGCTCTATGGCTTCTTCCTCTGGCTCATCATCAAGCGCCACGGCGATAAGGCGCTGCTCTGGTCGCTGCCGCTCATCGCCCTCATGATCCTGTGCAGCGACAAAGGCTCGGTGATGCTCTTCAAGGAGACCGTGCAGCGGCTGCGGCCCTGCCATGAGCCATCGCTCTCCGGCCTGGTGCATCTGGTGTACAAGGACTGCGGCGGCCGATTCGGCTTCGTGTCCTCGCACGCCAGCAACCACTTCGCCATCGCGCTGTTCATGATCGGCGTGCTGGGCGCCAAGCCGCGCTGGGTCCTCGGCGCCCTGCTCGGCTGGGCCATGCTCATCGCGTACAGCCGGGTCTACCTGGGCGTGCATTATCCCGGCGATGTGCTGGTGGGCGGTCTCTACGGGGCGATGATCGGTTCATTCGCGGCGCTCATCTTTCGGCGCTTCATCGCGAAGCCACGACCTTCGGTAGCATGAACACCTGGATCGCGATCTTCCTCGGCGGCGGCATCGGCAGCGTGGCGCGCTTCGGCATCACGCGCGCCGTGCTGGCGGTCGGCATCAAGGGCGCGTTCCCTTGGGCCACGCTCCTCGCCAACGTGCTGGCTACAGGCCTCCTGGCCTGGCTGGTGCTGCGCATGCCCCATCAGTTCGATGGCCGCGATGCCCTCAAGGCCTTCCTCGCCGTGGGCTTCTGCGGCGGCTTCAGCACCTTCAGCACATTCAGCTATGAGAACTTCCTGCTGCTGCGCGAAGGGCAGACGGCGATGGCGGCGGTCAACATCATCGTCAGCGTGGCGGCATGCCTGGCCGTGTTCCATTTCGTCGCTCGCAATGCCTAATTCACCGCATCCCATGCACAGGTCATTGTCGGGCCGCCCCGGAGGGTCGGCACGAAGGCTGCCCATGGCGGCGATCATCGCGATCGCTACGTGCCTGGCGCAGGATGGGCTGCACGCCCAGGCTCCCGCCTACCAGCAGCCGCCCAAGCTGGTGGTGGGCATCGTGGTGGACCAGATGCGCACCGACTATATCTACCGCTACTGGGACAACTTCGGGGAAGGAGGGTTCAGGCGCTTGGCGACGGGCGGTGCCTTCCTGCGCGATGCCCACTTCGACTACATCCCCACGGAGACGGGGCCCGGGCATGCCAGCGTGTACACCGGCACCGTTCCGGGGCGCCATGGCATCGTGGCCAATGACCGCTTCGTACGCAGCACAGGCACCACGGACTATTGCGCATCCGCCGCCGATACCGTCCGCGGCGTTGGGATGGATGACGCCATTGGCCGTCGTTCACCGCGCAATCTCTTCGCCACCACCATTGCGGATGAGATCGAGCGCCGCTTCGATGGCAGGAGCCGTACCATCGGCATCGCCTTCAAGGACCGGGGCGCCATCCTGCCCATCGGCCGCACCGGCGATGCAGCCTACTGGTTCGCTGGAGGCACTGACGGCGCCTTCGGAACGAGCACGTGGTACATGCGCGAGCTGCCTGATTGGGTACAGCGCTTCAATGGGGAGCGGTTGGCGAGCGCCTACCTGGGGCGCACGTGGGACCTGCTGCTGCCGCGCGATCGCTACCATGCGCCGCTGCCCGACGACAACCCCTACGAGATACCGCTCAGCGGCGCAGCTTCGCCCACGCTGCCGCTCGATCTGCAGGCGCTCCACAAGGCCAGCGGCTCCACCGGCATCCTGGCCTACACGCCGTGGGGCAACACCCTTACCACCGACTTCGCCCTGGCCGCCATCGAAGGCGAGCAGCTCGGTGCCGATGCGGTGACCGACCTGCTGGCCTTGAGCTACAGCAGCCCCGACATCCTTGGCCACCGGATGGGGCCGCGCGCCCTTGAGGTGGAGGACATGTACCTGCGCCTCGACCAGGATATCGCCCGTCTTCTTGACGAGCTCGACCGCCGCGTCGGCAAGGGCGCATACACCGTGTTCCTCACGGCCGACCATGCCGGCGTGGACGTGCCGGCCTACCTCCAGTCACTCAAGGGCAGTGCGGGTTACCCCGATGTGGCGGCCTTGGAGCGCGACCTCAATGCGGAACTCGTGCGGCGCTTCGGCCCCGGGAAATGGGTGCGCCGCATGATCAATGAGCAGGTGTTCCTGAATGATTCGCTCATCAGCGCACGGAAGCTCGATGCCGAGCGCGTGCAGCGTGCAGCGGCCGATCACCTGCTCCGCGATCCGCTGATCGCCGAGGCCCTCACGGCCGCCGATCTGGCGCGCTTCAGCTACCCCGACGGCATCCGGCGCCTCCTTCAGCGGGGCTTCATGCCGCAGCGAAGCGGCGATGTGCTCTATGCCTATCGGCCAGGCTTCTTCGAGCCCTATGGGTCCGCGCCATCGAAGGGCACCACCCATGGCAGCGGCTGGAATTACGATACGCATGCGCCCATCATCCTTTATGGACAGGGCATCCGGCCGGGCAACGTGCTGCGGCGCACCTCCATCACGGACATCGTGCCCACCATCAGCATGATCGTCGGGATGACCCTGCCCGATGCATGCAGCGGAACCGTCATACCCGAGGCGCTGATCCGCTAGTCCAGGGAGCCGTTCGAGGCAGCTTGGTCCACCAGCCATGGCGCCGGCAGGGCGGCTAGCTCCTTTAGCATCTGGAACCAGCCGTAGTAGTTGGCCCACCAGCTCCAGCGACGGCACCACCGGTCATCCAGTGCGATCACACCCGCGCCGGGCCGATGCCCCCTGGCGATGCGGTGCATCCTCCAGGTTCGACGGGCATGCACGGCCAGCGTGGCCACATCGTAGGCGCCGATGCCGGCCGAGTCGGCGAATGCGGTGAGGTCGCGTGCGCAGCTGTAGGTGCGGCTGCGCTCGACGTGCCAGGTGGGCACGGCCGTGATGCGCGCGCCGGGGATGCCGGATTCCACCAGGCGCTCCCGGCCTTGATGGGCGAAGCTCGGCGTGCCCGGTGATTCAGTGCCGTCGGCATGTCGGATGCGCGTCTCATGCCGCAGCATATGCACGTTCACGCCATTCAAGCGGAGCCCGGAGATGAAGGCCACGGGCGCCTCCTGCGGCTCCGAGGTGTCCATGCCCGCGATGAGCAGCAGCAGCGTGTCGTTCCTGAGCTCGATCCGGTGGCGGCTGCTGCCGACGCCGATGGCCGCCGCGGTCTGCTGCCGGTCCGTGTGCATCCGTACCCATGCGCGCGGTAGGCCCGCCAGGCTCATCTCCACGGTGCCGCTAACCGGTGCAGCGAAGCGAACGGCTGCGGTGTCTCCCTGACGCAGGTAGTACGCGAAGGGGCGTGCCGTGCCCGTGGTGAGGATGCGGTCGTAGCCGCCGCGCTGGAAGGTGAGGGCGGCCTCCTCGATGCCCTGGTGGTGCATCCAGCCTTCCACCACCAGCACATTGCCGCCGCTCGGCCGTGTAATGGCGAACCACGGGTGCGCGAAGAGCAGCACGGCCCACCAGGCCAGCAACGCGGCGATGAGCAGCCGGAGGAAGCGGCGCTTGGAACGTCCGGCACTCATGCGTCGCCGTCCTCCAGCGCCTCCTTCAGCGCAAGCAATTCTGAGCGCGCCTTGCGATCGCCGGCCACGATGCACTGCAGCGCACCGGCATCACAGGCAGCGATGGCCTCGTTCCGACGGTCCTGTTCGGCCAGCAGCACAGCCAGTTGGTAATAGCTCGGGACATGGTCCGGGCGTTCCAGGAGCAGCGCCTCTAGGTCACTGGTGGCCTGCAGGATATCCCCGTTGCGCTTCAGCTCGAGCGCGATGGCGTACCGCAGGAAGGGGTCGCCGGGCTCCTCGGCCAGCAGGGCGCGCAATTGCTGAAGCCGCTCGGCGCTCATGGCTCGAAGGGCTGCACGGCCCGGTTATCCTTGAAATCGGCGGCGGATCCATTGCGGACGATCGGCCCTTGGTCCATTTCGGCGATGCGGTCCGCCATGTGGTGGGCGTCCCCGCGGTCGTGGGTGACGATGTTGGCTGCGGTGCTGTGTGCGCGCAGGATGCGGAGCACCTCATCGCGCACCTGCTGCCGGGTGTGCGCATCGAGGTCGCTGATGGGCTCGTCCATCAGGAGGACCTGGGGGCGTACCGCCTGCGAGCGGGCGATGGCCACGCGCTGTTGCTGTCCGCCACTGAGCTGGTGCGGATAGCGGTCCTCCAGGCCGTCGAGCCCCACGTTGCGCAGCTCTTCCAGACCTTGGAATACCATGCCCACCGGCCTGCACTCAGGCACCACATGGCGCCGATCATCGTTCAGCACGGTCCCGAAAAGGACGATGCTCCCACCGCTGGGCCGCCCCAGGCCGGCCACCTGCCGGAGCAGGGTCGTCTTGCCGCAACCGCTGGGGCCTATCACCACGAGCACTTCGTTCACGGCCAGATCCATCGTGACCCCGCTCAGCACGGCGCGACCACCGTGCGCGAATGGGAGGTTGCGGAGCTGGAGCAGCGGATTAGCCATGTGGTCCGGTCGCGAAGCTAGGATGGGCGGCAGCCGTGCCTATGGCCTCCGGCCGGTCAAGCGATCCAATGCAAGCCCTAGCAGCAATCCGCACAGCACGATGAGGAGCGCCGGGAGGGAGGCTTCGCGCAGCTGCTCGATGCGGGCCAACTTGTAGGCGCGCGTGCTCAACGTATGGAAGCGAAGGGCCGCAGGATCAGCGTGAGCAAGAGCTCCTGAATGAAATCGATGGCCACCAGCATGGTGGCCGCGATCAGCGCCGGGCGGAAGAGCGGAAGGTTGATGCGGCGGAAGATGCGCAGGGGAGAGGCGCCCAGCAGCTGGGCGGATTCGTCAAGGGCCTTGGGCTGGTGCTCCAGACCCGCCCGCAAGGGCTGGTTGCCCACGGCCAGGAATCGCGCAGCCAGCGCATGGATGAGCAGCCCCAGGCTGCCGATGAGCGGGAAGGGCAGGCAGTCGCTCCGATCGATCGCCCCGACCGCGGCCATGGCGCCCACGGCGATGACGGCACCCGGTATGGCGTAGCCCAGGTTGGCAAGCCGGATGGCCCAAAGGCCGCTCTGCCCGTGGCGTTCCCTGAACGTGAAGGCCACAGCGGCGGCCAAGGTGACGGCGGCGGCCAAAGCAGCCACGAGCAATGTATTGCTGAAGGCGGGCCCCATCTCCTGCCAGTCAGTGAGCGAACTGGCCTGCGCCACATCCACGAGGATCTTGGCTAGCGGGAGGCCTGCGCCCAACGCCAGGACCATCGCGCACCAACCGACGGCGATTGCGGCCCTGTGCCCCGTTGGCAGGATGGGCGTTGTTGGCACCTGATCCGTGCTCCGCCCCGCCCAGCGACGCGACCGCCGATCGACCCACAGCAGCGCGTCCACTAGAAGTATGAGCACCGAGCCGAGCCGGAGGGCGCTGTCGAGGTCGTAGAGCCCGCCCCAGCTCCGGAAGACCGCCGTGGTAAGCGTGCGCTCGCCGAAATACCGGACCGCACCATAGTCATTGAGGGTCTCGATGGCCACGAGCAGCGCTCCGGCAGCGATGGCGGGCCAGGCCAGCAGCAGGGCTACCCGGGTGAATCGGCGCAGCGGTCCGGCACCGAGGCTCCGCGCTGCATCGAGCTGGGCGGTCATGCCCAAGGTGAATGCGGCGCGCGCAGGCAGGTAGATGTATTGGGAGAGGACAGCGGCCAGCACCAGGCAGAGGCCCGGCAGGTGGAGGAGATCGGGATTCATCCCCAGGCTCGCGTCCAGCCAAGCGGAAAGGCTGTTCGTCGGGCCGAGCAGCATAGGTGAATGCGCTGATGCAGGTGGGCAGCGCCAGCGGGAGGAGAAGCACCCAATGGAAGAGGCGTTGGCCGGGGGAGTCGTGCACGCTACCAGCCATGCAGACGGCACGGCAAGCAGCAGGGCGGGAATCAAGGTGCCTGCCAGCAGCAGCAGGGTGCCCTTGGCATGCTGCGGCAACAGCACCGTGGCGGCATGCTGCCACTCCGGCGCGTCGGTGTGCGGCGGTGAGGTGACCATTACCCCGATGGGAAGCGCCAGAACAAGCGCCACCCCGGTGATGGCGCTGACCAGTGCACTGTTATGATGGGCACCGCGGCGGTCCTTCACCAGGATTACCTCCAGCCCGCAGCGTCGAAGACCTTGATCGCGTCGGGATTCAGGCGCGCCAAAGCCTCCGGATTCAGCGAATCCGGGGTGAAGGAGCCGAAGGCCTCCAGTTCGGGAGCGAGCCGCACGCCGGGCTTCACCGGGTATTCCTTGTTGCCCTCGGCGAAGAGATGCTGGGCCTCATCACCGCTGAGGTACTCCAGCAGTGCCAAGGCCTCCGGTTTGTGCGGGGCATGCCTGGCCACTCCTGCTCCGCTAACGTTCACATGCGTGCCGTGCGTGCCGATGGTCGGGAAGGCCACGGCGATGGCGGCCTTCGCCTTCTGTTTCTCCGGCTCACCGCTTGCCATGAGCTTGCCCACGTAATAGCTGTTCACGATGGCCACGGTGCCTAGGCCTTCGCCCAGCGCCAGCAGCTTGTCGGTGTCATTGCCCTTGGGCGCACGCGCCATGTTGGCCACGATGCCATCGGCCCACGCCTTGGCGGCCAGCAGGCTCTGGTTGTAGACGTTCTCCGACGTGCGCACCAGGATTTCCCCCTTCCACTCGGGCTTGGCTAGATCGGCCCAGGTGATGATGGCTCCGGGCCTGACCTTCTTCCTGTCGTAGGCCACCATCCGCGCGCGCATCGTGAGACCGTGCCAATGGCCATCGGGATCGCGCAGAGGAGCGGGGATGTTGGCGTTTAGGATGGCGCTTTGCGCGGCTTGCAGCAGACCGCGCTGCTTGGCTACGCCCAAGCGACCGGCATAGGCGGTGATGAAGACATCGCAGGGGCTCTTAGGCCCCTCCTGTTCGAGCCGGGCCAGCAGCTCATCGTCACCGGCCTGGATTACGTTCACAGTGATGCCCGCAGTCTCCGTGAAGCGGCTGAAGAGCGTCTTGTCGGTGTCGTAGTGCCGATGGGTATAGCCATTCACCCGGCGTGGCGCCGCGCCCGGCGATTCCGGCGCCGGTTCCAGGGAGCCGCAGGCGAGTGATGCACGGGGAACAGGCCAAGGGATTTGCGCATGCGCATCGAATCGTGCGGCGATGGTACCGGCTGCATGCCGGCATGTGATTGCCCGGGTGGCGGTTTTCGGCAGTGGCGGCGGGAACCATGAGCCTGCGGCGACGTAGAACGCGCGATGCTCCATCGGTTGCACCCCTTCACCGCGCTCGGTGCCCTGCTGCTGCCCCTTGCTGCGATCCCGGCGTGGCTGGGTCAACCGGTTGCGGCGGCTGGTCTGTTGGTGCTGGCGCACGGCTTCGTACTGCTCGAGTTCAAGAAGTACACGAGCGAGCATCAATTCGCCATGATCCTGGCCACGGCGCTGGCCCTCGGCATCCTCCTGGACCTGCGGCACTCCGAGTGGCCGCTGCTGACGATGTCACTGCTGCTGGCATCCATGGCTGCCGTGGCCCGGCAGGCCTTCATGCAACGCTTCACCTATGTCAATCTGCTCTGGCTTGATACCGGAATGGCCTTGGCCGCGCTTGCGCTCTGGCTGGCCGTTCTCCAAGACCGGCCGTTCGCCTGGGACCTTTGGCTGGCCCCCATCCTGCCCATCGGCTTCGCCTTGGGCCTCACGGTGAGCTATGTGCAGGACGCGCACCGGATGCGCCAGCGGACGCGCTTCGGGTACCGCGTCCAGCCCGGCATGCCCGCCATCGACTTCGAATTGCCCGACCAAACCGGCGAAACCGTCCGCCTATCGGACTTCCGGGGCCGGCACCCGGTGCTGCTCATCTTCGTGCGCGGCGACTGGTGCCCGGGTTGCCACATGATGCTGCGGACCTACGAGCGCAGCCGGCAGCGGTTCCTGGATAAGGGCGTGCACGTGGTGGCTGTGGGCCCCGATGACCTGGAGGTGAACCGTGACATGGTGCAGCGCATCGGCGTCAGCTACCGCATGCTCAGCGACGACGAACAGGCTGTGAGCGCGAGGTACGGTGTGGTGTACAGCAACCCGGTCATTGAACTGGGGGTGGACTACGCGGAAGGCATTCCCCTCCCGGCTTCATTCCTGATCGATCGAGAAGGCATCGTGCGCTATGTATCGCGCCCCGATCGGGTGGGGGAATTCCTCGACCCGGAGCTCATCTTCGGAGTGCTCGAGCAGCTTACCCCGAGCACCAGCCCTGCATGGACCTGAGCGTGGGATTGGCGCTTGGGGCCCTGCCCATGGCCATGCTGGGCGCGGCGGTGGCCTTGGCGCACGCCTACAACCGGCTGCGCGAGCGGCACGAGGGCGCGGAGCGTGACCGTGAGAGCTACCTGCAGGTGCTGGAGGGCAGCAACGATGCGCTGTTCGTGATCGACTTCGTGAATGGGCGCATCCATCAGGCCAACGCCCGGGCGGCCCAGCTGCTCGGCCACCCCGTGGAGCGCCTCACCCGCCTCACCATCTTCGACCTGCACCCGCAGGAACTCATCCGCCGCAGCGCGGAGCGCATCGCAGAGGCATGGGAGAACAAGGGGTCGGTGTATGCGGACATCCCCTTGGTGGCGGCTGATGGCGAACGCATCCACGTGGAATGCAGCACGCGGGTCACCTCCCACAATGGCAAACCGGCCATCATCCTCTTCGCACGCGACATCCGTGGGCGGCGGGCCTTGGAGGCCCGTGTGGCGGAGCAGCAGGCCATGGTGACCCGCCAGAACGAGGAACTGCTCGCGAGCATCCGCTATGCCCGCCGCATCCAGCGGGCGGTGCTGCCCGAGGCGGACGGGCTTCAGGCCCTTTGCCCCGAGAGCTTCATCCTCTTCCGGCCACGCGACCTGGTGAGCGGCGACCTTTTCTGGTTCGCCGAGGTTGATGGGCGCAAGGTGGTGGCCGCTGCGGATTGCACGGGCCATGGTGTGCCCGGGGCCCTGCTCAGCCTAATCGGCGCAGCCCTGTTCCAGGAGATTGTGCGCGACCGCCGCACGGTGGAGCCCGCGGCCATCCTCGATGCCCTTCGCGAAGGATTCATGCAGGTGCTCAACCGCAATGAAGGGGCCAGCCATCGCGATGGCATGAACGTGAGCGTGGCGGCGCTGGATGCCGGCCATGCCACCCTGCGCTTCGCCGGCGCCTATCATCCCCTGTACCTGCTGCGTGACGGTGCCATCACCGAGCTGAAGGGCGACCGCATGCCGATCGGCATCCATGAGGGGGAGGTAGCGCCCTTCACGCAGCAGGAGGTGGCCTTGCTGCCCGGGGATCGCATCTACCTGTTCTCCGATGGCATCACCGATCAGTTCGGCGGTGCCGCCGGGAAGAAGCTGCGCGGCGCGGGATTCAGGCAATGGCTCCTGGATACGGCGAGCCTGTCCATGGAGGAGCAGCATCAGGCCCTCAGCGACCGCTTCCGCATCTGGAAGGGCGAAGAGGAGCAGGTGGATGATGTGCTGCTGATCGGAATCCAGGCCTGATCAGCGCCCCAGGTCGTCATCCGCGCCCGATTCGAGGATGAACTCCGATAGCGCCAACCGGTCCAGCCGCCGCTTCAGCAACGACGTGTCGATCAGGGTCTCCTTGCGCACGGTGTAGAGCAGCAGGCGCTCGTCCCCGAAGAACTGCCGCGTGAGGCCAGGCTCGATGGGGTTGAGATAGGCGCCCCACCGGCCTCCCACGAAGAGCACGCCGGCAGCGCCCTGGGATTCATGCGCCTCACGCCTCCAGCTCCTGCGGTCATAGCCCGCGCCATAGGTCGGAGGGAAGTCCGGGTCGAGCGCCTCGCAGGCGTAGCAGATCAGGTGGGCCTCGAAGTGCCAGGCATGATCGTCACGGATGCCCGGCCAACGGATGGGCACCACGAGCCGCGCATCCGATGTTTGAGCGGCGCGCTTCACCCGCGCGCAGAGGTCGCGCACCTCAGTGATCGGTTCCTCGCGCACCCACGCGCAGCCCTGATGCTCCAGCTCCTGATGAACGGTCGCTTCCAAGCCGATGAGCCGCACGGTGCCGACGGCGAGCAGCAGCCCGGGAAGGCCGATCATCGCCCAGCGCGGCGGCTTGATGCGGCGGAGCAGCAGTGCAGCGGCCCCAGCCAGGATCAGGGGCAGGCCGAGCATCATCCGCGACTGCGGGAAGAACACGCTGGCGCAGCCCTCGTGCACCTTGGGCAGGCCAAGGGCGAGAAGAAGGACGATCAATGACATGAGTACGGCCGCACCGGGCTTCCGATCGCCTCTGACGATCAGGGCCGCGCCAATAGCGGCTGGCAAGGCGAAGGCCAACCAGCCCAGGCCATCGAATGGGTGCATGTGCATCACATGCGCGTTGATCCCGGTGATGCCCTCGCGCAGCAGGTCAACGGAGAAGGTCATGTCGCTGGGCAGCAGCGGATGCACCACGGTGCCGGGCCGGGCCGCGTACCATGCTTGCGCGGCCCGGTGCGTCGCATAGCCGATCGCCAGGCTCGACGCGCCAGCCACCCATAGCGAGAGATCACGGGCCTTGGACAGCACCAGCCAAAGCGCGATGGCGGCCACCACGGGCAGCGCATTGGGGTTGCACAGGAGCGCCAGCATGAGCGTGAAACCGATGAGGAAGTGCCGCAGCCATGCATTCCGTGCGTGGAGCATCCACGGGATGAGGGCCAGCAGGGCCAGCCCGTGCACCCAGCCCCGCGGCATGGCGGTAATGAGGCCCCAGTGCACCGGCAGCAGCAGGGGCATGGCTGCGAGTATCACCGCCGCTGTCACGGCGTTCTGCCGCCGGGCCCACCACGCCCATGACCAGAACGGGAGCAGGGTCAGCAGCGAGGTGACGATGGGCAGCGCGATCCAAGGCGCTGCTCCCAAGCGCACGAACGGCGCGGCCAGCAGCGCTTCGAGCATGGGATTGTAGTTCTGGCCGTATAGGTAGGGCTCCCTGAAGATGCCCTGTCCGTAGTCCCTGGCCACCTGCTGGATGAGCGCGTCATCGATACCGATGTGGGTGAAGGCGAAGCGGTGAAGCAGCCAGATTCGCTGCAAGACAGCCAGGCTGATGATGATCCAGAGCACCAGCCTGCCGCCTGAGCGCATGTCCTTGACACTCATTGCGCTGGGAGGGGGCCGAGGTCCCGGCCTAGGCGATCCAGGATTTCGCTGAGCGGCATCCCATTGCCGCGCAGGAGCAGCGCCCGTCTTCCCCGGATCGTTGCGGGAAATGCACCCGGAAGCGACCGCATGCCTTCATCCCAGATCGAATCGTCGCAGCCCAGGAGCAGGATGGTTGGGAATACGGCGTTCCGCGAAGCGGACCGCAAGTGGTATCGGCGATCATGCCCGACGAACAGGGTGTTAGGCACATGGGGATTGAGCAGCGGTGCGGCATAGGAAAGCACGGCGGAGCGCTTCTCCGGATCGTTGGAGAAGGCAACGACCAGGTCGATGCCTTCGCTGGCCGATATTTCGGCGATGGCATCCGCATCTGCCTGAAGCGCGGCAATGGTTGCCGTGGCAATGGGCAATTCCAAAGGTTCTCCGAACTGTTGCGCGATCACGGCCTCGAGGTTGAGCGCCTTCCACCCCACGAGGAGAGGGGCGATGATGAGCAGCGCCCTCGAGATGGTAACGGCACTGGGCGGCCCCCAAGGCACCTGCGCGGCAGCCCAACCCATGATCAAGGGCATGGCCAGGAACATCCGGGAAAGGGGGTAGACTACGTGGTCATGGCCGTCCATGGTCTTGGGGAAGGCGAAGGACAGCGCAACCACTGAAGTGCTGGCAGCCAGGGCGATGGAGACACCCGGTCTGCGCAGCCGAAGGAATAAGGGAACCGCTGCGACCAGCAACCAGATCACCGCCTCCCCATTCGGCCACCATAGCGGACAGAGCCAGGCGAAGTGCCTGTCGAGTTGGCCAAGCGCTTCGGGGATGAACTCAGCCGGGTGGAATGTCAGTCGCCAGTCGTCGATCCGGTGCACCACGCGTTCCGGATGGGCGGCATAGAAATGGTAGCCCGCCCAGGCAGCCAGCAATGCCGGGAGTGCGCCACCGAGGATGCAGAACACACCTTTGAGCCCCCCGCGGTTCGTCCAGATGTGCCAAACAATGAACGTGGCTGCAAGGGGCAGGGCATTCGGATTGACGGCGACGGCGGCAGCGGCGAGGAATCCGAGAAGTCCGTCGCGCATCTCGGCCCGACGGATGCTAAGCACCCACGGGAGCAGCGCCAGTAGCGCCAAGCCATTGACGAAGCCGCGGGTCATGGTGGTCATGAGCCCCCATTCTATGGGCAGCAGTGCCGGACAGGCCGCGAGCAGTGCGCCGGCGGTCCATCGTCCGCGATGCGCCTCCCAAGCCGCCCAGGAGAGGAAGGGGGCGAGCGCCAGGATGGACGTGGCCACGGGCATTGCGGCCTGTATGGGAGCGCCGAGCCAGAGCAACGGAACGGCGACGAGCGATTCGAGTGCGGGGTTGTAGTTCTGGCCATACAGGAAAGGCTCTCGGAAAATGCCGTTTGCCATGTCCGATGCGGCGGTCCAGAAGACCACATCGTCCGCGCCCGTGTACCGCAGGCCGAACCCGATCAGCACCATCAACCGGTCAATCAGGGTGGCACCCACTGCCGCTGCGAACGCCCCCTTGCTCCAGGCGTCTGTTTCGGAGCGGAGCGCTTTCATTGCACAGGGCGAGGTACGATCAACGATGTCATGCCGAAGGTCTCATCGGGCCCCATCCAATTCCACCCGCCATCCCGCCGCAGCCAGGTCAACTGGCGCTTGGCGTAATTGCGCGTGTGCTGCTTGATCAGCGCGATGGCCGATTCGAGGGTGAGCGTGCCGTCGAAATACTGGAAGAGCTCACGGTATCCCACGGTCTGCAGCGCATTGAGTGCGCGATGCGGCAGGAGGGAGCGCGCCTCCTCCACCAGGCCCTCGGCCATCATACGATCCACCCGGGCATCGATTCGGCGATAGAGTTCCTCTCGGGGCACGTCCATGGCGATGCGGACCAGGCGCATGTCGGTGCGGTCTCCGGCGCCGGAGCGCTGCGCACTGAAGGGCTTTCCGGTGAGCAGGCACACCTCCAGCGCACGGATCACGCGGTGCGGGTTGCTGCGGTCGATGCGTGCGGCGGTGACCGGGTCGAGGCGCTCGAGCTCTTTCAGCAGGTCGGGCATTCCGCCGGAATCGGTGCGCCGTATCAGGCGCTCCCGGAGCCGCGTATCGCTCAGGGGCAATGGGTCAAGCCCCTTCACCAGCGCATCGATGTACAGCCCGCTGCCGCCCACGAGCACGGCCACGCCATGCCTCTCTAGCAATTCCTGCAGCACCGGTTCCGCCTCGCGCGCGAACCTGCCGGCGCTCCACGTATCCTCCAGCTCCAGATGCCCGAGGAAATGGTGCTTCACCCCGCCGAGCTCCGGCTCCAAGGGGCGCGCCGTACCGATGCGCATGGCCCGGTAGAACTGCCGGGAGTCCGCGCTGATCACCTCCGTGCCGAAGTGCCGGGCCAGCGCAATGCCGGCATCCGTCTTCCCCGAGGCCGTGGGACCGCCAACGATGAGGAGTGTGCGCATGGTCTCGCAGGGCGATTGCCGGTAGCCCGGCGTCCGTCGCTCCGCGGCCTCGAGGTGGGCGATGAGCGCGGGCGCGGGTTCAAGTAACGCAACGCCTACCGGAAATCCTCGCTCGATTCATCGAAGGCCTCGCCGCCCTCCTCGCCGCCTTCGTCTCCGAAGGGGTCATCCTCTTCGCCTTCCTCGTACCCGTGCTCCTCATCGTCCAGCGCATAGGGGTCCTCATCCAGGATGCCGGCGGTGAGCTCATCCTCCTTGCTGTGCTCATCCGGCGCATCATTCATGCTCAGCACCACCCGCGGGTAGGTCACCCCGGGCTCGGGGTCGCCCGCGCCGATGAGCTCCACCATGAAGAGCCACATATGGAGGAAGTCGTAGGCATAGATGAAGCGCTGATTCGCGCTCCGGATGTGGTCGCTGATCAGCACCTCGTGCATGAGCGCCGGCACAGAGCCTTCTTCGGCGAATCCCATGTCGGCAAGGGGAACCTCTGCGCCCTTGTCCCAATTCTCGTCGCTCACATAGAAGGCCGCCATCTCCTGGCCGATGAATCCGAAGGCGTCCTTGATCGCGGTGTGGAGATCGAGGAAGGTCTGCTCGCTCCCGATCTCGATGTCGCGGAAGGCCTCGCTGGGGTGGTCGATCAGTACGCGGAAACGGTAGATTCTCACTGGGGTGCTTGAAGGTTGCAGGTTGTGCCGGAGGCAGGTTGAGGGTTGGGCACGGTTCCTCCGGACCTGACGGCGAATCTACACGGAGAGGGCAACCTTCAAGCCCCAACCCCATCAACCGGCTTCACCCCCAGCTTCCTTCCGGTCTCCAGCATCAGCGCCCACGCCTGCTCGCGGTCATTCTGGATCACGCCGTCCAGGATCGCGTCCTTGATCACGGTCTTGATGTCGCCGATGAGCTTGCACGGCGGGATGTTGAAGGCGCGCATGATGTCCTCGCCGGTGATGGGCGGCTGGAAGTTGCGCACGCGGTCCTTCGCCTCCACGTCCTTCAGCTTCTGCATCACCAGTTCGTAGTTCCGCAGGTAGCGGTCCTTCTTCTTCTCGTTCTTGCTGGTGATGTCGGCACGGCAGAGGATCATGAGCGCGTCGATGTCGTCGCCGGCATCGAAGAGCAGGCGGCGGATGGCGCTGTCGGTGACCTCCTCCTTGGTGAGCGCGATCGGCCGCAGGTGCAGGGCCACGAGCTTCTGCACGAACTTCATCTGCTCGTCAAGCGGCAGCTTCAGGCGGCGGAAGATCCTGGGAACCATGCGCGCGCCCTTGTCCTCGTGGCCGTGGAAGGTCCAGCCGACCCCCGGCACGAAGCGCTTCGTCGAGGGCTTGGCGATGTCGTGCAGCACGGCCGCCCATCGCAGCCAAAGGTCATTGCTCTGCTGGGCCACGTTGTCGAGCACCTGCAGCGTATGGTAGAAGTTGTCCTTGTGGCCGATGCCGAACCGCTCCTCCGCCCCGGCCAGATCCAGGAACTCGGGGAAGAACTCGGCCATCAGCCCGCTCTCACGGAGCAGGACGAAGCCTACGCTGGGCTTGGCCGCGAGGATGATCTTGTTCAGCTCCGCATGGATCCGCTCGGCGCTGATGATCTCCAATCGCTTTGCGTTTCGTTGGATGGCCTCGAAGGTGACCGGATCGATCGTGAAGCCGAGTTGCGTGGCGAACCGCACGGCGCGCAGCATGCGCAGGGGGTCGTCGCTGAAGGTGATGTCCGGGTCGAGCGGGGTCCGGAGCAGGCCTTGGTCCAGGTGCAGGATGCCGCCGAAGGGGTCCACCAGCGCGCCCGTGCTCCCCGCATTCAGCGAGATGGCCAGGGCGTTGATCGTGAAGTCGCGGCGCTCCTGATCATCCTTGATGGTGCCCGGCTCCACCTCGGGCTTGCGGCTGTTGCGGTTGTAGCTCTCCTTGCGCGCCCCCACGAACTCCACCTGCAGCTCACCGAGCATGAACATGGCTGTGCCGTAATTCCTGAAGACATGCACGGCTCCCGCGTCCAGCCGCTTCGCCACGGCTTCCGCGAAGGCGATGCCATCGCCCTCCACCACGAAGTCGATGTCCTTGCACGGCCGCCCGATCAAGCGGTCCCGCACGTAGCCGCCGATGGCGAAAGCCGGTATTCCCTGCTGCGCGGCTTCAGCGGCCACCGCGGCGAATAGCGGCTCGTCGGCAACGCCATCGAGGCGCGCAGGATCAACGGTGTATCGGTGCCCGGTCGGCATTGGGCCGCGAAAGTAGCGGGCCGATGCCTGGGTCAGGGCGAGTTCACAAGCACTTGAACTGATCGAAGGGCTCCAGGCAGTCGTTGCAATTCCACAGCGCCTTGCAGGCCGTGCTGCCGAAGGCGGAGAGCATCACGGTGTTCGTGGAGCCGCATTGCGGACAGGCCACCACGGGTTGTTCGCCCTTCAGCGCGCGGATGTCGGCGGTCTTCTCGGGCGGCGCGATGCCGTATTCCTTCAGCTTGCGCTTGCCGGTCTCGGTGATCCAGTCCGTGGTCCAGGCAGGGGAGAGGCTCGTCCTCACCTCCACGGAAGGCACGCCCGCCTCCAGCAGTTCCTTCTTGATGTCGGCCGCCATCACATCCATGGCCGGGCAGCCGGTGTAGGTGGGCGTGATGGTGACGATGGCCTTCCCGTCGGGCTCCACCTCCACCTGCCGCACCACGCCCAGCTCCAGCACGTTGATGGCCGGGATCTCCGGGTCCTTCACGTAGTCGAGGAGCTCGAGGATGCGGTCCTTGGTGATCATGGGTCTTCGTAGTTCACCGCAAAGACGCAAAGGCCGCCAAGGCTATCCAGAGGAAGGCAACGTGCTTCCTTCGCGCTCTTGGCGTCTTGGCGGTGCGCATTCCTACCACTCCGCCCCCGGGTACGCGCGCTGCAGGTATTGCATCTCGGCCAGGATGTAGCCGAGGTGTTCGCTGTGCTTGCCTTGGCGGCCGCCCGTGGCCATGAAGCCGTCGGCGGGGCGCTTCAGCGTGGCCACACCCAGCACCTTATCCACGGTGGCATCGAAGGCGGCCTTGATCTTCGCGAGATCGGGCGCGATGCCGGCCTTCAGCAGTTGCTGGTGGATCTCATCCATCACGAAGAGGTCGCCGGTGTAGGTCCACAGGTTGTCGAGCGCCTCCTGGGCGCGGCGGTGGCTCTCCTCAGTGCCGTCGCCGAAGCGGATCAGCCAGTCGCTGCTGTGCTTCACGTGGTACTGGGCCTCCTTCACGGCCTTGGCGGCAATGGCGGCCAACTGGGCATCGGCGCTCTTGGTGAGGGCCTCGGCCAGCGGCAGGTGGTAGGCATCGAACAGGAAGCTCCGCACGATGGTGTGCGCGTAGTCGCCGTTGGGCTGCTCCACGAGCTTGGTGTTCACGAATTGCCGCTCGTTCCGCAGGTAGGCGAGGTCGTCTTCGTCGCGACCCTTGCCCTCCACCTGGCCGGCGTAGGTGTACAGGTTGCGCGCCTCGCCGATGTGGTCCAGCGCCCGGTTGGTGAGGGCGATGTCCTCCTCCAGGATGGGCCCGTGCCCGCACCACTCGCTCAGGCGGTGACTGAGGATGAGGAGGTCGTCCGCGAGGCGGAGCGTATACGTGAACAGTGCCTGGCTCATGGTGAATGGGACTTGGCGAATGGCGAATGGGGAATGCGCATAAGCACCATTCACCATCTCCCATTCGCCATTCACTAAATGTATTTCGCCCCCTCGGGCATGGTGTAGAAGGTGGGGTGCCGGTAGGTCTTGTCGTCGGCGGGGTCGAACAGCATCGCTGCATCATCGGGCTGGCTGCTGCTGATGGCGCCGGCGGGCACCACCCAGATGCTCTGGCCTTCCTGGCGGCGGGTGTACACGTCGCGGGCGTTCTCGATGGCCATCTGTGCGTCGGCGGCGTGCAGGCTGCCCACATGCTTGTGCTCCAGGCCGCGCTTGCTCTGGATGAAGATCTCCCAGAGGGGCCAGTTGTTCGGGTTGTCGGTCATGGGGTCCGGTGGTATCAAATGGTAGGTCGACCCGGTGGGTCGACGCTACAGGTACTTCGATCAGGCGGCTTGCTTCTTCTTGGCCTTCTTGGCGGCATGGGCCAGCGCGGCCTCGCGCACCCAGGCGCCGTTGTCATGGGCCTTGTTGCGGGCGGCCAGGCGTTCCTTGTTGCAGGGACCGTTGCCGGCCACCACGTTGTTGAATTCCGTCCAGTCGATCTCGCCGAAGTCGTAATGCTGGGTGGCCTCGTTCCACTTCAGCTTCGGGTCGGGGATAGTGAGGCCGATCACTTCGGCCTGCTGCACGGTGCGGTCGATGAAGGTCTGGCGCAGCTCATCGTTGCTCTGGCGCTTGATCTTCCACTTCATGCTCTCGGCGCTGTGCGGGCTGTTGGCGTCCGTGGGGCCGAACATCATCAGGCTGGGCCACCACCACCGGTTCAGGGCGTCCTGCGCCATCTCCTTCTGCTCGGGCGTGCCCTTGGCCAGCACGGCCATGATCTCGTAGCCCTGGCGCTGGTGGAAGCTCTCCTCCTTGCAGATGCGCACCATGGCCCGGGCGTAGGGACCGTAGCTGGTGCGGCACAGCATCACCTGGTTCATGATGGCCGCGCCGTCCACCAGCCAGCCGATGGCGCCGATGTCGGCCCAGGTGAGGGTGGGGTAGTTGAAGATGCTGCTGTACTTGGCCTTGCCGCTCAGCAGGTCGTCGATGGTCTGCTCGCGGGAGACGCCCAGGGTCTCGCAGGCGCTGTACAGGTAGAGACCATGGCCAGCCTCGTCCTGCACCTTGGCGAGCAGGATGGCCTTGCGGCGCAGGTTGGGGGCCCGGGTAATCCAGTTGCCCTCCGGCAGCATGCCCACCACCTCGCTGTGCGCGTGCTGGCTGATCTGGCGGATGAGGGTCTTTCGGTATTTCTCGGGCATCCAGTCCTTCGGCTCGATCTTCTGTTCGGCGTCGATCTTGGCTTGGAACAGCTCTTCCAGGTTCTTAACGTCCGTCATGGCTGCATACTTGGCGGCCAAGATAGGACCCTGGCCTTGGTAGGTATTGAGTTGCGTCAGTTTCCGAACAGAGGCCCGACCGCCCTTGTTCGGAACGCGTACGGCACTGCGGCAGGCGTCTATTTTTGCCGCCCTTCCGCCAGCGCGGGTCATCATCACAGCCACGAAGCAGCAGCCCTCCCATGTCCCGATTCCACACCCTTGAGGTGTCCGCCGTGCATCATGAGACGCCCGAGAGCATCGTCATCGATTTCGCTGTTCCAGAGGCATCCCGTTCGGACTTCGCGTTCCAGCATGGCCAGTACCTCACGCTCCGCCTGACGGTGGATGGCGAGGAGCTCCGGCGCTCCTACAGCATCTGCAGCTGTCCGTTGGATGCGGGCGGGCTGAGCATCGCTGTGAAGAAGGTGCCCCATGGCCGCGCCAGCACGCAGCTCGTGGACAAGCTGAAGCCGGGCATGCGAATCGAGGCGATGCCCCCGATGGGGGGCTTCACCACGCCGCTCGACCCCTCGAAGGCGCGCCACTTCGTCCTGTTCGCTGCGGGCAGCGGGATCACGCCGATCATGAGCATCCTGGAGACCGTGCTGAGGACCGAGCCGCGGAGCCGGGTGACGCTTTTCTACGGCAACCGCTCGGAGGACGCCATCATCTTCAAGCGCAAGCTGGGTGAGATGGCCGCGGCGCACCCCGACCGTCTCCATGTCCATCACATCATCAGCCAGGGCCGTGGTGCAGATGCGCTTCACCAGGGCCGCATCACCGGTGAGCGCGCATCCGCCCTGATGGATGCTTTTGCCTCCGATGAGCTGGGCAAGGAGTACTTCGTCTGCGGGCCTGAGCAGATGATCGCTGCCGTGCGCGAGGTGCTGGAAGGGAGGGGCGTCGACCGCAGGAGCATCCATTTCGAGCTGTTCACCACGCCGGTGGCGGCACCTGTCGAGAAAAAGGCGGCTGCTGCGGGTGAGGCCTCGTTCACCGGCGTGGCCGATGTCAAGGTGATCCTCGATGGCCGGGAGCATGAGCTGAAGGTGCCCGCCCGGGGCGATGCCGTGCTGGATGCCGCGCTCGATGCGGGGCTCGATGTGCCGTTCGCCTGCAAGGGCGCGGTCTGCTGCACCTGCAAGGCACGGGTGCTCGAGGGCCGGGTGGAGATGGAGATGAATTACGCGCTGACGGACGACGAGGTGGCCGATGGCTACGTGCTCACCTGTCAGACCCACCCACGCTCGCAGCGCGTGGTGATCGACTACGACCAGCACTAGCGGACGTGCCGCCGGAACGGAACAAGGCGGGCCTGCAGGCCCGCCTTCCTGTTCCTCCTGCCTTGCTCGGTTGGTTCCGTGAGGCGGAGGAGGGCTTCCGGTTCAGAACGTGGCGCTGGCGATGCCCGCCAGGCGGGTCTGGATGTGGCTGAGGTAGTGCTCGCTGTGGTAGAATCCGCCCATTTCCGCATCGTAGCGGATGATGGCACTGGGAAAGTCCGTGTAGAAGGGGTCCACGCCCTGTGCGTTGGGGCGCTGGAGGTTCACGAAGCACTCGTAGTCGGGGTAGCTCACAAGGTCCTTGGGCAGGGTGGTGTCGATGTAGAGCATCTTCTCCTGGAAGCCGGGCTTGATGATGCGCACCGTATAGAACTGGTCGATGTCCAGCTCCAGCTCGAATCGGCCGCGCTTGTCGACCCCCAGCTTGCCCATCTCCTCGTTGTCGCGGTAGAGGATCATGTCGAAGCCATCCTTTACCTGCACGCCTTCCACCATCACGTGACCGTGCACGGGAACATACCAGCCTTCGGCCTGGTCGCGGCGGTCAACGAGCTTGCCCTTGGTCGGCGTGCTCTGGGCGATGGCCGAGCCGGTGAGCAGCAAGGCGGCTAGCAGCGTGAGGGCGGAAGGGGAATGGCGTGCGGTGCGCATGGCTCGCTTGGTTTTGCGCCTGATACGCTGCCGATCATTGCGGGGTTACGCTCAGGCCACCTGCCCGAACGGCATCGCAGCCGGCCTGGCGCCGGCCGTGGGGATGCGGATGTGGATGGTGGTGCCCTGGCCCACCGCGCTCTCCGCCCAGGCCTCGCCGCCATGCTTGGCCACGATGCGGTGCACGATGGCGAGGCCCACGCCGGTACCCTCGAACTGATCGGCCTTGTGCAGTCGCTTGAAGGCGCCGAAGGCCTGGTCCTTGTGCTTGGCATCGAAGCCCACGCCGTTGTCCCTCACCCAGAGGTGGTCGTGGTCGCCTTCACGGGCATGGCCCACGGTGATCGCTGGCCCGTCCACGGTACGCGTGAATTTGAGGGCGTTGGAGAGCAGGTTGTGCAGGACGACCTTCAGCATGGGCGCATCGGCGTGCACCAGTGCTTCAGGGCCGATATCGACCCGGATCTGCCCCAGCCGCTCCGGCGGCGCGATCTCGGATGCCGCTTCGCGCACGATGTCGGCAACCGCCACCTCGCGCCGCTCGATCTCGCGGGTATTGGTCTGGGAGAACCGGAGCAGGTCGTCCACGAGCTGGATCATCTGGCGCGCGCCGCGCTCGATGCGCTCGGCGTAGGGCAGGCATTCGGCCAGGGCCTCATCCTGCTCGGCCGTCGTGCGCAGCAACTCGCTCAGCGCGGCGATGTTCTTCAGGGGCGAGCGCAGGTCGTGCGCCACGGAGTAGGAGAACGAGCCCAGGTCCTCCAGGGCCTCCAGGAGCTGTGCAGTCCGCACGGCCACCCGCTTGTCCAGGTCGGCATTGAGCTTCTGCAGGCGCTTCTCCTCCTGCCGGCGGTCGGTCACATCCTTGATGATCGCCTGGAAGACGTTCCGGTGGCCGCGCTGGGCGCCCAGGTAGGTGGCCGTCATCAGGCAGTCGATCACCGCGCCTTGGGGCGTGCGCAAGGTGAGGTCCACATTCACGAAGTCCTTGCCGGAGCGGTGGCAGCGAAGCCGTTGCACGAGCGCAGGGGCGTCCTGAAGATATCCCGTGAAGCGGTTCCTCAGCAGTTCCTCCCGGTCCGTTCCCAGCAGCCGGGCGCAGGCGGCATTCGCCTCGAGCACCTGGCCGCGCTGGTCCACGATCACGATCGGGTCGGCGGTGGTCTCGAACACCTGGGCGTAGCGGTCCAGCAGCACCTCCTTTTCCTGCCTGAGCTGGTGTATCTCGTAGGCCTGGCGGATCCGCAGCTTCAGGTCGTTCTCGTCCCAGGGCTTGGTGGCGTATGCGTAGATGCCCCCTTCGTTCACGGCCCGCACCACGGCCTCCAGGTCGGAATAGCCGGTGAGCAGCATGCGCATGGCCTCCGGGTGCCGCGCCCGGGCGATGGCGAGGAATTCGCTGCCGCTCATGCCTGGCATGCGCTGATCGGAGATGATCACGTGCACCGTCTCCCGGGCCAGCAGGTCGAGCGCCTCCTGGCCCGACCCGGCGAGCAGGACGTCCATGTCCCTGCGGAATGCGGCTTTGAAGGACTTCAGGTTGTTCTCCTCGTCATCGACGAAGAGCACGCGGATGCGATCGTTGGCCATGGATCAGGCGCGTTGCTGGGCCGGGCGGCTCTGGCGCACCGGCAGGGTGATGGTGAATTCGGTGCCCACGCCGGGCTGGCTGACCACATCGATGGTGCCCCCGTGGTCGCAGATGATGCCGTATACGATGGCGAGCCCCAGCCCTGTCCCTTCGCCCACGGGCTTGGTGGTGAAGAAGGGGTCGAAGATCCGGGCCTTCACCTCTTCGGTCATTCCAACTCCGGTGTCCGTGATGCGCACCAGTACGCGGTCCTCGTGCGTCATCGTGCGGGCCTCCACCACCCGTTCACGCCCATCCGCGCGGGCCATCGTCGCCTGCGCCGCATTGGAGAGGATGTTCATGAAGACCTGGTTCACCTTGCCAGGGAAGCACTCCACCTTGGGGATCTCCCCCAGATCGAGCCTGAGCTCAATCCGGTCGCGGTATTGGGGGGCCAGCACCGTCAGGGTGCTGCGCAATCCCTCGTTCAGGTCGGCGGGCTTCAGGTCGTCCTCGTCCAGGCGGGAGAAGTTCCGCAGCCCGCGTACGATCTCGGCGGTTCGACGTGCGCCCTCGGCCATGGAGCCGATGATGTCATCCAGCTCATCGATGGTCTCGCCGATGCCCAGGGCCTCCTCCTCGGCCTTCACCCGTTCCAGCTCCGCGGCGGCGCGATGCGGGTCCACGGTGCGGTAGGCCCGGATCACGTTCACCACATCCGCGATGTTCCGGCGCAGCGGCGCGATGTTGCTCGTGATGAAGTTCACGGGGTTGTTGATCTCGTGGGCGATGCCCGCGGTGAGCTGACCCAGGGAGGCCATCTTCTCGCTGCTCACCAGCTGCACCTGTGTCCGCTTGAGGTGCTCATTGCTCTCCTCCAAGGCGGCCGTGCGCTGCTTCACCTTCTCCTCCAGCACCATGTTCTGCTCGCGGATGAGCCGCTCGTTCTCCTGGGCCATGGCCAGCGATTCGGCCTGCGAGCGCTCCTTGTCGCGCCGCAGGATGTTGATGCGGTCGGCTAGACCGAAGGAGAGGAGGACGCCTTCAAGTACGGACCCCACAGGCATTGAATAGCCGGTCAGTTGGTTGTATGGCAGGAAGTTCAGGTCGCGCAGGATGTAGGCGATGACACCGAGCAGGAAGAAGGACCAGGCGAACAGGAAGAACCCGGCATGGCGGGACCGCTTCCGGATACCCGATACCGCGATAATGATGAGGAAAAGCGGATAGGTGCCCGAAAGCACTTGTGCCACGTGGTAGGCGGCCAGGTCGGCATTGCCAATGGTCAGCCCGATGCATCCCGCAATCGCCGCGAGGAACGCCTTCATCACTACATCCTGCCTTGGCAGGAGTTCGACCGTGCCGATGAATTTGCGGACGAAGAGCCCGGCGAAGAACATCGAGCAGAGCGTGAAGAGTACGGAGGCCTTCGTGGCGAACCAGGTGAACCCGGGCCAGATAAGCTCCTGTCCGGCGCCCTGGAGGGTGAGCTGTGCGAAGCAAAGGCAGATGATGTAGAGTACATAGTACAAGTAGCTCCTGTCGCGGATGGATACGAACAGGAACAGATTGTAGAGGGCCATGACCATCATGATCCCGAAATAGCCGCCGATGATCAGGTTCTTCTTGTTCTTCGCAAGCAGGTGATCCACGCGGGTCGTGGCGATGAGCGGAAGCTGCATCTGCTTTGTGCTCTCCACTTCGAGCAGGAGGTCGGCCTGCCTGCCCGGCGGAAGATTCACGACGAAAGCCATGTCGTTTCCGATGGCCTCGGTCTCCGCCAAGGGGACGGCCTGCCCCAACTTGGCAATGATGCGCGGCCCGCTTGCGGTTAGCTCGTAGGCTGTCAACCGGTCGATTTCCGGGTAGGGAACGGAGATAACGAGCTCCTCGGCCCTCGATTCATTAATGATGCTGAACTTGACCCACCGCGCATGCGGCTGCAGGCCGAGATTGGGTACTGCGGCAAGCGATTCAGCATATCCATTGAAGGCGGCGGCCTCTGAGGCATCCTTGAATTTCAGGTGCGATGGCAGAATGGCCAGGTACTCGCCCAATGGCCGGGTGGAGACCTTGCCGTTGAAGACATAGGCATCCTGTGCTGCCATCCCGTAAATGGGCAACAGGAACAGGAGAAGCGCAGACCGCAAGCAGGGGGCCCTGAACATGGCCCCTTCTACGGGCCCTCTAGGGGACAGGTTCGTGCCCCGTCACGCCCGGATCTGCTGGTAGTGCCGGAGGATATCTGCATAAATCCCCTGATGCGCACCATTGTCCGGCAGCCGCAGCCGCCAGCGCACGCCAAAGGGGACACCGGCCGGGGCCTCAATGCTATCCTGGTCCGGTCTGCAGCGCAGGCTGATGATCCGGGCACGGTAGCGTTCGGGTGCCGTTTCCAGGAGGATCGCATCGGGAATGGCCATGGCGAACGACTTGATGCGCGGGATGGGGTAGCTGATGGCGCCGCCATCACCGAAATCCTCCATGATCTGGAACCCCACCTTCAAGGCATGGCGGAGCGTGTAGTGTGCTACAAAGCAGAACAGCACGTCCAAGCCTGCTTGGTTGGCCACCGAGACGGCCGCCATGCTCAGCACCAAGGGCAGGCCCTTCCCTGCGAACCGATGCGCGTTCCACAAGCCGCATACCTCCGCGCCTGAATCGCCCTGGTACTTCTGCAGGAGCACGGTGAACTGTTGAGCATGGGTGCCCATAGAGGATTCCATGGGTAGGGGAGTGCTGGGCCCGCCTTTCTGGACACGGATGCCGCCCACATAGCCGAGTTCGTCGTGCTCGGCGAGAATCACGATGCAATCCTCCGATTGCATCCAGTCTTCATTCGGTTTGACCACCTCGGAGACCCCGAATTCCTCTAGGATCGCGCGGTGCTCTTCGGCATACCTGGCACAGAGGTCCGGCCGGTCTTTTGCCTTGAATGCGGTGATGGTGATCGTATTGTTCTCCATGGTCAAGCACTGATCAGCGACTCCTTGGTTTCGAACAACTCCTCCAGGGGTTTCCGAAGGCTTCTGCGCGTTGGGCTTCCCGCGCGGCCGAGGCGCACCATGAAGATCGGTTCGCCCCAATTCAGTCCAGCGATGTCGATGAGTTCACTGAGGATGGCCTCCGCCTCCCGGTGCTCATGCCCAGACAGTATGCCCTGCTCATCCCACCGGCCATGGATTCCCATGAAGATGGGAGCACCGACCGGATGTGCCAGAATGCCCTCGACGGTGGCTTGGAGCCAGAAGCGCTCGAGCGCCCTGCCAGCCTCGAATGCACTGCCGATTCCGAGGTCTTCAGCGCTAAGAACAGCCAATGCAGCGGATGCCCGAACGCCCTTCGCAGTGAGCTTCTCAATGGCCCTTCCTGTACCCCAGGATCGGAGGAGCTTCATGGCCCCAGGATCGGATGCGACCCGCAAGCCAACCCGGTCAGATAGGGAGAGTTCAAGCGTGTCGATGTCGATGCCATCCGCCGTGCGCTCCGCTTCCTCCTGGGTCCAGCGCATCTCTTTCACGAACATGTCATGGTGGCAGGTGGTATTCAGCGCGCGGATGCGCTCTGCCCTGCCGCATAGGGCGGCGATGCGGTCAATGGTCTTCCGGTCGCGGATGATGCGAAGTGAAACGCGGCTGTGGTTCTGCAGCACGGAGGCCAGCGCTTCGGCCTCGCTATCGGTCAGTTCTTGAGCTTGGGAGTCCTTCCGATTGGTGCAGCGCAACGGGATGGCCTGAGCCAGTCGCCGTTCACGCTTGTCCACCGTCTCTGCGGGAGATCGTTCCCGTAGCTCCACCGTGGCCACAAGGTCATCCGGACGCGACTCGTGGCGCAGGATGTCCAAATGCAGCCCGGACTGGGTTGCCGACAGCGCGATGTTCTCGATGCAGGCGCCCAAGGCGAGGTAGGCGTACCGCCAACCGGGGTCCAGTGCACTTTGGGCGCGCTGGCGGTCCAGGAATACCAGCAGCCTGCCTCCGGTGTGCACGAATCGCCACGGTTGGCAGTTACCGCCCGATGGGGCAAGGCTCCCCGCGAGCGACAGCTGGCGCGCCTCCTCGATCGTCATCGGGACCCTGGCCGCATCGGCGCTTCCTGGGACGATCGTATGATTCCCACCAGCGGATGAAGCATGGGGAGGCATCAAATCCTGGAGGTGGCTGGCCTTGTCCTTGGCATGGTCGGCTTCGGCCAATCCCGTGGGTTTCACAGCCGCATCCGGGTCAAGCCACCACCGGCCGCTCGGAACTTCCTCGCCCAAGAGGATGCGGCGGCTCATCTGCGCGCCTGTGCCTCCGCCGTAGGCGACTGCGCTCGCCAGCTGTGGCCAGCTGGTTACGGTGCTTTCAATCTCCAGCATGCTGGCCTTCATCCGCGGGCTCAGGTTCTCCAAGCCGATCAGGGGGATAACGAAAGGCAGCTTCTCTTCGGCCGTGGTCGCCCGCATCGCCAGCGTCACGTCTAGATGCTCCATGGTTCCATGCAGGAGCGGCCGTTCGGGCTCCAGGTCGAACCGCTCGATGTCAAGCAGCCCTCGATCGCTGGTGTCCATTACCACGGGGATGCCCAATGCCCGGGCCTTTTGGCGCGCGAGGATCTTGATTCCCACGCTGTCGCACTCCTCCACCAGGAGATCGAGCTTGCCACCGCCGGTCAGGAAGGCGTCGAGGTTGTCCGCCGTGATTCCCTCCGTGAATAGGACCACCCTCAGGTAGGGGTCGAGCTCGGCAATTTCCCGGGCGGTGTTGACGGCCTTGGGACTGCCCAGTTCGTGAACGCCTGCGCGGATCCTGTTCAGGTTGCTCAGGTCGAGCGTATCGAAGTCAGCCAGCCGGATCTCCCCGAAGCTCCGTTCCATGGCCATGGTGAGGCTCACGCTCTGGCCCACGCTCAATCCGATCACGCCCACCCGCTTGGTGGCCAGCACCTCCTGCTCCTCGCGGGTGATCTTGTTCCGGTTGCGGTCGGTGCGGACGCGCACGAATTCCTCCTCATCCAGCAGGTGCACCAGGCGGTTCGACCAAGGGTAGTAGACCCATGCGCCATAGTCCGCCGCTGAAACACCCCCCAGATGAGCCTTGGCGGCTGCGTCGAGATCGGCCGCGGTGAGCCGTGCGGCCGGGTGCATCACGCGGACCAGTTCGCGCACCTGCTCCTGGAGCCGGTCGTGCACGACCGGCCGCGACCGCTCCAGCAAGGCCTCCAGGGCCTGCCGGTCATCGGCCAGGGCAGGCCGCAGGATCACAGGGCGGTAAGCGTCCGCCTCAGCCGCTGAAGCGCGCTGCAGCGCTTCGTGCCAGGTGCTCATGGTCAGTCAAAGGGTTGTCCAAGGTGTCCGAGTGGGGGCGAATCTAGTCAACGACAGGTTATTAACAAGTTTTCAACAGTCTTGGGGTAACATCCTCCGCACATTGGCCGTAGCAGGCGTGCTCAATCACGCCCTCATGAATGCCGTGGCCCGTATTCCCGACCCGCAGGAACTCCCGGTTGTCCTCTTCGTCGATGACGATGCCGGCAATCGCCAGGCTTTCCAAGCGGCTTTCCGGCACCGCATGCGCGTGCTGCTTGCCGCCGACCTGCAGGAGGTATGGGCCCATCTTTCAGCCAACCGCGTGCACGTGGTCATTGCAGACCAGCGCATGCCCGGCATGAATGGCAGCGAGCTCCTCACGCTGGTGAAGGAGCGCTTCCCCCAGGTGCGCCGCATGCTGGTTACCGCCTATGCGGATCTGGAGGCCATCATCGATGCGGTGAACAACGGGGGGGTGACCAAGTACTTCGCCAAGCCATGGGTGCAGGATCAGCTGGTGCGCGCCGTGGATGATGCCTACCAGGAGATCCGTGCCGAGGAGGAGCAGGCCGCCTATACGAACCGCTTGGTGGAGGCCAACAAGCAATTGGAGTTCGCGCTCCGGCAGCGGCTGCTCTCCTGATCGCAAGGCTCCCCAGAAGTCAGCGATCCTATCTTCGGCCGCTGATGGAGCCGCTCACGCTACTCGGACCCAAGGCCCTCGGGCTGACGATCCAGCGGCTCTGCCACCAGCTCATCGAGGACCATGGCGACCTGCAGGGCGTGGCGCTCATCGGCCTGCAGCCGCGCGGGGTGCTGCTCGCGCGCCGGCTGCGCAGGGAGCTCAAGGCCATCCTCGGCGTCGAGCGGCTGGCCTACGGCGAGCTGGACATCACCTTCCACCGCGATGACTTCAGGCACCGCTCCAGCCCGCCGATGCCCAGCGCCACGGCAATCGATTTCGACCTGGAGGGCCGCACCGTGGTGCTGGTCGACGATGTGCTGTACACAGGAAGGAGCATCCGCGCCGGGCTTGATGCGCTGCTGGCCTTCGGCCGTCCGGCCAGCGTGCACCTGCTGGTGCTCATCGATCGCCGCTTCAGCCGCGAGCTGCCCATCCAGCCCGACTACGCAGGCAAATGGGTGGACAGCATCGGTGAGCAGCGAGTGACCGTCGAGTGGAGGGAGTCGGATGGCCAGGACCGCGTGCTCCTCCACACCGCCGGCGACCGCCGCGATACCGGCATGGTCGCCAAGGGCTCAACCGCCGACCAATGAGACAGCGCTCCTTCGATTCCGCAACACCGCCCAGCGAGCAGCTGAGCGTGGAGCACCTGCTCGGGATCAAGGAGCTGACGCCGGAGGACATCGAGCTCATCTTCCGCACGGCCGACGGGTTCAAGGAGGTGCTCGGCAGGCCGATCAAGAAGGTGCCCTCCCTTCGCGACCTCACCATCGCCAACCTCTTCTTCGAAAGCAGCACCCGCACCCGCGTGAGCTTCGAGCTGGCCGAGAAGCGGCTCAGCGCCGATGTGGTCAACTTCAGCTCCAGCGGGAGCAGCGTGAGCAAGGGCGAGACCCTCATCGACACGGTGAACAACATCCTGGCGATGAAGGTGGACATGGTGGTGATGCGTCACCCGGACCCTGGCGCAGCCCTGTTCCTGAGCAGGCATGTGCGTGCGCGCATCGTCAACGCTGGCGATGGCACGCATGAGCATCCGACGCAGGGCCTGCTCGATGCCTACAGCATCCGCGAGCGGCTCGGCCGCGTGAAGGGCGCGCGCATCGCCATCGTCGGGGACATCCTGCACTCGCGCGTGGCCCTCAGCAACATCTTCTGCCTGCAGAAGCTCGGAGCGGAGGTGATGCTCTGCGGCCCACGGACCCTCATGCCCAAGGGCATCGCGGCGCTCGGCGTGAAGGTGGAGGCCGACCTCGACACGGCCCTGCGTTGGTGCGACGCGGTGAACATGCTCCGCATCCAGCTCGAGCGCCAGGGCGGCGACGGACTGGCCAACTTCCCGAGCCTCAGGGAGTACGCCATGCTCTATGGCCTTGACCTTGCACGGTACAAGCGCATCGGGAAGGAGGTGGTGGTCATGCACCCGGGCCCCATCAACCGGGGCGTCGAGCTGACCAGCGAGGTGGCGGATCATGCCAACAGCATCATCCTCGACCAGGTGGAGAACGGCGTTGCCATACGCATGGCCGTGCTCTACCTGCTGGCCGCGCGAATCCCACGGGCCGGTGTTTGAAACTGGCGGGCAGAGCCCGGGCTTCCAAGGTCGGAGACCCTGATTATCTTTGACCGGAAGCCATACCCATGAATTTCACCATCGAGGACAAAGGGCGGTACACGCTCGTCACCAGCAATGCCGACAAGCTCGATACCAGTTGCGCGCCCGAATTGAAGAGCGAGCTCGTTTACCTCAACAAGACGGGCGTGCGCAATGTGATCATCGACCTGGCGGCCACCCGCTATTGCGATTCCTCCGGATTGAGCGCCCTGCTCGTCGCCAATCGCCTGTGCAAGAGCGTGGGCGGAAGCTTGGTGGTCTGCGGATTGCAGGAGCCGGTGATGAAGCTCGTCCAGATCTCCCAGTTGGAGAGCGTGCTCTCCATCACACCCACAGCGGCCGAGGCGGTCGACCTCCTGTACATGGAGGAGATCGAGAAGGACGTGAAGAAGGACCAATAACCCAACGCCGCATGATCCGCAACGCTCTACTCTTCCTTGCGCTCGCCGCCAGTGCATCAGTGCTGGCGCAGCCCTGCACCCCCAACCCGCTGTATGCCGACAGCGTTTTCGGCGTATGGCCGGATACCCTTGAGAATTTTGCGCCGGCCACCTTGGGCCAGCCCTATAGCCAGGACCTCAACCTGATCGTTCCCCTGAACGCCCAGGACATCGATCCCACATTCCCGGCCGTGCAGATCGATTCGGTGGTGTTCGTGGGCGTCACCGGCCTGCCGGATGGACTGTCGGTCGCTTGTGCCTCCCAGACCCCGGCGCCCTGCACCTACCTGCCATCGGTGCTCGGCTGCGGCCTCATCTCCGGCACGCCGACCGTGGCTGATACATTCCCGCTCACCTTGGATGTGACGGGCTATTTCACCCTCTTCGGATCGGCGGTGCCTTACCCGCTCAGCTTTACCGGCTATCGCATCATCGTCACGGAGGATTTCTCAGGGACCGAGGAGCTGGCGGCACTGGGCCTGGCGGGCGTACGCAACGTCCCCAATCCGGTGCAGGGCCGCACGCACATCGAGTTCCAGCTGAATCGCTCCAGCGAGGTGCGCGTGCGCGTCTTCAACCTGCTCGGCGATGAGCTCTGGAGTTTCAGGTCCTTGGCTAAGGCTGGCCTGAACCGTGTACCCTTCGAAGCCGGCGCCATGCCCGAAGGCGTGTACCTCTACAAGGTGGAAACGGGGCGCGAGGCATTCACGGGACGAATGATGGTGAGCCGGTGAGCCGATCCCTTCAGTGAATATCCGGAAGGCCCCGCGAGGGGCCTTCCGCCTTCCATGGGCCATCGACGGTTCGAATTGATCACGCTTGGCACCGGTGCTGCACTGCCGGCGCGCGGCAGGCATCCGTCGGCTCAGCTGCTCATCGTGCATGAAGAGCCCTACCTCATCGATTGCGGCGAGGGCACCCAGGAGCGCCTGCGGTCCATCGGCGCCAATTTCATGCGCATCGGCCATGTCTTCATCAGCCACCTGCACGGCGATCATTACCTGGGCCTCATGGGGCTCATCAGCTCCATGCACCTGATGGGGCGAACCGCGCGATTGCACGTGCACGGCCCAGCGGAGCTCCGCGGCATCATCGATGTCCAGCTGCGGGCATCGCAGACCTACCTGCGCTACCCCTTGGAGTTCCATGCCATTGAACCCCTTTCGGGCGCCGTGGCCTGGCAAGATGCCCGCGTGAAGGTGTCGCTGCTGGCTTTGCGGCATCGGATTCCCTGCACGGGCTTCGTCTTCGAGGAGACGCCCGCGCTCCGCTCCCTGCGGCCGGAAGCCCTCCGGTCTGTTCCGACCTTCATGCGTGCGCGCGTGAAGGCCGGCGAGGACCTGCAGCTGCCGGATGGCACCGTGCTGCCGAATTCAGCGCTGACCCATGCCCCGCCGCCGCCGAGGCGCTATGCCTATTGCTCCGATACCGCCTTCGCCCCGGAGCTCTTGCCCTTCATCCACGGCGTTGACCTGCTCTACCACGAGGCCACGTTCACCAGCCAGATGGCCAGGCGCGCGCGGGAGACCATGCACTCCACGGCCGCAGAGGCTGCGCGCATGGCCCTCGATGCCGGAGCCGGGCGCCTGCTGCTCGGCCATTTCAGCTCGCGCTACAAGAGCGCCGCTGAGCTCCTGGCCGAGGCCCTGCCCATATTCCCCAACACCGAGCTGAGCGAGGAGGGGCGGGGCTATCCGGTGATCGAACGATCGGCCGTGTAGAACATGTGCGCGGTCGAGGGGCTTGTGCCCCTATTTTCGCGGTCTATCTGGAATCGGTCTAAATAATGGCGTCCATCAAGCTCCTCTTGGCCGATCATGGCGAGTTGGCCCTGCTGGCCCTGCGCGCGGTCTTCGAAGCCGTGCCCGGTGTGGAGGTCGCGGGCAGCGCGCGGGACGGTATCTCACTTCAGGCGCTGCTGGTCCGGCATCGCCCGGACGTGGTGCTGATCGACCATACCTCGGACGGCTTCGCGGCCCGGGATATCCGGGAGGGCCTCAAGCGCGCGCCCCGCGCACGGTTCGTGGCCATCTCGCACGCGCCCTCCTCCTTGGCGATCATGAATGCCGTGAGGGCCGGGGCCACCAGCTACGTGAAGAAGGACTGCGACCTCAAGGAGATCATCGACGCCGTCTCCACTGCGGCGAAGGGGCAGCGGTTCTTCTGCGGCAAGGTGCTGGAGACCCTGCGCCGCGCAGGCCATGATGCGGCCCGCTTCGCCGAGGAGCCGCTCTCGTGCGCTCCGGTCATCCTCAGCGACCGGGAATGCGAGATCATCGGGCTCATTGCAGAGGGCAACTCCTATACACGCATCGCCGAACGCCTTCACCTCAGTGCGCATACGATCACCACGCACCGCAGGAACATCATGCAGAAGCTGGGCGTGAACAGCACGGCTGCCATCGTGCTCTATGCGGTGCGCAACGGGTTGGCCAGCCCGAACCACTTCCTCTTCAACGCCGGTCGCTAGCCGGCAAGGCCGATCTTCGCTCCATGGCACGGCTGATCGCGGAGATCGGGGGCAGTTCCTCGCGCTGGGCTGTCCTCCTGGATGGCCGGGACCCGTTGGTGCTCCCAAGGCCGGGCGATGCCATGCCGGGATTCAATCCGCTGAGCGGTGATGCCGAGGCCTTCGCGCAAGGTATCGTCGCCCGGTTCCAGGCTGCGGCGCCCGGGGCGCTCTCAGCAGCGGTGGTGGAAGCCTATGGTGCCGGCTGCGGCAGCGCTGAGCGGGCGGCGGTCATGGAAAGCGCGCTCCGGCAGATCTGGCCATCCGCGGCGATCACCGTGCGCACCGACCTGGAGGGGGCCGCGCGGGGGCTCATGGGCGCAGCGCAAGGCCTGGTCGTCATCCTGGGCACCGGCGCCAATGTGGGCTGGTACGACGGTGCCGCGGTGCATCAGATGGTGCCCTCGCTGGGGTACATCCTCGGTGATGAGGGCAGCGGTGCAGACATTGGCCGCACGCTCCTCCAGGATGCCTTCTACAGGCGCATGCCGGAAGAGGTGCGGGTGGCGCTCTTCGGCCACGGCGGTCCCGACCTGGGGACGGTGCTCCATGAGGTGTACCGCTCCCCCTTCCCGTCAAAGGCCTTGGCGGCCCATGCCGGCCGGCTTTCGGGGATGACTGAGGTGCCCTACGTCCGAGAGCTCATCACGGCCCGCTTCCAAGCGTTCATCGAGGCCTTCAAGCCATTCCATCCGCTGGAGCAGCGCGAGCGCGTGCATGCCACCGGTTCCGTGGCGTGGGGGTTCCGCGACATCCTCGCCAACTGCCTGCTCGATCACGGCATGGAACTCGTGGCTGTGGAGCGCGACCCGCTCAATGGGCTGGTCCGCTGGCATCGGCAATCGCCGGGGCAGCACCGGCAAGGGCCTCGGTGAGCCTTTGGAAGGCCCGGCGGTTCACCGGGCTGCCCACGGTGCGCAGCACGCGCTCGCGCTCCACACGCGTCAGGTGCCAGCTCAGGGAGATGCGCTCTTCGGCACCGTGCCACAGCTGCACATCGATCACCTCCAGCGGTGCACCGCCCTCCGGATCGTGCAGGCGGAGCATGAGGTCATAGTCCTGGTCCTGCATCCTCACGAAGTTGTCGTACACGCTGCCGATGGGGTCGAGCACGCGCCCCAGCAGGGATGAGCTGCTTGGGTGGACCTCCAGTTCCTTCTGCGTGTCACGTAGCTGCAGCACCACCACGCCGCTGGTGTGCTCGGCGATCCAGTCGCGGAAGGCATGCAGGAACGCCAAAGTGGTCCGGTACCCGTAGTTATCGCGGGCACCGGCATCCATCACCCGCATGGCCGGTGCGCTGGGCAGTGTCGTCACGGGCGTGATGTACGGGAAGCTCGCGCTCATCCGGAGCATGCTCGTGAGGCGCAGGCTGTCCGGATCGTGGTCGGCGAACAGGCGGCGGAATTCGATGGATTCAGCCTGGCTGTTCACGACCAGGTCCGCATCGGGCCGGATTGAGGTGAGGTGTGCCGCCGGCAGTGCAGAGATCACCAGCCGCCGGCCATCATTGATGCTGACCGGCGCAGCCACGAGCAACGGCACCCGGGCCTCGCGCTCGGGCTGAGCCATCCGCCCGAGCCGGATGTCGAGCAGCCCCCGCGTGTTGGCGCTGAGCCGGCGCTCGAAGGCCGTGGCGCGGTCGAGCGTATAGCGGCGGTGCCCATCCTGAATCGTGCGGTAGCGGATGAACATATCGTTGGTTGCGAAGCTGAACGCCACCGGATTCAGCATGTCTGTGGACACTTCGCGCACCAAGGCCGGATCGAAGCGCTGATCGGTGCCATTGGCGCGGTCAGCGAAGTACAGCTGGCGGTAGTAGGCGGCGCCGATTAGCCCGCCCGAAGATCCCGTGATGAGCGCAGCGCGCTCCATGAGGTCGCCTCCGAGCATGCTGTCAGCGGCCTGCAGGCATCGGAAGCTCCAGAGCATGCTGCGCAGGCCCCCGCCGCTCGTATTGACGATAACCAGCTTCGGTTTGCCGCTGGCATCGGCATGGCGGCGGTTGTTCGCCAGCCACTGGTCCAGTGTGGCGCGCATCGCCTGCGCATCGGCCTGGGCGGCCAGCGTGTCGTTGGCCATGCGCGTGATGCCGGCCTGGTCGTAGGCGGTCGGCGGGGCATCATAGTCGAGCCCGTAGGCGTGCGTGTCGTAGAGGAAGCGATCCGTGCGATGGCTGAGCAGGTGCAGGGTGAGAATGGCGAGCAGTATCAGGGTGCCTGTCCATCCCTGCAGCCAGCTGAAGAGAGCGCTGATGAGCATGAGGGCCATGGTGAGCAGAAGGAAGGCGATGGCGCCGGCGGGCAGGGCGAAGAAGGGCACATCGCTGAAAGCGCCCAACAGGATGAAGGTGAGCACCACCACCACCTCGAAGATGGACCCGTTGATGTGGTTCTGCCACAGCACGTCCCGCAGCAGGTCCTGGTCGTAGTGCGCGCTGCTGCGTGCCAGCATGACCCGCAGCCGGGGGGTGAGGTAGGTCTCCACCCGCCACTTCTCGCTGCGCTGCTGCCGCTTCAACCAGCGCATGGCCCGGCGGCGCTCGCTGGGCCTCTGCGGCGGGGCATCATGGTGGGGACCGAGGATGTCCATCAAGGGCTCTTCGGGCCGATACTCCTCCGGCGCCTTGCCGAGCAGCTTCACGATGTCGGTGTTGGTGCGGGTGAAGTAGACCAGCGCAATCCCCAGGAAGAGCCCCATGCCCGAGAGCAGGCCTAGGAGATGGAGGGCCACGCGCGGGGCCGGCAGCAGTTCCTGTGTGAACTGGAACCGCGCGGCGCAGATGAGGTAGGTGAGGGTGAAGACCGCCGGGATGACGGCGTTATTGACGTTGAACTTCAGGAAAGGGCGCGCGATGGTGGCGATGAAAGGGAACCGATAGCCATGCATCGCGTAGCTGTATAGGTTGAAGGCGGTGATGAACCCGCCCAGCGCGAAGCCCGTGATCACGTGGGAAAGGAGGTCGACTCGCCCGAAGTACTCGGGGAACAGGAAGAGGTAGGGGATGCCGTACTTCACGCCCAGGCTCTCGGTCACATAGGCGAAGAGCAGCACCCAGGCCAGCAACAGCAAGTGGTTCTTCTTCAGGTGCAGCAGCAGCAGCTGGAACGGGAAGAAGTAGACCAAGCGGCGCCACCACTGGCGGAAGGTGAGGCGGGCGTTCATGGCGGCGGCGTTCACACCAATGATACGGCCTCATGCCGTCCACTGTTGTGACGTTCGGCAGGCTGCTGTGCCCGGCAGGGGAGCGGGACGGTCTTCCCTCGCACCGATCCGGCTGGAGCGGCTGGGGAAGAGGCGCTCAGACCTTCGCCAGGGTCATGGTCATCACTTCGGCCTCCAGCGCTTCGGCCTGGGCCTTCAGCGCTTCGGCCCGCGCGAGGACGTCTGCCTTGAAGGCCTCGTCGTCAAGCCCGGCGCAGTTGATGCGCACATTGAGGTAGCCGCCGATGGCTCCGGTGCGTGCACAGAGGGCCCCGACACCGGCGTCGCTCACGCTGGCAGGCAGGCCATGCTCGGCCATGGCCTTCATCAGGGCCATGCTCTCCACGCATACCTCGATGGTGCGGAGCGGGGTGTTGATGGCTCCTTTGGTCGCCTCGGTGATGGCCGCCTTGCGGGCGGCTCTCTCCGCATCGGTGCCCTTGGGCATGCCGAAGCAGGCGATGATGCGGTCGTAGGCCCGGGTATCCTCGTCCACCAAGCGGAGCAGTTCCGTGCGGAGCCGCTCGCCCCGCTGCGCCCATTGGCTGAACTCCTCCCAACGGTGGTCCCAGCCCCGCTTGTGGGCGCTGAGGTTGGCCACCATGGTGCCGAGCGATACCCCCAGCGCACCCACGTATGCGGCTACGGAGCCGCCCCCAGGGGCGGGGCTCTCGGCGGCGGTCTCTTCGCTGAAGCGCTTCAGGTCCATGCGCACCAAGCGCTCGCTCCCCGCATCCTCGAGCATGTATTCGATCACCTTCTTCTGCGGGTCGAAGGGGGCGAGGTCGTCAAGCCCTAGGCTCTTCACCGCGATCCTCATCTTCTCGCGCTCGGGGATGCCAAGGCTGCGCTCCTGACGCCTCAGGTAGAAGTCCGCGGCATCCAGCAGCGCCTGTTTCGGGATCAGGCCCACCAGTTCGCTGCCCGTGACACGGATGCCGCGCTCGGCTGCGCTCTTGCAGGCCTCATCGAAAGCCACATGGACCGGCGTCACCGTGATGTCCGTGAGGTTCAGCGATAGCTGCGCGATGCCGTACTCGTCGATGTACCAGCCTATGCCCTTGACGGCCTTGAGCTTGCCAGGGATCTTCTTCGGCTCGCCGTTCTCGTCCAGGATGGGCTTGCCGGTGAGCGGATCGCCCTCGCGCAGCACGCGCCCTGCTTCGCGGATATCGAAGGCGATGGCGTTGGCCCGGCGGGTGCTCGTGGTATTCAGGTTCACGTTGTAGGCCACGAGGAAATTCCGCGCCCCGATGGCGATGGCGCCGCTGCGGGCCACGCTTTCGTTGAACTCCACCGGGCCGAAGTCCGGCCTCCAGGCGGCATCCTTCAGCTTCTTCGGCAGGCCCTCGTACTCGCCGCTGCGGTTGTTGGCCAGGTTGCGGCGCTTCTCCTCGCTGGCCGCGAACTCGTAGAGGTAGACCGGGATGCCCAGTTCACTGCCCACGCGCTGCCCGAGCTGCTTGGCGAAGGCCGCGCACTCGGCCATGCTCACCCCGCTGATGGGCACCAGCGGGCAGACATCGGTGGCTCCGAAGCGCGGATGCTCGCCCTTGTGCAGCCGCATGTCGATCAGCTCCTGCGCCTTCTTCACGAGCCGGAAGGCCGCTTCGCACACCTGCTCGGGCTCCCCCACGAAGGTGATCACCGTGCGGTTGGTGGCCTTGCCGGGGTCCACATCGAGCAGCCGCACGCCCTCCACGGTCTCCACAACGGCTGCGATGGCGTCGATCTTGGCACGGTCGCGGCCCTCGCTGATGTTCGGCACGCATTCGATGAGACGTCGTTGCATGATGGTCTGATGGTTTGGCCGCTGGTGCGGCGCAGTGGCGGCAAAGCTAGGCGCGGCAGCGGAGCCGAGCGGGGATGGCGGCTACGGCCAGATCACCGTGAGGCCGTTGTTCACCATGTGCAGGAGCACGGGCACCCAGATGGATCCGCTCCGCGATCGCGCGTAGCCGAGCACCACGCCCATGGGCAGGATGAGCAGCATGATGGGCAGGCTGTACTGCAGATGCATGAGGGCGAAGACGCCTGCGGTCACGGCTACGCTCACATGCTCGTCGGCGATATGGCGGAGGGTGCCATAGAGGAGCCCGCGGAGGAGGAGCTCCTCGAAGAGGGGGCCCAGCACCACCACCCCCGCGATGAGGAGCGGCCAGTTCGTGGTGCTGCCCACCACGCGCTGCATGAAGTCGGTCTGGAAGGCCGGGGTGAACTGGGCCAGCGCCTCCACGCCGAGCATCAGCGCGGCGAAGAGCCCGAACCAGCGCAGGAACGCTGCGGCTCGCGGCAGCCCTAGGCCCAGGAATGCACGGACCCGACCCCGCTTCCAGAGGCCGCAGGTGATGAGGATGAACGCCGCGCAGATGCCGCCGCTCCAAGCTGACTCCGCACCGACCAGGTCGCCGTTGAAGGCGAGCTCGGTGATGCGCTGCTGGAAGACCGGGTCCTGCAGCCATCCCATGCTGAACGGCTCCGAGGCGAACTCGGGGCTGCGCCTTGCCACGCCGGTCACGAGGGCCACCGATTGGACGATGAAGAAGGCGATCAGGGCCATGGCGAACAGCGAAACACCCATGGAGAATTCCAGCGCCGGCGGACGCCCGGGCTCGGTCGGATGGAATTCAACGGAGTGCTGCTCCGGAGCGGACTGGTTCTCCATCGATGATGACGGTGTCGATATGGTCGGCCCCGAATGCATAGGGCAGGTAGGCCAGTGAGGGGACTTCGCGCGTGATGATGAGGCTGGCGCGCTTGCCGATGGTGAGCCCGCCCAATTCGTGCTCCAGCCTCATGGCTGCGGCCGCGTTGAGCGTGAGCGCAGCAACCGCCTCCTCCGGCAGCATGCGCAGGTGGATGCACGCCAGCGAGAGCACCAGGTTGAGGTTCCCGCTCGGCGTGCTCCCTGGATTGTGGTCGGAAGCCAGGGCGATGGGCAGGCCGCGGTCGATGAGCGCACGCGCGGGGGCGTATGGGATGCGCAGGAAGAAGGAACAGCTGGGGAGCAGGGTGGGCATGGGCACCGCAGCGGCAGGCAAAGCGGCCAAAGCGTCGATATCGCCGGGCTCCATCACCTCCAAATGGTCCACGCTCAGGGCGCTGTGCGCGATTGCTGCCTGGATGCCGCCGATGCTGGTGAACTGGTTCACATGCACCTTGCCGGGAAGCCCATGCCGCACGCCGGCTTCCAGCAGGCGATCCATCTCCGTTGGGGTGAAGTAGTCGGTCTCGCAGAATGCATCCACATGATCCGCCAGCCCTTCCGCCGCCACCTGAGGTATCAACTCACTGCAGATGAGGTCGATGTATCCGGCACGGTCATCCTTGAATTCCGGTGGCAGAGCATGCGCCGCGAGCAGGGTGGTGCGCACTTGGAGGGGCAGTGCTTCCTTCAGCCGGCGCGCCACCCGCAGCATCTTGAGCTCACTTTCCACGGTGAGCCCGTAGCCGCTCTTGATCTCCACGGCCACGGTGCCGGTGCGCATCATCTCTTCCAGCCGGGTCCTGGCCCGGGCGAAGAGGTCCTCCTCGTCCATGGCCCGCAGCTTGCGCGCGCTGTTGAGGATGCCGCCCCCCCGCGCGGCGATCTCCTGGTAGGTGAGCCCTTTGATCTTGTGGACGAATTCCTCTTCCCGCGGCGCGGCGAAGATGACATGCGTGTGCGGGTCGCACCAGCCGGGCAGCACGAAGCGCCCGCCGGCATCGATCACCATGAGGTCGCGCCAGTCCGTCACGCCCTGGAAATCATCCATTGTCCCCAGCCCCGTGATGCGGCCGTCCTCGGCCAGCAGCCAGCCCTCATCGATCCGGGGCAGCCGCGCCATGTCGGCACCGGCCATCCGCCGAGCTCCGCTCGGATAGGTGCCCAGCAGGGCCTTTGCGTTCTTGATGAGCAGCCGCCGCACGGGGCAAAGAAAGGCAGGTGGGGGGCATCCTGGGCCGACGTCCGCCTGGACCTGTCCTCATCGGGCCCGCTACTTTCGTCGCATGGCAGGCAATTCCATCGGGCAGGTCCTTCGGCTGACCACTTTCGGCGAGAGCCATGGCGCGGCCATCGGCGGTGTCCTTGACGGCTATCCGGCGGATGCGGCACCGGACCTGGACGCGGTTCAAGAGGAGCTGGACCGGCGACGGCCCGGAGGCAATCGGCTGGGCACGTCCCGCATGGAGGCCGACCGGGTGGAATGGCTCAGCGGGCTGTTCGAAGGGCGCACAATGGGCACGCCCATCGCCTTCCTCATCCGCAACGCCGATCAGCGCAGCGGCGACTACGATGCCCTGCGAGAGGTGTACCGTCCGGGGCATGCCGACCGTGCGTGGGAGCTCAAGTTCGGGGTGCGCGACCACCGCGGCGGCGGCCGCAGCAGCGCGCGCGTAACGGCCGCCTGCGTGGCTGCGGGCGCGCTGGCCCGGCAGCTGATCGGCCGGGAGGGCGTCACCGTGGAGGCCTTTGTCAGCGCCGTCGGGAATCTGGCGCTGGAGGCCACCCCGGCCGATCTATCCCAGCGGTGGAGGAATGAAGCGCGTTGTCCTGATGGCGCGCTGGCCGACCGCATGGCCGAGCTGATCGAGGCGGTGCGCGCGGCGGGCGACAGCGTCGGGGGCGTGGTCACCTGCATCATCCGGGGGCTTCCCGCCGGCCTCGGCGAGCCGGTGTTCGACCGGCTCGATGCCGACCTGGCCAAGGCCATGATCGGGATCAACGCGGTCAAGGGCTTCCAGATGGGCAAAGGCTTCGCGGCAGCCGCGCTGCGCGGTTCGCAGCACAACCGGGAGCCGCAAGGGGGGGTGCTGGGCGGCATCAGCGATGGCGGCCTGCTGCGATTCGATGTGGCCTTCAAGCCACCGGCCACCATCGCCCAAGCCCAGCAGACGGTGAACCGGGCGGGCGACACGGTGGTGCTGGAGGCCAAGGGGCGCCATGATCCCTGCGTGGTGCCCCGGGCTGTGCCCATCGTGGAGGCCATGGCCTGCCTGGTGCTCGGCGATCACCTGCTGCGGCAACGGCTCTCGCGGGTCTGACCGGCGTGGCCGCGGTCCGGTAACTTGCCCGCGCTACCCGGCATGCCGCGCGTCACGGTTCTCACCACGCTCTACAACAAGGGTCCCTTCGTGGAAGAGGCCGTGCGCAGTGCGCTGGCCAGCACCTTCACGGACCTTGAGGTCCTTGTGGTGGACGATGGAAGCACCGATGATGGCCCCGGACGCGTGGCCGCCATCACCGACTCCCGTGTGCGCCTGTTACGCAGCGTGGCCAATGCCGGAAGGCCTGCTGCGGCCAACCGTGGCTTCGCGGAGGCCCGGGGCGAGTTCATCGCGGTGCTCGATGCCGATGACCTGATGCATCCCCAGCGGATCGCGAAGCAGGTCGCATTCCTGGATGCCCACACGGAAGTGGGTGCCGTCGGTACCGCGCTCAGCGTGTTCGGTGAGAAGTCGGAACAGTGGTCCTGGCCGGAGCATGACGAGGAAGCGCGCGGCCGTATGCTCTTCAGCGATCCCGTGTGCTACGGCACCTCCATGATCCGCCGGAGCTTGCTGCTGGACAATGGCCTGCGCTGCAACGAGGCCTGGCTGAGGCCCGGCATGGACTATCTGTTCCTGCTCTCCTTGGCGCAGCACACGCGCTTCGCCAACATCATGGAGCCGCTCACCTTCTATCGCGTGGGCGCTCAGAACATGCGCCATGGCCGTGATCCCGTGGAGGACCGGGCGCGCATCTATGCCGAGCAGTTCCGGGTCTTCGGGATACCCGCCACCGAAGAGGAGGTCCGATTGCAGTTGATGCTGCACCGCCTCTTCAGGCGGCCCCCGAATGCAGCGGATGTGCGCGCCTTGCGTGCCTGGATAAGCCGGCTGAAGGCGATGAACCGCTCATCCGGCACGTTCCCGGTGCCTGTATTCGAGGCGGAACTCGATCGCCGGTGGCAGGACATCTTTCATCCGGTGGCCGACTCCAGCGCGGCAGCGGCTTGGGCTCATCTGCGGCTCAGTCACGGCTGGTCAGCGGCGCGGCTGCGCTATCTAGCCGCCGCGGTGATCGCCCGTTGGCGGGGAGCGGGGCGCGTATCAGGCACCAGTGAGCCGATAAGGATCCATGCTCCGGCGGTGGGCACGGCGGTGCACGCGGACCGGACGAGGCCGGACCCGGCCATCCGGTACCCGCGCATCACGCTCGTCACCCCGAGCTTCGAGCAGGCCCAGTACCTTGAGGAGTGCCTTTCTTCCGTGAAGGAGCAGGCTTATCCTGACCTTGAGCACATCGTGGTGGACGGCGGCAGCAGCGATGGCTCGGCGGGCATCATCGCACGCCATGCCGATGACCTGGCATGGTGGTGCAGTGAGCGCGATGATGGGCAGAGCGATGCCATCACCAAAGGGGCGGCCAAGGGCAGCGGCGCAGTGTTCGGCTGGCTAAACAGCGATGACCTGCTGCTTCCCGGGGCGCTGCTGCGCGTAGGGGAGGCCTTCGCCCGCGATCCGTCCATGGCCGTGCTCTGCGGGGCCCGCATCCTTCGGAAGCCCGATGGCGATGTGGTGATCGCGCCGGAAGATGCTGAGCATCCGGAGACCTTCTTCACCGCTCCTCATGTCAACCAGCAGAGCACCTTCTACCGCATGGACGTGGTGCGCGAGATAGGATTCGTTGAGCGCAGGCTGGACTACGTGATGGACTACGAGCTTTGGCTCCAGGTGGTCTTCAGGCATGGGCCATCAGCGGTGCGCACTATCCCGGCGCCCCTATCCGTCTTCCGGCAGCATCCTGCCAGCAAGACGTCCCTTGTCCACCATCGCTTCCTCGATGAGATCGCCAGCGTCCTGCACGGGCTGTGCGCGTCCACCGGTCAGCGCGACCTTATGGCCGTGCTGGAACACGGGCATGTGATCACACCCGGCCTGCGCAGCATTCCCCTGCGCGATCCGGCGGCCGAGCGGGCCCGGGTCCGGGCCATGGTGGTCACCTTCCTCCTCAAGTGGCATTCCCGCATCTGGACGGCGCGTGACTTCGGCATGATGCGGCTGTTCCGACGCACGATCGAGCTGGCGCCCCACGATGTGAACGAGGAGCAGCGTGCAGCCCTGGAGCGCCTGGATGCGCAGTTGCGTGTGCCGGGCTGGTGGGCATTCCGGGTGCGACGGAAACTGAATCATCTCTTGCGATGAGGGTCAGCGTCGTCGTCCCGGTATACAACAAGGCTCCCTGGATCCGGGAGAGCTTCGCCAGCATCTTCGCCCAGTCCTTTCGCGAAATCGAGGTGATCGCCGTGGACGATCGCAGCACCGACGAGAGCCTGGAGGTCCTCCGGAGCCTTGGCGATCCGCGGCTTCGGGTGGTGCAGCTCGAGCGGAACCTGGGCCCCGCTGGCGCAGCGCAGCGTGCCATGGATCTCGCCACGGGCGAGTACGTGGTGCGGATGGACGCCGATGACATCATGTTCCCGGATCGCATCGCACAGCAAGTGGCGTTCATGGATGCGCATCCGGAATTGGGAGCAAGCGGCGGGCATCAGCTCGTGCTCGGGACGTCGGACCAGGTGATGCGCGCATCGCTGACCGATGCCGAATGCCGTGCAGGCCTGCTCTTCCAGATACCGATCTTCCAGCCCACCAGCATCTACCGGCGCAGCGTGCTGCTCACCCATGGCATCCGATTCCAGGATGAATGGCCCCGGTACGGCGAGGATTGGTGGATGCAGGCGCGCCTGTTGCAGGTGACGCAGATCGCCAACATCGACAGCCCGTTGATCCAGTATCGCGTGGGACCCCAGAACATCCGTGCGAGCAGCGACCGCACGGCCATGCTGAGCAGGCTGCACAGCGGGCTGTTCTCCTACATCGAATGGCCCATCGGTGAGGAGGGCCTGCGCGCCCACCTGCATGCGCTGAAATGGTTCCCCGAGCCTCTGGCCCCTGGCGATATCAGGGCAGTGGCCGTGCATCTCCATTGGCTCCGCGGCATGAATGCATCAACGGGCCGCTTCCCGGCAGAGGCATTCGAGGCCTGGGTGCTCAGGATCTGGCGTGAATTCGGCTATCGGCTGCCGCCCTTCGGCGTGCGCGCGATGCTGGCCTATTGCGGGGTCGACCCGAAGCCGACCTTCCCCCAGCTCAGGTACATGCTCACCTCATGGCTCACCGGCAGGGCATGAGTGCCGCAGGGAGAATGCAGCGCGTGGCGGTCATCGTGCCCTGCTTCAACGTGCGCCCTCATGTGGAGCGGGCGATGCGCTCGGCCCTGGAGCAAAGGGGCGTGGAGGTGGAGGTGATCGCCGTGGATGACGGGAGCAGCGATGGCACCCACGAGGCGCTCGTCGCTGTGGCGCGCACGCTCCCCTCCGCGATCCGTGTGCTGCGGCAGGCCAACCGCGGGGCCAGCGCGGCGCGCAACGCGGGATTGCGGGCCACCGATGCCCCATGGATCCAGTTCCTCGATGCCGATGATGCGCTGCGCCCCGGCAAGCTCGCTGAGCAATGCGCGTTGGCCGGGGCTTGCGGCGGGGCAATCGTGGCCGGCGCGTACAGCAACCATTTCGAGGATGGCCGCCCGGATGAGACGGTAGCGCCGCTGATGGGCGATCCGTGGGAGGCCCTGATCCGAACGCGCCTGGGAACGACCAGCGCTAATCTCTTTGAGCGTCGCGCCGTGCTGGATGCCGGTGGCTGGGAGGAGGGGCTGGGAAGCAGCCAGGACTATGAGCTCATGTTCCGCATGATGAAACGTGGAGCGACCGTTGCGTTCGACCCGGAGGTGAGGTGCGATGTGCTGAAGCGGAGCCAAGGATCCATCAGCCGTACCGGGGAGCGGGAGAACTGGTTGCGTTACCTGGAGCTCCGTAGGGCCATGCGCGATCATGTCAAAGGCCTTGGGCCACGTCATGCTGAGGCCGTGGCCATGGCCGATCAATACTTGTTCATGGCGGTGCGCGTACTTTCGAGGCATGATCGCCAGGCGGCCTTCGCTGCATTCGACCGGCTGCTGCCGGCTGGCTTCGTTCCCAGCGTCAGCCCGGCCACCACGGCGGCATACGTCAAGGCTTATCGGTGGCTGGGGTTCCGAATGGCGGAGCGCTTGGCCGGGCTCATCGGCAGAATGACACGCGCATGATCCGCAATCGGGAGGACCTGCACCGCTACCTCGAGGCCGACCGCATCGGGCTCCGGCGCATCGGCCCGAAACCGCTGCTGTATGACGAGGTCTGGACCTTCCAGCGGCTGCTGCGGCGGACGGAGTTCTACCATAACACGGCGGGCGGCCCTTGGCACCGCTTGTTGCGCAAGTACTGGTCCTGGCGGCTGCACCGGCAAGCGGTGCGCTGCGGTTTCGAGATCCCGCTCAACACCTTCGGCCCCGGCCTCTCCATCGCTCATCGGGGCACCATCGTGGTGCATCCCGATGCCCGGATCGGAGCCAATTGCCGCATCCATGTGGACGTGGTCATCGGCACCCGGCCCGGTCCTCCGCCGGAGCCGGCGCCGCGCATCGGCGACAACTGCTACATCGGTCCCGGGGCCAAGGTCTACGGCGATTTGCTGCTGGGGCCCCACCTCGTGGTGGGCGCCAACTCCGTAGTGAACGCCTCATTCCCCGATGGGCATTGCACCATCGCTGGCGCTCCGGCGCGGCGCATCAGTGATACACCGAGCGATGCCTACATCATCGCCACACGCTCCAAGCCGGCATGAAGCGGATAATCGTGGTGGTGGGCACCCGCCCGAATTTCATGAAGGTGACGCGCCTCAAGCAGGTGGCGCAGCGGTCCGGCGGGATCGACTTCGAGCTGGTCCACACGGGGCAGCATGCCGATGGCCGCATGAGCACCGTCTTCTTCGAGCAGTTCGGGCTCACCCCGGATCGGCTCCTGAGCGTGCCGGAAGGCAGCCCTGCGGCCCGCCTTGGTCATCTGATGCTGGCGCTGGAGCCCGTGATGCGCGAGCGGCGCCCCGATGCCGTGATGGTGGTGGGCGATGTGGACAGCACGTTGGCCGGCGCCCTTGCAGCGAACAAGCTGGGGCTGCCGATCGTGCACCTGGAGAGCGGCCTGCGGAGCGGCGACATGGGCATGCCCGAGGAGGTGAACCGGATCCTCACCGACCGCATCAGCTGGCTCTGCCTGATCACCGAGCCCAGCGGGCACACCAACCTGCTCAGGGAGGGCACCGCCGAGGACCGCATCGTGATGGTGGGAAACACCATGATCGACACGCTTGTGGCCTTCGATGCGGAGATCGCGCGCTCGCCGGTGATGCATGAGCTCGGCCTCAGCGAGGGTGGGCATGCGCTGATCACCATGCACCGGCCTGACAATGTGGACCATGAGGAGCCGCTCAACCGGCTGGTCGGCCTCATCGCGCTGGTGGCTGCATGGCGGCAAGTGGTGTTCCCCGTCCATCCTCGCACGGCCAGGAACCTTGAGCGCTTCGGCCTGCTTGGAAGGTTGCGGGCCATGCCAGGCGTGGTGCTGTGCGAGCCGCTCGACTATTTCAGGTTCCAGCGTCTCATCGCCACAAGCGCCTTCGTCATCACCGATAGCGGCGGCATCCAGGAGGAAACGACCTTCAGGCGCATCCCCTGCCTCACCCTGCGTCCGAGCACCGAGCGCCCCGTCACGATCACAGAAGGGACCAACGAGCTCATCACCTTCGACCTCGACGCGCTTGCCGGTGCCCTCGAACGGATCGAGGGCGGCACCTTCAAGAAGGGGCGCATCCCATCGCTCTGGGACGGTCATGCGACCGAGCGTGTGGTGGAGGCCATCAAGCACGCGCTGTGATCCTCTACGTCACTTACAACGATCAGCCCAGCGGCGTCTATTGGAGCCAGGTGACCGATGTGGTCGATCACCTGAATGCGCTTGGCGGACAGCCGGTGCGCTTGGTGGCATTGGTTTCCTTGCGCGGCTACCTCCGCTCCCGGCGGCTCATCCGCGAACGCAGCCCTTCGGCCATCGTCCTGCCCATGGTTCCGCGGCAGCACAATTGGCGCGTGAACTGGATCTGGCTCTGGGTCGTCTGTCGGCTGCTCAGGCCATCCGGGGCAATCTGCAGGGGCATCTTTGCCACGGCGCTCGCCCTGCGGCTGCGAGACCGCGGCCTGCTGGCCCAGGTCTGCTTCGATGCGCGCGCCGCCTATGGCGCGGAATGGCAGGAGTACCGGGTGGTGGACGACGATCGCCTCATCGCCGAATGCGTTCAGCTGGAGCGCGATGTGGTGGGCCAGGCCGACCTGCGAATGGCCGTGAGCGAGGCGCTGGTGGAGCATTGGCGCAAGACCCTCGGGTACGATGCTACCCGGCATCTGGTGATTCCCTGCACGCTGGGTCGCAGCGTGGAGGCCTTGCCCAAGCGGCAGCAGAATGGCTTGCGGAAGGAGCTGGGATGGAGCCCGGATGATGTGGTGGTGGTCTATTCGGGCACGGCCGTGGGCTGGCAATCGCTCGAGCTCGCCGAGCAAGTGGTCTCCCCGTGGCTGGCGGCCGATGCGCGGCACCGTATGCTCTTCCTCAGCACGGGCCATCCGGTGATCGAGCGCATGAAGGCCCGGTTCCCCCAGCAAGTGGACCACCGCTGGGTGCCTCACCGCCGCGTGCGTGCCATGCTCCAGGACTGCGATATCGGCCTGCTGCTGCGAGAGGATCGCATCACGAACCGGGTGGCTTCGCCCACCAAGTTCGCGGAGTACCTCAGCGCAGGCCTTGCGGTCGCCATATCCGATCACGTGGGCGACTTCAGTGACCTGGTGCAGCGGGAGCGGCTCGGGCAGGTGCTGCGCGCTGGCGACGGCCTTGCCCTTGGCAAGCCCCCTGATGCCGATGCGGAGCGGCTCATGGCCTTCGCGCGGGAGCGATTCACCAAGGAGGCCTTCGACACGGCCTACCGGATGGTGAAGGCATGCATGGCGGCCGAGCCCGAGCTGCCCGCTTCCTCGCCCTTCGCCACCCATGAGCCGGGCCCTGCGGTTTCCATCATCGTCCCCAGCTTCAACAAAAGGGGGTTCATCGGCGATATGGTCCGCAGCGTGCAGGCACAGACCGATGGCCGATGGGAGCTGATCATCGTGGACGATGCGAGCTCCGATGGCAGCGTGCAGCTGTTGCAAGGCATGGCGGCGGTCGATCCGCGCATCGTGGTCATTCCCCTGGAGACCAATCACGGCGCCAACCACTGCCGCAACCTGGGCATCGGCCGTGCACGGGGAAGGTGCATCATCTTCCTCGATGCCGATGACCTGCTCGCTCCCCATTGCGTGGCCCGGCGCATGGCGGTCATGGAAGGGAGCGGTTTCCATTTCTCGGTGTCGACCATGGAGGTCTTCAGGGATCGTCCTGGTGATGCGGGGCACCGTTGGGTGCCGCTCACGCGCGACCCTATCGGCGACTTCTTCAGCCACAAGCTCCCCTGGCAGACGATGCAGCCCATCTGGGATCGCTCCTTCCTGCAGGTCCTCGGCGGCTTCGATCCGGCATTCTCCCGGCACCAGGACGTGGAGCTCCATACCCGGGCGCTCCTGGCGCCCGGGGTCCGGTTCCGGCTGCGGCTCACTGAGCCGGATTGCTACTACCGGATCGCCGAGGAGCGCAAGGTGATCGACCCCCAGCGGCTCCTGCGGAGCTTCGCGGAGTCGGCTGTGCTGTACCGCCGCAAGTTCACGCAGGACGCTGAGCGGCTCGGCCGAACCGACCTCCTGCTGGGGATCATCCACCGCACCTACCTGCAGATGCTGCTCTATGCGAAGCTGCGCCGGATAGACGGCGCTGTCCTCGCCGCTCTCGAGGATGTGCTATTGGGACCCGGCGGCCGCTCCATCCCTCCGGGCAAGCGCTGGCTCTTCGCGGTCACGCGGTGGTACAACCTGCTCCCGATGCGCATCCCCGGGGTCAACCTCGTGATCTCCAAGCTCATCACGGGAGTCCGGCGATGACCAGGCCCATCCGGAGCGGCGCTCCGCCTACTTTAGCGCCATGGCTGAAAGGGTCCTGATCACAGGGGGCGCGGGCTTCATCGGCTCTGCGCTGGCGGGTAGATTGGCCCACTCGGGCCGCGAAGTGTGGGTGATGGACAACCTCAGCTTCGGCCGCCGCGAGCTCGCCCCGGTGTCCGACGAGCGGTTCTTGGAAGTGGACATCCGCGATCGCGGTGCCGTGAGCCGGGCGCTCCAGCGATGCAGTCCGGATTGGGTCCTGCACCTGGCCGCCATCCATTTCATCCCTTACTGCAATGCGCACCCCATTGAGGCTGCGGATGTGAATGTGACCGGTACGATCAACGTGCTGGATGCCTGCGCGGCGGGCGGTAAGGTCAAGCAGGCCTTCGTGGCCAGCACCGCGGCGGTCTATCCCATCGCAGATGGGCCGCTGGGGGAGGAGCATCCCACCGGTCCCCTCGACATCTACGGCATCACCAAGCTGGCCGCCGAGCGGATCGCCGGCGAGTTCGCACTGCGCACCGGCATACCGACGATCATCGGCCGTTTCTTCAATGCATTCGGGCCGAACGAGACCAACCCGCACTTGATTCCCGAGATCCAGCGGCAGGTGCTCGCAGGTTCGCGCACGCTTCACTTGGGCAACCTCGACCCCAAGCGCGATTTCATCCACACGGAGGACATGGCGCGTGCCATGGAGGCGCTGCTCACCGCAGGAGTGAGGGGCTGCGATGTGTTCAACATCGGCCGCGGCATCGAATACAGCGTTCGGGACATCGTTGCGGCATTCGAGCGGCAACTCGGTGAGCCCCTCTCCATCGAGGTGGATGCCAAGCGGGTGCGCAAAGTGGAGCGGATGCACCTGCTGGCCGATGTATCCAAGCTCAAGCGCATCACCGGTTGGGAGCCCCGCTGGGGCATCGATGAAGGGGTGGCCACGCTGCTCCGGGAGACGCCTGCCGAATGGAAGATGGCGATTCCTTGACCAGCGGGAGGGGCACCGATCGCGTGCTGCGCGTCGTACTGTGCACCGATGGCGTGTTCCCGCATGCCTTGGGCGGCATGCAGCGCCATTCGCGGCTGCTGGCCGAGCACCTGGCCCGGACACCGGGCATCGAGATCACCGTGCTCCATCCGCACGATGTGCAGGTCTTCGCGCCTGCGTCAGGCATCCATGAGGCTCACGTGGCCCCGCTCGATCCCGGCCGGAATTACCTGCTGGAGCTGTGGCGGTACAGCGGGCGAATGGCAGCCGCGGTCGAGGCGCTGAACCCCGATGCGGTCCTTTCCCAAGGGTTCAGCGTCTGGAAGGGCAGCCAGGCTTTCTCCGGTCGCTTGTTGGTGATGCCGCACGGGTTGGAGATGTTCCAGGGCTTGACCATGAGGGATCGGGTCATCGGATGGCCATTCCGCATCGCGCTGCGCAGCGTGGTGCGCAAGGCGGCGGTGGTGGTTTCGCTCGGCGGCCGCCTTACGCCCATCCTGGAACGCCTCACCCGCGGAAGCCGCGCCCGGGTCGCAGTGGTCCCCAACGCGGTCGAGGCCCCGGCCATCCCACCGCCGTTCCCAGTGGATCGCCGGCCGTTGAACCTGCTGTTCGTGGGGCGTTTCGCGTTCAACAAGGGAATCGATGTGCTCCTTCAGGTGGCACGCAGGCTGGTCGATGAGGGGCGAGGGGATGAGGTGCGGTTCGTGCTGGCCGGCGACGGCCCGGAGAAGGCGCGGATGGAGCGTGATGGGCTGCCATCCAACGTGATGCTCGCCGGGAAAGTGGATGATGCGCGGCTCGAGCAACTCTATGCCGAATGCCATGCGCTGGTGCTCCCCACGCGCTTCGAGGGCATGCCGACGGTGGTGCTGGAGGCCATGGCGCGCGCGCGACCCGTCATCGTCAGCGATGTGGGCGCCAGCGCGGAGCTGGTCGACTCCACCAACGGATGGCTCCTTCCGGCCGGGGATTCGCATGCGCTCCACCAAGCCATCCTCGGCATGCTCGCACTGCCGTTGGACTCCCTGAAGGCCAGGGGTGCGGCCGGCAGGTCACGGGTGACGGAACGGTTCACTTGGGAGAGGGTGGTGAACGCGTTCAGCGAGCTGCTGGCGGCGCCGTCGGTGAGCGACCCATCCCATCCATGAGCAGCCGTGTGAATCGCTTGGCTCCCTTGGCGTTCAAGTGGTCGCTGTTCGCGAACAGGCTGTCACCTCGGAAGAGGTCCAGGGAGCCGATGATCGCGATGCCCTGCTCGGCATACCGGCGGCCGAGCGAATCGAATCGCATCAGGTATTCCGGAGGGATCCCTGCCAGATAGGATTCATGCACGGGGACCCTTGCGAGGTAGAGCGCGATACCGTCCTGCTCGCATCGGTTCACGATGGAGTCCAGGTAGGCGATGGCCTGCCCCGAAATGGGGGCGACTGCCCCGTCCGCTTCAAGGAAATGCCGCTCCAGGGCCTCCTGCGAGTCATTGCGGAACCGGGCACGCAGCCCGCTGAATTCGCCCAAATAATGGATATGCGTCTCCTTGGGCGCGGTGCAGAGCTGCATGAATACCGTGCGCAGGTAAGTCTTCTTGTGCAAGGGGAGCCGCATGGCTTCGCTGGCCGATAGCAACGGATAGGTGCGCATCATCAGCCGTTCGGTGGACCAACCGTGGTCCTTGAACCGGCGCGGGTCCTTCTCGCTGATATTGTGCGGTGCGAATCCGATGATGACCGTGTCGATGGGATTCGTTTCGAGCAGTTTGCGGAGCTTGAACCAGCTCAGCATATAGGGCTCAGCGGGCAGGGCGGCATTGCGCGCACCGATGAGCACCGCTGTGTCCACCGCGCAGCCGATGTGGGAGTCGCCTAAAGCGAGCGTGGCGTGCCTCAGCATCGGGCGCTCGTGCCGCATCTCCCGCAGGTTCCAGGTCGCCATCACCGCGGCCCAAATGCCTGCGATGCCCGCGAACCAGGCCAGCAGGGTGAGGAATCCGCGCATATCAGAACTGGAAATAGATGAATTCCTGCTCCTTCCCTCCGAAGGCGATGATCCCCGCCAACAGCCCATAGTAGACGGCCCACCGGACGCTGCGCGAGGGTACCCGGTTGAGCAGCTCCAACGGGTGCCTGAGCGTGCGTGAAGCCCATTCTGCGGCGACGAGGAACAGGATGATCGCGAAGACATCGAATGGCCTTACGGTGGGCACCGTGAATAGCGTAGGGCTCAGGATGCCTCCGATGTGGGTCAGCGCGGCATCCATGGTCTCGGCCCGGAAGAAGATCCAGGCAAGCACGGTGAGCAGGAAGGTCGTGGCCATCCCCCAGGCCTCCCTCAGGCTGGGCAGCAGTGCGCCCTGCGCCACGGTGTCAAGGTTCCTCCTGTTCCGGTCGGCCACGAGAAGTGGGATGAAGAAGGCCGCGTTCAGGGCGCCCCAGCAGATGAAGGTCCAATTGGCACCATGCCAGAATCCGCTGAGGACGAAGATGATCATCGTGTTGCGGATGCGGTTCAAAGCAGATCCTCGGCTGCCCCCCAAGGGGATGTAAACGTAGTCGCGGAACCACGTGCTGAGGCTGATGTGCCATCGGCGCCAGAATTCGGCGATGTCGCGCGAGAAATAGGGGACGGCGAAGTTCCGCATCAGCTCGAATCCGAACAGCCGGGCGCAGCCGATGGCGATGTCGCTGTAGCCGCTGAAATCGCAGTAGATCTGGAAGGTGAACAGCAATGCGCCGACCAGGAGCGTGCTGCCCGTGTGCTCGCCGGGGGCATCGAAGATGACGTCGGCGAAGGATGCGCAATTGTCAGCTACCACCACTTTCTTGAAGAGCCCCCAGAGCATCTGCCGCAGGCCATCGACCGCGAGCGCACGGTCGAAGGACTTCGCCACCTTGAACTGGGGCAGCAGGCTTATGGCGCGCTCGATGGGCCCGGCGACCAGCTGCGGGAAGAAACTGACATACGAGAGGAAGGCGACCGGATCACGCTCCGGACGCATCTGCCTGCGGTACACGTCGATCGTGTAGCTCATCGTCTGGAAGGTGTAGAAGCTGATTCCCACGGGCAGCACCACGTCAAGGTGGGGAAGCGCGAGGGGCTTGCCCAGCAGGCTGAACGCCTCTTCCACATTGGCGGCGAAGAAGTTGTAGTACTTGAATGCCCCGAGCATGCCCAGGTTCGCCCCTATGCTCAGCCAGAGGAGGGCCTTCCTTCTGCCGGCCCGCGCCTCACCGTCCAGAGCCAGAGCAACCATGTAGTCGATGCCGGAACTCAACGCGATCAAGCCGAGGAAGCGAGGGTCCCACCAGCCGTAGAAGACGTAGCTCGCCGCAAGGAGGAAGAGGTTCCGCGCTCCGACCGACTTGAATGCGAACCAGTACCCCGCGAACACGATGGGGAGGAATACCGCGAAATCGATGGAATTGAAGAGCATCGGTCACATCAGCCTCCTATGGCCGAACGGAGGGCTGCATCAACGCGTGTAGCAGCAGCGGTAGGATTGATGCTCATTGGACACGTACCAGGCCGTGGCATTCGAGCAGTTCGGCCCGACCAGCCTCACGGAGTTGTCCTCGTTGGCGGTGTCATCGGTGTACTCCCAGTTGTTCACCATGTTCGCCAGCCCCAAGGAACTCCGCAGCTGGCAGGCGTTGAACCACTCTCCCCAGGTGCAGAGCCGTTTGCCCTCTTGCGTGCATGCGGCTGCCGCATCGAAGAAGCTGATGGGGGACCGCTCATCCAGGTCGATGCAGAATTGCGAGGTGGCTGCGACCATGCCATCAGGGCATTCCTTCCGACGATGGCTCACCCCGTTCATCACGTGGTATTCGGTTCCATCGAAGACCAGGGAGAGGAGCGTGCCCCCTGCGATCGAGGCGCCATCGATGGGTTCTCCGGCCCGCCAAACGACCGGGTAGGGGCCGGTGCCATTGAGTTCAAGTGTCACTCCACCTGCAGGGAGGGCATCCGGCACGGTCACCACGACATTCATCCCGGGCGTCGGCGCTCCATCCAAGGCGGGGAGCGCAAGCGACCAGGCTGAGCCACTCGGTGCAATGATGGACCGATGCGTACCGCTTTGATCCTGTGCGGCGCTCAGGATCGCTCCCGGGACGGATACGGGCGGCACGCCGAGCACTTGGCGATCCGAGGCGGCCTGGCCGTCGAACTGCAGCGGTTTGTCGATGCCGATCTGCGGCAGGCACGGCAATGCGAGCAGGAGGCAGATGCCGGTGATCGGTAAGCGTGGCATGTCAACGGAGGTGATAGCAGCACCGTGCGCGGCCGGGTTGGCTTACCAAGGTGGTGCGCTGGCTCATGCACGTGGTCCGGCCGGCCTGGTCTGCGCCATGGGTATGGTTGCTCGTATCATCGATCCATTCCCAGCTGCTGAACATGCCCGAGAGCTGGTTGCCCAAGAGCATGCAGGCGCTGGCGTATTCGCCCCATGTGCACAAGCGGCCTCCGCGTGAGGCGCATTGGCCGATGGCCCATAGCCAGGTGCCTTGGGCGGACCCGGGCGATGATTCAATGCAATAGCTGGGGTTGACCTGGACGAAGCCGCTAGGGCAGGAGCGCTCAGCAGCGGATAGCAGGGTGAATCGGCCCTCTGCCTGGATCACCTCGGCCACTGTGCCGGCTTCGAGCTGCCCGAGCGCAACGGGCAATCCATCGGGGCGTACCAGCGGCAAGGGGGGCAGGCCGTCCACGGCTATGTGCAGCTGGCCCGCCAAGGGGCCGGGCACGCGGAACCTGACCAGCATCCCTTCTGCATAGGAAGTTGCTGGAGGCGAGAGCTGCAAGGCAATCACCGTGTCCTGAATGGTGGGCTCGCCCCACGCCCAAGCGGCGCGCACCGATCCGCCAACGGTAATCGCAGCGGTACCAGAGGCCGGTTCGGCCAGGTTCACCACCGCGCGCTCCTGTTCCGGCCCGGTGAGCACCAGTGGCACATCAAGGCGTACCTGTGCGCTCACGGTCTGAGCTGCGGTCACAAGGCTGAAGGCCAATGGCAGGGTCCGCTTCATCATCGGTGCGTGCAGCAGCGGAATCTCCCGCGTCCGTTCGAGATGCTCGCTTGGCCGCCATGTCCGCAATTGATGCCCACGGGGCTTCCAGCGGTCCCGTCTCCTCCGTTGCCCACCAGCTTGGCCCCGTTCGCGTTGTTGGCAGCGCTATCTACCCACTCGTAGTCCAGGACGGTTCCGATGAACCCCGGATTCGATTGGCACGTGTGAACCCATTCAGCGAATGTGCAGAGCCGTGCATCCTTGGAGCGGCAATGCTGCAAGGCGGCGAGGAAGGTGGTGTCGGCTTGGGCGCTGTCCTCGATGCAGAACTCCCTGGCCCCGATGGAGTAACCTTGTCGGCAGGGGAGGTAGGTGGATGACAGCACCCGGAAGGCCTGACCATCGTAGGCCATTCGCACCGGGACGCCAGGAACAAGATCCGCACTGTCCAGCGGCAGCCCCCCATGCTTCAAGAGCAATCGAGGTCCAAGACCATTGAGGCTCACGGTGGCAGCCGCGCTGTTCGATTCCGTGAGCACCATCGTCACCAGCATGCCGGCGGTATATGCCGATGGGGCGGGGGACAGGTCGCCCTCCAGCACAGCGCTCCCATTCACTTCCACGAAGGAGGTTGCCTGATTCCTCGCTGCATCCACGCTCACCGCGGCATCAGCGGATACAGGATAGGCCAACCCCTCCACTTGACGCTGCTCGGGTGCGGAGCCGGTCAGCACCAAGCGTGCGGCGGATTCAAGCTGAGCCTGTCCAGTAAATGGCAGGGCGATCAGCAGTATGGCGCCGAGCGGTTTCATTCCCGGATCGCTTTCAGCATCGCCTGGCCTTGATTCACACGGATGATGTAAGCCCCTGGGGGTAGACCAGGCAACTGCACCAACACTGACCGGCTCTGTTCAGGGCGGATATCCCGGAGCACCCGGCCTTGGCCATCCAGGACCTCGATTCGGTCGATCGGTCCACTGCGTAGGGCCTCTATCCGGAGTTGATCCTCAAAGGGAGACGGCCAGCACAGGAAGGCCTTCTTATCCATGTCGAGGATGGCAGCCCCCGTGGCGCCAACCAGGTCGAACGCTGTGAAGTGGGTCTCAGGAGCGGGTCCTGTGGCAAGAAGCGTTTGGCTTGGGATGTCGTTCGATGTGGCCAGCGGCAGCCATGGGCCATCGGGACTCGGCGCTGCGAAGACCGCAAGCGCGGAAGGCAGTATTCCGGAGAGCTCGGTCACATCGTACCGCAGCGCGATCTCGACCCCTTCCGCTGTGGGAACGGGAGTGGTCACGCGATACCACCTGGCGATCCCCACGGATCCGTTGGAACTGGTGCGGGGCAGGTGCCCCCGTTCCACGGTCAGCCCGCCCTGTGCGTAGGCCGAACTAATAGTGAGACCCAACCCGCCAGGCTGCTCCCCGGCCAATGGTCCAGGTTCAGCACGCAGCGCCCGCTCAAAGCCGGAGCCAGTGATCGGATACCCCTGCGCTTCAGCGAGGATTCCCTCTCCACCTAGATCAATAAGGCCGTGATTCGTGACTCCTGCGCCCGGGCTCAGGTTCAGGTTCACGGGACCGAGGAACGATACTGTTGTTCCCGCCTCCACCGTCAGATGGCCTCCCAATAGAGCAGCATCCTGACCGACCGACGCGGCCGAGTGAATCCCAACCATGAGTGCGAGGGCCACGCGCATGCACCGCAAACATAGATGAATCGCTTGCGGGTCCGTCTGCCGAAGGCTTAACCCATCAGGCCCCGCCACGTTGCCTAGTTTTGGCCTCACACCAGCCAAGCATGGACATCATTGGGTTCGTCGCCGACAACATGGGGCATTTCGCGCCCTTCGATATCGCGCTCCTGGTCTTCCAGGTGCTGCTGGCCGCCCTCCTTGGCTACCTGCTGGCCCGTTTCGGGGCCAGGGCAGACGGGGATGCCGCCCGTGAACTCGTGCTTTGGGCCGCATCGGCCGCCTTGGCGGCCGGCCTGGTGCGCACCCAGCTCCCCTTGGCGGTCATGCTGCTGGCCTTCGTGATGCTGGTGAAGGGGAGCGATGCAGGCGGGCGCGACCGCATCGTCCGGTTCATGGCCCTGGTGCTGGGCCTCGGCTGCGGCAGTGGCGCCGGACTGGTTACCGCAGCTGTGGCCGTGCCCTTCATCATCGTGGTGCGCATGGCATTCCCTGGCCAGCGGCCCTGAGGCATGGGCGTATTCGGCCCGGATAGTCGTGCTTGGCTCGTGCTCGGTTGCGCCGTTGCGATGAGCGCGGTGCTGGCCGCCTCCTTGGATCGGCCATCCGGACCGGCTCGACCCACGGCCAGTGGCCGCGCACCGGTCATCCTCCCCGATAATGCCCGCATCCAGGAAGGCGCACAGGTCACGGTTGAGGCACAGGGCGCGGCCCGTCTCTGGCTGACGCTCGGGAATGACCCTATGGAAGCGAGGCCCGGTCAGGACCGCATCTCCTTTCCCGCTCATCCCCAACGCGTACAGGTGGCCCGCATGCTCGCCACACCGACGGCCATGCAATGGCGGCACCCCAGGCCGGGTCTGCCTTCCGCCTTGGTGGTCCGGGCAGCGCAGTCCGATGAGGCCGGCGCTCCCGGTCCCTTCACCATGCAGACTTACCTGTTCGCAGGTCACGGTGAGCTGCCGGTGGTTTCCATCAGCTGCCTCCCACAGGACCTTATCGGTGAGGAGCAAGGCCTTCTCGTTCCCGGCAACGGCATCCTGCGCCTGCCGCAGGGGCAGCTTGATTCCTATGCGCTGGATCCGCGTTGGTGGAAGTATCCGGGCAACTACCATGGCCGTGGCGATGCTTGGGAACGGTCCGGCCGCTTGCAGGTCATCGATCCCAGCGGCACCGAGCGTTTCCAGGCCGACATCCGCTTGCGCATCAATGGGCAGATGACCCGGGGATTCCCGCAGCACGCGCTCAGGCTCCTCTTCAATGAGCCGCTGCGGGCAGGCGTCTTCGGTGCGGGGGATGCCGGCCGCGAGGCCTTGGTCCTGAGGGCTGCAGGGAACGACCAGGTGAAGGCCATGCTGCGCGATGCCTTCCAGCACCGGCTCTGCGAGGGGCTCCCGTTCACCACCAGTGCGGTGCTGACCTGCGTGGCGTACATCAACGGGGCCTATCAGGGCGTGCACCACCTGCGCGAGCGGATCGATGAGGTGGAACTGGCGCGCCGCCACGGTGTCCCGCCCAAGCGCATCACCATTCTCGAGGACAGGAGTGAACTCTACCGGGGGGACAGCGCGGACATCAGGCGCTTCAATCGCCTGATGGGCCGCACCGAGCGCTGGGATGGGCTTGATCCCGCATGGCTGGATACGCTGGAGGCCCAGTTGGATGTAAGCGGCTTCCTCACCTACATGGCCTCGCAGATGATCCTCGGGAACATGGATTGGCCGAAGCAGAATGTGAAGTACTGGCGGTACACAGGGCCGCCGCGGCCGGAGGCGCCGCTCGACGGCCGATGGCGCTTCATCATGGGCGATTCGGACCTGGGGTTCGGAGCCAACGCGGGACCGGATGCCGACCTCTTCGCCACCGTGCGCGATGCCGGGGTCCCCGTCTCTCGCCTCTTCCTGGCCATGATGCGGTCCCCGGAGCTCAGGAAGCGCTTCGTTGACGCTGGCTTGGGCCTGTTGGATGGCCCTCTGTCTCCCGAGCGCTGCATGGCGGTCCTTGATGGCATGGCGGCACAGATGGCGCCCGAGATGGACCGCCACACCGCGCGTTGGCGGAAGCCGGCCGATCGGGCGCAATGGGAGCGAGAGGTGCAGCTGATGCGCGATTATGCCCAACGAAGGGCCGTCCACGCGCGCCGGCAGCTCAATGCATACATCGAGCGCCGATAGACCGATGGAGCCATGCTGACCTTCCTGCGCGGACATTGGCAGCTGATCCTGGTGATGCTCATCTGGCTCGCCACGGGATTCTACCTCCAGCAGGCGGTTTTCGCGCTGCTCCCGCTCTCCGTCTTCTTCTTCAAGTCCCGCGATCTGTGGCCGGAGGTGCTCTTCGGCATGCTCATCGTGCTCGTCCTCTCCGACATGCAGAAGGACATGTTCCTGAAGATGATGGTGTTCAAGGATGCGAAGAACTTCTACATCCTCGCTGTTGCGGGCATTTTCCTGGTGGAGACGCGCCGCTTCGCGCCGCTCTCCTCGGTGTTCAATGTCTTCATCCCGTTCTTCGTCTACAGCATCTTCCCGTTGGTGTTCAGCAACAGCATTTTCGTTGGCCTCCAGAAGACGATCTCGTATGCCCTCATGTTCATGGTGGTTCCCAATTACGTGCTCTACTGCTACCGCCGTGCGGGGTGGTCGTTCTTCCGGAACCTGGTCCTGTTCATGACGGTCATCCTGCTCTTCGGCTTCGTGCTGCAATGGATGGATCCGCGGTACTCCCACGTGAATGGCCGCTTCAGGGGGCTCTTCGGCAATCCGAACGGAATGGCCATCTACTGCTACCTGCTCTTCATGCTCTCGGCCGTAGTCAACTCGATAAACCCGAGGCTCTTCAATTGGCGCGAGAAGGCCCTCATCTTCGGGGTCATCGTCTACTTCCTCATCAGCTCAGGCTCACGGGCCTCGCTCGCCTCCACGCTCATCTTCCTGATTTTCCATCGCTTCTTCTCCTATTCGGTCTTCCTCGGCCTGGTGGGCCTGGTGGGGCTCATCCTCGCGGTGGAGATGATCAGCTCCAACTTCGAGGCGATCATCATCGCCCTCGGCCTCCAGGAGTATTTCCGGCTCGAGACGCTGGACGAGGGCAGCGGCCGCTATTTCGCATGGGAGTTCGCCTGGCAGCATGTGCAGCGCTATTTCGTATTCGGCGGCGGATTCGCCAACGATGAGACCATCATGCGGCGCTACCGCGAGTACCTCGAGAGCCAGGGCCACCAAGGCGGGGTTCACAACACCTATCTGAGCATGTGGCTCAATGTGGGCATCGTTGGCCTGCTCATCTACCTGCGCAGCCTCTTCCTGATCTTCTTCAAGGCCAGCAAGCTCGTTCCGATGAGCCTGGCCATCATGTTCTCCGTGCTGTTCAGCATCATGTACGAATCATGGCTCGTAGGCTCGCTGAACCCTTACACCATCGTCCTCCTCATGATCATGACCGTGGTCACGGAGCCCGAGATCGTGCAAGGGCTGCCGGCTTTGGATGAGGATGGAGAGGTGGAGGCCGAAGGGGTGCCGGCACCGGCCTGAGCGAACGGGCTACATTGGTCGCCGGAATGGAAGACCGCAAGAGGAGGGGCGTCCCGCAGGGGCGTGGCAGACGAAGGCGCTGGCTCTACATCGCAGGCCTGCTCCTGGTCCTTGCGGGTGCGGGCGCTTGGCTGGGCGACCGCCTGCTGAAGGAGCGGGATCATCCGGGGCTGCGTGTATTCGTGCGCCAATGGATGCGGAACTACCCCGCCAGCTTCGCGGTGGAGCCCGTCCGCCTTTCGATTACCGTGGACGACCACGACATGCAGGAGCTCCAGCGCGTGGTGGATGAGGCCCGCGAGCGGGGCGTCATCCTGCCCGAGGGCAACAGCTATGTGCCGGCCACGATCGGCAGCGATGGGGAGTCCTTCAAGGCCAAGTTGCGCATCAAGGGCAAGCTCACCGACCATGTACAGGGCAGCAAATGGAGCTTCCGCGTGGTGGCCAGGAAGGATGGCGGCTTCATGGGCATGAAGCGCTTCTCGCTGCAACACCCCGGCACGCGCAACTACCTCTGCGACTGGCTCTACCATCGCCTGATGGCCGCCGAGGGTGTGGCGGCGCTGCGCTACGGCTTCATCCGCGTGGAGTTCAATGGGGAGGACCTGGGGATCTACGCCTTCGAGGAGCACTTCGGCCCCGAACTGCTGCAGCGGAATGGAAGGGCGGAGGGCCCCATCTTCCGGTTCGACCCCGCCCTGTTCTGGGAGCACCGCCTCAATCAGATGAACGGGCTGAGCTACGATGAGCCGTTCGCGGCCTATCAGGCGGGCGCCGTGGATGCGTTCGGGAGCAGCGATATCGCCAAGGACAAACAGGCCAGGGAGCGATTCGAGGAAGCCGTGGGGCTGATGGACGCCTTCCGCCGTGGCCGGCTCACCGCATCGCAGGTCTTTGACGTGGACCGGTTGGCCAGGCACCACGCCGTCCTCGACCTCGTCGGTGGCCACCACAGCATGGACTGGAGCGATGTGAAGTTCTACTACGACCCCATCCTGCGCCGCGTGGAGCCCATCGCCTACGAAAGCTTCAGTGCGCACCCCATCCGCACGCTGGCCGGGAGCAATAAATGGGTGGGTGCCACGGAGTCGTCCATGGACCTCCATACCCAGTGGTTCAATGATGAGGGCCTCTTCCGCGCCTACGTGCGGCATCTGGAGCGGGTGTCGCGCACCAGCTGGTTGGACAGCGCCTTCGCGGCCCTGAAGCCGGCGCTCGATAGCGCCAGCGCCACGCTGTACCGCGAATTCCCCTACAAGGAGCTCGACCGCCAGGTGTACTACCGGAATCAACGGATCATCCGCAAGCTGCTCGATCCCCCCAAGCCCTTCCATGCCTACCTGGACGACAGCGGTCCGGATACCGTCCGCATCACCGTCGTTCCCATCGAGGGGCTGCCCATGGAGGTGCATGCGCTGCTGCTGCCCGACGGGAAGGCCATTCCGCCGGTCCAGGCTGCCGTGGTCCCGGTGCGGAAGCCCGGCAAGGTGGGGGCGCCCATGGTCATTCGCTTCCCCAATCCGGGCAAGGTGGAGCGCGAGGGCCTCAGGATCACGTGCTCCGTGCTCGGCTCCTCGGTGCAGCGCCACGTGGATGTGTTCGCCCATGGCCTTATGCCCGCAGAGGAAGCGGTGCGCCTAGCGCTCGATCCGATCGATGTGCGCAGCCTGCCTTGGCTGGAGATCGATGAGGAGTCCCGGTCGATCCTCATCAGGCCGGGTGCTGCGGTGGTGAGCCGCGATGTGGAGATACCGCCGGGGTACACCTTGCACGCGCGAGCCCCGCTCACCCTGACGATCCAGAAGGGGGTGCGCTTCACCTCCCGCTCCCCGGTCCGGTGGGAGGGTGATGCCGAGGCGCGCATCGAGTTGGTCAACGATGGCGCAGTGCAGCTGGTTGGCGCAGCCGGACGCTCACTGCTGAGAGAGGTCGACATCCAAGGGGCCGGCCAGTTGGTGGTGCAGGAAACGATGGTGAAGCTGGATGCATGCGCGCTGCGCAGCACGACGGAAGGCCCGGTTCTGACCGCTGTCCGGTCGCGATTGGAACTGGAAGCCGTGGAGATTGAAGGCGGCAGGGACGGCCTAATGGCGGTGGCCAGCGAGGTGAAGGCGAGCGGATCGGCGGTGCTTGCCCCTGCGGATGACGGCGTGGTGCTGCGAGGAGGCCGTCTGGAGTGGTCCGGAGGAGCCTTGGAGGGTGGCCAAGGCGCGGCGCTCAAGATGGGCGTTCATGCCATTGCCGCCTTCGAGGGCGCAGCGCTGCGAGGCGGCGCCAATGGCGCGGAGGTGCGGGAAGGCGCTCAACTATCCCTCAAGGGAGGGGAGGTGAAGGCCAAGGCCATCGTGCTGCTGGTCAAGGACCGGCAGCGCATCGCAGGCCCATCGCGCGTGAGGATCGAGGCGGTGCGGATCGATGCTGGACAGCGGATGGACCCTGGCTCGGGGAATGAAGTGGCGGTGGATGGTGCTGTGCTGCCGCAGGCCGGGGAGCAGCAACCCACAGAACCGGCCGGGGCCGAGCAGGAATGACTCATCTCGCGGCAACGGCATTCGGTGTCCTGGTCGCATTCGGGGCCTGGGCCCAGCGTTCATCGTTCAACGGGCAGGTGGTGGTGCCGGCCGACTCCACCGGCCATTACCGCCTCCTCATCGGTGGGCACTTCCACGGGGAGAGCACCAATCGAAGCGGCTATCCGGCAAGCACCTTGCTCGCCAGTCTGGACACGATCAACGGCCTCGGTGCGCACCTCTTCCTGAGTACCGGCGACCTTTTCATGGATGGCGGGAAGGACCGGCCCCGCTATGCCCGAGCGCTCTTCTCCAAGCTGCGCATCCCGCTGTTCAATGCCCCAGGCAATCATGACCTGAACGGCGCGGTGGGCGACGAAGCCGTGGAGCTCGGACGGATCGGGATCGGGCGCGACCTCATCTTCATCCTCAATACGGAAGCCAACGATGGCTCACTCAGCCCGGAGGCGGTGCGCCACATGGCGGCGGTGCTCGAGGGGGAGGATCCCGAACGGCCTCAGCGCCTCTTCATCATCTCCCACCGGCCCATCTGGGCGGAGGACGACGAGCAGTACCGCGACCTGTTCAAGGACAATACGCGCTCGCTCACAGGCAACAATTTCAGGAAGGAGGTGTATCCCGTCCTGCAACGCATGGCGCAGCAGGCTGAAGTGTACTGGATCAGCGGCAGCCTGGGGGGCGATGCACCGAGCAGCATCTTCTTCCAGCGGCACGCGCCCAACATCACGTTCATCCAGTGCGCCATCCGCGATCTGCCCCGCGATGCGCTGCTGATCGCCGATGTCCTCCCCGATACGGTGAGGTGGAGCGCGCTCTCGCTCACCGGCCAGCAGCTGCTGGCTCCTGAGGCCTATGACGCGGCGTGGTGGCGCGCCCAGCGCGGCAAAGGCGCGCCATTCAATTGGCGGCTGATGCCCTACCTCATCCGCAAGACCCTGCTCAGCCCGGCGTTCTGGTGGGGCGCGGCGGCGGCGCTGCTGCTCGGATTCCTCGTTCGCAGGATGCTCGCCCGCTGGTAGCGGTTACCTTCACGGCCTCCGATCCGCATGGCACGCATCCTCGTCACCGGCGGCGCCGGCTTCATCGCCAGCGACCTGGCCATCAAGCTCGCCTCCGACCCCAAGAACGAAGTCACGGTGGTGGACAACCTCCTCACCGGCGACCGCCGCAAGCTCCCCGCCGAGCTGCCGCACAACCTGCATTTCATCAAGTGCGACGTGAACCGTTACGAGGACATCAGCGCCGTGTTCTTCGCCAACCGGTTCGAGCACGTCTTCCACTACGCTGCCGTGGTGGGCGTGAAGCGGACCATCGAGAACCCGGTGATGGTGCTGCAGGACATCGACGGCCTGCGCAACATCCTCGACCTATCGAAGAATACCGGCGTGAAGCGGGTGATCTACAGCAGCAGCAGCGAGGTTTACGGCGAGCCGGTGGAGATTCCGCAGAACGAGCGCACCACGCCGCTCAACAGCAAGCTGCCCTATGCCATCGTGAAGAACATCGGCGAGGCCTTCCTGCGGAGCTACCACAAGGAATACGGGCTGGATTACACCGTGTTCCGCTTCTTCAACACCTATGGCCCCAAGCAGAGCCGTGACTTCGTGGTGAGCAAGTTCATCCGGATGGCGCTGGCCGGCGATGACATCACCATCTACGGCGATGGCCAGCAGACCCGCACCTTCTGCTACATCGATGACAACATCGACGCCTGCCTGGCCGCCTACACCCGCAACGAGGTGCTCAACGATGTGGTGAACATCGGCAGCGACGCGGAGATCACCATCAAGGCCCTGGCGCGGCTGATCGTGGAGCTCACCGGGAGCCCGTCGCGGATCATCCACCTCCCGCCTTTGGAGGAAGGCGATATGACGCGCCGCATGCCCGACATCACGCGCATGCGCAAGCTCCTGGGCCGCGATCTCCTGCCGCTCCGCACAGGCTTGGAGCGCATCTTGGCGCTAACCCCGGTGGCCCGCTAGCGTGGGCCCCGCCGAGCAGCCATGTGCGGCATAGCTGGCATACACGGGCTCGAAGGCCTCGCCGATGCGGAGTCCGTGATGCGCCGCATGTGCGGCGCCATGGCCCATCGCGGGCCGGACGCCGAGGGCGTGGCACGGCTGGGCAACAATGTGCTGGGCCATCGGCGGCTCAGCATCATCGACCTCTCCGCCGCCAGCAACCAGCCCTTCACCAGCGCCGATGGCCGCTACACCATCGCCTTCAACGGCGAGATCTACAACTACCGCGAGCTCAAGCGCGAGCTGGACGGCCATCCGTGGCGCACCGGCTCCGATACGGAGGTGCTGCTCGTCGCTTTCGCGCGTTGGGGAGAGGGCTGCCTGAACCGCCTGCACGGGATGTTCGCCTTCGCCGTGCACGACCGCATGACGGATGAGCTCTTCCTGGCGCGCGACCGGATGGGAATCAAGCCCCTCTATTGGTACCGGGATGACCAGCGCGTGCTCTTCGCCAGCGAGGTGCGCGCATTGCTGGCATCCGGCCTCGTTCCGCGCCGCCTCGATTCCGATGCGCTCGTGGATCACCTGCGCTACCAGACCGTTCGCGCTCCGGAAACGCTCATCCAGGGCGTTCGCATGCTGGAAGCCGGACATTGGATGCGGATCGGCGACCAGGAGGTGACCACCGTTCGCTGGTACGACCTGGTCCGGGCCGTGCACCGCGATGCTGAGGCCATGCCGCTGCCCGAGGTGCATCGGACGATCCGGGCGCGCCTTGCCGGCGCGGTGGAGAAGCGGCTGGTGAGCGACGTGCCGTTCGGGGCCTTCCTTTCCGGCGGCATCGACAGTAGCGCCATCGTCGGGCTCATGGCCCAGGCAAGCACTGCCCCGGTGCACACGTTCTCCGTGGTCTTCGACGAGTCCGAGTTCTCCGAGGAGCGCTACGCGCGGATGGTGGCCGATCGCTTCCGCACGCGCCACACGGCCATCCGCCTGAAGCCGGAGGACATGCTGCGCATGCTGCCCGATGCCTTGGCCGCAATGGATCACCCCAGTGCCGATGGCCCCAATACCTACGTGGTGTCGAAGGTCACCAAAGGGGCGGGGGTCACCATGGCGCTCAGCGGGCTGGGTGGCGATGAGGTGTTCGCGGGCTACCCCGTCTTTCCCCGTACCATCGAGCTCTGGAACAAGCGCTGGATCACGCAGTTCCCGAAGCCCTTACGCGTGGCGGCGGCGGCTCTGATGGCCACGGCACGGCCATCAATCGCCTCGGATAAGCTCGGCGAGCTCCTGCGGCGGGATGCTTTCACGGTGGATGAGACCTTCCCCGTCTCGCGACTGGTCTTCACCGACCGTGACCTCCGAGGACTCCTGGCCCGGCAGGCATTGCCCCCCAGCCGCGTGGCCGCCACCCTGCACCGGCTCATCCGCACCGATGCCGGGCATGACCTGCCGCTCCTCAGCCAGGTGTCTTTGGGCGAACTGGGCACCTACCTGCAGGATGTCCTGCTGCGCGATACGGACCAGATGAGCATGGCGCATGCCCTGGAGGTGCGTGTGCCCTTCCTTGACCATGACCTTGTGGAATTCGTGCTCGGCGTGAGCGACCGCCTCAAGTATCCGGTCACGCCCAAGAAGCTCCTGGTTGATGCCTTGGGCGACCTGCTCCCCAGCGAGATCGTCCACCGCCCCAAGATGGGCTTCACCCTGCCCTGGGAGCTCTGGATGCGGAACGAGCTGAGGCCCTTCTGCGAAGAACGCCTGCACCGGCTCGACCGTCGGCCGCAATTCCGGCCGGGCGCCATCGTATCGCTCTGGGACCGCTTCCTTGCAGGGGACAAGCGCGTCAACTGGGCCCGGGTCTGGTCACAGGTGGTGCTGGAGGATTGGATGTCGAGGAACGGGGTGGAATAGGAATCGCCTCGCACCGCCGGATTCCAACGCAGGCGGCCGGAATGAAAGAGCGGGGGCATAGCCCCCGCTCTTTCATGCAAGCGATGCGATCAGAACTTGGCGCGTGACTTACGGCCGACCCGTTTCGTGCCCCGGATCCAGCTGTAGCGCTGACGGTAGAAGTTCGATTGCCCACGGAGCACGTAGCTATACGTGAAGGTCATCGTCAGGTAGCTGTCGTTGTGGGTGGGATCGCCCCTGATGGCCCCAGGCGCATAGTTGTTCGGATGGGGGAGCGTGGGGTCCAGCGCGTAGGCAAACGAAGTCTGGTTCGCCAGATTGATGGCGTCCTGATTGGGGAGCAGCGCCGGATCAGCGTAGGTCGTGCTCACATCGTCCAGATAGTCGGTGAAGGTCGTCCTCCAGCCCATATCCCAGCCGAAGCGATGGCGGCGGCGTTTGGTGAAGTGGAACCCGATTCCCGCAGGAATGCTCACCCCGAACCGCGAGTAATCCACCAGTTCCGTGGTCAGGGGCTGCAGCGCATAGAAGTCGCCTTCCCGGTTGATCTGCCCTTTGGGATTGTGGTAGTAGAGCGCTGCGCCGACATAGCCGAAGAGGCGGAAGTCCGTGCGATATCGTCCGCGTCCGCCAAGGTCATTGTCCTGGTAGATGGTGAACTCGGGGCGGATGTACCACTCCAAGAGGTCGTTGCGGAAGTTGAGGTTCCGGCCGCGTCGGGGACGATAGCTCTCCGTCAATGCATCGGCGCCTTGCAGCCGCAGATACAGGAGGCCGGTATTCACTGAAATCAAGCGATTGATCTTCCTGCGGGCGAAGCCGCCGACGGCCCAACGGGTCTGGCTCAGCTTCATGTCCCAGATGAAGTCCCGGCGGGGCTGATCCTTGCCGCCCATCTCGCCGAGATAGTTGGCCCCGCCCAGATGGAAGCCGACATCCCAAGCGTATTGGGCATCAGCCGTTACCGCCACGCCCGCAAGAAGGGTGGCAATGGCAAACGGTCGAATCATGGTGAGGCGCATGCGCGTGATGAGGAGGCGTTCGGTTGACGGGCAAACATAACAAAGTTCCCCCGCCTTGGTACGGACCCGGCTGAGCCCGGTTATCAACGATCCCTGTCGCAGAATGCCAGCCCCGAAGCCGATAGCTTTGGCCCCTCGATATCCGGCATGAGAACCGCGGCCACCGAGTTGTTCGGAATCCAGTACCCCATTGTGCAGGCTGGCATGATTTGGTGCTCCGGCTGGCGTTTGGCCTCCGCTGTGAGCAATGCCGGTGGATTGGGCATCATCGGGGCCGGCAGCATGTATCCGGAGGTGCTCCGCGATCATGTGCGGAAGTGCAGGGCCGCCACGGACAGGCCGTTCGCCGTGAACCTGCCGATGCTCTATCCGGACATCGAGCAGCATATGGCCACCATCGCTGAAGAAAAGGTGCCCATCGTGTTCACCTCGGCGGGAAACCCCGCCGCATGGACCGGCTGGTTGAAGGAGCGTGGCGTGAAGGTGGTGCATGTGGTGAGCAGCGTAAGGTTCGCCAGAAAGGCAGAGACCGCTGGGGTTGACGCCGTGGTGGCGGAAGGCTTCGAGGCCGGAGGACATAATGGACGCGAGGAGACGACGACGCTCGTGCTCGTGCCCATGGTCAGGGATGCCGTCCGCATCCCGGTCATCGCAGCAGGCGGCATTTCCGATGGCCGGAGCATGCTGGCCGCAATGGCCTTGGGGGCCGATGCCGTGCAGGTAGGGAGCCGCTTCGTGTGTTCCGACGAGAGTTCCGCCCACCCTGCATTCAAGCAGCGCATCACCGATGCTGGCGAAGGGGATACGCTTCTGACGTTGAAGGAGTTGACCCCTGTACGGTTGCTGCGGAACGGATTCTTCGATCAGGTGCAGCAAGCATACTCCAAAGGCGCGAGCGTGGAGGAGCTGCGGAGCCTGCTGGGCCGGGGGAGGGCGAAGCGGGGCATGTTCGAAGGCGACTTGGTGGAAGGAGAGCTGGAAATTGGGCAGGTCAGCGGGCGCATCTCCAATGTGATGCCTGCCGCACGGATCGTGCAAGAGTTCATGCAGGAATACGAATCGGCCCGGCAGGGCCTCCCCAAGGCCTGAGTGCTTGCGCATGCGCCATCGGCAACATCCACCCTCCGGTAAGCGTCTATGCATGGCAATGGCTTCGTTCCTGCGCCCTTTGGCTTGGGGTTGGCTTTCAGCGGCATCGGTGCTGGTGGGCATGGCCCAGCCGCTCGACCCGCCCGCACTGCGCTGCGCCTCGGTGAACGTAGCCGGTAATGTCACCCTGACCTGGACGCCGCCCGTCGATCCGAATGGGGACTTCCAGGCGTACGAGATTTGGTCGGCCAACAACCCGCTGGGCCCGTTTTCTGTCATTTCGACCGTGGCTGTGTATGGGCAAACCACCTTCTTCCATGCGGGTGCAGGCGCCAACGCCGGCCCCCAGTTCTACTTCATGACGACCCTCTCCGGCGGGCCGCCTCCAGAGACCTCCCTGGCCAGCGACACGGTGGCCACCTTGTTCCTTCAGGTGTTCCAGAGCACGCCCTTGGGCAATGCGAATCTTTCCTGGAATGCTCCTGCCATATCCAGTTCATCATCAAATGTTTATTCCATTTGGCTTGAATATCCAGTAGGAGTTTGGAGCCAGGTGGCCTCTGTTCCCGTAACCACCTTCTCGTATCAATGGCCGGTATCCATCTGCGAGGATTCACTCACCTTCAGGGTAGGGCTGTCCGACCTCTCCGGCTGCGTCTCCTTCAGCAACCGCGACGGGGAGGTGTTCCAGGATGTGACCCCTCCATCGGTACCTGTCATTGTGGCCGCTTCTGTGGATAGCATCACCGGACTCTCAACGGTGAGTTGGACGGCGAGCCCCGAGCCGGATACGGATGGTTACATCATCGTGTACAACGGACCGGGAGGCGGTGTCATCATCGACACGGTCTTTGGCCAGTTCAACACCTCCTATGCCTGGCCGGATAGCTGGCCTTTCGGATCGTCGGAGTCCTTCACCATCGCGGCCTTCGATACCTGCGAGACCGGTACGCCCCCCAGCCCCAATACCAGCGCCACCGGTCCGCCGCATGCCACGATGCTGGCCGAAACCACCTACGACCGGTGCGGAGCCCGCATGCGCATCACCTGGTCGCCCTATGTCGGCTGGAGCCCCCAATCGCACCAGATCCTGGCGCAATACGATGGCGGGGCATGGGTCCTGTTGGCGAATCTGCCTGCTGCGGCGAACAGCTACGAGCACGACGTTCAGCCCGGGCATCAGTACTGCTACATCGTCAAGGCCATTCAGGCGCCGGGGCAGGCTTTCTCGCTCAGCAACGAGGCATGCCGGTTCACGGACTACCCGCCGTTGCCCGGCGGGAATTACCTCCGGACGGTAACGGTCACGAGCCCGTCGACCATTCTCATCGTCGATAGCGTGGATGTCACCGCGCAGGTCAGCGCTTATCGCCTTGAGCGGTCGGTGAACGGAGGGGCCTTCGAGATGCAAGCCACCTTCCCGGGTAGCGCAGGCCCGGTAATTACCTACGTTGACGAGGATGTTGCGCCTTCCCAGAATGGATACCGCTACCGGATGCTGGTTCAGGATAGCTGCGGGCGCCCCTCGGTGACGAGCAATCTGGGGGGCAACATCCTGCTGCGGGCCGTTCCGGGGCTCGATGGCATCAACCGGCTGGATTGGAACGGCTACCAGGCCTGGGCGGGAGCGGTGGCGGGCTATGGCATCCACCGTAGCATCGACCGCGGGACCTTCGAGCTCATTGCCGTCTTGCCGCCCGACCCATGGACCTATGCCGACGATGTGAATGCGTTCGTGGGCCTGACGGGCGACTTCTGCTACCGGGTGGAGGCCATCGAGGCGGGCAACCCTTCCGGGGTCAATGCCACCTCCATGAGCAACGAGGCCTGCGCATTCCAGGAGGAGCTGGTCTACATCCCCAATGCCTTCATCATCGGAAGCGCCTATAACCCGGTGTTCAAGCCGGTGATCGGATTCGTGGATATCGCTGAGTACCGCTTGCTCATCATCAACCGCTGGGGGCAGGTGGTCTGGGAGACCGAGGATCCCGGTCAGGCCTGGGATGGCATCGTGGGGAGCCAGGTCATGCCCATCGGGGTCTACGGCTACTATTGCAGCGTTCGGAACGGTGCGGGAAAGCTGGTGGAGAAGCACGGCACTGTCACCCTCCTGCGGGCGGATTGATCCACCGAAGCGCCCCCATGCCTACTTTTGTGCATGGAACGATCCACTGCCGCGCAGCAGCGCGCCGCCGTGAAGGCCACCGCCAACGGCACGATCAATCACGACAAGTTCACCGGTGAAGGGCTCACGTACGACGACGTGCTGCTCGTTCCCGCCTACAGCGAGGTACTCCCTCGCGAAGTGGATGTCCGCTCGCATTTCTCGCGCAACATCCGCCTCAACGTCCCTATCGTCTCGGCCGCCATGGATACCGTGACGGGGGCCGAGCTCGCCATCGCCATCGCCCAGCAGGGGGGCATCGGGGTCATCCACAAGAACCAGGGCGTCACCGAGCAGGCTGCGGAGGTGCGCCGGGTGAAGCGAAGCGAGAGCGGGATGATCCTGGACCCCGTGAAGCTGGAGGAGCACGCTTTGGTCGGCGATGCCTTGCGGCTCATGGCGGAGAACCGCATCGGGGGGATCCCGGTGGTGGATGCGGCCAACAAGCTGGTGGGCATCGTCACCAATCGCGACCTCCGCTTCGAGAAGCGCATGTCGCGCCCTGTGGCCGAGGTGATGACCAAGGACCGGATCATCACCGCCAAGCCGGAGACCACGATGGCCCAGGCCGAGGAAATCCTGCAGGAGCACAAGATCGAGAAGCTTCCGGTCGTTTCCACGGATGGAACGCTCGTGGGGCTGATCACCTACAAGGACATCATCAAGCTCAAGCAGCGCCCCAATGCCTGCAAGGACAAGCTGGGGCGCCTGCGCGTGGCCGCGGCCATCGGGATCGCAGCCGACAGCATGGTCAGGGCCAAGGCCCTGGTGGAGGCCGGCGTCGACGCCCTGGTCATTGATACCGCGCATGGCCATACCAAGGGCGTGATGACCATGGTGAAGCAGGTGAAGGAGGCCTTTCCCGGGGTGGACGTGGTGGCCGGGAACATCGCCACAGCCGAAGCAGCGAAGGCCTTGGTGGAGGCGGGTGCCGATGCCGTCAAGGTGGGCATCGGGCCAGGCAGCATTTGCACCACGCGCGTCATCGCCGGGGTGGGAGTGCCGCAGCTCACGGCCGTGCTTGACTGTGCCCAGGCCATAGCAGGCACGGGTGTTCCGGTGATTGCCGACGGAGGCATCCGCTACACCGGTGACGTGGTGAAGGCCCTGGCGGCCGGCGCCGGCACCGTGATGATCGGCAGCATGTTCGCCGGCGTAGAGGAGAGTCCGGGAGAAACCATCATCTACGAGGGGCGCCGCTTCAAGGCCTACCGCGGCATGGGCAGCATCGAGGCCATGCAGCAGGGCAGCAAGGACCGCTACTTCCAGGACATGGAGGACGACATCAAGAAGCTGGTTCCCGAGGGCATAAGCGGCCGTGTGCCCTACAAGGGGCGCCTCGCCGAAGTGGTGCATCAGCTCGTCGGTGGCCTGCGTGCGGGCATGGGCTACTGCGGCGCGGCTGACATGGACGCCTTGAAGCTGGCCCGCTTCATCCGCATCACCTCCGCCGGGGTGAAGGAGAGCCATCCGCATGATGTCTACATCACCCGGGAGGCACCGAATTACAGCCACCTCTAGGGCCGCCGGCGCGGTTCAGCTTGGTTTTTTTAACGTCTGGCGGGTGCCGCCGGCGCCAAGCCGCAACGGTTACATTTGGCACCCTTTCATGGACCTTACCCTCAGCCGAATGATGCCGAAGAAGTTCCTCGCCACCGCGCTTTGCGGCCTATGCCTGCTGCCTGCATTCGCCCAGAACGGCGAATCGGACCCGGTGCTGATGACCGTTGACGGCCAGCCCGTGACCCGCGCGGAATTCGAAGCCATCTACAAGAAGAACAACAAGGAAGCCTCCGTTTCAAAGGAAGCGCTGGACGACTACCTCGAGCTCTTCATCAACTACAAGCTCAAGGTGCGCGAAGCCGAGAAGCTCGGCATGGATACCATCGGCAAGTTCCGGTCAGAGCTCGACGGCTATCGCAAGCAGCTCTCCAGGCCCTACCTCATCGACCGCGAGCTGAACGATGCGCTCATCCGCGAGGCCTATGACCGAAGCCAGCAGGAGGTCCGGGCGAGCCACATTCTGGTGCAGGTGGCGCCCGAGGCCACGCCCGAGGATACCATGGCCGCTTGGCGGAGGATCAGCGCCCTGCGCGACCGCGTGGTGCGCGGGGAGGACTTCGCCACGGTGGCGAAGGGCGTGGGCGGCAGCGAGGACCCCAGCGCCCAGAAGAATGGGGGGGACCTCGGCTGGTTCAGCGCGCTGCAGATGGTCTATCCCTTCGAGAATGCAGCTTACAGCACCCCGGTCGGCGAAGTGAGCAAGCCGGTGCGCACCCGGTTCGGCTACCACATCCTGAAGGTGGCCGGCAAGCGCCCTGCGCGCGGACAGGTGAAGGTGGCGCACATCATGCTCCGCAGCACGGAGCAGGACAGCCCTGAGAAGCAGCGGCAGGCCGATGAGCGGATCCACGAGATCCACAAGCAGATTGAGGCCGGCACCCTCACCTTCGCCGATGCAGCGCTGAAATTCAGCGAGGACGAGAGCACCAACACGAAAGGCGGGGAGCTGCCCCAGTTCGGCACCGGCAAGATGATCGAGGAGTTCGAGGACGCCGCCTTCGCGCTGAAGTCACCCGGTCAGATCAGCGCACCCATCAAGTCGCGCTTCGGCTGGCACATCATCAAGAGCATCGAGGTCATCCCCCCCGCGTCGTTCGAAACGGCCAAGGCGGAACTGAAGACCAAGATCGCGCGCGACAGCCGCGCCGAGATCACGCGCAAGGCCTTCCTCGAGCGCCTGCGGAAGGAATATGCATTCGTCAGCTATCCGCAGAACCTCAAAGCCGTTTACGCGATGGTGGATACCACCGTGTTCAAGAAAGGGACCGCGGTCACCGACACCATCCTGCGCAAGCAGTTCGTGGAGGGCCCGTTCGTGAAGGGCAAGGGCGCCAAGGCCATCCGCTACCGCCGCGAATTGGCCGGGGCCATCAGTGGCGGGCGCATGCTTGCCGTGCGCAGCAGGCCCTATGAGGAGATGACCCAGACCATGGACGATACCGTTGTGGTGCGCGAGGTCATGGAAGGGTGGGCCTACGACCGCAAGAAAGCCGCCAAGCTCACCAAGCCGGTCTTTTCCTTCGCAGGCGGCACGGTGACGCAGAAGGACCTGCTGGACCAGATCGAGAGCCGCCAGCGTCGCGAGCGCGTGGTGGCCATCCCGGCTTACGTCGATGCGCGCCTCAATGACTACGCGGAGGAGCGGATCCTGGCCTACGAGGATGCCAACCTCGAGACGAAGTACCCGGAGTTCCGGATGCTCATGAAGGAATACCGCGACGGCATCCTGCTCTTCGAACTCACCGACCAGAAGGTGTGGGGCAAGGCCGTGAAGGACAGCGCAGGCCTTGACGCCTTCCTCAAGGCGCATCCGGACAGGTTCATGTGGCCTACCCGCTACGAGTGCGACCTCTATGCCTGCACCGATGCCGCCACCGCCAAGCTGGTGCGCGCGCAGCTTCGCAAAGGCAAGCGTGGCAAGGAGCTCATGGATATCGCCAATAAAGCGAACGCGCTCGCGCTCAGCATCGACGGGGGCGTGTTCACGGCCGAGGACAAGCCCTACCTGACCGGCCTCACCGCCACCGGCCTCAGCAAGGACATCCCCCACGACGGCAAGGTGATGCTCGTGGACCTGAAGAAGCTGATGGCGCCCGCGCCGAAGGCCTTGGATGAGGCGCGCGGCCTCATCACTGCGGCCTACCAGGATCAGCTGGAGAAGGATTGGATCCAGGAGCTCCGCGCCAAGTATCCCGTTACGGTGGACAAATCCGTCCTCTACTCCATCAAGTGATCGGACGGGTATGCCGGACTTGGCGCGGGTGGGGAGCCGCCGGTCTGCTGGCAGTGGCTGTCGCAGGCTGCGCTGACGCCTCGGATGAGGAGGACCCGGTGGTGGCGCGGGCCTATGACCGCTACCTGCGGTGGAGCGACGTGCGCCAGCTGGTGCCGGTGGGTGCGAGCCCTGCGGATAGCAGCGCCATGGTGCAGGCCTACGTGGCCAATTGGGTCCGCCAGCAGGTGGAGCTCAGGCACGCCGAGCTGAACCTGGCCGAGGCGCGCAAGCAGTTCGAGGCCGAGCTGCGCGACTACCGGAACTCACTGCTGCTGCATGCCTACGAGGAGGAGCTGGTCCGGCAGCGTCTGGACACGGCCATCGGTCCGGAGGAGGTGGAGGGCTTCTACGAGCGGAACACCGAGCGCTTCGACCTGCAGGACGATATCCTGCGCGTGCGGTGGTTCAAGGTCCCCGATGACGACAAGCGTGCGCTGAAGCGGATGGAGGAGCGATTCCGGAGCGGCGACCCCGCACAGATGCGGGAGGTGGAGCTGCAACTGGCCAGCCGCGGCATCACCATCCAGGACCGCAGCGCGGCATGGACCACCCTTGCCGAGCTGCGCAATGAGGTGCCGCTGGAGGCTGCAGCAGGGACGGGCCGCTCGGTGATCCGCTCGGATTCGGCGGCTTGGTTCCTCGATATCGTCGAACTTCGTCCCCGCCTTTCACCTGCCCCCATTGAACTGGTGCGGCAGGAGATCCGGTCCATACTGCTGAATGAGCGGAAGCTCCGGCTCATCGAGCGGATGCGTGATGACCTATACCGTGAAGCCCTTGCAGCCAACGAGATCGAGACGCATTGAGGCCTGGGCGCTCGCCCTGCTGCTACCGGCGCTCCACGTATGCGGGCAGCCCAAGCCGTTGCTTATCGACAAGGTGGCGGCTGTGGTCGGCCGGGAGCCCGTGCTGTTCTCCGAAGTGGTGACGAAGGCCGAGCAGGCGCGCCAATCCGGTGCGGCAGGCCCGGGCGTCGAATGCGAGTCACTGGAGGACCTGCTCTACGAGCGGCTGCTGGTGGAGCAGGGAAAGCTGGACAGCGTGCAGGTGGACGAGGGCCAGGTGAATGCGGAGCTCGATCGCCGTATCCGCTATTTCGCCCAGCAATTGGGCGGCGAGCGCAAGCTGGAGGAGTTCTATGGCAAGAGCGTCGCTGAGATCAAATCGGACTTCAAGCAGCAGGTGCATGATCAGCTGCTCACTCAGCAGATGCACCAGCGCATCACCGCGGATATGACCTTGACACCGAAGGAGGTGCGCCGCTTCTACGAGCGCATCCCAGAGGACAGTGTCCCGCTCATCGGCGCGGAGGTGGAGTACGCGCTCATCCTGCGGATCCCGAAGCCCACGGAGGAAGAGGACCGCCGCGTGAGGCGGAAGATGGAGGAGTTCCGCGAGGCCGTGGCGAAGGGAGAGAAGGACTTCTGCACCGTGGCCATCCTCTACTCCGAGGACCCCGGCTCCGCCAAGGATTGCGGGGAGTTGGGCCTCGTACCGCCGGGCGTGATGGTACCCGAATTCGATGCGGTGGCCATGAGCCTCAAGGAAGGGGAGGTGTCGCAGGTGTTCAAGACACAGTTCGGGTGGCACTTCATGCAGATGATTGAGCGGCGCGGAGAGCAATACAATGCCCGCCATGTGCTCATGCGCCCGCAGGTGTCCCCGTCCGACCTGCTGCGTCAGCGCGACTTCCTCGACAGCCTGCGCACCGCCATCCGGGACGGCCGCACCACATTCGGCCAGGCGGCACTCGAGCATAGCGATGATGAGGAGAGCCGAAGCACCAACGGCATTATGGTGGAACCCAACTCGAACGGTGTGCGCTGGGACCTGAAGGAGCTCGACCAGCAGACCTTCTTCGTCCTCGATAGGCTGAAGCCCGGCGAGGTGAGCGAGCCGCAGGTACTCGTCATGCCCGATGCCACCAAGGCCTACCGGCTCCTCCAGCTCATCGCACGCACCGACCCGCACCGTGCCAATCTGCGGGATGACTATCGGCTCATCCAGCAGGCTGCCGAGGGCAAGAAGCGCTCCGAGGCCGTTGACCGATGGGTGAATGAGCACATCGCCACCACCTACGTCCGCATCGACCCGGCCTATGCCGAATGTCCCTTCACCCACCCTTGGAACAAGGCCGCCAAGGGCCAATGAACACCGTACATGGCGACCAGTGACGTGCAATCCGTAGAACGTTTCGGCGAGCGGTACAGACTGCTGAAGAGCGAGGTGAACAAGGTCATCATCGGCCAGGACGCGGTGGTGGACCATGTCCTGCTCGGCATTTTCGGCCGCGGGCATTGCCTGCTGGTTGGGGTGCCCGGACTGGCCAAGACACTCCTGGTGAACACCGTGGCGCGCGCGCTTGGCCTGTCGTTCAACCGCATCCAGTTCACGCCAGACCTCATGCCCAGTGACATCATTGGGTCCGAGATCCTCGGGGAGGACCGCCATTTCAGATTCATCAAGGGCCCCCTTTTCGCCAACCTGGTCCTCGCTGACGAGATCAACCGGACGCCGCCCAAGACCCAGGCCGCGCTCCTCGAGGCGATGCAGGAGCGCGCGGTCACCGCAGCCGGCCAGACGCACCGCCTGCCGGAACCCTTCTTCGTCCTGGCCACCCAGAATCCCATTGAGCAGGAGGGGACTTACCCCTTGCCCGAGGCGCAGCTGGACCGTTTCATGTTCGATATCCGGGTCGACTACCCGACGTTCGCTGAAGAGCTGGCTGTCGTCCGGGCAACGACGGGCGACGTGCAGCCCGCCATCCAGCCCGTACTCACCGCAGAGGAGATCGTGCACTTCCAAGGCCTCGTGCGCCGTGTGCCGGTGACGGACAATGTGCTCGAGTACGCGGTGCGGCTGGCTACGCGCACCCGGCCGGGCCTGCCCCAGGCTCCGGCCATCATCAACGACCATGTGGCGTGGGGCGCGGGCCCCCGGGCTTCGCAATACCTGGTGATCGCCGCCAAGGCCCATGCGCTCGCCCATGGGCGCTTCTCCCCGGATATCGCCGATGTGCAGGCCATCGCGCTGCCCATCCTGCGCCACCGCATCGTGCGGAACTACAAGGCCGAGGCCGAAGGCGTAACGGTGGACCGCATCGTGGAGGCCATCCTGTAGCGTGCCCGCTGGCCATCCGGTATGAACATCCGCATGCACGGATCCTGACGGGACTCCCTTGGGTGGCCCGCTTCATCGTAGTTTTGGAATCTAAGCTTGCCGCATGCGCGCAGATTCCTATCCGCTGCTCCTGTCCCTCGCCCTGCTTTGCCCGGCCATCCCTTCCATGGCCCAGCTGCCTGTGGTGGATATCCGCTTCGAGCATGACCAGGGGAATGACCAGATCCTGATCAGCCTGCGCGGCAATGACCACGATTTCGGCGGGGTGATCAGCAACCTGGTCTTCACCGTCCGCTGGCCCGAAAGCTCCCCGGCCACGCTCGGGTTCGGTACCAGCGCATGGTGCCCGCCGCCATCCGTGGCCTTCTCGCCGGTGCCATCGGCAGCCGTCAGCCCGGGCAATGGCTTCAAATACCGAACGTGGAATCACGTCGGGCTCTCGCTCATCTCGGACATCATTGATGATGGGGGCTGCGGCCAGACCTTGCTGGCGGATACCTGGACCCCTGTTTTCACCATCCCCGTGAACAACGATCCGGGAGGCACGGTCTTCGAATTGGCGGATGATCAGTTCGTGCTGGATGATAACCGGTCCTTCTTCGTATCACTCGGCGGGCAGGCCAGCACGGGAGGCATATTTTCCATTTCTACAGGTGTCGAGGGCGCGGGTGGTGCCCAGTTGGGCCCTCGGCTCATGCCCAATCCGGCCAGTACGGAGGTTACCGTACTTCTTGATGCGCCCGCCACGGGTGCATGGGCTGCGGAGGTGCTGGATGCAGCAGGCCGCATCGTGCTGGCTGAGCAGGGGACAGGCGCCGCTATGCGGATGCGGGTGGCCGCGTTGCCGGCTGGCGCTTATCGGGTGAGGGTGGTATCGGAGAATGGCACGGCGATCCTTCCCCTCATCGTGGAGCGCTGACCATGATTCGGATGAAGGCATTCCTTCCCCTGATGATGGCCATCCAAGTGGGCGGCGGGCTGCATGCGCAGTCATGGATCACCTATAACATGGCCAATGCCGGTTTCCCAAGCAATACCGTCGTCGATATCGCATTGGAGGCGGATGGCGATGCCTGGGTGGCCACCGACTGGGGGCTTTGCCGGCTCCAGGCCGGCGAATGGACCACCTTTCAGGTGTCCAACTCAGGCCTCCCGGACAACTACCTGCGCTGCCTGGCGTTGGATCACCAAGGTCGATTATGGGTGGGCACCTCGGTCGGTGGTGCGGCGGTGTTCGATGGGCAGGATTGGGAGGTGTATGACACCGGGAACTCTCCGCTGCCTGACGACCAGGTGAACCGAATCCATGTCGATCATCAAGGATCGGTCTGGTTGGGTACCGTGGGCGGACTGGCATGCTTCACGGGGAGCGAATGGCGCATCTACGACTCAAGCCCGGACAGCCACAACGGACGGATCCTCAATGGAGACCACATCCTTTCCATCGACACGCGGTCTGATGGGCTGGTGGCACTGGGCACCCTCAACGGAGGCTTCCACTTCCTTACGGACACCTCGGTTCAGTTCTTCACCACGTTCAACTTCGGATTCTTCGACAACACCCAGAACGCGGTGCTCTTGGACACCGTTGCCAATGAGCGCTGGGTGGCCTGCCCGGCCGGGGGACTGGTGCGCCAGATCGGGGATTGGTACGGGGGGAGCTGGTTCCAGTACACCGTCTTCAATTCGGACCTGCCCTCCAATGCACTGACGGATATCGCACGGGACGCGTCCGGGAGGCTGTGGCTCGGGACCCAGACGGCTGGTCTGGTGCGTAGGGACCCCAACGGCAGCTACACGGTCTACGATGAGAGCGGATCAGGCTTGCCGGCCAATGAGGTGAATGCGGTGACGGTGGCACCGGATGGTGCGGTGTGGGTCGGTCTCTTCGACGGCGGAGCGGCGCGGCTCGATCTCACCTCCTCGGTGGCACAGGCCACAGCCCCGCAATCCTTGCGCATTCTCCCCACCATCAACAACGGGTCGTTCAGGGTGGCTGGCCTTCCCGTTGGCCAAGCGCTGCCTTGGCGCATCATCGATGCAGCGGGGAGGACCGTGGCCAGCGGGGCCATTACCAGCGGTTCGGAAGCGCCTGAGATCATCACCAGCCTAGGCGCAGGAACCTACGTCATGCTGGTCCATGGCCTTGGGAACGCAATGATCGGCCGGTTTGTGGTCCATTGACGTTCACGGGCCGTTGGGGTATATTGCGCTTCACACGTCCCCAACCAATCGAACGCGTTCAGATGAAGGTCTATACCCCAGTGCTCGGCTGGGCGCTGCTCCTTTCGGCCTTTGCGCCCACCAGGTCAGCGGCCCAATGCACCACCACCAACGCGACCACCTGCCAGTGCAAGACTGCTGGCCAGACGAATTGCGAGCTGCTGCCTGACATCCAGATCAGCTGGTATGCGCTGGCCACATACGCAGGAGGCCCGAGCCAGTATGCGCAGAACGCCAGCAGCAATGCCGGTAGGCTTCGGGTAAGCGGTAGTACGCCGAACCAGGGCTTCGGCCCGCTCGAAGTGCGCGGCGTGAACAGCGCCGGCCAGCGGACCTTCATCTGCGGCAGCGACACCATCACGGTGAACAACCTGCCGAACGACAACAATGGGTTCACCTGCCCCAATGGATACGAGGCCCGTCAGCGGCTCTATCAGCGCGTGTACAGGAAGACGGGCAACACGATGACCTATACCGAGGAGCTTCGTGGGACCATGACCTATCACCCCACGCACAATCACTACCACGTGGACGATTGGACCACGATGACCCTGCGCATACAGCAGGCTGGGGTGTCTGATCCCCGGCAATGGCCGGTCGTGGCCACGGGAGCCAAGCTGGGCTTCTGCCTGATGGACTTGAGCACCTGCAGCAGCAGAAACGGGGATTGCCGCACGAGCCAGGTCTATAATCAGGGCACGCCGCTCACCAATTCCAGCTTCCCCAACTACGGACTGGGGCTTAGCTACACCTGCTCGGAGAACTATCAGGGCATCAGTTCCGGGAAGACGGATATCTACGATGAGAGCTTGGACGGCATGTGGATCAATCTGCTTCCCGGGGATCCCGGCCAAGCCGTGCTCTGCAACGGGAACTATTGGATCGTGGCCGAGGTGGATCCGAGGAATGCTTGGCGCGAGGAGAACGAGGACAACAACTTCACCGCGATTCCCGTGTCCATCACCACACAGAAAGCAGCCAACAGCGGCGGCACAGGCAGCGTGCTCGCCGATAAGCGCGCGCTGCTGGCTCCGGGCGAGAGCATCACGCTCACCGCCACACCGGGCTACAGCTACCTGTGGAACACGGGAGCAACGACCCGGTCGATCACGACCTCCACGCCGGGGACCTATTCCTGCACGGTGACGGCCCCGTGCGGCTCCATTTCCACACCGAGCATCACCGTGAGCGTGCTGCCCGCCCCGGCACCGCCGGTGGGCACGGACGCCACGGTGCTTGGGCCTTCGGCGGCGGTGCTGGGCGCCACCGGCACCAATGTGCGCTGGTATGATGCACCCGCCGGAGGGAACCTGGTGGGCACCGGCAATAGCTTCACCACGCCGGTTCTCGGTTCTACCGCGTCGTATTGGGCTTCCGCAGCCGCTGTATCCCCCGGCGTCACCGTCAATGCGGGAAAAGCGGACAACTCCGGCGGCGGTGGCTATTTCAACGGGAAGCACTGGCTCTACTTCGATGCCTTTGAGCCGTTCAAGCTCCGGTCCTTCAAGGTCTACGCCAACTCCTTCGGAAAGCGCCAGTTCGTGCTCCGCGACCAGCTCGGCAACCTCATCGCGGAGAAGTTCGTGGAACTCCCCAGCGGCATGAGTGTGGTTACGGTGGATTGGGACGTTCCTGCGGGCACCCAGCATGCCATCACCGCATTCGATGACAACAGCGATGTTTTCCAGGACCTGTACAGGAACAATGCCGGCGTTGCTTATCCCTACGCGATCGGCACCGTCGGCAGCATCACCGGCTCTTCGGGAGGTCCGGGCGTCTATTATTTCCTCTACGATTGGCAGGTGACCACGAATGAGGTGGTGGCGGAGAGCGCGCGCACCATGGTCACCGCCAACGTCACCGAGGGCGTGCTGCTGGATGCCAAGGCGATCCTAGACGGTCCCTTCGATGGCCTCTCCGGCCTGATGGGCGACGGACTCCGCGCCTCCGGTTTGATTCCGGGTACCGAGCCATACACAGGCATGGGTTTCGCACAAGCAGCGAGCGGGGGAGGGGAGACGGTGTCTCCGACCGTCCTTCAGCAGACCGGTGCGTCCGCCATCGTGGACTGGGTGCTGCTGGAATTGCGCAGCGCCGCGAACCCGGCCCAGCTGCTGGCCACCCGGGCCGCTCTGCTCACGCGCTCGGGCAATGTCGTCTCGGGCTCCGGTGGACCGGTGCGCTTCGCGGTGGCGGATGGGAACTATTACGTGGCCATCCGTCATCGGAACCACTTCTCAGCGATGACCGCGGCACCGGTAGCCCTGCATGCGGCATCAGCCGCCACCATCGATTTCCGCAGCGCGGCGATGTCCACTTGGGGTACGGAGGCGCGTCGGGCGAACGGAGGCGTCATGACCCTCTGGTCGGGGAACGTGGAGCGCAACACCGACCTCAAGTACGTGGGAGAGCTGAATGATCGCGACCCCATCCTTACCGCCATCGGTGGTGCCGTCCCCACCAACACCGTCACCGGCTACCGCAGGGAGGACATCAACCTCGACGGTGTGGTCAAGTATGTGGGTGAAGCCAATGACCGTGACCCGATCCTGCAGAACCTCGGCGGCTCCATCCCCACGAACGTGCGCCTCGAGCAGCTGCCCTGAGCACATACTCTAGTGCGCTTGCCGGTGCCGAATACTCTCTTACTTTTCCGCCCCCCAAACCACCAACCCCCTTGTTCATGTTCACACGTTTCAATTCGCTCCTGAGCCGGTACCTGGGCGCTTCCGCTCTTGCCCTCGGCATCACAGGGAGCGCGTGGGCCCAGGTGCCCTCCTCGGTCGATATCGATCTCGCTCCTGGCGCATCGGCCAACCAGCTCAACGTGCTCATGCGGGCCAACGGGAACCCGTTCAGCGAGGTGTTCTCCGGACTGACCTTCACCATCCGCTATGCGGAGGCCTCCACGGCCACGCTGAGTGCCGGTAGCTCCGCTTGGTGCCCCGGCCCGGCGTTCCCGATAGCCCCCACAGCTGTGGTGCAGCCAGGCAATGGGTTCAAGTACCGGACCTACAATAGCGTTTCGTTGCTGTCCATGGAGAACGTGGACGACGGCGGTTGCGGTGCTGTGCTCCCGGTTGGTGAGTGGGTGGTTGTTCACACCATCACGGTCAGCAACAACCCGAACTGCACGGAGTTCCAGATCGTGAACGATACATGGACCCAGCAGAACAACAGGAACTTCTTCGTTTCACTGAACGGTGTGCAGGGCCTGGCAGGTACCATCGAGCCCACACCCGTGCAGCGCGGCAACTGCACCGCCGATTGCGCAGGTGTGATCGGAGGCACCGCCACCATCGATGGATGCGGCGTGTGCTCCGGCGGCACTACGGGCATCACCCCTCAGCAGCCCGCATCGGCCTCTTTCAGCTATGCTGGAACCCCCTATTGCAGCAACGCGGGGACGGTGAACCCCACCTTCAGCGGGACTACCGGTGGGACCTTCAGCAGCACGGCCGGCTTGAGCATCGATTCCGGGACCGGTGCCGTGAACACGGGTTCGAGCACTGCAGGCAGCTACACCGTCACCTATACGGTGTCGGCGTACGGCACATGCCCGCAATTCCAGACCACGGCGCCGATCACGATCTCGGCACTGCCGGTGGCCGGCACACTGAGCGGCAATCAGTCGATCTGCGTGGGCGGAGCCACCGCCTTCAGCAGCACGGTCAGCGGCGGTACATGGAGCAGCAGCAATGAAGCGGTGGCCTCGGTGGACCCTTCCACTGGCGCAATCACGGGCGTAAGCGCTGGCAGTGCGACGATGACCTACACTGTAACCGCTGCTGGCTGCCCGGATGCAACGGCGACACGCTCGGTGACGGTGACGGCTGCCCCGGTGGCCGGCACGATCAGCGGCACCCCGCAGGGCATCTGCGTGGGCGGCACCACCACCTACACGATCAGCGGCAACAGCGCCACGGGCACCTGGGGCACGGACAACCCGGCCGTGGCCACGGTGGTCAACGGGGTGGTGACGGGCCAGGGGGCTGGCACCACGAACATCACCTACACGGTTCCGGGCACGGGCGGCTGCGCTCCTGCAACGACCTCGCGCTCGGTGACGGTGACGGCTGCCCCGGTGGCCGGCACGATCAGCGGCACCCCGCAGGGCATCTGCGTGGGCGGCACCACCACCTACACGATCAGCGGCAACAGCGCCACGGGCACTTGGGGCACGGACAACCCGGCCGTGGCCACGGTGGTCAACGGGGTGGTGACGGGCCAGGGGGCTGGCACCACGAACATCACCTACACGGTTCCGGGCACGGGCGGCTGCGCTCCTGCAACGACCTCGCGCTCGGTGACAGTGACGGCTACCCCGGTGGCCGGCACGATCAGCGGCACCCCGCAGGGCATCTGCGTGGGCGGCACCACCACCTACACGATCAGCGGCAACAGCGCCACGGGCACTTGGGGCACGGACAACCCGGCCGTGGCCACGGTGGTCAACGGGGTGGTGACGGGCCAGGGGGCCGGCACCACGAACATCACCTACACGGTTCCGGGCACGGGCGGCTGCGCTCCTGCAACGACCTCGCGCTCGGTGACGGTGACGGCTGCCCCGGTGGCCGGCACGATCAGCGGCACCCCGCAGGGCATCTGCGTGGGCGGCACCACCACCTATGCGATCAGCGGCAACAGCGCCACGGGCACCTGGGGCACGGACAACCCGGCCGTGGCCACGGTGGTCAACGGGGTGGTGACGGGCCAGGGGGCCGGGACCACGAACATCACCTACACGGTTCCGGGCACGGGCGGCTGCGCTCCTGCAACGACCTCGCGCTCGGTGACGGTGACGGCTGCCCCGGTGGCCGGCACGATCAGCGGCACCCCGCAGGGCATCTGCGTGGGCGGCACCACCACCTATACGATCAGCGGCAACAGCGCCACGGGCACCTGGGGCACGGACAACCCGGCCGTGGCCACGGTGGTCAACGGGGTGGTGACGGGCCAGGGGGCCGGCACCACGAACATCACCTACACGGTTCCGGGCACGGGCGGCTGCGCTCCTGCAACGACCTCGCGCTCGGTGACGGTGACGGCGACGACCAACAACACGACCACGGAAAGCGCATGCGACAGCTACACCTGGTCGGTGAATGGGGTCACCTACAACCAGAGCGGCACCTACACCAATACGGTGGGCTGCGCAACCGAGACCTTGGTGCTCACCATCACGCCGAGCACGGGCAACACGACCACCCTGACCGAGTGCGACAGCTACATCTGGCCGGTGAACGGGGTGACCTACACCCAGAGCGGCACCTACACCAGCGTGAGCGGCTGCAATACCGAGACGCTGGTGCTCACCATCGTGACCAGCACCAGCAACACGACCACGGTGAGTGAGTGCGACAGTTACACGTGGAATGTCAATGGACAGACCTATACGGAAAGCGGCACGTACACGAGCGTGAGCGGTTGCGGCACCCAGACCCTGATTCTGACCATCACGCCGAGCACGAACAACACCACCACGGAGAGCGCCTGCGACAGCTACACCTGGGCGGTGAACGGTGTGACTTACAATCAGAGCGGCACCTACACCAATACGGTGGGCTGCGCAACCGAGACGCTGGTGCTGACCATCACGCCGAGCACGAACAACACCACCACGGAAAGTGCCTGCGACAGCTACACCTGGGCAGTGAACGGTGTGACCTATAATCAGAGCGGCACCTACACCAATACGGTGGGCTGCGCAACCGAGACCCTGGTGCTGACCATCACGCCGAGCACGAACAACACCACCACGGAGAGCGCCTGCGACAGCTATACCTGGAGCGTGAACGGTGTGACCTACAACCAGAGCGGCACCTATACCAATACGGTGGGCTGCGCAACCGAGACCTTGGTGTTGACCATCACGCCGAGCACGAACAACACCACCACGGAGAGCGCCTGCGATAGCTACACCTGGGCAGTGAACGGAGTGACCTACAACCAGAGCGGCACCTATACCAATACGGTGGGCTGCGCAACCGAGACCCTGGTGCTGACCATCACGCCGAGCACGACGAACACCGTGACCCAGAGCGCCTGCGACAGCTACACCTGGGCGGAGAACGGTGTGACCTACAACCAGAGCGGCACCTATACCAGCACGGTGGGCTGCGAAACGGATGTGCTGGTCCTGACGATCGTGCCCAGCACGAGCAACACCACCACGGAGAGCGCCTGCGACAGCTACACCTGGGCGGTGAATGGGGTGACATACACCCAGAGCGGCCAGTACAGCGTGACCAACGGGTGCGACACGCAGATCTTGGACCTCACGATCACGCCGAGCACGAGTTCCACCACAACGGAATTCGCCTGCAACAGCTACACCTGGGCGGTGAACGGGGTGACCTACACCCAGAGCGGTACCTACACCTTCACGGCGGGCTGCGACACGGAGATCCTGGAGCTGACGATCAGTACCGGTGGCACGAACACCACCACGGAGAGCGCCTGCGACAGCTTCACGTGGGCGGTGAACGGGGTGACCTACACCCAGAGCGGCACCTACACGGAGAGCACGGGCTGCAGCACGGAGATCCTGGTGCTTACGATTACCCCCAGTTCCTCCTCCACTACCACGGAGGTGGCTTGCGACAGTTACACATGGGCGGTGAATGGGGTGACCTACAGCCAGAGCGGCACCTACACCAACACGGTGGGCTGCGACACCGAGATCCTGGAGCTGACGATCATCCCAACCACGAGCAACACCACCACGGAGAGCGCCTGCGACAGTTACACCTGGAGCGTGAACGGGGTGACCTACAGCGAAAGCGGCACCTACACGGTCGTGAACGGCTGCGCGACGGAGATCCTCGTCCTCACGATCCTCCAGAGCGGCACCAACACCACCACGGAGAGCGCCTGCGACAGCTACACCTGGGCGGTGAACGGCGTGACGTACACCCAGAGCGGCACCTACACGGAAGTGACCGGCTGCAGCACGGAGATCCTGGTGCTGACGATCACCGCGAGCAGCACGCAAAGCGAGAGCGTGACGGCGTGCGGGACATCCTACACCTGGAGCGTGAACGGCCAGGCCTACGCGCAGAGCGGCACCTACACCAGCGTGAACGGCTGCGTGACCAGCACGCTGAACCTGACGCTGAACGTTCCGGGCACGCCCTGCGATGATGGTGATGAGAACACCATCAACGATGCGCTCAACATCAATTGCGTCTGTGAAGGCACTCCGGTGGGTCCCGGCTGCGACTTCAACGAGCTGGAGATCGAGATCGTGACCGACGGCGCCAGCACCACCCTTTGGGAGATCCGTGCGCAAGGCACGAATGCGCTCGCGATCAGCGGAGGTCAGCTCTACCCGCAAGGCACCTTCACCGAGAGCATCTGCCTGCCAGATGGCTGCTACTACCTGGTGGTGACCGATGATGCCGGTGACGGGATCAGCGGAGGCGGTTACGTGCTGCGCCGCCCGAATGACCGCCGGATCATCGACAACCGCGGGAACTTCAGCGTGGGCTACACCAGCCAGATCGCGAATGGCGAGGGCTTCTGCCTGCCCATGGGCACGGACCGCCTGATCGCCACCTCTTGCGACCGCGAGTGGTGGACCGGTGGCCCCGAGTACGTCGTTGCGAACGGCAACCCTGCGGTCACCGCCATCTGGAACAGCTTCCCGGCCGGTTCCACCGAGCGGGCCACCACGGGCTACCAGATGTGGTGGTTCGACCCCAACGGCGGCTACAGCTTCAAGCGCTTCCAGAGCCATAGCACGTCCAACGGGCTGCCAGCCTCGGCCACGCGTGCCTGCCACTTCCTCGTGAACGGATGGGCGGGCAACCAGCTGCAGGCCGGTGTGCTCTATAACGTGCGCGTCCGCAGCCGCGTGCTGGGCGCCTACGCCGAATTCGGCCCCACTTGCCGCTTCCGGATCGATGCCACCCTGGCCCAGTGCCCGCCGACCCAGTTGGTGAACAGCCAGGGCTTCGCTGAGTTCTCCTGCGGTGTGGTGCGCCAGTTCCCGTCGAGCAACAAGATCTGGGCATGGTCGCGCCCCGGTGCCAACAAGTACCAGTTCGAGTTCTCCATCCCGGCAGAAGGCATCCTGTTCACGCGCAACTCCAATACCAACTGGATTGCCCTGAGCTGGAGCTCGGGCACCCAGCTGTTGGACGGACGGACCTACAATGTGCGTGTGCGCGTCTCCAAGACCAATGGCGCCACCTGGTGCCCCTGGGGCGAGACCTGCACCGTAGCCATCAACAACGGAAGCTCGGGCATGGCCGCAGAGACCAACGCACCCGTGTCCGGAACCGAAGCCACGATCAGCGACCGTCTGCTCGTGTGGCCGAACCCCAACCGCGGTGAGCAGCTGAACCTGCGCATCGACGGCCTCACCAGCGCCGCCGGTACCATGACGGTGGACCTCTACGACCTCGTCGGGAACCGCGTGATGGCCCTCACCAAGGCGGTGCAGGATGGCCATGTGAACGGTGCGATTGAGCTTCCCGCTGATCTGTCCACCGGCATGTACATGCTGCAAGTCAACGGCGCAGGCCGAACCTGGACCGAGCGGGTCGTGATTCAGCGCTGACATACGGAGGACTGTTGTTTGCCGGGCCGCCCCAGAGGGCGGCCCGGTTCTTTTCCAGGATTCCGGTTCAGCGAGCCATGGGTGGGGCATGGTGGACAAGCGCGCAGATGCGCGGTGCGCAGGGAGCCAGCCGGTAGTGCAGGATTCTGGCGGGGCTTCAGCCAGCACGACCATTGCGCCTGCTCCGGATGTTCGGATACCGGCTCAGCCGTGGTCATCGGGCAGCCTGGGCTGCCCATCGGAACAGGGAGCGGTCAACAATTGGCGCGGACAGAAATGACGAAGGCCCCTGCAGGAGCAGGGGCCTTGCGCCGGGAAGGGGAACGCTCAGTAGTAGATCAGGCGGCGCACCTTGGCCACATGCTTGGCCAGTCGGATCACCTGCTTGGTGTAGCCGAACTCATTGTCGTACCAAGCGTAGAGCACAGCGGTCTTGCCATCCGGGCCAACGATGGTGGCATTGCTGTCGAACACGCTGCAGCAGGTGTCGCCGATGATGTCGCTGCTGACCAGCTCGGGGTCGATCTGGTAGTGGATCTGGTTCACCAGATCGCCGTTCAGGGCGGCGTGCCGGATCATCTCGTTCACCTCATCGCGGGTCACGGCGCGCTTCAGGTTCAGGCTCATGATGGCCAGCGAGCCGTTGGGGGTGGGAACGCGCACGGCGTTCGCGGTCAGCTTGTCCTTCAGGCTGGGGATGGCCTTGGTGACCGCGCTGCCCGCTCCGGTGCTGGTGATCACCATGTTGATGGCGGCACTGCGCCCGCGGCGCGGCTTCTTGTGGTAGTTGTCCAGCAGGTTCTGGTCGTTGGTGTAGGCATGAACCGTCTCGATGTGCCCTTTCTCGATGCCCACGCTGTCCTCCATCACCTTCAGTACGGGGCAGATGGCATTGGTGGTGCAGCTGGCGGCGCTGATCAGCTGTTCATTGTCCACATCCAGATCCTTATGGTTGATGCCGTAGACGATATTCGGCATCTCCTTGCCGGGGGCAGTAAGGATGACCTTGTTGACGCCCTTGGCCTTCAGGTGGCGGCCGAGATCGGCCTTCTTGGTGAAGGCCCCCGTGTTGTCGATGATGAGGGCGTTGCTGATGCCATAGGCCGTGTAGTCGACGTCCTCGGGGTTGTTGGCGGCGATGAGCTGCACGCGTTGCCCGTTGATGACCAGGGCCTTGCCGGCGATGTCCTCCACCACGCTGCCCTTGAAGGCTCCATGCACGCTGTCATTGCGCAGCAGGGCGGCGCGCTTCACGATCTCCTCGTCCGTGAGCGTGCGGGTGACGATGGCGCGGAGCCGGAGCTGCTGTCCCTTGCCGGCCTGCTTCACCAGCTCACGAGCGGCGATGCGGCCGATGCGGCCGAACCCGTAGAGCACCACATCGCGGGGCTCGAACTTGTGCTTATCGGCGCCGATGAACCCGCCGAGCGTGGAGTTGAGGAACCGGTCGAGGTCCTTCTTGCCGGCAGCGGTGAACTCCCATGTGAGCTTGCCGATGTCGATCTTGCTCGGGGCCAGGTCCAGCTCGAGCAGCGCCTTGGCCACCTGGCTGGCAGTGAACACGTCAATCGGCTTCTGCACCACGTTCTGCGCGTAGTTGAAGAGGTTCAGGGCCTCGCTGGTGCTGATGTCGAGCAGGTGGTTGCGGAAGAAGACGAGCTCAACGCCCTTGCCGTACATGAGCTGGCCGACGGCGCTCAGCATCTCTACCGCGGCACGCTCCCGTGCCACGAAATCCTTCAGTCCGGCCTCATAGCCGGTCTTCGCTTCGAGGGTTTCCATGGATGTTGATGGTGGTGTAATGAGTGGTCTGGTACGAAGACAAGCGCCCCGCGAAGGCGGGGCGCAAGGGTCATCCGAGGTAGGCCTTCAGCAGCTTGCTGCGGCTGGTGTGCCGCAATCGCCTGATGGCCTTCTCCTTGATCTGGCGCACCCGCTCGCGGGTGAGGTCGAACTTGGCGCCGATCTCCTCCAGGGTGAGGCCGTGGTTGATGCCGATGCCGAAGAAGAGCTTCACCACGTCGCGCTCGCGCTCGGTGAGGGTGCTGAGGGCGCGCTCGATCTCCTTGCTCAGCGACTCGTTGAGCAGAAGGCGATCGGCGGGGGTGCTATCGTTGTTGGGCAGCACATCGAGCAGGCTGTTGCTCTCGCCCTCCACGAAGGGAGCATCCATGCTGATGTGACGGCCGCTCACCTTCATGGTGTCAGCCACCTTCTCGGGGGGCAGGTCGAGGCTGGCGGCGAGCTCATCGGCGCTTGGCGGGCGCTCGAACTCCTGCTCCAGCTTGGCGAAGGCCTTGTTGATCTTGTTCAGCGAGCCCACCTGGTTGAGCGGCAGGCGCACGATGCGGCTCTGTTCGGCCAGCGCCTGAAGGATGCTCTGGCGGATCCACCACACGGCATAGCTGATGAACTTGAAGCCGCGCGTCTCATCGAAGCGCTGTGCCGCCTTGATCAGGCCCAGGTTGCCCTCGTTGATGAGGTCGGGCAGGCTAAGGCCCTGGTTCTGGTACTGCTTGGCCACAGAAACCACGAAGCGGAGGTTGGCCTTCACCAGCTTCTCCAAGGCTTTGTTATCCCCTTCCTTGATGCGCCGCGCGAGCTCCACCTCCTGATCGGCGGTGATCAGGCCTTCCTTGCCGATTTCCTGCAGGTATTTGTCCAGCGACTGGCTTTCCCTGTTGGTGATCGACTTGGTAATCTTGAGTTGACGCATCCTTGATGCCACGGTCGTCTGGGTCTTAGAGGGTTACAGTGCGCAATGCTCGCCCGGATTGACTTGGGGCGAACCAAGGAGCCGGGCTGCGAAGGTAGCAGGCCCCGCCCTCATCGGACAAGGGCCGCGCTCACCTTTTCCGGATGCGGCTGATTGCCTTGGGGTTGGCTCATAGGCCCAGCCCGTAATAGGCCTTCATGCCGTTGGGGTAGACCCCTTCCACCAGCACGCCGCCGCGTTTGCCGTTGAGCGCCTTTTCCACGTCAGCCGGTGCCGCAATCACCGATTGGTCGATGCGGGTGATGATGAAGCCCTCGCGGATGCCGCTGGCCCGGAACTTCCCGCCGTTCACCGCGGTCACCTTCACCCCGCTCTTGAGCTTCAGGGAGCGGAGTTCCTCGTCGGTCGCGGCCCTGAATTCGGCGCCGAGGGCCTCCATGCGATCATTGCGCCCCCTCACCGCAGCGGTGGTGGCGCCCTCTCGTCCGCGAAGGGTCAGCTCCACCACGCTCTCCCGGCCATCGCGCAGGATGGTGACCGGCACCCGGTCGCCGGGCTTGAACTTGCCCACCTGCTCCTGCAGCTGCGGCACGTTGTTCACTGCGATGTTGCCCACCCGCACGATCACATCTCCTTTCTCCAGGCCGGCGTCCTGCGCTGCACCGCCATCCGTCAGACCGTTCACGAACACCCCGCGAGGGCGGTCGAGTTGCAACTCCTGCGCCAGGGCCTGGTCCATGTCGCGGATGCTCACGCCGAGGTAGGCGCGCTGCACGCTGCCGTACTCCACAAGGTCGCTGGTCACCTTCTTCACGATGTTCACCGGGATGGCGAAGGAGTAACCCGTGTAGGATCCGGTGGTGCTGGCGATGGCGCTGTTGATGCCCACCAGCTCGCCCTTGGCGTTCACCAGGGCGCCGCCGCTGTTGCCGGGGTTCACGGCGGCATCCGTCTGGATGAAGCTCTCGATGGGGAAGATGTCGCGCTCGGGGTTGTACTGGAGGATGTTGATGTTCCGGGCCTTGGCGCTCACGATGCCGGCCGTTACTGTGCTGGTGAGGTTCATGGGGTTGCCCACGGCTAGCACCCATTCGCCCACCCGAACCTCATCGCTGTTCCCGTACTCCAATGTGGCCAGGTCGGTGGCCTCCACCTTCAGCACGGCCAGGTCGGTGCTTGGGTCGCGGCCCACGATCCGCGCCTCGAAGTTGCGGCGGTCATTGAGGTGCACCACGATCTTGTCAGCGCCCTCCACCACGTGGTTGTTGGTGATGATGTAGCCATCGGGGCTGATGATCACGCCGGAGCCCGCACCCTGCTGCTGGCGCTGCTGGCTGGGCGCGCGGTAGCCCCAGAAGAAATCGGCGAAGGGGTCGCGCACGTTGACGGTGGTCTGCGTGGTCACGTGCACCACGGCATTCACCGTCCGCTCGGCTGCATCGGTGAAATCCACAGCCACCACCGGCGCGGAGCCGGTCGCGGGCAGTGACACGTACCGGACCGGAGCCGGCTCAGCGGCTGCCTCCGATGGCGCTGCAACCGTCTCCCGCTTGAGGAACCGCTCATTCACGCCCAGCGCCACCATGGCGCCGGCCATACCCACTGCGAAGTAGCCCAGTGCTCGTTTCATTTCGTTCTGCTTGTTGTGGTCATGCGATCAAACGCCATGCCCTGTGATACCAAACAACGTTCTGGCAGGGGGGAGGTGACGCCCTGTCGCGTTAAGAAGTGTTGATCGGAGCGCTGGGAGCGCACCGGCTATCCCGTGCCGCAGGCCCAGGGCATCCTTACGGGATCATGGCCGAGGCGCATGGGGGCAGGCCACTGATCAGGGCAGCCTGTGGCGAGGCAAGGTTCCGCGTGAACAGGTTCAAGCCCTTGTTGGCGGACCAGCCGTACATGAGGCGGCGGTCCCGCTGTTTCCGGGGGGCAGGTACTTTCGCGGCCCGCGCCATTCCACAGCTCCGGCGCTCCACGCATGGCCACCAAGCCCTCCATCCCCAAAGGCACACGCGACTTCGGTCCGCAGGAGATGCTGCGCCGGAAGTACATCTTCAACACCATCGAACGGGTCTTCCAGAAGTACGGCTATCTGCCGCTGGAGACGCCTGCCATGGAGCATCTGGAGACACTCACCGGCAAGTACGGCGAGGAGGGGGATCGGTTGATCTTCAAGGTCCTGAAGCGCGGTGCTGAACTGGAGCGCGCCTTGGAGGACCGTAGCAAGGGCTTCGCGGATGAAGCGCTGCGCTACGACCTCACCGTGCCCTTCGCCCGCTACGTGGTGCAACACCAGAACGACCTGGTCTTCCCCTTCAAGCGCTACCAGATCCAGCCCGTGTGGCGCGCCGACCGTCCGCAGAAGGGCAGGTACCGCGAGTTCTACCAGTGCGATGCGGATGTGATCGGGAGCACGAGTCTGCTGAGCGAGGTGGAACTGGTCCAGCTCTTCGATGATGTCTTCACCCAGCTCGGTCTGAAGGTGGTGGTGAAGATCAACGACCGCAAGGTGCTCAGCGGCATCGCCGAAGTGTGCGGTCAGCCGGAGAAGGTGGTGGACATCGTCACCGCCATCGACAAGCTGGACAAGATCGGGCGCGAGAAGGTGGAGGAGGAGATGCGGGAGAAGGGCGTGAGCGAGTCCGCGATCAAGGGCATTGCGCCGCTGTTCGACCTCACCGGCAGCTGGGACGAACAACGGGCCAAGCTCGAGCAATGGCTGGCCCCTTCCACTGTGGCCCAGCAGGGGTTGAAGGACCTATCGTTCACCTTCGCGGCCGTGGGCCAGTTGAAGAGCGCGGTGCTCGAGTTCGATCCCACCCTCGCCCGCGGCCTCGACTACTACACCGGCGCCATCTTCGAGGTGAAGGCCAACGAAGGCACGCTGCAGAGCAGCATCTGTGGTGGCGGCCGCTACGACGACCTCACGGGCGTGTTCGGCCTGAAGGGCATGAGCGGTGTGGGCATCAGCTTCGGGGCCGACCGCATCTACGACGTGCTGCTGGAGACGAACAAGTTCCCCGCGGAGCTGGGCGGCAGCACGCAGCTGCTCTTCGCCAACTTCGGCGAGGTGGAGGCGATGCACTGTTTGAAGCTTCTGCGTCAGGTGCGTGAGGCCGGCATTTCGGCGGAGCTCTACCCCGATGCCACCAAGCTGCCCAAGCAGTTCACCTACGCCGAGAAGAAGGGCATCCCCTACGTGGCCATCGTGGGCGAAAGCGAGATGCAGCAGGGCGTGGTGACGTTGAAGCGCATGGGTGCCAACGAGAAGGGCACGGCCATGTCCGTTGAGGCCGTGATCGGAATACTGACCACGTAACCCACACTACACCCTGTCCATGGATATCCGGAAGAGAATGGCGGTGGGCCACCAATGGCACGCTCCATTGCTGTTGGTAATCGCCTTGTTGGGCATGGTCGTCCTGCCTTCATGCGCACCCACATCCCCGGATACGCAGGTCGTGCCATCGGAGGAAGGTGCCCCGGGCAGCGTTGATCAGGGGGCGAGCACGCCCGGTGACGTGGACACGGTCAGCGAGCCCGCTCTTGACGAAGAGGCGGGGTCCGAGGACGGGCACGTGGTGGGTGCTCTGGAGACCTTCCGCTACTGGGCAGGCCAGGAACCTGATGCGGACATGAAGGTGCTCAACGGGGAATACTGGGCCTCCGCACACTGGTCCAAGGAGTACACGCTCTATCTCGAGCTGCGCTTCCCGCGGGCCAAGGACTTTGTGATGGGCCGCAACTTCAAGCGGCTGGAGCACTGGCAGGAGTTGAAGGGGGGGGCGGACTGGTTCGATCCACCGAAGCACTACGAGGTGTGGGAGGGAAGCCTGGGCTCGCTCTACTACCTCCACCCGAAGAAGGGGCACATCTACATCTTTGAGCGACAGTTCTGACCCGGACGTCGGAACGAACATTCAGCGGACAGCCATGAGCGGAACGAAGAAGCAACGGACCACGCAACCCCATCCCATCGGCACGGTAGGCCTTGAACTGGCCGAACTGGCGCATATCCTCCAAAGCGGGATCTCCATCAACCTCGCTGATGATGCCGTTGCCGCCATCAAGCGCAGTCACGCCTACCTCAGCGACCGCCTGAAGAAGAGCGATGCGCCGATCTACGGAGTGAACACCGGCTTCGGTTCGCTCTACGACAAGTCCATCGCGAAGAAGGACCTGGCGCAGTTGCAGAAGAACCTGGTGATGAGCCACGCCTGTGGCAGCGGTGAGCCCGTGCCTGCGGAGATCGTGCGGGCCATGCTGGTGCTGAAGGTGCAGAACATGGCTTTTGGGCATAGCGCTGTGGCCCCGACCACCGTGCAGCGCCTGGTGGACATGTACAATGCTGACATGCTGCCCGTGGTATATGAGCGCGGATCACTGGGCGCCAGTGGCGACCTGGCCCCGCTCGCGCACCTGAGCCTGCCCCTGCTGGGCCTGGGCGAAGTGGTGTTGGCTGGCAAGCGCATGACCAGCGCACAGGCCCTGAAGAAGCTCGGGTGGAAGCCGCTGGAGCTGGGTCCGAAGGAAGGGCTCGCGCTCCTCAACGGCACGCAGTTCATGAACGCCTACGCGTCGTTGCTCACCTTGAAGGCCACACGCCTGGCCCAGCTCGCCGACATCATCGGCGCCATCAGCCTGGAGGCCTACGACGGCCGCATCGAGCCCTTCCATCCCGCCGTGCATGCGGTGCGTCCGCATCCCGGACAGGCCGTGGTGGCCGGACATTTCCGAGAGCTGCTCAAGGGCAGCGAGCTCATCAAGCGGAAGAAGGCCCATGTGCAGGACCCGTACTCCTTCCGCTGCATCCCGCAGGTGCATGGGGCCAGCCGCGACGCCATCGCCTACGTGGAGCGCGTGGTGGAGCGCGAGCTGGAGAGCGTCACCGACAACCCCACGGTGTTCGACGATGATGAGCTGATCATCAGTGCGGGTAACTTCCACGGGCAACCGCTGGCCCTGGCGCTGGACTTCCTCGCCATCGCCCTGGCCGAGCTGGGCAGCATCAGCGAGCGCCGCACCTACAAGCTGATCGGTGGTCAGCGTGGGCTGCCGGCCTTCCTGGTGGCCGAGCCGGGCCTCAACAGCGGGCTCATGATCCCGCAGTACACCGCGGCCTCGCTCGTGAGCGCCAACAAGCAGCGTTGCATGCCCAACAGCGTGGACACCATCGACAGCAGCAACGGCCAGGAGGACCATGTGAGCATGGGTGCTGCGGCCGCGATCAAGACCTGGCAGGTGGCTGCTGATGTGGAACGGATCCTCGCGATCGAGCTGTTCACCGCGGCCCAGGCCCTGGAGTTCCGCCGTCCGCAGCGGAGCTCGGCGAAGTTGGAGTCGCTGGTGGCGGCCTTCCGCGAGCAGGTACCCTTCGTGCGCACCGACGTGGTGATGCACGAGCCGATGGAGGCCGCACTGGCCTTCGTGCGCAGCTGTCCGCTGGATTGACCATGGACATCTATCTGGTGCCCGGTCTTGGCGCGGACCATCGCCTGTTCCAGCGGCTGGATCTCGCCCCGCACCCGGTGCATCCGTTGAACTGGCCGGCGATGCCCGAAGGCAGTTCCTTGGCCGACTTTGCGCGCGTGCTGGCCGACCAGGTGGATCGGACGCGTCCACATGCCTTGGCGGGGGTGAGCATGGGCGGCATGGTGGTGCAGGAGATGGCCGCGCTCACCCGACCGGTGCGTACGGTGGTCATCTCGAGCTGGAAGGGCCCGCAGGAGATGCCGCCGCCCATCCGCGTGCTGCGTGGCACGCATGCCGAGCGCATCCTGACCCCGGCATTTATGAAGCGCACCTTGCCGTTGATACGCTGGCAGATGGGCGTGGAGACGGAGGCGGACAAGGCCCTGTTCGATGCCTTCATCGCCGCCACGCCACTGGAGCAGGTGCGGGTGCAGATTGCCGCAGTGCTCGCATGGGAGGGGCCATCACGCCCGGTGGAAGGGCTGGTCCACATTCACGGAAGTGGCGACCGATTGATGCCCATCTGGCATATCCAGCGGCCGCTCCGGGTGGAAGGCGGCGGGCATTTTATGGTGCACAACCGGGCGGAGGACGTGTCGCAGCTGGTGCTCCAGGCCTTGGAGGCGCAGGCAACGCCCTCCGGTAACGGCACGTCCTTATAACAGGTTGGTGGTTGAAAACCAGATGGTTCGGATTGCATCGCGAACGGGGTGCCGGGTACTTTCGTAAACGGTGAATTACCCCCTGAAATGAGCCTGCTGTTTCGTTGGTCCTTCCTGTACCTGGCCCTGCTGGCCGCCATGGAGGTCCATGCGCAGCCCTGTTCGCTAACGGCCAATGCCGGTCCGAACAGCGTCACCATCTGTGAAGGTTCATCCCAACAACTGAACGGTACGGCGAGCAACGGGGATACGCCATACACCTTTTCGTGGAGCCCCGCGGCGGGGTTGAACGACCCCAATGTGGCCAACCCGGTTGCCAGCCCGGGCGCCACCACCACGTACACGCTTACCGTTACGGATGATGATGGCTGCACGGCCACCGACGCCATCACCGTGAACGTGACACCCGCATCGCCGGCGGCCCTCACCAGTGCCGGTCCCGAGCAGGTGACCACCTTCAACAACCTGACCACCTTCAGCATCTGCGATCCATCGGCGACCTGGAACTTCAGCTTCACGGACCAGAGCGCCAACGTGCCGGGCGCGGTGCGCACCATCAACTGGGGCGATGGCTCGCCCATCGAGAACCCCGCACAGGGCTGGAGCCTGAACCACGCTTATGCGCCGGGGCTCTGGACGATGACCTACACCATCGCCTACCCGAACGGATGCACCCGCAGCCAGCAGTACCAGGTCTTCCTCGGCACCAATCCGGGCGGAGGCATCAGCACCGATCCCAACACGAACATCTGCACGGGCGGCACACTGCCGTTCTATATCAATTCGGTCGCAGGCAATTCACCGGGCACCACGTACATCATCAATTTCGGCGATGGCAACAGCGTAACGCTCAGCCACCCGCCACCGCCAGTGGTGAACCATACATACAGCACCAGCACTTGCGGTCTTCCCGGTGGCCAGCTGAACGTGACCTTCACCGCACAGAACCCCTGCGACCAGACGCAGGGGCAAATCGGCCCCATTCGCGTGAGCGAAACGCCGCAAGCCCAGTTCACCGCCAGCGCCGATACCGCCTGCGTGAACAGCACGGTCACGTTCACGGACCAGAGCATCGGCCTGCAAGCGCCGGGCTGCGCTACGGCTCCACGGAACATCTGGTCCGTGACACCGGCAGCGGGCTGGGTCATCGCAAGCGGCACATTGGGCGGCGATAACGGCAATCCGGGGAATCCTGGTCTATGGACGGACGGCAGTTCGAGCCTCGGCATCCAGTTCACGGCGGCAGGCACCTACACGGTTACCGATCGCACGGGGAACAGTTGCGGCACGCATACCCTGTCCCGTACGATCTGCGTGGAGGAGCCGCCTGCGCCATCGTTCACGCTCACCCCGGCCATGGGCTGCGCCCCCCTGCAACCGGTGAATGCCAACACCAGCGCCTTCGGGCAGAATTGCCTGCTGACCCATGCCTGGACCGTGAACGGGGTGGCCTCGCCGTGCGGTGGACCCAACTGGAGCTTTGCCAGCGGGAATGCGCAGAGCCAGCAGCCGCAATTCCTGTTCAGCGAGCCGGGCACCTACACGGTGCAATACCGCGCCATCAACTCCTGCAACGTCCCGCCCGTGCAGCAGGTCATTACGGTGAACGCCCCGCCGCAGGTGAGCCTGAGCCCGTTATCGGGGATCTGCGCAGGCCAATGCGTCACCCCGTCGGCCACCATTCAGGCCTGCGGCGATCCCAACCTCACCTATTCCTGGACCTTTCCCGGCGGCGCTCCGGCCAGTTCGAATTCCGCTGCGCCTGGTTCGGTGTGCTTTGCCAGTGCGGGGAGTCCCACGGTATCGCTTACGGTGGGCAACGCTTGCGGCACCGCCACCGCGAACGCCAATCTTGCCGTGGGCTCGGCACCGCCGCAACCGGTGGTGGCCAGCAACAGCCCCATCTGCGCCGGGCAGACGCTTTCGCTCTCCGCTGCGCCGATACCCGGCGCTTCGTTCCAATGGACCAATCCTCAGGGCACGGTGATCAGCACCCAACCGTCGGTGACGATCAGCAACGTTTCCGCTGCGAATGCCGGCATCTACTCCGTGGTGGCCATCAGCGGGGGCTGCGCCGGGCAGCCCGCCACCGTTGATGTGCAGGTGATTGCGGCGCCGGTGGTGACGGTGACTCCGCCCAGTGCCGCCATCTGCAATGGGCAGAGCGCCACGCTCACGGCCAACGGCGCCAGCAACTACCAATGGTTCATCGGCGCCACCCTCATCGGTACGGGGCCAACCATCACCACCAGTCCGGCGCTGACCACCACCTACACCGTCTCCGGGGACCTGGGCGGATGTCCGGGCAGCGCTACCGTGAACGTGACCGTTTATCCCTTGCCAATCGTAAATGCCGGCGCTGACCAGGCGGTCTGCGACCAAGCCATCCCGGTGAGCCTCGCCGGCGCTCCAGGGCCGGGAACATGGACCGGACCGGGCGTCACCGGGGCCGGGGTCTTCACCCCCACGCCCGGGCAGCTGGGAACCGTAACGCTCACCTATTCGCACACCAACGCGAATGGCTGCACCAACACCGATCAGGTGGATATCACGGTGGGCCCCGTGCCCCAGTTCGCCGATGCCGGCCCGGATACCGTGCTCTGCCAAGGCTCTACGCCGGTGCAGTTGGGTGGATGGGGCCCGGCGGGCGGCAGTTGGGTGGGGGCGGCCCCAGGGGGCTGGTTCACACCCGGCACCGCGGGCAACTTCACCGTCACCTACAACTATGGCAGCGGCACCTGCGCAACGAGCGACCAGTTGACGGTGAGCGTTGTGCCTGCCACGGTGCTCAATGTGATGCCCGCGTTCAGCCAATGCGCCGATGATGCTCCCGTGGCCTTGGTGGGTACCCCTGTTGGCGGAACCTGGGCCGGAGCGGGAGTCAGCGGACCGCCATGGACCTTCGATCCAGGCGCAGCGGGTACGGGAGCGCATACGCTCACCTACGCCTTCAGCAACGCCAATGGCTGCCTGAGCTCGGCCACTGTGTCCGCTGCGGTGAATGCACTACCGGTGGTGGATGCGGGGCCCGATGCCGTGCTCTGCGACCAGCCGATTCCATACGCACTGGTCGGTAGCCCTGCCGGCGGAACATGGTCGGGTACCACGGTGAATGTGACGCCGGCGGGCGTGGTGACTCCCGGGGGCGTGGCGACGGATGTGCTCACCTACACCTTCACCGATGGCAATGGTTGCACCGGCAGCGATCAGCTCACGGTGGACATCCAGCCCATCACCACCCCCGCATTCGCGGGGAATGATACCGCGGTATGCGCAGGCTCAGGCGCTCTGCAGCTGGTGGGCACCCCGGCAGGCGGCACATGGGCGGGCACGCAGGTGACAACTGGCGGTTCGCTCAGCACGGATGTTCCGGGCACCTACACGCTCACCTATTCCTTCGGCACGGCCACATGCCTGCTGCAGGACCAGGTGACCGTGGTGGTGAATGCGCTGCCAGCTGTGAATGCCGGAGGCGATATCAGCGTATGCCTCGATGGGGGCATGCAGCAGCTCACGGCTGATCCGCCCGGGGGGGTATGGGCCGGCACAGGCGTGGATGCCAACGGGAGCTTCGACCCGCTCCTCGCACTGCCCGGAGGCAATCCCGTCACCTATCAGTACACCGACCCTGCTACCGGCTGCTCAAGCAGCGACGATGCCACCGTCACCGTGCAGCCGTTGCCGGTGGCGGGCTTCACGCACGATCCGGTGGCCTGCGCCAACGTGCCCTTCCTGTTCACCAACGTCAGCGCCGGCTTCACCGCATCGGAGTGGACCTTCGGTGATGGCGGTGCTTCGAATTCAACCTCGCCGAGCCATGCCTTCGGCGCCACTGGCGACTACGATGTGACGCTGGTGGTGAGCACCGGCGCTGGCTGCACGGATACCATCACCAGCACGGTGACCGTATGGGATGTGCCGGTGGCCGATCCGCAGCTGAGCACCGTGAGCGGCTGCGGCCCTTTGACGGTCGATTTCGACAACCTGTCGGTGGGAGATGGTCTGCTCTATGCCTGGGACTTCGGAGGGCTGGGGGCTAGCGGACAGCAGTGGCCGCCGCCCTTCACCTTCCCGATGGATCCGGAGGATGCCGTGGTCTATCCGGTGACGCTCACCGCCACCAATGCCTGCGGATCGGATGCCGCCACCGTGGACGTGACCGTGCTGCCCGCGCCTACGGCCGTCTTCGGGCCTAACGTGGATGAGCACTGCGCTTTCGCTCAGGTGCCCTTCGCCAACGTGAGCTATGGCTTGCCCGATGCGTTCAGCTGGGATTTCGGTGACGGCGCCACCAGTGCATCGGGTTCGCCCATCGTGACGCACACCTATGCCGCCGATACGGTCGGTACGCCCTACACCATCACCCTCGTCGCTTCCAACGCCTGCGGATCGGATACAGCCACCTACACCATCACCGTGCTGCCCAATGAGGTCACGGCCTTCTTCAATGCCGATCCCGTGCAAGGCTGCGCGCCGCTGACCGTCGAGCTGACCCACTACACATTGGGGGACACCGCGCTCTATTGGGACCTCGGCGATGGCAACACCAGCCTGCTGGCCGATCCGGTGCACACCTATACCGTTCCCGGTACGTATACCATCGAGCTATCCGCGTTCGGCTGCGGATTCGACCAGTACAGCCAGCAGGTGACCGTGCTGCCCGCGCCGGAGCCCTCGTTCACCATCAGCCCGCAAGGCGTTTGCGTGGGCGGCGAGCTCACCTTCACCAACACCACCCCAGGCGTGAGCGGAGCGCAATGGACCTTCGGTGATGGCGGTACCAGCACGCTCGCCTCGCCTGCGCACAGCTATGCCGGCAGCGGCTCCTATCCGGTCACGCTAACGGTGACGAGCGCCGTGAACGGCTGCACCGCTTCCGTCACGCAGAATGCCTTGGTGAGCATCACCCCGGTGGCGGCCTTCACCCCGACGCCAGGTGACGGGTGCATCGATCTGGATGTGGCCTTCGCCAACGCTTCAACCGGAGCGGGCTTCTACCAATGGGATTTCGGTGACGGGAACAGTTCGGCTCTCGCCGAGCCTTTCCATACCTATACGGCCCCCGGCGCCTATACGGTCACGCTCATCGCAGAGAATGTGAACGGCTGCTCCGACACGCTCTCCGCGCAAATCGTGGCGCATCCGCTGCCGGTCGCCGCCTTCAGCCTCTCGGCTTCGCAGAGCTGCACTTCGCCGGTCACCGTGCAGACGCTGAATGCCTCGCAGGGCGCCATCGGGTATCAATGGGACCTGGGCAACGGCCAGTCCTCCCTGCTGAATCAGCCGACCGTCACCTTTGATGCACCCGGCACCTACACCGTCACCTTGACCGCCGAGAACCAGTTCGGCTGCACCGATGAGCATCAGGAGACCTTCACGGTGCATCCCACGCCGGAAGCCTCCTTCACTGCGCTTCCGCAGCCGGCCTGTGCGGGTCGGCCGATCGCATTCACCAATACCTCCATCAACGCCTATGCATACCGCTGGCGCTTCGGCGACGGCACGGGTGCGGTGGCCGATGCGCCGCTGCACAGCTATGCGCAACCGGGCACCTATTCCATCACGCTCATCGCAACCGGGGCGGGCGGGTGCACCGATACGCTGGTGGCGCCGGCTGCCATTGTGGTTAATCCCACCCCCATGGCCGACTTCACTTCCGACACGCTGGTGAGCGTGCGCAACGCCCTCCAGTTCAGCAACCTCAGCCAGGGCGCTGTCCAGTATGCCTGGGACTTCGGTGATGGCGAGTCATCGTCGGAGACGCACCCCCTCCATCTCTTTCCTGCCGACGGCGGCGGCTATACCGTATGCCTGGTGTCGGTCAACCAGTTCGCCTGCCCCGATACCATCTGCAAGTTCCAACTCGTGGGCAGCGACCCGGTGGTCTTCGTCCCCAATACCTTCACGCCCAACGGCGACGACCGCAACGAGACCTTCCGGCCCATCATCAACGGATACGAGGGCTGGCGCTACAAACTGATGATCTTCGACCGCTGGGGATTGGAGGTCTGGACCACCGAGGACCGGAATACGGGCTGGGACGGCACGGTCGGTGGCCGACCGCCGGTCGTTGACGTCTACGTGTGGAAGGTGCTGGTGGAACGCGATGGCGATGCCCGCGATTTCATCGGTCACGTCACGTTGCTCGATTGAGCTCAGAGCGCCTTTCCGCAGTGCGGGCAGAAGCGCGCATCCGCGAGCTTCACGTCCTTGCCGCAGCTTGCGCAGTGGCGCTGCTTCAACCGCTCCGTCTGCCGGGCGATCTCCACGCTGACGATGCCGGTGGGGATGGCGATGATCGCATAGCCTAGGATCATGATGCCGGCGGCGATGGCTTGGCCTAACGGGGTAACCGGCGCGATGTCACCGTAGCCGACCGTGGTGAGGGTGACGATTGCCCAGTAGATGCTCCGGGGCACGCTGGTGAAACCGGCATCGTGCGGCTCCACCAGGTACATGATGGCCCCGAACACGGTGACCATCGCCAGCACCGCCAGCATGAAGACGATGATGCGGTGGCGGCTCGCGTAGAGCGCCACGAGCAGCAGCCTCGCCTCGGCCACGTACTCCAGCATGCGCAGGACCCTGAAGATGCGGGTGAGGCGAAGCGCGCGCACCACGGCCAAGGCCTGCGATCCCGGCACGAGCAGGCTCAGGTAGGTGGGGACGATGGCAAGCAGGTCCACCAGGCCATAGAAGCTGACGGCGTAGGCCAACCGCCGCTCGCTGATCCAGAGGCGGATCAGGTATTCCACCGTGAACAGCCCGGTGATGGTGAACTCGGCGATCCGAAGCGCCAGCCCGTGCCGTTCGCGCACCTCGGAAACGCTCTCCAGGAAGACCAGTGCCACGCTGATCAGGATCAGCGCGAGCAGCACCAGATCGAAGAGCCGTCCGCTGGGCGTGCTCGCACCGAACACGATGACGCGCAATTGCTGCTTGAGCTTCCCGGTGGCGATGGGCATAGGGCAAAGATGCGCCCCGGACGTTTCCATGGCAGCGGAATCCGTGAGGGCTTGGCGTGCGGAGCAGGCCCGTGGTGCGCAACTTCGCGCCATGACTTACCACGAGGTGCCCGAATCGGCATATGCCGCCTTGATGGCCGTGCTCGGCCCCGAGGGGCTTTCACGCGAGGAGGATGCACGATTGGCCTATGGGCATGACGAGACCGAGGACCTGAGCTACCCGCCTGCGGTGGTGGCGCGGCCATTGACCACCGCCCAGGTGGCCGAAACGGTGCGGATCTGCGCCCGGCATGCGCTGCCCGTCACCCCGATCGGCGGCCGCACCGGCCTCAGTGGCGGGGCGCTCTCCGTGCATGGCGGCGTAGGCCTTGCGGTTGACCGCATGAATGCCATCGAGGCCATCGATGAGCGGAATCTGCAGGTGGTGGTGCAGCCCGGGGTGATCACCCAGGTGCTGCAGGATGCCGTGGCTGCCGCAGGGCTGTATTACCCGCCCGACCCCAGCAGCCGGGGCAGCTGCACCATCGGCGGGAATATCGCGGAGAACGCCGGCGGCCCGAGGGCGGTGAAATACGGCGTCACCCGCGATTTCGTGCTCAACCTGGAAGTGGTGCTCCCGGGCGGCGAGGTCATCTGGACCGGGGCGAACACGCTGAAGAACGCTACGGGATACGATCTCACCCGGCTCGTCGTAGGCAGCGAGGGCACCCTCGGCATCATCACCAAGGCCGTGCTCAAGCTGGTTCCGCTGCCCAAGGAAACGCGGCTGATGCTGGTCCCATTCGCCAGTGCCGAGCGGGCGTGCGAGGCAGTGAGCGCGACCTTCAGGGCCGGCGTCACTCCCAGTGCCATGGAATTCATGGAGCGCGACGCCATCGCCTGGACGCTTCGCTACACAGAGGGCCTGCCGGCGCAGGTGACCGCCGATCCAGGGGCCTATCTGCTGATCGAGGTGGACGGCGACCATGCCGATGCCGTGATGCGGGATTGCGAGACCGTGCTCGGCGTGATGGAAGGGCATGGGGCCGGGGAGGTGCTCTTCGCGGAGACCAGCGCTGAGAAGGATGCCCTGTGGCGCATGCGACGGAGCGTGCCGGTGAGCGTGAAGGCCCACAGCGTGTACAAGGAGGAGGATACCGTGGTTCCGCGCTTCGCGCTTCCCCGGCTGCTGGCCGGGGTGAAGGAGATCGGCCGCCGGCATGGATTCACCAGTGTGTGCTACGGACATGCCGGGGATGGGAACCTGCACGTGAACATCATCAAGGGCGACCTCCCCGATGCGTTCTGGGAGCAGGAGCTGCCGAAGGCCATCCGCGAGATCTTCGAGCTCACCGTATCCCTGGGAGGCACCCTGAGCGGCGAGCATGGCATCGGCCTGGTGCAGCGGCCCTATATGGACATCGCCTTCAGCGATGTGCAGATCGCGCTCATGCGCGGCATCAAGGCCGCCTTCGATCCCCAGGGAATCATGAATCCCGGCAAGGTGCTGCCTTAGCGCGGACCGACCAACTCGGCGATCACGGCATTCAGGTCGGGCAGCAGCAGCACGCCGCGTGGGGCCTCCTTCTGCGGGATGTGGCGCACGGTGAGCCCGGCGGCAACAAAGCTCACCCGGTCCTCTGGCATCGCCTCGCGGAGCTGGGCCAGGTAGGCCTTGGCATCCTCCGGCGCAGGGCGGACCACGAGCAAGGTGATGAACCGGATCGCGCTTCCGTAGAGGGTTACCACCTGCCGGAGGTCGCTCTGCGGCACGCTCTGGCCCAAGTAGATGGTCCGTTGGCCATTCGCACGGAGCAGGTAGTTCAGGTACAGCAGCCCCAGTTCATGGATCTCGTCCTCTGGAAGATAGAGCACATTGAGGGCTCCTGTGCCCGAAGCCGGCTGCAGCCGCGCGGTATTCACGATGAGGCGCTGCCGCATCAGGTTGCTCACGAAGTGCTCCTGCGCAGGGCAAATGGCACTGCTCTGCCAGAGGATGCCGATGCGCTCCATGAGCTTCACCAGCACATCCTCTACCAGTGAGCGGAAGCCATTCTGCTGCTCGTGCTCATCGCAGGTGCGCTCGAAGACCGTCTCATCGAATCCGAGCATGGCCACTACGAGCGTATTGAGGATTCCTTCCGGCGTGGGCTCACCTTGGGCCGTTTCCCGCACCATGCGCTCCCGCTCTTCAGGGCTCATAGCCGCGATGCGGGAGATCTTGTGACCGTGCTGGTTGAGGAAGGCGACGTTCAGGATGGTCTTCAGCTCATCCAGGTCATAGGTCCTGATGTTCGTGTCCGTACGGTCCGGTTTCAACAGGCCATAGCGGCGCTCCCAGACCCGGATGGTGTGGGCCTTCACGCCGGTGAATTGCTCAAGGTCGCGGATGTGGAACCGCATCAGATAAGGACCCATGGGAGTGCGTCGAAAGTAGCCGGTTGCGTTACAATTCCGTGACTAAACAGCGAGGGGCGGTGATGGTTCGCAGAAATAGGAAGGGGCCCCCTCCAAACCATCGGGGGCCCCTTCGCGACAGACGTCGCCACGAGGAATCAGCGGGCGATCATCAGCGGGATGCTGCGCACGAGGTTCTCACCGCGGAGCGCCACCGTGTAGGTGCCGTTGGCCAGACCGCTGGTCTCGATGGCGAGCTGGGTGGAGCCTTGGGCGAATTGGCGGGTACCGAGGGACTGCACCGTGCGGCCGGCGGCATCCAGGATGCTCACCTCGGCCACGGTGCCCTCCATCGCCACGGCATTCAGCAGGGCGCCGTCGTTTGCAGGATTCGGCCACACGCTCAGTTCGCTGACCGAGCCATTCAGCTCGCTGACGCTGGTGACGACGGGCAGTTGCAGCAGATCACCACCCAGGGGCGAAGCCACCCAGAGCCCGAAGGCAGGACCGTTGCTGTTGTTGGCAGGAGCGAGGAATCCGCTCGCCAGCACGGTGAGAGCAGCGCCTTCAAGGTTCAGCGTCTGCAGCGGAGCCGAGTAGGTGGCCACGGTGGTGGCGCCATCTGCGGTGCGGATCTGCACAGTGAAGTCGAGCGTCGGGAGCTCCAGGTAGCCATTGAATTCAGCATAGGCGAGATCGTCCACGATCGTGGTGTTCACCACAGCGCTCTCGAACACATCCACGGTGGGGGCATCGGTGGCGCCATGGAACACCAGCACATCGGTTCCAGGGCCCTGTGCAGCTTCCCGGGCGCCAGCGAACACATGGAGGTCGAAGGGCACGGCCGGATCGTATCCGCTTGGGCTCACGATACCGTTGGCCACGAGCACATAGGTCTCCCCATCGGCCAGGTTGTAGGTGAAGGTGAGGCCTGGGATGATGTCCTGCGGCCCGGTGCTGTTGCCCGGAGCGATGCCGATCTCCAGGTCAACGCCGGCGGGCAGGTCGATGAAGGGGGTGGCGGTGCGGAAGGCGAAGTCGTTGATGGCCGGCTCAGCACCGCCATTGATGTACACGTCCACCACGGCAGCGGCGGCATCGGCGCAGTTGTGGATCACCTGCACACGGGCGGTGGGGTCGGCACCGGCGAGGGGCAGTTCAACGAGGGGGCCGCCGCTGGGCAGGGCCACCCATACGCCGAAGGCGGGTCCGTTGCTGTTGTTGGCGGGGTTGAGGAAACCGCTGGCCACGGCCACGAGCGCGGCATCGGCGAGGCCGAGGGTGGCCAGGGGGGCGTCATAGGCCACCACGGGCGTGCCGTCGGGCAATTGGATCTCCAGGGTCAGGTCCACGGCGGGCACTTCCAGGTAGTCGGCGGTGAACTCGCCGAAGCTGAAGGGAGGCACCACCACGGCGCCGCCGAGCACGGCGGTCTCGGCCACCTGCACGGTGGGGGCATCGGTGCTGCCGTGGATCACCAGGATGTCGGTGTTGCCGGCGACAGCGGCGGCCTCGCGGCCGGGGGCGAAGACGTCAAGGCCGAAGGCCGGGGCCGGATTGTATCCGCTTGGGCTCACGATACCGTTGGCCACGAGCACATAGGTCTCCCCATCGGCCAGGTTGTAGGTGAAGGTGAGGCCTGGGATGATGTCCTGCGGCCCGGTGCTGTTGCCCGGAGCGATGCCGATCTCCAGGTCAACGCCGGCGGGCAGGTCGATGAAGGGGGTGGCGGTGCGGAAGGCGAAGTCGTTGATGGCCGGCACTGCACCGCCGTTCACGTACACATCCACCACACCAGCAGCGGCGTCAGCGGAATTATGGATGACCTGCACACGCGCAGTCTGGGCAGCAGCGGTCAGGCAGAGGGCCGCTGCCATTCCGGTAGCGGCTGATCGAAGAGTAGGGCTTGGGAACATGGGTGTTGTGTTTTTAGTGACAACACCTCCTGAACACATCCCATCAGCCTTTGTTCATCGACCAGGCTTAAATGTTGGACATTTTAACAAATCTGCAGCGTGGGCTCGACTACCTCACGATGGTCAGGTGTCCGAAGAGCTCGTAGACGTCCTTCTTGACCGCATCCACGGCGTAGGCCCTGAAGGCATAAACGCCGTTGGGCACCTCCCGGCCTCCAGCCGTTCCATCCCACTCGGCCCAAGGGTCATTGGTGCCATAGAGCACGCCTCCCCAGCGGTCGAAAACCTGCATTTCGAAGGATTCCAGTTCCACCACATTGATGATGGGCTTGAAGGTGTCATTGAATCCGTCGCCGTTCGGAGAGAAGGCGTTGGCCACATAGAAGACATACTCCTGAGGCTTCAGGTGGGCCACGATGGTGTCCGTGGTGTAGAACCGGGCCGTTTGGGCGCGCTCCAGAGTATCACCCGGCAGGTATTCGTTCACCGTGACGTTCTTGAAGTCCCAGTGGAGGAAATCGTAGTAGAGCGTGGGGTTGATGTGGAAGGGGACGTCCACATCCTCGCCAGCGGAGGCGATGGCCGGGAACGAGCTGTAAGTGACGCCGTCGAAGGTGATGGTTCCGGCCCCCCTGGGCACCACATCGAGCATCACATCGTAGCGGATGGGCGGGATGAAATGGGCCACGATGCTGTCTGCGCCGATGAAGTCGACCCGAACGATGGAATCGGTGAGCGTGGGCGTGAGGGTGTTGCCTTGGAACACCTCCCAATGGCTGAAGACGTAGCCATCGGCCGCGCGGGCTTCCAAGGTGGTGTTGATGCCGCCGTAATAGGTGCCGCTGAAGGGGTAGGCCTCCGGGGTGATGCTGTTGATCTGGATCTCGCCGCTCAGCGGCGGATTCACGTTGAAGACGACCTCCCAAGGACCGGCCAAGGTGTAGCAGTCGATGAGGCCCTGCTGGATGGTGACGCAGCGGGCTTCGATGAAGTCGCGCAAGTTCTGCACGTTGGCTTGCCAGCCGGCCATGCTGCCGCCCCATCGCGCGATCTGCGCCGGCATCTCGGGTTCGATGTTGTTGATCAGGCTGTCGAGGAAGGGGACCATGAAATCGCAGTGGAACAGCGTATTCCCTAGGTCGATATAGCGATTGATGTACCAATCATGCACGGTGGGGTTCTCGTTCAGCAGCTTCTGGAGGATGTCCGTATGGCCTTGGCCGCCCGGGTTGGGCAGGTTCTCCACATTGCACGGGTCCGCATTCGCCGTCTGGTCAGGGATGCCGGTGAAATTGGTGTAGTGGCCGAAGGTGGCATCCATGTCCCAGAGGATGTAGCCCCATTTCTTGTGCTCCCCGGCCGGATTGAAGCCGCGCCACCAGCCGGTGTTCCAATTGAGCCAGTCGGCGCATACGGTGTAGCTGTTCAGGCAGAAGTAGTCGATCAGGCTCTTCCAGTTCAACTGGCTGTCCACATAGGCGAAGGCAGCGGGGTCGCCCATGTTGTTGGACATGATGTAGTTGACGAGCGCATCCCAGTCCGTTTGCGCCTGCGGGCCGCCGTATTCGCTCCAGGTTCCGCCCCAGGTCTTGATGAACTGGATGTCGAACTCATCCTGGTCATAATAGTACTTGGTGAAGTCGTGGTCATCGACCTTCTCGCGCATGTCGTAGACCCCCCAGTACTGTCCGTTGACATACAGCACGGCCGGTTCGTAGCTGCGCTCATCCAGCCGCAGATTGCCCACCTGGCTGAGCGCCTGCACGTAGGCATCGCGGATATGGGCGGGCTGCCCGGGGCCGGAGTCGTAGTTGTCGCCGGCCGCGGCCTTCACGATGAGCCGCTGGTAGGAATCGCGGTCCGATGTGCGGAAGATGGGGTAATCGATGGCGTTGCCCTGCCCGAATTGGTCGCGTGTCACGTAATCGAAGCCGCGTTGCGGATAGGCCCAGCTATCCTGGCCATGCTCGTCGAAGGTGCCTTCCGCTTCATCGCGGAGCGCGCCATCGGCTCCGAAGTACTCGAAGCAGCCCACGGGCTCGATGCCGCCGTTCCCGTTCAGCAGTGCGAGGAGGTCGTCGCCGCTCACGCTCAGCACGGCCACGCCATGAGTGGCATTGATGAAGTAGGTATTGGTCTCCACGAAGCTGGGCGGCACGCCCGGTGTCCCGCTGAAGGCCCTTGCGCGAAGCACGGTGGTGGCGTTGATGGCGATGGGGCCGGCGTATGCGGCGCTTGCGGGAGTGGGGGTGCTGCCATCCGTGGTGTACCGTATGGTGACGCCTGCGGTGGCTGAGGCCAAGGTGACGCTGATGGGACCGCCATGATAACCCGGGGGCTGGCTCATCGTGGGCTTGGCAGGGTAGTACGGCCCCGCACCTGCATTGGCGGCATTCGGGGTGGGGGCGGTGAACAGCGCCCACGTGCCGGCGCCATCCGTGGTGCGCCCCCAGCTATGGTCGGCTTGGGTCTGTTCGCCGAACTGGAAGTTGTCCACGATTGCACCGCCGGCATCGCTCAGCACCGCACGCTCGCCTTGCGATTGGCTGATGTTGAAGCTCGTGTGGAAGGGGGGCGCAGTTGTGTTGCGACCGCTGCAGAAGATCAGCAGCCGACCTCCTCCCGCGATGGTTGTGCCGCCCGGGAATTGCCACTTCAGGTTGTTGTTCTGGCTGTCGCTGAGGTACCAGCCGCTGATGTCCGCCGCCGCCCCGCCTGTGTTGTAGAGTTCGATCCAGTCCTCCCGCTTCCCGAAGCCGTCCACAATGCCGGTCCAGTTGGCCGCGCACACTTCATTGATCACCACCTGCGCGCAGGCGGGTGCGATGCTGAGCAGGCCGGCGAATGGCAGGGTTCGATAACGGAGCTTCATGGACAGGGGGCGTGGGCAAGGTGCGGAAAGGTAGCAGGTTGATGGATGGCTTGACCTGCCGGAAACGTGGGATTCACCGTAAAGGACGACCGCCAGGGACGGTTCGTTGCCCTTGGTCAAGAAGCGTGGGAATCCAATCCTGGAGCCTTTTGTCCTAGGCGCGTCGAATCGGGTCGTCCGGAAAGGGGAAGAACGACCGAGCCCGGACTAGGCGGTCCGGGCTCGGTGATGCTAGGGGAGGGGCGCGTCAGGCCGCCTTGGCAACCGCCTTGCCACCAGCTCCGATGTGCTGGTCGAGGAACTTCTCCATGGCCTCATAGAACTCGAACCGGTTCTCCTCATTGCGGAAACCGTGGCCCTCATTGTCCTTCACCAGGTATTGCACTTCCACGCCGCGGGCCTTGAGGGCCTCCACCACCTGATCGCTCTCGGCCTTGTTCACCCGCGGGTCGGTGGCGCCCTGTGCGATGAACAGCGGCACCTTGATGCGGTCGACGAAGAAGACCGGGCTGGCATCGCGCAGGAGCAGGCTGTCGGCCTTGGGGTCGCCCACCATCTCGTACATCATCTTCTTGAAGGGCTCCCAGTAGGGCGGCACCGTGTTCATGAAGGTGAACATGTTGCTCACGCCCACATAGTCCACCGCGCAGGCGTAGAGGTCGGGTGTGAATGTGATGCCGGCCAGCGTGGCATAGCCGCCGTAGCTGCCGCCGTAGATGGCGATGCGGGTGCTGTCGGCGATGCCCTGCTGCTTCAGCCACTCCACGCCATCGGTGATGTCGTCCTGCATGGTCTTGCCCCACTGCTTGAAGCTCTTCATCCAGAACTCGCGGCCATAGCCGGTGCTGCCGCGGAAGTTCATCTGGAGCACGGCATAGCCGCGGTTCGCCAGGAACTGCACCTCGGGGTTGAAGCCCCACTCGTCGCGGGCCCAGGGGCCGCCGTGCGGGTTGATCACCACGGGCAGGTTCTTCGGTTCACGGCCTGCCGGCAAGGTCAGGTAGCCATGGATGGTGAGCCCATCGCGGCTGGTGTAGGTGATGGGCTTCATCTCGGCCATCTGGGCGGGGTCGATCCAGGGACGCAGCACGGCCAGCTTCTCCAGCTTGTCTGCCGCGGCATCATAGAAGTGGTACTCGCCGGGATGCCGGTCGCTGCCGGCCCATACCATGAACTTGGTCTCGCTGTCATCGGCGCCATAGACCCAGCACTCCAGGCCGGGGAATTTGGCCTCCATCTTGGCGTACATGGCCTTGGTCTCCTCATCGAGGAAATGACGCTCCTCCTTGGCGCCGGTCCAGGTCACCATGGTCAGCACCTTGCGTTTCCGGCTGTAGTCCACGTTGCTCACGTCGTAATCGGCGCTCTCGAAGATGAGCTTGGTCTCCTTCTTTCCGACGAGGTCCCATTCCACCACGGCGGTCTTATCGCGGCCGTTGAGGTTGTGGCTCACGATCAGGTTGGCGTTGTCGAAGGTGAACATCAGCGGGTTCCAGCTGTCCTTGAAGCCCGTGCGCATGTACTCCAGGAAGGGGTCCTGCTCCGAGCCGCGATAGTATATCACTTGGTCGGTGCCATCGGTCTTGGTGGCCATGCGGATCACGCCGTTGTGGTCGGTGACCCAGCCTTCGAAGTTGTCCTTGCTGTTGTCGTAGAGCGGCTTCAGCTCGCCGGTGGCCACGTTGCAGAGGTAGGGGTCGAAGACCTGCGGGTTGCGCTGGTTCATCTGGATGATGATGTGCTGCTCCATGCCCGCAACGCCGTGGAGATCGTCCAATGTGCCGGCACGCACACCTTGCTGGGGGGTGAGGGCCTTGGCATCGGTGCCATCGATGCTGGCACTGAACACGATGAAGTTCTCATCGCCGTTGATGTCGCGGCTATACACGATACGGTCGCCTTTCCAGAAGTAGCCGCCGATGTCGCGGATGGTGTCATGCGTCACCTGCGTGGCCGTGCTGTCGCCGATGCGCTGGACGAATAGGTTCATCCTGCTCTTCCATGGCGCGCGGTAGCTGATGTATCTCCCGTCCGGGCTGATGCGGAAGCTGGCCTTCTCCGGGTTCTTGAAGAAGTCCTTCATGGGAAGCTGCGGCGGCGGGGCGACGACCGAGGCAGCCTGATCGCGCTCGCCGCAGGCGGAGAACAGGGCCAGGCCGGCGACCAGGGGGGCGGCCTTCAGGCCACGGAGGATGTGGAGCATGCGTTGGTGGTTGGGGTGGGTTGTTGGACCGGCAAAGGTGGTCCGCAGCAGCGTCGGATAAGGCACCGATCCACGAGCGGTGCATCCGTGTGATGAACCGTTGGGCCGGCTCAATGGTGGAAGCGGTACACCCGCACCTTGCGATCCGCTTCCACGGAATCCACCTTGGCATAGATGGCGCGCAGGTGCTGGTACCATGGGCGCCCAGGGTCTGACAGGTGGGCGCCGGCATCAATCACCACTGCGGCAAGGGACGTATCGAGCGGTGGCGAAGGGTGCCGCGCCCCCAGCACCGGGGCGGTGGCCGGGTCTGCTTGGCCGAGGTGACTGCGCAAGTCGCGCTTCAGGTTGCGGATGTCCTTGGCCGCGAGGTGGGTGAGCCAGTACCATTGCGGCAGCACCTCCACGGAACAACCGTCACTGCACCATTCCTGTTCCACCTGCACCACCCGACTGGGGTGCGCCCCGGTGTCCTTCCACGGGGTGAAGGTGGATGCCATGCCCAGGCCAAGACCGGCCATCACGCTGCGTTGTGCCACCCTTCGCTGGAACAGGGACTCTGCGGACAGGGCCACCAGCAGCGCGAATCCGGGGGCTGCATACACCAGGTAGCGGTCCAGGAACATGGGCACGGTGAAGCTCACTGCGAACATGCCCAGCAGCGGCACGAAGCACCAGAGCGCGGCGAACCGCAGGCCGGACGAACGCAGGCGGTCCTTCCAGCCGGCGGCCACAATGAGCGCCAGGAAGGCCACGGTGAGCACTGGTGCATTGCTCCATCGCCACAGCATGTTGTAGAGTTCCTCGGGCATGGGCGGGCTGAGCCAGGTGCCCTTACCCACGCTCTGCGTGATGCGCTCCAGGAAGATGAGGGCGTAGGGCAGGAATGCGCCCATGGTCACCGCTGCGCCAAGCAGGAAGCCGCGCCGCAGGGAGCGCAGCTCGGGCAGAATGAGCACCAGCAGCCCTTGGAGTCCGACCACCAGCCAGCCGAAGAAGTGCGTGTATACAAGCACCACGTTGAGCATGGAGAGGGGTAGCATCGACCGTATTCCATCGTCCGGTCGGTCCGCAGCACGCACCAGCAGCCACATGCCGGTGATGGTAAGCAGGGTGAAGAGGCTGTAGGCCCGCACTTCGTGGGCAAAGCCATAGTGGTAGTTGCTGCAGGTGAAGAGCGCGGCAGCGAGAATGGCCGCGCCGCGCTCGCCGTATCGGCGCGCCAGCAGGAACAGCGGCCATACGGCCAATGCGCTGAACAGGGCAGAAGGGATGCGCAGCCAAGCGGCTTCAAAGGGAACCCCTGCGCTCCAGGCCTTTATCAGCAGGAAGTACAGCGGCGGGTTGTTCTCGGTGCGGAACATGGCCCAGAGCTCGGTCAAGGGCCGTTGCGACCAGTGAACCGTGAAGGGTTCGTCGTGCGCCAGCTCATTCACCCCTAGCCACAGCAGCTTCAGCAGCAGGTTGAGCGCCAGCAGCGCGAGGAGGAGCAGCCTGTCGGCGCGCGCAGGGGGCATGGGGCGAAGCTACCCGCCATCGCTCAAATCGACCTCCACATCACGTGGTGCGGCCCGATGCCCGGAATGTCGAACAACGCTCCTTCGATGCGGAAGCCCAGCCGCTGATAGAAAGGGACGGCCGCCAGCCTGGCATTGCACCATAGGACATCGGCGCCGGCCCGCTCCAGCCGCTCAAGAGCCGCAGCCATGAGCAGCGTGCCGGCTCCCTGTCCGCGATGGCCGGGGTGGGTGGCCATGCCGCGCAGCTGCCAGGGGCGAAGCGCCGGAAGGGCTCCGTGCGCGGCGGGCTGGAAGGAGGCCACGCAGATCCGGTCGTTGCCATCGTCAACTGCCAGGTGGAAGGCCTCGGGCGTGGCGTCGATCGGCCAGCGGCAATCCTCCAGCCTGCCGCCCGGCCTCAGCACCAGCAGGCGCAGCGGGTGTGTCTCCTCGGCAGCGATCGCATGCACTTGCATCGGTTGGCGGCCGGCTTCGTCGCCGACCGGGGCAATCACCGGAAGTACCGCATGTCCTGCCCGGCCTTCAGGGCTTTCACGCTGGCATAGATCAGGCGTATGACGTTCTCCACGTCGTGCCGGTGGACGGTCTCCACCGTGGTGTGCATGTACCGCAGCGGAAGGCTGATGAGGGCGCTGGGAACACCAGCGGCTCCATAGGCGAAGGCATCGGTGTCCGTGCCCGTGGCGCGGCTGGCTGCCAGGCGCTGGAAAGGCAGCCGCTCCTTCTGGGCCACTCCCACGATGTGCTTGAGCACGTTGTTGTGCACGGCCGGGGCATAGCTGAGCACCGGCCCCTTGCCGCAGGCGATGTCACCGCTCTGCACCTTGTTCATCATGGGGGTCTGGGTGTCGTGCGTCACATCCGTCACGATCGCCAGGTCGGGGCGGATGCGCTCCACGATCATCTCCGCACCGCGCAGACCCACCTCCTCCTGCACGCTGTTGGTGATGTAAAGGCCGAAGGGGAGGCGCACACGGTTCTCCTTCATCAGGCGGGCCACTTCGGCGATCATGAACCCGCCGATGCGGTTATCCAATGCGCGGCCGGTGAAGTGGCGGCCGTTAAGTACCATGAACTCATCCTCGAAGGTGACGACGCAGCCGACGTGCACGCCGAGCTTCTCCACCTCCTCCTTGCTGTCGCATCCGCAATCGAGGAAGATGTTGTCCGTGGTCGGCACCAGTTCGGTCTTGCCGTTGCGCACGTGGATCGCCGGCCAGCCGAACACGGCCTTCACCAGGCCCTTCTCGGTGTGGATGTTCACGCGCTTGCTGGGGGCGATCATGTGGTCGCTGCCGCCGTTCCTCCGTACGTAGATGAAGCCCTCTTTGGTGATGTAGTGGACGAACCAGCTGATCTCATCGGCATGGGCCTCGATCACCACCTTGTACTTCGCCTCCGGGTTGATCACGCCCACCACGGTACCATAGGGGTCTACGAGGTGGGTGTCCACATAGGGGCGTACATAGTCCAGCCAGAGCTTCTGGCCCTCGCTCTCGAAGCCGGTGGGCGATGGGTTGTTGAGGTACCGTTCGAGGAAGGTGAGGGAATCCTTGGTGAGGATGCTCTTGGGCTCCTTTGCCCGTTGCTGCTTCTTGGCCATGCGGGGTTCGTTTCATGCCGTGGGTCGGCGGGCAAACATAGCCCAGGGCCCAGGGCCCCGAACCTTGAGGCGGGAATGACGTATGAACAGCGCTTTTCAACGACCCCGAGCCATGAACATGCGCGGATACCTCTACTCGGCCTTGGCCGTGCTGGCTGCTGCCGGCGCGCAAGCCCAGGAACAGCCCGGCGACAAGCGTATGCAGGACCTGCTCAAGCGCGCGGAGCGGGCGGAGCGCGAGGGCAGTGCCCAATTCGTGCATGCCGAGACGCTCTACGAGGCGGCGCTCGCCCTGGCCCCTGATGACGCCGAGGCCAACATGCGCATGGGCCTATGCCAGCTCAACGGCCCGCACCGCCACAAGGCACTGCCGTTCCTGGAGAAGGCCGCTCAAGTGAATCCGGGCATCCCCCGGCTCCAGTTCCTGCTTGGCTACGCGCTCCAGCTGAATGCGCGGTGGGACGATGCCGTGGCCGCATTCCAGCGCCACAAGGCACAGAATCCGTTTCAAGACCCCGACCCGCTGTACAACACGGCCGATAAGCATATCGCCGAATGCCGGAACGGCAAGGCCCTTATGGCTGCTCCGGTAAGGGCTGAGGTAACCAATATGGGGGAGGCCATCAATACGGAGCAGGCCGACTACGGGGCGGTGATGACGGCCGATGGCAGCTTGCTCCTGTTCACTTCGCGCCGGCCATCGGAGCCCGCCGCCAAGGTGAACAAGGTGAACGGGGATTACTTCGAGGATGTCTACGTCACGCGCCGTGGCGACATGGGCTGGGGGCCTGCACAGCGCCTGCCCGAGCCGGTTAACACCCCCGGAAACGATGCGAGCGTGGGCCTGTTCAACGACGGGCGCACCATGCTCATCTACCGCGACCAGGACGGCACGGGAGACCTGTACGAATGCACGCGCCGTGGCGATGCGTGGTCGGCGCCGCAGCCCCTGGGGGATAATATCAATACGCCTCACCACGAGAGCAGCGCCTGGTACAGTTTCGATCGCCAGTGGCTCTATTTCGTGAGCGAGCGGCCCGACGACAACGTGGGCGGCCAGGACATCTATCGCAGCCGCTGGGATGCCGCAGCGGGCCAGTGGGGCCCTGCCGAGAACCTAGGCCCTACCGTGAATACCATCCACGACGAGGAGGGGGTGTTCGTTCATCCGGATGGCCGAACGCTGTACTTCAGCAGCAAGGGCCACAGCACCATGGGCGGTTACGATGTCTTCCGGACGCGCCTCGAGAACGGCCGCTGGACCAAGCCCGAGAACATGGGTTGGCCGGTGAACTCGCCAGATGATGACCTCTTCTTCGTGCTGACCGCCGATAACAGGCATGGCTACCTGAGTTCCTTCCGTTCATCGGGGCATGGGGAGGACGACCTTTATCAGGTCGAGTTCCTGCCCGATGCGCCCATGGGCGAGCCCGTGGCGAGCGCGGGCGGAGCGCCGGTCATGACCGCTGCGCCTACCACGGTGCTCGTCAAGGGGCGCATCCGCTCGCTCCAGTTCATCAATGGCATGGAAGCCGATGTGGAGCTCATGGACCTCACGGACGCTTCGCTGGTGGCCCGGTTCCGGAGTGATGCAGCCACCGGAGAGTACATGGCGGCTGTGCCGGGCGGCAGGGATTATGCGCTCTTCATCAAGGCCGAGGGCCACCTGGTGCACAGCGAGCGAATCACCGTGCCCGAAGGCGGCGGCGCCTTGCGGATGGACATGGATGTGGAGCTCGAGCCCCTGAAGTCAGGCAGCAGCACCACCCTGCGGAATCTGTTCTTCGCCACAGCCAGCGCTGAGCTCGAGGCCGCCTCCAAGGCGGAACTCGATCAGCTCGTGCAGCTGATGCGGGCCAACGGTGCGCTCCGGCTCCAGATCGCTGGGCATACGGACAGCGACGGTGCCGAGGCGTTCAACCAGAAGCTGTCGGAGGCGCGTGCGCAGGCCGTCCGCGACCACCTTGTTGCGCAAGGCGTGGATGCTGCCCGCCTGGTGGCCGTTGGTTACGGCGCGACGAGCCCCGTTGCGCCCAACGATACCGATGCCAACAAGGCCTTGAATCGCCGGACGGAGCTCACCGTGCTCTAGGCGCTCAGCGCACCACGCGCCGGCACCAAGTGCCCTGCTCGAAGGTGCCCTGCACGAGATAGGCGCCGGCACGCGCGCCCCGCAGGTCGATTTCCGAGAGGTCGGCGGAGCGCCCTTCCATAAGCACTGCGCGGCCGGTGGCATCGAATACGCGCACGCTCTGCAACCGTCCGGCATCACTGCCGGCCTGGATGGCGAACCGTCCCTCCGCATCCAAGGGGATGACCCGGAAGGCAGCCTCGCGCGGTCGGCCGTCCATGCCTGCGAAGGGGGAGATGAACAGGTCGGCCTCCCAGATGCCCCGGCCATACGTGGCCGCGCGCAGCTTGCCGCTGCTCATGTTGATCTCCAGTTCGCTCACCACGACGTTTGGCATGCCCGTTCCGTAGGGCTCCCATGCACCGGTGTAATCATCGCGGTAGAAGACGCCGAGGTCGGTGCCGGCATAGAGCCCGTTGGGCGAACCGGGCTGCGCCACCACGGAGTTCACCGGCGTGTTGGGCAGCCCGCTGCTGCGGTTGGCCCAGGTGAGTCCGCCATCGGTGCTCTCGAACACCTTGTTCCCATTGCTCGTGCCGGAGAAGGAGACCCACACATGCAGCGGATCGTCATGGTCCACGGCGAAGGAGGTGGGGCTGAGGTTGGGAAGTCCAGGCCGGATGTCGGTCACCTCCCAGCCGGCATCGGTGAGGCGCTCCATGCGGTCGTTGCGGGCAACGTACCACACATCGCTGTTGCTGGGGGCGAAAGCGAGGCAGCGCACGAACTGGTCCGTGGGCCAACTGGTCATGGCGATCCAATTGTCGCCCTGGTCCTCGGAGTAGAGCAGGTTGTTGAAGCCGGAGAGCATGCGTCCCGGCACGGTGGGGTCGAGCGCGAACGGGGTCACCCAGGCCCCCTCCTCGAACATGTCGTCCGTGAGCGAGGTCCAATCCTCGCCTGAATTGTCCGATCGGCGAAGGCCGCCGTTCTGCGAGGAGCTGAACACCACGTTGGCATTGAAGGGGTCCACGGCGGCCTCCATCCCATCAGCGCCGAATACGTGCGTCCATGCGCCGTTGAGCAGGCGGTTGCTGCCATTGTCCTGCGCGCCGGCCATGACGAGCTGCGGAAGGAGCTCGCTGCTCCCCATGCGGTAGAACTGCATGATGTCGAGGCCGGCGCTCAGGTCGGTCCAGTTGGTCGCGCCGTCATCGCTGACGTGCACGCCGCCGTCCGAACCGCAGTAGAGCTTGCCATTGCGGATGTCGAGGGAATGGATGTCGGCGTGCGTGTAGCCGATTTCGGAGGGGAACACCCAATGCGATTTGATCTGCCAGGTGGCGCCGCCATCGGTGCTCTTCCACACATTGATGCCTCCCACATAGACCACCTCCGGATCGAGGGGGTCGACGGCGAGCGCCATATCGTACCAGGCCTGGCCGCCGCTGTCGTTGCCGCTCTCACCGTAGCCGAAGAGGTTGGGGGAGTCGGACCGCAGGCTGAAGGTGAGGCCGCCATCGGTGCTTCGGTAGAGCCCGAGGAAGCCGCTGTCGTCCTCGCGGCTGCAGAGCGCATAGACCATCTCCGGGGCAGCCGCTGAGACCGCGATGGCCATCCGTCCCACCTCCTCGGGAGCGGGAAGGCCCGTCACGTTCGATGGCGTGAACGAAGTGCCTTCCGCAACGCTCCGGAAGAAGCGGTCGGTGCAGGCATAGAGCTGGGTCGGGTCACCGGGCTTGAATTCCACATCGCGGAAACTGCCGTTGATGGTCATCTGCCAGGTGTCACCGCCATCCACCGTGCGGAACAGGCCGTTGCTGGCGGCGCAATACAGCCTGGCCGGATCGCTGGGATCCATGCGCAGCGCCCGGGTGGTGCGCGATTGGGCGATGCTCCAGTTGAGGCCCGTTGGGGACCAAGTGGCGCCGTTGTCGGTGCTCTTCAGTACACCGGCGCTGTACGTGTCGGCGCCATCGCCATCGCCCGTGGCGATGTAGATGAGGCCCGGCTCGGTGGGATGCACGGCGATGCCCGAAACGCCCATCGAAGGCAGGTCCGTGAAGAGCGGCTGCCAGCTGCCGCCGTGGTCCTCGCTGCGCCAGAGCCCGCTGCTCGGCGTGCCCGCATAGAGCACCGAGGGGTTGTTCGGGTCGGTCTCAATGATGTTGACGCGGCCGTTGCCCGGATTGTACGAGATGCTGGTCCAGTTCGTGGGTCCGAGCGGCGCCCATACGGCGGCGTCGCGCACCGCGCTGCGCTGGGCGCGTGCAGCACGGACCTCGGCTGCGGCCTGCAGGTGGATGGCGGGGTCGAGGCGCTCGCCGGTGGGGTAGGTGCGCTGTTCCATGAACCAGTACCAGCGCTGGAACTGCTTCCAGCCCTTGCCGCGCGCCACCGTCCGCCCCTGCCAGTGCGCATCGAATGCCGCTTTCACCTCCTGGACATTGGTCTGCTCATCCAGCATCAGGTCAACCCAGTGCTGGGCTGCTGAGCAGAAGGGGAGAACGGTGAGCGGAAGGAGAAGGCCGCGGATCGAGCGCATGGGAAGGAAAAGTAGGTTTGCGAAAGTAGGGGCGGTGACGAACCGTTGGCGACCGCTCCCTGGCCGAGGTATGCCGAATGGCGAAGGAGCAGGAGCGAAGCGCATCACCGCCGTGCGGACGGGCGATGGCTCGCGCACGCTGACCTGGGGCGGTGAGCACTACCACAGCATCCATGGGGCGGTAGTGGAGAGCACGCACGTCTACATCCGCAGTGGCCTGGAGCATGCGGGCCGTGCGCATGCGGATGTGCTGGAGGTGGGACTGGGCACCGGCTTGAACCTCCTGCTCACATGGGTGCGCTGTTTGGAAGGCAAGCTCTCGGTGGATTACACGGCCTTGGAGCCCCATCCGGTTCCGGCTTCGGTGCTGGAAGGGCTCGGGCATTGCACCGACCTTGGATGGCCAGGCCTTCATGAGCAGTTCATGGCGCGCATGACCGATCCCTCGGCCGGATGGCAGGAGGCCTTCGGCGGGCTGCGCTTCCGAAAGCTTGAACTGCCGGTGCAGCAGTTCGAGGAGCCAGGGAGCTATGATGTCGTGTACTTCGACGCCTTCGCACCCGGGCACCAGCCGGAGATGTGGACGCTGGAGGTGTTCGAGCGGATGCACCGCGCGCTTCGGCCAGGCGGCCTGCTGGTGACCTATTGCGCGAAGGGAGAGGTGCGCCGCACGCTTGAGCGGGCTGGCTTCCGGGTGGAGCGCCTGACGGGCCCGCCAGGCAAGCGGGAGATGCTCAGGGCGGTCAAACCGGAAGCCTGAATGGAGCTGTCGGTGGGCCAGCGGCGTTACGCAGAACGCCCCCATCCGCTCGCCGATGCAGCCGATTCACGGTCATCGATGGCGGTGACATCACCACTTGCTTGCATTCCATCCGTTGCTGGACGTGTTGCTCGGCGTGCTGGCCCAGTTGGGGCAGGAGTTGGACGTTGCGTTATGGATTGAGCGGTTAGTTGCCAGAGGTGGGGCCCAGCAGCGCCCTGCGCCAAGCCTCCTCGAACTTCTCCTTCAGCACCGCGATCAGTTCAGGCGATGTAGCAGGAAATGTCCTCGATGTAGAGACTCACGATCGGCTCCGGCTCGAAGCATGTGGCGCGCGGGCGATCTTCGGCTTGAACTTGGGTCGGAGAACGGCCTTGTCAGGTGCATCTGCAACGGACCACCAACAGGTCGATGATAAGCTGGCAGGGCTCGCCCTGCTCGTTGAATCCCCAGTAGGCCGGGAATCGCCCATCGCCGTTGGTGGAGAAGGAGAAGACATCCGGGTTCACGTTCGTGGAGTCGGTCCAAAGCCTGTCGAAGTCCAGATCCAGCAGGCGTTTCTGATGTCTAGCGTCGAAAAGCAGGGCCGATCCGGCATCGACGCTGAAGCCATGGAAGTTATCCGATCGAACGTCCGCCGTGTCCATCAATAGGCTGTCAGTGCTCGCGAACTTCCAATTCTCCGGAGGGTCATCGTTCAGGCGCAGCCTGATCAATGCGTTCATGCGATGACCAATGTGCTTCGGGTTCACCAACTGAACGAGGTCGATTGGGTGATCTCCATTGGGTATCGGCAATGCCAAAGGGGCCAGATCGTGCAGGATCACCGGGTCCCCGACCATGAGCCGCTGCGAGCGGATCTCCAAGTGGCCGATGGTGCTTGTTATCAATGCGAACCGACCCAGGGATTCCAAGTCAACGGAGTCCGCGCGGAACAGGTCCTGATAGAGCATGAAGCAGTCGGGAAGGGATGCCTGGTTCGAGGCATCCGTATGGTATCGCTTCGGGGGCACTGGTCGCTGGTTGCAACCGATGAGCAAGGTGCCCAGAAGGATGAAGAGCGTCTGGCGAGGGCCTTTGGTCCAAGAGGGGCGGGCCATACCAGCGTTCATTGCGCGGCGATCAAAGGCTGAACCGGATTGGTACGCCCTCGATATCCACCTGGATCAAGTCATCATTCCCTCCACCACCTCCGCCGGATCCCGGACGCCCTCCACAAAGCCCAGCACCTTCAGCATCACCCGGTCCAGCAGGGTATCCGGGCAGCTGGCGCCGCTGGTGAGGATGATCGTGAGCGGCCGCTTCGCGGGGAGCCAGCCTTCCGTGCTCTGCAGCTTGTGTGCCGGGTAGTTGAAGTGCTGGATGGTCTCCGCGCTCAGGATCTCGCCCTCGTCCTTGATGAAGTAGGTGGGAAACCTGTGCTCGAGCAGTTCCACCAGGTGGCTGGTGTTGCTGCTGTTGTAACCACCCACCACCAGCGCCAGGTCGGCCTCGGCCTTCAGCAGTTCGTTGGTGGCGTCCTGATTGTCGTTGGTGGCGTAGCAGAGCGTATCGCGCGTGTCGGCGAAGTGGGCCTTGAACTCGGCCTCTCCGTGTTTGCCGATCATCACCTGCTTCAGGTGGTCGGCGATGGCCTGGGTCTCGGTGGCCAGCATGGTGGTCTGGTTCACCACGCCGATGCGCTGGAGGTCCCTGGCGGGGTCGAAGCCCGGTGTGCACCGCGTGCCGAACAGCTCGTGGAAGCGCGATGCAGGCAGTTCCCCGGAGATGATGCGGCCCAGCTCCTGCGCCTCGGCCATGTCCTTGATGATCACGGCGGGCGCGCCGGCAGCGGTGTGGCTGAAGGTGGCTCGCGTCTCCTCGTGCTTCGCCTTCCCGTGGATCACAACGGTGTAGTCCTTCTGGCCCAGCTGCGCGCTGCGGTTCCACACCTTCTCCACGAAGGGGCAAGTGGTGTTGTACTTCAGCGGGTCGATGCCGATGGCCTTGAGCTTCTCCTCGGTCTCCAAGGTGGTGCCGAAGGCGGGGATGATCACGATATCGTCGGCCGTGAGCTCGTTCCAATCCATCAGCGGTTGGCCGTTGGTGTCCTGGATGAAGCGCATGCCCCGGCTGGTGAGGTCGTCGTTCACGGCCGGGTTGTGGATCATCTGGCTCAGCAGGAAGATCCTCTTACCGGGGTTCTCCTCCAGGGCCTTGTAGCTGATCTCGATGGCGTTCTCCACGCCGTAGCAGAAACCGAAGTGCCGGGCGAATACGAAGCGCACCGCACCAAGGTCCAACACCGTGGGGCTCAGGTCCTTCTTCTTGGGGTCCTGCGCCTTGCGGAAGGCCTTGAGGCGGCCGATGAGGTCGCTGCGGTAGTGGGAGGGGATGGTGAAGGAGCGCATATCGATCGGCTGGTCGGATGGTCATTCGATCCGGTGATCGAATGCAGGTCTGGCTTGTCGCGAACGCCAAAGGTACCCGCCCGGTTCGTGCCGAGCCGAAACTCGGGCGCCCGGCAGGCGGTTACTTTCGCACCTCAACCCTTCCCGTATGCGCCTGTTCCCGATCGCTGTCGGACTGCTGCTGTCCGCCGAAGCCGTTTCCCAGAACGCCTACCTTACGAATTGCTACGTGCCCCGCTACTGGAAGGCGAACACCGCCTGGGAGATCTCCGCACGGGTGCGCAACCTCACTTCAGGGGCGCCCTTGGTCACCTTCCGGGTGGACTGGCGATTCAATGGCGGTCCCGTGCAGCAGGGAGGCTGGCAGAGCACCACGGGTATCAATCCCGGCCAGTACTGGCCATACGTCCACCCGATTCCGTTCAATGTGCCGGCCGGTAGCGGCACGTTGAAGATCTGGGTGGTGGGGGTGGGGGAGACCGACCCATCCAACGATACGCTCTTCTTCCCGGTGAACGTCCTCGAAGCATGGGCCACGAAGAGCGTGCTCCTGGAGCAGTACACGGGCACCTGGTGCCAATTCTGCCCGGCCCCCAATGCCACCACCAATACGATGGATGCCGATCCGCTCATCGTCGTCGCCAAGCACCACAACGGCGATGAACTGAGCAATGCCAACAGCACGGCCTATTGGGCGCAGTTCAATGCCGAGTATTCGCCGGCCGGGGTGATGGAGCAGGAAGAGTTCGGCACGCTGCCCGATGACGCCCAGTACGATCAGTGGCCGGCGCGTGCCGACCAGCGCAAGCTTGGCGTATCGCCCGCTTCCATCGCCATCGTCCCTGCCTTCAATGCCTGGCAGCGGCAGCTGACGGTGGATGTGGACGTGACCTTCGCCGCGGCACAGACCGGTGAGTTCGTGGTGAATGCCTACCTCCTGGAGGACAATGTGGCCGGCTCACAGACCGGTGCCCTGCCGGGATACATCCACCAGCAGGTCGTGCGCGATGTCCTCGGCGGGCCGGCCGGCACCACGGGCGTCATCCCAGCGAGCTCTGCAGCAGGCGCCACCTACGCGCATCAGTACACCTATGCCGTGCCGGTGGAGTGGAACGCCTCCAACCTACGGGTGGCGGTGACGGTGACCGAGAAGCGCAATGGCGCATCATGGACGGTGAACGTGGCGGATGCCGGACTGGTCCTGGTGGGCATTGAGGAGCAGCAATCGCTCCTCTTCAGCGTTCATCCGAACCCGAGCGCCGGTGACCTGCAGCTGACCGTGGGCGGACGGTCTGGCCCTGTGCGCATCCAGGTGCTGTCCATGGACGGCAGGGTCGTCGCTGATCGCACCGAGCAAACCGGGGCTCCGGAACTGCGAGTGCCCGGCTTCGAGCAGCTGCCGGCCGGGAATTACCTGCTGCGGGTGGAGTGTGCCGGCCGCACCGGTCAGCAGCGCGTAGTGCGGATGCCTTGAACGGAAAGCGCCCCGGCTTTCGGCCAGGGCGCTTGGCGGTGCGACGGTCCAACCCCTCGTTGCGACCCTCTTTCCACCGCAATCAGATCCGCAGTCGCAGCAGGCTGAGGAGGGAGGGGAGCTGCACATGGGCCTGGCTCACCACGGTCTTCTGGCCCTCCTCGTCGGGCGTGGGCCCGCTCTTGGGCTTCCCTTTGGGGAGCGCTGGCGGAGCAGGAATCTCCTGCATGGCCGGCGGCTCCGGCACCAGCTGCCCGGGCCGGCCTTCCTCCAGGCCTGCGGGCGTCATCCGCCAGGTCTTGCCGATCATGTCGCGGTCCAGCGTGTTGGTCACATTGTCCACGTCATGGATCACCTCCTCGCAGCCGCTGCGGAAGAAGATGCCCTTGCCCACCGGCACCTGCAGCGTGAAGCGTGCATCCTGGGCGCGGATCTTGTCCGCCGCCGGGAACCGGATCACCGGCGACACCTGCAGCACCTCGCCCTCCTGGCGGTGATCCACCGCGATGGCCGAGGCGCGGGCCAGGGCGGCTTTCGCGTTGCGGCCATGGGCCTCGCGCACCACCACCAGGCGGTAGACGCTATCGGGGCTTGCGGCGACATCCAGGCGGCCCCAGCCGCCGGCGATCATGCCATCCGCCACGTGCAGGCCGTCGAGGTCGACATCCAGTTCGCCTTCCTTGAAGCGGAAGCTCCAATCCCCTGCGGTCTCTGCCGGCATCAGCGCATCGAGGTAGAGGATGTCGCCGGCGGGAGGGGCCAGGTCAATCGATTCCCGCACGCTGTTGCTGCGGTGGAACTCGCGGCCGAGCTCGATGCCGACGAGGGTGACCGGGACGAAGGCGGCGATCCACAGGGCGGTGAGGGAAACGCCGAGCCAGCGCGGCGTTTCCGTGTCGAGCAGAAGCTTGAATCCCGCAAGCAGCAGCCCCACCACGGGAATCAGGCACAGGAGTGCCAGGCCCACCATCAGCCAGATGGTCTGTTCATGCGAATTGAACAGGAGACCTGCGAAGTCGAGCAGGCCCATGTCATCGCTCGACCAGGTGGCATGCCAAAGGCCCCAGGTGCCGCCGATGGCCGTGGTGACGAGGCCCAGCAGGAGGCTGAAGGCGAAAAGGACGATCCCTGCGCCAAGCAGCTTTACGATCACCTGGCCGGCGGCGGAAGAGCGCCTTGAGGCACCGCTGCTCCAGCGCTTGCCGATCTCGTTGGCCTCATGCGCCACCCGTCGGCCGCCCTCCTCGAAGGCGCGCTTCAGATTGTCCACGGTCACCGGCTCGCCCTCCATGCGCAGGCGGTCGGCCGGGGTATCAGCCAGGGGCACCAGGATCCACAGCAGGATGTACAGCAGGATGGGCGTGCCGCTCCCGAGCAGGATGAAGACGATCATGATGATGCGCAGCCACAACGGGTCCATTCCGATGTAAGCCGCCAGGCCCCCGATGACGCCGCCCACCCACTTGTCGTCAGGGTCGCGGTAGAGGCGCTTGTACCCTTTTCCGCCGGCCTCCTGGGCCGTCTGCCCGGCTGTGGCCTGTTCAGCTTGTCCGTCGCCGTAGTCCTCGGGCTGCCCCATCACCGCGATGACGTGGTCGACATCCTCGATGGAGACCACTTGGCGCTGGCCGGCCATCCGCTCCTGGAAGAGCTCGGCGATGCGCGCTTCGATGTCGGCCATGATCTCCTGCCGGCCGGCGGTGCCTTCAAGCCGGGCCTTGATGCCCTCGAGGTAGCCCTGCAGGCGCTCATAGGCATCCTCCTCGATGTGGAACACGGTGCCGCTGACATTGGCGGTGACGGTCTTCTTCATGGTGGCTGGGGTTGGATCGGCCTAGTTGGTGGTCTTGCGGGTGGTCTTCTTCACGGCCTGCACCAGCTCGTCCCAGGTCTGGTCGAGCTCGGTGAGGAATCGCTCGCCCTCGGTGGTGAGCTTGTAGTACTTGCGCGGCGGCCCGGAGCGTGACTCCTCCCATCGGTAGGTGAGCAGGCCGCTGTCCTTCAATCGGGTGAGCAGGGGGTAGAGCGTGCCCTCCACCACGATCAGCCGCGCATCCTTCAGGTCCGACAGGATGTCCGACGGGTATCGTTCCCCTTTGGCCAGCACGCCGAGGATGCAATACTCCAGGACGCCCTTGCGCATCTGCGCCTTTGTGTTGTCGACCTTCATGATGTGCGGCTTTGGTCCTTGACGTGGCAAAGATGCATGTTTGGTTTGGTACTATGCAAGGCATGGTACCTGTTTATGATGAGCGGTTATCCGGCCGGGGTGAATGGCAGTCCGTCGAATTCCCATGGCCGCCTTAGCTTGCGGACCAAGTCCTTACCATGCGCAAGCACCTGTGGAAGATCGTGGTCGTCCTGCTGGCCGCTGCGGCCGTGTTCGCCTACTTCAGGTACTTCTGGGTCTTTGGCACCGGCGTTAAAGCCGGGGAACTGAATTACGTGGTGCACAAGGGCGTGCTGTTCAAGACCTATGAGGGGAAGATGGTGCAGACCGGCATCCGCAGCCAGGCCGGCACCATGCAGAGCTTCGAGTTCCTGTTCTCGGTGGAGGATGAGCGCGTCGCGCAGAAACTGATGGCCAACAGCGGCAAGCAGTTCAATCTGCACTACCGGGAGTATGTGGCGGCCATACCCTGGCGCGGCCATAGCAGGTATGTGGTGGATAGCATCGTCAGCATGCAGGATGTGAACCGCTGAGCCTGCTCAAGCCTCCTCAGACCAGTCCGTCAGCCACGTGCCAGCCGATCGCCCCCCCCGAAGAGCTTCGAGCGAGGAGCCCATGGAGCGCCGATCCCAGCGGCGGCGCTCGGCTGAGCGTGCGCAGGGCAGCGCCTGGCACTGGTTCAAGCACGACCTGGCCGATGCCCGCGAACGGTACGTGAAGCGCACCTCGGCGGCGCACAAGCGCGTGGTGCTCCTCCTTCTCCTTATCGGTGCGGCACTTCGTCTCTGGTTGGTACTGGAGCCGATTACGGCATCCGAGGCCACGGCGTATATGGCCTTCGCCGTGCAGCCGTTCGGCGAGGCCGTCTCGGACTATTCATTGCCGGTCAATCACATCCTGCACACCCTGCTCACGAAGTGGAGCACGGCACTGCTGGGCGTCAATGCGGTGGGCCTCCGCATGCCGGCCTTCCTGGCCGGTCTGGCTGCGCTGCCGCTCTTCTACCTCTTCGCACGGTCGCTATTCAACCGGTACATCGCCCTCATGGCCCTGGCCATGGCCGCCGGATACCCTGCCCTGGCCGAACTCAGCGCCATTGCGCACGGCTACAGCATCACTTGGTGTGCCATGCTGGCTGCCTTCCTGCTGGGCCGGCACCTGGTGCGCGAGAACAACCCGTGGTCCGCACTGTTCATGGGCCTTGCACTGGCCTTGGGGACCTGGGCCGTTCCATCCATGGTCTTCCCGGCCTTGATGGTGCTGCTCTGGACCCTCTTCAGCATCATGGCCAAGTACGAGCGCTCCTTGAATCAGCGGTTGGCCATGCTCGGGCTCTCCGCGGCGGTCTTCCTGGCCGGCTCCCTGCTGCTCTACCTGCCGGTGGCGGTGACCCATGGCGTGGACCAGCTCTTCCACCACGTCACGGAGGGCGATGCTTCGTGGAAGTCCTTCGCTGCGGGGTATGCCGACAAGGTGCTGGAGCTCTGGGTATGGGTGGTGGACCCCGCTTCCACCGGGGTGGCGCTGCTCGGATTCGCCGGCCTCCTGCATGCCACCTACATCTCGGCCAAGTACAGGGCCATCCTCTTCGCCCTGGTGCTGGGGGCGCTGCCGTTGACGCTGCTGCTGCGCGATGCGGGCGATCCCTGGCAATGGGCCTACATGCTCTTCTTCCTCCACCTGGGATCGGCCATCGCGCTGTTCTACCTCCTGAAGCTGGTCCAGGACAGGGTCTTCCAGGGGTTCGGCAAGCGCACCCGCACGGGTTGGGCGTCCATTGCGCTGGTAGCCGGTTTCGCCAGCGGCACGGGGGTGGCACGCGACCGGGTGGATCATCTGCCGGAGGCTCCGGCCGCTGCGGAATTCCTGGCCGGTGCGCTGGCGCCCGCGGACAGGCTCTGCGTGGACCCGGCCTGGGAGGCGGCCATCGCCTTCAGCCTCCAGCGCCACCGGATCGAAGCCGTGGGCCGGCGCGGGGACCCGCCTCCCGGTGCGCGGCTTTTCGTGGTCGTGGGGTCGCCCGGCGGCCCCGCTCCGGACGAGGCCGTCAGCCGATGCGGGCAGTCCATCCACGGATTCGAGGAGCCGGGGATGCTGAAGGATTGGCCGCGAATGGAGATCTTCGCGGCCCGCAAGCGGTAGCCCGGTCACTCCGACCGTGCCGCGCGCATGCGGACAATCCAAGCGACATGGCAGAAGAAGGCCGCCAGATCATCTTCAACATGGTGAAGGTGGGGAAGACCCTCCCTTCCGGAAAGAAGATCCTCAACGACATCTACCTCGGCTTCTACTACGGGGCCAAGATCGGCGTGCTCGGCCTTAACGGCTCGGGCAAATCCACGCTGATGCGCATCATCGCCGGCAAGGAGAAGAGCTTCGAGGGCGATGTGCACCTCAGCCCCGGCTACTCCATCGGCCACCTCGAGCAGGAGCCCGAACTCGATGAGAGCAAGACCGTGATCGAGATCGTGCGCGAGGGCGTGCAGCCCATCATGGACCTGCTGAAGGAATACGAGGAGGTGAACAACAAGTTCGCCGATGAGGATGTGCTGAACGATCCGGACAAGATGGACAAGCTCATCGCGCGCCAGGGCGTCCTGCAGGACAGAATCGAAGCGAGCGATGCCTGGAACATCGACCAGAAGCTGGAGGTGGCCATGGATGCGCTGCGCTGCCCCGAAGCCGATCAGCCCATCAAGGTGCTCTCCGGTGGTGAGCGCCGCCGCGTCGCGCTCTGCCGCTTGCTCCTGCAACAGCCCGACATCCTTCTCCTTGACGAACCGACCAACCACCTCGACGCCGAGAGCGTGGCCTGGCTGGAGCTGCACCTGCAGCAGTACAAGGGCACGGTCATCGCCATCACCCACGACCGCTACTTCCTGGACAATGTGGCGGGCTGGATCCTGGAACTGGACCGCGGCGAGGGCATCCCCTTCAAGGGCAACTACACCAGCTGGCTCGAGCAGAAGACCGCCCGCCTGGCGCAGGAGGAGAAGACCGAGAGCAAGCGCCAGCGCGTGCTGAAGCAGGAGCTGGAGTGGGTGCGCAGCAACGCCAGCGCCCGCCGCACCAAGAGCAAGGCCCGTCTGCAGAACTATGAGAAGATGCAGAGCGAGAGCGTGAAGGAGAAGGAGGCCAAGCTCGAGATCTTCATCCCCAACGGCCCGCGCCTCGGCGACAAGGTGATCGAGTTCAAGAACGTGAGCAAGGGCTTCGGCGACCGCCTGCTCATCGACAACCTCAGCTTCGCGCTGCCACCGGCCGGCATCGTGGGCATCATCGGCCCCAACGGCGCCGGTAAGACCACGCTGTTCCGCATGGCGATGGGCGCGGAGAAGCCCGATAGCGGCACCATCACCATCGGCGAGACCGTGCAGATCGCCTACGTGGACCAGAGCCACAAGGACCTAGTGGCCGACAAGACCGTGTACGAGGTCATCAGCGGAGGCCTGGAGAACATCACCTTCGGCAACGTGGTGATGAACACCCGCGCCTACCTGTCGCGCTTCAACTTCAGCGGAACGGACCAGAACAAGAAGGTGGGCGTGCTCTCCGGCGGCGAGCGCAACCGCCTGCACCTGGCCATGACCGTGAAGCAGAGCAGCAACGTGCTGCTGCTCGACGAGCCGACGAACGACCTGGACGTGAACACGCTGCGCGCGCTGGAAGAGGCCATTCAGGACTATTCAGGCTGCGCGGTGATCATCAGTCACGACCGTTGGTTCCTCGACCGTGTATGCACGCACATCCTCGCCTTCGAGGGCGACAGCCAGGTGTACTGGTTCGAGGGCGGCTTCACCGATTACGAGGAGAACCGCAAGAAGCGCCTGGGCGGGGACATCGTGCCGCACCGGATCAAGTACCGGAAGCTGGTGCGGGGGTGAGCATTGGCCGCCACTTCATCCGAAAGGAGCCCGGTGCAGCGCCGGGCTCCTTGCTTGATGGCCATTCGGGTACTTATTGAGCGTTTGCCTTCAATGGGCCGCCTTATTCCTCGCCGAACACATCCACGGTTCCCTGCCGCTCCACCAGCTTGGTGAACCGGCCATCGTAGTGCGTGGCGCGCACGATGTGGTTGTCGATCCAGTGGTAGTTCCCGCCGCGCGGCTTGCCGAAGAGGATCGCGTGGTACTTGAAGCCGTGGCGGTCAAGCCATTCGGTGGTCACCGCGCGGTGCTCCTCCAAGCGGCTGGTGAAGAAGGTGATGATGTGCCCTTCGCCGAACCAGCCGTTGCAGATCTCCAGCGCACCCTCGTAGATGGCGGCTGTTACCATGCGCTCAGGCTCCTCGTTGGGGATGTCCTCGCAGATGGTGCCGTCGATATCGATGAGGAAGTTCTTCTTCCCCTCGGGCAGCTTCGGGCTGATGCGCTTGCCGTTCTCGTAGGTCTCGTTGAGTTGTGCCATGCTGTGTTCACCGCAGCCATGTGGCGAGGGCGAGGAACGAAGTTCGCGCTTGTGGCCCTTCGGCCGAGGGTCCCGCAGGTTCGGCCATGCGTGGAGCGCTACATTCGTCCTATGCGCCATCATTTGGTCATTGCATTCGCTATGCTGAGTGCTTGGTCCTGCTCCCCGTCGGTCCCGCCATTCGATGAAGGCGCAGCGATCGAGCACGGGCGGGGCATCGCAGGGACCACCTTCCAGCAGCTTTCCGCTCGTCTGCAAGCAGCCATGGCCAGCGAGGGACCTTCGGGTGCGTTGCAGTACTGCTCGGTGGCCGCGCTGCCCTTGGTCGACTCACTTTCCGTTGCGCAGGGCATCCGCATCAAGCGCACCAGCGACCGGATCCGCGCGCCGCATGATGCCCCCGATGCCGATGAAGAGCGTCGCCTGAACGAAGTGCTCGCCCTGCTATCCGCTGGCACTGCCCCGGCGGACATCCCTCCGCAGGCCGTGGCGCTGGGCGACAGTGTGGCCTACTACCAGCCCATCCTCATCGCCATGCCCACCTGCCTGAAGTGCCACGGCACGGCCGTCACCGATGTGGACAGTCTGACGCTGGCCGCGATCCGCGAACGGTACCCGCAGGACGCGGCGATGGGGTATCGAGTGGGCGACTTCCGCGGGTTGTGGACCATCAGGTGGAAGCGGTGAAAGTGGTCACCCCCTTCCCTCCTTGATCTCCTCCACTACCGCCGGATCCAAGAGGGTGGAGGTATCTCCCAGGCTCCCCAATTCATTCTCCGCCACCTTCCTTAAGATCCGCCGCATGATCTTGCCGCTGCGCGTCTTGGGCGGGCCGTTCACGAACTGGATCTTGTCCGGCTTGGCGATACGGCCGGTCATCGATACGCGTCCTTCCGGTCAGATACCTTTTCGACACGCACCAGCCTGATGGCATCGCCGATGAAATAAATGACGCGGTAGCTGCCTATCCGGATGCGCCATAGATCGTCATGGCCTTTCAGCTTCTTACACCCGGCAGGTCGCGGGTCCTCTGCCAAGCGACCGACCGCCTCAACAATGCGGACCGCAGTTCGTGCTGGTATGGCGTCGATTTCTTTCCGGGCACTCCGGAGCCACTCGATCGAGTAGCTCACTTGCGCTTGGCGCGTTTGTACACGGCCTTCATCACCTGCTCATGGGGGATGCTCGGTTCATTGCGCCGTGCTAGCGCCACAAGCCCATCAAGGTACTCTTCGACCGCCTCGGGTTCCTTGGCCAACGTGACCAGATCGATCTGGACATAGCGCCGGTTCTCGGTCTCGTCAGTGATCAGCTTCACGCCTTTGATGGGGCTTGCGGCTTTCATGCTAACAAAGGTAATTCCTGTCACACCCTCCCCGCCGTGATCTCCTCCACCACCGCCGGGTCCAGCAGGGTGGAGGTGTCCCCCAGGCTCCCCAGCTCGTTCTCCGCCACCTTCCTTAAGATCCGCCGCATGATCTTACCGCTGCGTGTTTTCGGAAGTCCGCTCACGAACTGGATCTTGTCCGGTTTGGCGATGCGGCCGATGCTGGCCACCACGGCCTCAATCACTTCACCGCGCATGTTCTCCACAGCGATGGCATCGTCGGCGGGGATGGGCTTCTCGCAGACCACGTAGGCGTAGATGCCCTGGCCCTTGATGTCGTGCGGGTAGCCCACCACGGCGCTTTCCACCACGCCCTTGGCCTGATTGATGGCGTTCTCGATCTCAGCCGTGCCGAAGCGGTGGCCGCTCACATTGATCACATCGTCCACGCGGCCGATGATGCGGTAGCGGCCCTCGGCATCGCGCTTGGCGCCGTCGCCGGTGAAGTAGTAGCCTTTGTAGCTGCTGAAGTAGGTCTGGCGGCAGCGCTCATGGTCGCCCCAGGTGGTGCGCAGGATGCTGGGCCAGGGGAACTTCATGCACAACAGGCCCTCCACCTCGTTCTCGGTGATCTCCTTCCCCTCGGGCGTGAGCAGCACGGGCTGCACCCCGGGCAGGGGCCACGCCGCGTGCGCAGGTTTCTCGTCGTTCACCCCGGCCATGGTGCTGATGAGGATGCCGCCGGTCTCGGTCTGCCACCAGGTGTCCACAATGGGGCAGCGGTCCTTGCCCACGTGGATCTTGTACCAGTTCCACGCCTCCTCGTTGATGGGCTCTCCCACGCTGCCGATCACCTTCAGGCTGTCCAACGAGTAGGCCAGCACGTGGTCCAGTCCGGCGGCCATCAAGCTGCGGATGGCGGTGGGGGCGGTGTAGAAGATGTTGACGCCATGCTTGTCGATCACCTGCCAGAAGCGGCCCGCATCGGGGAAGGTGGGCACGCCCTCGAACACCAGCGTGGTGGCGCCCGCCAGCAGCGGACCGTAGATGATGTAGCTGTGGCCCGTGATCCAGCCCACGTCGGCCGTGCACCAGTACACGTCGCTCTCCTCGTATTGGAACACGTTGCGGAAGCTGTAGTCGGTGTACACCATGTAGCCGCCACAGGTATGCACCACGCCCTTGGGCTTTCCGGTGCTGCCGCTGGTGTAGAGGATGAAGAGCGGGTCCTCGGCATCCATGATCTCGGCGGGGCAGTGCTTGTCCACGTGCTTCAACTCTTCGTGTAGCCACACGTCGCGGCCTTCCTGCATGTTCACGGCCCAGGCCAGGCGCTCGGTCACGATCACCTTCTGCACGGTGGGACAGGTCTCCAGCGCCTCGTCCACCACACGCTTCACGGGGATCTGCTTGTGGCCGCGGTTCAGGCCATCGCTGGTCAGCACCATGGTGGCCTCGGCATCCTGGATGCGGTCCGCCAAGCTCTGCGCACTGAAGCCGCAGAACACCACGCTGTGGATGGCGCCGATGCGCGCACAGGCCAGGGTGGCGATCACCAGCTCGGGGATCATCGGCATGTAGATGCAGATGCGGTCGCCCTTCTTCGCGCCGTTGCGCTTCAGCACGTTGGCGTACTGGCACACCTTCTCGTGCAGCTCGCGGTAGGTGAGTCGCACGAAGCGCTCCTTCGGGTCGTTCGGCTCCCAGATGATGGCCAGCTTGTTGCCGCGCTGCTTCAGGTGGCGGTCCAGGCAGTTCTCGGTGATGTTCAGCTTGCCGCCCGCGAACCACTTCACGTTCGGCGTCTCAAAGTCCCACTCCAGTGCGGTGTTCCATTTCTGGTGCCACTCAAAGGTGTCGGCGTGCGCCGTCCAGAACCCCACGGGGTCCTTGATGCTCTCGGCGTAGGCGGCGTCGTATTCGGCTTGGGTGCGGATGCGTTTCAGGGCCATGGTGCGGACGAAGTTGGCGGTTCGGATTAAGGAACCCAAGGGGGCGCTGTCAAGCGATTTCGTCGAAAGTATTTCGCGATTCGTCTTGACTTCCGGTGGCTCCGCCTGAAATCTTGCGGCACTCTTCACGCTGACAGCACCCACTCAACACCTCCCGCGCAACCCATGTGGCCTGTTCAGACCCTTACGCTCCTGCTCTGCCTCACCGACGAAGAACAGCTGTTCGCCCAGAGCCTTCCCCGAGAGAAGGAAATGCCGGCCGTGGAGGCCGACGTCCCGGAGCAGGTGCCGCTTGAGCGGTCGGTGGAGCTCTGCATCGAGCCGGCCGCCTGATTGCAACCCCGGACCCGGCCCGCGAGGGCCGAGTACGACGACCCCGGTGCCGCCTGCCCAGGTGCCGGGGTCAACTTTTTCCGGTCGCGCGGCTCCGGACAGGGTAGCTTCGCGGGCTAATCAACCCGCAAGGACATGAAGCAGCTGCTCTCGCTCGCGCTAGCGTTCACCGCTGTCAGCGCATCGGCCGTCGACCGGATCGTGGAGGAGTTCGGCGTTTCGCCGACCTATCCGAGCATCACCGCCGCGGTGGCCGCTGCCGTGGACGGTGACCGCATCATCGTGAAGAACCGTGCCGGCGATATCCCGTGGATCGAGAACATCACGGTGGACAAGAGCCTGCAGTTCCTGAGCTATGCGGACAATGGATTCTTCGTGGTGCAGGGCAACTACAGCATCGCGCCGGCTGCGGGCCGCGAGGTCACCATCATCGGCATGCGCAACACCTCCGGGAACATTCAGGCAGGAGCCGGCACCGGCACCGTTCGGGGTACGCGTGTGCGGGTGGTCGACAGCTTCTTGGTGAGCGGCGGGGTGCAGCTGGCCAGCCAGTATTTCGAGGCGGAGGTGGTTGGCAACACCCTGCAGAATGGCACGGTGGGTATCTGGTACGGCGATGTGATCGGCAACGACATCGATGGCAGCAACCTTACGGATGAAGGCATCAGCGTGACGCCCAACGTCGCCGGCCTTCCCCTGGACACCTGCTCCATCATCGGCAACAAGGTGAAGGGCCGGGTGAGCTATGAGGGGATCTTCGTGAACACGCAGTACCAGGTCGTGCACATCCGCAACAATTACGTGCAGCACGGGTGGATGGGCATTGAGGTGTACGGCGGCAACACGGGCGCGGTGCCCAACCTCATCTGGAACAATACGGTGATCGCCTACACCGGCCAGTTCACCACCTATGGCATCAGTCTCGCCAACACGAACGCCGGGTCCATCTGGGAGATCATGAACAATGCCGTCACCCGCACGTGGAGCGGTGAGAGCCGGGGCATAAACAGGGATAGCGGGAACAGCGGCCAGATCAACGTGTACTTCAATCATGTGCATGCGGGCATGAGCTTCCCGATCAGCGCCGGCTTCACCTTCGAGGGGAGCAATACCACGAATCAATCCATCACGCTCAATGCCGATGGCACATTCGCTAACGCCGTGGCGGCCGTTGATGGCGGCAACCCGGCCGCGCCCTTCTACGACCTGGACCTCACGGCAGGCGATGCGGGCGCTTACGGAGGCAGCTATACGCTGAGCAACTTCCATCCGCTGCACACGGGTGCCGCTCGGGTGTACATGACCGGCCACCCCTTCAACGTGCGGCAGGGCAGCACCCTGCGCGTTCGTGCCACGGCCTTCGACCGCTGATCCCATGGCCACCACCCGCATGAATGCGCGAACCATCCTGTGCGTTGCGCTGCTGCTTTGCTCCGGCATCGCTGCGGCCCAGCGCGTTGACAATGCCGAGTACTTCTGGGACACGGACCCGGGGGCCGGCAACGCACTGCCCATGAGCGCCCAGGATGGCGCCTTCGATGAAGCCGTGGAGGCGGTCTTCCAGGAGACATCCTCGCTCCCCGGCCAAGGGGCGCACACGCTGGGGATCCGCGTGAAGGACCAGAACAGCAACTGGGGGGCCACGTTCACCACGGTCGTGGTGATCGAGCCGCCGGTGGTGACCGCTCCCGAGATCAGCGTCACGCAAGCGGAGTACTTCTGGGACAATGACCCGGGTGCTGGCAGCGGCACGCCCATGCTGGCCTTCGATGGCGATTTCAGCAGCGCATTGGAGGCCATCGCCCTGGAGACCTCGGCGCTGCCGACTGAGGGCGTGCATGTGCTGTATGTCCGTTCGCGGGATGCGAATGATGCCTGGAGCCTGCCATTCAGCGTGGTGGTGGAGGTGATGGGCGGCGTGGTCACCTTCCCGGAGATCCGTGTCTCTGCCGCAGAGTACTTCGTGAACGACGACCCAGGGTTAGGCCTCGGTATGCCCATGCTCGCGGTGGATGGCGATTTCAGCGCGGCCTTCGAGGCGATCAAGGGCGGAGGCATCCCCGCGCCGGTCACCGCGGGCGTGAATGTGCTCTGGCTGCGTGCGCGTGATGCCAACGCGGCATGGGGGCCATCCTTCGGCGTTGTGGTGAACATCGATACCACCATCACCGGCACGGTGGGCCTTGCCGAGGCCGCCACGCCCGGGATTCTGGTCGCCCCCAATCCAACGAGCGCTGATGCTGGCTTCGCCGTGGTCTTCGACCGGCACATAGGCGTTGCGCTCATCCATGTCCGGGACGCCTCGGGGCGCTTGGTGCTGGAGCGCCGCGTACTGAACGAGCGTCGTGTGGAGGTGCGGCTGCCCGGCACCGCCCCAGGCGTCTACACCATCGGCGTCGTCATGGACGGTACGCACCGATGGCAGCGACTGGTGGTCCAGTGACGGCCGGCCATTGAACGGGCCGCCCCCGGCAGCGGTAGGTGGTCATCTTGTTGCGCATCTTCGGGCCATGCGCTTCAGGTTGCTATTGGGATTCCTGTTCGCTGCCTGCGCTGCCTTGGGGCAATGGCGCTTCGAGGGCGACTCCACGGTCACCTGGCAGCAGGCTGTTGCGCGCTATCAGGCGCTCGATGAGCGGCATCGGGGCGCCCGACTGTTCGAGATCGGGGCCGATGACGATGGCTCGCCCATCCACCTGTTCGTGATCGGCGATGGCAGCGGCTTCACGCCGGACAGCATCCGCTCAGCCGGGAAGAGCATCCTCTGGGTCACCAACGGCATCCACCCCGGAGAGCCCGACGGCATCGATGCCAGCCTGCTGCTGGCGCAAGCGCTGCTCGAGAGCGACCAGTACATGGGGCTGCTGGCGAATACCGCCGTGTGCATCGTGCCGGTGTACAACGTCAGCGGCGCGAAGCAGCGCAGCGCTACGAGCCGTGCCAACCAGAACGGCCCCGCCGAGTACGGCTTCCGGGGCAACGCGCGCAACCTGGACCTCAATCGCGATTTCATGAAGATGGATTCGCGCGCAACATGGTCCATGGTGGAGGCGCTCCAGGCCTGGGACCCCGACATCTATTTCGAGACCCATGTGAGCAATGGCGCGGACCACCAGTACGTGATGGAACTCCTCACCACGCAGAAAGACAGGCTCAGCGGAGGACTCAGCGCCTTCATGACCCATACCATGGCGCCAGAGCTGCACGCCTGGATGGAGCGCAGGGGCTTCCCCATGTGCCCGTACTTCGAAACGCGCGGCGCAGTGCCGGAAGATGGGCTTTACGGATTCTACGACGGCCCACGCTACAGCTCGGGCTTCAACGCACTCTTCGACCGCATCGCGATCCTCAGCGAGAGCCACATGCTCAAGCCCTATGATGAGCGGGTGAATGCCACCTTTCAGCTGATGCTCGCCATGCTCGCGGTGATGGACGGCCATGGCGATGAGCTGCTGCGCCGTCGCGCGGAGGCCAGGCACTTCACGGCATCCATGACCGAGCTGGGGATGAACTGGCGCCTGGATACAACAGCATGGACCGAGCTGCCATGGAAAGGGTATCAAGCAAAGCGCGTCGCCAGCGCCGTGAGCGGATTGGAGCGTGTGTTCTATGATCATGACCGGCCGACGGATACGGTGGTCCCCTGGAACGATACCTACCGTGCCTCGATGGTGAAGCGGAAGCCGGCGGGTTACATCGTGCCCGCCGCTTGGCGTGAGGTGGTGGCCAGGTTGAAGGCGAACGGAGTGCCCATGCGCGAGCTGCTGCGCGACTCGCTGCTCCGGGTCGAGCAGGACAGCATCGCCGAGTTCGCCACGGTGCGCTCGCCCTACGAGGGCCGCTACCTCCATCATGGCATCCGAACCCGTCCGTTGGAACTGCCCCTCACGGTGGCCAAGGGCAGCTGGCTTCTCCCCATGGGTCCCCCCACGGACCGCTATGTGATGGAGGTGCTGGAACCTGAAGGGGAGGACAGCTTCTTCGCATGGGGCTTCTTCGACGGTGTGCTGCAGCAGAAGGAGTGGTTCAGCGATTACGTCTTCGAGGACATAGCCGCGGAGCTGCTGCGCAAGGATGCTGCGCTCAAGCAGGAGCTTGATGCCAGACGCGCGACGGACCCGGTGTTCGCTGCCGATGCCTGGGCGCAGCTCTACTTCATCTATCAGCGGTCACCGCATTTCGAGCGGGGCTTCAGGCGGTATCCGGTGCTCCGCTTGGTGCGGTGAACGGGTAGGGGCTGACGTTTGTCTGCTCCGGTGCCCCGATGCGGCCTCTACCTTGTGGCCTCAATCCAATTGAACCATGGACCGTATCGCCACGAAGAAGGCCGTGCTGAAGGCAGCCCGAGCCCGGATGGAGAACACCGCCGCTGAGATCAAGGCGCGCATCCAGGAGCTGAGGGCCGTGACCATCGGCGACGACAATGCAGAGACCGCCAGCCAGACCGAGAGCACGCGCGGCGGTGATGTGGACCTCATGAACTCGCTCGCGGCTCAGCTCGAGCACGTCCTGCTCGACCTCGACCGGCTGAGCATCGTTGCTCCGGAGGCGCCGATGGACAGCGTTCAATTCGGCGCCGTGGTGCACACCTCGGTCCGCAACCTGCTGATCGGCTTCAGCCTTGAGGAGTTCGACGCTGGCGGGCGGCGCTACCTCGGCGTCACCCCCAAGGCGCCTCTGGTGCAGGCGCTCTATGGCCGGAAAGCGGGCGAGGTGGTTACGGTGAACGGCCAGGAGTACCGGGTGCAGGAGATCTGCTGAGGCCGCTTTTCTTTGGCCCCGGGGTGCATCAACGCCCCCTTCAGCCATGGAACTATACGATATCGCCATCGGCGCCCGGGTGAAGCACCCGACCCTCGGCGTGGGCGTGGTCTACGACCTGGATCCGCGCACCGTTCATGTCTTCTTCAAGGAACACGGCGAGCAGCCCGTGAGCCGGAGCTTCGAGGGCCTGGTGACCATTGCGCCCGGCGTGGAGCTCGGCCAGGAGCCGCTCGACCTTGACGCGGTGCGCGATTGCCTGCGAGAGGTGCTCGAGGAGATGCAGGTGCCGCAGCGGCCAGTGGACATGGCCCGGAAATTCGAAGGCGGCACCTTGGCGCTGCGGCCCAAGGACCCCGGCCTGCAGGGCAAGGAAATGCCCATCGACGACTTCTTCCACAAGATCGTGATGATCCGCGACCGCTTCAGGGTGCTGGAGCAGAAGATCAACGCGCACGAGCGGCTCAGCGAGCAGGACAAGGTGGAGCTGCAGCAGTACATCACCCGCTGCTACGGCTCGCTCACCACCTTCAACATCCTCTTCGCCGACAAGGACGATCATTTCGTGGGTCAGAAAGGGGAGTAGGCCTTCCCTCGCGCGCCCGTACTTTCGCCGCATGGCACTATTGAACGGAAAGGCCGCCCTGGTGACGGGCGGATCGCGCGGCATCGGCCGTGGCATCGTGGAGCGCTTCCTCGAGGAGGGAGCGGACGTGGCGTTCACCTACGTGTCCAGCCCCGAAAAGGCGAATGCCCTTGCGGCTGAACTGGCCGCCAAGCATGGCCGCAGGGTGATGGCCATCCAGAGCGACGCCGGGAGCTTCGACGGCGCCCAGGCGGCGGTGGACCGAATGGTGGGCGATTGGGGGCGCCTCGATGTGCTCGTGAACAACGCCGGCATCACCAAGGACCAGCTCCTCATGCGCATGAGCGAGGCGGATTGGGATGCGGTGATCGCGACGAACCTGAAGAGCGTTTTCAACATGACGAAGGCGGTGATGCGCACCATGCTCAAGCAGCGCAGCGGCAGCATCATCAACATGAGCAGCGTGGTGGGCGTGAAGGGGAATGCGGGCCAGGCCAACTACGCTGCCAGCAAGGCCGGCATCATCGGTTTCACCAAGAGCGTCGCCCTTGAGCTGGGCAGCCGCAACATCCGCAGCAATGCGATCGCCCCCGGCTTCATCGAGACCGAGATGACCGGCGCGCTCGATCCCAAGGTGGTGGAGCAGTGGCGCGAGGGCATCCCCCTGAAGCGCGGCGGCACGCCCACCGATGTGGCCAATGCCTGCGTTTTCCTGGGCAGTGACCTCAGCGCCTACATCACCGGGCAGACCCTGCACGTCTGCGGCGGGATGCTGACGTGATCCTACGGCCCGGCCGCGAGAGGGTCAACCCGGCACTGGAGCCGCGCAGGCATTGCACCTGCAGGCATCGGCACCCTGCTCCGGCAGCCTCCGCCTCCCATCTGCACTGCGACTCCCGATGAACCTCACCACCGCCCACACCCTCTGGATGGCTCCTTTGTGCCTGGCGCTGGGCGCTGGCGTGGCCTGGTGGCTCTACCGCCGGCAGCGCGGCAAAGAGGGCTTCACCCGGCGCATGGCCTGGGTGATGGCGCTCCTGCGCGCGGTGGCGGTCTCGCTCATCGCCTTCTTCCTGCTCGAGCCCATGCTGCGGTTGATGGTGAGGGAGGTGCGCAAGCCCGTGGTGGCCATCCTGCACGATGGATCCTCCTCGTTGGTGGCCGCCGGTGATACCGCTGCCCTGCGCACCGCGTATGCTGAGGAGCTGAGGCAGCTGGAGAAGGACTTGGGCGACCGTTACCAGGTAAGGGCCTTCACTTATGGGGCGGGGCTGCGTGAGGGCCTGCTGTTCGACCAGGACGAGCAGTCGACCGATATCTCCGGTGCGCTCCGCGCGGTTCACGACCGACTGAGCGGACCGGACCTCGGCGCCGTGATCATCGATGGCGATGGCATCCAGAATCGCGGGCGGGACCCCCGGCTCGATGCCGACCGCTTGGGCGTCCCGGTATTCGCCATTGCCTTGGGGGATACCACCGTGAAGCCCGACCTGGCCGTGCGCGGCGTGGAGCACAACCGCATCAGCTTCCTGGGCAACGAGTTCCCGGTTCGCGTGCGGCTATCGGCGCATCACCTGCGCGGCGCTCGCACATGGGTGACGGTGAGCCATGCCGGGGCGGACCTGGCCTCGCAGGAGCTGGAAGTGCGCGGCGATCCCTTCCATCAGGAACTCACCTTCCTGATGAAGGCGGACAAGCCGGGTACACGTCGCTTCACGGTGGAGGCACGCCTCATCGACGGGGAGGCGTCAACCGCCAACAACCGGCTGGACTTCTTCGTGGAGGTCCTGGATGCGCGGCAGAAGGTGCTCCTGCTCGGCGCAGCACCGCATCCGGACCTGGGGGCTCTACGCAGCGCCCTGGGCGGCCTGGAGGGCTATGTGACAGAGGTCGCCTATGGGGGCGATTTCAGCGGCGCCCCCGAGGCCTATGACCTCATCGTGCTGCACCAGCTGCCCAACGGCCGGGGCGATGGGCGCGCCGTGATCGATCGGGCGCGCGCCAAGGGGATTCCCCTGCTCTTCGTGCTCGGGCAGGTCACGGATATGGCGGCCTTCAATGGGATGTCCGCGGGGGTCCGGGTGACGGGGACCAGGACAGCCATCACCGATGCGCAAGCCGCCATTGCGCCGGAATTCGCGCTGTTCAGCCTGGAGCAGGACCTGGCCCAGGCCATGGAGCGCTTTCCGCCGCTTCAGGTGCCATTCGGGCAGTACGAGCTGCAGCGCGGTGCATCGGCCTTGGCCCGCCAGCGAGTGGGCGCCATCCGCACCGAGGCGCCCCTTATCGCCGTCACCCAGCAGCAAGGCCAGCGGGCCGCTGTCGTCTGCGGCGAGGGGCTCTGGCGCTGGCGGCTCGCCGATCACCAGGCTTCGGGCTCGCATGGGCGATTCGATCGCCTGGCCCACAAGCTCGTCCAATTCCTAGCGCTGAAGGCGGACAAGGAGCGGTTCAGGGTGGAGCATGCCCCCGTGGTGCTTGGCAACGAACCGGTGCTCTTCACGGCGGAGTACTACAATGCCGCCTATGAGCCCGTGGCCGATGCGGAGGTGACCGCGGTCCTCACGTCGGATTCCGGCGAGGAGTATGCCTTCACTTTCCGCCCTTCCGACCAGGGCTATCGCCTCAATGCCGGGCAGCTGCCGGTGGGGCGCTACCGTTGGAAGGCGTTTGCCGCGCACAAGGGAGAGCGCCTCCAGGATGAGGGCGAGGTGTACGTGCAGGCACTCTATCTGGAGCAGGTGACCACGGTGGCCGATCACGCCCTGCTGGCCGACCTTGCAGCACGCACCGGTGGGCGTTTACTGAAGCCTGGCGCCCTTGCCGGCATCGCGGAATCCATGGAGCAGGAGCGCGTGGCCGTGGCCCGTTCATTCGCCCAACCCCGCTTCTCTGACCTCATTGAATGGCGGTGGCTGTTCTTCCTCATCGCACTGCTCCTGGTGGCAGAATGGAGCCTCCGGCGGTGGAACGGCGCCTACTGATGGCCAAGGGCATGCACCGCGCCGCCTCGCGCCGCTTCGCCATCCTGGTTGCGCTGACGGCCCTGTTGGTGGCCGGGTGGCTTGGCAGGACAACCTTGTTGCGCGCCACTGGCCATTTCCTGGTCCGCGAGGATGCGTTGGTGCCGGCCGATGCGATCTACGTGCTGGGCGGTTCTCCGGAGGATCGCTCCATGGAGGCAATGCGCCTTCAGCGGGAGGGCTGGGCCCCGCGCATCATCTGCACCGGTGAGACGGTGAACGAACTGCTCCTGCTCCACGGCATCGCGCGCAGTGAGGCCGCGCTAGGCAGGGATGTGGCCCGTCGCGAAGGATTCCCCATGGACCGGATCGAGCTGGTCGAACGGGGCACCAGCACCTTCGAGGAGGCCTTGGCTGTGCTCGGGCATGCCCATGGCAGGGGCTACGATACGGTGATGGTGGTGACCACCGATTTCCACACGCGCCGTGTGGGCCAGGTCTTCCGCAAGCGGCTGGAACCGGCCGGAATCACCGTGGTGGTGAGGGCTGCACGCTCCACGCGCTACGATGCCGAGCGGTGGTGGGCCAGCGAGGATGGGCTGATCATGGTCAACAACGAGATCATGAAACTGGGCTGGTACGCCCTGCACCACTGATCACCGCTGGATGGCCACCCGGGCCGCAGCCCGCCCCGCCGCATCCTCGGCCACCACCGTGTAGAGCCCTGACGCAAGGCCTCGCACGTCGATGACGGCCTCGCTTGCGCCATGGATTCCCGCCAGGGCGCCCGCAAGGCGTCCTGTGGCATCGAGCAGCAGCAGGCGCTCCACGCGGCCAAAGCCGCTGAACCGGATGCGGAGCCACTCGGCTGCCGGATTCGGGTAGGCGTATAGCGTGCGGCTGGCGACGATCTCGGCGATGCCCACCACTTCCACGCAGAAGGGGGGATCCGTCTGGAAGGACTCGCCGTACTGCCCATCGCTCTCGGCCAGCACGCTGCCGTCACCGTTGAGGATCACCAGGCTGCCATCGCCCTGCTCGCAGCAGATGCCGTCACCGAAGGCGTCGAGGATGGTGAAGACGTAGCAGTCGTTGGTGAGGCACCAGTGCACCGTATCGGCAGGCCCCTCATCGAAGTCGGGGTAGGGGCCGCCGCTGTAGAGCACGGTGCCTTGGCTGTTGGCCAGCTCCCAGGTCACATCACTGCCGTAGTTGTCCAAAGTGAGCAGCAGCATCACATTGCCCCCCGGGTTGTTCACGGTGAAGGTGATCTCCCAAGGATCGTTCACCGGTACCTGGTCCGTATTGCCGTTGGGCAGGCTGCTGCTCACGGTCAGCGTGTGCGTCCCGGCGGGGGCGATGAATGCGGGAAGCGGCACGTTGACCGTCTGGAGCGGCAGCAGGGAGCCGGTCCAGGTGTGCACGAGGCCCGGCCCGCCGTCGATGGCGTAAGTGAAGGTGACCGATGTGAGCACTACGGTGCCGTTGTTCTTCAGGGTGATGATCGGCGCGATGATTGAATCGCCGCAGATGAGCTCCGGTATGTTGACGATGCTCGTGACGGCGGCATCGAAGTAGATCGGCTCCTCGATGGGGCCACCGTCGCCCAGGCCGGCCAACTGCTCGCCGCAATCGCCCAGGTAGGCCTCCAGCAGGGGCCAGCTCACATCGAGACGCCCGTAGTAGTCATTCACGCTGCTCGCGCAATCCGCCTGTCCGCCATAGAGCTGGCCGATGACGAGCTTGTCCTGGTTCCAGAGGCCGCTGCCGCTGCTGCCCGGCTCGGTGGTGCCCGCATCCCAAACTGTCACCTGCCAGCAGTCGGCAGCACCGGTGCCCAGGTCGATGCTGGCCTGCTGCACGGTGCTGTAAGAGAGGCTGATCTTCTTGATGTCACCGCTGGGATGGTGGATGCCGCACACGGTGTCAGGAGTGGCGCCGCTGCGGTCCCAGCCGCTGTAGAACACCTCATACGCGACGGGGGGGATGTTGTCGAGCTCCAGGAAGGCCATGTCCGTGGCGGAGTTGCTCACGAGCATCACGCACCCGCTCACCGTCTGGTCGATGGGTCCGTTCTCCGTGGGGTCGCAGGTGGGGCTGTCCCAATTGAAGCGGAACACCCAGTTCTCCACATCGGCATCGAGGCAGTGGTTGGCGGTGAGGAAGTAGGGCGTGCTGTCCTGGGCGCAGTTGTTGAGCAGGGTGCCGGTGCAGAAGCCGCTGCCGCCGGTGGTGATGATGGCCACGCTGCGGATCTGATCGCGCCAGTCGTCTCCCTCGGGGCAGATCACATTGATGTTGCAGTCCTCGCTGTCACCGAAGTCCTTCATGTACCGGAACACATCACGGTAGGCGTGCGTCACGCGGTCGATGTGCAGCAGGCCCTGCCCGGCTGCGCTGCGCGGCTCATGATACTCGACGGTGATGCGCTCGCCGGGCACCTGGGTGACGCCGAGGCTGGTCCGCTTCGGTGCGCTGGCCTTGGTGAAGGCCCCGATGTGCTGTCCGGCATCGTTGTACACGAAAACGCGGCCCCCATCGGGCAGTACGAACCGGTCGAAGCGGAAGTTGATGCTGTACGCGCCGGGGCATCGGATGGCCAGGCGCCAGAGGCGGTCGCCGTTGCGCAGGGTTGTCCACGAGCCATGGGATTCGGTGCCGAGGTCCACGGCATGGTTGAAGCCGAAGCGCCACGGGCCCTTGACGCCCGCGGCCCGGTCGGTTTCGTCCTGTGCCATCAGCGCGGCGGCATCAACAGGCGGCAGCTCGACAACGGCCGGTGCCTGCAGCCGGGGGCCGTGGGGCAGCAGGCCGATCGGCCGGCCGCCGAAGGAGACCTGGCCAAAGCCGGTCAGCGAAGCCGCCGAGGCGATGGCGATGGCGAAGAGGCGTAGCGTTCCGCGCATGTGCGAAGGGATTGACCGTGTGAAGATAGACGAGGCGCCTAACGCAGAAGACCGCCGGTGGCCGGCGGTCTTCTGCGTCAGGCGCCTTGGGCTCAGCGGGTGCGGACGAGCCGCTCCACGGTGCGATAGCCATTCGCGGTGGCCTCCACGAAGTAGATGCCTTCGGCATGGCTGCTGAGGTCAAGGCTCAGCCGCTCGGTGCCCCGGCCGATCGTCCGTGCCATCACCTGCTGACCCACGGCATCGAACACCGTGAGCCGTCCTCCGGCATGGAGCGCGGCGGGCAGCGCCACGCTGAACAGCCCTTGGGTAGGGTTGGGAGCAATGGTGAGCCCTTCGTCAACGGCGTTCTCGCTCATCCCCACGGAGGCGAGGGGATAGCCCTGCAGCGTGTTGCCGCAATTGCCCAGCCAGGTCTGCAGGAAGGGGTAGCTCGTGGAGAAGCGGCCGTAGTAGTCGTTGACGTTGTTGCCGCATGATGCCTGGCCGCCGAACAGCTGGCCGATCAGCAAACCGTTCTGGTTCCACAGGCCGCTTCCGCTGGATCCGCCTTCCGTGGTGCCGTCCTCCCAGTTGGCGATGCGCCAGCAGGCAGCACCGCCCCAGTTCGCCTGGGTGGCCGCGTCATCATCGAACGAGATCTTCTTGATGTCGCCGCTGGGGTGGTGGATGGCCGTGCTCGCGGTGGGGGCGGTGCCACTCTTGTCCCACCCGGTGTAGAACACGTTGTAGCTGGCCGGCGGTACGCTGTTGAGCTGCAGCAGGGCCACATCGCTGGCGGCATTGTTCGCGCGGAGCGAGCTGCCGCTAATGGTCTGGTTGGTGGGGCCGTTGGTGGTGGTGGCGCAGGTGGGGCTGTTCCAGTTGAACCGGAACACCCAGCTGTTGTTGCCGCCGAGGCAATGGTTGGCGGTGAGGAAATAGGGCGTGCCGTCGTTGTTGCAGTTGTTGATGAGCTGGCCGGTGCAGATGCCGCTGCCCCCGACGGTGATCATGGCCACGCTGCGGATCTGGTCGCGCCAAGGATCGCCAACGGGGCAGATGACGTTGTTGTTGCACGAGCCGCTGTCCCCCAAGCCCTTCACGGAGCGGAACAGGTCGCGGTATGCGTGCGTCACCTGGCCGATCCGCAGGAAACCCTCGCCACGCACGGCGGCCGGCTCCACGTATTCGATGGTGATGCGGTCGCCGGGCAGTTGCGTGACGCCCAGGATGCTGTGCCCGGGGTTGCTTTCCGCCGTGAATGCGCCGAGGGTCTCGCCCAGGTCGTTGTAAACGAACACCTGCCCGCCATCGGGCACGATGTAGTCATTGAATTCGAAGTTGATGCTGAAGGCACCGGGGCACTCGATCGCCACCCGCCACACGGCATCGCCATTGGGCAGCGTGGTCCATATCCCGTTGCTGGCGCTGGTGATCTCGGGGTGGTGGTTGAAGCCGAACCGGTAGGGCCCTTTGATGCCCTGTTCGGCGCGCTGCGCGTCCTCTGCCATCAGCGCTGCGGCATCCACAGCGGGCATCACGTGCAGCGGCGCTTCCGGCAGATAGGCCCGGCCGAGGCCATAAGGCTCTCCGCCGAAGGAGATCTGCCCGGCGGCCGAAAGAGAGAGGAAGAGGAGCGGAGCGTAGAGTGGGAGTCGAGTCATGGGTGGAATGCTGGTTCTGGTTCCTTGGCTTGTTGCGAAAATAAACCCCTCGTCACGCCGGCCGGCGGTTCATCACAGGCCAATCTGGGAAGCTCAATGTCGGCGGGCATGCGTCGCGGGGCCGTATGTGCCGCATGAGCGGGCGTCAGCCGTCGACGAGCGGGTCGCCATGTGCGATGAATGGCGGATGGTCAGCGGTCGGAACGGGTAGCCGCCCCCTGCTTCCGTTCCTCCAAGAGCTTGCGCATGGCGAACAATTCGTCACGCAGTTGGGCCGCCGCGATGAAATCGAGCTCCTTCGCCGCTTTGCGCATCTGGGTCTCCAGGAGCTGCACGTTCTTCTCGAGCTGGTCGGCGGTCATGTACTGCACGACCGGGTCGGCGGCCAAGCTCAGCTCCTCCGGCTCCACATAAGCCTTCGGCGGTCCTTGGATGTCGAGGACGGCCGTCTGCTTCATGACATCGGCTCGATCGCGCTTGATCTGTTTCGGGGTGATGCCGTGCTCGGCATTGTAAGCCAACTGCTTGGCGCGGCGCCGCTCCGTCTCGTCGATGGTCCGCTGCATGCTCTCGGTCACCGTGTCGGCGTAGAAGATCACCAACCCGTTCACGTTGCGGGCGGCGCGGCCGGCGGTCTGGGTGAGCGACCGGTTGCTGCGCAGGAAGCCTTCCTTGTCGGCGTCGAGCACCGCGACCAGCGAGACCTCCGGGAGGTCCAGGCCCTCGCGCAGCAGGTTCACGCCCACCAGCACATCGATGAGCCCCATGCGCAGCTGGCGCAGGATCTCGATGCGCTCCAGGGTCTCCACGTCGCTGTGGATGTACTTGCACTTCACGCCGTTGCGCCCCATGAAATCGTTGAGTTCCTCGGCCATGCGCTTGGTGAGGGTGGTCACCAGCACGCGCTCGTCGCGCTTCACGCGGTGCCTGATCTCGTCCAGCAGGTCGTCGATCTGGTTCTTGCTGGGACGCACCTCGATCGGCGGGTCCAGCAGGCCGGTGGGCCGCACCACCTGCTCCACCACCACGCCCTCGCTGCGCTGCAACTCGTAGTCCGCAGGCGTGGCGCTCACGAAGATCACCTGGCCGAGCAGGTCCTCGAACTCCTCGAACTTCAGCGGGCGGTTGTCCATGGCGCTCGGCAGGCGGAAGCCGTATTCCACCAGGTTGCGCTTGCGGCTGCGGTCGCCGCCGTACATGGCCTGCACCTGGCTCACGGTCACATGGCTCTCGTCGATCACCATCAGGAAGTCCTCGGGGAAGTAGTCCAGCAGGCAGAAGGGGCGCTGTCCGGTCTGCCGACGGTCGAAGTAGCGGCTGTAGTTCTCGATGCCCGAGCAGTAGCCCAGCTCGCGCATCATCTCCAGGTCGTAGTTCACGCGCTCCTCAAGGCGCTTGGCCTCCAGGTGCTTGCCGATCTCGTTGAAGAAGGCCACCTGCTTCACCATGTCCTCCTGGATGCTGGCGAGTGCCGCGTTCATGGTCTCCCGGCTGGTGACGAAGATGTTGGCCGGGTAGACGGTCACCTTGGGCAATGCCTCCAACGTGCGGCCGTCCAGGGCACCGAAGCGCTCGATCCGCTCGATCTCATCCCCCCAGAAGTGGATGCGGATGCCCTCGTCCGCATAGGCCAGGAAGACCTCCACCACATCGCCGCGCACCCGGAAATTGCCGCGTGCAGGGTCCGTATCGCGCCGGCTGTAGAGCGCCGAAACGAACCGGTGCAGCAGGGCATTGCGCGAGATGCGCATGCCGGTAGCCAGTTCCACCACGCTGTGGCGGAACTCCGCGGGGTTGCCGATGCCGTAGATGCAGCTTACGCTGGCCACCACGATCACGTTGCGCCGCCCGCTGAGCAGGGCACTGGTGGCGCTCAGCCGCAGCTTCTCGATCTCGTCGTTGATCGAGAGGTCCTTCTCGATGTAGGTGTTGGTGGTGGGCAGATAGGCCTCCGGCTGGTAATAGTCGTAGTAGCTCACGAAGTACTCCACCCGGTCGTTGGGGAAGAAGTGCTTGAACTCCCCATAGAGCTGTGCGGCCAGCGTCTTGTTGTGGCTCAGCACCAGCGTGGGCCGGTCCACTTGGGCGATGACATTCGCCACCGTGAAGGTCTTGCCCGAGCCGGTGACACCCAGCAGTGTCTGTGCCGGCACGCCCTGTTCCAGCCCCTCCACCAGCTGCCGTATGGCCTCTGGCTGGTCGCCGGTGGGGGTGAACTCGGAGATGAGCTGGAAAGGCATGGGAACGCGCAAAGGTACCGGCCTACCTTCGCCCGCCGATGTACGCGCTGCTCCGCCCGCTGCTCTTCCTGCTCCCGCCGGAGCGGGCGCACCACCTCACCTTCGGCCTGCTAGAGGCCGCCGCCCGCATCCCGGGGGCGTTGGCGCTGATGGGCGGCGCCAAGCCGCCCGCCGGGGCCGCTGTAGTCGCCATGGGGCTCAGGTTCCCTTCGCCCGTAGGCCTCGCCGCGGGCATGGATAAGGATGCCCGGCACGTGGATGCCCTGGCGGGCCTGGGCTTCGGCTTCATCGAGGTCGGCACCCTCACGCCCAAGCCGCAACCGGGCAATCCGCAGCCCCGCCTGTTCCGGCTGAAGCAGGACCATGCGCTCATCAACCGCATGGGCTTCAATAACGGCGGGGTGGAGGCTGCGGTGGAACGCCTGCGCCACCGGCGGCCGGGCATCCTCCTGGGTGGCAACATCGGCAAGAACAAGGACACGCCCAACGAGCGTGCGCTCGATGACTACCTCACCTGCTTCGATGCGCTCCACCCCGTGGTGGACTATTTCGTGGTGAACGTCAGCAGTCCCAATACGCCCGGGCTCCGTGCCTTGCAGGAGAAGGGGCCCTTGCTGGAGATACTCGCCATGCTGAAGCAGCGCGCCACCCAGCTAGGTGAGAAGCCCATCCTCCTCAAGATCGCGCCGGACCTGACGGAGGGCCAGCTCGAGGACATCGTCGCCGTGGTGAAGGAGAGCGGCATCGCCGGCGTGATCGCCACGAACACCACCGTCGCGCGCGAGGGCCTTCATGCGCCGAAGGCGGAACTGGAGGCCATCGGTGCCGGCGGCCTCAGCGGCGCACCGGTGCGGGTGCGCAGCACCGAGGTGGTCCGCTACCTGCGCCGGCGCCTGCCGCGCCCGTTGGTCATCATCGGCGTGGGCGGCATCGACTCGTGGGCGGCCGCTCGGGAGAAGCTGGAGGCGGGCGCCGACCTGGTGCAGGTCTACACCGGCCTTGTGTATGAGGGCCCTTCGCTCGTGAAGCGCATCAATCAAGCATACGCCGTATGGAGAACGTGAAGCTCGTCGAATGCCCGCGCGACGCCATGCAAGGGCTGAAGGACCTCATCCCCACCGAGGTGAAGGTGCGCTACCTGGATGCGCTGCTCCGCGTCGGCTTCGACACCATCGACATCGGCAGCTTCGTGAGCGCGAAGGCCATCCCGCAGATGGCGGACACCGCAGAGGTGCTCGCGCGCATCGATACGGCCGGGTCGCGCAGCAAGCTGCTGGTCATCATCGCCAACGAGCGTGGCGCGGAGGATGCGGTGAAGCAGGAGGGCGTGGCCTATCTCGGTTATCCGTTCAGCATCAGCGAGACCTTCCAGCAGCGCAATACCAACACGAGCATCGAGGGCTCGTGGGGTCGAATCGCGCGCATTGCCGAGATCGCCCGCGCGTCGGGGAAGGAACTCGTGGTCTACATCAGCATGGCCTTCGGCAATCCCTATGGCGATCCGTGGAACCCCGGAATCGCGCGCGATTGGGTGGATCGCCTGGTGAACGAGCTGGGCGTGCGCACCATCGCCCTCAGCGACACCGTGGGTGTTGCACGGCCCGAGGACATCGCATCCATGTTCTCCGCGCTCATCCCTGCGCTGCCGCATGTCGAGTTCGGCGCGCACCTGCATTGCCGCCCCGACAACTGGAAGGTGAAGACCGATGCTGCCTGGAATGCCGGCTGCCGTCGCTTCGATGGCGCCATCAAGGGCTACGGCGGCTGCCCCATGGCCGAGGATGAGCTGGTGGGCAACCTGCAGATGGAGCTCTTCGTGCGCAGCCTGGAGGAGCGCGGCGTGCGCACCGGCATCGACCTCCACCAATTGGATCGGTGCGTGGCGGAAGCGGCCCGGGTGTTCCCTTAGCGCTTGCCGGCCGGTCAGGCCCGGCCGAGCTCCAGCACGGTGATCTCCGGTGGCATGCCCACGCGCCCCGGGAAGCCGATGAAGCCGAAGCCGCGGTTCACATAGAGCTGCTGGTCGCCCTCGGCGTAGAGGCCCGCCCAGTGCTTGTACACCCATTGCGCAGGGCTGTAGGTGGTGCCGCCCAGCTTCACGCCCAGTTGCGCGCCGTGCGTATGGCCGCTCAGCGTCAGGTCGATTCCCGTGCCTAGCACCTGGTGCTCCCAGTGCGTGGGGTCATGGCTCAGCAGGATGCGGAAGGGCAGGTTCTCGGTCCCGCGAAGGGTCTTCGCAAGGTCTCCGTACTGCTGGAAACGGTGCCCCCAGTTCTGGACGCCGAGCACGGCCAGCTGCTGCCCATCCCGCTCCAGCACCGCGTGCTCGTCGAGCAGCAGCCGGAAGCCCATCTCCGCGTGGATGCGCTTGAGACGCTCGAGGTTGGCCACCTTGGCCTCAGGGCTGTCCCACTTCGGGTAGTCGCTGTAATCGTGATTCCCTAGGATGGAGAACTTGCCCAGCGGCGCCTGCAGTCGCGCGAGCTCCTCGATGAAGGGCTCGGCCTCCTCGGCGAAATCGTTCACCAGGTCGCCGGTGAAGACGATGATATCGGGTTGCTCCGCGTTGATGAGGTCCACGCCGTGGCGCACGATGCTCAGGTCGCCGCCATAACTGCCCAGGTGCATGTCGCTGATCTGGGCCACGCGCAGGCCGTTGAAGGCCTCCGGCAGTCGGCCACTCGTCACCGGCACGCGGGCCAGGTTGAAGTTGCGGCGGCCCTTGGTGACGCCGTAGAGCACGCCGGCGAAGGGCACCACGGAGATGACCAGGCCCAGTTGGCTCAGGAAGCGGGCGCGGCCGATGCCTTCGCCGGGCGCATCCACCGGGCCGGGGGTGAGCTTGTCCCAGGCCCAGCGCACCAGGTGCAGGAGGTCATCGAGTGCATGGAAGACCACCATTACCAGCTTGGGCAGGAAGAAGAGCAGGAAGAGCGCCACCATGCTGAAGGCGAAGCTGTGGTCGCGGCGGGCCTCGGGGTCGCGGAAGTTGAAGCCCACATAGAGGACCATGCCCAGCAGGCCGATGCTGATGACCCAGTAGAGGAAGCGCACGATCCGCCGCAGCACGATGCTGTGCTGGGCGAGCGCCGTATTCACACCTTTGTAGGCATAGAGGTCGATGGCGATGAGCACCAGCAGGAAGACCAGGAAGTTGCGCAGGGCGGCGGGAGACATGGGGGCGAAGGTACCGGCGCGCGAAGGGCTACCGGCTCGGCGGGCGCAGCATCAGCTCGGACCATGCCGGGCCGCGCTCGAAGCGCTTGATGGTGCTGAAGCCTAGCGCCGCCAGTTCCGTGCGCCGCTCGCTGCCCGACGAGTAGTCCACGATGGCGTAGCGGGTATCCGCGTCGAGCTGATTGCTCACGTGGGTGAATGCGCGGCCTTGGCTGAGGTAGCCCGCCAACGGGTCGGAGAGGTAGCTCACGTCCATGAACGAGCCATGGATCGATTCATCCTGCAGGCCCTCCGATTCCAGATAGGCCGCCATCTCCTGGTGCACAGCGATGGCTTCCCGATAGGCTAGCCGGCAATCGCCCACGGCGCCATCGCGGCCGATATGCAGGGCGATGACCAGCACGAACGGCAGCGGCAGCAGGGCTTCAAGCCTGGGCAGCCAGCCGCGCGCGGCGAGCGCGATGGCACCGGTGGCGCCGACCGCGATGAACGGCGTCATCGCCACCAGGTACCGGTCGGTGTAGAAGTTCAAGGCGTTGAAGGACCAGAACGAGACCATGATGAGGAAGCAGGTGCTCACCAGTTCGCCCGCCTGGCCGTAGCGGCGCTGCAGGTGAAGGACGTATGCGGCATAGAGGCCGGCCAGCGCCGCGGCCGCCACCAGCAGCCCGGGGCCGTAAGGCAGGGTCCAGCGTCCGAAGAGGACCTTGATGGCGGCGATGCCGAGGAATGCGGCCAGCAGTCGCCAATGGATGGCCAGCGTGCGGATTAGCAGTGGGGCCGCGAGGCCGATGGCATACGTGAGCCAAACGAAGCCTTGGTCCTCGAACAAGGCCTTGAAGATCAGCTTCGCCTTGTAGTTGATGTGGATCGGCGCCCAGGTGAGCATGCCCGTATGCTCGGGGTAGAGGAACCAGCCGAGCATGATCCGCTGCACGACGAAGTAGAGCAAGGCCGGCGCAATCGGCAGCGCGGCCCAGGCCAGCCAGCGCATCTCCGATCGCTTCATCCCGGCTTCGCTGGCCAGGCAGCGCCGGATCACCTGCTGCGCCACGATTGCGGCCCAGCAGGCCAACGCCGATTCCTTCGTGAGCAGCGCGGCGGTCATGCAGGCCACGTAGGCCCAGGCGCGCCGGCTGATGCAAGCCGTTGCGGCGAGCACGCAGAACAGGGCCAGCAGGACTTCCGGAAGGAGCAGTCCGCTCTGGGCCAGGAAGATCTCCGTAACCGCCACCAGGCAGGCCGCCACCAGGCCGAGCCAGGCCGAGCCCAGCAGCCGGCCCATGCCGAACACAGCGGTCAGCAGGCCGCATGAGACCGCGAGAGGGAAGGCGTGCATGGCGATCCGCCCATCGCCGAAGACCGACATCCATGCGGCGGCCAAGGCATGGAAGAGCAGGGGATGCCCGCGCGAGAGCTCCGGTGGAATGGCATCGGGCAGCAGGCTGATGCCCTGCTCGTGCATGGCGCGAACCGCCTTCGCATACACCCAGGCCTCGTCCCAGTAGAAGGGCAGGTCCAGGTAGGGAATCTTGATGGCGATGAAGACGATGAGCAGCAGCGCGAGGCCGATGACCGGCAGCGGAATCCCTTTCCGGTTCATTCGCGCACCCGGCTGGCCTGGTGATGATCCGCCATTCATGCGCGCGCCGCGAGCGATGCCTCCATCATGGGCGAAAGTAGCCATCGCACGAAAGCTGCAGCTGCGGCGTGCTTGGTACATTTGACCTGCATGCAGGCGCGCGTGGTCCCCTTTTCAGCGAGGCTTATCTTCACCCTACTCCTGGTGCAGTCAGCTACTGGCGTGGCGCAGGTCACCTGGCGCCGCAGCTATGGCGGCACCGGCATCGATGAGGCGCGCAGCGTGCTGGAATGCGCCATGGGCGGATACCTCGTGGCCGGCACCACGGGCAGCTTCGGCAGCGGCAGCAGCGACTTCTACCTGTTGCGACTCGATGGGGCCGGAGCACCGGCATGGTCGCAGGCCTACGGCGGCCCGCAGGCGGATGCTTGCGCCGGCGCGATTGAATCGGATGCGGGCTTCATCGTTGCCGGAACCGCCTCCGATGGCCCCTTGGGCGGGTATGATTTCTCGGTCGTCGGTCTGGATGCCGACGGAGCGGAATTGTGGCAGCGCAGCTATGGCGGTGCCGATTGGGATCTCTGCAACGGGCTCATCGCCCTGCCTGATGGCGCGCTGCTTTTCGGGAAGAGCTACAGCGAGGCTGGGCCGCAGGGTGTGGGCATCGCCATCCGTATCAACATGGAGGGGGAGCAGCTGTGGGAGCTTCGGCATCCGGCCATGGAGGAAAGCGCTTATAGCGGTGCAGCCCTGCTGGGCAATGGCACCGTCGCCATCGCGGGCAGCATCAGGAACGACGATGGTAGCCTGGATGGCCTGCTGCTGGCGGTGGGGCTCGATGGCGAGATCGGCTGGATCGCCACCCAGGGCGGCGATGGCGATGATTGGTTCGAGTCGGTGGTGGGCGATGGAGCGGGGAAGGTGGTGGCGCTGGGTGTCTCCGATAGCGGCTCGGCTATGGAGCGGATCTTCGTCGTGGCCTACGGGCAGGAAGGGCAATTCGCTTGGGAGCATCGGTACGGCAACACCGCTGATGCCGGCGGGACCGCAATCACGACCGCTCACGGCCAGGGCTTCGTGCTCACCGGCTACAACACCTTGAACGCGGGGAATCGCGACATGATCTTCACCATGCTCGATGCTGACGGCTGGTTCCAGAGCGGAAACAACTATGGCAACGGCCGGCCTGCCGATGGGAAGGCCATCGCGCGCGCATCGGACGGCGGTTACATCGTGGCCGGATGGGTCGATGACGTCGGTCCCGGCCCGCGCGCCGCGTACGTGGTGAAGTGCGATGCCCAAGGACAGACCGCAGGATTGGGCGTGGAGGGCTTCGTGGACCCCTTGCCTGTGCCGGAGGTCGCACGCCGCCAGGCCATCAGCCTGGCTCCCAATCCAGCAGGGTCGGGTGATTCGATCGAATTGATCGGCGACCCGACGGGACCGCTTCATTATGCGATCCAGGATCTCGCCGGACGCGTGATCGTGCCTAGGCGCAGGCTTCAGGGGAGGCACCTCCACCTCCCGCCAGGCATTACGGGCCCGCTGCTTTGCGTGCTGGAGGGGCCTTCATTCGGCCGTTTGGCTATTCCGTTCATCATCGCGGATCGCTGAATACGCTTGCATCATGAATCTCCTCCACGCCACATTCGGATTCATCGCGCTGATTGTGGCCCCACTGGCCATGCTCTCGCGCAAGGGCGGCGACTGGCACCGGCGGTGGGGCAAGGCTTACTTCTGGTCCATGTCCGTGGTGGCGGCCACGGCCAGCGCCTTGGGCATCTACCGCTCGAACTGGCTCATGGCCATGGTGGCGGTATTCGCGTTCCACATGATCGCCAGCGGCTATCGGGCGCTCTACCTGAAGCGCCTCCACGAGGGCCAACGCCCCCAGCGGGCCGACCTCATCCTGATGGGCGCTGCAGGCGTCATCAATGGCGGGCTCTTCCTCTGGGGCGCGGTGAACCTGGCCCTCGGCCACCGCGGCAGCGGCCCCATCATCTTCACGGTCTTCGGTGTCATCGGGCTGCTCTTCGTGTGGCGCGACCTCCAGCGGTTCTATCGCAGCAGCCACGACAAGCGGGAGTGGCTCTATGCGCACATGACCGGCTTCCTCGGCGGCTACATCGCCACGGTTTCCGCTTTCAGCGCCGTCAACCTCACCATGATCCAGCCGCAATGGCTGCAATGGATCTGGCCCACGGTGATCGGGGCACCGCTCATCGCCGCCTGGGTGGGCTACTACCGCAGGCGCTTCGATGCCGGCCGCCGCTCGCGGGACCTCTTCGACCTGCGCATCGGCCGTGGGCCGCGCACGCGCCGTGAGGCCTGATCCCTGGCGGCAGGTAGCTTTGGCCGCCTCGCATGGCGGAGAATCACGCCCCCCGCAGCAAGGGCCCCGTGCTGGTGCTCTATACCGAGCTGGCGCCCTATGTGCTGGCCTGCCTCAACTCCTTGGTGGAGCGAACCGGCACCGAGCTGCACCTCGTGCGCTGGCCGGTGAACAGCGAGGCCCCTTTCGCCTTGGAGTTCCATCCGCGCATCACCGTGCATGAGCGGGCATCGCTTTCGGACGATGGCCTCTTGGCGCTGGTCCGTCGGCTGCGTCCTGGCCTGGTGATCACCAGCGGCTGGGTGGACGCCGGCTACCTCAGGGCTAGCGCAGCCGCCAAGCGCGCCGGTGCGGTCTCAGTCATCGCGCTTGACACCGCGTGGCGCGGCCATTGGAAGCAATGGGCCAACGCCTTGGCGGCGCGGTGGAGGCTGCACCGGGCCTTCAGCCATGCCTGGGTCACGGGCCGGGCGCAGGCCCGCTATGCGTTGCGGCTCGGCTTCGCGGAAGAGCGCATCCGCACGGGATTCTACGCAGCCGACACCCCGCTCTTCCTGCCCCTCGGCGAGCGCCTCCTGGCGGAGCGCGCCAGCGGCTGGCCGCACCGCTTCCTCTGCGTGGCGCGCTATATCCCCACCAAGGGCCAGCAGCTGCTCTGCGATGCCTTCGCCGAGCTGTGTGATGCCGGGGAGGCAGGTGACTGGGAGCTCTGGCTGGCGGGCACCGGTGAACTGCACGATCAAGTGGTGGCTTCGCCGTCCGGGCGCCATGCGCGGATCCGCCACCTCGGATTCAAGCAGCCCGGCGAGATGGAGCCGGTAGTGGCGCAGTGCGGCGCCTTCGTGCTGCCCAGCACCTATGAGCCGTGGGGCGTGGTCGTGCACGAGCATGCATGCGCCGGCCTGCCACTGGTGCTCAGCTCCGCAGTGGGCGCGGCCGAGCGTTTCCTGCAGGAGGGGGAGAACGGATTCCGTTTCATCGCCGGCGACAAGGCCACCCTCAAGACCATCCTCCGCATGCTGGTGCTGAGCAGCGATGCCGAGCTGCGCGGCATGGGGCGGCGCAGCCTGGAACTGGGCATGGCCTGGAGCCCCCAGGCATGGGCTGAAACCGCAGCCGATCTCATGGGAGGGGCTACGCACTCCTCCCGCATCATCCCGTCGTCATTGTCCAGCCGATGAACAAGCCCCAAGTGCTCGTTTTCATCGATTGGTACAAGCCCTTCTTCAAGGCGGGCGGACCGGTGCGGAGCATGGTGAACCTCGTGGATCACCTGCACGGCCGGATCGACTTCCACATCGTCACTGGCGACCGCGACTATACCGAGAAGTCGCCGCCGAAGGGAATCATCCGCGATCAGTGGATCTCGGCGGATCGCGGCGAGCGCGTCTGGCATGCCTCACCGAAGCAGCGGACCTTGAAGCAGTGGAGAGCCCTGTTGGAGGAGCGGGCTTGGAACGTGGTGTACATCAACGGCCTTTATTCCAAGTGGAGCACCATCGCGCCGCTATGGATCCTGCGACGCTCCAAGCAGCGACGCATCGTGGCCGTGCGCGGCATGCTGGCACGTGGGCCCATGAAGCAGAGCGCAGCCAAGAAGCGCGCCTTCCTGCTGGCCATGAAGACCACGGGTTGCTTCCGGGGCGTGGAGTTCCAGGCCACGAATGCGGAAGAGGTCGATGACATCAAGCGCTGGATCGGCAAGGAGGTGAAGGTGCACCTGGTGCCCAACCTTGGTCGGAAGCTCGAGCAACAGGAGCCTATGTCGATCGGGAAGAAGCCGGGCGAGCTCCGTTTGGTGAGCGTAGGCCGCATCGCACCGGAGAAGAACACGCTCTTCGCGATCGAGCGCTTGATGAAGCTCGAAGGGAATGTCCGCTTCGACCTGTACGGCACCGTGTATGACCAAGCCTATCACCAACGATGCTTGGAAGCGGTGGCGAAGCTGCCGCAGAACGTTGCCGTGGTCATGCACGGCCACATCGGTCAGGATCGCGTTGCGCATGTGATCGGCGAGGCGCACGCCGTCTTCATGCCCAGCGTGGGTGAGAACTTCGGGCACACCATGCTGGAGGCGCTGGTGGCGGGCAGGCCGTTGCTCATCAGCGATCGCACGCCGTGGAAAGGGCTGGAAACGAAGAGCGCGGGCTGGGACCTGCCGCTGGAAGAGCCGGAGAAGTTCGATTCGTTACTGGCGCAATTGGTCGGAATGGATGGATCCGCCTATGAGGTGTGGGCGTTGGGCGCTTCCGCTTTGGGCAAGCGATATTTGACCGATGCCACGGGCTTGGAACGAAGCCTGGCGATGTTCATGTCATGACCCGTCCCACCGTCGATCTCTCCCGCTTCGACAACTCGAAGACCTTCGATCCCGGAGCAGGCGTTGTGAAGCGCACGCTCTGGTACTTCACCAACGCGCTCTTCTTCCTCAATCCGGGCTTCCCGTTCCGCTCGCCGAAGCCCGCGCTATTGCGCCTGTTCGGTGCCAGGGTGGGGAAGGGCGTGGTGATCCATCCCGGCGTGAACATCAAGTTCCCGTGGAAGCTGCGCATCGGCGATCACAGCTGGATCGGCCAACGCGCCTGGCTGGACAACCTGGACACGCTCACCATCGGCAGCAACGTCGTCATCAGCCAAGGCGCCATGATCATCCAGGGCAGCCACGATTACAAGAAGGTCGATTACCCCACGTACAGCAAGCCGGTGGTGCTGGAGGATGGCAGCTGGGTGGGAGCGGGAGCCATCGTCACATTGGGCGTTACGCTGAAGAGCCACAGCGTACTGGCCGTAGGCAGCGTGGCCACGAAGGACCTGGAGGCCTATACGATCTACCAAGGCAATCCGGCGGCGGCGGTGCGGGAAAGGGTGATCGAGCCGATCAGCGGTCCACATGGAGCCATAAGAGACCAATTCAACCAATCGTGAAGAAGCTCATCAATGCGCCGTTCCCTATCCTCGTCATCGTGGTCATTCTTGGGGGCGCGCTGCTCAAGGGATTCGACTTCGCCACGCTGCGATTCGATCACACTCCGCTGGCCTTGGTCTACATGTTGGCACTTGGAACGGCGCTGTTCTTCATCCTGCGTCGCAATCGGAAGGGGACGAACGAATAACAACGATGCCATCGCTGAGTATCCCAACAGAGCAGGGAGAACCGTAGAGGATCGGGATGGATCTGTTCGGTTTAGCCTGTCCTCGTAGGATGGGTCGTTAACTCGAAGCACCTCCTCAAAGGGTTGACCCGCAGCTTGAATGCATCCATGAAAGTCTCCCTCATCACCGTCTGCCGCAACGTGGCCCCGGTCCTCGCCGAGACGCTCGACAGCGTGCTCGCGCAGTCCCATCCGGACATCGAACTGATCGTCATCGATGGTGCCAGCACCGATGGCACGGTGGAGATCCTGGAGCGGTACCGCAAATCTGCGCCGGGTCTCCCGAGGAACGAGGGGACCCTGCGCACCGAAACCGCAGGGTCCCGAAGCGGAGACCCTGCGGAGGTTTCCGATGCACCCGGCCGGCGCGGCATCGACATCCTCGTGAGCGAGCCCGACAAGGGCATCTACGACGCCATGAACAAGGGCCTGGCACGTGCCACCGGCGACATCATCGGCTTCGTGAACGCCGGCGACCTGCTGATGACGCCAGAGACCATCGCGCACGTGGTGGCTGCCTTCCAACGCAGCCACGCCGATGCCGTCTATGGCGACATCATCATGGTGGACGAGAAGGACATCTACAAAGTGCATCGCACCTGGCTCAGTGGCACCTACCACCGCGAGAACTTCCGCAAGGGCTGGATGCCGCCGCATGTGGGCACCTTCATCCGCAAGAGCGTCTACGACCGCTTCGGCCATTTCAACACCGACCTCCGCATCGGCGCGGATTACGAGATCTTGCTCCGCTTCCTGTACAAGCACCATGTGCCCACGGTGCACCTGCGCGAGGTGCTGGTGCGCTTCCGTCTGGGCGGCATGAGCAACGGGAGCATCAAGCACATCCTGAAGGCCAACCGGGAGGTGCGTGCCTCCTGGGGGATCAATGGTCTGCAGGCCCCGCCGCTGCTGGTCACACGCAAGCTGTGGAGCAAGGTGATGCAGTTCTTCCATTAGGAAGCGCCCCCCGGAGCCTCGGCAGGGCGCCGTGGGCAGGATTCGATTCGGATAGGGGATTGACGCCGGTTTGGCTGTGCCGGTGGCGCCAGGGTCACTCAGCGCGCGAACACCTGCGGAGCATCGGTCTGCAGGCGATCGGGGGACTTGGACAAGGCGCGGCGGTGGCCCCAAGCGCTGTTGGTGCCGAAAAAGGAAACCTGCAGGCCAGCGCCATGCGCGCCTTGCACCTCCTCGGCCGTGGCGCGCGCTTGGTCAATGGTGATGCCCGTGCAGCCCAGGGCCAGGGCGGTGGGGACGGCGCTGGGCAGGTCCGTGGCATAGTAGAACAGGGGCAGATCGGGCCGCTTACCGTGCAGCAGCCGCAGGAAGTCCTCCACCTGGCATTCCACCACCAGGCGGCCGGCCAGCAGACTATCGGCCTGCAGGCGTGCCAGGGCATCGGTATAGGCCTCCAGGTAGGCCCACCAGTCGCCTTCGGCGAAGAGCTTGGCATCAAGCGTGAATTCCGCCTGCGGGTGCTGCGCCGCTGCACCCAGCAGGAAGCTGTCCACCCGCACCACCGGGTGGTGCACGCCGCCATGCTCCACCGCACAGGCCTGCAGCGCGCTCCACGGCAAGGCATTCACCTTGCCTTGGCAGGGAGTGCCTTCCGCCAGGTCCTCGCCGTGGAAGGCCACCAGGACGCCATCGGCCGTCAGCTGCACATCCAGCTCAACGCCATCGACCCCGAGGGAGAGGCCCTCCGCCAGGGAAGCGCCGCTGTTGAGTGGGTGCGACCCGGCCGTGCCGGCCCCGCCGTGGCCGATGATGCGCGTGCTGCCGCGCTCCGGAACGGAGCAGGCCATCAGCAGGGGCAGCCAGAGCAGCAAGCGCATGGCGGGCCGAAGCTAGCGGGCAGGGCGGATGGGGAGGAGGGGGGATCGCCACGCGGGCCGAATCGGACCGTACGGGGGGCTTCCTTGGTTCCAGCCGCTTCTACCCGACTGCATGCGCAGGTTGTTCGGGAAGCCATAGTCTCACCGCTCGAACCGCATCCGGAACCGGCTGGTATTGCCCCGTTCGTCCGTCACCTCCACCACCAGTTCCTTGCTGCCGGGCGCTTTCGTGCGGGCATCGAAGGTGTGGGAGAGGGCCTTGGTCTTGGGGTCGTACTCCATCAGCATCCACTGACCGTTAAGGGAGGCGGTCCACCGCTGAATGCCGCTGAGGTCGTCCGCCACCTTGAGTATGAAGCCCTTGCGCCCGCGCATGTCGGCCCGGAGGTCTGCATTGGTGATGGTGGGCGGCACGGTGTCCAGTAGCACGGTGTAGGCGCCGAAGGCCTTCACGGAAGCGGTGATCCAGCCGTTGGCCCACTGGCCACCCACGGCGGCCGACACCTTGCCCTCCTTGTCGAGGCGCACTACCACGGCCTTGGCGGGCTGTTTGGTCTGCACGGCCAGTGAGAGCTCCCCGGGGGCATGCAGGGGGATGAGCGGGTCGCCCAAGGCATGTACCGCAGTGAGGCTACGGCCCACAGCCGGTTGGCGGGCGTAGGTCACATAGGCATCGTCATAGAGCGCGTTCACAGGCAGGTGGAAGCGGAATCCCTCTTCTTCCACGCGGTTGTCGGTATCGTAGCGGAATAGACTGCCCATGGGCTGTTCCCTGGGCCAGGAACCGGCCTCTTGGGCATCGGCCCCGCGTAGGGTGAACCGCAAACGGCTCTGATTGCCGTTGGCATCGGTGGACACCACCAGCACCTGCCGCCGCTGGCCGGGTGCTAGTTCGATGCGCCCTTGGGCCGCCTCCCGCCCATAGAGCTTCAGTTTGTTGTTGGGCAGCCGGTAGCAGCGGTGGTAGTCCATCTTCTGCCCCTTGAAGAGGGCGTAGTCCACGTGGGCGTTGCAGTAGCGGTTGAGGTGGAAATCCACGTGGTCGAGGGTGGCGGTGAAGTGGGGGATGCTGTCCACCAGCACTTCCAGCTTGCGCACGCCGCATTTGGCGCTTCCGTTATCGTAACGGTCGAGGGTGTTCACAGCCAGGCCCACGGTGCCATAGGCGGCCGGCTCGGCCTTCAGGGTGTAACGGCCGGTGGCGCCTTGAGCGGCGTAGCCCACGGCGCGCTCGGGATAGGGAGCGCACCGCGAAGAGTCGGTGAGCGGATAGAGGCGGATGCCGAGGATCTCCGGCGGCACGCGGTCGGGCACTGCAAAGCCATGGGCCTCAGGGTCGAGTGCATGCTGATCGCCGGTGCGTCGCACCTCGAAGTGCAGGTGGGGGCCTCCGCTGCCCCCGGTGTTCCCGCTGAGGGCAAACTCTTCGCCCTGCTTCAGGGGCAGGGCCCCCTTCTCGGGGGTCCAATCGATGCTGAAGTCCTTCTGGCGGTACTGCTGTTCCAGACAAGCGGCGCCAACGGAGCCGGTGAGCGCCTGCAGGTGGCCGTAGACCGTGGTGTGCCCGTCGGGATGGTCGATGTACACGGCTTTGCCGTAGCCGTAGGGGCTGATCTTGATGCGGCTCACCCAGCCGTCGGCCACGGCGCGCACCGGTATGCCTTCGCGCCCTTCGGTGCGCATGTCCAGGCCGGAGTGGAAGTGGTCGTTGCGGAGTTCCATGAAGTTCCCCGAGAGCTCGATGGGGATGGCCATGGGCGGTATGTAGCGCCCGGATTGAGCACTCGAAAAATGCGATGATAAACCGCAGATAATCAGTATTAAGAACCACGTTTGTTTCAGTGATTGTGCGGGCTCGGTCGGTCGGCGCGGATGCAGCATGGGCATACGGGACAAGTTTACCGCCAGCGGGCGCGAAGCATGCTACCGTGGCCGCTGCTCGGTTAACACCGTGAGGTTCAAACAAACTGACTGCCGCATCGGGAGGCCGGGTTATCTTTGGCCTCGGACCGTACACGGTCTTCCCATTCAGCAGATGCAAACCCTCACGGACCGGCTGCGCATGGTGCAGGGGCAGGTGCACTCCTTGGTGAAGGAGCGCAAGGCCCTGCACGAGCGGCTGGCCGAGTTGGAGCGCAACGCCCGCGAGCACGATCGGGTGAGCCAGGTGCTCAGCCAACGGTTGGCGGAACTGGAGAGGGAGAACGAGGTCCTCCGGACCATGAAGCCGGCCGCATCCGCGGCAGGCGTTCCGGGAGCGAAGGAACGGATCGACCAATTGGTACAGGAGATAGACCGTTGCCTGGGCCTGATACAAGCCTGAGCGCGGCACCGACGACCATGGAAGAACGATCGATCAGGGTGGAACTCGCGGGGCGCGCCTATCCGCTGACCATACAGCAAGCGGAAGAGGACCATGTGCGCCGTGCGGTGGATGAGATCAACGAGAGCATCGACCGCCTGCGGGCGGGATATCCTCTCACCGACAAGCAGGACCTGCTGGCCATGGCCGCGCTGGAAGTGACAGTGCGCGCCCTCAACAGCAATGCTCCACGGCAGGAGGCCGAACTCGGCGCCGTGCTGGAGGAGATCGAACGCTTGCTCGCTGATCAGCAGCCCTGACTCCTGAGCTCCCCGGCGTGGCCGAGGGCGTGTACGGTCCATGAAAAACACATGGACCCATGGACATCATCAGCATCCTGATCGGCCTACTGGCCGGTCTCGTAGGCGGCGGCGCCATCGTCTTCGTCGCCCTCAATAGTGTCATGCGCAGGCGGCGCGAAGGCCTCCTGAAGGAAGCCGAGGCCGAGGGCGAGGCCATCAAGAAGGAGAAGATCCTGCAGGCCAAGGAGAAGTTCCTGCAGATGAAGGAGCAGCATGAGAAGGAGGTGCGGGAGCGCGAGCGCAACGTGGCCCAGGCCCAGGAGAAGGCCAAGCAGCGCGAGCAGCAGCTGAGCCGCCAGCAGCAGGAGCTTGCCAACAAGGAGAAGAACGTGGAGCGGCTGAAGGCCGACCTTGAGCAGAAGCTCAGCGGCGTGGAGCGCCGGCGCGAGGAGACCGAGAAGATGCATGCCAAGCAGGTCTCCCTGCTGGAGAACATCAGCGGGCTCAACGCCGAGGAGGCCAAGAAGCAGCTGGTGGACAGTCTGAAGGACGAAGCTCGCACAGCCGCAATGGCCCATATCAAGGAGGTGCAGGAGGAGGCCAAGCTCAACGCCAACAAGGAGGCCAAGCGCATTGTCATCCAGACCATCCAGCGGGTGGCCACCGAGCATGCCATAGAGAACAGCGTCAGCGTATTCCACATCGAGAACGACGATGTGAAGGGCCGGGTGATCGGCCGCGAGGGGCGCAACATCCGCACGCTGGAGGAACTCACCGGTGTGGAGATCATCGTCGACGATACCCCCGGCGCCATCATCCTGAGCTGCTTCGATGCCGTACGGCGCGAGGTGGCGCGCTTGGCCCTGCATCAGCTGGTGAAGGACGGCCGCATCCACCCGGCGCGCATCGAGGAGATCGTGGCCAAGACCAAGAAGCACCTGGAGGAGGAGATCATGGAGGTGGGCAAGCGAACCTGCATCGACCTGGGCATCCACGGCCTGCACAACGAGCTCATCCGCATGGTGGGCCGCATGAAGTACCGCAGCAGCTACGGCCAGAACCTGCTGCAGCACAGCCGCGAGGTAGCCAACCTCAGCGCGATCATGGCCGCCGAGCTGGGCCTCAATCCCAAGGCGGCCAAGCGCGCCGGTCTGCTGCACGATATCGGCAAGGTGCCCGACGAAGAGCCCGAGCTGCCGCACGCGCTGCTGGGCATGAAGCTGGCCGAGAAGTACGGCGAGAAGCCCGATGTGGTGAATGCCATCGGCGCCCACCACGACGAGATCGAAATGACCACCCTGCTCTCGCCCATCGTGCAGGCCTGCGATGCCATCAGCGGTGCACGGCCCGGCGCCCGCCGCGAAGCGGTGGAGGCCTATATCCAGCGCCTGAAGGACCTGGAGAGCCTGGCCATGAGCTACCAAGGGGTCACAAAGGCATTCGCCATCCAGGCGGGCCGCGAGCTGCGCGTGATGGTGGAGAGCGAGCGCATCACCGACCAGCAGAGCGACGAGCTGAGCATGAGCATCGCCGACCGCATCATGAACGAGATGACCTATCCCGGTCAGGTGAAGATCACCGTGATCCGCGAGAAGCGGAGCGTGGCGGTGGCCAAGTAAGGGCGGAACCCGCATGTACAGCGCAGGGGCGGTCCGCCAAGAGCGGCCGCCCCTGCCTCATTCCAGGCGCCCCGCAGGGCATCATACGACTGGAATCACCGTGCGGGTCCGCGGCGCGGCGCATCATGACGTAGGACCGAGATAGCCGCCGCGCGGCCCCCGCAGCGGCCCGCGCAATCCAACTCCCTACTCCAGGCGGAGTTGCGCACCACGGGCGCCTGTTCGTCAGCCTGGGCGTTGGAGGAGGCCAGGTGCACCGCGCTTGCCTTGCCGTTGCGGCGGTGGGGCGCTTGTGCCCGGACGGGTTGCACACCATGCCTTGCGGCATGGCGAACAAGTATTCGGCGCCCCGGTGCGCGGCGGCCGCTACTTTCGCCGCCCTCCGACCGGATGGACATGCCCCCAGTTCCTGAGCAACGGATCCTCGTCACCGGTGGTGCCGGTTTCATCGGCAGCCATGTGTGCGATGCGCTGCTCGCCGCTGGCTACAGGGTGCGGAGCATGGATAGCTACATCACCGGCAAGCGCGCCAATATCGCCCACCTGCTGGCCCACGAACGGTTCGAGGCCGTGGAAGGCGACATCCGATCGCAGGCCGATGCCGTGGCGGCCCTGCGTGATGCCACTGCCGTGGTGCACCTGGCGGCACTGGGCTCGGTGCCCCGCAGCATAGCCGACCCGGTGACCACCCACGAAGTGAACCTGGGTGGATTCCTCAACATGCTGCTCGCTGCGCGTGCGGCCGGGGTGCAGCGGCTGGTCTTCGCCTCGAGCAGCAGCGTTTACGGCGATGCGCCCGAGCTGCCCAAGCGTGAGGATCGCATCGGTACACCGCTATCGCCGTATGCGGTGAGCAAGTACGGCAACGAAGTGTACGCCGGCCTCTATCACCGACTGCATGGCATGCGCACCATCGGGCTGCGCTTCTTCAACGTTTTCGGCGAGCGGCAGGACCCCGAGGGCCCCTATGCGGCCGCCATCCCGCGCTTCATCAGGGCACTGCTGGCCCACGAGCCGCCCATCATCTACGGCGACGGCCACCAATCGCGCGACTTCACCTACGTGGGCAATGCGGTACAGGCCGTGCTGGCCGCCCTGCGGACCGATGATGAGCGCGCCTTCGGCGAGGTCTTCAATGTGGCCTACGGCGAGCGCACCACCCTCCTCACCCTCCTTGCCGCACTCAAGGAGGAGTTGATGAAGGTGGACCCCGTGGTGGCCGCGGTGGCTGCCGAGCATGCCGAGCCACGCGTGGGCGATGTTCGCGACTCCCTCGCCGACATCGGCAAGGCCCGCACCGTGCTGGGCTTCGCCCCCAAAGTCGACCTGCGTGAGGGGCTGGCGCGCGCCGTGCCTTGGTATGTGGCCCATTGGGGCTGATGCGCGGCGCCCCTTCCCCTACATTCGCCGGCTATGAGTCCGCAGGAGTGGATCGTGCTCGTCATCCTCGCGGTGGCGCTGGTGCTCTTCATCACCGACCGGGTGGGGGTGGACCTCGTGGCGCTGCTCATCGTGGGGGCCTTGGCCATCACGGGTGTGCTCACCCCCAAGGAAGCGCTTGCCGGGTTCAGCGACCAGGCCACCCTCACCGTGGCCTTCCTCTTCGTCCTCAGCGCCGCCTTGCTGCGAACCGGGGCCGTGAGCACCTTGGGACCGCGCCTCAGCGGCCATTTCCGGGAGTCGCCGGCCATCGGCGTGCTGCTCCTCATGCTGGTGGTGGGGCTGGTTTCGGCCTTCATGAACAATACGCCCATCGTGGCGCTGCTCATTCCCGTGGTGGTGCAGATCGCCCAGACCTCGGGGCAGGCGCCCAGCAAGCTGCTCATCCCCCTCAGCTACGCCACCATACTCGGGGGCACCACCACGCTGCTGGGCACCAGTACCAACTTCGTGGTGAGCGGCGTGATGACCGACAGCGGCATGCCGGCGCTGGGCATGTTCGACCAAACGCCAATGGGCTTGGTGTTCCTGGCCGCCGGAGTGCTCTACATGGCGGTGATCGGCCGCAGGCTGCTGCCCGACCGGCGCGCCAGCAAGGACCTGGGCGAGCAGTTCGGCATCCGCGGCTACGTCACCGAGATCGAGTTGCTGCCGGGGGCGCCCGCCGTGGGCCAGCGCATCATGGACAGCGCCCTGGTGAAGGAGCTGGAGATGGACATCATCGAGATCCGGCGCGACGACAGCCGATTCACCCTCCCCGCCGGTGACATGGTGCTGGAGGTCGGCGATGTGCTGAAGGTGCGCTGCGATGTGGCGCGCATCAGGGCGCTGAAGGACCGTGCGCACATCGGCATGCAGCCCTCGCTGCGCGTGGCAAACGACGACTTGCGCTCCCGCGGCACCGCCCTGGTGGAATTGGTGATCACCAGCAGCAGCGACCTGGAGGGCAAGACCCTGCGCGAGGCCGACCTCATCCGCACCTACCGCGCCGTGCCGCTGGCCGTGCGCCATCGCGAGGAGCTGGTGCACGAGCAGCTCTACGAGACGGTGCTGCGGAGCGGCGATGTGGTGCTGGCCGAGGTGCGGTCGCACTACGTGCAGCGCCTCAAGCGGATGGAGAGCGAGAGCGACAGCCCGTTCGTGATCCTCGCTGAGCAGGAGGGCCTGGCCGAGTTCCAGCGCGGGCGCTTCATCCTCACCGGCGCCATCCTGCTGGCCGTGGTGCTGGCCGCGTCGATGGAGCTGCTGCCGGTGGTGCTGGCCGCGCTGCTGGGCCTCATCGCACTGGTGGTCTCCCGTACGCTCTCCATGAAGGAGGTGTACGATGCCATCGAGTGGAAGATCTACTTCCTCATGGCCGGTTCGCTGAGCCTGGGCCTGGCCATGCAGAAGAGCGGGCTGGCCGCGCGCATCGCTGATGGACTTGTGATGGGCCTGCACGACCTGGGGCCGGTGGCCATCCTTTCCGGCATCTACCTGCTCACCTCCCTGCTCACTGAGGTGATGAGCAATACGGCCACCGCTGCGGTGATCACCCCCATCGCCATCGCCACGGCCACGGCACTGGGCCTGTCGCCCACGCCATTCATCATGGCGGTGCTCTTCGGCGCCAGTGCGAGCTTCATGACGCCGATTGGCTACCAGACCAATACCATGATCTATGGCGCGGGGCAGTACAAGGCGCGCGATTTCATGCGGGTGGGGGCGCCCATGCAGCTGCTGCTCTGGGTGCTCGCCACGGTACTCATCCCGCACATCTACCCCTTCTGATCGGCGCCGGACCATCGCACCACGCGACGGTCGTCGCCGGCGCTGATGAGGTCGTAGCCCCTCCATTGCAGCGCATTCACGCTGTGCGCATGCCCGCCGGTGCGCGCATCGAGGCGCCCGAGGGGATCCAGGCTGTCCGCGTGCCAGAGCTTGACGGTCTTGTCCCGCGAGGCGGTGGCCAAGGTGGCGTCCGAGGGGCTGAAGGCCGCCTGATAGATGGTGGACCGGTGGGCAGGCAGGGCGAGTATGGCACGCTGGCCATTCCGCAAGTCCCAGATGCGCAGATGCCCGTCCTTTCCGCCGCTCACCAGGGCGGATTTTCGCGGGTGGAAAGCCAGGGCATGTGCGCCTTCCTCATGAGCGGCCCAGCTGGCGATGGCATTGAGCGTGCCTGCATCGAGCAGGTGCAGCCAGCCATCGCCCGTGGCGGCCCCCAGTGTTGCGCCATCCGGGGAGAGGGCCAGACCGCGCACCTTGGCATCACTCAACGGGATGCGGCGCCGCAGCGCCCAGGGTGCGCCCGTTTCGGTGCGCTCCCACAGCGCCAAGCTGCCGTCGCCGCCCCCGGTCACCAGCGCGCCTGGGTGTGGCCAGGCCAGGGTATACACTCCCATTGCATGTGCCTGCAACGCGTGTTGTTCCCGGCGCTCGCGCAGGTTCAGCAGGTGCAGCGTGCCGGCGGCGCTGCCCAGGGCCAGTTCATCCGGGCCGCCGCGGGCGAGGGCGTAGATGGGGCCGGCGATGCGCGCAATGGCACGGGTGCGATCCGGAGCCGTGGCCTCCCACGCAAGCACCAGGCCATCGCCCCCGGCGCTGAGCAGCTGGCCGTCGTGCTCGGCCAGCGCGTAGATCGCACCCGAGTGGTCCCGGTGCAGCAAGTCCCCGGTCATGGTCCGCTTGGTCATGCGGTGATGCCCAGCGCCTCGAGCCGTCGCCGCAGCTCGGAGCGTCTTGGCAAGGTGAGGTCGGCGCTGCGCCAGGCGCGCATGGGCGTAGGCCCCTGCGGGATGGGCGCGGCTCGTCCCGTCATGTGGTCGCGGATCACCGCGGGGTATTCCCGCAGGATGATCAGCAGGTTCTCAGCGCGCAACCGGTAGGGGTCGCACGGCCATGGGACCTGGGCCGGAATCTGCCGCAGGATGTCCCCTTCATCGACCCGCGGGGTGATGAGGTGGAAGGTGACGCCGATGTGGTCCTTGTCCTGACGGATGCACTGCCAGAATTCCGGCCGCGTGCCGCGGTATTCCGGCAGCAGGGAGGTGTGCGCATTGATGGCGCCTCGCCGGGGCACGCCGATCAAGGGTTCGCGCAGCAGCCGGGTTCCCAGCACGGCCAGCAGGTCCGGCTCTGCTGCGCGCACCCGATCCACCACGGCCGGCTCATTGATGGAATCGACTTCCACGCGGGCCACGCTTGCAGGCCATCCCTTTCCCGCCACGATCGCCGCATAGGCGGGCTGTGCGATCCGGTCGGCCCGTTCCTTCATGGCCTCTTCCCAGCGCAGGGTGGCGCGGTCCTCCTCATGCAGCAAGGCCTGGCCCACCATGTTCATCAGGCGGTGACCCACCAACGCGCGCATCAAGCGCGAGGCGGGGGAGTAGGGCACCTGCACCGGCGGTGCTTCGCACACGATGAGCGAGAGTCGCAGCCCGTCCTGCACCAGTCGCCGGGCCAGCAACTGGCTCTCCTGGGAGAGGTTGCAGAGCAGCACGATGTTCCCTGAGGCCGGCATCAGCTGAAATCAAGGGTGAACCATCCGTGAGCGTGGGCATCGATCCGCGGCTGGAGCGGGCCATCGGGCCCCTGCACGGTCACCTGGCCGGGGTTGATGCCGCGCAGCGTGAAACGATGGCCGCGCAGCGCCGCTGCATCGATGCGCTCGAAGGCGATGCCGTCCGGAACGAACGAAACGGTGCGGGCCTCATGGTCCACGCGGACGTGGTCGCGCAGCACCAGGTAATCCAGGAGGTGCGAGACCGAGGACAGCTGGATGCGGCCCTTGTGCCACCGCTCGGCAAGGCCCCGTAGCGAGGCCATGCTGTGCTCGGGGATGTGCCGGGGCTCGCCCACGCGGTACACGCGTCGCTTGCCCAGGTGGGTGTAGAGGATGCAGGTGCCGCCATGGCGGGCCAGCTGATCGAGCCGCTCGCCGGAGAGCAGCCGCCCCAGGCCGTCGATGTCGGCCTCCTCCCAGGTGCCATGGCGCTGGAAGGTGTAGAGCATGCTGCCATCGGGGAAGCGATGGGGTCGGTAGGCGGCATTGTCGCGGAATTGCGCTCGGAAGCCGGTGCCGACGCCGAGCGCCTTGCTCACCATGTACTTGGTGTAGTTGCTCACCGAGCGCGTGAGCTGGCGGCCGTGCGCACGGTGCACCTTCCAGCGCGAGAGCGGCCTGTCCTGCCCCAGCACCGGTGTAATCGTCCCGTCCCACAGGTACCGGATGCCGGCCTGCCGCACGAGGTCGAGCGTGTAGAGGGGGTTGGGGTACACGTGCCCGGAGGCATCCACGATGCGCGGGAAGGAGCCCTGCCGGCTGTTGTGCAGCATGTTGCCGGGGAACATGCTGTGATCGACCCAAACCCGCGGCTGCAGGCCCAGGCGGCGCATCATCGCCAAGGCTTCCTCGGCATCGGCCCGGTCGAAGGCCTTGGCACCGGCCCACATGTAATCCCCCCAGGTGTGGAGGGTGTCATGAGGGTGCGCCTGCAGGATCTCCGGGTGCCGGTGCGCGTCCACCTGGTCGGGGAGGTTCCGGTTGTACGAACGCAGGAAGACCGTGTCGCCGAAGGGCAGTCCGAGTTCCTGCCAGATGGTGGCGTTCAGCTCGGTCCAATCCGCGATGGTGGTGTTGTCCGGGTCGCTGCTCAGCGCCAACCAGGCCGTGTACGGGTAGGGGTAGGCCCTCAGGTGCCGGTCTCGGAGGCGGGGCTTGGGCTCAGGCTTTGCGCGGGGAAGCATGGATGGCGCTGCGGGCCAAGATAACCGAGGCTCAGGGCCAGCGCCTGCGGTGGCTCCAATCGAAGGTCCACTCCGGGGTGTGGAGCCGCGCCTCGCCGTGCAGGAGATACCAAGCGCCCAGGTCCGGCTGGCGGGCATTGCGCAGTACATGGATCTCCTGCGCGGGCATGTAGCCCTGGGCCAGGAGGAAGGCCAGGCGGCCGTCGGCATGCCGTGCGGCATCCACCACAAGCACTGCGTGGCCAGGCGAGCCCCCTTGGATGAACACATCGCCGATGCGCAGGTCGCCGGCGTCCGGAGGCGCCGGTGACGCGCGCTTGAGCTCGCGGGCCAGCGAGAGGGTCCCCGCGTAGGTGAACACCGCATCGAGGTAACGCATCAGCTGGGCGTGCGAGGAGTCCGGCGCGGCGCCATGCACCCAGGCGCAGCGGTTGCCGGTCACCCGGATCCGCTCGCCGCTGCGCCAGCGCACCCATTCGGCCCTGAATCCGTTGGTGAAATCGAATGCGATGGCATCCTCCTGTCCGGACCGATACAGGTATTCAGCCCGGAGGCGCATCACCGCATCCGCGCATTGCTGCAGGTCCTTCCGCCCCAGCTCACTGTCCACAACGGCGGCATGCACGTCCTGGCGGGCCTTCAGGCGTCCGTCATGGAGGAGCACCGGTGCCCCCTCCGGCTTCAGGGGCAGGTGGCGCAGGTAGCTTCCGAAGGATTCCGCATCGACGGGCAGCCGCTGGAATCCGGAAGGCGGTGCGAAGCGTTGCGCGATGGTGGCGCCAGGGCCTGCTGCACCCCCGCTTCGTCCGGCAGGCTGAGCCTCCACGCGACCCGCAAGGAGCAGGACCGCTCCGATCCATGCCATGACGGACCTGCGCATCACCCACTGCAATTCTGCCCGCACCGGCAGGTAACGCTCAGGCCTTGGCGCCCTCCTGCACCGGCCGGTAGCCGAACAGCTGATTGTCCTTGATCATGTTGTCCACGTAGGGGGGCACCATGCTCTCCCAGCCCTTGTGGCCGCCCCTGATCATGTCGAGCACCTGCTTGCTGAAGATGTGCAGCACGTTGGGGTCGTAGTTCTCGATGTCCACCAGCCGCTTGTTGAAGAGCAGGTAATCGTAGAGCGGGCGCATGCGCGGATGCACCGGCATGTTCACGGTGGTCATGATCTCCGCCGTATTGCTCGGCCGGCTGGGATACACGTAGATCTTCAGGTCGCGGTGGAACAGGATGCCGAAGGCCTCCAGCACCCCGCCGTTCAGGTGGCGGTAGTACTTCTCGTCGAAGACCTCCACCAGGTTGTTCACGCCCATGATCAGGCCCATGCGCGCCTTGGTGTACCGGCTGAAGTACTCCACCAGCTTGTAGTACTCCTGGTAGTTGCTGATCAGCACCGTCTGCCCCAGGGAACAGAGGATGTCGGCCCTGTCGATGAAGTCCTTCTCGTCCACATCGCCGGTGTCGCTCTTCAAGTTGCTCAGGGTGATCTCGAAGAGCACCTGCAGGTTCTGACGGTCTACCTTCTGTTCCTTGATGAACATGTTGTAGCCGTTCATGATCATGTCGATGTTCACCTTGGTGACGGGCCGGAAGCTGCCGCGGATGGCCAGGATGTTCTTCTTGTAGAGCGTCTCGCTGGCCTGCAGGTTCTGCCCATCGGGGCCGAAGAGCACGGCGTCGGTGAAGCCGCGCTTCACCAGCTGCAGGCTGAGCAGCCGGTTGTCCACGGTGCGGAACGCCGGTCCGTTCATCTGGATCATGTCGATCTCCACCACGTGCCGGCTCACATTGTCGTAGAGCGAGTCCATGATCTGGCCGGGCTTGTCCCAATCCGTCACGGCAGCGAAGAGGAGGTTCACGCCCAGCACGCCGATGCACTCCTGCTGCAGGCTGATGTCCGGGTCGTGGAGCCGGAAGTGCAGGATCACGTCGCTGGTGGGCTGGTCTGGAGCGGTCTGGAAGCGCACGCCCAGCCAGCCGTGCCCGCTGTGCGGCCGTTCGAAGGTGCTGGTGGTAACGGTGTTGGCGAAGGTGAAGAAGCGCTTCGAGGGGTGGTCCTGGCGGTTCAGGCGGTCGATGATCAGCCCGTACTCGTGCCGTAGCATGTTCTTCAGCCGGCTCTCACAGACGAAGCGGTTGCCCGGCTCCGGTCCGTAGATGGCGTTGCTGAAGTCCTTGTCGTAGGCGCTCATCGCCTTGGCGATGGTCTGGGAGGCCCCTCCGGCGCGGAAGAAATGGCGCACCGTTTCCTGCCCTGCGCCGATCTCGGCGAAAGTGCCGTACAGGTCAGGGTTCAGATTGATGCGCCTCGCCTTCTGGGCGGGGGTAAGGGGCACGTGCTTCGGGTCCTGGGCGAACATGCGGGAAGTGCTGGGGGCAAAGGTAGCCCCCTCGCGTGCCGGTGTCATGCCGTAGGTCAGTAACCGCCAGGCGGCGGTCAGCGGCCGGCGCCGTCGGAGAAGCCGGTTCGGCGATGGGATCCGTCGCAATAGGGCTTGTTGGCCGAGGCCCCGCACCGGCACAGGGCCGTGTTGCGCTCGCGCTCCTCTGCGCGGCCGTCCGGATGCACCACGGTGCAGGGGCCCTTCACCAGCAGGGGGCCATCAGGACTCACCTCCACACGCAGTGAGGCATCGGACGCGCGCCCCTGGGCCTCGGTGCCATCGCTCATGCGAAAGGTTAGCGCGCCGCTCGGGCAGCGTTCCACCTGTGCGCGGATCGCGTCCGTGGAGGCGCCCTCCGGCTTGATCCACGGACGTTTGCCGGGCTGGAATACGGTGCCCAGCTCTCGCCAGCACCGTGTGCTGTGGATGCACAGGTCCTTCTTCCAGATGATGGTGATCTCCCCGTTGGTGTAGGTGTGCTCCTTGCTCATGGTGTCAGGCTGCTCGTCAGGTGGATGGGGCTCTCCAGCGTGCGGTGCACCGGGCAGGCGCTTGCGATCTGCAGGAGGCGTTCACGCTGGTCCGTCGGCATTTCCCTCCCGAAGCCGATCTCCAGGTGGATCCGGCTTTCCACCGCGCGTCCGGTCTGGGTACGCTCCAGCGTGGCCTGCACGGTGATGCCCCCGGTGTCCCACTGCTTACGGCCGGCGTACATGCGCAAGGTGATGGCCGTGCAGCTGGCGAGTGCGCTCAGGAGCAGTTCATGCGGACGCAGCCCTTGGTCCTGCCCGCCGTGCTCGGCCGGTTCGTCGGCGACGGCGGTGATGCCTCGGGCGGTGAGCACCGTACGGTAGGGCGCTCCATCGAGCACCGCGGTAACGGCGCGTTTCGTGGTCTCCATCCCGCGAAGGTCGTCAATCCTGCCTGCTGCGCCGAGGGCCGGCTAGAGGTAGAGCCGCACCACGAAGATGGCCGTGATCACGCAGACCAGGTCGGCCAGCAGCATGATGCCCAGCGTGTACCGCGTGTCCTTCACGTTCACGCTGCCGAAGTACAGCGCCACCACATAGAAGGTGGTCTCCGCCGCGCCCTGGAAGAGGCAGCTGAGCATGCCGGTCAGGCTGTCCGGGCCGTAGGTCTTCATGGCATCGAGCATGAATCCGCGCGAGCCGCCAGCGCTGAAAGGGCGCATGAGCGCGACGGGTATGGCGTCGATGATCTCCTTGCTCACGCCCGCCCCGGCCATGGCCCACGAGAGGCCGTCCATCACGATGCCCATGAGCCCGCTGTTGCGGAAGATGCTCAGGGCGGCCAGCATGGCGAGCATGTAGGGGAGCACCCGGAGGCCCGTGGTGAAGCCGTCCTTGGCCCCGTGCACGAAGCTGTCGAAGATGTTGGTGCCCTTGTCTCGGAAGTAGCGTTCCACCAGGAATGCGTAGCCCACCACAAGCCCGATGATGGTGAGCAGCATGCCGTTGCTGAGGTTGTCCGTGAAGTGGAACTTGGCGGCGCCGGCCAGCGAGCCGATGTAGGCCATGAGGCCCCCGATGATGGCGCTGATGCCCAGCACGCCCAGCATCACCGGCCAATTGAAGAGGCTGATGCGCTGTCGGGCCGCCACCATGAACAGGGCCGCCAGGGTGCCCACGAAGCTGGTGATGATCGTGGGCACCATGATGTCGGCCGGGTTGGCGGCACCCTGGGCCGCCCGGTAGCCGATGATGCTTGTGGGCAGCAGCGTGAGGCCTGCGGCATGCAGGCACAGGAACATGATCTGGCTGTTGGTGGCCCGGTCCTTCTGCGGGTTGTCCTCCTGCATGCTCTCCATGGCCTTCAGGCCGAAGGGCGTGGCGGCGCTGTCGAGGCCCAGGAAGTTGGCCGCGAAGTTGAGCGTCATGAAGCCGTAGGCCGGGTGGTCCTTGCGGAGGTCAGGGAACACGCGGTGGAAGGCGGGGGAGAGCACATGCGCCACCTTCTCCATGGCGCGCGAATCGACCAGCAGGTTGAGCAGGCCGCAGAAGAAGGTGAGGTAGCCGATCAATGGCAGCCATAGGTCCATGATGGTGTTGCGGCAGGTGGCGAAGAGGCCGTCGGCCGGCTGCTTGCCGCGCGTCACTCTGAGGGTCCCTGTCCCGTTCAGCGCATAGCGGTCGCCCTTCACCTCCAGCCCGGCATCGCCTGCTGCACGGATGGCTGCGAGGAAGGCCGTGCCCTGCAGGGCGGCGGTATCGAGTTCGTTCACCACCAAGGCCTCGCCCTGCTTGCCGTTCACCAGCATGCCCAGGCTGTACTGCCGGCCCATGGCCAGCATCACCAGCACATAGCCGATGCTCAGCACCAGCATGAACGTCCAGAAGCGGCTCAGCGCCATGCGCGCAAAGGAGCGAAGGCGATCGCCGCCGCCGCCCCGCCCGGCGATCCCTTGGCCAACAGCGCGCTGTGGAAGAGCCTAATACGCCTTCGCCGCGCGCAACCCGTACACCATCGGGATCTTCCCTTCCATGTCCTTGATCCGGTACAGCCCGTCGTCGCCGCGCACGGTACCCTGGAAGCAATCGTGCGGCGAGCCATCGAGCTCCGTGAAGCGCTCCGGCACAAGGCCTTCATCGAGCAGCACGGTGAGCACCTCGCCAAGGCTGTGGTTCCAGCTGTAGGAGGTGAGCCGGATGTCCGCGCCCCGATCGGCGTAGGTGCCCTGCTCCTCCTCCACGATCGTCTCGCGGTTGAAGTACGAGTACCGCACGTGGGTGAAGTCATTGTCGAACATCCACACTGCAGGGTGGAACTCCACGAAGACGAAGCGGCCGCCTGGCTTCAGGTAGCGCTTGATGTTCGCTGCCCATGGCTTCAGGTCGGGCAGCCAGCCGATGGTCCCATAGCTGGTGAACACGAGGTCGAACCGCTCATCAAGCTCGGGCACATGCTCCGCCACGTTGCTCAGCACCCAATCGGCCTTCAGGCCGCAGCGCTCGGTGAGCTTCCGGGCCTCGTCCAGCGCGGCATCGGAGATGTCGAGCCCGGTGGCATCGGCGCCCATGCGCGCAAGGCTCAGCGTATCCTGTCCGAAGTGGCACTGCAGATGCAGGATGCGCTTGCCCTTGACATCGCCGAGGAGTTCCAGCTCGATGGCCGTGAGCGGGTTCTTCCCTGCGATGAAGCCATCCATGTCGTACATCCGGGAGGCGAGGTGGTGCGGAACGCGGGCGTTCCAGAGCGCTCGGTTGGCGGCGAAGGCGGACGCGGCATCCATGGAGCGAAGCTAATCCGCGCTCAACGAAGCCCGGAGAGGTCCATGCCGCTGAGCCACGCCCTCATCATGGCATCGCCGAGCAGCTTCCCCACGATGCGGTAACGCGAATGCGCCAGTGGGTTATGGCCATCGAGCGGCTCGCTCATCACGCCCGACCCCGGATGGTAGTAGCTGCTGTGGACGAAGCGCGCCGTTCCGTCGCGCACCACGATGAAGCCCACGTGGTTGTCGAGCCCTACCTTGTACAGCCCGTCGCCCTGCTCGCGCAGGTAGGCTTCCACCTCGCTCACCGGCCTGCTTCGGAAGCGCTTGATCGCATGGCAGGTCTTCACGGTGATCGGCTCGCTGGCCATTTGCGACCACTTGATGCGCGGCAGCCGGAAGCCGGCATCCTGCAGCACCGTGTTCACGAAGTAGCCGCAGGCGATGGCGCCTTGCCCGGGCGTACGCGTGGTGCCGTTGAAATCCCAGCGCGTGCCATGCCAGGCGGGGAGGATGTCGAGCGTGATGCGGTCGAATAGGTAGGCGCGGGCGCTGTCGACCATCCGGGCCTGGCCCGCGCTGTCGGCGCAGGCGTAGCGTTCCTGGAAGGCGCTCCGGCGTTCCTCGATGGAGCGCCTGAGCTGATCGTAGGGTGGGGCAGCGGTGGTGGCGGCGAGGAGCAGAGCGAGCATGCGCGGATTTGTAGGCGAGCAATGCACGTCCCTGCAAAAGGTAACCGATCACAGCTTCAGTTCCTTCATCTCGCCCTTGTCCGTGATCCACACGTACTTCACGATGTCCTTGGCCTCCTTCCTGGGGAATCCCTCAGGGAGCTGGCACTGCAGCGTGAGGTTGTACGTGTACTGCACCGGTGGCTCGGTGATCTCGGCGTGCAGCACGATATCGAACCGCCCATACGGCACCTTGTTGTAGAAGAAGCCGCTCGGCTTGCGCACGTCGTTCACGGCCTGTCCTTTTCGCCTGCTGTTCAGGCTCGTCTGCACCCGGCTCTGGTAGGCGGCATAGCGGTCCAGCGGGAAGTGGGCGCCGTTCTGCTCCGAGGCGAGCCGATGGCTCTCGCCCACCTTGAGCCCGAGCTTGGCGAACTGATCGATCTTCTGCTGCATCAGCCGATTCGCGAACAGCCGCAGCGTATCGTAGCAGGCGCTCTGGTCGGCCACGAAGAAGTCCACCTTCACCAGGTCGTAGATCTCCTCCTTCGCGGCGGCCGTCACGAGCTTGTCCAGTATTCGGGCATCGCGGAACCGGATGTGGATGTTCTTCTGGATCTCGAAGCCCGCCGGCACTTCTTGATAGGTCTTGCTGAAGAGCTTCCGTGTGGCCTCCAATTCGTACACGGGCACGAAGGAGAGCATGTCGGTGAAAACGTCGGCTTCCTTCACGCCGTGCTCCTTCACCCGTTGGACCATGGCTTCGACGCGCGCGGTCATCAGGCTGTCGGCTTCCTCGGCGCTCTGCCCGAGCTGGGTAACATGGAAAATGGCCAGATAGCTGTCGGCGCGCATGTTCATCATGGCATTCACCTCGAGCACGAGCAGATTTCCCTGGATCGAGGCCCTCACGGGCTGCTCGGCCTGCTGCAGCCACATGCGGCTGGCTGATTCGTACATGAGGTTGCCCATGGCCTGGGGGCGGGCAGGATGGGCGATGGCGAAGGCGAGCAGTGGCACAAGGCGGCGTCCGGTCATGGCAGCGATTTTGGCCAAGCGGTACACGCACCCCCGTGGATGGTTCATTGCGGGCCGTCGAAAAGACCCGCAGCAATCGCCCCCTCGTGCCGCAGCAGCCACTGCTTCCGCCCTAGTCCGCCCACGTAGCCCGTGAGCCCGCCCGATCGCCCCACCACGCGATGGCAGGGCACCAGGATCGGCAGCGGATTGGCGCCGTTCGCTGCGCCCACGGCACGGGCGGCGGTGCTTGCCCCGATGCGTTCGGCCAGGGCCCGGTAGCTCAGCGTGGCACCCCAGGGAATGGCCGCCACCGCTTGCCAGACGCTTCGCTGGAAGGGTGTCCCATATCCGGCCAATGGCAGTTCAAAGGAGCGGAGGTGACCGGTGAAATAGGCGTGCAGCTGCCGCTCCGCCTCGCGCAGCAATGGCGTAGGGTAGGAAGGAAGGGCCTCCGCTGGATCGAAGACGAGCTGCGTGATGCATCGGCCATCGCTGGCGATCCACAGCACCCCGATCGGTGAGCTCATCATCAGCCCGTGCGGGGTTCGGTCCGGTTCGTGCATCGCGGCGCCTCTAACTTGGTGGCAAATCTCCGACGATGGCCTGGTTCACCGCCGACTTCAACCGGTTCTTCATGGATCTGGCGAAGAACAACAACAAGGAGTGGTTCGATGCCAACCGCAAGCGCTACGAGCAGGCCGTGAAGCAGCCCTTCGAGGCCTTCGTCGCTGAGGCGATCGCGCGCATCGCCAAGCTCGATAAGTCCGTGGCGATCTCACCCAAGGAGGCCATCTTCCGCATCAATAAGGACATCCGCTTCAGCAGGGACAAGACGCCATACAAGCTCGAGGCATCGGCCATCATCTCATCCGCAGGCCGCAAGGACCATTCGGTGCCGGGCCTCTACTTCGCCTTGGGGCCGGAGAGCGTCAAGTTCTACGGCGGCTCCTACATGCCCGACAAGGAGCAGCTGCTCGCCATCCGGGAGGGCATCGCCAGGGATGGGAAGGGCTTCCGGAAGGCCATCAGCGGAAAGCCGTTCCTGGCGCTGTTCAAGGAGGTGCAGGGCGAGGCGAACAAGGTGCTGCGGGCCGAATTCAAGGCGCTAGCGGCAAAGGAGCCCCTCATCGCCAACAAGCAGTTCTATGTGGCCGCAGAGCTGCCCGCCAAGCGGGTGACCGATGCCAAGCTCATGGACGACCTCATGGCGCATTGGCAGGCCATGCGGCCCTTGAATGACTGGCTGGCCAGGGCCATCGGCCAGGGCTGAAAAAGAGAAGCGCCCGCCTTGCGGCGAGCGCTCCCCTCTTTCACCAACCGGTTACTGGGCGGCCTTGCCGTTCAGTTCAACGGCCAGTTCGATGTTGTCCGCCAGGATCGCATCCTTCATGAAGTGCTTCCAGGCCACGCCGTACTTCTGGCGGTCGAACACCAGCTTGCCGGTGGCCTTCACAGAGCCGTCGGCATTCTCGGTGATCACGATGTCGGTGATGGTCTCCGAGTTGGTCGTGCCGCGGATCGTCAGGTCGCCCGTGGCGGAGTTGCCGCTGCCGCCGGTGATGGTCAGCTTGGCGGTGGGATGATTGCCGCTGTCGAAGAAGTCTGCGGTGCTCAGGTGGCCGATGAGCTGGCTCTTGGTGCCCTGCTTGGAGCCCTCCGGTTGGTAACCATCGTCCATGGGGTTGATCGAGGTCATGTTCACCTCGAAGCTCCCGGCCTTCAGCACGCCGCCCTGCACGGTGAACTCACCGCTGTTCAGGCTGATGGTGCCGAAGTGGCCATAAGGGGCCGGGCCCGTGACATTGCCCGCCCAGTTGATCACGCTGTTGGCAGCATCGACGATGTATTTGTGCTCGGCAGCTGCGGCTGCAGCGATGCTGTCAGCGATGGCCTTTTCACGGGCGGCCTGCTTCTCCGCTTCGGAGGGGCCGCACGCTACGAACGCGGTCGCAATGGCGACCAAGGGGAGGACACGGAAATTCATGACGGTGTTTGGGGTTGGATTTGGGGTGCGAAGTTAGCCAGATGAATTCCATGGAAAATAACTCGGTGGAAAAAATTGTGAAAGGGCGGATTGCCGGTTCAGCTATGGAACCGGCCCCCTGCATGGGCGAGCCGTCGGAGCAGGGGGGAGGGACGGTAGCGTTCCTCGCGGTATTCCGCCTGAAGGCGCTCCAGTACGGTCAGCCAGTGGGCAGCGCCCTGCTCATCGGCCCAGACGAGGAGCCCCTTGGGGTAGTTCACCCCCTTGGTCATGGCCATGTCGATGTCCTGAGCGGTAGCGACGCCCCAGAATAGCGCATCGGCCGCTTCGTTGATGAGCATGGCCACCACCCGCTCCACGATGGCGTTCCCCAGCCCCGGGTCCACGGCGGGCGAGGGTGTGGTGGTGCCTTCCGCATAGCTGTAGTAACCCTGGCCGGTTTTCCGGCCCAGCCGGCCGCTTTCCACCTGTCTTTGCTGCGTGAGGCTCGGCTTGTACCGCGGCTCGTGGAAGAAGGCCTGCCACACCGTCCTCGTCACGGTGAAATTGACATCGTTGCCGATGAGGTCCATGAGCTCGAAGGGCCCCATGCGGAAGCCGCCATAGGTCCGCAATGCCGCATCGATGGTGGGCATATCGGCAACGCCTTCCTCGAACAGCCTGATGCTCTCCCCGTAATAGGGGCGAGCCACCCGGTTGACGATGAATCCCGGCGTGTCCTTGCAGGCCACGGGCACCTTGCCCCAGCCGTGCATGAGGTCGACTGCCTTCGCCGTTATGGCCGCGTCCGTGACCAGTCCGGGTACGACCTCCACAAGGGGCAGGATGGGAGCGGGGTTGAAGAAATGCAGGCCGATGATCCGATGCGGCCATTTGCTTCCGCCCGCGATGGCGGTCACCGACAGCGAGGAGGTGTTGGTGGCCAGCACGCAGGCGGGATCGACGATGGCCTCCAGGTCCGCGAACAAGCGCTGCTTGACACTGAGGTCCTCCACAATGGCTTCGATCACCAGCCCGCAGCCCCGCAGCTCCTTCAGGTCGGAGGCGGGTAGGATGCGTGCGTGGATGCCCTTGGCCTGCTCATCGGTGAGCCGGCCCTTCTCCACCAGTTTCCCGAGCGATGTGCGCAGGGCGGCCAAGGCCTTGTCAACGGCTTCGCGCCGGGTATCATAGAGCACCACCGGGTGACCGGCTTGAGCAGCGACCTGGGCGATTCCGCTGCCCATGGTGCCGGCCCCGATCACCCCAACCTTCATCGCATTCTCCATGGCTTTCCCGCCCTGCCTGGTGGCCAAGGCGATGGGGCGAAGATCGCAGCACGGGTCATTCGGCGCGCCCCGACAGCGTGCGGGCCTCCTCCAGGAGCTGCTCCTCGTGCAGCTTGCGGTAGATGCCGCCGTGGGCGATGAGCTCGGCATGCGTGCCCTCCTCTGCCACCCGGCCATGCTCGAGCACCAGGATGCGGTCCGCATCCCGCACCGCGCTGATCCTATGGCTGACGATGACGGTGGTGCGTCCCCGCATCACGCCGCGCAGCTCGCGCAGGATGGCCTCCTCGGTGGCGGTATCCACAGCGCTGAGCGCATCGTCAAAGAGCAGGATGCGCGGCCGTCCGATGATGGCCCGCGCGATGCTCACGCGCTGCTTCTGGCCGCCGCTGAGGGTGATGCCGCGCTCGCCGAGCACGGTGCCATAGCCCTTCGGGAAGCCCAGGATGTCCTGGTGCACCTGGGCGGCCCGTGCGGCCTGGGCCACGCGTTCATCCACCGCATCATCCTCGTCCAGCCGGAAGGCGATGTTGTTCCGGATGGTGTCGCTGAAGAGGAAGACATCCTGCGGTACGCTGCCCAGCTGCTTGCGCAAGCGGTCCAGGCGGATGCGGCGTGCGTCCACGCCATCGATCAGCACCTGGCCTTCGCTGGGGTCGTAGAGGCGTCCGATGAGGTCCATGAGCGTGCTTTTGCCGCTTCCGGTATGACCCACCACGGCCAACGTGCCGCCCGCTGGCACATGGAAGGAGACCTCGCGCAGTGCGGTGATGCCCGTGTCAGGATAGGTGAAGGTGACGTTGCAGAAGGTGATGGCGCCCTGCACCTCCTTCAGTTCATCCGCGTCATCGACGATGACAGGGGCCGTGCGCATGAACTCGTCGATGCGCTCCATGCTGGCCGACGCCTGCTGGATCAGGGAGGTGACCCAGCCCACCGAGGCAAAGGGCCAGGTGAGCATGTTCACATAGATGACGAATTCGGCGATGTTGCCCACGCTCACCGTGGGGTCGCCCTGGATGAGCTTCAAGCCGCCGATGAGGATGGTGAGCACGGTGCTCAGGCCGATGAGCAGCATGATGGCAGGCATGAAGAGCGCATCCACCCTGGCCTGTGCCAGGCTGCGCCGACGGTATTCCGCCGCCGCTTCGCCGAAGCGCCCCACGGCCATGGGCTCCTTGGCATGGGCCTTCAGCACCTGGATGCCGCTGAAGCTCTCCTGGGCCAGGGTGCTCAGCCTGCTCTGCTGCTCCTGCACCTCCGTGCTGCGGCGGTTGATCACGTCGCTCACGTAATAGATCACGATGCTCATCAGTGGCAGCGGGGCCAGCGTCCAGAGCGTGAGCTCGGCATTCACGTGCAGCATGAAGCCGATGCACATGATGAACAGGACCACCAGGTTGATCGTGTACATCACGGCGGGACCCAGGTACATCCGCACCTTTCCCACGTCCTCGCTGATCCGGTTCATGAGGTCGCCGGTGCTGTTGCGCTTGTAGAACGAGCGGTCGAGCCGCTGGTAATGGGCGTAGACATCGTTCTTCATGTCGTATTCGATCCAGCGGCTCACCACGATGATGGTCTGCCGCATGAGGAACATGAAGAATCCCTTGAGCAGTGCCAGCGCCAGATAAAGCACGGCCAGCACGGCCGAAAGCCAGGCGATGGTGCTGGCGATCTGCCCACCATCGCCCAGCTGCTGCACCCGGTCGGCCAGGTCGATGCCGGTCCAGCCCAACCAGCGCTCCAGCATCCTCGGCACGGCCAGTGAACGCTGGTCCACCGGCAGCTCCATCTGGCGGAAACCGGCCGTGATGAGGTCGATGGCCTCCCGAACCACCTGCGGGGCATACACGGCGAAGAGGTTGCTGAGCGCGATGAAGGCGGTTCCCAGCACCAAGTGCCAGCGGTACTTTGCGAAGTAGGGATTGAGCTTGAGGAGCGGTCGCATCGCCTCGGGTGGGAACTTCCTACTTTTGGCCGCCTTCCAGCAGCGCCCGGTCAAATCAAAGGGCGCCAAAGGTAGGCGGCGGGGGAAGGGCGAAGGGGTGCTTTGACCGGTTGACCGGACCCATCAAGGGCATTCTGCTCCCTGTACTTCCGCCGGATCCAATCCAAACGCAGTCCCGCAACTAGCATGGTCACCACCGCAACCAAGTCCTCGGCTCACCAGCTGGTGCTGAGCCGGATGGAGCAGCACGATCACGAGGAGGTCCTCTTCTGCTACGATCGCGCCACCGGCCTGCGCGCCATCATCGCCATCCACGATACCACCCTAGGCCCCGCGCTCGGCGGCACCCGCATGTGGCCCTACACCACCGAGGCGGAGGCGCTCAACGATGTGCTGCGCCTCAGTCGCGGTATGTCGTACAAGAGTTCGCTGGCCGGCCTGGACCTGGGCGGCGGCAAGGCCGTGATCATCGGCGATGCACGCACTCAGAAGACGGAGGCCATGTTCCGCCGCTTCGGCCGCTTCGTCGAGAGCCTCAATGGCCGCTACATCACAGCGGAGGATGTGGGGATGAGCACCACGGAGATGGTGAACATCCTCAAGGAGACCAGGTACGTGGCGGGCCTTCCCGAGGAGATGGGCGGCAGCGGCGACCCTAGCCCCGTTACCGCCTATGGCGTGTATTGCGGCATGAAGGCCGCGGCCAAGCAGGCCTTCGGATCCGAGGAACTCAGCGGCCGCAAGGTGTCCGTGCAGGGCGCGGGCAATGTGGGGCGGTACCTCGTCGGCCACCTCGTGAAGGAGGGCGCCAAGGTGTACCTCACGGATATCCACGACGACAAGCTCGCAGCGATCAAGGCGGAGCACCCTGCCGTGGAGATCGTGGCCTCCGACTCGGTGTACGACCTCGATGTGGACATCTATTCGCCATGCGCCCTCGGTGCCACGGTCAACGACGGCACGCTCAAGCGCCTCAAGTGCAGCGTCATCTGCGGGGCCGCCAACAACCAGCTGGAGGATGAGGGGGAGCACGGCAAGGCAGTGATGGAGAAGGGGATCCTGTACGCCCCCGACTTCCTCGTGAATGCGGGCGGAATCATCAATTGCGCCTGGGAGCGGAAGGGTTACAACCGCAAGGCCGCCCTCCGGCAGACCGAGGGCATCTACGATACCGCCCGGCGCATTTTCAAGGCCAGCGCCGAGCTCGGCATCCCCACTTACCTGGCCGCCAACCAGGCCGCGGAGCATCGCATCAGCAGCATGCGCGAGGCAGGCCTCCGATTCTGAGCCACGCATCGCGGGTCCATCAGCATGCTCAACCGCCGTTATCTGCGCATCAAGGTCTATCAGGCGCTCTATGCCTACTGGCAGGGCGACCCGGCGACCACTTCACGCTTGGAGAAAGAGCTCTACCAGGGCATCGACCGGGTGCACGACCTGTACCTCTCCCTGATGCTCGTCCTCGGTGAGCTGCGGCACGTGGCTGAGCTGCGCATGGAGGAGCGGAGGAAGAAGCGGCTGCCAACGCCGGAGGACCTCAATCCCAACCGGCGTTTCGTGGAGAATGCCCTCATCACCGGGGTTGCCGAGAGCGAGGCGCTGCGGGCGGAGTGCGAGAAGCGCAGGATCAGCTGGGTGGGCCATCACGAGCTGTTCATGGCCTTGTTCAAGGCCATCGAGGAGAGTGAAGCCTACAAGGCCTACATGGCGGAGCCGGCCACCTCCTTCACCAAGGACAGGGCCTTCGTCGTGGAACTCTTCAGCGAGCAGGTGGCCAACAGCGAGTCCCTGCAGGATGTATACGAGGCCAGGAGCATCTATTGGCTCGAGGACCTGGACCTGGCCGCAGGCCTCGTGAAACGGGTGCTGGAGCAGTGGCGCCAGGATGGCGGTGGGCCCCAGGCCTTGAGTGCCATCACCCAGGACCCCGCAGAGGAGCGCGGCTTCGTGAATGATCTTTTCCGCGCCAGCATTGCATTCAGTGACGAGCATGAGGCCCTCATCGCGGCGAAGGCGAGCAATTGGGAGGCCGACCGCATCGCCTACACCGACATGATCCTCATGAAGATGGCGCTCGCGGAGGTCCGCACATTCGACCAGATCCCGGTGAAGGTGACCCTCAACGAGTATATCGAGATCGCCAAGGCATACAGCACCCCGAAGAGCAAGAACTTCATCAATGGCGTGCTCGACAAGCTGTTCGTCGAGCTCAGGGCTGACGGTCGCATACGGAAGGTGGGCAGAGGGCTGCTGGAGAGCTGAACCGATGAAAGGGTCATCCATGCACGCGTGCAAAGCCGATCGCCAGCATCGCCTGGGACCCTTTCCCGCGGGCGGTCCGCTGGGTTTCCTCGCGTGCATGATCGGCCGCGTGCACGGCGGAGCGGGCATCTTGGCAGTGCTGCTGGCTGCGCTCCTCAGCGGCTGCTTCCTCACCGATCACAGCGAGCGAGGCGAGGTCACCACCGAGGACCTCAACTTCCCGGCATCGGGCTACGAGAAGCTCGATGCGGAGGACTACCCCCGCATCACCTTCGATGCCACGCAGGCCGACATGGGCAAGGTGGTGCAGGGCGCCAAGGTGCAGCAGCGGTTCACATTCACCAACACGGGCGGCAGCCCTCTGGTGCTCTCGGCCGTCAACAGCACCTGCGGCTGCACGGTGGGCAAGGATTGGCCCAAGGCGCCGATACCGCCCGGAGGTTCCGGCAGTATTGATGTCACCTTCGACAGCGCGGGCAGGACGGGCATGCAGCACAAGACCGTGACGGTGGTGAGCAATGCGCTGCCGGCCAGCACCGTGCTCACGATCACCGGCGAGGTGGTCGGCCCCGATCCCCAGAAGCAAACACAGCTCGGCAACTAGCACCTGAACCATGACGACGATGAGCATCCTACTCCAAGCGGCACAGCCCGGCGGCGGCGGCGGCCCCCAGTTCTGGATCATGATGGGCCTCCTGATGGTGGTCTTCTATTTCTTCATGATCCGCCCGCAGCAGAAGAAGGCCAAGGACGCCAAGAAGTTCCGCGAATCGCTCCAGAAGGGGGCGAAGGTGGTCACCATCGGCGGCATCCATGGCCGGATCGCCGAGGTGAATGACACCACCGTCCTCCTCGAGGTCGACGGCAGCGTCAAGATCCGCTTCGAGAAGTCGGCCATCGCCATGGACGGCACCATGCAGCTGACCGAGGCGGCCGCCAAGGCTTAGGCGAGCCCGGAAGCGCCCTTCCCCGACCCGTCATGCTCCGCGTTGGTTTGACCGGCGGCATAGGCAGCGGCAAGTCCGTGGTGGCCCGGCTGCTCCAATTGCTGCGGGTACCCGTCTATCCGGCTGATGCACGGGCCAAGGAGCTCATGGAATCGGATTCGCATGTGCGGCAGGCCTTGGTGGAGCGTTTCGGAGCGGATCTCTTCGCAAGCGGCCGCTTGGACCGCCAGCGATTAGCAGCGCGCATCTTCACCGATGCCGATGCCCTCCGCGCGGTCAATGGAATCGTGCATCCGGCGGTCCGCGCCGATTTCGAGCGGTGGGCCTCCGCGCTCGATTCTCCTTACGTGGTGATGGAGGCAGCGGTGATGGCCGAGAATGAGGGATGGCGACGGTTCGATCGGGTGGTGGCCGTGGCATGCCCCGAGCAGGAGCGGGTCCGCCGCGTGATGGCCCGCGACGGGGCATCGGAGGCGCAGGTCCGCGATCGGATCGCCAGCCAGGCCACGGAGGAGCAGCGCCTGGCCATTGCGCATCACGTGCTCAATAACGATGGCGCCGTGCTGCTTATCCCGCAGGTATTGGCGCTGCACACCGAGCTCATGCGACTGGCATCATGATCCAAGGGGAGAGGTCCTTGCCGCTCAGCACCGTGGCGCTCGTCTTCGGTGCGCTCAGCCTTCCCTTGGCCTTCGCGCGGCACCTATGCTCTTTGGCGGTCGTACTGGCCTTCTACGGCCTGGTCTTCGGCCTCTGGGGGCAGCGCCGAGCGGCCCGTCATCTGCTTCGGTATACCGCCAAGAGCGTCAGAAGGGCGCAATGGGGACTTCGGCTATCAGCGGTCGGGCTGCTTGCCGCGCTGCTGATGTGGGCCCTCTGGGCTTCCGGAGCCTTGCTGTCATAGCCGGCGCGCGTTGACCCCTTCCCGATGCCAGCCACCCGCATCGGGCTCCGCTCCTGCAAGCGTTTCGCATCACGCCGGCATGCAATCGCTTTGTGGGGCGGTGCGGTCACCCGGCGGTTGGGTGGGCCTTCCGGCTGCGATCCATGACGTCACTCAGGTCGCGGGCGGATCGTCTTCCTCCCATGGCGGTCCAGCCCGAACGAGAAGAGCCGCCCATCGGGCGGCTCTTCTCTATGAAAGGTTGACGATGCGCTCAGCGTTCCATCACCAGTTTCTGCACGCTGCTGCCAAGGCTGTTGCTGGCACGCACCAGGTACATGCCCTCGGCCAAGCCGATCGTGCGACCGCCGATCTCGATGTTGGCACCGCCCATGGGCTGGAACTTGTTCTGGTACACCACCGCACCGCGCATATCCGTGATGGTGATCTCGGTGGCTTCGGTTGACATCCCCGCCACCTGAAGGGTGAAGTGGTCGTTGGCGGGATTCGGGAACACGGCGATGAAGCTTGCGCGCGTCACCTCATCCATGCCCACCCAGGATCCGAAGTTGATATCGTCGATGTACAGGTCGTTGGAGTAGCCGCTGCTGATGAAACGCCAGCGGAAGCGCATGTTCGGACCGGTCATCGAGCTTGACAGGTTGAAGGTCTTTAGCTTCCAGCCATCCTGTGCCGGGGCTTCGCCGGTATTGTTGCCGTTGGTCACCAGCGCAGTGCCCGTGATCGTGTTGTTGGGGAAGTCGTTCCACGTGCGGCCGCAGGTGTTGCTGTACTGAACCACAAGCCGCTCGGTGATGTTGTCAACCACATTCGTATTGCTGCTGTAGGCATAGCGGAAGCTCAGCGTCGCGAAAGGCGCGTTGGACATGTTGATGTGCGGCGAGACCAGCTCATCATAGTCGCCGATGTTGTCAGGGCGGAGCAGATCAAGCGGGTTGCGGTCGCCGCTGTTCAGCCGTGCGCAGGCGTTGCCCGAATAACCGCCGCCGACATGGCGCGAGAAGGAGCTGAAGTTGTTCTCATGATTGGCCGACACGAATGGGAAGAGGTTCTCGCCCTGCTGGGTCTCGAAGCTCTCGAAGAAGGGACCGGTCTCCTGGCTCGACTCGCCCACATAGACGGCGAATTCATTGGTCTTCGAATCCGAGCCCTGGTCATTGGCCACGGTCAGCGTCACGGTCTTCCAGCCGCGCGAGTTGAACTGCACGATCGGGTTGCGCTGATCGGAGGTCGCGGGATTGCCGTCCTGGAAGGTCCATGACCAGGAAGTGGGGAATGCGCGCTGGCTGTTGTCCATGAAGCGCACGTTCTGGCCGGTGCAGGTCATGGGCGTGTAGGGGATGCTCGGCCCGCCGCCTGCGAAATCAACCTGGGCATAGAAATCGGCGATCGGGGCGCAGGTCTGCTGGAACCCTTCGGCAACGCCGGTGGCCTGCAGGTTGGATTCGGTCCAGAGCAGGTCGCGCTGGTAGGTGGGCGAGTTCAATGCAGCACGGGCCCGGTCGCGCTGGCCGGGGGTGAACATCTTGGAGCAGTACGAATACTCCATGTAGTTCTCCACGTTCTCGATGGTGGCGGAACGCCCGGCGATGTTGACATCGTCAACGACGAATGCGCCGGTGCCATCCTCGCTGTTCCAGCCATAGATGCGGAAGGTGACAGGGCCTTCCAGGTTGATGAATCCGCTGGTGGGGACGGTCACCTGGACCGTGGCCTCATCCGTGTTGTCAGGCAGGAACCCCACATTGGTGCCCTGCACGGTGAACCCGTTCCCAGCGATGGTCAGGTTCGAACCGTAGTTGTTGGTGCTCGCACGCACCGCGAAGGTGCGGGGACCTTGATCGTTGCGTGACGCCTTGAAGCTGATGCCCAGGATGGTGGCCTGGTGCGTAACCTCGGGAGCGACGGAGAACTGGTAGTACTTGCCGGTATTGATGCTGCCGGAGAGGTTCGCGTAATCCGTCTCGCCGTCCGTCGCGCCTCCGTCCCAGTTAACGAAGGCGAAGCGGCCCGACTGGGAGGAGTTGGCCGATACGCCGACCGCGGTGGCGGCATTCCCTTGGGCGCGCGGCGTGGTGAAGGTGATGGAATCGACCACGACGATGGGGCCGCCAGGGGCGGTCGTCCCGGAAGAGGTGGTGACGCCATCGAAGTTATGCAGGATACCATCCACGTAGCTGTCTCCGACCGGCGTGCGGAACCGCTGGCGGTCGCAGTCGGCCCAAGGGCGGCTTGCGTTCGTGGAGGATTGGCAGGCGCTCCATCCGCGGGTCAGCGGGGTGTCCTCCACGCCATCATCGCCGCAATCCGATTGCATGGCCCAAATGGGCGTGTTCGGATCGGGCACGCCATTGTTGCTTCCCCAGATGTGGGCCAGGCTCAGGTAGTGGCCCACCTCATGGGTCAGCGCGCGCGAGGAGAATTCAGCGCTCGTGCCGATGGACCCCAAGTAATTGTGCAGGAGCATGATGCCATCGAGCACAGACCATGGCCCGTAGGTGAAATAGCCGGCCGCTCCGCTGAGGATGCCGTTCACCACCCATACGTTCATGTACTTCTCGCGCGGCCAGGGCTTGAGCTTGCTCGTGGATTCACCGCGGAAGGTCTCGGTGCTCCGGTGCCGGACGATGCCATTGGTGCAGTTGCCGGCAGGGTCCTTCGTAGCTAGCGCGAACTGGATGCGCATATCGGCAATACGCTCTTGGAAGGAGGGATGCACCGTTGCCGTATCGTCGTTCAGCTTGGCATAATCCCGATTCAGGATTTCCATCGCATCGAGGATCTGCTCGTTGCTGATGTTCTCCCGGCCACCGAGGTGGAGGATATGGAACACCACCGGGATCACGTAGACCTCGTCGCCATCGCGCTGGGTTGCGGCGCTGGCCATCAACTGGCGCAGTTCCTCCTCGAAGGCGGCTTCGCGCTGCAGATAGGTGGGGTCATTGGCAATCTCCCAGGCACGGCGCTCATCGGTACCGCAGCGAAGCGGTTGCTGAGCCATGGCGGGCGCAGCCAAGGCGAACAAGGTCAGACTGGCGAGTAAGGAACGTTTCATGGGTCCTCTATTGGGGTCGGATTGAATGGCTCGTTTAAGCGGACGCAAGATAAACGCGGAAGGGCACCGTCTGTTCCGCCGTTGGCTGGTCCACTGCTACCGCCGCCCGTGCCGGTCCGATGGTTCACCGGCCGTAGCCCTTGATGGGGCTGGTTTTCAGGAGGACAGGTGAGCGGTCTCCGGCCGGTCGGGATTGTAAGAACAGTGCAATCATTGAGGCCGGGAGGTCTCATCCAGCGCCATCAGGATGGCTTCGCACGCTCGATCGACCTCGTGGTCGGTGATGACCAGCGGGGGGGCGATGCGGAATGCGGTGGGGCAGCTCAGGAACCAGAATCCCAGCACGCCTCCGCGCAGGCAGTGCTTCACCACCCGTTGGACGGCATCGGCATCACCCAGGTCAACGGCTAGCATCAGCCCGGTCCCCCTCACCTCACGGATGGCAGGATGCACCAGCCGCTCACGGAAGCGGGCCCCCATGGATCGTGCGCGCTCGGCGAGCCCTTCGCGCTCCAGGACCTCCAAGGCCGCCAAGCCTGCGGCGCAGGGGAGGGGATGGCCCCCGAAGGTGGTGATATGCCCTAGCACCGGGTCATGGGCCAGCAGGCGCATCAGGTCGGCGGAGCTTACGAAGGCCCCCATCGGAAGGCCGCCGCCAAGGGCCTTCCCGAGGACCAGGATGTCCGGTGTGATGCCCATGTGTTCGAAGGCGAACAGCTTGCCGGTGCGGCCGAATCCGGTCTGCACCTCATCCAGGATGAGCAGGGCCCCAACGCTGCTGCAACGCTCGCGCAGGGCCCGCATCCACGCCGGGTCCGGGATTCGCACGCCCGCATCGCCCTGGATGGGCTCCACGACCACTGCCGCGCACCGCTCATCGATCCGGTGGAGGTCATCCGGGTCGTTGAATGCGAGGTGGTCGACATCCGGGAGCAGGGGCAGGTTGCGCTGCCGCTTGGCGGCATTGTCCGTGAGGCTGAGCGAGCCGTGGGTGCTGCCGTGGTAGCTTCTCCGGAACCCGATGAGCCGGGTCCTACCGGTGGCCCGCTTCGCCAGCTTCAATGCGCCTTCGATGGCCTCGGTGCCGCTGTTGACGAAGTAGGCGCAGTCGAGCCCTTCGGGCAGCAGCGCCGTGAGCCGTTCGGCGAACCGCACTTGAGGCTCCTGGATGAACTCGCCATAAGGGATCACGTGCAGGTACCGGTCGCACTGCGCCTTGATGGCAGCGACCACTTCCGGGTGCCGATGCCCGACATTGGCTACGGCAAGGCCCGCAACCAGGTCGAGGTATTTCTTGCCCGAGCGGTCGGTAAGCCAGCAGCCCTCCGCATGCACGATGTCCAACGCCAAGGGGGTCGGGCTGGTCTGCGCCAGATGGGCCTCGAATGCGCGTCGCAGGTGGGTCATCACGGCCTGCGAAGATCGGCCATGGGTATCAACGGCGCCCCGGGGGGGCGGGGCGGCCTTCGCGTCGCTCCTCCATCCGGTCGCGCAGGCGCCGCAGCACCTCCCGATTGAAATCGCGCTCCGCTTTGTGCAGATCAACCACCTTCACCGCACCGATCGCCTTCACGAAGCGATCCTGGTAGTCCCGCTCAAGTTCCAGTTCCTGCTGGCGCAAGGCCTGACCCTTGCTCAGGATCTGCCGAGCCTCCGCGTCGGTCAGTGCCGCACCGCCCTGCCTATGCGGGCGCATCAGCTGGCGCAGGTCCTGCCGCAGCTTGGTGCGGGCCTCATCGAATTCATTGTACACCGGCCAGAAGACCTGGGCCTCCTCGCTGCTGAGGTCGAGCTTGGTGGTGAGGTAGGCGGTGCGTTGCGCCTTCACCTCCTTCACCCGCTCGGGCGGGATGGGGGGAAGGTCATCTTCCTGGGCCCAGGCGCGCGATGGCAGGGCGAGGACCGCAAGCAGGGTGCAGAACAGGGTGGTCAGCGTCTTCATAGCTCTTCGATGATCATCTCAAAGGGCAGGTCCTCCTCTTCCAGGTAGGTGGCGAGCGCGTCGTCATCCACCCCTTCGCCGACGCGTGGTGCCAGCGCGGGGATCTCTGCCACCATGGCCAGCACTTCAGGGTCGTCCCACCCCAGCATGACCCCGTCTGACTCCAGCGCGTAGGTATCCGTCGGAATCGGCGCCTGCGCCCCCTCGGAGAGGATGAACCGGCCGCCCAGGAAGGCCACCAGCACCGCTGCGGCCGCCAGCGCCAACTTCGGCCCCCACGGGAGCAGCCTTGCGACAGGCCGTTGTGCAGCCTGGCGCTGTATGGCCATGGACTGCACCCGATGGGGGAAGCGATCGAAGAATCCGTCAGGGACGCTGAACGGTGTTGGCGCGCCATGCAGCGAGCCCAGCTTCGGGGCCTCATCAAGCGGGTCTTTCTCAGCCAGGGGTCTCATTGGAGCACTGCGGGTTGGACGCACCATCCGCCTATTTGGTTTGATCGATGGCCAGCATGGCCTCGATCTTCTTCACCGCTATGTGGTAGCTGCTCTTCAGGGCTCCCACGCTCGTACCGGTAATGCCGCTCATCTCCTCGTACTTGAGCCCATCGAAGTACTTCATGGTGAACACCGCGCGCTGCTTGTCCGGCAGGCGCATAACCGCGGCCTGCAGCTTGCGGGCGATGAGGTCGCCGCTGAAGTGCTCGCTGCTGTCCAGGCTGGCGGTGAGCCGCTCGATGACCGCATCGTTGCTGACGAAGAGCCCGCGGCGGAGCTTGCGCAGGTGATTGAGGCATTCGTTGTGCGCGATCCTGTAGAGCCAGCTGAACAGCTGCGCGTCGCCCCGGAAGGAATCCAGTCCGTTCCAGGCCTTGATGAAGGTGTTCTGCAGCACGTCCTCCGCCTCATCATGGTCGGTGACCATGCGGCGGATGAAGGCGTAGAGCCTGCGCTGGTACTGGTTCACGAGCAGATTGAACGCGCGATGCCGGGTGCCTTCGTCCCGGAAGAGCGCCAGCAGCTCGGCATCGGTGAGGTCGCTCATGCTGCCGGCCGGCCATTGCCGGTCATTTCCGCGCCATCACCCGCTGCGCGGCCCGCACGATGTCCGGGACGTCCAGCCCGTATTTCGTCATGAGCTGATCGGGCGTCCCGCTCTCCCCGAAGGAGTCGTTCACGGCGACGAATTCCTGCGGGGTAGGCCGGTGCAGCGCCAGCACCTGGGCCACGGCATCGCCGAGGCCTCCGTAGCGGTTGTGCTCCTCGCAGGTGACCGCGCATCCCGTCTTCGTTGCTGATTCTAGGATGGCCGCCTCGTCCAAGGGTTTGATCGTGTGCACATTGACCACCTCGGCACGGATGCCTTGGGCCATCAATTGCTCAGCGGCCTGCAGGGCGCGCCACACCAGGTGCCCGCACGCGAAGAGGCTGACGTCCGCGCCCTCGATCAGCCGTTGCGCCTTGCCCAGGATGAAAGGCATGCCTTCGGGGATGAAGACGGGCCATTTCGGCCGGCCGAAGCGGAGGTACACCGGGCCCTCGTGATCGGCGATCGCGATGGTGGCCTGGCGGGTCTGGTTGTAATCAGCCGGCACCACAACGGCCATGCCGGGCAGCATGCGCATCAGACCGATGTCCTCGAGGATCTGGTGGGTCGCCCCGTCCTCGCCGAGGGTCAGCCCGGCGTGACTGGCGCATAGCTTCACGTTCTTACCAGCATAGGCGATGCTCTGCCGTACCTGGTCATAGACCCTTCCTGTGCTGAAGTTGGCGAAGGTGCCCGTGTAAGGGATCTTCCCTCCGACGGTGAGGCCGGCGGCGATCCCCATCATGTTCGCTTCCGCGATGCCGACCTGGAAGAACCGATCGGGAAAGGCCTTCTGGAAGGCATCCATCTTCAGCGAACCGGTGAGGTCGGCGCAGAGCGCCACCACCTGCGGGTTCGTCCTGCCGAGTTCCAACAGGCCTGCGCCGAAGCCGCTTCGGGTGTCCTTCTGGTCGAGTACGGGATAGGGGTTCATGCGGGGCTAGAAGTTGAGGTTCACGCTGCGGCCGCTCTCGATGAGGGCCTCCTTCACAAGGCTCAGCTCCGTGCGGCGGGCCGATCCGCTGCGGTAGGTCACTTGATAGGTGCCGGGCTGCAGCCGGAACTGGTTGCGGGGCGATGCCGGGTCGAGATCGGCCACCCACTGCAGCTCGTCACCGGACCTGAGGAACACGGAGCCCGGACCGGCAGCGGAGGCGGTCACATTCAGCACGCCGGCACGCGGCACCGTGATGTCGGTGGTCTTCCCTTGCTCCACGCGCACATCCGGAATGAGGGTGCGGGGCAGCGTTAGGACCTCCAGGTCATAGGCGCCCACGCGGTAGCGCTGCTGCGTTCCCATCGGCTGGGCCTGGAGCGTGGCCATTTCGCCCTTCCTGCGCACCACGCACGAGACGGGATGCGCGTCCAAGGGCCCTGTGCCCGTGCGCAGGTTCAGGATGCCTGTGCCGGCATCGACGGCGATGATGGTATGGGTCCCGGGCCTCACGGTGACGTTCTCCCGTATCGAGGCCGGCAGCGTGTGGGCCACCACCCGGTAGGTGAACACCGGGTCAAGCGCGAGGGTGTCGGGGAGGCCGCGTTCATTCATCGTGTGCACCAGATGGTAGCGGACCTGGCCGGTTTTCTGGTCGTAGAGCGTCACCGGCACGTCCGTCTCGGAAGGCTGGCCATCGGTGGTCATCAGGCTGATCTGGGCCGTGGTGGTATTCAGGGCCTGGGTGACCACCACCTTCAGCACATGCTCGAAGAGCTCAGGGGTGCTGGCATCGAAGTAATTGCCCACGCACTGCAGCGCGTAGCGGTCATTCTCGGTGAGGCCCACCCCGATGACGAAGGGCTTCAGCACGATGCCTTTCGCCTGCAGGGCACGGCTCACTGCGCAGGGGTCCTCGTCGCAGGCCTCGATCCCATCGGTGATGAGGATGATGACGTTGCGGACGCCGCGGGTGCCTTTCTGCTGGTCCGTTTCGGGGAAGTCCTTGGCAGCTTTCTCCAGCGAGCGGGCAATGGGCGTGGTGCCCAGGCACCGCACGCCCTGCAATGTCTTCCGCATCGCGGGGATGCTGTTGCTGCTGAAGGGAACCTCCAAGCGGGTGTCGTCGCAATCCTGCTTCCCGGGCTGGATGGGCGTCTGGTGGCCGTACAGCCGCAAAGCCAGTTCCAGATCGGGCTGGCCTTCGAGCTCCTTCAGCGACTGCAGCAGGAGGTCGCGCGCCGTCTCGATCTTGGGCCGGTTCCCCCAGAATGCATTCATGCTGTTGCTCGCATCGAAGACGAACAGCATGCGCGTGAGCGGGGGCTGTTTCAGGGCCTGCGCCTCCTGGCTGTGCGCAGGTTGCGCTAGCGCGATCAGCGCCGCGCCCAGCAGCATCAGGCCTATCGGCCACCTGCGCACATGCGGGCGGGTCGTTCCCATGGCCAGGCACCTGTCCAAGGGCGTGCCACGGAGGGCTCGGACGGGCCGGATGGGCATTCCGTGCGCCTTGGGCATGGCTCAGTAGTCGCCCAAGGTCTCCTCCAACTGGCCCAATGCGCTCTTCAATTGGGCATCGTTGGGGGCGATGCCATGCCATGCATGGCTGTTCATCATGAAGTCCACGCCTTGGCCCATCTCCGTGCGCATGAGGATCATGATGGGCTTGCCCTTGCCCGTCATGCCCTTGGCCGTGCTCAACGCGCCGAGGAGCGAGGCCATGTCGTTGCCGTTGGTCTCCAGCACCTGCCACCCGAAGGCCTCCCATTTCGCACGGAGGTTGCCCAAGGGAAGCACATCATCCACATCGCCGTCAATCTGGCGGCCGTTGTAGTCGACTGTGCTGATCAGGTTGTCCACGCCTTTGGCAGCGGCATACATGGCGGCTTCCCAGATCTGCCCTTCCTGCAGTTCACCGTCGCCATGCAGGCTGTAGACGAGCGTGGCGTCGCCGTTCAGTCGCTTTGCGAGGGCCGCCCCGATGGCTACGCTCAACCCCTGGCCCAGCGATCCGCTGGCCATGCGCACTCCCGGCAGTCCCTCATGGGTGGTCGGGTGCCCCTGCAGGCGCGTATTGATCCGCCGGAAGGTGGCCAGTTCCGCAATGGGGAAATACCCGCTGCGGGCCAGCACGCTGTACCACGCTGGACTGATATGCCCGTTGCTCAGGAAGAAGAGATCCTGTCCGTGGCCATCCATGTCCCAATTCGCCGGATCGTGCCGAAGCACTTGGAAGTAAAGGGCTGTGAGGTAATCCGCACAGCCCAGTGACCCACCCGGGTGGCCGCTCTGGGCGGCATGCACTTGGCGGACGATGTCGCGCCTGACCTGGCTGGCGATGCGCTGAAGTTCTGATACCGAGGGCTTGGCCGTGGCGGCCGGGAATGGGGAATCGGTCATGCCGGAAGCGGATGGTCAAAGGTAGACGGCCTGCCGGGCAGCCCCCGGAGCTGTGGATAACTGCTGAAAAAGGGCATCGGGGATGGCGCGCCGCCCAGGTCCGAACGTTCCGGCACCTTCCAGGCAACGTGCGGCAGGGGTGGACCTGTCTTGGGGCTATCCGGTGCTTCTGGTTTTGGACCGGTTCGTCATGAGGAGCGGGGGCCTTGGGGGTCCCCGCTCTGCTTTCTCTACCCATCGACCCAAGCCGGCCCAGTGAGGGAGCAATCGGGCATCCACTGCATGTCATGGGACTGTCATTACCTTGAACCCGGCGCACCAGAGCGCCTCAGGGATGCGTCTCCACGGCATGCAGTTGATTCCATGGGACCAGCGCCAGCTGGCGTATGGCCGCGGGTTGGAGGACCTGCCCCTGCTGCTCGAGCGCATGCGCGGAACACCGGCACGGCTTGCCTCGCTGATCCGCCATCACCCACTTGAGCGGCTCCTGTTGCGCCGGCAGGGCAACTGGAGCGCCATGGAGCATATCGCCCATCTGCTGCTGCTCGACCAGCGCCTGCAGGCTCGGGTGGATGATTTCGTGAGCCGCCGGCCCACGCTCTGCACTATCGACTTGGGCGATCAAGCCGAGTGCCTGGCCCAGCAAAGGCACCGTGCCCCCGGCGATCTGCTGGAGGAGTTCCGTCTCTCCCGCATGCTGCTGGTGAACCGGTACTGGGACATGGATGAGGCCGCCTTGCGCCACCAAGCCCAGCACCCGTGCCGCGGCATCCGCATGAGCCCGGCCGATATGGCGCTTTACGTGGCTGAGCACGACGACCACCACCTGGTGCGCATCCGCGGGCTCTTGGGAGCCTTCCCCGATTGACGCGGTTGTTGATCGGTTGTTAAGGCCGCCGGACGGGCCGAGCAGGTGCCGCTATCTTCGGCGCCGCCCCAAAATGGCCCATTGCATGCGCGCCTTGGTACTGCTATCACGCCTCATCGTCGGGTCCTTGTTCATCGTCAGCGGCCTCATCAAGGCCAACGATCCGCTGGGATTCTCCTACAAGCTGGAGGAGTACTTCGCCGAGAGCGCGCTCAACCTCCCCTTCCTGGAGCCTTATGCGCTGACCCTGGCCGTCCTGGCCTGCCTTGCGGAAGTGGTGCTGGGCTTCGCTGTCCTGTTCGGCGGAAGGCTCCGGCTCGCCGCCGTGGCCCTCTTCGTCCTCACCGTCTTCTTCGGCTGGCTCACCCTCTACACCGCCACATGCGACCCGCAGGCCACCTACACGGTGGTCGTGAATGGGGTGACCGAGGAGCGGAGCGTTACCTGCGTCACGGATTGCGGCTGCTTCGGCGATGCCATGAAGGGCAGCATCGGCCGCAGCCTCACCCCTTGGGAGAGCTTCTACAAGGATGCCATCCTCTTCGTGTTCATCCTTCCCATCCTCGCCTACGCCTTCCGGCGCAAGGAGACGGCCTGGAACAGCAGGATTGATGACCTGATCCTCCTTCCCGGGGGATTGCTGCTGGTGGCGGTCTGGAGCTGGATCTTCACCTGGTGGGGGCCGGTCTGGTTCACGCTGGCCGGCTTCCTGGGCTATGCGGTCATCAAGCGCGGCATGCAAGGCGTCCGCGCCGAATGGATCACCGCTGCATGGGTGTCCCTCATCACGCTGGCCTTCACCGGCTGGTGCTACACCCACCTGCCCGTGCGTGACTACCGTCCATACGCGGTGGGGAAGAGCATCCTTCAGCAGATGCAGGAGGCCAAGCCTCCAGTGAACAAGGTTTTCCTGAGCTACCGCAACACCGCCACCGGCGAAGTGAAGGAATACGACACCAGCGGACCCTACCCGTGGGACGACCCCGCCTATGAGCTCGTTGAGAACAGCAACCGCGTGGTGGAAGTGGAGCCGGGCATCCAATCGCAGGTGCAGGACTTCCGGCTCACGGACCGCGATGACTACGACCTTACCGCGGATGTGCTCAATGAGCCATCGCCGATCCTGCTGGTCACCGCCTACAACCTGCGGAAGACGGACACGGGCAACATGGCTGCCATCGCCCGGTTGGCACAGGAGGCGCAGGCGGCCGGATGGTACGTGTATGGCATCACCACCAACAGCTGGGAGGAGGTGGAGGAGTTCCGCCACGCGCATCAGCTGCCCTTCGAATTCGTGCGGTGCGATGAGAAGGTGATCAAGACCATGGTGCGCGCCAACCCCGGGGTGATGGTGCTCCAGAACGGCGGCGTGAAGGGCATCTGGCACGGCAATCATGCACCCACCCTGACCGAGGCCCAGGCGGTGCTGAGTCGTTGACCGGGCTGAAGCCAGGGCCTTTCGTAACCGGTACCCATCTTTGCCTCGCCCGGCTTCAGTTCCGCCGGCCCCCACGCATGCGCACCATCGTTGCCGGAAACTGGAAGATGAATACCGACCGGGACAGCGCCGCGGCGCTGCTCGCGGCCATGGTGGAGGCATCGGATGCCTTCCCGCGCCATGTGGACGCCATCGTGGCCCCTCCGTTCCCTTTCCTGGAGATGGCCGTTCGTCTGTGCGCCGGCACACGCATCGCCGTGGCGGCGCAGAATTGCCATCAGGCGGACAAGGGGGCATTCACCGGTGAGGTGAGCGCCGCTATGCTCCGCAGCCTGGGGGTGCAGGCCTGCATCGTAGGCCACAGCGAGCGGCGCCAGTACTTCGGGGAGTCCGATGCCTTGATCGCGGAAAAGGTGCGGGCGCTGCTGGCGGCAGGCATCACGCCCATCCTCTGCTGCGGTGAGCGGAGGGAGGAGCGCGAGAGCGGCCGCCATTTCGACGTGGTGACAGAACAGCTGAAGGGGGCCTTGGATGGTATCGATGAGGCCCTTACGGCGCGATTGATCATCGCCTATGAGCCGGTTTGGGCGATCGGCACAGGGCTCACGGCCACCAAGGAGCAGGCGCAGGAAATGCACGCACGCATCAGGGCGCTGCTGCGCACGCATGCCCCCACCGCGGCGGAGGCCTTGCCGCTGCTCTATGGCGGCAGCTGCAACCCGGCCAATGCCGAGGGCATCTTCGGGCAGCCCGACGTGAATGGGGGGCTCATCGGCGGCGCCTCGCTCGATGCCGGCCAATTCACGGAGCTGGTCGGCATCGCGGGCCGGTGCAAGCCCTAGTTTAGCCCGCAATGCCACCCATCGGCGATGACCGTATGATCCCCTTCTCACCGCCGCGCATCGACGACCGCACCGTGAAGGCGGTAGAGGAGGCCCTGCGCAGCGGCTGGATCACCACGGGGCCGCGCACCAAGGAGTTCGAGCGGCAGCTGGCCGCGTATTGCGGCGTGGAACGAGTGCTGGCGCTCAACAGCTGGACGAACGCCTGCGAGCTCGTGCTGCGCTGGTACGGCATCGGCCCCGGCGACGAGGTCATCGTGCCGGCCTATACCTATTGCGCCACCGCCAACATCGTGATGCACGTGGGCGCAAAGCCGGTGCTGGTGGACGTGCTGGATGACTTCACCATCGACCCGGAAGCCGTGCGGAAGGCCATCACCCATCGCACCAAGTGCATCATTCCGGTGGATATCGGAGGCCTGCCTGCGCAAGTGGGCCGCATCATGCGGATCGCAGAGGAGGCCTGCGGGCTCTTCACGCCCAAGGTGAACCTGCGCGTGGATGGAACCAACCCCCAGATGCGCTTGGGACGGGCGCTGGTGCTGGCAGACGCAGCGCATTCCTTCGGGGCGCGCATCGCCGGCCAGCCGGTGGGCGGCCAGGCGGACATCACCGGATTCAGTTTCCATGCCGTGAAGAACCTGACCACGGCTGAGGGCGGTGCGCTGGCCTTTCACCTGCCGGAGCCCTTCAGCAGCGAGGAGCTCTATCGGTACTTCAATGTCCTGAGCCTCCACGGCCAGAGCAAGGATGCCCTGGCCAAGAATCAACCCGGCGCGTGGCGCTACGATGTGGAGTTCCCGGGCTACAAGTGCAACATGACCGACCTGCAGGCGGCCATCGGCCTGGTGGAGCTGGGGCGGTACGATGGCGAGACCCTGCCCAGGCGGAAGGCCATCTGTGCGCGGTACCATGCCGCCTTCGCCGGTGACGACCGCTTCGTGGCCCCGGTGCTCGCCGATGAGGGGCGCGAGGGCAGCTATCATCTTTACATGCTCCGCATCGCAACGGCCTCCGAGGAACAGCGTGATGCCACCATCGCGGCCATCGCCAAGCGCGGGGTGAGCGTGAATGTCCACTTCATCCCCTTGCCGCTGCTGAGTCTCTACAAGGGCCAGGGCTACCTCATCGGCGATTTCCCGAGCACCTATCGGCAGTACAGCCGCGAGATCAGCCTGCCGGTGTACTTCGACCTCACGGACGATCAGGTGGACGAGGTGGTGAAGGCGGTGAAGGAGTCGGTGCGGGAGGTGATGGGCTGACCAGGCCGGGGTGCGTTCCTTTGCAGGCAGCTACTCCTGCACATGCAACTCTTCCGCAACTTCAAATCCGTCACCAAGACCTGCTACGGCCGCGGCAGCTTCGGCAAGCTGGGCGAAATCCTGGAGCCCCACCGCGGCGCGGGCAAAGGCTTCATGGTCTTCCTCGTCGACCACTATTTCGAGGGCAAGGCCGACCTCATTGCGCGTATCCCGAAGCAGGCGGAGGACGAGTTGATCTTCTGCAGCACGAAGAGAGAGCCCAGCACGGAGCAGATCGACGGCCTGCGGGACGACATCCTTGCACGTCGAGGGCTGCCTGCCGGTGTGGTCGGCATCGGCGGCGGCAATGTGATGGACGTGGCCAAGGCGCTCTCCCTCATGCTCACCAACGCGGGCAGCAGCGTGCAGTACCAGGGCCTCAACCTCATCAAGAAGCCCGGCATCTACCACTGCGGCGTGCCCACCATAAGCGGCACCGGCGCGGAGGTGAGCATGACGGCCGTCCTCACAGGCCCGGTGAAGAAGCTCGGCCTCAAGTGCGATTGGACCGTCTTCGACCAGATCGTGCTGGACCCGGACCTTATCGCCAGCGTGCCCACCGACCAGTGGTTCTACACCGGCATGGACACCTACATCCACAGCGTGGAGGCCATCACCGGCACCAAGAAGAACACCTTTGCCGAAGCCTACAGCGAGAAGGCACTCGACATGTGCCGCGAGGTGTACCTGAAGCGCGACCGCAGCGACCCCAAGAGCGACGAACTGCTGATGGTGGCCAGCTACATGGGGGGGCTCAGCCTCACCTACAGCGAGGTGGGCGTGTGCCACGCGCTGAGCTACGGTCTGGGCAAGGTGCTGGAGATGCACCACTGCTTCGCCAACTGCGTGGCCTTCAATCAGCTCGAGGACGTGTATGGCGATTATGTGCAGGAGTTCAAGCACATGGTGAAGGAGCGTGGCGTGCATATCCCGGCCAACCTGGCCAAGGAATGGGATGAGGCCACCCTCGATGCCATGGCCGAAGTGGCCTACAACCTGCCGCACATGTGGGACCACGCATTCGGTCCCGATTGGCAGCAGGTGTTGGACCGCGAGCGGATCAAGGGATGGTACAGGAGGATGTAACCCCGATGCCCGGCGCTGATGGTCAGCGTGCAGTAGGGTCGAAGCCCTGAACCCGCTCCGCGATCCGGCGGGCGGCGATGCCCACCAACTGCGGGCGGGCAGGGCCGCGCTCAAGGTCATCCTTGCCCACGCGTATCACCTCGGAGGCGTGGATGCGACCGGTCTCCGTTTCGATGAGCTGCATTTGCAGCTCAAGGTTCCGAGACAGCACATCGTCGTAACGGAGGATCCTGCCGGTGAGCACGAACCGTGCGCCCAGAAGTCGGCCTGCCTTCACAGCGCCCTGCTCATCGAACGAGCCATTCATCTGCCGGCGCTGCTCCGCAAGGATCGCTTCCGTGTGGTCGCGGTCGACGAGCAGGGCGAAAGGGTCCTTGAGGTCGAGGATGGCCGCCTTCACATTGGCGGCCAGCTGCGATTCCAAGGAACTCGATTTCGTGAGCGAGAGCAGCTCCATGTACAGCCCCGGGTTGAGGATGGGCAGGTAGGAGAGGGTGTAGCTCGCCTTTTGGCGGCACTGCTCCCGGCGTTCCAGGGCATCCTTGTGGGCTGCATCCATGGCTACCACCCGGTCGAATCGCCGGTAGGCCTCCCGCCAGATGCCCAATGCCTGGGCCCGTGCGCCTTCCTGATAGATGGGCTCCACTCGGGCAAGGGTCATGAGGTGCTGGGCATCACGTCGCTCGGGGTCGAGCCGGGCGCTGCGCGCGGCCAGGTCCTCCGCCTCGCCGTATCGCCCATTCCTGAAGCTGGCCTCGGCCTCGGTGAAGAGCCGCGCGGCCTCCTGGCGTATCGCTTCCTTGCGCTGCATCTCGAAGAGGGCGTCCCATTCCACGTGCAGGCCCCGATTGCGCAGGTCCGTCCGGTAGCGCTCGGCTTCATCGCGTGTCGCATCTCCCGCGCTGAGGTCGCCAAGGCGATAGGCGGCGAGCGCCTTGTCCTGGAGCCGATTGAAGAGCCCCTGGGCGGTGCGCTGGGCGCCCGCGAGCGCCTGCATTTCCCGCGGCCGTTGGGCGCGGATAGTGAGGTACTCCTCCATGGCCTGGCTCAGCAGGCCCTCCTTCTCCAGCGCTGCGGCGTGCTCCAGCTGCTTCCGGGTGCCTGCGCAACCGGTCAAGGCCAGGATGATCAGGAGGAGGCCGGCGCAGCGCATGAGCAGAGGGGGGCGAAAATACCCGCACAAGCCCCGTGCCGTCCCCAGTTATGTTTGCCCGATGCGCGCACGCACCACCGGGATCCTGCTGCTGCTTGGCCTGATGGTGCCGGCCTTGCTGCTCCTGGAGCTCGCATGGGGCTCCACGGCGGTGCCTTTCCCGGAGGCGCTGGCGGATCTCGTCCACGGAAGCCGGGGCGGGGGTATCTCCATCGTGCGCGACCTTCGGTTGCCGCAGGCGCTCACCGCGATCATCGCCGGGGCTGGATTGGCCGCTGGCGGACTGCTCATGCAGACGGTATTCCGCAATCCGCTCGCCGGGCCGTCCATCCTGGGTGTGAGCTCGGGTGCCGGTCTTGGCGTGGCCTTGGTGATGCTCGCCTTCCCGCTCTGGTCGCCGCTCCGGCTGCCTGCGGATCTGGCATTGCTGGCGGCGGCCCTGGCCGGGGCGCTGGGAACGCTGATGGTGGTGATGGCCGCCGACCGCCGGGTCGGCCATCCGGCCACGCTGCTCATCGTGGGCCTGCTCCTCGGCTACCTGTGCAGCGCGCTCGTCAGCGTGCTGGAGGCGGCGGGCACTGCCACCGCCGTGCACGGGTTCGTGCTGTGGGGGATGGGATCCTTCGCGGGGGTGGGGATGGACCGGGTGCCTTGGCTCGCCGTGCCCGTGGTGGTGGGGCTGGTCCTTGCACTTGCCGCCATCAAACCGCTCAACGCGCTACTGCTGGGTGAGGCCTATGCGCACACCATGGGCGTTGATGCGGTGCTGGTACGGAGGGCGCTGCTGTGGTGCACAGGCGTCATGGCTGGTGCCATCACCGCGTTCTGCGGCCCAATAGCCTTCATCGGCCTGGTGACGCCGCATCTGGCCCGTGCGCTGCTCCGTACCAGCCACCATGGCCTCCTTCTGCCGGCCACGATCCTGCTCGGTGCATCCCTTGCCATGGCTTGCGACCTGATTGCACGCATCGGCATCGCGGGCACGGTGCTGCCGCTGAATGCCGTCACCTCGCTCTTGGGCGTTCCGGTGGTGGCTTGGGTGCTCTTCGCCGGCAAACGATGGTCCAGCGCGGCATGACTTCCTTGTTGAGCATCGATCGGCTGACCATCGGGCATCGGGGCCATGCCTTGCTCTCCGATGCGACCTGCGCCCTCGAGGCCGGCCAGATGGCCGCGCTCATCGGGTTGAACGGGTCGGGGAAATCCACCCTGCTGCGGGCGCTGGCCGGGCTGCATCCGCTCATGCAGGGCCGGGTGCTGCTGGAGGGCAAGGACCTGGGGGGCCATGCGCGCCGCGACCGGGCGCAGCGGCTCAGCTTCGTCCTCTCGGGCAGGCCGCGCATCGGCCTAATGGATGTCCGTGCGTTGGTGGCCATGGGCCGCCAACCGTGGACCGGTGCCTTCGGTGGATTGGGCGCATCGGATCAGCGGCAGGTGGAGGAAGCGCTGGAACGGACGGGCTTAAAGCCGCTCGCCGACCGCCAGTTCGACTCCCTCAGCGATGGCGAGGCCCAGAAGGCGATGATCGCCCGTGCCATCGCGCAGGACACGCCGGTGATCCTCCTCGATGAGCCCACCGCCCACCTCGATGTGCTCAATCGGGTGGAGGTGCTACGCCTGCTGCGCGGTATCGCAAGGGACCAGCAACGGTGCGTGCTGCTATCCACGCACGACCTCTCCACGGCCCTTGACCTCTGCGACCGGGTGCTCCTGCTGCATCAAGGCGCATTGTGGTGCGGCAGCCCGCATGAGGCGCGCTCCAGCGGCCGCTTGGCCGCCGCATTCCAGCAGGAGGGCCTGCTCTTCGATCCCGTGGCGGGAATCCTTCGCCCCATGGAATGACGAAGCCACCATCGCCGGGCGAAGGGGCTTCGAACCACGGAGGGCTATTTCCTCAGCGCATCCCGGATCTCCATGAGGAGCTTCTCCTCGTTGGTGGGGCCGGGGGGGGGCGGAGCAGGCTCGGCCTTCTTCATTCGATTGATGGCCTTGATGACCATGAACATGACGAAGGCGATGACCAGGAATTCGATCGTCATGGTGATGAAGGTGCCCCACTTCACGGCCACCTCGGTCACGGCGGGTTGGATCACGGCACCCGATGCATCCTTCACCTCGGCTGCTGCTTTGGTGAGCACGAGCTTCTTGTCGTTGAAGTCCACCCCGCCGGTGAGCTGTCCGACGAGCGGCATCACCATCCCGTCGATGAAAGCACTGGTCACCTTACCGAAAGCGGCCCCCATGACGAAGGCAACCGCCATGTCGACGAGGTTGCCCTTCATAGCGAACTCCTTGAACTCCTTCATCATGCCCATGGTGCGGGGTGTTTGGTTTCGACGAATATAGAAGCCTCTTCCGGAACGGGGGTCAGGGCGCCGGCTTGAAACGGTAGCTCAGCGTGCGGGGCGAACCGTCCTTTCCGGGACCGGACACTGTGGCGTACCAAGTGCCATCGTGCTGCAGCGCGTAGGCGATGCGCCGGGGGAAATCGTGCATCGGGTTCTCGAATACCATGCTGTCACCCGCGCACTCCGTCAGGGAGAAGGCTACCGGTGCACCGGCATCCTGCGATGGCACGCGTACGTTGTAGGCGATGGCCCCCATGCTGTCTGATGCGACCCACAGGTGCTCGATGAACACCGTGTCCTTGTCGGCCATCACGAAGCCGATGCCGGAGTAGGTTCCGTTGCCCGTCGGCTTCCAGCGCTCATGAATGACAGCGCCGGGCTCGCTCTCGGCGTCGATCCAATCGCCCATCAGCTTGGGCATGAGTTCGCCGAATCGGTTCACCCGGCGATCCGCCGGTGCGGGGCCGGTCGCGGCATCCGTGTCCGGTGAGGCCGTAGGCGCCCCGCAGCTCAGGATCAGGCCTGCGGCGCCGAGGAGGAGGGCGTGCTTCATCCTGCGAAGCTAGGTCCCTGAAGCACAGCGATGGCCTCGCGGACCGCCACGGGAACTGCGGTCTTCGCTGCCGCGCGGTAGTCGTACATGACCTGCACGCTGGTGCCGGTGGCCACCACCGCGCCTTGCTCGTCGGTGATCTCGTACGTCATGGTGAAGCTCGTGCGCCCGATGGCGGTGCAGCCGGTCCTTACGGTGAGCCGCTGTGGCCATTGCACAGGGCGCCTGAAGTCGCAGGTGGTACTGGCCAGGATGACGCCGACGCCGTGCTCGTCATGCGACCGGAGCACGCCGATGCGCTGGAGGTAGTGCATGCGTGCGCTCTCGAAGTAGCGGAAGTACACCGTATTGTTCACATGGCCGAAGGCATCCTGCTCGCCCCAGGCCACGTCCACCGGCAAGCTGACGGCATAGGGGGAGGGGGTGCTCACCGCAGCTCCTTCAGCAATTCGCGGTGCTGGCCCTTGAGGCGCTCCACATCGCGGCCCAGCTTATCGATCTTCTTCTGCATCTCGCGCTTCATCTCCTCGCCGCTGGCGCTCTTGAAGTTGAACATGCCCATGTTCCTCTCCATCTGGCGCATCTCGCCCTCGAGCTCCTCGATCTTCCGCTTGATGAAGCGGCTCTCCCGTTCGATGCCATGCTTCCCGTCGGGACCGCTCTTCAGCTCCTCCAGGTGGTCCTGGAAGCGCATGCGCTGGCGCTCATCGGCCTCCACCTTCAGCTGGCCGTAATGCTTGTCGAGCGCCGCACGGTACCGCTCGTTGAGCGCATCGAAGACCTTGGGGGATACGCGCCCGGTGCTCATCCAGCGTGCGCTGAAGGCCCTTAGGGCCTCCATGTCCTTGCTGCGCTCCCCGGTGTGCTGATAGGCCTCGACCTCGGCGATCAGCGCTTCCTTGGCCTGCACGTTCACGGCCTGCTCGGCATCCTGCTTCTCGAAGACCGCCTTCCGGTTCTGGAAGAAGGCGTCGCAGGCCTCGCGGAAGCGGGTCCATAGCTTGTTCTCGTCTCGCGGACCGGCGCTGCCGGCTTCCTTCCACTGCTGCTGAAGCGCCTTGAGCCGGTCGGCGGTCTTCCTCCATTCGGTGCTGTCCTTGAGCGCGATGGCCTCGTTGAGCAGGGCGTTCTTCCTGTCGCGGGCGGCCTTGTACTGGTCCTTGAGCTGGTCGAACCAGTCCCGCTTGGCCTGGAAGAAGGCGTTGCACTGGTCGCGGAACTCCTTCCACACGCGCTCGTTCTCCTTCTTGGTGGCGAATCCGATGGACTTCCAGGCGTTCTGCAGCTCGATCACCTGGTCGGTGAGTTCCTTCCACTCCTTGGCGCTCTGCGCCTTCAGTTCGCCGGTGAGCGCCGCCACCTTCTCCACCAGGGCCTGCTTGGCCAGCAGGTTCGCCTCATGCTCGGCGCGGCGGGCGCGGTAATGCTCGTTGATCTTGTCGTACACCACGCGCGTGGCGTTCCAGAACCCGTCACGGATGGCTTCCCATTCCTCCTTCACCACAGGGCCGATCTGCTGCCACTTCTCCTGGTAGTCGCGGATATGATGCTCCAGCTCCTTCACGCCGTCCTTCTGGGCCAAGGACTGCACATCGGCCACCAGGGCCTGCTTGAGCGCGGTGTTCTTGCGCAGGTCGTGATCGCGCAGCTCCTTGTAGATGCGGATGTGATAGAAGAACTCGTCGAGCAGGTGGCTGTAGTCCCGCTGGAGGTCGCGGTAGGCTTGGCCGGGCACATTGCCGATGGCCTTCCATTTCTCCTGCAGGTCCTTGAACCGGTTGAACGCCGACCCGATGTTCTCCTCGCTGGCGATGAGGGCCTTGAGCTCCTCCATCACCGCCTGCTTGGCCGCCAGGTTGTCCGCTTCTTCCTTGGCCTTCTTGCGCCGCAGGTCGTTCACCCGCTGATTGAAGGCGTCCAGCAGTTGCTTGAACCGTTTGTCCTCCTCATCGAGCAGGGGCGCGGATTCGATGGCGACCGGTCCTTCCGGAGCGCTTTCACCCTCCGACGCACCGCTTTCGGGCTGCGGCTCCGACTGCTGCTGGGCGGCTACCAGGGCCTCGTAGGCCTCCTTTGTCACTTCCACCGCCTCGGCGGCGGTTTCGACATCCTCCTGTGAGGCGAGTTCCTGGAGCCGGGCGAGCAGCTCTGCTTTCGTGGCCATGCGTTGGTCGTTGAGGCCTTCGCGGCCGTCCGCCCAAATATAGAGGGATGCGCTGCGACAGCCTGTTAGGACTAGACGGCGATGCCCAGAAGGCATACATCGTCCACCTGCTCCTCGGCCCCCTTCCAGGCGAGGAAGGCCTGCTCAAGCAGTTCGGCCTGCCGGTCCATGGGTTCCGCCAGGTTGCGCTCGAGGAGCTGCTGGAGGCGGTCGCTCATGAACCGTTTGCGCTCGGGTCCGCCGAACTGGTCCACGTAGCCGTCGCTGAAGAGGTAGATGCGGTCGCCTGGGGCATAGGCGAGGCGGTGGCAGGTGAAGCGGCGGTCGAGTTCGTGGTGCGCGCCACCCACCGGTTGGCGGTCGCCATTGATCACGGACAACTGGCCGTCATGCAGCCAGAAGAGAGGCCGGAACGCGCCGGCGAACAGGATCTCGCGCTGCGCACGGTCGATGCGGCACAGGGCGATGTCCATGCCGTCGCCCCCCCCGCGCCGCTGCCCCTGCTGGTGCAGGGTGGTGACCACCCGGGTGTTGAGCATGCCGAGGATCTCGGATGGGTCCTTTTCGGCATGGGCGGGCACGATCTCGTTCAGGAGTGAGCAGCCGATGGCGGCCATCATGGCGCCAGGCAGGCCGTGGCCGGTGGCATCGGCGGCCGCCACGAAGCAGACGTCGGGGCTGACGCGGTGGCACCAATGGAAGTCGCCGCTCACCAGGTCCTTGGGCCGGTCGATGATGAAGGCGGCGTCGAAGAACTCGCGATAGGCCGAGGCCGGGGGCACCAGCGCCCGTTGGATGCGGCCGGCGTAAGCGATGCTGTCCGAGATGTCGAGGTTGCGCGCAGCCAGGGCGATCCGGTCCGCTTCGTTCTGCCTGACCCAATGGCCGACGGACCGCAGGAGGAAGAGCCCGGCCAATCCGAACAGGAGCAGCGCCACCACGATATGGCGCAGCAGCGCTGCAAACGCGCCGGCTTCAGCCTGGGTTACGGGCATGCGGGCGAGGACCTGCGCATTGACCGCGCCTCGCTCATCGATGATGGGCTCTGCCGCAAGGATCCACTGGTCATCCATGCGCCGCACGGCCTCCGTGCTGAGCCTGTCGGAGCCCCAAGGCGCCGCTGGCTCCCTGAATCGCGGCTGCTCCTCGGAGGTGGCGATGACCACCATGCGGCCGCGCTCATCGGCGGCCACCACCAGCAAGGGCGCTTGAAGGCCATTGCGCAGAGCGGCCTTTCTGAGCTGCTCATGCACCAGGAAGTAGCGGGCATCCTGCGTGGGGCGGATGATGAGCCCGGCAGCTCCGTACTTCTCCATCAGCAGCGACGGGTGCCGCGCCGGGATCTGGTCGGCCAGCGTGGCCGCCACGGTGCCCAGCCGGTCCAGGGCCTCCTGGCGCTGGCTGCGCAACTCGTGCCAGTGGGCCGCACCGATGAAGGCCGCGCAGAGCACCACGAGGGTGCCATAGAGGAGGCGCAGGATGCGGCGCGAACCGGCTTTCTGGGCAGCTTGCAACGGGAATCCGCCGGAGGGGCTTCAGGCTCCGGCGGACGTTCCTACGGGAATGGGACCGAAAAGGTGACCGAATCAGCCCAGGAACGGGTACCTGTGGTCCGTTGGCGGTACGAAGGTCTCCTTGATGGTGCGGGGGCTAACCCAGCGGATGAGGTTGAGGTAGCTGCCCGCCTTGTCGTTGGTGCCGCTGCCGCGCGCGCCGCCGAAGGGCTGCTGGCCCACCACCGCACCCGTGGGCTTGTCGTTGATGTAGAAGTTGCCGGCCGCGTGGCGCAGCACCTCGGTGGCCTGGATGATGGAGGCTCGGTCGTTGCTGATCACCGATCCGGTGAGGGCGTACTCGCCCGTGCCATCCACCAGCTTCAGGGTATCCAGCCACTTGTTCTCCGGGTAGACATGGATGGTGAGCACCGGCCCGAAGATCTCCTCGCACATGGTGACGCTACGGGGGTCCTTGGTCACGGCCACGGTGGGCTCGATGAAGTACCCGGTCTTCTTGTCGCCCTTGCCGCCGGCGATGATCTGGATGTTCTTCTTGTCCTGCTTCAGCCCGGCGATGTAGCCCATGATCTTGTCGAAGGACTTCTCGTCGATCACCGCGCCTATGAAGTTCGAGAAGTCGCGCGGGTCGCCCATCTTCATGTCGGCAAGGTCGGCGAGGAGTTCCTTCTTCACATCGGGCCACAGGTTGGCCGGGATGTAAGCGCGGCTGGCGGCGCTGCACTTCTGCCCTTGGAACTCGAAGGCGCCGCGAGAGAGGGCCGTGGCGATCACCTTGGGGTCGGCGCTGGGGTGCGCCAGCACGAAGTCCTTGCCACCGGTCTCGCCCACGATGCGCGGGTAGCTGCGGTACTTGGGCAGGTTGTTGCCGATGGTCTGCCAAATGTTCCGGAACACGCCGGTGCTACCGGTGAAGTGGATGCCCGCGAAGTCCTTGTGGTTGAAGATGGCATCGCCCGCCACCGGCCCGCTCACGTGCACCAGATTGATGACGCCCGGCGGCAGGCCGGCGGCCATGAACACCTCCATGAGCACCTGCGCGCTGTAGGCCTGGGTGTCGGCGCACTTCCACACCACGGTGTTGCCCATGAGGGCGGCGCTGCTGGGCAGGTTGCCGGCGATGGCCGTGAAGTTGAAGGGCGTGAGGGCGAACACGAAGCCCTCGAGCGGGCGGTAGTCCAAGCGGTTCCACACACCGGGGGAGGAGATGGGCTGGTCGCGGTGGATCTGCTGCGCATAGGCCACGTTGAAGCGCAGGAAGTCAATGAGCTCGCAGGCGCTGTCGATCTCGGCCTGATAGGCGTTCTTGCCCTGGCCGAGCATGGTGGCGGCATTGATGCTGGCGCGGTAGGGGCCGGCGATGAGGTCGGCGGCGCGCAGGAAGATGGCGGCCCGCTCCTCGAAGGGCATGAACTCCCAATCCCGCTTGGCCTTCAGCGCCGCATCGATGGCCGCCCTCACATGCTTCGCTTCGCCATGGTGCGAATGGCCCAGGAGGTGGGCATGCTTGTGCGGAGGGCTCATCTTCCGCGCATCCTTGGTCTCGATGGCATGGCCGGCGATCCACATCGGTGCGTCGATCCGGGCGCGCAGGCGGCGATCCATCTCGGCCTGCAGCGCGGTGCGCTCCGGCGTCCCGGGGGCATAGGACAGCACAGGCTCATTCTTGGGAAGGGGGACGTTGTAGCTCATGGTTGTACGGCTGGGGCCTCCTGCCTTGCGGTCACCTGCCTGCAAGACTGCCAAGGAAGCCCGACGGCGCGCGACGAAGATATCCCTGATGGGCGTCAGTGGTCGCCGCCGATTGTCGCCGCGCTCATGCGGCGGCTATGCGGCCTGCACGATGGCCAGGTAGAGCGGCATGCCCACCGTGATGTTGAAGGGGAAGGCGACCCCCAGCGCCATGGGGATGTAGAGGCCCGGGTCGGCCTTGGGAGCCGCCAGGCGCATGGATGCCGGCACGGCTATGTAGCTGGCGCTGGCGGCAAGGATGGCGAACATGAACCGGTCGCCCGGCGCCGGGGTGATGAAGCCGCTGAGCCAGGCCACCGCACAGCCGTTGACGAGCGGGGCCAGCACGGCGATCGCGCTCACGAAGAGCCCGTAGCGGCGGAAGGCACCGAAGCGGGCGGCGGTGACCATGCCCATCTCCAGCAGGAAGACCGCCAGGAAGCCCTTGAAGATGTCCGTGGTGAAGGGCTTGATGCCCTCCGCCTGCTTCGTATCGGCCACCATGCCGATGATGAGGCTGCCGATGAGCATGAGCACGCTGCCATTCGTGAGGCTGTGCTTGAGCATGCTGCCCAGCGTGGGGCGCTCGCCCCCCTTGTCATACCGCATCAGGAGCACCATTCCCACGATGATGGCCGGACTCTCCATCAGGGCCATGATCGCCACCATATGGCCGCTGAAGGGCAGATCCTTCGCCTCCAGGAATCCGCTCGCCGCCACGAAGGTCACCGCGCTCACCGACCCGAACGCTGCCGCGATCGCGCCGGCATTCTGGACCCCCAGCTTGCGCTTCAGCAGGAAGAAGACATAGACCGGGATGGCGCTGGCGATGGCCATGCCGAAGACCAGCTCGCCCATGAACTGGGCCGTGAGGTGCTCGTGGGCCAGCTCCTGCCCTCCGCGGAAGCCTATGGCGAACAGCAGGTAGAGGGAGATGAACTTGATGGTGGTGGGCGGTATCTCCAGGTCGCTCTTCACCAGGAAGGCGACGATGCCCAGCACGAAGAAGAGCAGGGTGGGATTGGTGAGGTTGGAGAGGAGGACGGAGAAGTCCATGGGGCGCGACCTAGGGCCGATCGGGTTCGGTGACGGTGAAGGAGGACTTCAGCAGCACTGAGTTGGGCACCGTGGTCATTGCGCCGTGATCCTGCCGGATGAAGGTGAAAAAGTAGGAGATGTCCGTGAGTACTCCCTCTACATCCTGTTCGCCATCCTTCAGCCGGATGCGGTCGCCGATCTTGACCGGGTGCTGGAAGAAGAGAACCAGGAAAGCCGTGATGTTCGACAGGATCGACATCTCAGCGAAGAAGGCCACGCCCAGGACCGTGAACGCAGAGGCCGCGAACAACAGGATCTCGTTCTGCTTCACGCCCCAGATGGCGGTGAGCACCACGGTGATCAGGAGCAAGAGCAGCAGGCGGATCAGGCGCATCACCTCGCGCTCCTCCTTGACCTTGTAGGCGAGCTTCAATACGGCGCTGCGCACAAGCCAGCGGGAGACGGTCTTCAGGAAGAGGAATGCCGCCAAGGCGATGGCCGTCTCGATCAGCTGGATCCGATGGCCTGAGATGAATTCGTCCATGCGTGGGGCTTCCTCCGGCGGGGCGAAGTAAGTGAAACTATCCGGAAGGTTAAGTAATACTATATTCGCCCCCGCAATGGCCGCCGCGCGCCTCCACCTCCGCCCCGATACGGCCTTGTCCCTCAAGGATCCCGAATCCACGGAGCTCGGCCAACGCATGCTGGAGGAGGGGCTTGGGCTCATGAACGAGCTCGGTCTGGAGGCCTTCACCTTCCGGAAGCTCGCGGACCGCATGGGCAGCACGGAGGTCACGCTCTACAAGTACTTCCCCAACAAGCAGCGGCTCCTCCAGTACTACTACCAGCTCTATTGGCTCTGGCTGCGGCAGGTATGCGGCCGCATCGCCGAGCGCGCGCGCGACCCGCGTGAGGCACTGGAGGAGATCGTGGAGGCCATCTGCGGCGTCTGGCCCAAGCCACTGCCGCCGCTCCAACTCGACCCGCACGCCCTGCGTCGCCTGGTGATCGAGGAGGGCATGAAGAGCTACCTGCACAAGAATGTGGATGACGACAATGCCCGGCGCCTCTTCATGCCCTACAAGGAGCTCAGCGCCTTCATGGCCGAGCGCTTGGTGGCCTGCCGCGCCGATGTGCCCTGGCCGCGCTCCTTCGCCACCACGGTGATCGAGATGGCGCATAGCCTGCCTTTCGCCATGGAGCACCTGCCCTCGCTCACCGAGCTCAGCAGCCGCAAGGACCTCAAGCAACTGGCGCAGCATCTCCTGCACCGCACCATCACGTACCTGGACCACGCACAACCCCTGAAGAAGAAATGAGCCTGACGATCACAGTAGCCAAAGGCGATGGCATCGGCCCCGAGATCACCGATGCCGTGCTCCGCATCCTCGATGCCGCGCAATGCGGCCTCACCTACGAGCACATCGAGGTGGGCGAGAAGGTCTACCTCTCCGGCAACAGCAGTGGCATCCCCGCCGAGGCCTGGGCCGCGCTGCGCCGCAACCCCGTGTTCCTCAAGGGCCCCATCACCACGCCACAGGGCTCGGGCTACAAGAGCCTCAACGTCACCATCCGCAAGACGCTGGGCCTGTACTCCAACGTGCGCCCGTGCCGCAGCTTCCACCCGTTCGTGCGCACGCAGCACCCGGGCATGGACGTGGTGGTGGTGCGCGAGAACGAGGAGGACCTCTACGCGGGCATCGAGCACCGCCAGACCACCGATGTGTTCCAATGCCTCAAGGTGCTCAGCCTGCCCGGCACCGAGAAGATCATCCGCTACGCCTTCGAGTACGCGCATGCCAACGGCCGCAAGAAGGTGACCTGCCTGGTGAAGGACAATATCATGAAGCTCACCGACGGCATGTTCGCCGACATGTTCCGCCGCGTGGGCAAGGAGTATCCCGGCCTGCAGCAGGAGATCCAGATCATCGACATCGGCACCGCGCGCGTGGCCACGCAGCCCAACCGCTATGATGTGATCGTGACGCTGAACCTCTACGGTGACATCATCAGCGACGTCACCGCAGAGCTCACCGGCAGCGTGGGCATGGCGGGCAGCGCCAACATCGGCGACCGCATCAGCATGTTCGAGGCCATCCACGGCAGCGCCCCCGACATCGCCGGCCAGGGCATCGCCAACCCCAGCGCCATGCTCAACGCGGCCTGCATGATGCTCGTGCACCTGGGCCTGCCCGAGAAGGCGGAGGCCATCCAGAACGCCTGGCTCTGCACGCTGGAGGATGGTCTCCACCCCGGCGACATCTTCCAGGAGGGCATTTCGAAGAAGCGCGTGGGCACCACCGGGTTCGCCGATGCGGTGATCGAGCGCCTGGGCCGCAAGCCCAAGCAGCTGAGCAGCGTGGAGATGAAGCACGGAACGGACCTCAAGTTCGTCTACGACCGTCCCGCGGTGAAGCGCGAGCTCTGCGGCGTGGATGTGTTCGTATGCGACCCCTCAAGCAAGCCCGACGAGCTGGCGGCGCGGCTGCAGAAGGCGTCGCACGGCATGCTGAAGCTGAAGCTGATCACCAACCGCGGCGTGAAGGTGTGGCCCGAGGGCTTCCCGGAGACCTTCTGCACCGACCACTGGCGCTGCCGCTTCGTGGGGCCCGATGTCGCCATCGATGACAGCAAGGCCACGTACATGCCCATCGGCCAGCGGCAGGTGGTGCAGCTGCTGCACCTGCTCACCGAGGCGGGCATCGATGTGGTCAAGACGGAGAACCTCTACCTCTTCGACCACGTGCGGGGCTTCTCGCTGGGGCAGGGGGAGTGATGCCATGGCCCTCACGGGCCTGAACCCTTGCCACGCTGATGCGCGCCGACGCCATGCAGAACAGCCTTGACCGCTTCGCCGGGCGCACGCTCGGGGTGGCCACCATGCACGGCAAGGAGCAGGTGATCGGCCCCGCGCTGATGCGCGTGCTGCCCATCGACGGGGCCGTGGCCATCCCGGATGTGGACACCGACCGCTTCGGCGCCTTCAGCGGCGAGGTGGCGCGCGACCTGGATCCCGTGGAGGCCTGCATCGCCAAGGCGCGCCATGGAGCGGAGGCCAGCGGGATGGACCTGGTGGTGGCCAGCGAGGGCTCATTCGGTCCGTATCCGCCGGCGCCCTTCATGCCCTGCGACGAGGAGTTCCTGGTGCTCTACGACGCGCGCGACGGGATGGTCTTCACGCACCGGCATGTCTCGCTGGAAACGGTCTTCGGCGGCGAGGAGGTCCGCGATGAGGCCGGCGCGATGGCCTTCGCGCAGCGGTTCCGCTTCCCGGAGCATGCCTTGGTTGCGCGGCCCCGCGAGCATTGGCGCCCCGGCGATCCGGTGCACAAGGGCATCACCGATCCGCATCGGCTGCGCGCCCTGGTCTCCACGCTCGTGGAGGCGCATGGGTCCTGCTGGTTGGAGACGGACATGCGTGCGATGATGAACCCCACGCGCATGCGGGTGATCGGCGAGACGGCGGAGCGCTTTGCCGATGAGCTGTCTCGCTGCTGCCCGGTGTGCGGGGCCTGCTGGTTCCGCATCACCGGCACGCGGAGCGGGCTGCCCTGCGCCCTATGCGGATGGCCCACGGAGAGTGTGCGCAGCATGGAGCGCGGTTGCTGGGCGTGCGGCCATGTGCAGTTCGAGGGCCGTCCGGACGGAAGGGTGGAAGAGGATCCGCAGCACTGCGCACACTGCAACCCCTGAGGCTCAGTCCAGGTTGTCGAACCGGTAGATCGGGTCGATCTCAGCACCGGCCTCCATCTCGAAGACGGTCTTGACCAGCCCGTCGCTCAGGCGATAGACCCATCCGTGCAGGTGCGGGCCGCCGCGCTCCTTCCAGGCTTTCTGGATGATGCTGGTCTTCGAGAGGTCGAGCACCTGCTCCTGCACATTGAGCTCCACCAGGCGGTCGAGGCGCGACTGCTCATCGGGTTGCGCGTCCACCTCCGCCTTGTGCAGGCGATAGACGTCCTTGATGTTGCGCAGCCATTTGTTGATGAGGCCCAGCGATTGATGGGTCATGGCCGCCTGCACGCCGCCGCATCCGTAGTGGCCGCATACGATGACGTGCTTCACCTTCAGGTATTCCACGGCATACTGGAGCACGCTCAGCAGGTTGAGGTCGGTGTGCACCACCATGTTGGCGATGTTGCGGTGCACGAAGATCTCTCCGGGCTGGGTGCCGGTGATGTCGTTGGCGGGCACCCGGCTGTCGCTGCAGCCGATCCAGAGGAATTCGGGGCGTTGCACCTTTTCCAGCCGGTGGAAGAATTCAGGGTCACGGGTAACCGTGTCCTCGGCCCAGGCCTTGTTGTTGAGGAGAAGTCGGCGGTAGCTATCCATGGTTGTTCGGGTTTCGTTCATTGAGGGTCGGCCAGCATCGTGCCCGGTCGGCGCGCTTCCCCGGGCTTGGGCGGGAAGTTCATGAGCTGCACCCGTATGCCGCGGTCCGGTGCCGCCAGGGTGAACTCCTCGATGATCTCGCGCACGTCGGGATCGAGGTCCAGCGATCGGCCGGCATCGATCACAACCCGGGCTTTGTCAGGCAGGGCATGCAACGTGCGCTTGATTCCAGCCTTGTTCAGGAAGGTGACGTCCTCACTGAGCGTGATGTACACCGGCATGCCCGGCTTGTAACGGTTGGGGTCGAAGTGGAAGGGCACCTTGTAGTTCTTCCAGAGGATGTGGATGAACGCCACGATCAGGCCGAGGATGACGCCTCGCAGCAGATCGTTGGTAACCGCCATGAAGCCCACGGTGATCAGGAAGGGGAGGAACTGGGGCAGCCCTTGCTTCCACATGGAGGTATACAGGGAAGGCTTCGTGAGCTTGTAGCCTACGAGCAGGAGGACCGCCGCGAGGCTGGCCAAGGGCACGAGCCGCAGTAGGCCGGCGATGGTGAATACCGACACCAGGAGCCAAGCGCCGTGGAGGATGGCCGAGAGCTTGGTCTGGCCGCCGCTCTGGATGTTGGCCGAGCTGCGGACCACGACCTGCGTAAGGGGCAGACCGCCCAGGAGTCCGCTGAGCATGTTGCCGGCTCCTTGGGCGAAGAGCTCCCGGTTGGCCGGTGTGATGCGTTTCTGCGGGTCCAGCTTGTCCGTGGCCTCCACGCACAGCAGCGTCTCGATGCTGGCTACAACGGCCAGCGTGAAGGCAATGCGCCAGAACGCGGGATCGGCGATTCCGGAGAAGGATGGCAGCACGTATGACCCCAGGTCCGTGAGGTCGGGCAGCTGCACATAGTGTCCGGCATCGATGGCCAGTGCGGGGATTCCGCTGAAGCCCAGTGCCATGAGGATGCCCAAGGCCACCGCGAGCAGCGGGCCCGGTACATAGCGCAGCACCTGGTTCCGCTGGATGGCGGGCCGTTCCCAGAGCAGCATGAGCCCAAGGCAAGCGAGAGTGATGAGCAGTGCTCCCCAGCTGGGGTTCTGAAGGGCCACGCCGATTTCCTGGAAGGTATTGAGCTTGTCAGGCTGCTCGAAGCTCTCGTCGCCCATGGGGTCCTGGTCATCCCCAAAGGCGTGCGGGATCTGCTTCAGGATGATGATGACGCCGATGCCGGCCAGCATGCCCTTGATGACGGAACTCGGGAAGTAATAGGCGATGATGCCTGCCCGCGCGGCACCGAGCCCAAGCTGGATGGCACCGGCCACCACCACGGCACCCAGCAGGACCTCGAAGGAGCCGAGTTCCGTGATCCCCATGGCCACGATGGCCGTGAGCCCGGCGGCTGGGCCGCTGACGCCCAAGGGCGATCCGCTCATGGCCCCCACCACCAGCCCGCCGATGACCCCCGCGATGATGCCCGAAACGGGCGGTGCCCCGGAGGCCACGGCGATGCCCAGGCAGAGCGGAAGCGCAACGAGGAAGACGACCAGCGATGCAGGAAGGTCCTGCTTCAATTTCGAGAGCATGCGAAATAGGATATGGCAACAACCGTCGACGGATGCCGGATGCGGACCCCGGCTACTGGCACAGCGCAGGTATCAACCGCGCTTCGGCGGCGGTACGGCGACCTGGCTGAACATGCGCACGGGGCATCCCCAGTCCGCCGTTGGCGGATGCAGGTCATGCTCATCACGGCCTGAGCAGTCCAGGCAAACGTGGAATTCATGCGTGTGCTTAACCACCTCCTCTTCCAGCAGCGGGGCGGTCTGCATCCCAAGGTCGCTCCATTCCGTTGAGCACATCGCACCCATGAGCTGGGGCGTGAAGAGCAGGAAGGCGCTCAGCAACAGGGCCTCGGCCCACCGCGTGGCGGTGCGCTTGAGTGCACTCATTCCTGTCCTGCTCGGGCTCATCTTTCGGCCGCGAAAATAGCGGCCCATGCCCAGCCCGCAGGGGGCATCGGGTCAATTAGCAGAAATTGGCGTAAGCAGCTGCATCACCGGGATTGCCGCACGGAAAACCTGTCCGCCCGGCACGTACCGCATGAGGTAGGTGCCCTCCATGCGCCCGAATGCGCTCCGCAGGTCGCAGGCGCTGCTGTAGCTGTATTCTTCACCGGGTTGGATCACCGGTGTTTCACCCACCACGCCCGGACCCTCTACTTGACGGGGCGCTGCCAGACTGTCCCTGATGATCCAATGCCGCCGCAGGAGCTGCACGGCCTCCTTGCCGCGGTTGGCGATCGTGATGCGGTAGCTGAAGATGAAGCGTGCCGCTTTCGGATCGCTGTGCGCAGGCTCGAATCGGGCCTTGGCCGATACGACGACGCCCCGGGTGGCGACGGTTCCCATGATGCAAGGTTAACGCGCCGGCGCCCGGGATCGTGCGGCCCTGTGCATCTCATCACCATCAGCCCTGATGCGGGGCAGCCTCCGCCCGCAGCCGGTCGGATCCCGGTGGGCGCACAGAGGGCCTGTGGATAAGTCCGTCGGATCCCTGAGGGCACCGATTCGGCAATCGCCTACCGTTGCAGCTGAAGCCCACCCCCATGCGCTCGAGCCTCCTCTTCCTGCTCCTCACCGCCGTGCCTGCTGCGGCCCAGTACAATGGGCCGGAGAGTGTGGAGTATGATCCGGTGGGCGATCGCTACTTCGTGAGCAACACCGCTGCGTCGGTGATCCGGGTGCGCAGCCAGGCCGGTGACGTGAGCGATTTCGCGAGCGTGAGCCCGGCACCCTATGGACTGGAGATCATGGGCGATGTGCTTTACGCCTGCAGCGGCGGAAGCGTGAAGGGCTATTCCCTCGCCACCGGCGCGCAGGTCTTCAACCGGAGCCTGGGAGGCAGTTTCCTGAACGGGATCACCACCGATGGTCAGTACCTGTACGTGACCGACTTCCCGGCAGCAGCGCAGCGCATCTACAAGGTGGATCCCGTGGCGAATACGCATACCACGCTGGTGGCCAATACCGGAGGGCAGCCCAACGGCATCGTGTGGGACTCTGTGGGCAATCGCTTGGTGGTGGTCTTCTGGGGCGCCAATGCACCGATCAAGTCGTACGATCGGGACACCGGAGCATCCGCCACCCTGGTAGCCAATACCGGCCTCACGCAGATCGATGGCGTCACCATCGATTGCCTGGGCCGGTTCCTGGTGGCCTCCTGGTCGCCCGACCGCATCACGCAATACGAGCCCACCTTCTCCGCGCCGGGAGTGGACCTCGCCGTTCCGGGATTGAACAACCCGGCTGACATCGACTTCGACGCGGTGAACCATCGCGTTTGCATCCCCAACAGCGGCAACAACACGGTGACGCTGTTCGACATCGACTGTTCGCTGGGCGTTGATCCCGCGCCGCGAGGGGGGGCGCTCAAGGCCGTGCCGAACCCCACCATGGGACTCGTTCGCATCGAGCCGGCCCTGCAGCGCGATGAGCCCTACCTGCTCCTTGATGCGCGCGGATTGCTGGTGGGGGGCGGTACCATCCGTCAGGGCGCGATGCTGGACATCAGCAGGATACCGGCTGGCCTTTACACCATCGAGTTCACCCGGTTGAAGCAGCGCATCCGGGTCTTGAAAGAGTGATCAGCGGATTAGGGTCACGTGGCCGGTGCGCTCGTGGCGCTTCCCCAGCGTATCCCTGATCCAGAGCCTCCACACATAGAGGTCATTGGGGGCATCGCTGCCGTCCCAGCCGATTACCGGCGAGGTGCTCGTGAAGATGCTGCGCCCCCACCGGTCGAATACGGACAATGTGAATTCCCTGGGCTGCGCCACGCTGGTGACCGCGAAGAACGTGTCGTTGAACCCGTCGCCGTTGGGCGTGAAGGCGTTGGGCACCCACAGGAGGAAGGGGTCCTCGATGCACACGGCGCCGCTGGCCTCAGCGATGCAGCCATGCGTGTTGAGCGCTTGCAGGCGGATCGGGTAGCAGGCCACGGAATCGAGCCTGAAGGCGGGGGAGCGCTCAGTGCTCACCGCCCAGCCATCGCCGAGGGTCCAGGTCAGCGAATCGGCGCCAACAGAGCCGTCGATCAAGCGAATGTCTGGTTCCTCGATGGTGGTCACCGGCGGCGAAACGGCGAAGGCAGCGGTTGGAGCCGGCCAAGCATCGATCGGGACGGGCAGCGACCAAGTGGCCGGGCAAAGGCCGGCGTAGCCATTCGGTGCGGCACTGAGCGAGACCGTGTACGCACCTGCGGCGAAGCAGTGCTCAGCCGACCCTCCGGTTGCGGTGCCGCCGTCACCGAAGGTCCAGGTGTAGAGGGCGTCCTGCTGTTGGTCAGCCGTGAAGCGCACGCAGAGCGGTGCACAGCCCTCCGAAGCATCCGCGGTGAATACCGGTGCGAACGACTCGCCCTGAGCGACGGTGACGGTGGCCGTGTCGCTTCCGCACGCATCCGCGACCACCACGGCGTAGCTGCCGGGCTGGTAGGCCACGGCCGATGCCGTGGTCGCCCCGGTGGACCAGGTGTACGTGGCCCCGCCGCTCGCCTCCAGAGTGAAGGGCTGTCCCGGGCAGGCCGTGGCGGGCCCTGAGGCCTCGGCCACGGGCGGCGGCAGCACGGTGATGGTGATGCTGGCCTCCGATGCGCCGCAGGCACTGGTAACCGTAACCGAATAAAGCCCCGACTCCTGCGCCATGATCGATGCTCCGGTGGCGCCGGTGCTCCATAGGTAGCCCGTTCCACCTGAGGCGGTGAGCAGGACGGCTTGGCCTGCACAGAAGGTGGTGGGGCCATCCGCAGCGATGCCGGCGGCCGGATCCCCCTGCACCGTGAGGGTGAAGCCGGTGCATACCGTATCGCCGCAGGCGCTGACCGCGCAGAAGGAGAGCCCTACATCACCGGACTCCTCCGGCCCCGGCGCATAGGTGGCCCCGGCGGCAGACACATTCGACCACGCTCCGGCCCCACCGGACCAGAAGGTGCCTACGGCCGACCCCGTCACCTCGCCGATCATCGTGGCCGCTCCGTCGCAGGCAATGGAAGGGGGTGCCGAAACGATGGCCGGAACCGGTGCGGGATCCACGGGTATCTGCACCTGGTCGCAGAGCGTGTCGCCGCAGATGCTCACCGCGCAGAAGCTCAGGATGGCGCCGTTGGTCTCGGCGACGTCCAAGGTGTAGGCGGTGGCGGTGCCGTTGGGGTCGGAGTACGTGCCTGCACCTCCGGTCCAGAAGACCGACGCGATGTTGCCCGATGCGGCGCCTACCAGCGGCACCGTGGCCCCGCAGGGCACAGGCACTGGATCGCTCAGGATTTCCGCCGTCATCGGCACGATGGGCGCCTGGCACCCTTGGTTCATGTAGCTCAGCTGCGGCACCCCCGGCCAGCTGGCCGCCACGGTGCTGCCATCGTTCTGGGCCCAGTTCCCCCCATAGGTTCCGACCTGATTCACCAGCAAAGCCTCGTTGTAGGTGACGGAATCACTGCACGAGGTGGAGCCGGATGCCTGGAGGATGAAGGTGCGGAAGCTGTTCGTGCCCGTGGGATTCGGGGTGATGGCGTTGCTGTTGTTCGTGTTCTTGAAGTGCCCGAAGGTGTTCCCCGGGGCTTGGTAGATCACATACAGGGTGTCGCTCAGGCCAGCGAGCGAATTGCCGTTGATGCACATGGCGGTGCTGGTGATGCCCAGCACGCGGCGGCCCGGGGGGATGACCCCGTTCGGCGGCTCCAGCAGCCAGCCGCAATTGGTAATGGTGGCATTGAGCTGGGCCGTGAGGCTGGCAGTGGCGGCATTCTGCACCCAGCCGAGGAATGCGTTCTGGGTGGCCCAATCCGCTGCGAGATTGCTCAGGGCGATAGGCGATGGCCCGGTGATGAACCGGAACATCTCGTTCTCTCCCTCCTGGGCCCCAGGGCAGTTGTTGTTGCAGGCATCCACCAGCACGCTCTCGATCTCGAGGCATTTGGATGGCACTTGGCCGAACGCTCCCGCCGAGCCGATGAGGGCCAGGGCGGGAATCGAGAGGCGCAGAAGAGCGGAGCTGGACATTTGCCGATGGCGGGGCGCAAAGGTCGGTGGCCGGGGCGCACCGGATGGTCACGGACTGTTAAGGATCCGCTCACGCCGCCCCTCTGCCTTTCGGTCCACCGCCCTGCGGCGCCCCGGCGCAGAGCGATTCGGCCTCCTCCAGCACGGCCTTGACCCGCGGGCCACGAACCAGCGCCTCGGCGAGGTGGGCTGGGGCTTCGAGCACATCGCGGGCCAGCACCAGCCCATTGGCCAGCATCCGTTCCTTCTCCGCGTGGGTGATGCTGCTGAGGCAGGTGAGGGGGTAGAGCCCGGAGCGGTCGATGCGGTCCTTGAGGCCCCCTCTGGCGGGATGGTCCCAGCCCACCATGCGCAGGCCGGCGCACTCCCCGTATTCGATGGCATCGGCGGTGAATCGCGTGTTGGTGACCAGCCAGCCGTGCGTGAACCGATGGCCGTTCCCCGGCATCCCCTTCCACTGCTCCAGCACATCATCGAACCGGGCCTTGATGTACAGGGGCACCTTCACATCGCACACCCGTCCCGGGGTGTTGTGGTACTTGCATTCCACCAGGTAGTGCTGGTCGGCCTTATCGGCGACCACGTCCACCTCATGCGTCACGCATCGGCCTTGCACCAGCACCCCCACCTGCACGCGGTATCCATCATGCTCCAGGATCCGGCCGATGAACCGCTCGAAGGGGAACCCAGATGGGCCGAGGTCCAGGATCGCCTGCTTCAGGCGGTAGCGCGCGGCCACCCGCTTGGATTTCTTGCGCAGCATCCCGAAGGCCATCCGATAGATCCGGCGCGTGCTCATGCCCGGCTTCACCAGCGGGCCGATGTCCTCGGCGATGCGTGCGCTCACTTCGGGCGACGCACCCGACCGCTCCAGCGAGGCCTGCAGGCGTGCACGATCGAATTCGGCGACCTCGCCGCTGGCCTTGGTGATGAGCACGGGAGCCGGCATCCTGCAAGGTTAGTGTATGGCTTCACTGGTGCTTGAGGGTCGGCACCGGATGCAAGACCGCCGGGCTGACCGAAATCATGGATTGCGGCGATTAGGATGAGTCACTTCGGGGTGTAACAAAACCGAAATGCCATGTCAACCCTTCTTCCCGCCCGCCGCTCCCTGCTGTCCAAGTTCTTCGATGACGATGTCTTCGGATTCCCTGAAGGCCTGCTCGATGACGACCGCTTCAAGCCATCGCGCCTCTTCGACCGCGCCTTCTTCAAGGGAGGCGAGTTGCCGGCCGTGAACATCAAGGACAACACGGACCATTTCGCCATTGAGCTGGCGGCCCCCGGCTACAAGAAGGACGATCTGAAGGTGACGGTGAAGGATGGCATCCTGACCATCGCCAGCGAGAAGAAGTCCGAGAGCGAGGAAGAGAAGAAGGGGTATACCCGGAAGGAGTGGAGCTATTCCTCCTTCAGCCGCTCCTTCGTCCTGCCGGAGCATACCGATGCTGACAGCCTGCAGGCGAAGTTCGATGAAGGCGTGCTGCGGCTCACGCTGAAGAAGACCAAGGCTGTCCCTGAGGGGAAGCCCAAGGAGATCAAGATCGACTGAGCGAGAGCCCGGGCTTTCGTCCGGTCGCGGAAGGCGGAACGCGGGAGCGCTCCGCCTTCTCTTTCCGATTCTCGCTCCGGAAGCGGGCGGTGGCCATTAGGGTGATTCAGCCGGGCTTCGGTCGGACCAGTTCAACCTTCATGTGTGACAGCCGCTGGTACAGGCGGCCTTTCCGGCGCAGGGGCCACCAATCGTAAAGGTAGAGCTCCAGCGGCCTCCACATGGCCACCCATCCGGCGATCACCAGGCTCTCGCGCAGGAAGTTGACCAGCGTATTGCCTTCCTCCGGCAGCAGGTATCGGCTCACCACCAGGCAGGCGGCGAGGAAGCTGAGGCCGATAAGCAGGCTGGTACGTGCTTGCCGCATGAGCTGGCGGAACTCACGGCTGAGCAGCTTGCTGCGATAGGCGAAATAGTTGCGCACGGCATCGCCGAGCAGGCCCATGGCGTCGGCCTCCGACGGTTCCTCCAGATGCACCCTGAGCACCAGTGGCGCATTCATGGGGTGCTCACGCGCCCAACTGACGATGAACTCCTCCGCATCCGCATCGAGGTCCTTCTCCTGGAAAGGGGAAGGGTCCATGGAGTTGAACAACGCCATGGCATTCCGCAGGCGCAACTCGATGCGATGGGGTTTCGGGGCGGATGCGGCCATGCAGGAATGCCCTGCGAAGTAACCACACAGCGGCCCGGCCCGGTGGATGGTCACTGACGATCAGCAGGGAGGCGGTTCGCCCAGTGCGGTAGATTTTCGCCATGAACGACTTCGTGAAGGACCTCGCCGCCGTGCGCAATACCGATGTGGCGCAGGTGGGCGGCAAGAACGCCTCGCTCGGTGAGCTGATCGGGACATTGTCCGCCCAAGACATCCGCGTGCCCGGCGGCTTCGCAGTGACCAGTGCAGGCTACTGGCACTTCATCGATGGCAACGGTCTGCGCGCACCGCTGGAGGCGCTCATGGCACGGCTCGATCGGAATGGGCTATCCAACCTGGGCGCGATCGCGGAGGAGGCCCGTGCGCTGATCCTCGCCGCACCCTGGCCGAAGGACCTGGAGGATGCCATCCGCGCTGCGTACCAAGGGATGGGCGGACCTCCCGTGGCCGTGCGCAGCAGCGCCACCGCCGAGGACCTCCCCACCGCCAGCTTCGCCGGAAGGCACGAGAGCTTCCTCAACGTGCGCGGCGCCGAGGCGTTGCTCGATGCCTCCAAGCGCTGCTATGCCTCGCTCTTCCTGGAGCGGGCCATCAAGTACCGGCAGGATATGGGCTTCCCGGACATGCACGTGGCGCTGAGCATCGGTGTGCAGCGCATGGTGCGCAGCGATCTGGGCAGTGCGGGCGTGTGCTTCACGCTGGAGCCCGAGAGCGGCTTCCGCAACGTGGTGCACATCGCCGGCAACTGGGGGCTGGGCGAGAACGTGGTGCAGGGCGCCGTGGTGCCCGATGAGTTCCAGGTCTTCAAGCCCACGCTCCGCGAAGGGAGGATGGCCATCCTGCAGCGCAGGCTGGGCGCCAAGCAGAGCACCATGTCCTATGCCGAAGGCGGCGGCACGGTGAACCTTGACACGCCGGAGGAACAACGCGACCGCTTCACCCTGAACGATGAGGAGGTGCTGCAGGTGGCGCGCTGGGCTCTGGCCATCGAGGACCACTACGGCCGGCCCATGGACATCGAGTGGGCGAAGGACGGGGAGGACGGCCTGCTCTACATCGTGCAGGCCCGGCCGGAGACGATCCACTCCGGGCGTGATCCTTACCGCCTCACCACCTACTCCCTGCCGGAGAAGGGCACGGCCCTGGTGAAGGGCAGTGCGGTGGGCAGCGGCATCGCGGCGGGTCGTGTGCGCATCCTGAAGAGCCCTGCGGAAGGCGACCAGCTCCAGCCCGGCGAAGTGCTCGTCACCGACATCACCAACCCCGACTGGGATCCGCTGCTGAAGCGCGCCGCGGCCATTGTCACCAACAAGGGCGGGCGCACCAGCCATGCCGCCATCGTGGCGCGCGAGATGGGCACCGTGGCCATCGTGGGCGCGGGCGATGCCACCACCAGGCTGAAGGACGGCCAGGAGGTGACCGTGAGCTGCTGCGAGGGCCGCACCGGCAAGGTGTACGACGGCCGCGTGGCCTGGCAGGAACATGCCGTGGACCTGCGCACCGTGAAGCCCTCGCGCACGCCGGCGATGCTCATCGTGGCCGACCCGGAACAGGCCTTCCGCCACAGCTTCCTGCCGCACCGGGGCGTGGGCCTCATGCGCCTGGAGTTCGTCATCAACAACGCCATCCGCATCCACCCCATGGCGCTGGTGCGCTACGATGCGCTGGAGGACGCCGCGGCCAAGGCCGAGATCGCGCGCATCACCCGCCACTACCCGGACAAGCGCCAGTACTTCATCGACCAGCTGGCACAGGCCGTGGGCACCATCGCGGCGGCCTTCCACCCGCACGACGTCATCGTGCGCATGAGCGACTTCAAGACCAACGAGTACGCCAACCTCATCGGCGGCAGGACCTTCGAGCCGGAGGAGGAGAACCCGATGCTGGGCTTCCGCGGCGCCTCACGCTACTACAACGAACGCTACCGCGAGGGCTTCGCGCTGGAGTGCGCCGCCATGAAGCGCGTGCGCGAGGACATGGGCCTCACCAACGTGAAGCTGATGATCCCCTTCTGCCGCACGGTGGAGGAGGGGCGGAGCGTGGTGGAGCTGATGGCGGAGCTCGGGTTGAAGCGCGGCGACCACGGGCTGGAGGTCTACATGATGACCGAGATCCCGAGCAACGTGATCCGTGCCAGGGAATTCGCCCAGCACTTCGACGGCTTCTCCATCGGCAGCAACGACCTCACGCAGCTCACCTTGGGCCTCGATCGCGATTCGGCCATCGTGAGCGAGCTCTTCAACGAGAAGGACCCAGCGGTGATGGAGCTCATCGCCTCCGTGATCGCGTCCGCCAAGGCCACCGGCACGCGCATCGGCCTCTGCGGGCAAGCGCCCAGCGACATGCCCGAGTTCGCGCAGTTCCTCGTGGAGCAGGGCATCGACAGCATCAGCTTCAACCCGGATGCGCTGCTAAAGGGCATGGAGAACATCCGGCTGGCCGAGGAGGGCTGGCGCGGGAAGCATGATGCATGAACCGGATGTGCGCCACGCCATGCGCCAAGCCCATCTTGGCTACACCATCTTTCGCATGTCATCCATTGCCGCGCCTCCCTTGGCCGGATGAATGGACAATAATCGCCCCTTCCCCCGCCCTTGAGCGCTTGCACGCAATCCGGCAGGCCGGGGCCGCAGGCCTCACTCCAGCTCGAACGTCACCTTGGCCGTGATCCGGTACTCCGTGATCCGGCCCTTCTCCACGGACGCGCTCTGGTCCTGGATGTAGATGGAGCGGATGTTCTTCAACGTCCGCGTGGCCTTCTTCACAGCCTGCTGTGCGGCATCCTCCCAACCCACTTTGGAGTTCGCGAGGACCTCGATGACCTTCAGTACGCTCATGGTGATGGGATTTGTCGGATGAAGGTCCATGCGATCCGCGCGATTCCAACTGACCTTCATCAGGATGCGTCGGGCCATCTTCGTTGAAATTCATTCTGGTAATCCCTCGCGCACCATGGAATTCAGTGGCATCATCGCACGATTGAAGCAATACGGCGCGGATCCGTGCATCTCCATCACCACGGCCAAGGCTTCGGGAGACGCCACCCGCTTGCACCGGCACTTGGAGGACGCCTTGGGCGAGGCCATGCTGCTGATGCGCCCGCACTATGGCGACGACCGTGCGGAAGCGGTGCTGCAGCGGGCGCGCCAGGAGCTCGACACCCTCGGCGCACCCGATGAGCGGCCCGGGCTCGCGCTTTTCGCCAGCGCGGCGCATGCCGAGCTCGTGCGCTTGCCTTTCGCCGTGCCCGAGCGCGTCACCGTGGGCAGCAGCTTCTTCACCCGCGACCTGCTCCGCAGCGGATTGGATACCATCCACCATCATGTGCTTGTGCTGTCATGGGACCGTGCGCGGCTGCTGGAGGCGCAGGATGCCTTCCTCATCGGCGAGCACGGCGGCGCCTTCCCGCTAAGGATGGATGCCACGGGTGCTGACCAAGCTGCTGAAGGGGAGGACCCGGACCAGCGCTTCCACCGCCGAGTGGACGAGGCCGTGCGGCGCGCCATCGGGAAGGATGCCACGGTGGTGCTGCATGCCCCTGCAGACATTCAGCGCCGGTACATCGCAGTGGTGCGCTATCCCGGCATCTACGTGGGCAAGCTCGAGCCCGGCGAGGTGGACGTATCCGATGCCGAACTGGTGGGCTTTGCCTGGCAGGTGGCCTACGTGGACCGGAAGCGCCGCGACCTCTCGGACTTCGCGCGCATGGCGCAGTCAGCGCCGCGGATCACGGCCGCGCCCGATGCCATCTGGACAGTGGTGCAGGACGGCAACCCCGGCGTGCTCTTCGTGGAGCGCGACCTGCACTAGGCTGCACTGCTCGACAATGCCCACCCCACGCTCTTCGCGGAGCGCACGAATCACGTGCCCGGCATCGACCTGGTGGACGCCATCATCGAGGAGCAGGTGGCACGGGGCGGCGAAGTGCGCATCGTGCCCAATGGGACGCTGCGGCCGTTCGGCGGAATGGCCTGGAAGCCTCACCCTTGAAGCGGCCCGGGACCGACTACAGGCGTGATTCAGCAGAATATGACCACCGGCATCCTTCATCCGCAGTCTCGTCGCCAGGCTTGCGATGCACCAACAAGGAACAGCATGATCACGAATCAACCAATGATCGCATCGACCTGCGCGCTTATCCTCGCCGCAGGACTTTCGGCGCAGGACAAGGGTTACGTGGCTGTTTCATTGGGCCCGTCGGTCCCCTTGGGCGATTTCGCCAGCGACTCCTTCTCCAACCAGAAGGCGGGCCTGGCGCGGACCGGTGTATTCCTCGAGGCCACGGGCGGGTACCGCGTGGTGCCTGCCTTCGGGTTCATGGGCACCATCCGGGCCGCAGCCAACCCCGTGGATGCGCAAGCCCTTGCCGATGCGCTGGCGTCGAGCGTAGGGGGCACGGTGCGCGTGGAGGCCAGGCCATGGTCCACGTCGAGCGTCATGCTGGGCATCTTCACCGCCATCGACCTTTCGGACAACATCGTCCTTGAGGCGCGGCTGCAGGGAGGCCTGGGCGTGGCCAGCTCCCCGGAGGTCAGTGTCGATGCTTCGGGCAGCAAAGTGAAGGAGACCTCGGCGAGCGGGGCGGCCTTCACCTTGGCGTTGGGCGGCGGGCTGCGGTTCGGCTTGTCGGAGCGGCTCTGCCTGCTCACCAGCATCGATTACCAGGCGATGGAGCCGGAATTCACCGGTGGCGAGTCGACCGGCTCAATGGGCACCCAGAAGTTGCAGGCGTTCAAGCAGCCCATGTCATGGTTGAGCATCGGCATCGGGTTGGGTGTGCGGCTTGCCGGGAAGGATTCATGATGCCAACATGCAGGAGCAAGCCCATCTGAACGGCCTTCCCGAGGGCGCCCTCAACATCGCCCACGAGGCGGTGGACCGCCATGCGGACGGCTCCTTGCGCGATGCCATCGCCCTGCGCTGCATCCGCCGCGATGACCGCATCACCGAACTGAGCTACGGCGAGCTGCGTGCGCGCAGCGACCGCTTCGCCCACGTGATCAAGGCGCTGGGCCTGCAAGGTGGCGAGCGCGTATTCAACCTCACCGGCCGCATCCCCGAGCTCTACGTCAGCGCCATCGGCACGTTGAAGGCGGGGGCGGTGTTCTGCCCGCTCTTCTCGGTCTTCGGCCCGGAGCCCATCTACCAACGCCTTTCGCGTGGCGATGCCCGCGTGCTCGTCACCACCACCGAGCTCTACAAGAAGAAGGTTGCGCAGCTGATCGACCGCTTGCCCGCCCTGGAGCACGTGCTGCTCAACGATGCGGCGCAGGACCTCGACCACCGCGTGCGTTCGCTGCCCATGCTGATGGCCGCTGCACCGGGCACCTTCGCCATCGTGCACACGCGGCCGGAGGATCCCGCCCTGCTGCACTTCACCAGCGGCACCACGGGCATGCCCAAGGGCGCCCTGCACGTGCACCGCGCCGTGGTGATGCACGCCATGACCGGCTGCGCCGTGCTCGACCTGCATCCCGGCGATATCTACTGGTGCACCGCCGATCCCGGCTGGGTCACGGGCACCAGCTACGGCATCATTGCGCCGCTGGTGCTGGGCGCCTGCATCGTGGTGGACGAGGAGGAGTTCGATGCCGCACGCTGGTACCACATCCTCGCGGAGCAGCGTGTGAACGTGTGGTACACGGCGCCCACCGCCATCCGCCGGTTGATGCGCCTGGACATCGACGTGCGGGGTACCCACGACCTCTCCGCGCTGCGCCTGATGCTCAGCGTGGGCGAGCCGCTGCATGCCGAGGCGGTGGTGTGGGCCCAGCGCACCTTCGGCGTGCCGGTACTGGACAACTGGTGGCAGACCGAGACGGGCGGCATCATGATCAGCAACACCAAGGACATGCCGGTGAAGCCCGGCTCCATGGGCAAGCCGCTGCCCGGCATCACCGCCGAGGTGGCCGATGTGGACGGCGACGGCGTGCGCATCCTGCAAGGCCCCGAGCGCAGCGGCCACCTGGTGCTGAAGCGCGGATGGCCCTCGCAGTTCGTCACCTACCTGCACGAGGAGGAGCGATACGCCAAATGCTTCCGTGGCGACTGGTACCTCAGTGGCGACCTGGCGCGCATCGATGCCGATGGCTACTTCTGGTTCGTGGGCCGTGCGGACGACATCATCAAGACCAGCGGCCATATGGTGGGCCCCTTCGAGGTGGAGAGCCGCCTGATGGAGCACCCCGCGGTGGCCGAGGCGGCGGTGATCGGCAAGCCCGACCCGCTGATCGGCGAGTTGGTGAAGGCCTGCGTGGTGCTGAAGAGCGGGCAGGCGGCGGGTGAGAAACTGCGCATGGATATCATCGGCTTCGCGCGGAAAGCGCTCGGACCGGCCGTGGCGCCGAAGGAGCTCGCCTTCGTGGACGACCTGCCCAAGACGCGCAGCGGCAAGGTGCTGCGCCGGCTGCTGAAGGCCCGCGAACTGGGCCTGCCGGAAGGGGACCTCTCAACACTGGAGAAGACATGAGCGCATCCACCATCACCTTCGACCGGGCCACGGGCCTGAAGCACCTGGAGCGGATGCTGCTGGTGCGCCGCTTCGAGGAGGCCTGTGCCGAGCAGTACACCAAGGGCCACATCCGCGGCTTCCTCCACCTGTGCATCGGGCAGGAGGCGGTGAACGTGGGCGTGCTGCAGGCCCTGGGGCCGCAGGACAACATCCTGAGCACCTACCGCGAGCACGGGCATGCGCTGGCGCGGGGCATCGCTCCCGATGCGATCATGGCCGAGCTGTTCGGCAGGCAGGAGGGCAGCAGCAGGGGGCGCGGCGGCTCCATGCACCTGTTCGACAAGGCCGCACGCCTCTTCGGTGGCAACGCCATCGTGGCGGGGCACCTGCCCGTGGCCGTGGGACTGGCGCTGGCCGCCAAGCGCCTCAAGGAGTCGCGCATCACCTGCTGCATCTTCGGAGAGGGTGCCGCGGCGGAAGGCGCCTTCCACGAAGCCATGAACCTCGCCTCGCTGTGGCAGCTGCCGCTACTCTTCGTCTGCGAGAACAACCGCTACGCCATGGGCACCGCGCTGCACTATTCGCACGCCGTGGAGGAATTGGCGGGCAAGGGTCCGGCCTACGGCATCGCCAGCGCCAGCATCGACGGCATGGACCTGTCAGCGGTGATCGCCGCGGCCAACGAGGCCGTGCGCCACATCCGCGACACCGGCAGCCCCTACTTCCTGGTGTGCAACACCTACCGCTTCCGCGCGCATTCCATGTTCGATGCAGAGCTCTACCGCGACAAGGCCGAGGTGGAGGAATGGAAGAAGCGCGACCCGATCCCCGCCTTCCGATCGCTGCTGATCGCACAGGGGGGCATCACCGAGGCCGATGTGAAGGAGGCGGAGCAGCGGGTGGAGGACACCGTGAAAGCCGCCGTTGCCTTCGCCGAGCGCGGCACCTGGGAGCCGGTGGAGGAGCTTACCCGCCACATGACCAGCGATCACTGACACACCACGAGCCACCATGGCCACCATCACCCACTTCGACATTGGCGCGGACGACATGAAGCGTGCGCGCACCTTCTATGAGCAACTCTTCGACTGGACCTTCACCGAGGTGCCGCCCCCGATGGACCACTACCAGCTGATTGCCACCACCGGACTGGACGGCAAGCCGGGCGTGGGCGGTGGCTTGATGAAGCGCGACGCGCAGGGGCGCACCGGCATCACCAACTTCATGGGCGTGGCCTCGGTGGACCTGGCGCTGGCGAAGGTGAAGGAGCTGGGCGGTCAGGCCTTGAGCGGCAGGCTCACCGTGCCCGGCTTCGGCTACATGGCGATGTGCCTGGACACCGAGGGCAATCCCTTCGGCCTGTTCCAAGATGATCCGCAGGCGCAGTGAGGGGCAACAACGAAACCGGCGAAGCATGAAGACCACCTACCGCGAGTGCATCAAGCAGGCCATCCGCGATGCGATGCGGGCCGACGAACGCGTGTTCCTCGTGGGCGAGGACGTGGGCCGTTACGGCGGTGCCTTCGCCGTGAGCAAGGGGCTGCTGCAGGAGTTCGGCCCCGAGCGCATCCTCGACGCGCCGCTCTCCGAGGCGGGCTTCACCGGTGCGGGGATCGGCGCGGCGCTGGGTGGTATGCGGCCCATCGTGGAGATCATGACGGTGAACTTCAGCCTGCTGGCCATGGACCAGCTGGTGAACAACGCCGCCACGCTGCGGCACATGAGCGGCGGGCAGTTCAACGTGCCGGTGGTGGTGCGCATGAGCAGCGGCATCGGCCGGCAGCTGGCCGCGCAGCACTCGCACAGCTGGGAGCCGCTCTACGCGCACATCCCCGGCCTGCGCATCCTGAGCACCGGCACCCACGAGGATGCGCGCGGCATGCTCATCACCGCACTCCAGCAGCCCGATCCGGTCATCGTCTTCGAGTACACCGCCATGCTGAACCTGGAGGCCGAAGTGCCCGATGACGCCAGCGCGGTGGACATCACGAAGGCGAGGGTGCGCCGCAGCGGCACGGACCTTTCCATCATCACCTACGGGCCCGGCGTGTACAAGGCGCTGGAGGCCGCGGAGGCACTGGCGCAGGAGGGCATCTCCGCCGAGGTGCTGGACCTGCGCGTGCTGCGCCCCTTGGACGACGAGGCCATCCGCGCCACCGTGGCGCGCACCCACCGCGTGCTGGTGGTGGAGGAGGCTTGGCGCTCGGTGGGCATCGCCGCGGAGATCAGCGCGCGCATCACGGAGCAATGCTTCTACGACCTGGACGCGCCGGTGCGACGGCTCTGCGGCGTGGAGGTGCACATTCCCTACCCCAAGCACCTGGAGGACGCCTCCATCCCGCAGGTGGCAGACATCGTTCGGGAGGCGCGTCTGCTCCTGGCGAAATGAGCTACCTTACGGGCACAGGAACACCATGAGGACCCATTATGAAACCGTCTATGCCGCGCTGGGACGCCTGTTCCACGCCGTGGCGGCCTGCGACGGGCGCGTTGCGCCCGAAGAGCAGCGAAGCCTGAACGAACTGATCAAGAAGCGCTGGCTGCCCTTCGAGGGCAGCATCGACCGGTACGGGACCGATGCCGCGCACTATATCGGCTTCGCATTCGACTCGGCGGCGGCCAGCCATGCACCCGTGGAGGAGGACTTCAGCGCGTTCAAGGACACACTGCGGGAGCACGCATCGCTGTTCACCGATGAGCTGCGCACCTTGATCTGGGAGACTGCGCACGAGGTGGCCAAGGCCTATGGCGGCGAAAGCGATGCCGAGCAGGAACTCCTGGCCCGCTTGGGCCAGCTCCTCCACGGCAAGCAGATGCCCGCCTGATCGGAGGCATCGCGTTCCCCCGCTGCCATGATCGCATTCCGCATGCCTTCCCTTGGTGCCGACATGGAAGATGGCACGCTGCGTGCCTGGCGCGTGAAACCCGGCGACACAGTCAAGCGCGGCGACATCGTCGCCGATGTGGAGACACAGAAGGGCATCATCGAGGTGGAGTGCTTCGACGAGGGCGTGGTGCATGAGCTGCTGGTGAAGGAGGACGAGAAGGTGCCGGTGGATACCGCGCTGGCGCTGCTGCGTGGCGAAGGGGAGGCGCTGGGACCCGCGGCCCCAGGCGCCGCACCGGTGAAGAAGCCGGTGGATGGGAGACCGGTGGAGCACGTGGCACGGCGTGAAGGGCCAGGCGCCCCGGCGGAGCGCGTGCGGGCCACGCCGCTGGCGAAGCGCCTCGCCCAAGAACAAGGCATCGACCTCGCCACGCTCACCGGTACCGGTCCCGATGGCGCGATCAGCAAGGACGACGTGGAACAGGCCATCTCGGCCCGCATGGCCCCGCCGCATGCCGCGAAGGACAAGCACCACGCCTTCGTGGAGATGATCTCCGGCGCACCGACAGCACCGGTGGATGCGGCGGCGGGCATCCGCCAGGCCGTGGCCGCCGCCATGGCGAAGAGCAACCGCGAGATCCCGCACTACCACCTGGAGGAGCGCATCGATCTGCGAGCGGCCCTGCAATGGCTGGCGGAGGCGAACAAGGCACGCCCGGTGAAGGAGCAGTTGCTGCCTGCCGTGCTGCTGATCAAGGCCACCGCACTGGCGCTGCGCAAGGTGCCCGACCTCAACGGGTGGTGGGTGGACGGCGCCCTGCAGCGCAAGCCGGAGGTGCACCTGGGCTTCGTGGTGTCGCTGCGCACCGGCGGTGTCGTCGTGTCGGCCATCCATCGCGCGGACCAGCTCGGCCTGGATGAGCTGATGCGCCACCTGAACGAGCTCATCCCCCGCGCCCGTGCGCTGAAGCTGCGCAGCTCGGAGCTGTCCGAGAGCACCGTCACGCTCACCAGCCTGGGTGATCGCGGCGCGTCCGTGGTGCACGGGGTGATCTATCCGCCGCAGGTGGCGCTCGTGGGCTTCGGCGGCATCAGCGAGCAGCCCTGGGCGGAGAACGGGGTCATCGATGCGCGGCCGGTGGTCACCGCCACCCTTGCGGCCGACCACCGCGCCAACGACGGCGCCACGGGCAGCCGCTTCCTGCGCACCCTGTCCGACCTGCTGCAAACACCGGGACAGCTATGAACGAAGCCGAGATCATGGAAGCCTTGCGCGCCATCATCCGGCAGGTGGCGCCGGATGCCGACTTAGGCACGCTCGCACTCGATGAGGACTTCCGGCGGGCCTTCGACATTGACTCCTTCGATCATCTGCGCATCATGACCGCCGTGAGTGAGCGCTTCGGGTCGGAGGTTCCGGAGGAGCAGCAGGGCCGCCTGGTTACGCTCCGCCGCCTGGCGGAATGGGTCATGGCAGGGGAACGAAAGCCGAGCCCATGATCCGCTGCGCATCCGAAGGGGGCAGGCCGATAGGGAGGCCCCTTTGCCGGTTGCCGCATCCCATCCGCGAACCATTATGACCGGGCAGGAAATCACCATCGATCTCACCGGCGCAAGCCTCCAAGGCACCCTCACGGTTCCGGCACCGGCCAAGGGCCTCGTCCTCTTCTGCCATGGCAGCGGCAGCAGCCGGCATAGCCCGCGCAACCGCTTGGTGGCCGCCGCGCTGCAGCGCGAGGGCTTCGCCACCTTCCTCTTCGACCTGCTGATGCCCGAGGAGGATGAGGACCCGGAGGCCCGCTTCGACATACCGCTGCTCACGCAACGGCTCATCGCCGTGGTGCGGTGGACCACCGAACAAGCCGCTCTGGCATCGCTGCCCTTGGGCCTGTTCGGTGCCAGCACGGGCGCGGCCTCGGCCTTGGGCGCTGCGGCAGCCCTGCCCGGGGTGGTAAAGGCCGTGGTTTCGCGCGGCGGCCGGCCTGACATGGCCGAGGCGGTGCTGCCGATGGTGGAAGCGCCCACCCTGCTGGTCGTGGGCGGCTGGGACGAACCCGTGATCGGCTTGAACCGCTTCGCCTTTGACCGCCTTCAGGGCGTGAAGGAACTGGTGATCGTGCCGGAGGCCACGCACCTTTTCGAGGAGCCCGGCAAGCTGGACGAGGTGGCCCGGCTGGCTGCGGCCTGGTTCGCGCGCTATTTGCGCTGACCGGTGCGCGCTTCACGCCGCGCGGCTTTATCGAGCAGTGCAATCACCTCCGCGTCGCTGGTCTGGGCGAAATCCTCGTAGTGCGCACCGATGGCGTAGAGGTCGTCGGGGGTTTCCGCGCAGACCACCTCATCGGCCAGCTCCTGCAGCTGTTCCACGGTCTGCACGGCGGCCACGGGCACGGCCACAACCACGCGCTTCGCCCCGGCCTGGCGCATCAACTCGATTGCCGCCCGCACTGTGCTGCCGGTGGCGATGCCGTCATCCACGATGATCGCGGTGCGTCCTCTCACGGTCAGCGGCGGCCGGCCTGAGCGGTAGCTCGATTCACGCTCCCGAAGCACGCCCCGGATGCGTTCCGCCTCCGCGTCGATATAAGCCCTCGGCACGTGGAAGGACGGGTCGATCCGCAGGCCCTGCAGGCTCACCGCGCCGATTGCGAGCTCCGGCTGGTTGGGATGGCCGATCTTCTTGGTGAGCAGGATGTCCATGGGCAGGTGCAGCGCGCGGGCCACCTCAGCCGCCACGTGCACACCGCCGCGCGGTATGGCCAGCAGCACGGCATCCTTCCCGTGGAACGCCTTCAGCGCATCCGCGAGCTGGAGGCCGGCATCGGTGCGGTCGACGAACATGGCGTGAGACTAGACCCGTTCCGGCTTCCCGGGCTGCGGATGCGTGGGCGGGTCCGTGCTCGGCCGCGTAGGCGGATCGTTTGGCCGGGTGACGGGTTCCTCGCGCCGAGGCGTCACCGGGGGCTCGTGAGGCACGCGTGTGGGCGGTTTGCGCTTGGGGGTCTCGGGCGTTGTTGGGTCGGTCATGGTCATTGAGGCCTTTCTGCGGATTGGAGCATGCGGCTGCCCGGCGATGCGTGGGGGTCAACAGCGCTTTCCACGCTCAATCAAGGCCACTGCCCCTGTGCAAGCACCTAAAGATGGCCCGCCGCCCATCCAGCGCACCATGATGCCGATCAGCCCGGTCCCGTTACCTTGCCTGCATGCGAATCCTACTGCTCGTCGGTCTGGTGCTCAGCGCAGCCTTCGGTAATGGGCAGACGCATGCCACCCTGCTTCCCGCGAACCCCGATTACACGGCAGTGGTGAACGACCACCTGGCCGGCCCCGGTGTCACGGTCCTCAATGCCAGCTACCAGTACCTGCCCTACGCCATCGCCACATTCACCGATAGCGTGGCCAGCGTGGGCATGAGCAGCGGCTTGGTGCTGGCCACCGGGCTGGCGCATGTGATCGAACCGCCCAACCTCTCACAGGGCACCACCATGGCCGGGCAGGTCAGCGGGATGGCCGACCCCGACCTGCTGCAGCTGCTGAACCCACCGGCGCCGCAATGGGATGCGGCCATCCTGACGATCGAGCTCATCCCGGCCGGCGATACGCTGCGACTTCGCTACGTCTTCGGCAGCGAGGAGTATGATGAGTACGTCTGCTCCGTGAAGAACGACATCGTGGGCATCTTCCTCTCTGGACCGGGCATCGCGGGGCCTCACAGCAACGGCGCCATCAACATGGCCACGCTGCCCGCCACCGGCCTGCCGGTCTGCGTGAACACGGTGAACATCGGTGTGCCCGGCAGCAACGGCGATGGCTTGTGTTGGGCCTACCCCAACTGGCAGCAGGACACGGTGCATTACGTGGACAACTTCTTCGGCCCGGATTGCGGGCTCGATGGCTATACCGAGGTCCTTACCGCGAAGGCAGCGGTGCTTCCGGGTGCCGTGTACCAGCTCAGGATCGCCATCGCCGATGTGCATGACGGGCTATACGACTCGGCGGTCTTCCTCGAACAAGGCAGCCTCAGCTCGGACCTGTCCACCGGCATGGCCGGAGCCGCGGTTAGTACGCCGTTGCTCTGGTGCGACGTAGAAACGGGCCAAGTGGTGCTGCATGGCCTCTCACCCCGAGGTGGACATACCGTGCTTCAGGCCTTCGATACCGCCGGTCGCATCGTGGCACAAGCCATTGTTCAGGCCGATGGTCCGGTCCTGCGGATTCCCATGCAGCTGGCCGCCGGCTGCCACACCATCCGTGCCGTGCAGGGTGGGACCGTGGTGACCGGGAAGGTGGTGGTGCAGTGAAGTGCTCATCTCCGCGCGTGGATCACCGAAGGAATTGCCCCATCAGCAAGCGGACAGCCTGACCCACGGGTAAGGCTGCGAGGTGGGAGAGGGGGCATGCCCCAGTACATTACACTTCCGCCTTCGACTTCTTGGCCTTCCCGTTCCCGTTCGCCTTCCGCTCTTCCTTCGCATCCACGGGTTTCCGGAGCACGATCCGTCCGTCGAACACATCGATGACCTGCGGTTTGCCGGTCTCCAGGGTCCCTGCGATGATCTGCTTGCTCAATTCGTTCAGCAGCTCCTTCTGGATCATGCGCTTGATGGGTCGGGCGCCGAACTGCGGATCGAAGCCGGCCGAGCCGATGTGCTCGATGAGCTCTTCGCTGGGGATGAGCGAGTAGCCCTTCTCCTCGAGCTTGGCGAGCAGCTGGTGCAGCTGCAGCTTCACGATCTCCCGCACATCCCCCTGGCTCAGCGGACGGAACATGATCAGTTCGTCCACGCGGTTGAGGAACTCGGGCCGCACGGTCTTGCGCAGCAGCTCCATCACCTCGCGCTGGGTCTTCTCCACGACCTCCTCCACGTTCTTGCGCTCCAGCCCTTCGAAGTTCTCCTGGATGATGTGCGAGCCGATGTTGCTCGTCATGATGATGATGGTGTTCTTGAAGTTCACCACGCGGCCCTTGTTGTCGGTTAGGCGGCCATCGTCGAGCACCTGCAGCAGGATGTTCCACACGTCAGGGTGGGCCTTCTCGATCTCGTCGATCAGCACGCGAGTGAATGCGGAAGAAGCGCAACGAATCAGAGTTCTATATTGGACTCGAATCCGGGAATTATTCTTGAACTACATTGGCCATGCTTCGCATCGTTGCCTTCATCTGCGCCGCCCTGCTCTTCCTGGCACTGGCCCGGCTACCGATCGGCTACTACACCTTCCTGCGCATCGCCGTGACCATCGGGGCCTTGCTCCTCCTGCACCACCACTGGACCCGGAGCGGGTTCAATGTCTGGGTGGTCCTCTTCGGGGCGGTAGCCATCCTCTTCAATCCCATCCTCCCCATCTACCTCGGTGACCGCTCCCTGTGGCTGCCGTTCAACATCGCCGGAGGTGTGCTCTTCGTGGTGGCTGGTTTCGCGATGCCACGTACTTCAGGTCGATCAGGCGATCAATAAAGAACGAGACAGAAGATGGCGAGGGTAACCACCTACTTCACCGGCAAGGACGACCTGCAGGCTGTGCTCTTGGTGCAACTCGCCCTGGCGCGCACCTCGGTCCACGTGGCCGTCGCCTGGTTCACCGACGTGCCCCTGTTCAACAAGCTCCTGGAGCGCCAGCGGAGCGGTGTCCACGTGGAGCTCATCATCACGAAGCACGAGTTCAACGACACCTGCGCGAACGACCACGAGGCGATCGCGGAGAACGGCGGGCTCTTCCTGGAGCTCGGCTCGGAGGACCAGCTGATGCACCACAAGTTTTGCATCATCGACCGCAAGGTGCTGCTGCAAGGGTCGTTCAACTGGACGAAGCGGGCCAACCAGAGCAACAACGAGACCCTCACCTTGATCGAGGAGGACCCGGCGAGCGTGAACCAGTTCCTGGCGGAGTTCGAGCGCCTGAAGCGGAACGCAGGGGTGGTGGAGGCCGAGCAGCAGCTCCAGTTGGCCCGGGTCTTCGAGTACTTCAAGCTGCTGCGTGCCTTCATCGGCCTGGGCCGTTCGGCGGACGTGAACGCCCATGCGCACGAGCTGAGGGGTGTGTCCGGATTGGACGGCATCGTGGACCTGCTACTGGCCGGTGAGTACGAGCAGGCGACGAAGGCCATGGAGGCCTTTGAGAGGCGGCACCAGGCCATCGTGAACGTCTCGGCGGTCGAGCGGGAGTGGCTACTGAGCCGCATACGCATGCTGAACGCCATGGTCTCTCAGCTCGTTGGGGAACGGGCCGAGGTGGAAGCGCTCGTTGACCGGTACAACCACCGCTTCCGGGTGGAGCTGAACCCCATCCTGCTGAAGATCCTCGAGCTGAAGAAGAAGATCTACGAGAAGCTCAAGAAATACGGGGTCGACGACCCGACCTATGCTGATCTGGAGGAGGAGTTCAAGAAGGTGAACGAGGAGTACGAGGCGGAGCGCCTGGTGGTGGTGGCCGACCTGAGCGAGGAGGACCAGAAGGACATCAAGGCCATGTACCGGGAGGCGGCCACACTGTGCCACCCGGATTCGAGCAAGTGCGTGTTCAGCGACAAGAAGGAGGCGGAGGAGGCGTTCGGCAGGCTGAGCCAGGCCTACAAGGCGAACGATATCCTTACCGTGCGCGAGATCCTGGCGCAACTGCGCAAAGGCACTTGGCAGGGCGTGAATGAGCTGGACGAGATGGAGACGCTCCGCGCGCAACTGGCAACCCTCGAACACCGCTACCAGAACCTGCTGCGCGAACTCGAGTTGGTGAAGACGACCGAGCCCTACCGAACGATCGAGAAGTTGGATGATTGGGATGCCTATTTTCAAGGCCTGCGCACCGAGTACGAGGCGCAGTACGAGCAATTGGCCAGTGAATACACCAAATAGGTCCGGACATGGGCGATGAAATACAGAAGGTACCTGGTACGGGAGGCGTTCCGTCAACACCGGGAGGGGCAAGCCGATTCGGGCAGAAGTTCCAGCAGTCCGCACAGGGAATAACGGCTCCCATGGAGATCCCCCGGGTCTTCCACCAGCTGGTGATCTTCCTGCTGGATGGTTCCGGCTCAATGACCGCGCTGGGACGGACCGGCCGAACCAAGGGCCAGGAGCTCCACGATGCGATGTACAAAGTGCTTGAGCGTTTGAGAGCGAGCAAGAACAAGAACTGCTTTGACATCAGTTGCCGAGTGTATTCCACGGATGAGAAAGAGATCATCGCTCAACAGACCGTTACGGAGATCGACCTTGCGAAATGGTCCTTCGACCCGGCCGATCACATTGAGGCTGAGGAGACGCACGCGGCAACCTCCTTGGAGGCGGCCTTCGGACAGGCCAGAGGCTACTTGCGCGATAGAACGGACAAGCAGAGCAACGCGCTCATCATTCTGTTGACCGATGGGGATTTCCATGATGAGGACGAGGTGGCCGAAGTGGCGGACAGGATCAGGGAGCATCCGGGGATGTCGTTGGCGACCATCTTCTATGAGACCGAGCTGACACCGGAATGGCAGGAGCTCGTGGGCAGCGACTACAATGAGAATTGTGCTGCGGTGCTGCGGAGCATGGCCACGGAGGAGGCGGACTTCGCCTCCACGGTGGATCCGGAGGCCATCCGCAACCACATGATCAAGAGCATCAGCAAAACGTCGCAGGTCTGAGATGTACTTCGCCGCCGGGCATATCGCCGTCAAGAAGGATCAGGACAGGTCCCTTTGCATTGCGCACGAGCAGTATCGGCTCGTTGCGCTCTGTGACGGTATTGGCGAGTTCAAGGATTCAGGCAGGGTGGCTGAGTTGCTCGTTGAGGCCATCCGGTCGGAGATGCCCGAGCACCGGACCGAGTTGGATGGGATCGTCAGGTCGGCCCAGGAGGGGGTCAAGGCAGGAGGGCTCGTCGGCGGAACCACCTTGCTCTGCTGCTATCAGTGCGGCAGGCACGCAAGCGATGAGGTGACGGTCGCTCACCTGGGCAACGGCGCGATATTCCATCTGGCCGGTGACTTCTATGAACGCGGACCGTCGCAGGTGCCCTATCGCATGCACCATGTCGTGCTACCCCATGTGGATGAGCAGGGTGTGCTCGTGCGCCATGTTTCCCATACGAGCGGCACTCCGGAGTTGGCCCTGTCGGAAACCACTCTTCGTTTGAATTCGCCCCACGGTGATATCCTCCTGCTCGTTACGGACGGGATCGCCACGTTGGAGGAGGAGATGGTGACCCGGGACCCGAGCGGGACGCTCTGGCGGTTGCAGGCCTCCGCGATGCAGCAGGTCCTGGAGCAGCTGCACACATTCCTCTCCGGTGTTCGCGCTCCGATGACCGTTCAAACGGACCTCGGTCGCTTCGTCGCTTCCACGTTGCAGGGCTTGAAGGAGAGCGGTGTGCTCGAGGACGATGCATCCCTGGGCGTGGTGGTCACGGAAGCCGTCCTGTCGCACTACAACAAGCAGCGCAGCTGATGGGCCTTTTGCGCAACATCCATGCGATCTCATCCGTCCCATTCGGACCCAACACGCCGTTCACAGCAGCGACAGAGATCGCCATGGAGGAACAGCCCCTGAACCAGGGCGGTTTCGGTGCGGTGTATCGCCTGCACACGGTGGATGGCCGGTCTGTCCGAGGCGCACTGGTGAAGGTGATGTTCAATGAGGAGCATGGTGAACACGCCTACGAGACGGTGCGCCTGTTGCACGAAAAGTTACGGGGCCGTTTCCATGACGCATTGACCATCGAGCATCCCGAACTGTTGGGCATGCCCTTCTTCTTATTCAGGGCAGAGAATGATGAGGGTGAGCCGGTCGTGGCCATGGCCTTGTGCGATCTAGGAACGCTGGGTTTTGAGGACATGGGAAGTGACAGTTGGGATGCTGCTGCCTACTTCCGCAACACCAGCCCATTGGAGAAGCTGCACCTGGCCTACCAGTTCGCCCGTACCGTCGATGTGCTGCACAACATCGGATTCCTCCATGCCGACCTCAAGGACAAGTCGATCTTCCTGAACACCCGGCAACCACAACTTGCGCTGATCGATTTCGATTCGGGCTTCCATCCGGACACTCAAGGTGCCGCAAGCACCCTGGGCGCCCTCAGCCAATGGGCCAGTGCAAAGCTCAGGGGGTGGATCAAGAGCAAGCAGAGCCCTGGCCAGCTTTCGATCGATGACCGACAGGACGAGGAGCGCTGGGCGCTCGCTTCGGGTGTATTCGAGTTGCTGTCGGGGGTAGCTCCCTTCTTCTTCCTCAGGGATGCAGACGATAACTCCATCGCCAAATACCTCAAGGAGCACAAATGGCCGGAAGTGGATCCGAACTCAGCGTTGGTGAACCCCGCGAACCTGGCATACCACGAGGCCATGCTCCTCTTGCTCCAGGAGCTGGAGGATTCCGGTGGAAAGGACCTGGTAGCAGCGTTCAAGCGGACCTTCAACCGGGGTTACTACAAACCCGGTGCAAGGCCCAAGCCGGCGGAGTGGAAGGTTTTATTGGGCAACCTGTGCAAGCAACATGTGGGCAGCCCGGCGATCACCAGCCTTCAAGGGGATCGCGACAAGATCCACCGAAAGGGAGAACCGGTCAACTTGACCTGGAGCGCCACGCAGCACCGCGCATTGCTTCTCGATGGGAGGCCACTTCCATTTGGTGCCACTGCTGCGGAGGTTGCCCCCAGCGATACCACGGTGTTCACCCTAAAGGCCATCAGCGACTTCGGTACTGCGGAATCCACGTTCAAGGTGGAGGCCGTCAAAACCCCGCCGGTCATACACGGGTTCAATGCGAACAAGCATCTGCGCGATACGCTTGAGCCTGTTGTTCTTGAATGGGCGACCACGGACGCCGTCGAGATCCGCATACTGCCGGTCGGAAGCACGGTGGAACTGAGCGGCACGATCGAGGTACTACCAGAGGCGCCCACCACATATGAACTTCAGGCCTATGGTGGCTTCGGCCAATTGGCCGTTGCGCACGTGCACGTGGAGGTCGCCAGTCCTCTTATCGAGTCGTTCGACTGGGAGGTGAATCTCCTGAAAGGCATCGACAATGTGGACCTGATCTGGCGCACACGCAACACGGTGGAAGTGCTCATTGAGGGCCAACCGGGTGTCCATCCGCCGGAGGGTGTGCTGCACGTGCCCATCCGCCAGGGAACGCCATTCACCCTTACGGCCAAGGGGCTTTTCGGCACAACGAGTGCCTCGCTCAAAGCCTATCCCTTCCCGGTACCCGTGATCGAGCAGATGGCCATGGACTTCCCGCTGATGAACATGACCACCGAGGTGACCATCCCTGCCGCGACCTTCCTTGTCACACCCTTGGACAGGTCCCTTCTGGCTCAAGCACCCACGCCCAGGGACCTTGGCCCCGGGTACCTGCGCGACCAGATGGGCAAGGAACTTTCGGCCCTCAACGAATGGCAGGGCCACTGGATCCTATCGGGCAGAGCCATCTGGGATCGCATCACTGGTAACAAGACTGACGCAGATTGATATGGCACTAGCCCGTTTCCTTTTTAAGCCGATCGAACGCCTCTTTCTCTGGTCCTCGGGTGCCGACATTGAGGTGTTGGACCAAGTTCCCACCGAGAAGAGCAAGTACTACGGTATTGGCGGCACTATAGTCTTCACGGCCTTGATGGCGAGCTTCGCTGGTGGCTATGCCTTCTTCACGGCCTTCAAGGATCCTGCGCTCTCTGTCTTCTTCGGCCTATTCTGGGGCGCATTGATCTTCAATCTGGACCGTTACATCGTCTCCTCTTTCGGCGTCGGCGACGGCAAACGCACCATATCCCGGCAAGAGGTGCTGGAGGCGGCGCCCCGGTTATTGATGGCTGCATTGCTGGGTTTCGTTATCGCCACGCCGCTCGAACTCAAGTTGTTCGAGGGAGAGATCGAAGCAGAGGTGCAGCAGCAGGTAGCTCTTGCGAACAAGCGAATTGAAGGAAATTATGATCTCGCGAGCGATAAACAACTTGTGCTGTGGAAATCAGAGTTGGCTGACATTTCCAACCGGCTTGCCAATATGCAGAATGACGAGGATAGGAAGCGAGTTGAAAGGGATTCTGCTGATTCTGCTCAAGAAAGGGAGTGGGTTTACGGTTGCAGTCAGCACCCGCCCGGAAAGGGCCCCCACCATACCGAGCTGATGAGTAGATATATCGCAAAGAAAAGCGAGTACGATGCCCTGTTGGTGAAGAATGCGCCTATACAAGACGACCTAAGGTCCAAGCAAAGTGCACTGAACGCTAAGGCGGAGAAGCGGGAAACCGATCTTTTGAAAAGCAGTCAAGCAGATATCCATGAAGCCGATAAGAGCCGCGGACTTATGGCAAGATTGGAGGCCTTGGGTTCACTCACCCAACGCAGCGCCGCCATTTGGTGGGCCAAGTGGCTGATCACCCTGCTGTTCATCTTCGTGGAGATCGCCCCGGTCCTGTTCAAGATGATGACCGAGCGCGGACCCTACGACGACATCGTGGAGCAGAAGAAGTACGAGGTGTTGCTCAACCAGCAGCTACGTCGCTCCAAGCTGAATGAGGACGCCAACGCAATGCTGAAGGCGAACCGCAACAACCAGGAGGAGTTCCTTCAAGCCGAGATGTTGAAGAACCGGGAGATGCTCCAGCTGATCGTAGAGGCGCAGAAGGAGATCGCGGCGGAGGCGATCAAAGCTTGGAAGGAGGAGCAGAAGGAGAAGATGAAGGACAACGTGGCGAACTACATCAGGACGAACGGTACGGGGCAGAATCTGGCATGATGCAATATGTGTCCCGTTGTGCCGCTGCCTCAAGCCCGGACAAGTCCGGCTAAAGCGGAGCACCCGGCCCCGCCCTCATCCGAGTAGCGCGGCCGGGCGCAGCCCGTTGATCGTATGTCATGGAGGGCGGGGACACGCCCCGCTCACTCACACCTCCGCCTTGCTCTTCCTCGCCTTCCCGTTCCCGTTCGCCTTCTGCTCTTCCTTCGCATCCACGGGCTTCCGCAGCACGATCTTCCCATCGAACACGTCGATCACTTGCGGCTTGCCGGTCTCGAGCGTGCCCGCGATGATCTGCTTGCTCAACTCGTTCAGCAGCTCCTTCTGGATCATGCGCTTGATGGGGCGCGCACCGAACTGCGGATCGAAGCCGGTGGTGGAGATGTGCGCGATCAGCTCCTCACTGGGGATGAGGTGGATGTCCTTCTCCTCCAGCTTCTGCAGGAGCATGTGCAACTGCAGCTTCACGATCTCACGCACATCCGCCTGGCTCAGCGGACGGAACATGATCAGCTCGTCCACGCGGTTCAGGAACTCGGGACGTACGGTCTTGCGCAGGAGGTCCATCACTTCGCGCTGGGTCTTCTCCACCACGGCGTCCACATCCTTCTTCTCCAGGTTCTCGAAGTTCTCCTGGATGATGTGTGAGCCGATGTTGCTCGTCATGATGATGATGGTGTTCTTGAAGTTCACCACGCGGCCCTTGTTGTCGGTGAGGCGGCCATCGTCGAGCACCTGCAGGAGGATGTTCCACACGTCGGGGTGGGCTTTTTCGATCTCGTCGAGCAGCACCACGCTGTAGGGCTTGCGGCGTACGGCCTCGGTGAGCTGGCCGCCTTCGTCGTAGCCCACATAGCCCGGAGGCGCCCCGACCAGCCGGCTCACGCTGTGGCGTTCCTGGTACTCGCTCATGTCGATGCGCGTCATGGCGTGCTCGTCGTTGAACAGGATCTCGCTGAGCGCCTTGGCCAGCTCCGTCTTACCAACGCCCGTCGTACCCAGGAAAATGAAACTGCCGATGGGGCGGCGTTCATCGCCCATGCCGGCTCGGTTGCGGCGCACGGCATCCGCCACGGCGCGCACGGCCTCATCCTGGCCGATCACACGCTTGTGCAGCTCGTCCTCCAGCTTCAGGAGCTTGGTGCGCTCGGCCTCCAGCATGCGGGTGACGGGGATGCCGGTCCAGCGGCTCACCACGGCGGCGATCTCCTCCACGTCCACCTCCTCCTTGATCATCTTGCTCTCGGCCTGCAGCGCGAGCAGTTCCTGCTTGGCGCTCTCCAATTCCTTCTCGGTCTCCTGGATGCGGCCGTAGCGGATCTCGGCCACCTTGCCGAAGTCGCCCTCGCGCTCGTACTGCTGCGCCTGGTGCTTCAGCTCCTCGATCTGGTCCTTGGCGCTGTTGATGCGGTCCACCAGCTGGCGTTCGCTTTCCCAGCGGGCCTTGAAGCCATCGCGCTGGCCGCTCAGTTCGGCGAGCTCCTTGTTCAGTTCGGCCAGCTTGGCCTCGTCGTTCTCGCGCTTGATGGCCTCACGCTCGATCTCCAGCTGCATGATGCGGCGGTCGATCTCGTCGAGCTCCTCGGGCTTGGAGTTGATCTCCATGCGCAGCTTGCTCGCGGCCTCGTCGATCAGGTCGATGGCTTTGTCCGGCAGGAAGCGGTCGGCGATGTAGCGCGTGCTCAGCTCCACGGCGGCGATGATCGCGGCGTCCTTGATCAGCACCTTGTGGTGGCTCTCGTACTTCTCCTTGAGGCCGCGCAGGATCGAGATGGCGTCCTCGCGGGAGGGCTCGTCCACCATCACTTTCTGGAAGCGGCGCTCCAGGGCCTTGTCCTTCTCGAAGTACTTCTGGTACTCGTTGAGCGTGGTGGCGCCGATGCTGCGCAGCTCGCCGCGTGCCAGGGCGGGCTTCAGGATGTTGGCGGCGTCCATGGCGCCTTCGCCACCACCCGCACCCACCAGGGTGTGGATCTCGTCGATGAAGAGGATGATGTTCCCTTCCGAGGCGATCACCTCCTTCACCACGGCCTTCAGGCGCTCCTCGAACTCGCCCTTGTACTTGGCGCCGGCGATCAGCGCGGCGATGTCGAGGCTGAAGACCTGCTTGCCCTTGAGGTCCTCGGGGATGTCGCCGCTGACGATGCGCTGCGCGATGCCTTCGGCGATGGCCGTTTTACCCACACCGGGCTCACCGATCAGGATCGGGTTGTTCTTGGTGCGGCGGCTGAGGATCTGCAGCACGCGGCGTATCTCCTCGTCGCGGCCGATGACCGGATCGAGCTTGTTGTCCTTGGCGAGCTGGTTGAGGTTCTTGGCGTACTTGTTCAGCGCGTTGTAGGTCTCCTCCTGGCTCTGGCTGGTCACCTTGCTGCCCTTGCGCAGCTCCTTGATGGCCGCGATCAGGTCCTTTTTAGTGACGCCGTTGTCCTTGAGCAGCTGGCTCACGGTGTCGCCGCTGTCCAGGATGCCGATGAGCATGTGCTCCACGCTGGCGAACTCATCGCCGAACTCCTTCAGCGCGGCCAGCGCCTTGGTGAGCGCATCGCTGCTGTAGCGGGAAAGGCTGATCTGCCCGCCGCTCACCTTGGGGTATTGCCCGACGATGCGGTCCAGCGCCTGCGTCATCGCGGGCACGTTCACGTTCATCTTCTTCAGCAGGAAGGGGGTGACGTCGGGGTCCACCTCCAGGATGCCCTTGAGCAGGTGGCCGTTCTCGAGCATCTGCTGGCCGTATCCGGTGGCGATGGTCTGCGCCTGCTGGATGGCCTGCTGGGAGCGGACGGTGAATTTGTTGAGGTCCATGGGGTTCGGTCTTGTGGTCGTTGCCAATCACTGCGAGCGCAGCGAGGAAGGCTTGTGGGCTTCTTGGGACGCTCCCGGCTCATCAACCCCCGCTCCGCGACAAAGCAACGGCGCTTTTGACAGGTGAAGTTCGCATGCGATGCCAGAAAGTCTTAGGCAGGCAGGGCTTTCCTGCAGCTTTGGCTGAAACAATGGCGGAATTCTCGCACGCCCCATCGCATCCCCGAGGCAACGGATCGGCCACGAGGGATATCTTCACCCTGAGCAATCCGTTGGCAATCGGCATGAAGGCCCCTTTCGTCTGCTGGCTCACCCTTGCGCTGAGCATCCCCGTGCTCGGGCAGGACCATTGGGCCCGTCGCGTGGGCGCTTGGAGCAACGATGCCTTCAACGATGTGGCCCGCGATGCATCGGGTGCCTATTACGTGGCGGGGGAGTTCGGCGGCAACATCGACCTGGGGGCGGCCACGCTGATCTCGCAAGGGAGCCTGGATGCGGTGGTGGCGAAGTACACGCCGCAGGGTGCCCTGGTGTGGGTGCGCACCTTCGGCGGCCCGGGGCTCGACCGGGCCATCAAGCTGGAACTCACGCAGGACGGCCAAATCGCCGTGGTGGGCCAGTTCATGGGCAGCGTGGACTTCGGCGGAACGGTGCTGGCATCGCAGGGCGGCACCCAGGATTGCTTCGTGCTGAAGATGGCCCAGGCCGATGGCGCAATGGCATGGGTGCGGACCGGCGGCAGCCCGAACGGGGTGGACCAGCCGAACGGGGTGAGCGTGGGACCCGACGGCAGCATCGCCGTGGCCGGTGAGTTCAGGGGCACGGCGGTCTTCGACCAGGGAGCCCTCACGAGCCTGACGGATCCGGTGACCGGGCTTCCCAGCGTGGACATCTTCCTGGCCACCTACGCGGCGGATGGCACGCCCCAGTGGCTCAAGCACGGCGCCGCCGAGTTCGCCGACCGGGGCATGGATGTGGAGCATGACCTGGAGGGCAACGTGTACCTCACCGGGCAGTTCACCGACACCCTACTGCTCGACGGCGTGGAGCATCCGAATGCCATGTACAGCGCCATCTTCATCGTCCGCTACGGGCAGGGTGGGGCGGAGGAGTGGTTCAGGGTGTTCGGCGGCGGCACCTACAACCAGGTCTTCGAGATGGTGATGGTGGAAGCCGGTTACCTCCTGCTCGTGGGCGACGTGCAGGGTACGGTCATCTTCCTCGATAGTGAGCCCGACCTGTTCACGGCCGTTGAGCCGCGATCCTCCTTCCTGGTGAAGGTGGGCTTCGATGGCGAGCTCATCGCGCAGACCACCTGGGGGAGCGAGTACCCCTTGAGCACCCGGGCGCTCTCCATCCAGGGCGACGACGTGGCGGTGCTGGGGCGCTTCACCTGCCAGTTCACGGGCTTCGTGCCCGAGTATGGCGAATCCAGCTTCCTGGCCACCGGCGCGAACGACCTCTACGTGGCACGCTTCCAGCTCTCCGACCTCGATTTCAAGCAAGCGCAGCAGTTCGGCGGCCAGGGCGACAAGGCACCGGGCGGCATCGTGCACACACTGGACGAGGACGTGGTCTTCACCGGCTCGTTCGAGCGGCTGCTCGTTTTCCCCTCGGAACCCGGATTCGAGGCCAGCCCGACGGGGCCCTTGATGGTTGCCGGCGCGCCGGTGGGCTATTGCGCCGATGAGCAATATGCCTCCTATACCGGCCTGCGCGGCATTGCGCTGCGCGATGCCTTCATCGCCAAGGGATTCATCGGTTCGCGCGAGCCCTACGACCCCTACCAGCGCGAGGGTGCCGCGTGCGACCGCGCCATCCTGCCGCCCGTGATCCGGAATGGCTTCGACGGCGAGCTGGGTCCTGATTCCCTGCGTCGGTGCAACAGCGCCATCCTCACCGCCTACACATTCACCGCCTATACACCCGATACCGCGCAGCGGCACAACGCGCCGGATTACCGCTTCCTCTGGAACAACGGGGTCACCGTGCCCTCCATCCTCGCCACGCAAACGGGCTGGTACTGGGTGGAGGTGCGCATCGGCGAGGGCTGCTACTCCTGGCGCGACTCGCTCTACCTCACCGTTGACCCGCTGCCGCCCCAGCCCTGGGTCAACGACGATGTAGTGGTGAACACCGACGCGGTGTCCGCCACGCCCGTCAACGTGTGCGAGCCCGACCAGCCGTGGCTCTGGGCCTCCAACCTGGTGGCCGGCAATCAGGTGCAGTGGTTCGGCCCGGGCGGGCTCACCGCCTTCGACGACTCCATCCAGGCCGTGGCCACCGGCAACTACGTGGTGGTCACCACCACGCCCTTCGGCTGCCAGCGCCAGAATGCCGTGAACGTGATCATCCATCCCAACGGCCCCCTGCCGCCGCTCGAAGCGCTGCTCGACCTGAGCTACCCGCAGGACGACGACCTCGACGATACCCTCCGCCTTTGCCTGGGCACGGCCATCGCACTGAGCACGCAGGCATCGCTCTTCCTGAATGGCCAGCCCACGGGATTGCCCTATGCCGTGCGGACCCTTAGCGATTGCTCCGGCAGCGGGAACTGGCTGCCCATCCCGGGCAACGGCCTGGCGTTCGACTGCTCGTACCCCTTCACCGCCGAGGGCTGGTACACCCATCGCGTGGGCTTCGCGGTCACCAATGCGCCCTGCGGCGAGGACACCCTTTACTTCACTGCCCTCGACAGCATTTATGTGATGCCGCTCTCCGTGGTGGAGCCGGTGATCGCGCTCAATGGTCCGGCCTTTCTCTGCCCGGGCGACACGGTTCCCGTGGTCGGCACCTGCCCCAACTGCACCAGCACCTCGTGGACCGGAGGAGGGTTGGCCTACACAGCCGGCGATACCGCATGGATCATCGCCGCCGGCAACATCACCTTCGGCGGCACGGCCGTGAGCCCTGACGGGTGCTCCGAGAGCGGTTCCGCGTCGATCCTCGTGCAGTGGAATCCGCTGCCCACGCTGCTTGTCGATCCCTCGGACGCCATCATCTGCCCCGATGATTCGGCCACCATCTGGACGGATGCGCCGGGCTCCCAGTTCCAGTGGTTCGGGCCGCTGGGTCCGCTGGGCATCGACAACGACACCATCACCACCTCGCAGCAGGGTTTCTATTACCTGGAAATGGTGGACGCACTGGGCTGCCTGGTGACAAGCCAGCCCATCCTACTCACCGACTACGCCACGCCATTCCTCAATGTGCTGCCCGACAACGTACTCTGCGAACCCGGGGAGACGGCCACCCTGCAGGTGGTGACCACCAGCACGGCCTCCCTGGTGTGGGAAGCCCCTTTCGCCGGCAGCAACGCCCTGCAGCAGGTGGTGTCCGCGCCGGGCATCTACACCTGCTCGGTGAGCGCCTGCGGCATCACCACGCCCCTGAGCGTGGAGATCTTCGGCAACACGGCCAATGCGGAACTGATGGAGCCCGGTCCCTTCACCCTTTGCCCCGGTGAGGAGGTCATCCTTCAAGCGCAGCCCGGCCAGGTCATCTACTACTGGGAGCCCGGTACCATCTTCCTGCCGCAGATCACCGTTAGCTCCACAGGCCTCTATCTGCTGGTGACCAGCGATGCCAACGGCTGCCGCGATTCCCTGTGGACCGAGGTGTACGTGCTGCCGCCCTACGCCGCACTCGAGCTGGTGGATACGGCCTTCTGCCAAGGCGATCCGCTGGTGGTGACCGCCACCGGCGATGCGGAGATCACCTGGTACGGCGATGCAGCGCAGACCATCGTGCTGGGCACCGGCGGCACCCTCGACCTGGGCACGGCCACCGCGCCGCTCACCATCTGGGTGGAGCAGGTGGTGGGCCAATGCGGCAGCGGGCTCCTGGAACTCGATGTCCAAGTGAGCGCACCGCCGTCGCTTCCGGTCATCATCGGCCCCCCCGAGGTCTGCGCGGGTGATTCCGCCAGCTGGTCGGTTGCCGGTGAGGCCGCGCTCATCGAGTGGTCTGCTCCATGGGGCTCCTTCACGGGCGACACCTTGTTGAACGCGGCGGTCGCCGAAGGTGATGGCGGCACCATCACCGCAACGGCCACCAACCCGGGCTGCCCTGCGGCAAGCGCCTCACTGCCCTTCGTCGTCAACCAGCCTCTGCCGTTCTCCATCGGTCCGGATACGCTGCTCTGCGCAGGTGGCACCGCGCAATACCTGCTGCCGGCCGGCTTCGTGCAGCCACTATGGCACGATGGCTCCTCCCAGCCCTTCCTCAACAGCAGCGCCCCGGCCATCGTCATCCTCCAGGCCCGTGATGCCAACGGCTGCGCTGTCAGCGATACCGCCTTGGTGAGCGCATTCGCCTTCAGCCAACCCATGATAGCCGCCGGCGCCACCATCTGCCTCGGCGCCGATGCGGTGCTCACGGCCTCCGGGTCCGGTGCCTTCGCCTGGTTCAGCGACGCGGGCCTCACGGACCTGGTGCATTCGGGCGGCGCATTCGCCATCGCTGCTCCGCAGGACAGCGCCGTTTACTACGTCACCCAGAGCGAGTGGCTATGTACCTCCGCGCCGCAGGCGGTGGCACTCCACGTGGTGCCGGTGCCCTCGGATGCGGAGCTCACCGGTCCCTCCAGCGCCTGCCTCGGGACACCGGTGCTCCTCGAACTCAGCGGAACGGGAGCGCTCTCCGGCGCTTGGGTCACACCGGCCGGCAGTCACGCCGGCACCGCGCTGCTCATCGATGCGGTGGCGCTTTCCGACTCCGGCACTTACACCGTGCTGCCTTCAGTGGGGCCTTGCTTGGGCGAACCGCTGACCATCACGCTTCAGGTGCTGGTGCCGCAGCCGCTGCACCTTGGGCCCGATACCGTGTTCTGCGAGGGCGGAACCCTCACGGTGGCGCTGCCCCCGGGATTCGGCGCGCCGGTCTGGAGCACGGGCAGCACGGCTCCGGTGATCGTGGTGGACCAGCCCGGCACCTACGCCGTGGAGGCCACGGATGCGCAGGGCTGCAGCGTGGCGGAGGCCATCACGGTGGGTACGGTCGGCTGCGACCCCGTTCTCCCCAACATCATCACGCCCAACGGCGATGGCGTGAACGATGGCTGGGGCCTGCCGCGCGGCGGATTCGTGGGGGCCCTCCTGCGCGTTTACAACCGCTGGGGTCAGCAGGTATGGGAGGGTGACCCCATCCTGCGCCGGTTCGCCGGCCATCACGCCAATGGCGATCTCCTGCCCGATGGAACCTACTACTACGAGCTGCTGCTCACGCGGTCCGATGCGGAGGTGAAGGCGCACACCGGCTACATCACGCTGCTGCGGTAGCCGGACTGCCCTTGGAGCCAGGGCCATGGAGGGGGGAGGCCGTCGTTACCTGAACGGAAACGCCTGTGCAACGCCATGCGGCTACATTCGCCAGCGTCCATGCACGCCGACTTCGCGCCCATCGCCGCGGGCGACCGCCCGGCCTTCGAGGCGCTCTTCAGGGCCCACTACCGGGCCTTGTGCGCCTTCGCCATGGGCTACCTGAAGGATATGGACAAGGCGGAGGACCTGGTACAGGACCTCTTCTTCCGCCTCTGGCTCGACCGCGAGCAGGTGAATGTCACCACCAGCGTGAAGGCCTATCTCTATGCGAGCGTCCGCAACCGCTGCCTCAACGCCCTGAAAGCCGGCGCCCGGGTGCGGGCCTTGACGGAGGACATCGATGACCGGGTGCAGGATGACGGGCACAGCGAGGATGAGCACACCGAGCGCATCGCCCGTGTGCAGGCCGCGATCGAAGCGCTGCCGGAGGAGCGCCGCAAGGTGTTCAAGCTGAGCCGCTATGAGGGGCTCAAGTACTACGAAATCGCACAGCGACTCGGCATCAGCGTGAAGACCGTGGAGAACCAGATGGGCAGCGCGCTGAAGGCCCTGCGCATCGAATTGAAGGACCTGGTGCCCTTGCTGCCCTGGCTGTTCGGGCTGGGCGAGGGTGGGGGATAGGGGTTTCCGGCGGATCGGTTGTCATCAACAGGATATATGGATCACAGCGGCATCGATAGCGACCTCCTGGCCCGGTACATCACCGGTGAAGCGGACCCGGCGCAGCGCGCCCGGGTGGAGGAGTGGGCCGCGGCCAGTGCCGACCATGCCCAAGAGCTGGAGCGGATGCGGCGCATCTGGGGGTGGGGCGCCGAGGCGGAGCCCGGCCCCGGCGCTGATGTGGACACGGCATGGTCGAAGCTGGAGCAGCGCATCGCCGGTGAGGAAGGCCGCGGACGCGTCATGCCCATAGGAGGCGGGGGCGGCGGGCTGCGCCGCTGGGCCGCAGCGGCAGCCCTGGCGGGCGTGCTGCTGGCCGGTTGGTGGCTGCTGCAGCCCGGAACGCAGCGCTACGTTGCCGATGCGGCGGCAGTGGATGCCCGCCTTACGGATTCGAGCCGGGCGGTGCTCTCACCGGCCAGTGCGCTGGCCGTGCGCATGGGGCGGCAGCGCCGGGTGGAGCTCAGTGGCGAAGCCTACTTCGAGGTGGTGCGCGACACAGGTCGGCCCTTCGTGGTGGAAACGGATCACGTGGTCGTCACCGTCCTGGGCACCGCCTTCGAGGTCAGCGCCTACGACACGGCTGCCGTGGTGCGCGTGCGCGTGCGCAGCGGCCGGGTGCAGGTGGCTGCCGCTGGCGATACCATCACGCTCGCCGCCGGGCAGCATGCGGTCTTCCACAAGCACCGTCATGTCCTGGAGCGCAGGCCCGCCCCGCCGGCCGAAGCGTGGGGCAACCGCATCCTCCAGTTCGAGGAAGCCAGCCTCCGCCAGGTGGCCGAGCAGCTGCAGCGGTCCTATGGCGTCCGCATCGCCTTGCGCACCGAAGCCATTGCGCGGTGCACCCTCACCGCGGAGTTCGACGATGAGCCCATCGAGCGCATCCTCGCGGTCATCGCGGACACCTTCGGACTGGAACTGACCGGCAGCGGCCGCGAATTCGCACTCGATGGCGAAGGGTGCTGAGCGCTGGCCGTCACCGCGCTTCGGTCTCCTCGTGGTGCTGATGGCCGCAGCGCATGCCCTTTCGGCCCAGGCCATCCTGCAGCGGCGCATCACGGTCCATGCCGAGTCCGTCCGGCTCTCCACTGCGCTCACCCTCATCGCCAAGGAGGGCGGCTTCCGCCTCAGCTACAACGCGGCGGTAGTGCCGGCCGACAGCACCGTCACCATCCATGCCGTGGACCAGCAGGTGGGCGAAGCGTTGGATCGCCTGCTGACTGAGCGCCTGCGCTGGAAGGAGAGCGGTGGCCACCTCATCATCACCGGGCCTTCCGGGCGCAAGCAGCGGTTCCCCGCAGCCGGCAGCGTATTCGACCGCTCTTCGGGCGCAGCCATCGCACGGGCCACCGTGATGGAGGCCCGCCGGAGCAACGCCGTGGCCACCGACGACCGCGGCCGCTTCACCATCACCCTCAGCGGCGAGCTGGAGCGTACGCCCCTGGTCGTATCGCGCCACGGCTATCGCGACACCGTGGTCTTCGTCGCGCTAGGTATGCCTGCGGGCCGCATCGGCCTTCAGCCCATCGACGGCCTCCAGCGCATTGAGCCCATCTGCGCCTTCGACCGCTGCGGCGTGGAGGACCTGGGCATGACCCGCCTGCTGGTGCCCGCGGCGCGCATGGACCAGGCCGCCAACCTGGCCTATGCCGAGCGCCGTGTCGCGCAGATCTCGCTCATCCCCACCGTGGGCACCAACGGCCCCATCAGCGGGGCGGTCATCAACCGCCTCTCCTTCAATGTGCTCGGCGGCTATGCCCGAGGCGTGGAGGGCGTGGAGATCGGCGGCGGCCTCAACCTGCTCAGCCACGACCTGAGCGGGTTGCAGGTGGGGGGCTTGGCCAATCTGGTGGGCGGCAGGGTGGAAGGGGCGCAGGTGGCCGGCGCCATCAACCACAGTATGCGCTCGCTGGAGGGCCTGCAGCTCGCCGGCCTGGGCAACACCGTATGGGACACGCTCACCGGCGTGCAGGTGGCGGGCGGCGTCAACGTGGTGAAGCGGGGCATGACCGGCACCCAGATCGCCGGGGCCGCCAACGTCGCCTTGGGCGACCTCAACGGCGTGCAGGTGAGCGGCGGCGTCAACGCGGCCACCGGCGCGGTCAACCGGACGCAGGTGTCCGGAGCGGTCAATCTTGCCCGCAGCGTCAAGGGGGCGCAGGTGAGCGGCGGTGTCAACGTGGCGCTGGGCGAGGTGGGGGGCGGTCAGGTGGGCTTCGCGGCGAATGTCGCCCAGCGCGTCACCGGCGGCCAGGTCTCCTTTGGCGTCAATGCGGCACCGGGCGAAGTCAGCGGCGGCCAGGTGGGCTTCGCCCTCAACTACGCAGGCAGCGTCACGGGCGGGCAATTCAGTTTCGGCGCCAACGTGGTGCCGGGCTCCGTGAGCAAGGGCCAGGTGGGCTTCGCGCTCAACTATGCCGGCAACGTCACGGGGGGGCAGTTCAGCTTCGGCCTCAACGTGGTGCCGGGAACTGTGCACGGCGGGCAGGTGGGCGCTGTCAACGTCGGGCGTCGCGTGCACGGCGGGCAGGTGGGCTTCATCAACCTGAGCGACTCCCTCTCCGGAGGCGCGGTCGGCCTGCTCACCTTCTCGCTCAAGGGGTACCACCGCATCGACGCGATCACCGGCGATGCCCTGCCATTGAGCATCCAGCTGCGCACCGGCACGCGCGTCTTCCACAATATCATCGGCTATTCCCCTGCGGTCAGCGCCGATGGCCGATGGAGTTTCCTCTACGGCTTCGGCTTCGAGCCGCGTTTCGGGCAGCGCTTCTTCGCCAACATCGACCTCACCGCCGAGCAGGTGGTGGAGCAGCGCGCCTGGGTCGATGCGGTGAACATCCTGGGCCGATTCAGCCTCGCGCCGGGCGTGCGCTTCGCCGATCGGGTCGTCCTCTTCGCCGGGCCCGTGGTCAATCTGCTGGTCACCGATTGGCGCGATGCCGACACCGGTACGCACCTCAGTGCGCTGCCCCCGGGCCAACCGCCCTACCAACGGCGGTCGGGTACCATCCTCGTCAACGGGTGGTGGGGCTGGAAAGCAGGCGCCGGGGTGATGTTCTAGGGGGCATCAGGTCCTGCACCGCAGGGAGGCGTTCCGTTTGACCGCCGCTGGGCATGGCGGCTAGCGCGGGTGGCACGGCCTTGCGATCACGGCCTGCGGCGGATGACCGGTTCAGCGCAGGCATCCGCTCGTTCATGCCGCTCCATGCGCAGTGCGGCATGCCCGCCGGGCACTTTCGCGGCGCTTCGGGGCAACGGTCGGTCACGTGACGGAAAGTGAGCAGGGGAGTGGGGGTATCGCGCCATGCGCTTGTCACAATCACAACAAACGCGATCAGTATGTGCACCACCCACCGTTCCCTCCTTTCGGCCCTCGTCTTCCTCGCCGCCGCCCCGCTCATGTCACAATCCGCCGATGATGCGCCCATGCGCACCCTGCTCGGAGGCGACCGCTCCCTGCACCACGGCGGCTGGGGCGCGCCCACGGCACACCACACACGGGTGCTCGATCAGGATGCGCTGCTGCTCGGCGCACGTGGTGGCTGGATCATCAACCACCGCTTCACCTTGGGCCTTGCCGGCCACGGGTTGGTGACGCGCGTGCAGAGCGAGGCCTACGATGCGCACCTTGTCGCCCGCGGCGAGGCCCTGCGCCGCGCCAGCAGCCTGGAGATGGGATACGGCGGACTGCTCCTCGAACCCGTCATCGCCTACCGCTCGCCCATTCACATCGCCCTGCCCATCATCATCGGCGCCGGCGGGGTCACCTACGATTACGCGCCCCAATTGCCAGACGATTTCGACCCCCTTGTCCAGCGCACCGCGTATGATGCCCAGGCCTTCTTCGTCGTCGAGCCCGGCATCGAGTTGGAGATGAACCTCATCCCCTTGGTGCGCATCGGCGTCGGTGCCAGTTACCGCTACACCAGCCAACTCGACCTGCCCGCTACACCCAAGGATGCCCTCCACGGCCTCAACGCAGGCCTCACCATCAAGGTCGGCTGCTTCTGAGCGCTGCGCTGAAGCCGCCCATCCCATGGTACCGCCGTCCTTCATCCGCAGTTATCCGAAGCGTAACGCAGCGCCCCCTGCCGGCGTCCGATGCCGGCACCAACACCACAAGCACCACCCGCTCATGCCCATCCTCCTCCGCACCGCCATCGCCGCCGCCGTCCTCCTGCTCGGCCAGGCCCACGCCATCGCCCAGCCGCAGTTCCAATCGGTGCGCGGCACCATCACCGATGCCGACACCAGACAGCCGCTCATCGGCGCCACCGTGCTGCTCGTGGGCAGCGACCCGCTCATCGGCGCCACCAGCGACTTCGATGGCCGCTTCACCCTCAGCCAGGTGCCCGTGGGCCGCATCGCCCTGCAGGTGCGCATGCTCGGCTACGAGGAGCAGGCCCTCGGCAACCTCCTGGTCAATTCCGCCAAGGAGCTTGTGCTGGACATCCGCCTGCAGGAGTCGCTCGTCAGGCTCCAAGAGGTGGAGGTCACCGCCGGCAAGGGCCGTGGCGAGGTGCGCAACGACATGGCCATGCTCAGCGCCCGCCGGATCAGCGTGGAGGAGACCTCGCGCATCGCCGGCGGCATCAACGATCCCGCCCGCATGGTCACCGTCTTCCCCGGCGTCGCCGGCGACCCCGTCGGCAACAACACGATCGTTGTGCGGGGCAACTCCCCCAAGGGCGTCCTCTGGCGCCTGGAGGGCATGGAGGTCCCCAATCCCAACCATTTCGCCGACGATGGCACCACCGGCGGGCCCATCAACGTGCTCAACAGCGACATGGTCGACAACAGCGACTTCTACACCGGAGCCTTCGCCGCCGAGTACGGCAACGTCACCAGCGCCGTCTTCGATATGAAGCTCCGCGACGGCAACGACCGCAAGCGTGAGTACACCCTCAAGGCCGGCGTCCTCGGCACCGATCTCACCGCCGAAGGGCCGCTGCCCGGCATCAAGGGCGGCTCCTTCATCGCCAATTACCGCTACAGCACCCTCGCACTCCTCGATGCCGCCGGCATCGTAGACTACCAGGGCGTGCCCAAGTACACCGATGCCGCATTCAAGCTCAAGCTCCCTGCGGCGAAGGCCGGCACCTTCTCCCTCTTCGGAATCGGCGGGCGCAGCAGCATCAGCCAGCAGGACCGCGGCGTGCAGGACGATACGCTATTCGCCACCAGCGAGTACGGCTCGCGCATGGGCGTGGCCGGCCTCACCCACACCCTCCTGCTCGGGTCCAGCAACTTCCTCTACAGCGCGGTGAGCATCAGCGGCAACGGCAGCGGCAGCGAGTACTTCGAGTCGCCCGCGCCCGGCGAGGACCCCTTGGCCCTCCGTCATGAGGACGACAATGCCCGGTGGACCATTCGCGCCTCCACCACCCTCAACACCCGCATCAACGCCGCCCATAAGCTCCGCTCGGGCATCATCGTCTCCGCCGATCGCTTCCGCATCTACGCCAACACCTGGGACCCTGCCGATCAGCGGATGGAGCTCAACCTCCTCCAGAGCGGCAGCGCCACCACTGTCCAGGCCTTCACCAGCTGGAAATGGCGCATCAGCGAGCAGTGGTCGCTCACCAGCGGACTCCACATGCTCCACTACGCCCTCAACGGCAGCACCAGCGTGGAACCACGCGCTGCCATCCGCTACCAGCGCACCCAGGCCCGCGCCTTCACCCTCGGCGCAGGCCTCCACAGCCGCACCGAGAGCCTCATGAACTACCTAGCCCGCGCCACCGACGCCCAGGGCCGTGCCACCCAGCCGAATCGAAGCATGGGGCTCTCCAAGGCCCTGCACGCCGTGGCCGGCTACGAGCACATGCTCGCCGAGGACCTTCAGCTCAAGGCCGAGGCCTACTATCAGTACCTCTTCAATCAGCCCGTGGAAGATGCCGCCGGAAGCGCCTTCTGGCTCGGCAACATGCAGGAATGGTACACCACCAAGCCTCTCGTCAACCGCGGCATCGGCTACAACGCCGGCGTCGAGCTCAGCATCGAGAAGTTCTTCACCCGTGGCTGGCACGCCCTTGCCACTGCCTCCGTCTTCGAATCGCGCTATCGCGCCCTCGACGGCACCTGGTACAACGCCCGCTTCGGCCTCGGCACCGTCGCCAACGCGCTCGCCGGCAAGGAATGGAAGGTCGGTGCTGCCGATAAGAACAAGATCCTCACCACCGGCATCCGCTACAGCGTCCAGGGCGGCCAATGGCAAACGCCGCTCGATCTCCAAGCCAGCATCGCCGCTGGCTACCAGCAGGAGGGAAGCCCCCTTATGGGCCGCAAGGGCTTGCCCATCCACAAGGTCGACATGGTGCTCGCCTACCGCATCGGCCGCGCCAAGGCCAGCCACGAATTCAAGGTCGATGTGCAGAACGTCCTCAACGCCCAGACCCCCGTGTGGTACTGGTACAATGGCCGCCACCGGCGCATCGACCCTGTCAACCAGCTCGCCGTCCTTCCCGTCCTCCAGTACACGCTGCGCTTCTGAGCCCCGCGCAGGACTTCAAAGAGCAAAGAGAAAGGGCCCCGCAGGGCCCTTTCTCTTTGCTCGGTTGGACCGAGTGGCCTCAGCCGCGCCGGAAGAACATCCGCGTGATGAAGATGCCCTGGCCGTCCTTGTCCCCCGCATCGCTCTCCACACCGCTCGTCACGTGCACCAGCACCCAGCCATCTGCGGCCATCTTGTTGATCTTGTCGGAGATCATGGCATCGTTGCTGGCGATGTTCTGGAAGTTGATGCCGGCGCCGCTGAAGAAGTTCAGCAGTTTCGTCTCCTTGAAGCTGTCGATCTTCAGGTCGCTGCGGTCCACATCGCCCTGGTCGCTCTTCTTGCCGTCCGTCCGCACCGTGGTGGCGGCATCCACGTTCACTTCAGAGGTGCTCTCGATCATCCGGGATCGGCCGATTCCCATGGGGATGATGCTCTCGATGACGGTGAGGACCTTGTACTGCTGGGCGCTCAGGTCCAAGGTGAGGCCCAGGCCCAAGGCAAGGAGTAGGGGAGTGCGTTTCATGGTGTTCTGTTGCTTGTAGCGCAAAGCAAGCATGCTCCGCCGTTCAGAGCGGCGGGAATCCGCATGAACGGCAGTGCGAAGGGGGCGAGCGGCGATCCGCAGGCCTCAGAGCACCCGGCGGAGCATGCGCAGCTTGTGCGTGTAGCGCGCCTCTTCGGGATTGTAGATGCCCTGATGGTCCAGCTTGTCGATCCGCACGCGGCCGCTGCTGTGGATGATCCGCAGGTCGTCCTCCTCGTTGCGCGTGAGCACGATCCCCACATGCACGATGCGGCCCTCCTCATTATCGAAGAAGGCCAGGTCGCCGGGCTCACAGAGGTCCAGCAGTTCCACCACATCGCCCTCGGCCGCCTGCTGGCTGGCATCGCGAGGCAGGTAGATGCCCATCAGGATGAAGATCATCTGCACCAGCCCGCTGCAATCAACGCCCCATGGGGTGCGGCCGCCCCACAGGTAAGGTGCGCCCAGGAAGGGGTGCAGGTACAGCTCCAGCAGGTCGGCCCTTTCCAGGTCGGGGCGGTGGTTCGTCACCGCTTGTACCGGCACGCGGTGGTTCTGCCACAGGATGGTGCCATCCGCATAGAACGGGAGCACGGCGCCGTAGGTGAGCGGCACCTGGCGCTCCCCCAGGTCCACGATGGTGCTCTGGTCGATCACCCGCAGGTCGGGGTCGAAGTTGGGCGTGGGGCAGGGGAGGATCTGCTTGTGGTCAACCCAGCCCTCGTAGCCGTCATGGTCGAACCGCAGGCGGCTCCATGCACCGCGTGTGTCCAGCACCTGCGCGGTCTCGCCGAATAGCCATTGCGACACCATTTCGGAGCGGTCACTCGGCTCGGCGCGCACTGGAACGATGGAGAGGGGGCAGATGACGGAATTCATGGGGAGGAGCGAGCTGATGGGTTGGTGCTTGGCGGATGGTGATGGCTTCGGTCCGTCGCACGCCGTGAGGGATTGCGCAACATGTGCGGGCCCATGGGCGCTTACAGCGCCTCGATCACCATCGCGCTTGCGCCGCCGCCGCCGTTGCAGATGCCGGCTGCGCCGTACCGGGCGCCGTTCTGCTGCAGCACGCCGATCAGCGTGACGATGATGCGCGCGCCGCTGCAGCCCAGCGGATGGCCCAGGCTCACCGCGCCGCCGTTCACGTTCACCTTGGCGGGGTCGAGGCCCATGAGCTTGGTGTTGGCGATGCCGACCACGCTGAAGGCCTCGTTCAGCTCAACGTATTGGATGTCGCTCAGATTCAGGCCCGCCTTCTCCACCGCACGGGGCAGCGCCTTAGCCGGGGTGGTGGTGAACCACTCGGGCGCCTGCTCGGCATCGGCGTAGCTCAGCACGCGCGCCAGCGGCTTCAGGCCGAGTTCCTTCGCCTTGTCCGCGCTCATCAGCACCAACGCGGCCGCGCCGTCGTTGATGGTGCTTGCGTTGGCGGCCGTCACCGTGCCGTCCTTCTGGAACACGGGCTTCAGGCCGGGGATCTTGTCGAAGCTCACGTTCTTGTATTCCTCGTCCTCGCTCACCACCACATCGCCCTTGCGGGTCTTCACGGTAACGGGCACTACCTCCTCCTTGAACCTGCCTGCAGCCCAGGCGGCAGCGCTGCGCTTGTAGCTCTCGATGGCGAAAGCGTCCTGCTCCTCGCGGCTGATGCCGTGCTCCTTGGCGCAGAGCTCGGCGCTCACGCCCATGGCAGTCTGGTGGTACACGTCCGTGAGGCCGTCCTTCACGATGCCATCGATCAGCTGCCCATGGCCGTAGCGATAGCCGTAACGGGCCTTCTCCACATAGTAAGGGGTCTGGCTCATGCTCTCCATGCCGCCCGCCACCACCACATCGGCATCGCCGAGCAGGATGTCCTGGGCGGCCATCATGATGGCCTTCATGCCGCTGGCGCACACCTTGTTCACGGTGGTGCAGGCCACTTCGTTCGGCAGTCCGGCGAACCGGGCGGCCTGGCGCGCAGGTGCCTGCCCCAGGTTCGCCTGCAGCACACTGCCCATGATCACTTCGTTCACCTGGTCGGGGGCGATGCCGGCGCGCTCCACAGCGGCCTTCACGGCCGTGGCGCCCAATTGGGTGGCAGGGACTTCGGCCAGGCTGCCTCCGAAGGAGCCCATGGGCGTGCGTACGGCGGAAATGATGACGACTTCGCGGGCCATGTGATATCGGGTTGGGATTGAGGCGGCGAAGGTACCGAGCGCATCCATGCGATTGGCGAACCGAAGAGCCTCCTATATTTGCCCCCCGTTCGCGGGAGGAAGTTCTTTGGGGCAGAATCCACGGAGAGGTGGGTGAGTGGCTTAAACCAGTAGTTTGCTAAACTGCCGTACGGGTTAAACTGTACCGGGGGTTCGAATCCCCCCCTCTCCGCAAAATCACCAAAGCCCCTGTAAATCAGGGCTTTGGGATTTTTTTGCCGGACTCTTTCCGGTCCGAATTAGCTCCTCCTCAGCTCCTCGACATGGACAGAAGCCATGAACGAGGAGCTGAGGAAGCTGATTGAGTCCCTGCAGCGGACGCAGGACTATCGCCCGGCCTACCTGAGCAAGGGCAAGGAGTGGATGATCTGCTACTACGTGACGCACCCCGTCCGCGGGGTGCGCGTGCGGAAGAAGGAGATGCTCAACCATATCCGCGATCGTGCCGAGCGCTTGCGCTTCGCCAGGCGACGGATCCGGGAGCTCAACATCGCCCTGGCCCTGGGATGGTCCCCGTTCGACCCGGGCCGCGACATGCGAGGGGCGAAGCCATTGGCGAAGGCCTTCGAGGAGTTCCTCAAGGCCAAGGAGCGCGAGCGGATCCGGCCCGACAGCATGCGGTCCTACACCAGCATGGTGGGCATCCTGCGCGAATGGGCCTCCCGCAACGGGCTGGGGGCCATCGGGGTGGGGGAGTTCAGCTCCTCCCACGCCAGGCGCTTCATGCAGGACAGCTACATCGACCGGGAGCTCTCCCCGCGGTCCTTCAACAACTACCACACCTTCTATGTCACCCTGTGGAACTGGCTCCGTGAGCATGGCTACTTGCGCGAGAACGTCTTCCATGGGATAAAGAAGAAGCGGCTCGACCCCGATGGGTCCCAACGGCGATCCCCCAGCATGCATGAGCGGGCCCAGATCCGCGCCTACCTGGAGCGCGAGAACCCGAGGTTCTTCGCCTTCTGCCTGCTCTGCTTCCACTGCGGGATCCGGCCCAAGGAGGCATTCATGCTCAAGCCCGAGCACTTCAGCATCCCCGGCCGGTTCATCCTGGTCCCCGGATCGGTGGCCAAGAACCACCGCACCCAAGGCGTGGCCATCCCGGAGGTCATGGTGCCCAACCTGGAGGGCCTGCGCCTGGAGGGGCAGTCCCCGGAGCACTACGTGTTCAGCACGGGCTTCGAGCCCGGACCCAAGCTCTGCTGCTCGCGTGACAGCGGCCGCGCCTGGACGCGGATGCGCCAGGCCATCGGCCTGGCCAAGGAGGTCACCATGTACCAGCTCAAGCATGCCGGCGGCGAGCAGCTCAGCCGCGACGGGGTGGGAGAGGTGGACTTGATGAACCACCTCAGGCACCATGACCTCTCGGAGACCAGCACCTACACGCGCCGCACCTACAAGATGGGCGTGCGCGATGTGCTGAAGAAGGCCTCGCGCTTCTAGGAGCAGCCCCTCATGCCCACCAGGGCCGCGAAGGCCGCGAAGGCCGCGAACATGGCCGCGAAGAAGGCGTATTGCTTGCTCGTGCGCGCGATCTCATTGGCGGCCCTCATCTCCCGGATGCTCTCCTCCGCCGACCGGGCGCTGATCATGGCAGCCGACGCGCTCTGCTCCGATGCCAACGCCGACCGCCTCGCCAAGGAAATGGTCTCCTCCTGTGCCTCCAGGGTGCTCTCGAGCAGCTTGTCATTGAGATTGGTGCGGGTCAAACGCTGCGCGATGCTCGCCGTGACGCCGTTCTCGGATGCTTCAATGCCGAAGCCGCTCAGCCGGTACCCTCTGAATGGGACCTGGTAGTTGCGTTCGGAGTCGATCCGCCATTGTATGTGGATACTTCTCCCCCTGGCCTCCTCGAACATGCCCTCCTGCCTCAGGCGATACAGTATGCGGCTCACGAACGCCTTGCCCTCCTGCCCTTTGTACCGATCAGGAAGGATGTCATCAATCCAGAGGGTCGGACCTTCGGTCCGCATGGCCTGTAGCAGACCGGTGGCGAACTCGTCATCGGATTCGTCGTCCATGGGTGCAAACGGTATCTCAATCCGAAAATAGGCACTCCGGGGTATCTTACCGCTCAAGATGGAAGCCAGGCATCCTCGATATCCCAATTGGGCGCTGAAGCTCTTGGCGTGGATCATCGCCCTGGTGTGAGCGAATGGTGTGGCTCATTAGCAAGCTGGATCTCTAATCACCGACCATGGATAAGGCCAACTACGGTGCCATCAGACAAGGGTACCAACCTCCGCACCTGCGGGAAAAGTTCGCATTGTTCATTGATGAATCGGGACATGCGCACCAATCGAATGTCGACGCGAATAACGCCTTCCTCACGGTTTGTGGAGTTCTGTTCTCTAAAGACGATTACGGCCCCTTCAAGAGCTCGTTCAAGAGTTTGAAGCAGGACGTATTCGATTCAGTCGACGTGGTCTTCCATTCAAGGGATATCAGGAAGCGCCAGGGGCCCTTCAGAAGGCTGCATGACGAAGCAATCAATGAGCTTTTCGTGACTAGGATGAACCGGGCAATATCAGAATCCAGGTTCACTGTGGTGGCCACAGTGATAGATAAGAGGGAATTCTCGAGGAACTACCCATTTAGTACGTTTGACGTATACGTGATAGCGTTGGAGATGATTATGGAAAGAGTCCTGTATAGGTTGCAGAAGAAGGGGATCTTACTTTACAACAAATCTGTCAAGATTATAGCAGAATCAAGAGGTAAAAACGAAGATAAGCTTCTTCTTGGTGCGTACAATAAGATTGTTGACACTGGTAACAAATACAACACTCCCGAAAGATTCCAGTCATTGTTTACTGGGATCACATTCAAGCGAAAGTCAGAACGAATAGACGGGTTGGAATTGGCGGATTTGTGCGCCTATCCGATAAGCAGGCATGTTCAGGATCCGTTAGTAAGCCACCCATCATTCCCAATTATTCAACCCAAACTACTTCGGACGATCAAGCACGGGTATAACGCTGGAATCAAGCGATTTCCACCACCTGGTACAACCAGGTCGGGATGGTATCCATAGCCCCTAAAAAACAAGAGTCCAGTCGATACATGACCGACCGAACCCTTGCCGACTGGGAAACCCCTGTCCGGGTGTAAAAGTAGTTGCTATGTAGCCGAGAACATAACTGAGTCAATAATTTATCAACACGGTTTGAACAGCGGTAGAATGACTAATGTATCAGAATATGAGCATGTTACGAAGAAGGATGTTGAAGCCATTTCATTAGAGAGGCGATGTCCTGGTGAGGCCTTCGGGCCCTCACCCGCCGAAATGGCGACTCATATGCGGGCTGGATTGGTAGGGGAAGTCGGCAGCTGTGTTAGGCCAATAATTTATTGGTCAAGAACCCGGACCGTACCCGGACCGATTTGCCTGCTCCCAACGCACAACTGAACGTCAGATCACGCGGTAAACACTAGGCCGGAATCTCTGTGCGGCATGGTGAGGCATTCCCCCCCTCTCCGCCAAGCTGAAGCCGTCCATCGCAAGATGGGCGGCTTTTCGCTTCATACCGTTCGGGTGGAGCGTCTGCAAGGGTGTGCCTGGGAGTTCGCGCCATGCAGCGGCCGGCCGCATCGTCCAGGGAGGGCACCAACCTGTGAGCAAGGAGGAGGCGGCCCATGGAACTGGAGCCGGCCGATGCCGAGGCGCGGCCCGAGGCATCGACAGCCTGGTCCGTTCCTTTGGCTACCCGGCGCCCTTGCGGCGCGCTCACGCTTGGTGTTTTATGTCCAGAGGATTAGACCAAGGCGCTTTTCCCCTTCCTTTGCGCCCCGCTCGGGGCGTAGCGTAGCCCGGTATCGCGCCTGGTTTGGGACCAGGAGGTCGTCAGTTCGAATCTGGCCGCCCCGACAGGATGAAGGGTCAACCGATGGTTGGCCCTTTGTCATGCGGAGCTGTCGCAGAGGCTTGGGTAAGGATGGCGCATCCATAGGGCCGCTCTCGGCAGAATCCGCTCATCGTGGAGGTGTTTGCGCCCTACGGCCGAGCGCTCGTGCGCGATGCGCACCTTTGCAGGCTCCGGGTCCCGTAGCTCAGCTGGATAGAGCACCTGCCTTCTAAGCAGGCGGCCGTTGGTTCGAATCCAACCGGGATCGCATCGTGCGCGGATGGCGGCCGTTGAGACCTGACCGCGCAGCGGCCCCGTCGACAAGGTTATCAACACCCGTGCGCCGCCATTCAACAAGGGCGGCTTGAGCCTGCATGCCGGGAACCGGCCCGGGAACCGGAACTTCCATCGGATCCTCAGGGTGACTGGTCGAAATGTTGATTTCCAGCGGGTTCCACTCGCGTATGCCCCTTCGGCCCGGGCCAACTTCGCACCCCGGAATTCCAACGTGAACACCTGATGCCCATGCGCCATCCCATCCTCTTCCTCTTCTTGCTGCTCACGGCAGCGGCTCAGGCGGCTACCTACTACATCTCGCCGACCGGCAACGACGCCAACAACGGCACCAGCTCATCCACTCCATGGCGCACGATCGACCGCGTGAACCAGATCTCCTTCTCGCTAGTGGCTGGTGACCGGATCCTTTTCCAGCGCGGCGGCACCTACCGCGGAAAGCTCAACATCAACGGCAGCGGAACGGCCGCTTCCTACATCGAGGTGGGCGCCTACGGAACGGGCGACCAGCCCATCATCAGCGGCAGCGTGGCGGTGACCGGCTGGACCCAGCACAGCGGAAACATCTGGCGTGCACCCATGACCCAGCTCGTGCGGCACATCTACGTGGATGGCGCCCTGCAGACCATCGCGCGCTTCCCCAATACGGGCTGGCTCCGCGTGGACCAGGCCACCAGCACAAGCCTCACCGATGCCGAACTCACCCAGGCCAGCGGCTACTGGAACGGCGCCACCGCCGTGATCCGGACGACCAATTGGAGCTACGATACCGCCCGCGTGTCCGCGTTCAGTAACGGGGTGCTCACGCATACGAGCACCGGAAACAACCTCCAGAGCCAGCAATGGGGCTATTTCCTGCGCAACAAGCTGGCGCTGCTCGATGCCCCTGGGGAATGGTTCCTGGATCGCGCGGCCGGGCAACTCTACCTGTGGTGCCCGAACAACGCCAACCCCAACAACGTGCTGGTGGAGGCCAGTGTCATGGACTTCGGCGTGTACGTGAGCTGGCAGCGCCACCACATCAAGATCGACGGTCTCCACTTCAAGCACCAGCACACCGCCTCAATCCGGGTCTCCGGCACCTCCGATCTGGAGGCCATGAACTGCTCCTTTACCGATGTCTACCAAGCGGTGATGAGCACCGGGAACAACCAGAGCTTCCACCACTTCAACATACTCAGGACCTACGGGACGGCGATCTACCTGCTGGACAACAATACCAGCGTGACGCACTGTACGCTGCGCGACGTGGCGATGGTGCCCGGGCTGGGAGAGAAGGACATGGGCTACATCGGCATGCGGCTCAATGGCGCCGGCGTCACCATCACGGACAATCGGATGGAGAACATCGGCTATTGCGGCATCGCGGTGGCCAATAATGCCTTGGTGGAGCGGAACGTGATCATCAATGCCATGGCCATCCTCAATGATGGCGGTGGCATCACCTTCGACCATGCCGACGGCGTCATCGTGCGCAACAACATCGTCCGCGACCTCATCGGCAATGTGGAGAGCTGCGCGCCCAACTGGATCAACTCGGTGCCGATGTGCCACGGCATCTACTTCGGCAACACCAGCATCAAGAACGCGCTGGTGAAGGACAATACCGTGAGCAATTGCAGCGCAAGCGGCATGCATGTGGACCACACCATGGTGAGCTCAGGCAACCGCATCGAGGGGAACGTGCTGTACAACAACGCGATCCAGCTCAGCGTCTCGGACTTCAGCAACTACAATGGCCCCGGAGCGACCGCGCCCTATCACGTGCCTGCCTTCAATACCGTCTACTCGGGCAACGTGCTCTATAGCGTGACCAAGGACCAGCTGTGCATGCGGCAGTACCATTGCAACAGCCCCAATTGGGTGGACTACGGCACCTTCACGAACAACAGGTACTTCAGCCCCTACAACGACCGTAGCATCTACCTCTTCAACACCAACACGGGCACCCCGCGCTATTTCGCCCTGGAGCGCTGGCAAGCCACCTTCAGCGAGGATGCCGGCTCCACACGCAGCCCGCTGTACCTGCCCAGCATGGAGGTCACCTCGGTGCTCGGCTCCAATCCCGTGCCCAACGGGACCTTCGCATCGAACGTCACCGGCTGGACGGGCTGGCCCAGCCAGGGACAGCTCGCCCACAACACATCACGGCTCGATAACGGCAGCCTGCGGGTGAGCTTCACCAGCAATGCCACCTACAATACGCACAACCTGAAGCACACCACCAATGTCCCGCTGCAGCAGGGCAGCTGGTACAGGCTGCGCTTCAGCCTGGTGAGCGACATGATGGGGGAGCTCACCGTCGGCTTCAAGGGACTCAGCCAGCTGAACCTGCCCACCCAGGAGGGCGAGCGCGTATTCCCCTTCGATGGCAATCGCCGCGACGTGGAGCACTTCTTCCAGAGCACCATCACGGATCAGGGCTCCTGCCAGTTCACCTGCCTATACACAGAGGGCATCTACTACCTCGACAATGTGTCGCTGGAGCGCGTGACCGCCGTACCGGTCAACCCGTTCCAATCGCACGTGCTGCTGGCCAACGAGCAGCCCACTGCGCAGGTCTTCTCCGTGCCCAGCGGATGCTGGAAGGATGTGGACGGCAATGTGCAGGGCGCAACGGTCACCCTTCAGCCGTACACCTCCCGTGTCATCTACCGGTTCACCGGCGCCGGCTGCAGCACGGCGCCCACGGATTGCGCCGGGGTGGTGGGCGGCACGGCTGTGCCTGGCGCAGCATGCAACGACAACAATCCCTGCACCATCAATGACGTATGGTCGGCCGACTGCCAGTGCGCAGGCACGCAGAGCACGCCTTCGGCGACCATCACGGCCGGAGGAACCACGGTATTCTGCGCGGGGGGGAGCGTGACCCTCGCTGCGAACACCGGGACCGGGCTCACCTACCAATGGCGCAACAATGGAACGGCCATCAACGGCGCCACGGCCAGCACCTACCATGCCAGCACCGCTGGCAGCTACACGGTGTCGGTGACCAATGCCAACGGCTGCAGCGCCACCTCATCGGCGATCCAGGTAACGCTGAATCCGGCGCCCTCCTCAACGGTCACCGCCAGTGGCCCCACCAGTTTCTGCACCGGTTCGAGCGTCACCCTGAGCGCAGCAACGGGGACGGGCTTCGCCTACCAGTGGCGCAACAACGGGGCGGCCATCAGTGGCGCCACGTCAAGCACTTACACCGCCACGGCATCAGGTTCCTACTCGGTGACCGTGACCTCGGGGGGGTGCAGCGCCACGTCTGCCGGCCAGAGCGTCACCGTGAGCGCAGCTCCTGCCGCGAGCATCACGGCAGGCGGCCCCACCACCTTCTGCGCAGGCGGCACCGTGGTGCTTTCCGCGAATACGGGCACCGGCCTCACTTACCAGTGGCGGAGGGACGGAGCCAGCATCACCGGCGCCACCGGCAGCAGCTTCACGGCCACCGCTGCGGGCAGTTACACCGTGACAGTGACCAGCGGAGGCTGCAGCACCACCTCCGCGGCGGTCGCGGTTGCCGTGAACAGCGCACCGGCGGCCACCATCACGGCCGGCGGCTCCACCGGTTTCTGCAGCGGCGGAAGCGTTGCGCTGAACGCGAACACCGGCACGGGGCTCACCTACCAATGGTTCCGCAATGGTTCCGCGATCAGCGGCGCAACGGGAGTCTCCTACACGGCCTCCACGGCCGGCAGCTACACCGTTCGGGTGACGAGCGGCGGTTGCAGCACCACCTCGGCAGCGGTGAACGTGACGGTGGGCACGGCCCCCGCCGCCTCCATCACGGCTGGCGGCCCCACCACCTTCTGCAGCGGGGGCAGCGTATCGCTTGCGGCCAACACCGGAACCGGGCTCACCTACCAATGGCGCCGCAACGGCACCGCCATCAGCGGTGCAACAGCCAGCGTCTATGCGGCAGCCACGGCGGGTACCTACACCGTGACGGTGACGAACGCCGGCTGCAGCACGACCTCTGCCGGGGTCACCGTGAATGTGACGGCCGCACCGATCGCCGCCATCACGGCAGGCGGCTCCACCACGTTCTGCACCGGTGGGAGCGTGACGCTCAGCGCTTCCACGGGAACGGGCTACACCTACCAATGGCGCAACAACGGCGCGGCCATCAGCGGCGCTACGGGCAGCACCTACACCGCCACCGCCACCGGTGCTTACAGTGTTGCGGTATCGGCCGGCGGGTGCACCACCGTTTCGGCCAGCACCAATGTCAACGTGTCCTCGGCACCTGCGGCATCCATCACGGCGGGCGGCAGCACCAGTTTCTGCGCAGGGGGCAGCGTGGCCCTGTCAGCCAACCAAGGCTCCGGCTTCACCTATCAGTGGAGGCGAGATGGGTCGAGCATCAGTGGCGCCACGGCCAGCACCTACAGCGCCACGCAGGGGGGCAGCTATACCGTGGTGGTGGCCAATGGGGGATGCAGCAGCACCTCCTCCCCGCTGGCGGTGACTGTTCGCCCGGTGCCGACCGTGACGTGCAGCGCCAGCCCGAGCACCAGCACCGTATCCGTTGCTGCCACGGGCGGACAGTCGCCCTATGCCTATGCCTGGAATACCAGCCCCGCGCAAACGACCCCCACGGCCTCGGTAACGGCCTCGGGCACCTATGCGGTCACCGTCACCGGAGCGAACGGCTGTTCGAGCGTGTGCTCGACCACCATCACCCTCTCCACCGCTTCGTGCACGGGAATCCGCACCGAGACCCAGGGCATCTGGGGGCTGCCGGCCACGGCAACGAACCAATCCGGCTACATGGCCAACAACTGGTCGGCGGCCTTCCCGGCGCCCAACCACCTCACCATCGGCTGCTCCGGCCGCCTGCTTCGGTTCACCACGGCCCAGGCCGTCATCAATACGCTGCCCACCACCGGTACGGCGGCGTTGCTGCCCAGCGGCACCACCGTGGACCCCGGGACCGCGATCTCCAATACCCTTCTCGGCCATCTGGCCGCATTGAAGATCAGCGTGCGATTGGATGAGCTGAATCCTTCCTTCAGCTCATCGGATGTGCTGCTCAAGGACATGATCGTCCGCTCGGGCACCTTCGCTGGCTGGACGGTGCAGCAGCTCGTGAATCACGCCGACCAAGCCATCGGCGGCTGCGTGGCGCAATACCCCTTGGTAACGATCGCTTCCGCATTGGCCAACATCAATCAAGGGTACCAGGGCGGAACCATGAACAACAACTATCTGCGTTGCCCGGGCTCATCCGCCATGGCACTGGAAGGCGATTGGCCGCAGGAAGATGGCGCGGTGACCGAAATCGATGGCTCTATCCACCCGAACCCCTTCCGCGAGAGCACGACGATCACCCTGCTTGGCCTGGATACGGACCAGCGGCTGGATGTGCGCGTGTTGCGCGTGGATGGAGCCCTGGTGGACCACCTCTACGAAGGCACTGTGCCCGAAGAGGGGGCGCTGCGCCTGGGGTGGCAAGGGGCTGGGCGAGCAGCTGGCCTCTACATCCTGGTCGCCACCAATGGCGACCGGGTATTCCGCGGCAAGCTGATGGTGGAATAGGTGTCGGCTTTGCTCAGATCCGTTCAAGTGCGGAGGCCGGGAGCCACCCCACTTGGTCGTTGGGCAGTGCGACCTCGACCCAGCCATTCCCTTCCTGCGCGATGCCCACCTTGGCGCCGCGGTGAAGGATGAATAGGGCTTTCGCGCCTTGCCTGGGCTCAGCCAACGCTTCCACCTTGCCTGCCATCACCACGGCTGCATCATGCTGCATAAGCGCGCTGTGCCTCATCGAAGCGATGGTCAGGGAGACCGCCAGGCCCATGGCCGCAACGAGCGCCATGGCCCAAAGGCCGATTCGGAGCAGCCGTTGGCTGGTGAGGAGCGCCCCGGCCATGCACGCGAATAAGGCGAGGCAGGCGATGAGGGCGTTGCGGGCCCAGGAGTCAGGGTCATTCCCTTGGATGATCTGCCAGGTCCTGCCCAGAGAATGGCTGGAACCCGGGATGCGGTCCCGAACCTGCTCGTTTGCCAGGTCGAGGTTGGCGCGTATGTCAGCATCGTTCGGGGCCAGCCGAAGTCCGCGCTCATAGTGGAGCACGGCCCGTGCAACATCGCCCAGCTTGAAGTGGCAATTGCCAAGGGCCAGCTGGAGGGCCGGCGAGTCGTACCGTGAAGCCACGCTATCGAATGCGGTGAGGGCACCGGCGTAGTCCGCTTCGGAATAGGCGCGCTGGCCGGCGGCCACCATTGAATCCGCCTCGGCCTGCCGCATCGCGGCTGCCGGGGCCATGAATTGGAAGAGGGGAAGCAGGAGGAAGAGTACCCTGGTCATGATGCCATGGAGCGTTCGATGCGTTGGATGAGACTCACGGCCTCGTCGTAGACCTCCTGCCTCGGCTTGCCTTCAATGGGGGCGAATCGCGCAAGGTCGCATGCTTGGAGCAGGCGGTCGCAGTCGCTGGCCAGTTGCTCGGCAGCGGGCGCGGCGGCGAGCGCTTCCTTGAGGCGCGCTCCGCCGACCTCGGCCGCGCCGAGGCCTAGCTTATCGCTCAGGTAGCCGCGGAGGGCCTTGGACACCGCTCCGTGGAACACGGCTGGATCGTTGCTCCGCAGCGCATCGGATGCCGCGCGCAACCGCTGCCGGGCCACGCGCTCCGCAGCACGCCGCCGCATACCCTGCTCATCGGACAGCCATTTCCTGCGCCGGCGGCGCCAGGCCATCAGCAGGCCGAACGCTATCGGCGGCGCTGCCATGCCCGCCAGCCAGGGCCAGGAGCCGAAGAGGTAGGCATCCTTCCCACGAAGGCCGAATGTGCCGGTGGGGATGTACCGGATGTCCGTATCCAAGGCGGTCACATCCTTGCGCACCGGGCGATTCTGCAAGGTGGCTATGCCGCCGCCAGCGCCCGGTGCCACCTCCACCACCAAAGGTTCGCTGCTAAGGGAGCGGTAGGTGCCGGTCCGTGTGTCGAAGAAGCTGATTCCGACAGGCCCCAGCTCGAAGCGGCCGTCGTGACGGGGGATCACCGTGTACTGGAACCCACGCGAGCCGCTCATGCCTGAAGCGCTCACGTTGATGCGATCCACAACCTTCGGCTCATAGGTCTCGAAATCGGCTGGGAATTGCAGCTTGGGCGCATCGATGAGCTTGAGGTTGCTGCGACCGCTGATCCGCACCTCCACTTCGATGGCCTCGTTGACCTGGACCGCAGTGCGGTCCGCCTTCACCGACAACTCCAGCTCGCCCACGGCGCCATTGAAATCCGCGGGGGCATTGGGTGGCAAGGGGAGGGCCGTGAGCACCGCTGCATTGCTCCGCACCTCGATGGTGCTGCCTCGGTTGAAGAAGCTGCGGTTCACCACGCACGTGAGCTGCATGGGGTCGATGCGCAGGCTCCCTGCCCGTTGCGGCAGCAGCAGCTGCTGCTTGATGGTGATCACCCTGTACCCGATGCCGTTCACCACCTTCTCCTCCCAGCGTGCGCCAGATACATCCAGCTCCTCGCTCCAGAATCCGTTCAGCTTGGGTGGATCCATCTGGGGGGCCTCAAGGCTGGCGTACCGGTTGTAGAGCTGGTAGGTGGCCACTACCTGCTCTCCGATATAGGCTTTGGGCTTGCTCAAGGAAAGGGCGATGAACAGGTTGGGGTCGCCTTGCTGGCCGAGGGCGACGCTCGGGTCCGTGGGCGCTGCCGTGCCCTTGCTGACCTCGATCACGATGGGCTCGGTCTCAATCGTGCCACCGCCGACCCGTGCCCGAGCAGGACCTATGGTGTATCGGCCTGGCTTGGTGGCTGTGAGCACCCAGGTGCGGCTCACCGAGCTGCTCATGCGGCCGTTCACGTAATTGAAGCTGCTGTTCTCGAAAGGACCCTGGACGATTACCAGCCCCCCGAGGTCAGGGGCTTCGAAACGGTCGCGGGCGTTGGAAAGGCTGACGGTGAGCCGCAGTTGATCGCCGGCCGCGATCGCCGTCCGGTCCACCGTGGCCCGGAAGGAGATCTCCTGGGCATCGGCGCTCACCAGCCGGAGCGCCAGCAGGAGGAGAAGCGAAATGCGGGCGATGGCAATCATGGTTCACCAGTCCTTTTCGATGGATGCGCGGTGCGCGGGCCGTGTCTTGGCCCTCACCTGCTGCTGCACGTCCTGTTCCTTGCGATCCACGGCATCGAGCATCCGCTCCGCGTCCTGCCGGTTGAGCCCGGAGCGGGACTCCCGACGGCCATCGCCGGTTTCGCCTTGGCTCTCGCCTTCCTTCCCGCTCTCCTCGGGTTTCGGCGTTCCTTGATCGGCGGATTCCTTCTCCTCCTGGCCGCTCGATTCCTGGGGCTGCTCCTGCTGAGCCTGGGCAGCGCGATTCTGGCGGTCCTGCTTCAGCAGCTCTTCGGCCAGCTTCAGGAGCCGCGGATCTCCGGGATGGGCACGAAGGCCCTGATCCAGGATGCGCATGGCCGGGCTCTTGTCCACCTTGACATATTCCCGAGAGGCTCGGTTGAAGTACTCCTCCGCCGATGCCTGCTGGCCGATGGCGCAAAGCGGCAGGGCAAGGGCGAGGAGGCCGATGGTGATCCTGGTGGTCATTGGGCCTGCGCGGCTTCGTTCACGGTTTCGAGCTTCTGCATGTACTCCTGCTTCGTCCGCAGCGAAGGGTCCTGCTGCAGCCCCTTCTGCAGGAGTTCCAGCGCCGGGCGGAACCGATAGCGCTCGACCAGTGAATCGGCCTGCTGCATGATGAGCCGCGCACGCGCCCCCAACTCGGTGTCCTTTTCCTTCTGACGGTCGCGCTGCTCACGTGCTGCGCGTTCGCGCTGCCGCTTGGCGAAGGCCTGCTGGGCAAGCACCAGATCGTGCCGAGCATCATCGTCATGCGGTGCGATGCGCAGGGCCGACTTGTAGTGCGCAATGGCTGCTGCATAGGCTGAATCGATGCGGCCCTCCAACCGGTCCGCTTCGCGGGTCAGGGAGTCGCGGAGCACGAAGGTGGCCACATCACGGGCGATATCCTGCCCTTCGATGCGGAGCTGCCCGAGCTGGCGCCGCATGCGAAGGACGCTGGTGTCGGCATCCCGGGCCTCGGCCAGGCTGACGCTGCCCAGGTTGAACCGGATGCGCGACTGCTCCCGTGCGGAGCTGTCCATGGTCCCCGCCACCTTGAAGTGCGCAATCGCTTGTTCATAACGGCCCATCATGAGGTTCGCGTTGCCTCGGTTGAAAACGGCCCTTTCATCCCATGGCGCCGAGGCGAAAGCGCTGTCCGCGCGTGCATAGGCGCTGTCCGCATACGCGCGCGCCCCGGTACGCAGCGCCTCGATCGCCGTCCGCTCCTCCGGCGAGCCGCAGGCGATCAGCGCGAGGAACGATATGGTGGCCGCTCGTCTCATGCGGTGACCGTCCGCCAAGCGGATCGCGGGTTGCGCCGCTCCCCGAGCAGCAGGTAGAGGAGGAAGCACACCATCGCAGCGCCAAGTGGCCATTGGAACTGCGCTTCATGGGCGGTATAGCGGATTGTGCCGGTATCCGATTGCTCCATCGCCTTCAGTTGATCCACGAGCTCGAGGATGCCCGTGCTGCTTGCCGTGGCCCGCACGAAGGTCCCGTTGCCCTCCTGAGCGATGCGCCGCAGCAGCGCCTCATCAAGCCGCGTCACCACCGTGGTTCCTGAGCGGTCCTTCCGGAAGCCTTGCAGCTGCCCGTTCCGCCGAAGCGGGATCGGGCCGCCCTCCGGAGTGCCCATGCCCACCGTGTGCACCACGATGCCCGCCGCCGCTGCTGCCTGTGCAGCGCTCGCAGCATCATCCTCGTGGTTCTCCCCGTCGGTGATGACGATGATGGCCTTTCCGGCTGCGCTCTCCGTGTCGAAGGCCCGGCGCGCCAGGTCGATCGCAGCGCCGATCGCCGTGCCCTGGTTGGGGACCGATCCAGTGCCGATGGTGCGGATGAAAAGGCGCGCCGCCGCGCGGTCGGTGGTTATGGGCAGTTGCACGAAGGCGTCGCCCGCGAAGATCACGATGCCCAAGCGGTCGCCGCCAAGCCGGTCCACGAGCTGCTCCATGGCGCGCTTGGCTGCCACCATGCGGCTCGGGCGCAGGTCCTCGCAGTCCATGCTGTTGCTCACGTCGAGTGCCAGTACCAGGTCGATTCCCTTCGCCTTGACCTCCTCGGGTCGCGAGCCCAACTGAGGCTCAAGCAGTGCTACCGCAGCCAGCAGCAGCCCCGCGCGGAAGAGCGCATAGCGGGTGAGGTTTCGCATACCCGATACGGCAGGGATCACGCGCAACTGGGTGGCGCTGGAGGCGAAGCGCTTGATCGCGCGGTCCCGCCACGCCGTGTCAAGGATGAAGAGCAGGAGTGCCAATGGGCCGGCCAGCAGACCCCACGCCATCTCGGGCCGGTTGAAGCGCAAGGCGGGGATGAACTCGGCCAATGCCCACCAGAGCACGGCCGTCATCGCCCATAGCAGCGCCTCCAGCAGCACGCTGAAGAGCGCCGCCAGGCCCCATCGGTATGTCACGCCTCCTTTCATGCCATGCCCCTCAGCAGCGTGCGGTCGAAGAGGAAGCCCGTGAGCAGCAGCAATGAGCCGGCCAGCGCCAAGGGGTGGAACTCCTCCACCTGGACGCTGAACTGCTGCACCTCGAAGCGGGTGCGCTCCATGCGGTCGATCTCGTCGTAGATCTCCTTCAGCCGGCGCTCATCGGTGGCCCTGAAGTACTGTCCACCGGTGATGCGGGCCACCTCCTTCAGCGTGGCTTCATCAAGGTCCACGTCCACATAGTCGAACTGATACTGGCCATTCGCGTATCGGGCCACTGGAGAGAGCGCCTTGCCGCGCGTGCCTACGCCGATCGCATGCACCCTGATGCCCAGCTGTTCGGCGATGTATGCGGCATCGATCGGCTGCACGGTGCCGGTGTTGTTCACCCCGTCGGTCAGGAGGATCACCACCTTGCTCTTCGCGGTGCTTTCACGCAGCCGGTTCAAGGCCGTGGCCAGGCCCATGCCCACCGCCGTGCCTTGCTCGATCAGCCCGCTCCGAGCCTCTTCGAACAGTTCCTTCAGCACGCCATGGTCGGTGGTGATGGGGCATTGCGTATAGGCTTGGCCCTCGTACACCACCAGGCCGATGCGGTCATTGGGCCGTGAGTCGATGAACTCCATGGCCACGCGCTTCGAGGCCCGGAGCCGGTCGGGCCGAAGGTCCTTGGCGAGCATGCTGGCGGAGATGTCGAGGGCAATGACGATGTCGATGCCCTCCTGATGCACGTCCTCGTGGCTATCGCGGCTGAAGGGGCGAGCCAAAGCGAGGAGCAGGATCCCCGAACCGGCCAGGCCCAAGGCGAAGGGTACCGGTTTCAGGAGGACCCTGACAGATGGGCGGGAGGGCAGGTGGGCCGTGAGGACCGACAGACGAACGGCCGTGTCGCGCCGGCGGTCGCGCAGCAGCTGCAGCACCAGCACCGGCAGCAGCGCCAACCCGAGCCAGAGCATGCCGGGCGACCCAAGGTCGTACCGCCCGAGCACCTGAGCAGCTACGCCCGCTACCGCAAGGATCGCTGCGATCATCCAGGTCCACCAGACAAGTATGTCCCTACGGCTTCGCATGGACGGGGGGAGGAGGGGCGGTTTCACGGATCAGGCGGCGCGCAGCGGCCATCAACTGCTCATTCTCCTGCGGCGAGGGAAGTGCCTTCGCGAACTTCACAAGGTCCGCTGAGCGCAGCGCATTGGCGAGCAACGACTGCTGCTCGAGGGAGAGCGGGCTCACCTTCAGCTCCTGCATAAGTTCATCGGTGGTGCGCTCCAAGGCGGGAACTTGGTAGCGTTCCTCGATGTAGCCCCGGAGCAGGTCCGTGAGCCGGGATTGATAGGCCTTGTGCTCGCCTTGCTGCCAGAGCCGCTCGCGTTCGAGTGCGTCCAGGTCGAGGAGGTACCGCTCGTGCAGCGGAAGGAGCGGGGCTACCTCCACAGGCCGCGCCTGCCGGTTCTTCATGCGGCGGACCAGCACCAGCGCGAGGGCCGCTGCCAATGCGATGGCCAAGGCCCCGGCGATCCATGCGGCATGCTCGCGAATCCACAACGATAGGCTGAAGGGTGCCGCATGTATCGGCTTCGGCTCCTTCGGCAAGGCCAGGGAATCAACCGCGTATGGCAACACATGCAGGAGCAGGGGGGCGGATTCCACGACCTCTTGCCCGGCCCCGAACCGGAAGGGGGGAATGGCCCAGTAGCCGGTATCGAAGCTGGTGACGGTGATGCGCTGCTCCAGTACCGCCCCTTGCTCGGCTGTATCGATGGGAGCCCTTCGGACCACCTCGATCCTGGTCGACAGCGTATCGCCGATCAGGGGCCACGCCACGCCGGCTCCCCCTGACCACCGCAGGGTCACCACGGCCTGCTCCCCGATCCGCAGCTCGGAGCGGTCGAGCGCGGCGGAGGCGGGACCATGGCCTTGGGCCATGGAGGCCAGGGGCAGCAGCCCTCCTATGATGGTCAGCATCCTCATCGCCCTCCCTCTCGCTCCTTGAAGAGCCGCATCAGCGGCCGTACGTAGCCATCGGCAGTGGATATGACAGCGTGGTCTACACCGCAGCGCCGGAGCACCTCGCGTGTGCGCTGCCGATGCTTCAGGCCAGCGGCACGGAATGCGTTTCGCACCTTCCTGCTGCCGGTATCCACCCAGCGAACCTCACCGCTCTCCGGATCCGTGAAGCGCACCAGGCCCACTGCCGGAAGCTCGTCCTCGCGGGGGTCGCTCGTGCGCAGCACAACAAGGTCATGCCGCCGGTTGGCGATCTTCAGCGCATCCTCGTAGCCGTCAGCCAGCAGGTCGCTCACCAGGAACGCGATGCTCCGCTTCTTGATCACGCTGTTGAGATAGCGCAGCGCATCGGCGATGTCGGTGCCGGTTCCCTGTGGCCTGAACTCGATCAGCTCGCGCACGATGCGGAGGATGTGGGCCCGGCCCTTCTTGGGAGGGATGAATTTCTCCACCTTGTCGGTGAAGAGCATGAGGCCCACCTTGTCGTTGTTCTTGATGGCGCTGAACGCGATGGTGGCACAGGCCTCGGTGATGAGCTCGCGCTTGAGCTGCGAAGCGCTGCCGAAATCCTCCGAACCGCTGAGGTCCGCCATGAGCATCACCGTCAGTTCGCGTTCCTCTTCGAAGACCTTCACGAAAGGATGCCCGAAGCGCGCCGTCACGTTCCAGTCGATCGTGCGCACCTCATCGCCAGCACTGTACTCACGCACCTCGCTGAACGTCATGCCACGGCCCTTGAAGGCGCTGTGGTATTCCCCGCTGAAGATGTGGTCGCTCAGGCCGCGGGTCTTCAGCTCCACGAGGCGCACCTTCTTGAGGAGTTCCTTGGTATGCCGGGCCGTATTCATGATGAGCCGCTGTTCATGGTCGCATGGGCGCTGGCTCCGGGCCGGAAGAGGCGCTTCGCCGCCTGGCCGGGGCGCATGCCCGCACGCTCAGGGGACTTCCACCGTGTTCAGGACCCGGTCGATGATCTCGCGCACGCCGATGCTCTCGGCCTCGGCCTCGTAGGTGAGCCCGATCCGGTGCCGCAGCACATCAGGGCAAACGGCACGCACATCCTCGGGTATCACATAGCCACGGCGCTTGGTGAAGGCGAAGGCCTTGGCCGCCAGCGCCATGTTGATACTGGCGCGCGGGCTGCCGCCGAAGGCGATCATGCTGGTGAGGTCGCCCAGCTTGTACTGGTCCGGCTTGCGGGTGGCGTAGACGATGTCGACGATATACTGCTCGATCTTCTCATCCATGTACACCTCCCGTACGAGTTGCCGGGCCTGCATGATCTCGGCGGGCGTCACCACCAGGGCCGGCTCAGGGGACGGCCCGGGCCGCGTGTTCTGCCGGATGATGAGCTTCTCCTCCTCGCGCCGCGGGTAGTCGAGCACCACTTTCAGCATGAAGCGGTCCGTTTGCGCCTCGGGCAGGGGATAGGTGCCCTCCTGCTCGATGGGGTTCATGGTGGCCAGCACCAGGAAGGGCTCGGGAAGCAGGTGCGTGGTGGCCCCGATGGTGACCTGCCGCTCCTGCATGGCCTCGAGCAGGGCGCTCTGAACCTTGGCCGGAGCGCGATTGATCTCGTCCGCAAGTACGAAGTTGCTGAAGATGGGCCCTTTCCTCACCGTGAACTCCTCATTACGCTGGCTGTAGATCAGCGTGCCGATCAGATCGGCAGGGAGCAGGTCGGGCGTGAATTGGATGCGGCTGAAGCCCGCATCGATGGTGCGCGCGAGCGATTTGATCGCGAGGGTCTTCGCCAGGCCCGGAACGCCTTCGAGCAGCACATGCCCATCGGCCAGCAATGCCACCATGAGCTTCTGAACCATGTCCTTCTGGCCCACGATGCTCTTTTCCATCTCCCGGTCGATCAGGTCCACGAAGGCGCTGGCCTGTTGGATGCGGTCGTTCAATGCCCGGATGCTATCGGCGGTTACCGGCCTTTCCGCGCTCTGCAGGGTGGATTCCATGGTTCTTGGCCTGATGCTCAAGGCCTCACGCAAAGGTGATTGCCGCCGCTCAGCGCATGCTGCCGGAGTGCGGTTAAAGTGTGTTAACCGGCCGCCCCTGCGATCGCCCCGCTGAAAGCCGCTGTTTGCACCCGTAGGGATAGCTTCGGCGCATGAACCACCGCCAGCCGCTCACCTTGGCCGAGGCCGCCGAGCATGTCCGAGCGTTCCACGATGCCTTCGGCATCCCCAATGCCGATCGCCCCACCGGCGGCATCGGCGACCGCGAGGCCCTGCTTCGCTACAAGCTCATCCGGGAGGAGAATGAGGAGTATCTGGATGCAGCCTTGCGCGGCGACCTCGTGGAGGTGGCCGATGCGCTGGGGGATATCCTCTATATCCTGTGCGGTACGCTGCTCAAGCATGGACTGGACCATAAGATCGACGAGGTCTTCCGCGAGATCCAGCGCAGCAACATGAGCAAGCTCGGCGCCGATGGGAAGCCCATCTATCGCGAGGACGGCAAGGTGCTGAAGGGGCCGGGCTATTCGAAGCCGGACATCGCCTCGCTGCTCGCCCGGTGATCAGATGTCCTTCCGGTCCAGGTCCTCGAAGTTCACATCGGTGAAGGGGGGCGCATCGCCGTTCTGCTCGCGCGAGCCGGAATCGTTGGCACCGTACTCACCGGTCGCCTTCAGCCGGTCGATCTCGCTGATGGCATCGCTCAGCCCATCGATGAACTTCTCGAAATCCTCCTTGTAGAGGAAGATCTTGTGCTTGTCGTAGTGCGCGGTGCCGTCCTCGTGCGTGTGCTTCTTGCTTTCGGTGATGGTGAGGTAGAGGTCACGGCCGCGTGTGCTCTTCACGTCGAAGAAATAGGTTCGTTTACCAGCTCTTACAGCCTTGGAGTACACGTCTTCACGATCGTCGCGCATGGCACTGGCCCTGTTTGGGATGGACGGGGCGATTTCAAATATAGAGGCCCCCATGGAACTTCCAAATGCAATGGGCTGACCTTGAGGCGTTGGCGCCTGCGGTCGAAAACGGTTCCGGGGCGGCGCTCCCGCCGCTCAACGAATCCCCCTAAAGCCCCTTCCCATGCGCGGTTTACCTCAGACCCCCTTGAATTCGGGCTTCCGCTTCTCGAGGAAGGCCTTCACGCCCTCATTGTAGTCGTGGCTGGCCCCGGCGATGCTTTGGAGTTCGTTCTCCACATCGAGCTGGGCCTCGAGCGTGCTGCCTTGCGAGCGGTTGAGCGCTTCCTTGGTCAGCGCGATGGCTTTGGTGGGCATGGCCGCCAGCCGATTCGCCAGCGATGTCGCTTCATTCATCAATTCCGAATCGGGCACGGCCTTCCAGATCATGCCCAGAGCTTCGGCATCCTTGGCGCTCACTTTGGGCGCGAGGACCATCTGTCCGAATGCGCGCTGCATGCCCACGAGCCGCGGCAGGGTGAAGGTGCCGCCGCTATCGGGGATGAGCCCGATGTTGATGAAGCTCTGGATGAAGTTGGCGCTTTCGCCGGCGAGGGTGAGGTCGCATGCGTAGGCGATGTTGGCCCCGGCACCGGCTGCCACGCCATTCACCGCCGCGATCACGGGCTTCTTCAGCGCGCGGATGCGGCGCACGATGGGGTTGTACTGCGTGGTGAGGATGTCCTCGATCCTGGTTCCGGGCGCGATGGCCTCGGCCAGGTCCTGCCCTGCGCAGAAGGCTCGGCCTTCACCGGTGATCAGCACCGCCCGGATGCTGGTGTCGCTCGCGCATCGGTCAAGCGCATCAATCGCTTCAAGCGACATCTGCCGGTCGAAGCTGTTGAGCTTGTCGGGGCGGTTGAACGAGAGCGTGGCCACGCCGTCGGCTGCGGTGAAGAGGAGTTTCTCGTAGGTCATGGTACGAAAGTGAGGCGATCGATCGGAATGCCGGTTGCGCACTTGAAATGCCCCTTCGGGCAGGCCCTGTGCCCATGGAGCCCGCAGGGACGGCAGTCGAGCCGCTCGCCGGTCTCCAACACACGGCCATTCCCGCGCAACGGTCCGAAGCCGAAGGCCGGTACCGTGCTGCAGAAGATGGCGGTCACGGGGGCATTCATGGCACTGGCGATGTGCAGCGGCGCACTGTCGTTCACGTAGTTCATGACGGCGCCTTCCATGAGCGCTGCCGTCCCCAGCAGCGAGAGCCGGCCGGCCAGCACCTCGCCGCGCCCCGCAGCCTTCGCGATGCGGGCGCAGAGCGCGGCGTCGCCGGGAGCTCCGATAAGGAGCAGGCGCAGGTCGGCGGGGAGGGCCCTCATCAGCTCCGCCCACTTCGCCTCGGGCCATTGCTTGGTGAACCAGATGGAAGCTGGGGCCAGGCACACATGGCCATGCGCTGTGCGCGGCGCGCCCGTGGCCATCGATTGGGCCTGCGCTTCCTCCCGGGCCTCGGGGGTGGGGTGGAGCCGGGGCAAGGGCCGCTTCCCATCGGTGAAATGCGCGATCAGGGCGTTGAGCCTGTCCACCTCATGTCGGCCATCACCGATCACGTGCTTCACCCGGCGCGAGAACAGCAGGCTGAGCGGGTTCTTGTCGTAGCCGACCCGCTCTTCGGCCCGCGCCAGCGCCGTTATAAGCCCTGTGCTGAGGTAGCGCTGGCAGTTGATGATGCGGTCGTAGCGCTCGCGCCGCAGTTCGCCGATGAGTCGGAAGAGGTTGCGCGTCTTGCCCTTGCGCTTGTCCCAGACCAGGAGCCTGCGCAGGAAGGGATGCCCCTCGAATAGCCCCTCGTTGCCCTTGCGCACCACCAGGTCGATGGCCGCATCGGGGTGGAACGCATGCAGTTTCTCCAGCAGCGCGGTGGCCAGCACGGCATCGCCCAGGAAGGCAGTCTGGATCACCAGGAAGCGCTGCATGGGCGGGAAAGGTACTTGGCCGGGGATGGGGCAGAAAAAAGGACCGCCCTGCATCAAGCGGGGCGGTCCTGCCGGTCGAGGGTCGGGATTACTTCGCGGGCGCGGTCACGGCTTGGCGCTTCTCGGTGATGCGAGCGCTCTTGCCGCGACGTTCGCGCAGGTAGAAGATGCGCGCGCGCCGCACATCGCCGCGCTTGTTCACGTCGATCTTGTCGATGAAGGGGGAGGCCACAGGGAAGATCCGCTCCACGCCCACGTTGCTGCTGATCTTCCTGACGGTGAAGGTGGCGGTGCTCCCGCTGCCCTTGCGCTGGATGACAACGCCTTGGAATTGCTGGATGCGCTCCTTGTTGCCCTCCACGATCTTGTAGTGCACGATAACGGTATCACCCGCTTTGAAATCGGGCAGTGCCTTCAGGGGGGCGATTTCCTTCTCGAGTTGCTTGATGCGGTCCATGGCCTGTGTGTTAGCGGGTTGCCCAGCGGCCCAAGACGGTGTCAGGGGCATTCGGTCCCGGATTTTGGGCCGCAATAGTACGGAAAAAATCAGGCATCCTTCCCTGCCTGGCTGGCCCCATCCGGGGAGAGCAGATCCGGCCGCCGCCGCCGGGTGCGCTCAACGGCCTGTTCGTGGCGCCAGGCGTCGATGCGCGCCTGATGGCCGCTGAGCAGGACGTCAGGCACCTTCCAGCCACGGTAGTCCGCTGGCCGGGTATAGGCCGGCGGCGCCACCAGTCCGTCCTGGAAGCTGTCGCTCAGCGCGGAGGTCTCGTCGCCGATGACGCCGGGGATGAGCCGAATGATGGCATCGCTCAGTACAGCGGCCGCCAATTCGCCACCGGTGAGGACGAAATCGCCGATGCTCACCTCCCGGGTGACCAAGTGCTGGCGCACCCGCTCGTCGATGCCCTTGTAGTGGCCGCACAGCAGGATGAGGTTGCCCTTGGTGCTGAGCAGATTGGCCAGGGGCTGGTCAAGCAGCTGGCCATCGGGGCTGAGGTAGATCACCTCGTCATACGCCCGCTCGGACCGCAGTTGATCGATGGCCCTGTGGATGGGCTCGATCTGCATCACCATTCCGGCGCCGCCGCCGAAGGGGTAGTCATCGATGCGGCGATGCTTGTCGGTGCTCCAGCGCCGGAGGTCGTGCACCACCACTTCCACCAGTCCCTTGCGGCGGGCGCGCTCCAGGATGCTCTCCCCGAACCAGCTGGTCAACAGGTCGGGCACCGCGCTGAGGATGTCGATGCGCATGGCTCAAAGGAAGGGCGAAATTCCGGTGGCCGAGGCAGCGCGGCGGTGCATGGATTCGGTGGAGCGCCCTACCTTTCGGCACAGTGGTTGCCGAAGTGCGCCCCAGAAGCATACCGATGAAGAAAGCGATCACCCTGGCCCTGTTCTGGCTCCTGGCGGCAGGGGCCTCCGCCCAGAAGCATGTCTACGAGGATCTCCTCGTGCTCTTCGTGGACGAGAAATACGAGAAATGCATGTTCAAGGCCGAGGGATACACCCTCGCCGACGACACCAAGAAGGACCCGCTGCCCTTCCTCTACATCAGCATGTGCCTGTTCGAGATGAGCAAGCAGGAGAAGTACGCAGCCGACTACCCGAAGGCCGCGCGCGATGCTGTGAAGTGGGCCGAGAAGTACCGCAAGAAGGACAAGGACAAGGAGTTCTTCGCCAATTACGAGGACTATTGGGCCGAGCTGAACACGGTATCCTATCAGGCCGGCGAGAACCTGCTGGACGACCCCAAGGGCATCAGCAAGGCCAAGCAGATCTTCGATGGCATGGTGGGCTACTATCCCGAGAATGCGGGAGCATGGCTCATGCTCGCGCTCTCCCAGTACAAGAGCAACCTCAACAAGGAGGGCGACCTGAGCGTGCAGGCCTTCGACAAGGCCCTGGCTGCCGCCGGTGACATCGGCACCCTGCCCAAGGACCAGAGGACGCTCCTCAAGAACGCGCTGATCCGCTATGCGGACTATCTGGTCTCCAAGGGCCAGCGCGACCGGGCGAAGCAGTACGCGGCCAAGGGCAAGGACCACTTCATGGAGGAGCCCGATTTCAAAGGCCTCTGGGAGAGCCTCTAGGAACGCGAATGCGCTGGGAGCCGCCTTAGGGCGGCTCCTTTGCTTACCGGATGCCTCGCCGTGGCCGGATGAGCCGAATCACCAGCAAGGGAAGGAGCAGCAGGTCTGCGGCCAGTGCGAAGGCCAGGGTGAGACTTACCAGCAGGCCCATGTAGAACACGCTCGCGAAGCCGGAGAACACCAGGGAAACGAAGCCCGAGCACAGCATGATGCTGGTGATCACCACGGCCTTCCCCGATGAGAGGAAGGAGCGCTTCATGGCCAAGGGAACGCTGCGGCCCTTCAGCAGTTCGATCCGCAGCTTGCCCAGCAGGTGGATGGTGTCATCAACGGCGATGCCGAACGCGATGGTGAAGATGATCGCCGTGCTCACCTTGATGGCGATTCCCGCCAGGGCCATCGCAGCGGCCACGAGCAGCAAGGGCAGCACATTCGGGATGAGTGCCACCATGGTCATGCGCGCATCGCGGAACACCCAGGCCATGATGCCTGCGATGAGGACGAAGGCCATGGAGAGTCCGCTGAGCAGCTGCCCGCTAAGCTTCTCGTTGTTCCGGTCGATGAGGTAGGCCATTCCCGTCTGTGCGGCCTGGGTCACCCGTAGGGATCCGCTCAGGAAGGCATTGAGCTCGGCGTTGCGTCCCCGGAATACATGCCCGCCCTCATCGCGCACCCGCCCCGAGAGTCGGGCATGGTGGCCGGTGCTGTCGACCAGCCCGAGCAGCGCCCTCGGCCCGAGCGCTGCCCGGGCCATGCGCTGAAGGCGCCGGGCTTCCGCATCGCTGGCTGGCAGCGCGAAATGCGCGGGGGACCCGCCATTCATCGCCTTGTTCATGGACTTGATGACCGTGACGGGCGACAGCACCGCACTGACCCCATAGGCAGCCCTGAGGTAGGCCTCCACGCGCTCAATCTCACGCAATGCCGCCAGGTCCCAGATGCTGCCATCCGATACGGTAACCTCAAGCTCGAAGGGGCGTACGCCGCCGAAATGCTGTTCGAACCAGAAGTAGTCCTGTTTCTGCGGATCATCATCCGGCCAGTCCTCCAACAGGTGGTTGTCCACCTTCATCTGCAGGATCAGCGGGATTGCGACAAGGGCGGCTGCCAGGCTGGACCATGCGATTCGACGGCCATGCCTCAGCACCCACCGGAAAAGTCCATGGAGCGGCCTGTACCACATGGCTGCATGCTGGCCTTCGCCCGCACGCACCGGAGTCGGAACCAGCAGCAGCAGCGCAGGAAGCAGTGTGAAGGCCAGGAGGAAGGCCACGAAGACCCCAATTGCCGTGTAGACCCCGAACTCCCTTACCGGTTGGATGCCGCTGGTATTGAGCGTGGCGAAGCCGATGGCGGTGGTCAGGGAAGTGAGGAAGGTGGCCAAGCCCACCTCGTAGTAGGTGATCGCCAAGGCCCGCTCCTTCGGATGCCCGTTCCGCAGGGCCTCCAGGTAGCGCTGCAGGATATGCACCACATCGCTCATGCCCACCACGAAGAGGATGGTGGGGAGCAGCATGGTGAGGACCGTCAGCGGCCTGCCGAGCATGGTCATGAATCCCACCTGCCAGAGCACCGAAAGGCCTACCACCGCGATCGGCACCAGCACCCCCCACCATGAACGGAAGCCGATGGCCAGGAATACAGCGAGCAATAGGACGGATACGGAGAAGAATACCACCAGCTCACGCTGCATCTTCTGGATGTACCAGTACTGTCCGTGCAGGCGCCCGCCCATGCGGACATTCCCCAGACCCGACCTGTCGACAGCGCCTTGGATGGCTAGCAGCGCCTCGTCGCTCCGCACCTTGCTCAATCCGGGCTCCGCTTGGAGCACGAGGAGCATCGCCCTGCCATCCGCTGCGAAGTAGGTGTCACGGATCAAGGGGTCCTGCCAGAGCCTCGCAGAATCGGCGCGCAGAAGGCTGTCCGCTTCGAGCCTCAGCCACGGCACTTGGAAGACCCCTACGGGCGTGATCCGCGGCTCGGAAAGGTTGGTGGGAGAAGAGACCGACCGGACATGCGGAAGAACGGCGAGAGTGTCCGCCAGCCGATCGAATCGACGGAGGAATGATTGATCGAAGACGGAGACGGGATGCGATGCGCCGATGAGCAGGAAGTCGTTGTCGCCGCCGAACCGCTCCCTGAATGCCATATACCGGTCCAGCTCCGGGTCATCGGTGGGGAAGAACCGCTCGAAGTCATGGTCGAGGCGGACGGAGCGCAGCGCCCATCCGGAGAGCCCTGAGACGACCGCCAACAGCAGGAGGGCGAACCACGCATTCCTCCGTGTCAGCAGGCGCGCGATGCGGTCGATGCGTTGGTCCATCAACAGTGGCTGGTCGATGCAGGCGGGCAAAGGTGGGTCACCCCCGCGGAAGGCGGGGGTACTTTCGCGGTCGATGCGTTCCTCAAGCCTGCGCGCGTGGATGGTCCTCGCCGCAACGTCCGTCAGCCTCGCAGTGTTCGCAGGCCCCTTGGAGAAAGCCTTTGCGGCGCTCGAGGAGCACAACTACTTCCTGGCCCGGCAGATCCTCCGGAAGCAGGTCCGAAAGCACCCGTCAGCGGCATGGTACGGGCTCAGCATCATCGCCGGACGGGCGAACAACCCCTTTCACGACATCGACTCATGCTACGCTTACATCATGCGCGCCGATGCGGCATTCACCGTGGCGCCGGACAAGGAGCGCAAGCGCGTCGGCCGGGTGGGGGTGGACCATGCCGCCGTTGAGGCGCAGAAGACCCATGCTTTCCGCCTTGGCTGGGAGGTGGCGCGCAGCACCAACACCATCGCCGCCTACGACCGCTACATCCAGTCCTATGTCCAGAGCCCCTTCATCGCGGAGGCCACGCTCGTGCGCGATCACCTGGCCTTCCAAGCGGCGCGCGAGGCGAATTCCGCATCCGGCTACCAGGCCTTCCTGAACAGGTACCCGCACGCCCGCGAGGTGTACGAGGCCCGTACCCGGTTGAACCAGGCCATCTACCGGGAGTCCACCGCCGATGGCAACCTGGAGTCCTTCAAGGCATTCATCGAAGCGCATCCGGAGAGTCCCTATGTGCACCAGGCGGAGGATGAAGTATACCGCCTCTCCACGCCGGGACGCCTCGTCGCGGAGTATGCGGCATTCATTCGGGCCAACCCGCGGAACCGCCGGGTGAATGATGCTTGGCGCGCGATCTACGAGCAGTACACCCGCAACCTGAGCACCAATACCATTACCCGTTTCCTGCAGGATTTCCCGGAGTATCCTTTCGTCGAGGAACTGGTGGATGATTACAGGACCGCCAGCCTATTCCTGCTGCCTTTCCGGCGCGAGGGGAAGTGGGGCTACATCGATGAGGATGGCACCGAGCGTATCAAGGCCGTATATGAATGGGCCGAGCCGTTCCAAGGTCCCCAGGCCTTGGTGGGCGACGACGGCAGGGCCGGCAGCATCAATCGGTCGGGCCGCGTGGTGGTGCCCATTGAGTACGATGAGATCACCGAGCCGGTGGAAGGCACCAGTACGGTCGAGCGCTCGGGCCGCGTGGGGGCTGTGGATGCCAATGGCGACCTCGCGGTGCCGATGGTGTTCGAGGATGTGGGCGAATTCAGCGGCGGCCTGGCCTATGCTGCGCGCGACGGCCGATACGGATACATCAATGCCCGCGGCGAGGAGGTGATCCCTTTCCGTTTCGCCTCTGGCGGCACCTTTCGGAATGGCCTTGCCGTCGTTGAATTGGATGGATACTTCGGCGCCATCGACAGCCGTGGGAACACCGTGGTCCCCGCGGAGTACGACTGGGTGGAGGGATTCGAGGGCCCGGTGAGCCGCGTGCGCAAGGATGGCAAGGTGGGCCTGGTGAGCCCCTTCGGCGACCTGCTTGCACCGCTGCGGTACGACCACATCGGCCCTTTCCGCGACAGCTTGGCGCTCGTGGTGGAAGGCCGCAAGTGCGGCTACATCGATGCCTCCGGCGCCATCCGGATACCTGTGGAGTTCGAGGCGCCCGATGGCGTGGCGGGCTGGGGCGATTTCGAGGAGGGGCTCGCGGAGGTCCAGGTGGCCGGGAAGCGATGCCTGATCAACGCGCGCAATGAACGCGTATTCCCATGCGGATTCACGGACATCGGGCCGGCCACCGGGCCTCTGGTTCCGGTGAAGCGCAAGGCCCGATGGGGCTATGCGGACCGCAAAGGCCAGGTAATCGTCGACAACCGCTACGACCAGGCCGGCGAGATGCGTTCCGGTGTGGCACGGATCCGGCTCGGCGACCTCTACGGTCTCATCGACAGCACAGCGAAGGAGGTGGTGCCGCCGCTGTATGTGGCGCTGGCTCCCGTGGGCCATGGCCATTGGCAAGCCACTGCGGGAACGGGGGTGGGGATCATCGACCGCACGGGCAAACCGGTCGTTCCCTTGGTGTTCGATGGCGTGCGATTGGAGCGCGCCGACATCGCCCGGGTCGAGCGGAAGGACCGCTTTGCCTACATCCGCCTCACCGACGGGCGTGTCATCTGGAAGGAGGAGGGATTCGACGGGCCCTGATCACCGCAGAACCGTGACATGGCCGATGCGCTCCTCCGCTTGTGCGCCGGCATCCGTACGCGCCCGGAACCGCAGCTTCCAGACATAGACACCGTCCGGAACAGCAGTCCCGCCGGAGGTGCCATCCCAGGTCATCGCGGGGTCCGTCAGTGCCGCGATGCGCTCCCCCCAACGGTTGAAGATGTCCAGGGAGAAGTCGCGGTTCGGGCCGTCATACACCACTTGGAACAGATCATTGCGGCCGTCCCCGTTGGGCGTGAAGGTGTTGGGGACATGGATGTAGGGACCGCAGATGCCCTCAGTGACCGTGATCGAGGCCTCGGCATCGATGCAGGGGCCTGTCACCTGCACTACGTAGGTGCCGGGCGATGTGACCGCGATGGTCGGAGAGGACTCGCCCGTGCTCCAAGCGTGCTGCGCGGATGGGAGCCCGGTGGAGAGCACGAGTGGAGCGTCGGGACATAGCGTACTGTCCGTTCCGAGGCTTACCGATTCAACGCGCTCCAGGACCGCAACGGCAACGGCATCCGTGGCCATGCAACCCATAAGGCTAAGGACCACGCCGTAGTTGCCCGTCTGGGAAACCACGATGGAGTCGGAGGCCGCCCCTGTGCTCCACAGGATATCCGCACCGCCTGCCTCCACCCTTAGCACTGCGGAATCCCCCGCGCAAAGGGTGAGCGGAGCGCCGAGGTCAGGTAGGGGAAGGGGCACCACGGTCACCACAACGGTATCCGTAGCGAAGCACGCGGCCTCCTCCACATTGACCCAATAGGATCCCGAGGCATTCACCACGATGGAGGGCGCCGTGGCCCCGGTGCTCCACTGGTGCTCACCGGGCAGGCCGGTGGCCAGAGCCACTGACTCACCGGGGCAAAGCGTCTGGTCCGCCCCAAGGTCCAGGTCGCTGGGGTTGAAGATGCCCACGAACAGGTCATCGAAAGCTTCGCACCCATTCAGGTTCACGGACACCGAGTATGCGCCTGCTTCATCCACCAGGAGTGCGGGGCCTGTGGTGCCATCGCTCCAGAGGTAGGTGGCTCCCGCTTGGGCCGCACTCAACAGCAGCGATGCACCGGCGCAGAGGGTGGTATCAGGGCCCAGATCAGCAATGGGGGAGGGAAGGGCCTCCACCACGGCCTGGTCGGTGCTGCTGCACCCATTGATGGTGACGGTCACGCTCACTGCCTCCGCTTCATCGGTGGTGTAGGTAGAGGCGGTGCTTCCGTCGTGCCACAGGTAGGTGGCTCCCGGAAGGGTGGCATTGAAACTGGCCGAAGCGCCCGGGCAGATGGACTGGTTGCCGCCGATCTCCACCACCGGCAGGGGCTGGATCGTGACCTCCACCGCATCCGTAACGGTGCACGGCCCCACTGTCGCGGTGACCTCGTATGTACCGCTCTCGGTGACCGTCAGCTGGGCCGTGGTCGCCCCCGTATTCCAGCTGTAGGCTGCATTCGGAAGGGTGGCGTCCAGCACCACTTGGTCGCCGGCGCATGCCGCAATGCTCGGGCCCAGTTCAATGGCCCCGGGGTCGAGCACGCTGACGATCACGGTGTCCGTGGCCACGCAAGGCCCTTGGGTCACCACAACCCAAACGGTTGAGCTCGTGGCGACGTTGATGGTGCTGGTCGAGGCCCCGGTGCTCCAGTCGTAGGTAGCGCCGGGAATTCCCAGAGCGAAGACCACCTGGTTGCCTGCGCACAGCTGAACATCCGGCCCGAGGTCGAAGGCTGCAGGCGTTACCACTTGCACGTCCACAGCATCCGTGCTGGTGCATCCGTTCAGGTCGACGGTCACACTGTAGGTGCCGGCAGCACTGACTTGGAGGGTAGGGGATGCATCGCCTGTACTCCACAGGTATGTCGCGCCAGGGAAGCTGCCGTCCAGCACCACCGGCTCGCCTGAACAGAGTGTCAGGTCAGGCCCGAGGTCGACGGTCGGGGACGGATTAACCAGCACGGTGAGGGTGTCGCTCACCGTGCAGTTGCCTTGGGTCGCCTCAACCCAGTAGATGCCCGAGGTCCCTACGGTGATGCTGCCCGATGTGGCGCCCGTGCTCCAGGAATAGATGGCTCCCGGAAGCATAGCGTCCAGAACGACCTGCTGGCCATCGCAGATGGCCAGGTCGGGTCCAAGGTCGATGGCATCGGGCGTGGCTTCCACCACGGTGATTGCATCGGTCGCCGTGCATCCGGCGGCATTGGTGACCACCACGCTGTAGGCACCTCCCTGCGTGATCTCGATTGAGGGAGTGGTCTCCCCCGTGCTCCATTGGTAGCTCGCGGACGGCGAGTTCGCGTCGAGGGTGAGGGTCTCTCCCGTGCAGAGGGTCTGGTCGGGCCCCAGGTCCACGATCGGTGCAGCCACGGTGGAGATCTGAATGGCGTCGCTCACCGTACAGGTACCCTGCGTCACCGTCACCGAATAGCTGCCGGGATTGCCTATGGTGATCGTCGCGGTCTGCGCACCCGTGCTCCAGAGGTAGCTTGATGCCCCGGCTATGGTGGCATCCAGCACGAGCAGGTCCCCGTTGCAGATCACGGCGTCTGGGCCGAGGTTCACAGGGGTAGGGGAAGTCACGGTCACGGTGATTGCGTCCGTTGCCTGGCAGCCATTCGCGTCGGTCAGTTCAACGGCGACAATTCCGGCGGACCCCACCTGGTAAGTCGGACCCGTGCTGCCGTCCTGCCATAGGTAAGCCGCTCCGGCTTGGGTCACATCCAGGAGCACTTGGTCGCCGGGACAGAGGACCAGGTCGCCACCTAGATCGACTTGGGCGGAGGGGTGGGCGCCGATGACGATGGCGTCATCCGCCGAGCAGCCGTTCACCGTCACCTCCACGCTGTATGCGCCGGTGCCCGCCAGGAGGGTTGGCCCCGTATTGCCGGTGTTCCACAGGTAGGTGGCCCCTGGAGCGGTAGCATCGAGTATGGCCTGTTCCCCGGGGCAGAGACTGAAGTCGCTGCCCAAATCGACCGAGGGAAGGGGAGTTACCGCGAGCATGATGGTATCACGCACCGTGCAGCCATTCGTGGTGACGTCCAGCCAATAGGTCCCGGCCGCACCGGTTTGCAGGCTGCTCGCGGTTGCCCCTGTATTCCAGAGGTAGGTGGCGCCAGGGACGTTGGTGCTGAATATGGTCAGCTCTCCTTCGCAGATAATCTGATCCGGGCCCAGGTTGAAAACGGGCAGGGCGTGGTTACCTAGCGTCATCACATCGACTGTGGTGCAGCCATTGACGGTCACCTCAACGGCATAGACACCTGGGGTGCCAACCGTGATCGCCGAGGAGGTGGCGCCATTGCTCCAGAGGTAGGTAGCCCCGGGTACCGCAGCGTCCAGCGTAATGGTCTCGCCGGGGCAGATGGTCTGATCAGGCCCGATATCCACCACGGGAAGCGGGGTCACGTCCACATTCACCGCATCGGAGGCGCTGCATCCGTTGAGGTCAACCGTGACCCCATAGGTCCCTGGGGCGCCCACGGTCAGCACCGGATCCGTGGAACCGTCGCTCCAGAGGTAGGAGGCTCCCGGCAGCGTGGCATCCAGGAAAAGGAGGTCCCCCTCGCAGATGGACTGGTCCTGCCCCAGGTCGACGTTCGGCGTGGGATTGTAGGTGACTTCGGCCTCATCGTAGGCCGAGCAGCCGTTCACCGTAACCGTTACGCCGTAGATACCGGGGGCATCCACGCCATGGGTTGACCCCGTGCTTCCATCCATCCACAGGTAGGTGGCTCCGGGCGTGGTGGCATCGAAGCCGGTACTTTGACCGGAGCAAAGTGTCTGGTCCGGCCCCAGATCCACCACGGGGGTGGGATTGTAAGCGATATCGACGAGGTCTGACGCGGAGCACCCGTTGGCCGAGACGGTTACATCGTAGGTGCCGGGAGCGCTTACCGTGTACGTGGCGTTCGTGCTGCCGTCCTGCCACGCGTACGTGGCACCTGGCAGGGTGGCATCCAGAACCACCGACTGCCCGGTGCAAAGGGTTTGGTCGGGCCCCAAGTCGACCGCCGGGAGGGGGGTGACGAAGACATCCACTTGGTCCGTAAGCACCACGTTCGCTGAAATGGAGACATCATCGAAGCCGAAATCATTGCCGATTCCGTGGCCAGAGGATACCTGCACGCAGAAATCAGCCGAGGTGATGCCTGCCGGTGCTGTCCAAGTGGTGCTGAAGGTCTGCCAAACCCCCTGTGCACCTGGGGTGATGAAGTCCACGCCGGTCCACACGTTGTTCACGAACACCGCCAAGGTCGGATTCCCCTGGCCGGCCAGTGACGCGGCCCGGAAGGTCATCGTATAGGTCTGGCCTGGGCAAACGCTGATTGTCTGGCACCAGAACCGGAAGCCGGGATGCATCCATCCGGCATTCACCATCAGGAACGGGCCGTTCCCTGTCCCGCTCCATTGATTGTGGAAGGTGTTCGCATTTGATCCGATCCAGTAGTTGCCATCCGTGGTCAATGGCAACGTGTAGTTGAACATGGAGGAAAATCCCGTGTTGCCCGCACTGAAGTTGCCATTCACTGCCAGATTGCCCGTCGGGTAGCTCACCTGGCAGGTGTAGGTGCCGGCCGTTGAAACGGTGATGTTCTGGCTCGAAGCCCCGGTGCTCCATGCGTAGGACGGGAATCCCGGAGGCCCTTGCAGCTGCGCGGTCTGGCCGTCGCAGATGGTCGTATCGGGCCCCAAATCAATGGAGCAAACCTGGGCCGAAGCGGGTGGAATTCCGAAAAGGAGCGGAACGGCTCCCCATAACAGCCACTGTAATCCGCTGAGCTTCGGTCGATTCATTCTGAGCGCCGGTTCACAAAGGTCGGGCCATTCGGGTACTCCTCGGCGAATCTTGGCGAACTGCATTCAGCGGGCGATGAACACCCTATTGACGCCTTCCAGCCGCCATTCGTCCACCGAAGTGAAGACCCGCTCAAGGTTCGCCTTCACCTTGTCGCAACGGCGCCGGCTTGGACCATTGTAAGCCACTGTGTTGAAGCACAGTACGCCCTCGCACCGATTGCGGAGCGCGTGGGCGAAACCCATTGTATCCACCCCATTCGCAAGATCAAGGTCCGCGAAGAGGTCCACCACCACCAGGTCGAACCGTCCGGTCAGTCCATGGGCTTGGATTATCGCGTCCCCTTGGATGATTCTTAGCCCCGTGATGGCATCCAATTGGAAGTACCGCTGGGCCAGTTCCACCATCGCCGGGTCGATTTCCACGGCCGTAATCGGTGCCGCCACTCGGAGTTCTTGCCGGAGGATGCGTGCCACGCTGCCGCCCCCCAAGCCGAGCAGCAGTACATTCTGCGGGGGCGAATCCTTCAGGTTCAGCCGGTTGAAGACGGACTGCCACACCCGATGCAGGCTCCCGAACGATTGGTTTCCGCTGGGACTGTTGAGGACGAGCTGGCCGGCCTCATAACGCACCTCCAGCGGTCCATGCTTGCCCATCCGCTCTGCCACGGGTATGGGCCATGCCCAACTGAGCCACTTGGACCAAGGCCTTCGCATGCATCAAAGGTGCGGATCATGCAGCATGGTGCGCAGCACCGCCGGCCCAGACGATCTTAGCGGCATGAAGAAGCTTCTGGTGCTCGCCCTGCTGCTTGCCTTAGCCACGGCCGGTGCCGCGCAGACGGTCCATGAGTATGCATCGGTCGAATTCTCACCGGGCATTCGCAAGCTGGGCGTGTTCAGCACGGCAGCGCCTTCCAAGGTCATCGACCTGAAGACCGTGCACATGGGAAAGCGCGAACTGGACATGCTCTCCTTCTTCAAAGAGGTGCAGGACTTGGAGGGCCAAGGCTGGCAGGTGCTGAGCCAGGATGTGGTGGCGCTGGACAAGGGGGTGCACCTCTATGTCTGGACGCTGCGCCGACCGAAGAGCTGATCATCCGGCATCGCGGATCCGCTCGCCGCGCATACCTTCCGCACCGTGAAGGCAAAGGGCATTGGATCATTTCAGCTGCTGGATGGCCGTGCCTGCAGCGAGGCGCTCAAGGGTGTCATCGCCCATGAGGCCGCAGCGGTGACGGCCAGGAGGGGCAGGGCCCCGCATCTGGCCGCTGTGCTCGTGGGCGAGGACGGTGCCAGCAGGACGTACGTGGAGGCCAAGGTGAAAGCCTGCGCTGCCGTTGGCTTCCGCAGCACTTTGGTGCAGCTGCCCGGAAGCACCACCGAAGCGGAGCTCTTGGAACGGATCCAGGGGCTGAATCAGGATCCGGGACTGGATGGCTTCATCGTTCAGCTGCCCCTTCCCAAGCACATTTCAGCTGACCGGATCACATTGGCTATTCGGCCCGAGAAGGATGTGGACGGCTTTCATCCCGTGAACATCGGCAACATGGTGCTCGGGCACGACGGGTTCCTGCCCGCTACACCCAGCGGGGTCTGCGAACTGCTGAAGCACTTTGGCATCGAGACCGATGGCCGGCATTGCGTGGTGGTGGGGCGCAGCCACATCGTGGGGACACCGATGAGCATCCTGATGAGCCGGAATGCCGAGCCTGGCAATTGCACGGTGACCTTGGCTCATAGCCGGACCCGCGACCTGTCTTCCATCACCCGGCAGGCCGACATACTCATCGTGGCCGCGGGAAAGCCCGGAATGATCGGCGCGGCCATGGTGAAGGAAGGCGCCGTGGTGGTCGATGTGGGAATCCATCGCATCAAGGACGAGAGCCGCGCTTCGGGGTTCAGATTGGTGGGCGATGTACGATTCGATGAGGTGGCGCCCAAGTGCGCATGGATCTCTCCCGTTCCGGGAGGGGTGGGCCCCATGACCATCACCAGCCTGCTGCTCAACACCTTGAAGGCTGCGCGATAGCCTCGGCTCAGGCTCATCGGCGTTTCGTCGGAACCCCCGTCCTTTGCGGCATGCTTCGATTGCTCGTTGTCCCGGGCCTTCTCCTGGCCGCGGTTCCATCCAGCGGGCAGACGCCGATCTGCTCCATCCAAGGCAACGGCGCCAGCAGCCCGATGGCGGGCCAAACCATTACCGCAGTGGGCATCGTCACCGCTGTGTTTCCCGGCTCCGGGTCGCTCCAGGGCTTCTTCATGGAGGATCCAGGCTGCGATGCGGACAACCAGACCAGCAATGGCATCTTCGTCTATCAGCCGGGCGCCATCCCAGTTGTCCCGGGCCAGCGCGTCAGCGTGAGCGGCACGGTGGTGGAATTCCAGGGCCTAACGGAGATCGCGAGCGTAACGGGAATCACCGTGGTCGGTTCGGGTTCTGTTGCGCCTACGGACGTGAGTCTGCCCATTCCATCCGTGAATGACTGGGAGCGATTCGAGGGCATGCTCCTCCGGTTCCCCCAGCCGCTGATCGTGAACGGCAACGACGATTGGGCCCAGTACGGCGAGCTGACCTTGGCACCCTCCCGCCTGTATCACCCCACCGAGACCATCGATCCCAACGACCCTGTGGCCAGCGGCACAACCAGCACAGGGGGCATCAATGTGGCCGCCGTCAATGCCGCGGTGGATTTGCAGGCGAGGAGCGCCATCCTGCTCGATGACGGGATGACCGATTCCTACCCCGATCCGCTCCCATTCCTCGGTCCAGAAGGCACTGTCCGGTGCGGCAGTTCGATCACCGGGCTCACGGGCGTGATGCACTATGCCTTCTCCGCGTATCGTATCCAACCGACCGGTACGGTGCCGTTCCAGCACGCGTTACGCCCTACGGCACCATCAGTGGGAGGGGGACTGCGCGTGGCCTCTTGGAACGTGCGGAACTACTTCACGACGCTCGGGTCCAGCGGTGCCCAGTCCCCGTCGGAACTTGCCCGTCAGCGGACCAAGCTCGTCGCGGCCCTGCAAGCCCTCAATGCAGATGCAATCGTCCTCTGCGAGATGGAGAACAACTCCGCTGCTTGGCAGGATCTGCTCACCGGGCTCAACAGCGCCGTCGGTGCGGGCACCTACAGCGGCATCGATCATGAAGCACCCGGGTCGTATACCCGGTCGGTCATCTTTTACAAGCCATCCGTCCTCACAGCGGTCACCGCCACATTCGCCATCAATACGCCCACGTTCCAGCGGGCACACCTGACCCAAGGGTTCCAAGTGAATGCCACGGGCGGCCGCTTCCTTATCAGCACTGCGCACCTCCGCAGCAAGCTCTGCAACGATGCTTTCGGAGGCAACTTGGACCAAGGCGATGGTCAGGGCTGCTATAATGCACTGCGCCGGTCACAGGTACAGGAGCTCATGGGCCATTGGTCGGGCTTGCGGGCCAACACCTTCATCGCATCGCAGCTCATCGTGGGCGACTTCAATGCATACGACCAGGAGGACCCCATGGACCTGCTCCGGGCGAATGGCTACGTCGATCTCATCAGTGCGCTGCCGCAGCCGTGGACCTATCGGTTCGGCGACCGCTTCGGCTCACTGGATCATGCGTATGGCACGTCGGAGATGGCCGGTGCGATCACCGGCGCCGCCCCGTGGAACATCAATAGCGACGAGCCGCCCGCACTGGATTACAGGAGCTCGGCCTTGTTCCAGTCCGGTCCGTTCCGGAGCAGCGACCATGACCCCGTGGTCGTGAGCATAGATGCTGCCATGATACCGACCGGTATACCGGCTAACCCCGAGGCGCCCATCGTGCGATTCCGGTTCGACGGCATCCAGGGGCTAGCGGAGTGGGAGGGCGATGAGCCTTTCACGCTCGAAGTCTACGATGCCGCGGGCCGAGCGGTGATCCTACCCAGCCAGGCGCAGGGGCATCAACGCCGGGTCCGGCTCTCCGGTTTGTCGGCAGGAGCCTATGTGTGGCGCTGCAGGACCGCCGTAGGAAGTGGCACGGCCTTGGGACGCTTCGTGTCGCCCTGACTGCTAGTCCTGAAGGGCTTCCGCTCGCTTGATCTCCTGGTCAAGGATTTCATCCATCACCTTGAGTTCCTGTTCAGTCACCTTCGCATCCGTGCGGGCCTGCTTCTTCATGAACCGGAACATGGCCGCCTTCTTGATCTCGTAGGCCACATAAACCGTGTACTCTTGGCTGGTTTCATTGAAGAAGGTCTCTTCACCGACCTTTCGGAGATCGGCGAGGTCTGTGTTCATCACCTCCCGGATCAGGCTCTGGAACTTGTCCGCAACGTCCGCTGCGCGGGCATTCTCGGTCTGCCCCAAATACTGATCCGTGACGGCGCGCATGTTGGTGCCCACCTGAGCCGCCACCTGGTTCTTGGCGTCGATATCGGCCTTGCCCCGGGCAATGTTCTGCTTCACGCTGGCTCCTTGTCCCGTGCCGCGGAACCAGTTCGCGTTGCTCTCATACTTGTTACCGGAGAAGGGGGTCTTCACCTTCGTGCCTTGCGGACCGGCTTGCTTGCCCTTGCACGCGGGCAAGGAGGCCGCTCCGATCAGGATCATGAACAGGAGCGAGGGGAGTCGGAGGGTCTTCATAGCGATTGGGCTGAGGCCACATGTGAAGTGACCGATGGTTGGGCCAAGGTGTGAAAAATCCGTGCCGCGATGGGTGCCCCACTGATCTGGATCACTCATCTTTAGGTACCAAACCATCCTCCCATGAGAACCCTCAAGATCATCCTCATCCTCCTCGGCGCCTTGGTCCTGCTGGGCGTCATCCTAGTCGCGCTGGCCGAGCCAAGGTACCGCGTGGAGCGGAGCATCGTGGTGCATGCGCCAGCGGCAGCGGTCTATGCGAATCTGAGCAACCTGGCCGCCATGGACAAATGGGGACCTTGGAAGGAGGAGGAGCCCGACATGGTGGCCACCATTTCCGGTGCAGCGGATGGACAGGTCGGCGCCATCAGCCATTGGACGAGCAGTAAGAGCGAGGGCGAACAGGAGCTCGTTGAACTCGTTCCGGATCAGAGAGTAAGGACCAAGTTGCGCTTCATGAAGCCGTTCGCCTCGGAGAGCGCTGGGACCTTCGACTTGGAGGCCATGGGCGACAGCACGAGGGTCACCTGGGGCATGGAGGGGGAGAACGGCATACCCGGTCGCCTCTTCAGCCTGTTCATGGACATGGACAAGGCCATCGGGTCCATGTTCGAGAAAGGGCTGGCGAACCTCAAAGCCATCACGGAAAAGGAGCACGCGGATGCGGCGTCGGCGTTCCCCATCCAAGCGATCGATCGCCCGGCCATGCTCTACATCGGGAATCGGAAGCTGGTGAAGTGGTCGGAAATGAAGGCCTTCTTCACTGAACAATTCAGTGCAGGCATGGCTGCGCTCGGGAAGTCTGGATTGGCGCCGGCCGGTGCGCCGACCGCCATTTATTTCGAGTGGAACGAGGCCGATCAGACGGCTGACATGATTGCCGGCATACCGGCTCCGATGGAAGCCAAATCGAGGCTCAAGGGAGTGGATCTGTACGAGACCCCCGCCAGTAGAGCGTTGATCATCGACTACACGGGCGGCTATGCTGGAATCGGGAAGGCCCATGAGGCATTGGATGCGCACATGAAGGCCGCCAACCTGGAGTTCAATGCGAATGTCCTGGAGGAGTACATCACCGATCCCGGCAGTACCCCGGATAGTGCGCAATGGCACACCAACGTGGTTTATCTGGTGAAGTAAGCCAGCGCTGTTGATGAAAGCCGAAGCCCGGGCCATCCCCGGGCTTCGGGATCCATGGAAATTCGGCTGTGATGCTGCGCATCAGCTACTGCCCGTACCGCCTGCTGTTCAAACGGCCATTCGGCACCTCACACGGGGAGCGGAATGGCACGGACAGCCTCTTCATCCGCATCCGATTCGATGGAATAACCGGTTTCGGTGAGGTTACATTACCCCCTTACGTTCAGGAGGATGTCGTCGGAAGCGTGCGTGCGCTCTTGAGCATTGCAGGTCAGGGGGTTTGGGACATGCATGGTCTGATGGCATCCCTTGACCGCCTTCCGGAGTTGAAGGAAAGACCTGCGCTGCGGGCAGGTCTCCACATGGCCTTGGTGGATGCCTCGAGCAGGAAGATACAGGAACCTATTCACCAACTGGTGGGCGCAGCAAACCCCAAGAAGAGTTTGATGCTCATGACCTTGGGCATCTGCCCGCTGGATGAGGTTCCAGAGCGGCTGCGCGAACTTCCCGATACCGGTGCCCTGAAGCTGAAAGTGGGTGATGATGAGGGCCTCGCCAGGACCCAGGTGGTCATGGCCAGCTCTTCGGCCCGGATCCTCTTGGATGGCAATCAAGGACTGAGGTCCGTCCAAGAAGCTTCAGAGCTGGTCCGGGTGATCGGGGCCGATCGGTTATTGGGATTTGAGCAACCTTTCGAAGCGACCGATCGTGAGCGGTCGGCATCCTTGGCACGCGAAGCCGACTGCGTGATCTATGCCGATGAAGCCATTCAGGGATTGGCGGACCTCGAAGCCGAGGTAGGCATATTCCAAGGGGTGAACCTGAAACTCATGAAGTGCGGCGGCCTGGACAAGGCAGCGGCTATGGCGCGTTTGGCACAGAGACAGGGAAAGACGATCATGCTCGGCTCGATGAGTGAGAGCAGCTTGGGCTGCACCGCCATGGCGCATCTTTCCGGATGCGCCGAATGCCTGGACTTGGATGGCCCATGGCTGCTGCGCAATGATCCTTGGGCTGGCTTATCGCTGAGCCAAGGCCAGTTGGTAATGCCCGCTGGACTAGGCCTCGGGGTTGAGCCGGTCAGCGAACTGCCTTGGATTGACGCATAATTTATACTTCCGTAACCTGCACCGGCCTGGGCTACAGGCCGCAACGGGCGCGGCATGCAAGCGGCCTCGGGGCATGATGCAAAGCGCCTAGGCCCTTTGCACGGCTGCGCGCTGTTGCTGGCTTGCGGCTTGCCGGTCATGGGCTCAGCGCTTGCGCTCCAGTTCGTCCATGCGGCGCTCCAGGTCCTCGATGCGGTCCTCGATGTAGCGGCGCCGATAGTTTCCGGGCGGGTCCGCCGTTACGGTGGTGGCGGGCTCGGCATCGGCGCCTGGCTTGGGCGCTGGTGCGCTGAGCAGCTGCACCACCGTTAGGCCCATGGCCTCGGCCACGCGGCGCAGGAAGTCGTAGCGCTCGCTTCCGCGCTGGAAGATGCCGTAGTAGCTGCCGTTGGTCATGCCAAGGCGCTTGATCAGCCAGTCGGCCGGCAGCTTGCGGGCCGCCAGGTGCCGCTCGATGGCCAGCTGGGCCTCGGTCTTGCCCTTCTGGTCTTGATTCCGCGATGAAAGTCGCTTTTCCACGATCACCTGTTGAGAAGTAAAAGTCTCGGTTACACGACCTTGTGGGTCTCGAATCCATTACTTCGCCATCACCAAAATAGGTCATCAAATGCCCGTTAAGACCAACCACACAGCACAAAGTGCCGCCACTATTGGACTGTGGCCCAAGCTGGCGGAGCTCTACAGCGTTTATCAAAGCGCGCCCGGGGCACTCCGGCTTGACACCGAACGCGCGCCAATCAGGCTGGAAGCGCTCATGCGGCTCACCGATGCCGGCGAGCGCACCCGGCTCCTGGACAAGTACGGTTGGAGTCTCAGCGCCTGGCGCAAGTGGTGCGCCCGGCCGGTGAACCTGCCGGCGCCACTCTTGGGCGACATCATCGCCTATTGGGAGCATCGCACCGGCGAGACTATCCCGGTGGCCGAAGTGTGGATGCCCCTCAACGACTGAAAGCCCCCCCCCTGGCCATGCTCAACATCACCAAGGCCCCCATCGAGGGCACCTACGCCATCCACGGCATCACCTACGCCCAGCTTGTGCTGCTGCGCGACTTTTTCATGCTCGGGTGCGAGCGCATCCAGCACGGCCTGGCCGACAACGGCGGCCTGCCCCGCAACGAGGATGAGGCCGCCGGCGCCGCCTTCGCCCAGGACCTCTACCTGAAGCTCCGCGATGCGGCCCGCCGATGAAAGTGGAGCGCACAGCCGATAGCCTCGGCACCAGCTACGACCTGCTCGGCCTCACGCCCGCCCAGATGGAGTGCATCATTCAGGCCCTGCGCCGCGATGCCGCCAACCTGCGCCGCGAGGTGGCCGGCTATGAAGGCACCCTGTTGGGCCGCCGTGTAACGGAGGCCGCCATTGAACGCAAAGAGGAGATCATCAACACCATCAACGCCGCACTGCGATGAACCTGAGCCTCACCACCGCCAGCACTGGCAACGGAAAATGCTACACCCTGGCCTACGACTGCCTGGGCGAGCCTACCGAATCGAGCATGGAAACCACCCGCTCCGGCAGCGAAGAGCGCCGCCTGATCGTGGGCACCCTGCTCGTTCACGCATTCACCCGTAAGGCCGACCGTTTCGTGGCCACCGGCATGGACCTGGTGGCGCCCAACGATGGCGACCTGCGCGCCATGGCCGACAAGTGCGCGCACCTCGTCATCTGGCTCGACGAGGGATCGCACAGCAGCGCCGAGGCCCTGGAGGCCATCCGCAGCCGCCTGCCCCTCTTTGTGCGCCTGGTTGGGCACAAGGAGAGCATCAACCACGGCATGCGCCGCAGCGAGTGGCTGCAGCTCAACGACCTGGCCGCCCTCATCGGCCGCGTGGTGGAGGGCGAGGATGTATTCACCCAGTCCGGCCAGCTGAAGGCCGCCTAGCCATGAGCAGCCCGCAGCACCAGCCCGTTACGCACGAGCTGAAGATCTGGACCACCTTCTACGAACCACTGGCCAGCGGCCTGAAGCCATTTGAGGTGCGCCGCAACGACCGGCATCCGCGCTTCGAAGTGGGCGACATCCTGCGCCTGCGGGAGTGGCGCGTGGGCGCCCAGGAATACACCGGCCGCGAGTGCCTGCGCACCATCGCCTACATCCTGGCCGGTGGCCAGTTCGGCATTGAGCAGGGCTATGTGGTGCTCGGCTTCGAGCCGCAGCCCGCACCGCACCGGAACCAGTATGACGAGCTCATCCACTTCGTGCAGTGGCTGGCCGAGGCAGACCCCGTTGTGGGCCTTCGCCCTATGGCGCCATCGCCGGAGGCCGTCGCTGCATACTGCCGCGCCTTCAGCATCCCAATGCCCGCGGGAGCATGATCGACAAGCGCAGCATCGACGACCTGCTGGCCATGGTGCGGCTGGATGAGGTGGCCAATCACCTGGGCCACGGGCTTACCGTGAAGCGCGGCTATGCCCGCGGCAACTGCCCGGTGTGCAACGGCGCCGACAAGAAGACCAAGGAGCCCTTCAGCATCAACATGAAGGAGGGCTACTGGAAGTGCTTCAAGTGCGACTTCAAGGGCAATCGCGCCGTGAAGTACCTGCACGCCACCAAGGGCCTGGAGTGGCTGGATGCCATCAAGTGGCTGGCCGACTTCTACAAGGTGGAGCTGGCCCAGGCCACCCCCGGCGCCGAAAGCGGCGACACCGAGGCGCATGCCTACTTCCACCAGCGCATGGGCGAGCTAGGCTATGACCCCGCCAAGCCCGAAGAGAAAGGCCTGTTCCGCCCGCGCAGCGATGGCGGCATAGACATCCACTATCCGGCACTGCAGGCCGGCGCCTGGCAGGAGGTGGATGGCAAGCCATTCGTGCGCACCCGCCTGCACCCCACGCGCTGCACGCCCAGCCAGAAGTACAGCCAGAGCAGCGGCAGCGGCATCCACATCTTCATTCCGCCCGTGGTGGTGGCCGACTACCTCGCCGGGGTGGAGTGGCCCGCCATCGCCGTGGTGGAAGGCGAGTTCAAGGCCTACGCGGCCGCGGAGCCGGGGCGGCCTGTGGTGGGCATCGGCGGCATCGACCTCTACAACGCGGCCAAGGGCGATCGCACCCTGCACCCCGACCTGGAGGCCCTGCTGAGCCGTGCCAAGTGCGTGCATCTGGTGCACGATGCCGATGCCATGCAGGTGAAGTGGGACCCGGTGGCCGAGCCCGACAAGGACCTGGGCAAGCGCCTGCGCAAGTTCGCCGGCGCCGTAACCGGCTTCCGCAGGGCCGTGGGAACACTGGTGCCCAGGGTATGCTACCGCACCATCCGCAGCCCGTGGATCGCCACCGCCAAGGGCCTGGACGACCTGCTGCGCGTGGAGGACCGCGCCGCCGTGCTCGATCACCTGTGGGATGCCCAGCGCGCCAACAGCCACTTCGACCTGTACGACCTTACCGATGCCGACTGGCAGGAGGTGAACCGCATCTTCCGCATCAAGCTCAGCTACAACGTCCCCACGGACTTCTACGACAAGTACCAGGCGCTCATCGGGCAGCGTGAATTCCGCTTCCTGGGCGGCCGCTATCAGTACCGCGAGAAGTTCGACGTGAAGAGCGGCGCCACGGTGATGGGCCTGGAGCAGCTGGAGCACCCGGACAGCAAGCGCTTCGTGGCCGTAGGCACCGACTGGTACAAGCGCTGTTACCGCCTGGATGAGAACAACAAGCCCGTGCCCTACCTCGAGCACTGGAGCGAGAGCCGCCTGAAGCTCGATTACGTGCGCCGCGGGGTGCCGAAGTTCCTGGAGACGGTGGAGCATTTCGATGGCTTCACCAATCACCCCGGGCACCACGAGGACTACAAGGCCACCGTGATCGTGCAGCCCGAAGAGTTCGGCCCCGTCACCAAGCTCTACAACCGTTACGCCCAGCTCACCCATCCGGTGCGCAAGGGCGGCATACCCAACATTCAGCGCTACCTGAAGCACGTCTTCGGCACGCACAAGGTCTTCACCCTTGCCGCTGACGGCACCGTCCTGGCCGAGAGCGAGGCCTGGGAGGTGTACATGGACCGCTGGACAATCATGTACCGCATGCCCTGGGTGAAGCTGCCGGCCGTGGTGCTGGTGAGCGAAGAGTTCAACACCGGCAAGAGCACCCTGCTCTGGCTCAACCTGGCCATGTGGCAGCAGAACGCCGTGGTGATCGGCGGCGAGGCGTTCACCAGCAACTTCAACGCCCACTGGGTGGACAAGAAGTACGTGGGCGTTGACGAGGCGCTGATCCACAAGCGCGAGGACACCGAGAAGGTGAAGAGCCTGATCACCGCGCCCACCACCCAGCGCCGCGGCATGTACAAGGACAGCGAGGCCGCCACCAACTTCACCACCTTCGACCTTACCAGCAACAACGAGGACGGCAGCATCAACATCGGCGAGAACGAGTACCGCTACTGGGTGGTGCGCGTGCCCAAGCTGAGCGATGCGGAGAAGGATCCCGAGCTGCTGAGCAAGATGATCGCCGAGCTGCCCGCGCTCTTCTACGAGCTGCGGCACCGCGCCATCATCCACCCCAATCGCGACCGCCTCTGGTTCGCCGACAGCGTGCTGGAAACGGAAGCCCGCCAGCGCGTGGCGGCCGCCAGCGTGCCCTATCCCCAGCGCATGATCGCCGAGTTCGTGAACGATGCGATGTACGAACACCAGTGGCCCGAGCTCATCTTCACCCGCAAGCAGATCACCGAGGGCGTCAACAAGGTAGCCAGCCAGCGCATCGGCCTGCACGAGGTGGGCAAGCACCTGCGCATGATGAAGCACGTGGGCTTCTTCAAGGGCTGGGCGCGCAAGCCGCGCACCTACGCCCAGCGCAAGGAGAGCGGCATACTGGCCGACGAGCCGCTGAGCCAGGAGTGGTGGGTGTTCCGCGCGCACGACTTCGTAGGCGCCGAGCTGGCCGAGAAGTGGCGCGAGGATGCCGCTGCCGAATGGGTCAACAACGCCAAGAACGCCGACATCCTGGGCAAGCGATCGGCCGAGGGCACGCTGCCCGTGTACTTCAAGAGCCAGGAGCGCTACCAGGCACGCCAACCCGTGGAAGCATGAACCCCAAGGCATTCCGCAATCATGGCGAGTGGCTGGTGCTGGCCAAGGACCTGCAGCCCGGCGACCGCATCAAGCCGCTCTTCCGCAGCGAAGTGGAAGAGGTGGCCGCTGTTGAACTGTACGGCATAAGCGCCAGCATCACCTTCGTGAGCGGCGCCGCCGGCAGCGTGATGAACCAGAGCCAGCGCGTGGCGCTGCAGGGCGTGGGCAAGGTGAAGGCCAAGGCCAAGCCCAAGAAGCCTGACGTGCCGAGCACGGCATCGGTAAAGGACGCGCGCGCGGATGCAATGGCGCAGTTGCACCAAGACTTGTATGGAGAGCTTGACGAGTACGCCGGCATAACGCCACCTGCGCCGGTTGCCCTCTGGAAACCACACCCCGAGCACCCGGGCACCACATTGCCCAGGGACTGGCAGCACCCCAATAGACCCGAACTGAAGGGCTGGAACTGGTACCCTGTTGTGCAGCACGACGTTGAGCCTGTCCATATCATCCAGGTGGGAAAGAGTTGCATGGCTCAAGTGGAAGTATGCCAGCAGGATGGCTGCTGGGTAGAGGGCATTGATTACCGCATGGTGGACGGTGGCGGTGGCTACGCGCCTGGGCGTACTGGTGGCGAGCATCCGAGCGCCGTGCATGCGGAGCTATATGGGTGGGAAAGTGTTGTCAGGTCGATCGGCCGGCATCCAGAGAGCTCCAGGAACGCCAAGGATAGCCTGAAGCTGGTGGACGCCGTGAAGACCCGCATCCATGAGTTGCGCATGGCGCTTGGCATGCCTGCAGAAGCACCTGCAGCGCCGGCCGCACCCCTCGTTCCTGCCAAGCCCAAGCGCCAGGCCAAGCGCAGGAAGCCCCGCCAACTGGGCGACCTGCTGCCCGGCGGCGAGCTGGTGGCCGACCCCGCCAATGCCCTGCTGGAGCTCCACGACCAGGCCAACGGCGCACCGGCTCCGCAGCCGGCGCCAAGGGTAGACCATGTGCAGGTGTTCCATTGGCCCACCCCGCCCGTGGCCGTTGAGCGCCCCGCCAAGCTCTGGGACGTGGTGAGCGCCATCTACCCCACCAAGCCCCAGCGTGAGGCCGCCAAGCGCCGCCTGCGCACGCTCACCAACAAGCTGCAGCGCCTGCCCGATGCCGAGCGCCGCGCATTCCTCCAACACCTCAACACCCTTTTCCCATGAAGTTCAACCTGAAGGCCGACAAGATCGAGCTGGAGTTCAGCGACGATCAGCCCATCGTGGTGCATCCGGAGCCCCGCCGTTTCGTGGCCGACGTGCTCAACCGCCTGGTGAGGGCCGGCAAGCTGAAGCCCGAGGATGCCGCCAGCGCCCAGCACGAAGCCGAGCAAGCCCAGCAGCCATGAGCCTCAGCCTCTGCCCCTGTTGCAACAAGCTGGTGCCGCCCTCGCACTTCCGCCGGGCGTGGAGCCGCGAGGACCTGGCCGAACTGCTCAACAGCCCGCAGTTCCTGGGTATGATGCGCAGCGCCATCAAGGCCGAGCTGCTGGCCACGGCGCCAACGGAGCAGCTAGGGCCAGAGCGCTACTTCGTCAAGCTGGTGCCACCAGGCTGGTGGACCAACGAGCAGGCCGCCGCCGAGCTGCGCAAGGCGCACCCATCGGCCACCCGCTTCACCCAGCGCAGCATCGACAAGCTCATCTGCATGGGCCGCGTGGAGGGCGGCAAGGGCTTCGTGCTGGCCAGCAGCATGCAGGCCTACATACAGCGCTACGATGCCGCCCGCGGCGTGCGCCGCAGCCGTCAACGCAAAGAAGAGCTTCAGCGATGAGCATCACCACAGACATCAACACCTTGGCGGCCATCGCCGCCATTTGCACCACCTGCGTGGCCATCGTGCTGGTGCGCACCAGCTACCAGCTGGCCAGGCTGCGCCATGCGGCAGCCAGCGCCGCCCAGTGGGACCGACTGCAGCGCGATGTGGTGCAGGAAGTCATCAACCGCAACCGCCCGGTGCAGGTAAGCGCCGATGGCATCACCATCAACCCCAAGTAGCGCCATGCGAGCAACCCTTTCCCTGTTCTTCGCGATCAACGTGTACCTGTGCCACGCCCAGGAGCCCTGCACCGTGAAGGCCGGCAAGTGGAGCCGGTGGAGCACCTGCCGCTGGATGCTGGTGCCCTGCGCCATCATCGCCTGGCCCGATACCGTGGTGGTAAAGGACACCGTGGAGTGGCGCTGGGTGCAGCTGCGCACCGCGCCCAACAAGCTGCAGCCCGGCAGCCCCAGGCCATGCCGGCGCAACACCTACGGCCGCCGCAGCGAGTGCCGGGACTGCGTGCCGGCGCAGCTCATGCGTAGGGAGTAACGAACCTGCCACCAACCGCGAACGACGATGGTGATCATCAAAGACAGCGATGGCAAAGCGGTGCTTCAGCTATCAGCACAGGAGGCATTCGATGCGTCCCAGGGCTTACGGCATGGCCTTGACACCAATGATGGCGGTGGATGGGTCAAGTCATATAGGAATAAGCTAGTTCGGCTATACACCTTGCTTCGATATGCACATCAACAGATCAGCGATAATCCGCCCGAGTACATCCATGTAATGAACGAGAACATGGAGAGTTACGAACGACAGTTGCTACGTGAGTATCCGGGCGAGTAATTGCATGGCGCAGAACGGTCCAGCAGCTATGCGGCGTGAGCATCGGTCGTGCGTTCGGAGAATGCCGCATAGGTGCATGTTCTTGGCAGGCGTGGTAATTGGATTTCAAGCAAACGGCCTTGGGCGGCCTTGTAAAACCCGATCAAGATGGAAGAGAAGACGTTGCACAATTCAGATGTGTCCGGAGCGCGGCAGAATGTCAAGGACATTCAGGTCGTAGGTAACGGCGATATGTTCCGCCTGCTCTGCAAGGCATCGAGCCAAGCGCAGGGGTGGATGAAGAGCACAAAGGCGATGGAGGTGCCGGGCGGGTGCGTGGTGCAGGTGACTACCCAGCAGCGGAACCCTGACGGTTCCTATGCCGTTGCCGAGGCCCTGACGTATGTGCCTGGCGTGCAGATCGTGAACGATGTGGATGGTGGCCGCAAGCTCATTGACATCAACGCGAACCACGGAGGGTAGGTCGTTTTGCCCCGGCGCGTGGGATGGGCCTGCGCGTCGGGGCATTCGCTTGCCAAGAACGTCACAGCAGCTATGCGGCGTGAGCATCGGTCGTGCGTGGGGAAAATGCCGCATAGGTGCATGTTGTACGCCGCCTTTTCATTCTCTGAACCGCTGAACAATGGACTACCGAATTATTGAAGGGGACTGCATCGAAGGCATGCGAAGGCTTGAAGTCCAGTCGGTGCATTGCGTGGTTACAAGCCCGCCCTACTTCGGGTTGCGCGACTACGGCGTCGATGGGCAGATCGGCCTGGAGCCGACGCCGGCCGAGTACGTGGAGCAGATGGTGGCGGTGTTCCGTGAGGTGCGCCGCGTGCTGCGCGATGACGGCACGGTGTGGCTCAACCTGGGCGACAGCTACGCGAATGGTGGGCGGGCCACACGGGACGCCGACGACAAGCTACTGGAGCGCGGAATGAACACGAGGCCGGATGACGGTGCCAAGCCGAAAGACCTGTTGGGCATCCCGTGGCGCGTGGCTTTCGCCTTGCAAGCGGACGGATGGTACTTGCGGCAGGACATCATCTGGCACAAGCCAAACCCGATGCCTGAGAGCGTGCGCGATCGCTGTACCAAGGCGCACGAGTACATCTTCCTGTTGAGCAAGTCGGAGCGTTACTACTTCGACAGCGAGGCGATGCAGGAACCAGCCGCGAAGGGGGCAGCGGGAAGCGAGTTTCACACCGGAAAGACGGGGGCGCATCAGCTCGGGCGGGCAAGCACAAAGCCGCGCACCGCTGGCAATAAGTCGCACAAGTACGTGACGGCCTACGATGGCAGCGACACGGAAGAGCACAGGACCAAGGCCGGACTGATGAAAATTGCGGACACGCCTTGGGAAACTCGCAACCGCCGATCGGTATGGACCGTGGCCACCAAGCCGTACAAGGGGGCACACTTCGCCACGTTCCCGCCGGACCTTATCCGCCCGTGCATCTTGGCCGGTTGCCCGAAGGATGGCACCGTGCTGGATCCGTTCGGCGGGTCGGGCACTACGGCATTGGTGGCATTGGAGGAAGGCCGAAAGGCTTTGTTGTGCGAGTTGAACACCGACTACATCGCACTGGCCCACAAGCGCCTCGAAGGGCTGCAACTCCGCATCGCATGAGTTCACAGGCCATTGGTCAGCGGTTCAGGGTCAGCCGATGCGGTTGCTGGCAATGCGGCTCGGATTGCCGCAGCCGGTTGGCCGAGGCGCAGACGTTCTCTCAGGTGGCGTACAACTAGGAGATTGACGCCCCCACCATCCAACAACCGACTGCAAACGATAGCCCAATGGCACCTAGCGAGACCCGCAAGCTGATTGAACGCCGGCGCAAACTAGCTGAGCTGGCCGAGCGTGGCGTAGACGGTGAGCGCGACAACGCCCGCCGCCTGCTGGCCGAGTTCGATGCGAGGCACCCCACGCTTCGGGACTATCCCCCAAGGGCCTCGCAGCTGCCCTTCAACGTCACCCCAGAGCAGGCAGCCTACATCGTGGCCTACGTGCTGGAGCAACTTGCGCGGCGCCATAGGCAGCGCCGCAATGGCCAGGGCGGCGCCCCCGGCCCCAACCAGTAGCCCGCACTGCAGCTGCACCCGGTGCGCCCTGGCCCATTCGGCCGGGGCGCCCTGCTTTCCGTCCAGGGCATCCAAGGCCCGCCAGGGATCGCGGTAGCGATCACGGGCGGAACAGCCTTGGAATGCCATGCGTTCCGCTTGCATTTGCCTCAAGGCAGCACTGCCGCTTGCAAGCCTTGCCAGCCGGGCTTTTCAGCGCCGCCCCCTGGGCGAGGTGAAAGGTACTCGTGGAGAACGTGGATTATTACGCCAGATTGGCGCATTCGGCTACCCCCCTCGGCAAACTCCACAAACTCCACAGACTACACTACTAGACTCAGAATCAGAAGAAAGAGGATGTGTAATTTGTGTAATTCGATGCCTGAACAGGGCGCTTTTCCGTGTAATTTGTGCGGTTTGGCCGTGGAGAATGTGCAGTCCGTGGAATCTTGGGCAGGCAAACTGCACGGCACTCAACCTTCACTGGCTCAGGTAGAAAAGCGTTGAGCTTTACGGCTGTGCGGTTCGTGGGGTTTGCCGGATCCAACCTTTAGCCGCAGAAGTTGGCGGATAATTCTGGCTTCGATTCCTACCGCATCCTCGGCACGGTAATCAATTACCTGTTGAGGTATGGAAAGAAAGCCAATAACATCCTAGTGCTCAGCGGCATGCAAGGCGTGCTGGCGGCCCAAATTGCGCGCCGCAACACCCCCGCATCCCCATGGTACAGATCAACGGCCCGGTGCCGGCCGGCACGCAAGAGGCCCTTCAGCAGCAGGTCGATGCCTACGCCAAGGCCAACCCCTCCATTTCCATGGCGGGCAACCTGGAATTCACCGTGCAGGGCGCCGATGGCCCCGTAACGGTGAAGGGTGCCCTGCAGCGCATCGGTGCGCAGCTCATCTTCATGGTGGCCCGCGAGGCGGTGCGCTTCGTGGCCGACCGCCTGAGCCGCCGCCAGAAGGTGAAGCAGGGCAAGAGCAAGCGGATGCCGCCCCAGATGGGCGGCGGCGGCATGCCCGCGGCTGCGCCCGCTGAGCAGAGCCCCGAGCAGGCCTTCGCCGACCTGCTGAAGATGGGCATGATCCGCACGGCCGGCAAGGGCTGGGAAATGGCCGGCAAGCCGCCGCTGAAGTTCGAGAGCAAGGAAGCGCTGCTCGATCACCTGGCCGGCAAGGCGCCCCGCAAGGAGGTGCGTGCCGCCAAGAAAGCCGCGCGCAAGGCCCAGAAGGCGGTGAAGAAGGAGGCCAAGGCCGCCACCAAGGCCGCCAAGAAGAGCGGCAGCAAGCGCTAGTTGAGGCCAGGGCACCCCGAAGGCTAGGCGGGGAATGGCAAGGGGAGCGTGGCCGGTTGCCCAACCGGCCACGCATCGCACGGCAAAGCAGATGAACGACCGCATCAGCATAGAGCTCTTTGAGGCGCCCGAGCTGCCCACCTGCGACGTTGTGGTGGTGAACAGCCGGGGCGCCGATAACCCCTGGTTCGTGGCGTGCTGCGAAACGGTGCGCGCCCAGACCCATCCGGGCACCCGGTTGCTCGTTGTGGACAACAACGACCACGGCCTGAGCATCGGCGCCGCCTGGAACCTGGCCGCCGATGCCAGCAGCGCCACCTACATGCTCATGGTGGGCGACGATGACCTCATCATGCCCGACCTGGTGCATACCCTGGTGATGAGCATGGAGGCGCTGCGCCGCCGCCCAGGAGGGGAGGAGCTGGTGCAGCTGCAGAGCCCCATGACGGCGATCGACATCAACGGCCGCGTGATGTGCCTGCTGGAGCAAGGGCACAGCGGCCTGTGGCTGCGCGAGTACGTGGCCCGCGAGCGCTTCAACGAGGCGCTGGAGCGGCACGTGGCCCCCGAGCTGCAGCAGCGCATGGACCTGCGCAGCTCGCTCGACCTCAAGCTGCGCCACGCCAGCATCGGCCACCACTACGGCTACCGCTACCGCCAGCACCCGGGCATGGTGAGCGGCATGAAAGTGAGCTACCAGGAACCAGCGCCCACCGGCATCACCGTGGTGAAATGATGGCAGAGCCCTACCACCTGCACAACCGCCTGCACTACCCCGGCAGTCTGCTGGAAGTGATGAGCGTACTGCGCCGCGCCACCTCGCCCATGAGCACCGATGCCATCACCGATGAGCTGATGAGCCTGAAGCCCGACGAGGACCGCAAACGCCTGCGGGTGCGGGTGCGCAGCGCCATCAAGGCGCTCTACAGCCAGGGCCGCCTCACCCGCAGCGAGCGGCGCACCGAGAAGAACTTCATCCAATACCTCTACACATGTTCGACTGGACAAAACTGATCCCCGCCGGCCAGGTGGAGGAACTGGCCCGCGGCTTCGGCCCCGACCTAACCAAGATGCTCATGCGCATGGCCGCCGTGCAGTACCAGCTGCAGCCCGGCGAACGCATGGCCTTCATCATCACCGAGCACATGGAGAACGGCAAGCCCACCGTGGTGGCCCTGCCCATGGCGCTGCCGCCATCGCTGAGCGTGGCCGAGGGCCGCAAGTTCAAGTACCACGACCTGCCGGCATTCCTGGCCACCGCGCCCATAGCCAAGTGGATCCGCGAGCTGAAGGAGGGAATGAAGTTCGACGAGCAGATCACCAAGCTGCGCGAGGAACTGGTGAAGGCCAGCGAGCGCGGCGATCGCGACAAGGTGATGCGCCTGGTGAAGGAGGTGGAGGCCATGAAGGCCAAGATGCCCAGCATGGCGCGCATGATGGACGAGCTCACCGACCGGGTGGCCGCCAGCAACCAGCAGCCGGCGGCCGCTGCGGCGCCCACCGCCGAGCCGCCCGCACCTGCGCCCGCCACCGAAGAAGCAGCCGAAGGCCATGAGTGAAGCCGCGAGCAACGGGCTACTGGATGGCGTAGAGGCCGCCAAGCCCTTCGATATGGATGCCTACGTGGATGAGGTGTCCAAAACGCCCAAGCAGGCCTATGAGCCGGAGTGGAAGGCGCCGGAAGTGGAGCCGCAGGCCGCACCACCGGAGGACCCAACCGTAGCCGAGGCCCGCGGCAAGGTGGTGGCCAAGGAGCGGGCCCGCCGCCGTGGCAGCGAAATGCTCATCGGCATGGTGGACCGCAGCCAGGCGGCCGTCTTCACCTGGTTCGGTGCCAAGGGACGGGAGAGGGAGTTCCGCTTCCGCCAGGACGATGCCGAAGAAATGACCGAGTACCTGGCCGAGGCGCTGCCGGAGGACTTCTACCTGAGCCCGTGGATCCCGCTGGCGGTGATCATGACGGCGGCCATCGGCGCCAACGTGGCCAAGCTGCAGGAGATCCGCGCCGAGAACAAGCGCCAGGCCGATGCGCTGGCCCGCAAGGCGCGCGAAGAGGCCGCAGCGGCCGAGCAGGAGCGCATGGAGCGCGAGCACGCCGCCCAGCTGCGCAAGGATCGCGATGCGAGGCTGGCCGCCGCTGAGGCCGAGCTGGCCCGCGTGAAGGCCCAGCAACAGGCGCCACCGGCCGCGCAACCCAGCGCCACGCAGCAAGCGCCAGATGGCGGCAACCTGTGCGAAGAGTGCCATACCAACCCCGTGGAGCCCGGCAAGCGCTTCTGCAGCCTCAGCTGCAGGGGCAAGGCCAATGGGCGCCGTAGCAAAGCGAAGTGATGCGCGAGCGCCTGGTACGCTTCGACATCTTCCTGGGCATGAACGGCAGCGGGAAGAGCTACCAGATGGCCAAGTGTCGCCGTTTCAACGAGCGCAACCTGATCCTGCCGGCCACCCGGGCCGATAAGGTGTGGAAGGGCATCCCGGAGCTGAAGGCCGTCGTGGGCTTCAAGGCGGACCCTATGGACCCCGCCGGGCGCCGCCGCGTGCCCGTGGTGTACTACCCGGAGATCAACAGCTTCAAGGGCGACCGCGTGATCTTCCTGGAAGGCAGCGACCGCGACCGCGCGCTGGCCTTCAACAGCATCATCCACCCCGAATGGGGCTTTCACCGCGGCGGCTTCTTCATGGACGACAGCAAGCGCTACATCCATACCAAGGGAAGCCTGCCCCACAACGTGCGCGAGTTCTTCGGCAACCGCCGCCAGAACGCCGTGGACATCTTCCTGGCCGGTTGGCAGTTTCAGGACATCAACAGCGACTTCTGGGGCTTCGGCGGCATGCAGCTCTGGATCGGCAACGTGCAGCGCCAGCCCACCAGCATGCTGCTGGAGAACCACCCCAACCCCAATGGGGTGATCGCCGCGTACCTCTTCAGCCAAGCCATCAATGGCAAACTGCCCACCAGCCAGCGCTGGCACTTTGAGCCATACCCCAACCCACCCCTGCGATGAGCACAGCACTGCGCACATTCCTGGTTGCCGTGAAGGAGCGCGGCAGCCGCGGCTACCAGCCGCCCTTCAGCCAGGGCGAAACGGCCCGCCTTGCCTTCCGCGATGGCCTGGTGACGCGCGAGCGCGGCCTTACCGCCTGGCTTGGCCCGGCCGAGCCCACCTACTACCTCACCGCCGCCGGCACGGACTGGCTGGCGCGCACCGCGGAACCCGAACCTCCGCCTGCCCCGGAGCCAGTGGTCGAGACCGCAACGGTGCCGCCAGCCGCTCCGCCGCCTCCGCCACCGGCGCCTGCCCCTCAGCCGGAGCCGGAACCGGAGCCGCCGCCCGTGGCGCAGGAGCTGCCCCCGCCGCCGCCCGTGGCCGAGCCCGAGCAACCCGCCCCGGTGCAGGCCCCGGCCAAGCCCCAAGGCGTGCGCATACCCGGCGCGGTGCCGCCCATTGGCGAACGCCAGCGGGCCTTCGTGCAGCGCGTGCGGGCCCTGGTCGCCAATGCGCTCAACATGGCCGAGCTGCATCAGCAGCTCATCGCCGCGGCCCGCGATGGCCGCGCCGATGGCGTGCTCACCGGGGGCGCCGCCCGCGAATCGCTCAAGCTCACGCGCACCAACGCGGTGCGCTGGGCGGTGAACCCCCAGCTCTTCGCCCTCAAGGGCGTGGATGAACAGCCATGAGCACCCCTGGCATCATCTGCCTTGCGCTGGCCGCCGTGTATGCGGCCGTGTCCTTGGTGCATGTCACCGATGGCGAGCTGGACATCCGTTGGGCATGGGCATCTGCATGGGTGCTGGTGGGCGTGCAGGTGATGCACATAAGGGCGCAGCCCCCGTCCGATGGTTTTCCCGATGGCATCGACGGCCACACCGATGTAGAGATCGGCTGCGGCCTCTTCGCCGTTTGGTGCTCCTGGACGCACCGCCCCAAGCCCCCCAAGCCATGATGATGCTCCGTGGTGGCCAGCACCTGCGCACGCCGCTCACCGATGAGCACCGTGCGGCCCTGCGCGGCATGGAGGAGGCCCTGGCCGTGCATTGCTACAAGCGCCTGCAGGAGCGCTTCAGCGTTGAACCCTATGCCGCCGCTGCGCTGGTGATCCAATGGATCAACGAGGTGGAGGCCGCCAAGCGCGGCCCGGTGCCGCCCCGCGCCAAACGCTGAGCCCATGCGCATCGTCATCATCAGTGAGTGCGATTATGCGGGCAGCGGCCAGCGCTTCGCCCAGGCCCTGCGCAGCGCCGGCCATACCTGCGTGCAGGTGGCCTTCCGCCGCAACAAGTATGAGTACCGCGTGGACCTGCTGGCCGGCGCCCACAACCTGCACCAGGTGCAGGACCTCATCGATCACGCCGATGTGGTCCACTTCAAGGGCGACAACCTGCCCAGCCACTTCCCCCAGCTGCGCACCGATCACAAGCCGCGCGTGATCACCATGGGCGGCAGTGCATTCCGCCGCCCCGCCAACAAGTACCACAAGCGCCCGTGGGAGCTGGCCCTGTGGCCGCTGGCCGAGTACAAGCGCCAGGCGCATGCCCTGGGCGCCCTTACGCCCGATCTGCTCTACCCCGGCCTGGGTGCAGTGTGGACCCCCCACGCCACCAAGGTGGCCCGGCGCTGGAAGGCCCCGCGCAAGGGCGAGCCCATCATCATCGGGCACAGCCCCAGCAACCCCGAGGTAAAGGGCACCGACACCCTGGTGAAGCCCGCCGTTGCAGCGATGAAGCTGCTTGGCCACAACGTGGAGCTGCGGGTGATACGGGGCAAGAGCAACGCCGAGTGCCTGGAGGCTAAGGCCGCCTGCCACCTCTTCATCGACCAGGGCATCATACCCGCCTACGGGCTCAGCGCCGTGGAGGCCATGGCCATGGGCATACCCGTGATCACGCTGCTGCCCGAGTGGCATCCGCACATGGTGCCGTGCCCCATCTACGGCATGCAGGAGAGCAGCCCCAGCGAGCTCTATGCAGAGCTCGATCGGGCTTGCTACGATATGCAGCTGGCCTACCGCCACAAGGTGGTGGCCGCCACGCTGGCCTACGCCGAGCGCGTGCATGGCTACAGGGCCGTGGCCAAGCGCCTCACCAATCTGTACCGCACGGCCATGGCCCGCGCCCAGGAGAAGCAACCGCGCACGGCAGCAGCCCGCACCGGCGGACCCGGTATGTAACCAACACCATCAACACATGTCGAAGATGGCCAGGAAGAAGAAGGGGCGCACCCCGCCCCGCACCGCCAGCGGACGCTTCCGCAAGCGCAAGGGCACCGCGCGCAAGAAGGCTGCCCGCAAGAAGGCCGCGCCCAGGAAGGCGGCCCGCAAGAGCACCAGCAAGCGCCGCGTGCTCAAGGTGCGCAAGCAGACCGGCACCAGCAACCGCGCAGCGGATAGCAAGCGCAGCGCGCTGAAGCCCGGCCGGCGGTTTAGCCGCACCGGCCGCGTGTACAGCGAGCGCCGGGCCAACCGGAGCGACCGCAGCAAGTGGCTCTGACCAACTGCGCCCCGGCCACCCGGTGAAATGGTGAGGCCGCAAGCAGAGGCGAGGCCCCCGAATCGGGGGCCTCGCTGCATTCGGCCCCGGCCCGCGCGGTCAGTATATGTACAAAATAATTATTATGCAAGTGCGCAAACATTGAAAATGGGTCTACATTTGTCCCGGTCGGTCAAACAACCCCCGGCCACCGGAACCGATGAACACGATCAGCAAGACCGCAGCGCGCACCCTGGAGCAACTGGTGAACATGGCCAAGGCCAGCGGCCGCAATTACGTGAAGGTGGACGCGAACGGCCCCGAAAGCGGGATTATGCCCGTAACCGTGGAACTGGTGAACAGCTACCCGGCCGCCCATGGCTTGGATGGCCTGGAGCTGTGGAGCGTGGCCCACTACTACACCCAGAACGGTGACGCTATGCGGGACCCCGAGATCGTGTATGCGGTCCCCGTGTACCAAGGGCGGCGCGTGTTCGAGTTCGCCTACCCGCAGGAATGGACACAGGACGGCCTGGCCGGCCTGGGGCGCATGGGCGCGGCCATGAGTTATCAGCGGCTCGTTGAGCTGGACCGATCCGGAAAGCCCGTGCGCTGGATGCCCAAGGTGCAAAGGAACGCGGCCACGTTCACCACCACCTGGATGCGCAACATCAAGGCTCAGCAACTGGACCGCCTGAACCTGGCCGCTTGAACATGAACCAAGGGGGGCGGGAACCCGCCCGGCCCCCGCAACACTGAACCCCGAAACATGAGCAGCTACGTTTGCCCCCCGACCCATTTTGCCGCAATCCGGTCCACCCTTCGCGCTATGTTGAACCCAGGGACCGAAAGGGACCGCCGCGCCCTTTGGCCCTTGGTGCTGGAGCTGGAGAACAGCTTAGGGAAAACCCCCTTTTCCAGCGCTTCCGACCTGGTAAATGAGTGGCATGAACTGAACATGGACAGCGTGGCCATACAGTACCGGCAAAACCGGGACAAGCTGGCCGAACTGGCCGAAGTTGAGCAGGCCCACAAGCGCGGGGAGGTGCTGGACCTTGGCAGCCTATACAATGCGCTGCGATGCTTGCTGTACCAGATCGAAGTTGAAACGATCGAAGAGCTGCGCCCCCTGAAACCACGCGAAAGAAAGGCCATGGAGCTACTGGAGCGCACCCGCAATGCGGTGGCCTATGTACTGGCCGAAAGTTCGGACGAGTACCAGCATGCCCGCTACAACTGGACCGTTGAACCCTGAAATAATCCAGGGGGCCGGGCGGGTTCCTGGCCCCCGCAACACTGAACCCATGGAAGCTTTGATCACTTATCACGACCGTGATGATGCTGGCCGTCACTACATGTGCGCGCTCGTCGATGGTCAAGAAACGCGCTTGACCTTCTACCCGGATGGCAGCGTGAACGTGTGCGTGTTGAACGCTTCGGCCCGTGTGTGGAGGATGGCCGCCGGGCGCCACTTTGCCACGGTTCGGGAAGCCATGGCCGCATATAAGACGGAACGCACGCGGACGGCCATTGCATGCGCTGAGGCGGTGGCGCATGATACGAACCGGATAACAGCTTGACCGATGACAACCCCCATGAACCCCGCCCCCCTTCACCAACTACTGCAAGCCCTGGCCACGGCCCACCGCAACGGGGCCAGCTTGGCGCCGCTTGGCGCGCAAGTGGACCCAGACGGCCAGCTGACCATCCACACCGATCGCGGCCCCCTGCACCTTTGGCTGCACAACCTGGAGGCCGCTGCAGCCGGCGCCATGCTGCGCGAAGAGGCCCGCCGGGAGCGCTTGCGCGATCGCTTGCACCAGGCCCCGCGCATTGCACCCGCAGCCGCTCCGGCTCCGGTTGCGGCGCCAACGGCCAAGCCCATTAAGCACGAGCCCCTGCCCAGCTGGAGCGCTCACCGCATGCCCCTGGGCCGCGCGCCTAAGCGCGCCGTGGGCAACTTCACCACGGAAGAGCTGCGCCAGCGCACCATCCATGATCTGAGCGCTAACCTGCACACGGCCATGGCCAACGGCTGCGAGGCCCTGGCCAAGGTGATGCGCGAAGCGCTGGCCGTGGCCTTGGAGCGGCCGGTGGATGAACGCTGCCCGCGCACCGGCCTGGTGAGCATTCCCAAGGGCGTGAAATAGTGAACACATCTGCCACTATCTTGCACGCCATGAGCACGGCCAAGCGCACCCCCGGAGCCCCCGCCGGCAGCACCATCTGGCGCGAGGGCGTGGACCCCATCATCATTCAGCTGCGCACCGAGCAGGTGCGGCAGGGCCTCAGCGACTTCCGCTTGGGTCAGCGCACCGGCCTTTCGCCCAGCCGCCTGGGCCGCGTCTGGCGCGGCAGCATGCCCAGCCTGGCGGTGGTGCGCCGCATCCTCACCGCGCTCCGCGAAGCGAACCCCACCTACACCCTCACCGATCCATGAAGCACGCGATCCTGGCCATCGCCCTGGCCTTGCTGGCCACGGGCTGCAAGAAGGAAGAGCAGGAAGGCCCCAGCAGCACGCCCTGCACCTACACCGTGAGCCCCTGGAGCACCTGGAGCAACGGCTACCGCACGCGCGAGGTGCTGGCCAGCCCCATCGGCTGCACGGGCACCGCCCCCAGCACCATCGAAGAGCATGGCTGCGTAGCGCTCAACCGCGGCTGGCTGCGCGTGGTGAACATGAGTGCCAATCCCTACCAGGTAACGGTGAGCGGCCCCACGGGCGTGCTGCCCTTCACCCTGGCCGGCGGCTATGCCCGTGACAGCATCTATGTGGGCGTGGGCACCTACGCCCTGCACGCGCTGCAGCTGAGCGGCTACGTGCTCTTCCCCAGCGAGTTCAACGGTGCTCGCACCGTGGCCCGGTGCAACAAGGTGGCGTGGTCCTTCCCGTGAGCGGCCCGTAAGCCGCTGCGTACCGAGAGGCCCTGGCGAAAGCCGGGGCCTCTCGCTTTGTGCCGCCCAGCATCGTTGCGCCCGGCCCGCCACGTGCCGCGCGCAGCGCACTATGCGCGGCGGCCGCAGGTATCGTTTCGCGCTGGGCGGCCCCGGTTGGTTTGCGGCACACACAAAGCCCACGAAATGGCAACCCTCCTTTCGCCGAACGGCAAACCCATCGCCCGAGTGGCCACCCGCGAAGAAGTGGTGGCCAGTGAACTGCGCCAGGCCCCCATGCGCGTAGGCCAGCCGGCCTTCAACGTGGGCAGCGTTGCGCCCATCGCCAACGCGCCCACCAGCATCGGTGCGCTGGACAACTTCACCGTGGAGCTGCAGAACACCTGCAGCGCCACCCAGAGCTTCATCATCGGCGACCCCAGCCAGGGCATCGCGGCGCTGAGCGGCCTCACGCTGCTCGACCCCACCGGCTGCAGCCTCGACGGGCCCGTGAAGGGCAGCGGCGTGGCCGCCATGAAGCAGCTGTTCGGCTTCCGATCGGTGAGCGTGAACTGGTTCAACTACTTCACCAGCTCCTCCGCGCTGCAGTTCAACCAGCGCATGCGCCGGGCCGTGATCGAGATCGACGGCACCCTGAGCTTCAAGCCGGTGAACATCGCCATCCAACTCCGCAACAACCAGTTCGACGACCTGCTGGTGACGCCGGACATGAGCGCCAACCCGCTCATCTTCAATTGGAACCAGGCACTCATCGTGCCGGTGCTCGCGGGCGAGACCGTGACGCTGGAGATGAGCCCCGGCATGGTGGCCTGATCGCGCTGCGCAGCCGTGCGCAACAACTGGTGAGCCGGGCCGCGCCCTACGGGGTGCGGCCCGGTGAACCGCACCCAACAGAACCACATGGCAGCCTTCGGCCCCCTCAGCGCAGAGCGATTCCGCGACCTCCTCATGGGCGATGCCTCGTTCGCCACGGAGTTCGTGGTGAACAACAACCCCCAGGAGGTTGCCGACCGCCTCAACGATCTCGGCCTCAACCGGCCGGTGGGGCCCAACACCATCTGGGAGTGCCTGCAAGCGCTGCTGAACAACGGTGACGATGGCGCATTCGTGGACGCGCTGAGCGTGAGCCTGGACACCGACGGCATGCCCATGGAGTACCGCCAGGTGCTGCTCACCCTGGTGCAGCAGCAGGGCGGCAACACCGTGGTGGCCGGCGGCCTGCCCAGCCAGCGCATCAGCAACACCATCGCCCAGCAGGCCCTGGCCAACTACAAGGCGGCCAGCGCCAGCGTGGATGCCCAGGCCAGCACCAACGGCATGGGCGACGATGGCGCCTCTTCCTTCCTGGACTTCTACAAGCCCAAGGCCGGCACGCCCGCGGCCGACAAGCGCAAGCGCGTGATGCGTGCCTTGCTCTGGGGCGGCCTGGCCATCGTGGCCATCGTGGGCGTGGCGCTCCTGATCCGCAACCTGAAGAAATGAACCTGAACGGGCACATGTTCGGACTGTTCCCCATGCTGGAGCCGGAAACGGCGCTGGTTCCCGAGTGGGACAGCCCCGGCGGCGCCAAGGCCCTGGATGCCGCCACCGCCGCGCAGCTGGGCAACAGCCTGGGCGGTGCCACCGGCGGCTTCTTCAACCTGGCCGGCGAGCTTCTCTTCGGCGGCCGCCGCGCCGACCAGCAGCAGCAGCTCTGGGGCCAGCAGCTCGATGCCCAGATGATGGCCGCACAGGCTGAGCGCGATGCCCGCGCCCAGCGCACCGCCATGGTGCTGAAGGTGGTGGCCGCCATTGCCGTGCTGGCCTTCTTGGCCTTCATCCTCTACCTCATCCTCCGATGAACACCAGCAACGCCCTCGATGCCGTGATGCACCGCCTGCGCACGGACGCCTACTACGCCACGGAGGTGATCACGCGCAACAACCCCGATGGGGTGCTGCAGCGCTACGTGGCCCTCACCGGCGCCGCCGCACCGCCCAACACCGAGGCGCTGCTGGGCAAGCTCAACAGCCTGCGCGCCGGCGGCCGCAGCAATCTGGTGCGCGACATCCTCTGGGGCGTGAACTGGCGCTACGGCGTCAGCTCGCCCACGCTGGATGAAGTGTTCCGCAGCTGGCAGGGCGAGGTGGCCAGCCGCCTCAACGATCCGGCTGCCACCGCCAAGAACCTGCCCACCACCGGCAACGGGGTGTTCGATCCCACCGGCGGCGCCGGCTGGGGCAGCGGCACCAGCGACGGCACCGTGTACGGCCCCGAGAACCAGGCCGGCGGCTCTGCTTCAGGCGGCGGCAACGCCCTCAGCTGGGCCGAGGCCATCACCGCCGGCATGGGCAGCCTGGCCGGACTGCTGCACGTGATCAACGGCGGGCAGCTGCCCAGCCCCGGCGGCACGGGCAACCAAGCCCCCCCGCCCCAACCGGCCACCAACTGGGGCAAGGTGATCCTCATCGGCCTGGTGGTGGTGGGCGTGATCGTAGGCATCGCCTACGCCGTGAAGGCCCTGAAGAAGTGATGCACCATGAGCGCCGCAACCGCCATCCGCAACCCCTGGCTCTGGGGCGCCATCGCGCTCCTGCTGCTGGTGGCTGCCCTGGTGTGGTGGGCGCGGCGCAGCAACCTCATGGCCAAGCTGCTGCCCAATAGCCCCGTGTGGCCCGTGGCCGGCCATACGCGCGTGAGCAGCCCGTTCGGGCCGCGCCAGGCACCGCTGCCCGGCGCCAGCACCAACCACAACGGCATCGACATTCCCGCGCCCGTGGGCACCATGGTGCTCAGCCCCCTGCCGGGCGTGGTCAACTACATCGGCACCAGCAGCACCGGAGGCAAGCAGATGCGCATTGCGCACGACAACGGCGCGGTGAGCGGCTACGCCCACCTGCACGAGTATTTGGTGGACCTGGGCGAGCGCGTAGGCAAGGGCGAGCCCGTGGCGCTGGTGGGCAACACCGGCAACAGCACCGGCCCGCACCTGCACTTCACCTGGAAGGAGCGCGAGGATGGCCCCTTCGTTGACCCCATGAACAACTACGCATGAGCGCCTTCGCCATCATCCTCGGCAAGCTGCTGCGCAACCCCTGGTTCTGGGTGGCGGTGGCCGTGATCATCCTGCTGCTGCTGGCGCGCAAGCATGCCGCGCGGTGGAGCGCGGCGCTCAAGCGTGCCTTCGCCCGCGATGCCGGCGACTACAGCGTGGGCCTCACGGACGGCGCGGGAAGGCCGGTGCAGCCGATGAGCGCAGAAGCGCAGGCCCGCCAGCAGGAGATCAAGGACATGGCCCAAGAGGCCTACGCCCAGATGAACGCCGGCATCACCGATCCGGGCGCCCGCCAGGCGGCCCTGGAGCAGCTGCTGAGCCTGAACGATACCGAGCTGCGGCTGGCCGCGCGCGAGTACAACGCGCTGAGCCGCAACGAGAGCCTGTATGCCGCCATCGCCAACGAGTGGATGCCCTTCACCGAGGTGGATGAGCAGCTGATGGCGCGACTGGCGCGCATCGCCATGACCTGAACGAAACCTGCAAACACCCATACCATCATGAACAAGTTCCTCACCGCCCTCGGCACCATCGTAATGGGCGTGGCCATCCTGGTCACCAGCGCCCTCATCTACAACGCCATCGAGCGCAAGCGCAAGGCCATGGCCGACAAGAAGGCCGCCGATGCCGTGGCCGCCAGCGCGGAGGCCACCGATGGCATGCGCATCGCCGCCTGAGCCATGGATGCGCTGCAGGACATCGCGGCAGTGGCCGGCGGCAACAAGCCGCTGGTGGTGAGCATCGACAACTATTCGTTGGTGCTCCTGGGCCTGGCCGTGTTCATCGCCATGCTGCTGGCCGCCCTGGTGGCCGGCTTCATCATCACCTAAGATGACGACCAACCCCTACACGGCACAAGTGGCCGACCTCATCGCCCGCATCGCTCAGCTTGAGCAGCAGGCGCGCGACCTCCGCAACAGCGAGGCGTCCTGGTTCGCACGTTACCAGGACTGGGGCGCCAATACGCCGCAGGGGCAGGAAAGCCTGCAACAGGCCCGATCGCTCAGCAGCCAGGCCGCCGGCATCGACACGCAGGTGGCCGCCCTGAAGAGCCAGCTGGCCACCGCCCAGAAGGCCGAGGCCGACTTCAACGCCGCCTTCACCAGCGCCATCGCCCAGGGCCTTTCGCCCGAGGCGGCCGCCATTGAGGCCCAGAGCCAGGCCGACCGCCGGGCGCTGCTCAACAAGGCGCTGCGCATCGGCCTCATCATCGCCGGGGTGGTAGCCGTTTTCGGCGCCGTGTGGCTCATCAAGCGCCTGCGCAAGGGATGACCCGCAACCTCATCATAGCCGCCGTGGCCCTGCTGGTGCTGGTGCTGGCCCTTACGGTGCTGCGCAAGCGCTGGTGGCGCAACCGCGTGGTGGCCAAGTGGGGCGGCAGCAACCCCTACCTGCGCACCCAGGGCGATGCCTACTGGGGCACCTACAGCCTCGGCGGCCTCATCGGCCTCTACTACAACGGACTGGAGAGCTGGCAGCCGCCCGGCCCCGCGCCCAGCGAAGAGGGCGAATTCAGCGGCCAGTTCTGACACCGAAACACCCGAACCATGAGCACCCGCAACATCATCATCGCCCTAGTGGCCATCCTCGCCATCGCCGGCATCGTGTACGGCTACCGCCGCTACAAGGCCAGCAAGGCCGCCAGCAAGGCCCCCGTGAAGACCCCCGACGCCGTGGCTGACGGCGATCGCGTGCGCCCCGGCACCCCCGTGGTGGACGTGGCCGCGAGCGAGCTCACCAAGATGCGCTATGCCTGAGGAGAGCAAGCCCAAGCGCCTGGATGCTGAAGGCTGGGCCCGCATGCTCGTGGGCACGGCCATCACCATCGTTACCGCCTGGCGCCTCTTCGTGGCCGACATACACGGCTACATCGACACCGTGAGCGAGCGCGAGCAGGAGAAGGTGACGAACGCCGTGCATGGCCACATGCTCATCCTCATGGACAGCATCAATGCCGCCGCCGTGGCGCGCGACAGCGCCGTGTGGCAGCGCATGGACCGCATGGACAGCACCCACCGCGTACTGCAGGACCAGAACAGGGCCATTCTGCATGGCCTTGAACGCATGCTGGACGTAGGCTATGCCCCCAACTAGCCGATTCACCCCTTTGGCTGCCCTGCTGGGCGGCGGACAGGCGGCCACGCTCACCACGGCGGCCACCCCGCTCAGCGCGCTCTTTGCCGTGCCGGCCGAGGCCAGCAGCCTGTGGCTGCAATGCACCAGCAACGCCAGCATCGAGTACCGGCTTGACGGCGCCACTACCGGCGCCGGCTGGCTGCTGCTGCCGGCCAATGCCGTGCTGCCCCTGGCCAACCGGCCCAGCATCAACCAGCTGGTGCTGCGCGCCGTGGGCGGCAACGCTACGGTGGCCGTGGCCTTCAGCTACGGCAGCACGGGGCCCATCCCGCCCATTCCGCAGGTAAGCGGCACCGGCGGCGTGGTGCCGCCTCCGCCGCCGGGCCTCAGCGCCATTCCCACGCCCAACGTGCTGCATGTGATGCCGGCGCCCGTGGGCAACGATGCCACCGGAGCGCCTTACAGGCAGGACCTGCCCTACGCCACGCCCATGGCTGCGCAGGCCAATGCCCAGCCCGGCGATACCATCATGGTGTGGGCCGGCGACTACGTGGGCGAGAACCTGGGCGCCGCGCAGGTGAACTGGCTGCTCGTGGGTGCCATCCTGCGCGACAATGGCACGGACCCCGTGTTCAGCTTTAGCGCACAGGGCTTCACGGTGGCCGGGGCAGGCTTCATCATAGCCGACCAGGGCGCTCCGTACGCTGTCGATTGCATCGACACGGGCGCATCACCAGTGATCTGCCAGGTGCCGATCGAGGGCGGTACGCTGCATGCCCTGCGGGTGCTCAACGGCCGATGGATACAGCAGGCGCCTGTAACCGGCTACGGCAGCGGGATCCTTGCCACGGGCCGCGTGGAGGTGTACGGCGCGGTGCGCAGCTTCGGCACTGCATGCATCGAGAGCGGCACGGGCGCAAGCATACTGGTCGAGGGTGAACTGGTCGGCGATGGACAATGCATCGTGTGCAACGATGGCAGTGTTACCGTGCGCGGCAACGTTACCGGATCGGGCAGCGATACGGTGGTTTGCGCGACTGGCACCGTAGAGATTCAAGGCAATGTCACCGGCACGGGCAACAATATCGTATTCTCCAACGGCGGGCGCATAACGGTGTTCGGCGATATCACTGGCAATGGCGATGTCGTGTTCGCCTCCGGCGCGCAGGCGGCAACCATTACCCACGGCGACATCATCAGCAGCGCTTCGTATGGCCTCTACGCCGAACAAGGCGCCTATCAGGAGCATCACGGCGACATCCTGGCCAGTGAATACGGCGCCATCGCCGTTGATGCCGGCACGCGGCAGCTAGTCTTCGGTGATATTGAGGCCAATCGTATCGCTGCCACCTGTAATCAGGCGACGCAATCGGTCACGGGCGTCCTCACCAGCGCCAGTGACATCGGTGCGCTCTGCACCACAGGCACGCAGGCTATCCAAGGCCGCATTGAGGCAGACTTGGATGCCCTGCAGTGCGACGGCGGCGGCACTCAGGAATTCTATGGGCAGGTGACGAGCACCACGGGCATTGGCGCGAACTGCCTGGACGGCAGCATACTGGTGCATGGCATGATCAATTCGCTGGCGAGTTGGGGGGCTCAGGTGGTTATTGGAGAGCTGCGCATCCGAGGGCGCATCAAAAGCTGCAGAGCGTGCGTCGCCATCGTGGACAGTACGCAGCCCTACACCGTGATCCTGGGCCCTGCGATTGATCTGGTGGCCGATGGCGGCGGCCCGTGCGGTGCCGTCGGGTCCGTGCAGACCATCGACGGCAATCCTGTGAGCGTCACCTGCATGGGCGTGTTCCAGAACCTGCCGCTGGGTCCCAGCGTCACCGCGGTGGTTCAGGCGCCTGTCACTGATGTGAACGTGACATGATAGCCAGCCGCTACACCCCGATCGAAGGGCCGGAGGGCACCCAGGTGGCAACGCTCCCGGGTACCACCGAGCTGGTGCAGCCCATTACCGTGAGCGTGAACGTACAGTAGGCCATGATAGCCAGCCGATACACGCCCATTGACGGTGCCGATGGCACCCAGGTGGCCACATTGGGTGGCACCACCGATCTGCTCAGCGATCTGGTCACCATCCCCAGCGGCGCCGCACAGGCCAGGGTGCAGGGGGCCGGCAATGCCGAGTTCGCCTACCGCCTGGATGGATCGGTAGGGGAGGGCCCGGCCGCGTGCCTGCGCGCCACCGAGCTCACCCTGGCCAACGGGGCGAGCATACAAGGGGCAGCCGTGTGCAGCAGTGGGGGCGCCACGCAGGTGGTGGTGCAGTTCTTCCGCGGGGCTATCGGTCCGTAGCGCCGTAGGTGGCCAGGCGCTGCAGGGCCTCCAGGCAGCGGCGCCTTGCAATGGCGGCCTGGTGGCGCCAAACGCCTTGCGTTTTGTAGGCATACCAATCGGCCAGCACCGCGTAGTAGGCGCCCAGCGCGCCGATGGCATTGCCCAGGTGCAGCCAGGCGAAGTGCATGCGGTTGGGTCCGTTGGGGCCCTCAGCGGCCCGGTCTAGCGCTTCGGTGGCCGTGCGCAGCTGCAGGGTCATAGCCTGGTCGGGGCTGGTGCCGCGCTGCATGGCCTTCAGGGCCGGCCAGGCCATACGGTAATCGTGCAGGGCCTGAGCCAGCAGCCCGTTGGCCTCGTGCAGCAGCTCATTCAGGAACTGCTCGGTTGCCGCCTGGAAGGCCTTGGCATCGCGCCGGCTGCTGAACGGCACGCGCCGCCGGTTGCCCAGCACCACGTAGTAGGTGCGATGCGCCGTGTAGGTGCTGGTGGCGGCCGGTTCCAGCACGCCGCGGATGGTGATGCGCTTCATGGCTAGCTTCGTGCAAAGTTCCTAGGCGCTTGGCGCCGTGCAGCATGTGCTATTTGGCCCGGTATTGCTGGGAGTTAGGGCTGGTTGGGCGGGGCGGGTTGGCACATAATTTATATTATGTTAACCTGCATTCGGCTGGATATCTGAGCCTTAGTGGCGGAGAATCTCCTCTTGATTCGTCCCTGCCCACCCACCTACCCGCCTACATTCGCGCCCATGGATTTCCTGAAGCATGCCGGCCAGGCGGGATTACGGTGGTTCACGAGGCACGTGCCCATTCGCGGTCGGCACCGCTTGGCCGATACCGTCGGCCGGTGGGTCTCCGACCCTGTCACGGTGCGCTCCATCAACGGGATCAAGGTGGAACTGGACCGTGACATCCAGTACCACCGGATGATGCTCTTCGACCTGTATGAAGAGAATGTCCTGAATTACCTCCGTCGCCGCCTTAAGCCAGGGATGGTGGTATTCGACCCTGGCTGCAACATCGGCTATTTCGCAGCCCAGGTGCTTGGGATGGTCCAGCCCGGCGGCCAGGTCTGGTCATTCGAGCCCTCGCCCACCTGCCTTACCCGCATCCGCCGGCACAATCCGTCCGGATCGGTGCCGGGTTGGAGCCTACAGGCCGCGGCACTCACCAACCGGTCCGGGAAGCTCACCTTCTTCGATACGCCGCGGGTGGTAACCCATGGGTATGCCGTGCTCGAGGAAGCCTGCAAGCCGAACGACAGGGTTCCGGTCGAGGTCGCTGTCACCAGCGTCGATGATTTCTGCGCCGCGCAGGGCATCAGCCACATCGACTTCCTGAAGCTCGATATTGAGGATTCAGAGCTTCCCGCCCTGCAAGGGGCCGCCCGCATGCTGGCGGAAAGGGCCATCGATACCATCCTGGTGGAGACCGAGGTAAGGCCCGATCGGGTTAAGCTCAATGATCGGATATTCAAGCTGTTGCGTGATTCCGGGTTCCGCCCGCACCACGCACGCCGCGATGGTACTTTGGTGCAGGTGGAGCCCGAGCGCATGCCCCCGCACAAGGAGGACATTATCTGGGAACTCCAGCGCTGAAAGGCGAAGGCCGGGTTGCCCCGGCCTTCGCGCATGCATGGCTTCCCAGGCTTATTGAAGCTTGGCAAGCTTGTCCTTCATGACCTGGTACTTGGCCTGGTCGTTGGTCTTGCCATAGAGCTTGATGAGCTGTTGGATGGTCTGCGAATCGTTGGCGTTCAGCTCGTGGGCCTTCTCGAAGAACGGCACGGCCTGCAGGTAGATGTCGTCCGCCACCTTCTTGCACTTCATGTACTCGGTATCGCTCTTGATGGCGTTGCACTTCTCATACTCCGTGGCTGCCCGATTATTGAACAGCACGCCGATGTTGAAGTGGGCATCGAACGAGGATGGGTCCACCTCGATTGCCTTGCGATAGGCCTCTTCCGCCTTGGAGTACGCTGCGGTGCGGGTGGCATCGTCCTTGGCATCGTTGGCCTTCTTATCGTGCAGGCTCCCGAGCACCGACCAGAGGGCGGCATTCCGCGGGTCCTTCTCGAGGGCTGCCATAACCCCCCCTTCGGCCTCCTCGCTCCGATCAGCGGCAAGGAGGAAGGTGATGCGATCGAGCATGAGGTCCTTATTGCCGGGGAAGGCATTGAGGCCCTCCTGAGTGGTGGCGATGGCGCCATTCAGATCCTCCGACTTCCGCTGCAAGCTGGCGATGTAGCGGTACACCTCGGGCTTCGAATAGCCGGCCGCAATCGCCTCGCGATAGCTGCTGATGGCGTTCGTGGCATCCCCTCCGAGCTCATAGGCCAGGGCACGATTGAAGATGGCATTGGTATCGACCTGCCCGAAGGATTTCGCAATAGACTCCGAACGCCGGTATCGGGCAACGGCCTCTGTGTAGTTCTTGGCCTGGAACGCATCATTGCCGGCATTGAGGGATGCGCCCTGCAGGGCCATGAGGGCCTGCCCGTTCTCCCGCTTGTATGCGCCCTTGGCGTCCAGTTCATTGGCCTTCATATAGCTCTCGGCCGCCTTGTCGATGGCATCGGGGAATTGCTGCTTCAGTGCAGCGTCCTCTCCGAGGGCGATCATGCGATAGATGTCGCCGCGGTAGCGCCAGGTCTTCTCGCTCAGTCCGGTCTTGGCATCCTGCGTGGCGGGCTCGATGTACTCAACGGCTTTCGCAAGCTGGCCGTCCTTCATGTAATTGAAGGCGTTCACCACGTTGGCGTTCTGGGCCTGAAGGCCGAATGCCAAGGCTGCTGCGGTAAGGGTGAAAAGGGTCTTCATGGTTGTTCGTCTGCGGGTATTGCTCATTCCTGGTCCTCCCCTCCGGCAAGTTCAGTGCCATCGACGGGTGGTGCCTCGCCACCGTGGTCCGGCGCATCGGCCCCTTGCGACTGCTCATCGGTCTGAAGATCGCTGTCCACCTTGGCCACGGCAGCAATCTGGTCGTTGCCGCGGAGCTCGATGAGTCGCACGCCCTGGGTGGCCCTCCCCAGCACCCGGAGTTCCTCCAGGCTCATGCGGATGGTGATGCCATTGCGGGTGATGATCATGAGCTGGTCCGCATCGGTGACATCCTTGATGGCGACCAGTTCGCCGGTCTTCTCGGTCACCTGAAGGGTCTTCACGCCCTTGCCTCCCCGGCTTACCATACGGTAGGCATAGTCGCCGTTCTCATCGAGGATGGCCGACCGTTTGCCGTAGCCCTTCTCGCTCACAACCAGCACCTGGCGCGTGGAGAGTTCGCTGCTGTCGATGGCAATCATCCCGATTACCTCATTCGCCTCGCCGCCGCCCTCCAGGTTCATGCCGCGCACCCCGCTGGCGTTGCGGCCCATGGGACGCACATCCTCTTCTTGGAAGTGCACGGCCAGGCCTTCGCGGCTGGCCAGGATGATGTGGCTCTTCCCCGTCGTAAGGCGAGCCTCCAGCAGTTCGTCGCCCTCCCTGATGTTGACGGCGATGATGCCGCTCACGCGCGGCCGGCTATAGGCCTCGAGGGTGGTCTTCTTGATGATGCCCTGCTTCGTGCAGAGGACCACGTAATGGTTGTTGAGGTAGTCCTCGCTCTTGAGGTCCGTGACATTGAGGTAGGCCACCACCTTGTCGTCCCCCTCGAGCTGCACGAGGTTCTGGATCGCGCGTCCCTTGCTCTGCCGATTGCCCTCGGGAATGTCGAATACACGCATCCAGTAGCAGCGGCCCTTCTGGGTGAACACGAGCAGGTAGTTGTGATTGGTGGCCACGAAGAGGTGCTCCAGGAAATCCTCATCGCGGGTGCTGCTGCCACGGGTGCCCACACCGCCCCGGCCCTGGGTCCGGAACTCGGTGAGCGATGTGCGCTTGATGTAGCCCATGTGGCTGATGGTGACCACGACGGCCTCATCGGCGATGAGGTCCTCGATGCGCATGTCGCTACTGGCATGCACGATCTGGGTACGGCGCTTGTCGCCGTATTTCTCCTTGACCTCCAGCGTTTCATCCTTGATGATCCGCATCCGCAGGCCCTCATCGGCCAGCACCTCTTTCAGGTAGGCGATGGTCTTCATCAGCTCGGCATGCTCCTCCCGGATCTTGTCCCGCTCGAGCCCTGTGAGGCGCTGCAGGCGCATGTCGAGAATGGCCTTGGCTTGGACCTCCGAGAGCCCGAACTGCTGCATGAGCCCGTCCTTGGCCTCCTCCGGCGTCTGGCTGGCGCGGATCAGCGCGATCACGGCATCGAGGTGGTCCAGCGCAATGAGCAGGCCTTCCAGGATGTGCGCCCGCTCCTCGGCCTTGCGCAGATCGAACTTGGTCCTGCGCACCACCACATCATGGCGGTGGTCCACGAAACGCGCAATCAGCTCCTTCAGCCCCAACAGCATGGGGCGACCATTCACGAGCGCAATGTTGTTGACACTGAAGCTGGTCTGGAGTGCGCTGAACTTGTATAACTGATTGAGCACCACGGTTCCCATGGCATCTCGCTTCACCTCATACTCGAGGCGGATGCCATTGCGATCGCTATAGTCATTCACATCGCTGAGCCCCTCGATCTTCTTCTCATTCACAAGGTCCGCCACGCCCTTGTAGAGTTGGACGGCCTTGTTGGTCTGGTAGGGAATCTCCGTACAGACGATGGTCTCACGTCCGGTCTTCTGGTCCTCCTCGATGCTGCACTTCGCCCTGAGCACGATGCGGCCACGCCCGGTCTCATAAGCCTCGCGGATTCCATCCACGCCGTAAATCACCCCGCCGGTGGGGAAGTCCGGACCTTTGATATGGTGCATGAGGCCCTCCACATCGATGTCCTTGTTGTCGATATAGGCCACGATGCCGTCGCACACCTCGCTCAGGTTGTGCGGGGCCATGTTGGTGGCCATGCCCACCGCGATGCCGGCCGCACCATTCACCAGCAGTTGCGGGATCTTGGTGGGCATCACACTGGGCTCCTCGAGCGTATCGTCGAAGTTGGGGCGCATGTCCACCGTTTCCTTGTCCAGATCGGCGAGCACCTCTTCGGCGATCTTCTTCAACCGGGCTTCGGTGTAACGCATGGCCGCCGGGCTGTCCCCGTCGATGCTGCCGAAGTTGCCCTGGCCGTCCACCAGCGGGTAGCGAAGGCTCCAATCCTGCGCCATGCGCACCATGGCATCGTACACGCTGCCATCGCCGTGCGGGTGGTACTTCCCCAGCACCTCCCCCACGATACGGGCGCTCTTCTTATAGGGACGGTTGCTCAAGACGCCGAGGTCCTGCATGCCGAAGAGCACCCGGCGGTGCACCGGCTTCAGGCCATCGCGCACATCGGGCAACGCCCGGCTCACGATCACCGACATCGAGTAATCGATGTAGGCGGTGCGCATCTCGTTCTCGATGTTGATCGGGATGATCTTCTCTCCTTCTGCCATGGGTCTTGATACGGTCTGATGGACCCTTTTCCGGCGGCGTTCAACCCTCCGGAAAAGGGAGCCCGAAAGTATCCTTATCCGAAAGAACCGCCGATGCCTTGTTTTCCACATCGCCACAGCGCCCTGTGGATAATTGGATTTCCCCGTTCGGGAGCAGCCGGACCCCGGATCGATAGCTTGGCCCGCGGCCTTACCGCTTAACTTGTGCTCCGTCGCATCGTGTCGGGCACGGCTTGCTTAACCCCCAACTTTGCGACCATACAGCATGGACGCCAAATTCACCCCCCGTGTCCGGGATATCATCGGCTACAGCCGTGAAGAGGCCTTGCGCCTCGGGCACAACTTCATCGGTATCGAGCACATCCTGCTCGGGCTGTTGCGGCATGTGGAAGGCAACGCCTTGCGCATCCTGCAGCGCCTCGAGGTCGACCTCGATGAGCTGCGGCGGTCCGTGGAGCGCGGCATGGAGCCCCCCAGTGCGACCCGCCCCACCGACAAGGAGAGCATCCAGCTGCTGAAGCAGGTGGAGAAGATGCTGAAGATCACCTACCTCGAAGCCAAGCTCTTCAAGAGTCCGCACATCGATACGGAGCATCTGCTGCTGAGCATCCTCAAGGATGAGGACAACCTGGCTACGCGCACCCTGAGGAAGTTCCATGTGGACTACGAGTCCGTGAAGAACGAGCTGGACATGATTCTCGCAGATGGGTCTGCGCCCGGCTCCGCATACACCAGCAAGCCTAGGGCACAAGGGCCACAGAGTGCCGATGACGACGACGACGACAGCGGCTCCTTCTCCGGCGGCGGGGCAGGTCAGCGGAAGCAGGGCGACAGCAAGAGCAAGACACCGGTCCTGGACAACTTCGGCCGCGACCTCACCAAGCTGGCCGAGGACGGCAAGCTGGACCCGATCGTGGGCCGCGAGAAGGAGATCGAGCGCGTGAGCCAGATCCTCTCCCGCCGTAAGAAGAACAACCCCGTGCTGATCGGCGAACCCGGCGTGGGCAAGAGCGCCATCGCCGAAGGCCTCGCCCTGCGCATCATTCAGCGCAAGGTGAGCCGCGTGCTCTTCAACAAGCGCATCGTGGCCCTGGACATCGCCAGCCTGGTGGCCGGCACCAAATACCGCGGCCAGTTCGAGGAGCGCATGAAGGCGGTGATGAACGAGCTGGAGAACAGCCCGGATGTGATCCTCTTCATCGACGAGATCCATACCATCGTTGGGGCCGGTGGTGCCAGCGGCAGCCTCGACGCCAGCAACATGTTCAAGCCCGCCCTGGCGCGTGGCGAGATCCAGTGCATCGGGGCCACCACGCTGGATGAGTACCGCCAATACATCGAAAAGGACGGGGCCTTGGAGCGCCGCTTCCAGAAGGTGCTGGTGGAGCCCACGAGCGTGGATGAGACCATCCAGATCCTCAACAACATCAAGGAGAAGTACGAGGACCACCACAACGTGAACTTCACCCCTGAGGCCGTGGAGGCCTGCGTGAAGCTCACCAACCGCTACATCACGGACCGTCACCTGCCCGACAAGGCGATCGATGCCCTGGACGAGGCCGGCAGCCGTGTGCACATCAGCAACATCGTGGTGCCCAAGAGCATCCTCGACGTGGAGCAGAAGATCGAGGAGATCAAGGAGGAGAAGAACCGCGTGGTGCGCAGCCAGCGCTACGAGGAAGCTGCCAAGCTGCGCGACCGCGAGCGGCAGCTGCTGGAGGAGCTGGACAAGGCCAAGAAAGCCTGGGAGGAGGAGAGCAAGAACAACCGTACCACCGTCACCGAGGAGAACGTGGCTGAAGTGGTGGCCATGATGAGCGGCATCCCAGTGACCCGCATCGCCGAGAAGGAGAGCGGCAAGCTGAGGCGCATGAAGGAGGAGATGGTCGGCAAGGTGATCGGTCAGGACGAGGCGGTTGCCAAGGTGGTGAAGGCCATCCAACGCAACCGTGCCGGCCTGAAGGACCCGAACCGTCCCATCGGCAGCTTCATTTTCCTGGGCCCTACCGGTGTGGGCAAGACCCAGCTGGCGAAGGAACTGGCGCGCTACCTTTTCGACACCGAGGAGGCCTTGATCCGCATTGACATGAGCGAGTACATGGAGAAGTTCTCCGTGAGCCGCCTCATCGGTGCGCCTCCGGGCTACGTCGGCTATGAGGAAGGCGGCCAGCTCACCGAGAAGGTGCGTCGCCGCCCCTACTCCATCATCCTGCTGGACGAGATCGAGAAGGCGCACCCCGACGTGTTCAACCTGCTCTTGCAGGCGCTGGACGATGGCAAGATGACCGACAGCCTCGGCCGCCACATCGACTTCAAGAATGCCATCATCATCATGACCTCGAACATCGGGGCCCGCGACTTGAGCGAATACGGCAAGGGGGTCGGCTTCGGCACTGCCGCCAGGTCCGCCGGTCAGGATGAGGCCAACCGCGGCATCATTGAAAAGGCCCTGCGCAAGGCTTTTGCCCCCGAGTTCCTCAACCGGATCGATGATATCATCATGTTCAACTCGCTCAAGCGGGAGGACATCCACAAGATCATCGACATCGAACTCGATCACCTCTACAAGCGCATCTCCGAACTGGGTTATGAGCTCAAGCTCACCGATGAAGCCAAGGACTTCCTGGCCGAGAAGGGCTACGATGAGAAGTTCGGTGCCCGTCCGCTGAAGCGGGCCATTCAGAAGTTCATCGAGGACCCCATGGCCGAGGAGATCATCAACCAGGGGATTGAGGAGGGCGATAAGATCTCCATTGGGCTCAACAAGGAGAAGACCGACGTGGCCATCAAGGTCACCAAGGGAAAGAAGAAGATCGCCAAGGGAGAGGGCGGTGAGCCGAAGGAATTGCCACCTGCGGAGTGAGCGAATAATCTCACCATGCGAAGGGGCCGCTTCAGGACGAGGCGGCCGCTTCTCCTTTATGACCGTCCTTGCCGCGTTCCGGGCTGGCAGCTCCCTTAGGCAGCACCCAGCGGCACATCGCCGCGTGCTGCACGCTTGCTCACCAGGTCACTGGCTCGCGCTCGCTTCTGCGCAGTCGGGTGCTGAATCCAAGGCCGAAGAGCAGGTTCTGGAAGGCGGTGCCTTCCACGCTCTCCCGGCGGCCGGGAAAACCGGTGGCCAACCCAAGGTCCTGAGCGTTGAAGGTCGCGCTCGCCCGGTCGTAGCCCAAGGTCAGTCCGAAGGCCAGATTATCCGTGGCGTGGACGTAGTAACCGAAGCCTACTCCCCAGAACAGCACGCCGTCCTTCGCACCGACACAGCTAGGGCAATCGAAGTCATAGAAGGCCATGCCCGACCGGAGGTTGACCTCGTAGAATGTTCGGTCGCCGGTGTACCGTTCGTATTGAAGCTTGCCGAAGACGATGGTGCGCCGCACATCCCCGGCCCCAACGAAGGGCGCCAAGGCCCGCTCCTTGAGCGTCGTCCACCACATGGCCCCGCCCGCGCCGATTCCCAAGCCCTTGCGGATGGGCACTTGGAAGGTGGCGCCCACTTGGCCGATGTTCTCAGTGACACTGGTGAACAGCGGGTTGCGCAGGGGGACCGGGAGCACGAGGTCGCCCTTGATCGTGGTGCTGACATCGGGGAGGCGGCTGCGCTGCTGTGCCGACGCCGGCAATACCTGCGCAAGGCCGAGCAGGATGGGGATGAAGGAGCGCATCACCGTTGAAGACGGAACTGCCTCACCGTCCGTTGCGTCGATGTGGCCATTTCGAGGTGGTAGAGGCCGGCATCGAGCGCAGGAAGCGCTCGGTCGAGTTCAGCCGTTCCCGCAGGCAGGGATTCGGGTGACCATTCATGGATGGGGCGATGGGTTTCATCCAGCAGGGTCAAATGAACCTCCTGCCGAGTGGGGAGGTGCAGTTCGATGAGCAAGCGCTCCGGGTGGTAGGCCAGCTTCAGCGCAAGCAGCTCAACATGCAGCGGCACCGGCAGGTCGTTCGCCACCACCTTGCGCCGGAACCGGCGGAGGACCACGATGACCAGCAGGATGCTGAGCGTGATCAGCAGTGCCGTGCGAATCGTAGCGACTTCCATGGGCGGGATCAGAGCGCGATGACACCGGAGATGCCGGCGGCACGGTCGTATCGCATCACCACGTCCTCGGCGGTCATCATCACCTCCTTCACCGTGATGCTGAGGTACTTGCCGCCGGCTGAATACTTCCGGAGCACCTCGCTTTCCGGGGGGAACAGCGAAAGCACCTGCTGCAGCCTTTCCGCATCGGGCTCCAGGATGAACTTGAACATGTACAATGACGGCCAAGCATGGACCTTATCCAAGCTCTGTCGCAATCGGTTCTTGGCCTCCTCGCTAAGCATCCCTCAACTTTGGCAAAGGTAGTCCTGTCATTGAACCGCTTCCCGTGTCGCGTGTACGGGTTGCAGAGTCGATCTTGGAGCCATGACCCGTCAGCTGCTCGTCCTAGTCTCGATCCTAGCACAGGCTTGCGTTTGGGCGCAAGCGGTGCCGGCGCCGGCACAGCGGGTTTCGCACGTGATGGATGCCTACCAAGGCGCCTGGTCACTCTCCATGTCAGCAAGGGAAAAGGAGCAGGCTTCGCAGCCCGCGTCTGCCCGCGATGCCCACGCTGAGCCGGTCGACGGGGCGGGCCCAAGGCTCGATGCCCTCCGCCAGACCCGGAATGCAGCCCTCATCCGCAGCCAGGGCAGCCTAGGGAGCGCGGATCGCGCTGCCATTCAGCAACAAGCCGAGGCCCTGAGCCGCGGTTTCCCCAACTCCTTTGAGGCGCATCTGGCGAACTACTATGCGGAATTCCCGACGGCAACGTCATTCAGCCACCTGGCCCTCGCCCATGCCTCGAACCCGGAACGCGACGAGCTGCTCGCTCCCATGCTCACCCTGGCCCTGCGCGATGGCGATGAGGGTCGCCTTGCCGCTGCTGCGAAAGCCATGAAGGAGAGAGGGCAGATGGCGGCCGGGCTAACCGATTTGGCTCGCGATATCCTGCTTGGCGTAGACAGGGGCGGAATCCTCGTCACAGCCGGTGAAATGGACGGCTTCCCAGTGCTCTTGAGGCAGTACGCCGAGGGAGAGAGAAGGGACGTGCTGGTCATCGACCTCCGTCTCCTCTCTGATGGGGACTATCGCTCGCGGGCATGGAGGCTTGCAGGGGCCAATGGTGATGCACCAGCCACTTCGGACGGCTTCCTGGGCAATGTTCACCTGGCCACGGCGCGACCGGTTCATCTCTCTCTGGCCGTGGGGCGGTCCATTGCGGCACCGCTCGCCGACCAACTCCATGTGGCTGGCCTTACGCTTCGCCTGACTGCTGCGGAGTGCTGCGACACGAACAAGCTCGAATCAGTTTGGAAGGCGATGCGGAAGACCAGGTCCGCTGGCCCGCTCAGCCGGAACTATGTCGTACCGGCGGCAGCGCTTCTCAAGCACTACCGCAGCGCAGGCGATGAATCCAAGGCGAGCGAACTGGAACATGAGCTGCGCCGACTGGCCAACGAATTGGGCATGACGCGTGAGTTGATCGCCAACGGCATCCTGCAGCACTGACCCCATGACCCTGCTGGGCAAGGACTACGAGCGGATGAGCGATGAACGGCTCATGGAGCTTGTCGTACGGGGCGATGAAAAGGCCTTCGCGGCGGTGTACGACCGATACAGCCGGCGCCTGCTCAACTATTTCCACCGAATGCTCTGGCAGGACCGCGAGCGGGCCCGGGACATGCTGCAGGACCTCTTTACAAAGCTTGCCCAGCGGCCGACCGGGTATGACCCTGCAAGACCCTTCCAGACCTGGCTGTTCAGCGTGGCGAACAACATGTGCAAGAATGCCTACCGGCACCAGGAGGTTGTGAAGGCCGCCACGCTCCACCTCCGGGCGGAGAGCGACCGCATCGATGCGCTGGACGGTGCCGGCGTAGACCATGAGCGTTTCCGGGACCGCCTCCAGGAGGAGTTGGGGCGCATCGACCCGGACCATAAGGCCACCTTCGTGATGCGGTATCATGAGGAAATGGCCATCAAGGAGATAGCAGCCGTATTCGGCTGCTCAGAGGGTACCGTGAAGAGCAGGCTCTTCTATACGCTCAAGAAGCTCGCCGAACGCATGAAGGAGTTCGACCCCAACGCCATCCACCATGGAAAACCGTGAGCGCTACGACCCCGAAGACATCGAATCCCTGCTTCAGGAAAGGGCCTTCGATGAGCTGCTCGATGAGGAGCGCGCCTACGTGCTGAGGCACCTCAATGGCCGCGCCGAGTATGAGGCGATGCGAATGCTGCTGAAGGATGTCCGCAACAGCGAGGAGGGCCGTCAGCCGCTGACGCCGGACCCCGATGTGCGGGCGGCGGTGCTCGAAGCCTTCCGCACCCAGCATCGGCCGCTTTGGCGCATTTGGCTCAATGCCGTCGGTCAGGCCCTATGGCCCAAGGACGCTTTCGCGCTGTGGCGACCCGCCCTGGCCATTGCCTCCTTGGCGCTGCTGGTGATGGCCGGGGTCCAGGTGGTACGGCACAGCGGCAAAGGCATGAAGGAGGTCGCCTTGGCCGAGTTGAAGGAAGAGGCGGCCGCGAAGAGCGACCCGGTCGTTGGCCCTGCCCATGCGCCCGGCGAAGCCCCGTCCGGCCCTGCCGGTGCGCCGGAGAAGCAGGCCAGCGAAGCCGCATCGGCAGCGCAGCCGTCCTCCCGAATCGCCGAGGAGTCCGCAGAAACCGGGCTTTCGGAAGCATCCCGCAGCATCGAATCGCCACTCACCGTTCCAGGTGCAGCTGCGTCGAAGGAGGATGCACAAGCGCACCTGGAGCCCGACGCCATGGCGGAGGCCCCAATCCGGTTGGACTCCGAAGCCACCAGGGAATCGCATACAGTCACCGCCGATGAACTGGCGGTGAACATGAGCCTCGCAAATGCCACGGGGGCCGCCGCGAAAGCATCTCGCAAGGCAGCGGACAGAAAACGTGGAGCACCGACGCTATCGGATGCACCCGAGCTGCTGGCCCTGATGGCGACAGGATGGTAAGACCTAGTCGATCGTGAATGCCTGCGAGAGCGCAAGGTCCTTGCCCTGCACCGAAAGGACATGCGTGCCGCGCGGCAGGACCGCCTTGTCAAGGCGACGAACCAGCTCATCAGTCAAGGCCTTGCCCTCTTCGCGATAGAGCACGCGCCCATCCTTGTCACGAATCTCCAGCGCCACCTTGCCGATCTTCCGGATGTGCGCGATCTGTATGTTCACGAAGGCCGACGTACGCGAGCATTGAACGCTCAAGCGGGCATGTCCACCAGTGTCCCCGTGGCCAGCGACAGCAGCGGCAGAGAGCATTGCCGTAAAGGCAACTACGGCCACTCCCCGAAAAAGACGCACCACGCCCATCGCGGCGAAGATAAGGCAATCCCGGCGAATCCACCAGTGAACGCTAGGGCAATTCACTCCCCGCCGTGTAGAGGTCACCCCCTTCCGCCGCGCGCAGGGCGATTGAGAACCCAGGGCGCAACGACCATCCCCCATGGTCCCCATCCGCCCGAATGGCCAAGAAGCCCACCTGCATGCCATCCAAGCTGCGATGCTTGCGGGCAATCCGCCGTGTGGCTTCCTGGCAAGCCTCTATGGCGGTGCGCCCCTGGCGCATGAGTTCCACCACCGTATGGCTCCCGGCAGTCCTTATGACCAGCTCCCCTACCCCTGTGGCGCATGCTGCGCCGGCCTCGCCATCCACGAACAACCCCGCGCCGATGATGGGGCTGTCGCCCACTCGGCCATGGACCTTGAACGCCATGCCGCTGGTGGTGCATGCGCCAGCCATCACACCTTGGGCATCCATGGCGATGAGTCCGATGGTGTCGTGGTTCTCGACATTCGCCTTCGGTTTGTAGTCGGAAGTTTTCAGCCACTCTTTCCACTCGGCGCGCACCTCTGGAATCCTCACCTGCTTGGTCCGGAATCCGTTCGCTAAGGCCCATCGCTCGGCCCCCCGCCCTACGAGCATCACGTGCGGGGTACGCTCCATCACGGCCCGTGCGATGCTGATCGGGTTCTCGAATCCCTGCACGAAGGCCACCGCACCCGCACGCCCTTCGTGGTCCTGGATGCATGCGTCCAAGGTGACATGGCCGTCCCGGTCGGGCCTGCCGCCCAAACCGACGCTGCGATTGGAGAAATCGCTCTCCACCACACGCACGCCCTGCTCTACGGCATCAAGCACGGTGCCCCCCTGCTCCAGCACCCGCCAAGCTCTTTCATTGGCCGGCATGCCATGATCCCAAGTGCTCAGGATGAGCGGCGTCCGTGCCGAAGGCTGCACGAAGGTCTCCCGGGCTTCAGCCTGGGATGAGCGGAAAGTGAATAGGCCGGCTGCGCCTGCCATCCCCAGCTTCACGAAGCGTCGACGCCCTTCCTGCATGTCCGCAAAATAGCACGGCGCACGCCCGTATGGCCCGCAGGTGCCGAACTTCGCCGCTGGCCACGAATCGGCCCCAGCCATGCGCAACCTGATCCTCGCGGCCCTCTCCCTCCCGGCATCGATGGCCATCGCACAACCGCCCGCGGGCTATTATGCCGCTGCTGAAGGCCTGACTGGCGAAGCGCTGCGCTCGGCCCTGAATGACATCATCAGCCCGCACTCGGTGGTAGCCTACAGCGCACTCTGGAGCGCCTTCGCCCGCACCGATCGGCGGCCGGATGGCGCTGTGTGGGATATGTACAGTGATATCCCTGGAGGCGCACCGGATTACCTCTTCCAATTCGTCACCGACCAATGCGGGAGCTACAACGGTGAAGGGGATTGCTTCAATCGGGAGCACACCTTCCCGGTCAGTTGGTTCGATGATGCGGTTCCGATGCGGTCGGATCTCCACCACATCTATCCGGCTGATGCATGGGTGAACCAGCAGCGGGGGAATTGGCCTTACGGGGTCGTCGGCTCTGCTGATTACACAAGCAGCAATGGCAGCAAGCGAGGGCCCTGTATCTACCCCGGCTGCTCAGGCACCGTGTTCGAGCCCATCGATGCCTACAAAGGCGACCTCGCCCGCGCCCATTTCTACATGCTCACGCGTTACCTGGACGAGTCCACCGGCTGGGCTGCATCGGTCTTGGCGCAGGGCGAGTTCATCCCATGGGTTGAAAGCCTCTTGATGGCCTGGCATTCCGCTGATCCCGTAAGCGACAAGGAAAGGGCCCGCAACGATTCGGTCTTCGTGATCCAAGGCAACCGCAATCCATACATCGACGAGCCCCAGTGGGCGAGCAGCATCTGGGGGCCGCAGGCCTCCATCAGCGAGTCCGCTGCCATTGCGGGCCGAGCATGGTACGCCGACGGATACCTGCATATCCCAGCAGCAGCAGGCTGCCCGGGGTGCATCCTGCGGGTGCATGATGCCACGGGCCGTGCGGTCACAGAGCTGACTCTATCCCCTGGAGCAGCCTCAGCGCCGTTCGAGGCCTCCCCAGGATATTATGTTGCCGTGCTGGCCGGCGAGCATCAGTCAGTGCTGCGCTTTGTGCGCTAATCGGCCTTCAGCAGACGTACGGCGCCCAGGTCCGGATTGGAAGGGCGAACCGTGTAGGCCCCGGCCGGCAGGTTGGTCAGGTCCAGCTCAACGGTCCCTATGCACCCCCTGATGCGCTCCACCACCCTCCCCTGCATGTCAATCACCGAGAGGTCCGAAGCGCTGGGCAAAGAAAGACGGGTGGTGGTTGAGGCCGGGTTGGGCGTGCACTGCAAGGGTTGGGCCTTGCCGACCTCCGCAACACTGGTGCTCAACCCGCAGGTCACCGATTGGCCGCAGACCAGTTCGCCCATGAATACGGCCACATAGTCGAGTGCATTGGCCTGGTCGCTCTGGAGGTAGCCCACGTGCGCATTGGCGTCATATGACTTCAGGCAGTTGGTGATGCCGATGTGCCCCGCCCGCAAATGCAGGTCATGGCTGCCGCTGGCCGTAAGTCCGGTGGGGATGCCTCCAACGAATACCGGAGCGGTATAGTAGGGAACGATGTTGTCCCCTACTTCGTGCAGGCTCACCAAGGGCTCATCCCCCGGCTCGATCCAAGCGGAGTCGCCCAGGGCACCGCTGAAGCTGTAGCAAGCCATGGCCCGGCTCGAATAGCCCGGGCTCCCGCTGCTGCCCTCCAGGCCGCCAAGGCCGGGCAGCTCCGAGGCCAGCACGGCGGGGACCTCAGCGTCCTGGTCGAGGTACATGGCATGCAAGGCACTGATCGCGCCTGCCGACACGCCGCCGATGATGATCCGCGTCGTATCGATGCGGTATGGGTTGCCCATCTCGGCCACACTGCGACGGAGGTATCGGACGCATGCACGCATGTCGTGCGCTCCGCGCATCACGGCCCTGGTGGTGGTTGTCTGGTTGGGCAGGAAGAAGCCGACCCGATAGTCATTCGCCACCGCTACGTAGCCGCGCTTCGCCAGGTCGTTGCAGATGAAGGCCACATCGCCCCTCGTCCCCGTGATGAAGGATCCGCCGAAGGCGACCACCACCACCGGACGGAGCTGCTCAGAATCGCCCGACGGCTCGTAAACGTCCATCCGCAAGGTCTGGCTGCTGCCAGAGACGCCGGTGTTGCTGCCGAACACCACTCCCTGGGTGACGTTGACATCGGCAAAGAGGTTGGCATTGACATAGCGCCCCGTGGAGCAGTCCTGCGCCACGGCTGTGAATGAGGCGAGGGTCATGGTGAGGAGAGCGGAGAATCGTGCCATGCGCGTAAGTGGGTGATGAACCGTGGCAAGATAGACGGAAGCGCGGTCCCGGCAAGGGGAGGGTGCGCCACGTGGCGGAGGCCTCTCCTCCTTGGCACGTCATTCGCTTACCCGCCTGTACCAATCGGAACCAACATGAAAAAGCACCTGCTTTCCCTCGCCTTCGGGGCCCTGGCCATGGGCGCCGCCGCGCAGTTCCAAGTGAACCCGCAGGCCGGGATCAATTTCCAAGGACTCACCAGCCCGGAGCCGGGAGTCCAATACAAGGCCAATATCGGCTGGCAGCTCGGCGCTGACTTCCGCATCGGTGACCGCTTGTTCTTCCAGCCCGGAGCCCACTTCGGTCGAAGCGCCACCGCCATCAAGGCCTTCAATAACGATACGCTCCTGTACGAGGATGACCTGGTGCGCACGAGCCTGAAGCTGAATGCCTTGGTAGGCTATCGAATCATCGATTCCTATCAGTTCGACCTCCGCTTCATGCTAGGTCCAACCTACGATGTGCTGTTGAGCGTCGATGACCGTGACGACCGCATCGGATACAACCGCGGCGATTTCCGTGGAGGGTCCCTGAATCTTGATGCCGCCCTCGGCTTCGACATGGGTGTGGTGACCGTTCAACCCGGAGTCAGCTTCGGCCTGAGCCGGGTCTTCAGCGACAATCCCGTGGTGAAGGATATCGGATCAAGGTACCTCACGTACGGCGTGACCGTCGGCGTGAACTTCGGTAACGACGACTGACGGAAGGCCCCTTATCCGACGAGCGCCCTCGCCAATGCGGGGGCGCTCGGTTTTCTTAGTCCTTCACGACAGGGAGGCCCGCTTTCCGCCACGCGACGATGCCCCCTTCGAGGTGCTGCACCTGATAACCGCGCTGCGCAAGGTGCTCAAGGGCCTGCTCGCTGCGCCCGCCGCTGTGGCAATAGAGCAGCACCGGCCGTTTGGCGTCCAATCGTGCGAAGGCTTGCTCGTAGTCAGGCGCGGTCCAGTCGATGAGGGTGCTGCCGGCCAGGTGCCCTGCTGCATACTCGGCCGGTGTGCGTACATCCACAAGCTGGTAACGTCCGGATTCTACCTCTGCTTTGAATGCGGACGGGCCGAGGGCCGCAGGGTGATTAACGGCCATGCCGGTTGCTGGGGCTTGCTGCACCTGGCCAGCGGCGGGCAGGTGAGAGGTCAGCACGAGCAAAGCTCCGATCAGCCAGGAATGGTTCATTGCGGATCGAGGGTCATGGCCACATCCGTCCAACCGCCGCCATTCTGCAGCCCTGTGATCCCTCGTGCCTCCAGGTACAGCAGCGCCTGACCGCTGCGTGCGCCGCTTCGGCAGCACAGGACGATAGGCGTTGCCATGGTCCGGAATTCAGAGGTCCGCGCCGGCACTTGATCGAGCGGTATATTGATGGAACCGGGCACATGGCCGCCTTCGAACTCCTCCGGAGTGCGCACATCGACGATGGTGCCCGCGGCCATGCCTGCGTTTCGGGTGGAGCTGATGGGAGTCGAACCCACGACCTCGTCATTGCGAACGACGCGCTCTGGCCAGCTGAGCTACAGCCCCGAAGTCGCCGCGAAGTTGCAAAGAAGACGCGAACTGCCGATATGGAACCGGAAAGCTCTTGGTGACGTAGAAGGCGGGCTATGCTTCGCGAAACCTCACTGATCATCGCCGCCTTGCTCGCCGCGTGCCACTGCGTGGCGCAGGCGGATGACATGGCCTACATGCCCAAAGAGGTCCCGGCCCGGACCGCGGACGATGCGGTGATCACCATGCACGAGACCGATACGCCCGGTGTGGTGGCGTTCAGCCTTCCCCCTGAGACCTATCGGGTGGACCTCCTGAACGGGCAAGGCCGGGTGGTGGACAGCATGCCTCCGGATGCCGCAGCGGCCTTCGACCTGGATCGTCTCCGGCCCGGGACCTGGACCCTCCGGGCGCACACGCCTGTGGGCATGCGCGTGCGCCGCTTCGTGGTGAGCAACAGGAACGGCCTCAACCGGGCCGTTGAAGCCTCGGCACGCCCCAAAGGCCGCTAGCGCGCCTTCACCTTCACGCCCTTGGCCGCGAGCCTGCTCAGGCCGAGGGCCGCTTCGGTGTGGGTGGGGTCGATGCGCAGGGTCTGCTCGTAATCCGCCTTCGCACTGTCCAAGCGGCCCTCCAGTTCATAAGTGACGCCCCTGCTGTACCACGCCTGCGTGTAAGTGGGCATCTTGGCAATGGCCCTCTGGAACTGCTCGCGCGCCATCAATGTCTTCTTCTGGTGCTCGAGCAGGATGTACCCGGTGTTGTAGTATGCCAATGGGTAGTCGGGATCGATCTCCTTGATGCGGGCGTAACAGGCGAGGGCCAGGCTGTCCCGGTCATGTTCCTGCGCGAACATCGCCTTGTTGTAATGGGCCTCGATGCTCGTGGGCCGTTCGGCGATGGCCGCATCGTAGTAGTCCAGCGCGAGGGCGTCATGGCGGGCCGCGTGCAGGATGCCCAAGGAGATGTAGGCGTCATAGAGGTCCGGGTCGCGCTCCACGGCGGTCTGGTAGCTGCTTATGGCCAGGTCGGTGTCACCGGCGGTGCGGTGGATCCACCCTTTGAGGTTGTACAGCTGGCCATTCTGAGGGTCCAGCCGCAGGGCGTCATTGGCCTCGGCCATGGCTTCTTTGAAGCGTCCCTGTACGAGGTAAAGCTCACTCAGCTTACTGCGTGCGTCCGTTGAGCTAGGGGCCAGTTCGATGGCCTGTTGGAAGCTCCGCTCGGCATCCACCAGCCTCACCTTCCGGAAATAGAGCCCACCCAAGGCGAGGCGCCAAGCGGAATTGGCGCTGTCAAGGACGATGGCACGCTTCCAGTCGGCCTCAGCCAGCGCCAGGCTGTCAATGCCCTCGAAGAATGCGGCACGCTGGGCGAAGAGCGCCGCATCGTCGGGGTTGTCGATGATGCGCTGCTCGATCCAGGCCAGGCTGCCCTCCGGGGCTTGTGCGTCACGCGGTTCCTTTCCCCCCGGTGCCTGGCAGGCGATGAGGGCAAGGCACCAGAAGGCATTGAAGGCCAGGGAACGGGAAATCGGTTGACCCATAAAGCGAAGGCCCCGGATCACCTTCCGGGGCCTTCAAAAGTAGCGGCTGAACCCATCAGGCCGTGACCGGCTGCTCGGTCTTGGCCACCGCTTCCTTGATCCGTTGCTCGAGTTCGAGGCAAAGTTCCTCGTTGTCATCGAGGAGTTGGCGCACCATGTCGCGCCCCTGGCCGAGCTTGTTGTCCTCGTAGCTGAACCAGCTGCCGCTCTTCTTCACGATGCCCATCTCCACGGCCATGTCGATGATCTCACCCGTCTTGCTCACGCCCTTGCCGAACATGATGTCGAACTCGGCCTTGCGGAACGGAGGGGCCACCTTGTTCTTCACCACCTTCACACGGGTGCGGTTGCCGATGACGTTCTCTCCTTCCTTGAGTTGCGTCACGCGACGGATGTCGAGGCGGATGGTGGCGTAGAACTTCAGCGCGTTGCCGCCGGTGGTGGTCTCCGGATTGCCGAACATGACACCGATCTTCTCGCGGAGCTGGTTGATGAAGATGCAGCAGCAACCGGTCTTGCCGATTGTGCTGGTGAGCTTGCGCAGGGCCTTGCTCATGAGGCGGGCCTGCATACCGACTGCACTGTCACCCATTTCACCCTCGATCTCGGCGCGTGGGGTCAAGGCCGCCACGGAATCGACCACCAAAAGGTCGATGGCGCCAGAGCGAATCAGGTTGTCGGCGATCTCCAAGGCCTGCTCCCCGTTGTCAGGCTGGCTGATGAGCAGGTTCTCGGTGTCCACGCCAAGCCCCTCGGCATAGAAGCGGTCGAAGGCGTGCTCGGCATCGATGATGGCCGCAATTCCGCCTCGCTTCTGGCATTCGGCGATGGCGTGGATAGCCAAGGTGGTCTTTCCGGATGATTCCGGGCCGTAGATCTCGATGATCCGCCCCTTGGGATAGCCGCCAACGCCCAAGGCCAGGTCTAGTCCCAGCGAGCCGGTGGGAATCACCTCCACCTGTTCGATGGCATCATCGCCGAGCTTCATGATGGCGCCCTTGCCGAAGGTCTTCTCCAGCTTATCCAGGGTGAGCTGAAGCGCCTTGAGTTTCTCCTTGTTGATCTCCGTTGCCATGGCCTATGGTGTTGTGGTTAGTTGCGGAATCGAACGATTGACGGAAAAACCGTCGATATCATGACGCCCAAATAAGCACCGCGGTGCAGGCTGTGCCAAATTTCTCGGCAAGAAGTTTTGAACAAGCGTCACCATTCTTGGTACCGATTGATTGGATTACTCACCGTCGAACAGCCAAGAATGTCGACGAAATGAGGTTTTTCAAAGACGAAACTTGACACAGGGTGCCGAATGGCCATAGGTTCGCGGCACTCTTTCTCGACTGGGTCGCTTTTCGGACCACTGCCTTTGAACGCTTGGACCTGAACCACAGGGCCAGCGACATGCGATCCACCCATACGCCCAGCGAGGGCACCGCGAAGCCGGTGACCCGCGCCAACGAAACTGACCGCCTTTGGCTGGACCCCGAGCAAGGCTTGGGGACCGTGCCTGCTCATGCTTCACCGGAAACACATGAACCAATCTCCAACCCCATGCACTCCACACCTACCCTGTTGAGGGCAGCGCGCGCCCTGCTGGCCGCGCTGCTCCTCTTGTTGCTGCCGGCCCTGCCTGCAGCGGCGCAACTGGCTCGCGGCATGGCGCCGTCCAAGGGCCATTCCGCGCCCCAGTCGCACCAAGGCCATCATCACGATGACTTGGCGCAGCTCCTGAACATGCACGACCAGGAGATCCACTTCACGGAGAACAAGGGGCAGTTCAGTCCCGGTGTGCTCTTTCGGGCGGACTTCCCCTACGGACAGGCGGTAGCCACCCCCCAAGGCATGGTGGTGACGGCCTTCGACCCCGTGGAAGTGGACAAACGCATTGCGGATGGCTTCGCGATCGAGGAGGAGCAGCGTCAAGGGCGACCCGCACGCGAGCTCACCTGGAGGCGAAGGGGCCATGCCTGGCAACTGCGCTTCGTGGGCGGAAACGCATCGGCACGTGCGGAGGGCCGCGACGCACACCCTGAGGTATCCAACTACTTCGTGGGCGACCGCCAGGCCACCGACGTGCGCAGCTTCCAGGAAGTATGGTACCGCGATGTGTACCCGGGCATCGATGCGCGCTACTATCCGGCCAAGGACGGCTCGCTGGAGTATGACCTGATCGTGATGCCTGGCGCCGATGCCGGACGCATCGCCATCGCCCATGACGGCATCGGCAAGATGCGCGTGAACGAGCAGGGTGAACTGCTGATCGAGACCCTCCTGGGCGAGCTGGCGCACCCTGCGCCCTACGTGTACCAGCGCATCAACGGCAAGGAGATCGCCGTGGCCAGCCGCTACACTATCGAGGGTGACAACACCCTGCGTTTCGAGCTGGGGGCCTATGACAAGCAGCATCCGCTGGTGATCGACCCCATCGCCATGCGCTGGGCCACCTGGATCAACACCAACAGCAGCGACGACAACCACGGCCACTGCATCTGGGTGGACCCCGCCGATGGCGCCATCTATGTGGTGGCCCGCGTGGTGGGCACCACGGACCAGATCACCCCGGGCGCCTTCGATGAGACGGCCAATGGCAACCTGGAGATCATCGTTGGCAAGTACCTGGAGCCTTCCGCGGTGGGCGGCAGCGGCACCCGCGTGTGGCAGACCTACATCGGTGGCGGCGGTGACGACAACCCCTACGCCATGGAACAGGGCCCCGACGGGAACCTGTACATCACCGGCCAGACGAGCAGCACCAACTTCCCCCTGCTGGGCGGCAGCGCCTTCAGCGGATCCAGCATCAACCAGCAGTCGCAGAGCGGCATCGATGTCTTCGTGCTGAAGATCAATACCGCGGGCAGCAGTATCAAGGCCGCCGTGGTGGGGGGTAATGGGGCCGACGACAACTACGATGTGCGCCTGGCGGCCAACGGCGACGTGTTCGTGGCCGGGAGCACCACCAGCACCAACCTGTCCACGCTGAACCCCGGCAGCGGAGCCAGCAACACCAACAACGGCGGTGCGGATGTGCTGCTGTTCCGGGTGAACCAGGACCTGAGCAGCCTGGTGTGGATGCGCAACTATGGCGGAAGCAGCACCGACCGTGCGAGCATCATGCTGCACAACCCCGTGAGCGGCGACCTCTTCGTGGGTGGCAACACCAGCAGCACCAACTTCCCCACGGTGAGCCCGCGCCAAAGCACGCGCGGAGGGACCAGCGCCGGCTTCATCCAGCGCCTGAACGGCACCACGGCCGCCACGGTCTGGTCCTCCTACTTCAGCAGCGACGCCAACGACGATGCCAACCTGCTGTGCATGGAGTTCAATGCCGCCCGCACGGAGCTCTACTTCGGCGGGGTGACCGAGGGCCTGAACAGTGCGAACATCACGGCCGGCGCCTATGATACGGGACACAACGGGAGCAACGACTTCTACGTGGGCCGGATGAGCATCGACCAGAATTTCCTGGGCGGCACCTACGTGGGTGGCAGCAGCAACGAGGTGAACATGATGGGCCTGAACGTGGACCAGAACAACGATGTCTACGTGTTCGGCTATTCCAACAGCACCAACTTCCCGATGAGCACGGCACCGAACGTGCCGCTGCAGACCACCAACCAGGGCAGCAACGACAAGGTCTTCTTCAAACTGGAGAGCGACCTCAGCGCACTGGAGTTCAGCACCTACTACGGCGGCACGGCCGACGATTATGACCCGGTGGGCGAGCGCGGCATCAAGTTCAGCAACTGCCGCATCTACACCATCGTCACCGCGCGCAGCAACAACATCCCGCTGACGCAGGGCGCGCTGAACACCACCAAGGTGAGCGGCACCACCCGCTACGAGCCCGGCCTGGTGGTGTGGGCCAACCCGCCCGACCTGCTGGGCAACAGCATCACCTACCAGGGCGTGGCCATCTGCCCCGGAGCCACTCCGGGCGATATCATCGGCTCGGAGCCCACCTACGTGCTGCCCACCATCGTGCGCAACAACAGCGCGTCCTCCTATCCTTCGTTCGGCAGCGCCGCGACCTACCAATGGCAGATCAGCACCGATAGCCTCACGTGGACGAACATACCCGGGGCCACAGGACAGAACCTCTCGGGAGCGCAGATCGGAGCGCTCACGCAGGACACCTATATCCGTCGGATCATCGGCGGCGATGCATGCATCCTCGCCGGCGCGGCCGACCAGGTGGTGAAGGTGCGCATCATGACGGTGGAAGGCACCGTGACCGACGCGCTGTGCAATGGCGCGGCCACCGGCAGCATCACCGCAACGGCCGATGGCCAGGCCCCCTTCACGTACATCTGGAGCGATGGGCAGAGCACGCAGACGGCGGGCAACCTCGCCGCAGGGCCCTATACCGTGACGGTGACCGATTTCAATGGCTGCAGCGCCACGGCCAACTTCGTGGTCGGCCAGCCCGCCCCCCTCTCCGCCAACATCAACACCACGCTCGATGCCTGCAACACCAGCACCGGCGGCGCAAGCGCGAGCGGCACCGGTGGCACGCCCGGCTACGGTTACGCATGGAGCACAGGAGCCGTCGGCCCGAACATCACCGGCGTGCCGGCCGGGCTCTACAGCGTGACCGTGACCGATTTCAACCAGTGCTCGGTTTCCATTCCCGTCAACATCCAAGGCACGGTTCCGCCCGTGGCGGATGCCGGTGCTGATGCGGAGATCAATTGCGCGACCGGCCCCAGCATCCAGCTCAACGGCAGCAGCACGCCGCAGGGCCTGCAATTCTCATGGAGCGGGCCGGGCATCGCCTCGGGCGGTGGCACAGCGAATCCCAGCGTTAACCAGGCCGGCATCTACACGCTCACCGTCACCGATCCGCAAACGGGGTGCAGCAGCACTGACGTGGTGGAGGTCACCGTGAACACGACGTCCCCAAGCGCCCAAGCCTCAGGCGGCACCATCACCTGCACCAACGCGTGCGTGCAGCTCACCGGCAGTGGCAACGGCAGCTTCAGCTGGAGCGGCCCCGACGGCTTCACCAGCACCGAGCAGAACCCCACGGTATGCGTCCCGGGCACCTACATCCTCACGGTGACGGGCGCCAACGGCTGCACCAGCACAGCTACCGCTCAGGTCAACAGCGATACGGAGGCTCCTGCGGCCGAGGCCACGGGCGGTTCGATCAACTGCAACCTGCTGTCGACGCAGCTGCAGGGTTCCGGCGATGGCAGCCTGGCCTGGACCGGTCCGAACGGCTTCACCAGCAGCGAGGCCGATCCGGTGGTCAACGTGGCCGGCACCTACACCCTCACGGTGACCGCTGCCAACGGCTGCACCACCTCGATCCTGGCAGATGTCACCATCAGCGGCACCACGGCCAGCGCCGGTGCCAATGGCGGGGAGATCAGCTGCCTTCAACCCACCGTGCAACTCCAGGGCGCCAGCCTAACCCCCAACGTGACCTATGCCTGGAGCGGTCCTGGTGCCTTCACCAGCACCGACCAGAACCCGGTCGTGAGCCTACCCGGCACCTACACCTTGACGGTGACCGGCGCCAGCATCCAGGCGGAGGACGGACCGATCGCCTGCGTGGGCACGGCCGAAGCATTGGTGACCGGCAATACGGATGAACCCGGGGCTGTGGCTTCGGGCGGCACCATCACCTGCAACAACGAGTGCGTGACGCTGAGCGGTAGCGGCAATGGCAGCTTCGCCTGGAGCGGCCCCGATGGCTTCACCAGCACCGAGCAGAACCCGACGGTGTGCGCCCCCGGTACTTACACCCTCACGGTGACCGGTACCAACGGCTGCACCAGCACCGCCACCGCCGAGGTCGGCGAGGACACTGATCTGCCCGGCGCGCAAGCTTCTGGCGGCACCCTCACCTGCAACAACGCGTGCGTGCAACTGAGCGGCAGCGGCAACGGCAGCTTCGCCTGGAGCGGCCCCAACGGCTTCACCAGCACCGAGCAGAACCCAACCGTGTGCGCCCCCGGCACCTACACCCTCACGGTGACCGGCAGCAACGGCTGCACCAGCGTGGCGACCGCTGAAGTGGCGCGGGATGTGGATGAGCCCGGCGCGCAAGCTTCTGGCGGCACCATCACCTGCAACAATGAGTGCGTGACGCTGAGCGGCAGCGGCAACGGCAGCTTCGCTTGGAGCGGCCCCGATGGCTTCACCAGCACCGAGCAGAACCCGACGGTGTGCGCCCCTGGCACCTACACCCTCACGGTGACGGGCAGCAACGGCTGCACCAGCACCGCCACGGCAGAAGTGGGTCAGGATGTGGATGCGCCCGGCGCACAAGCGGCTGGCGGCACCATCACCTGCAACAACGAGTGCGTGACGCTGAGCGGTAGCGGCAATGGCAGCTTCGCCTGGAGCGGCCCCGATGGCTTCACCAGCACCGAGCAGAACCCGACGGTGTGCGCCCCCGGTACTTACACCCTCACGGTGACCGGTACCAACGGTTGCACCAGCACCGCGACCGCTCTGGTCGATGAGGACCTGGTCGCACCCGGGGCTCAGGCTGCTGGCGTCACCATCACCTGCAACAACGCGTGCGTGCAACTGAGCTGCAGCGGCAACGGCAGCTTCGCCTGGAGCGGCCCCAACGGCTTCACCAGCACCGAGCAGAACCCGACGGTGTGCGCCCCTGGCACCTACACCCTCACGGTGACCGGCACCAACGGCTGCACCAGCACCGCTACGGCTGAAGTGGGTCAGGATGTGGATGCGCCCGGCGCTCAAGCGGCTGGCGGCACCCTCACCTGCAACAACGAGTGCGTGCAGCTGAGCGGCAGCGGCAACGGCAGCTTCGCCTGGACCGGTCCCAACGGCTTCACCAGCACCGAGCAGAACCCGACGGTGTGCGCCCCTGGCACCTACACCCTCACGGTGACCGGTACCAACGGCTGCACCAGCACCGCCACCGCCGAGGTCGGCGAGGACACTGATCTGCCCGGCGCGCAAGCTTCTGGCGGCACCCTCACCTGCAACAACGAGTGCGTGACCCTGCAAGGCGTGGGTAACGGTTCGTACAGCTGGAGCGGCCCCGACGGCCTCACCAGCGCCGAGCAGAACCCGACGGTATGCGTCCCCGGCACCTACACCCTCACGGTGACCGGCACCAACGGCTGCACCAGCACCGCCACGGCCGAAGTGGGTCAGGATGTGGATGTGCCCGGCGCTCAGGCCGCTGGCGGCACCCTCACCTGCAACAACGAGTGCGTGACCCTGCAAGGCGTGGGTAACGGTTCGTACAGCTGGACCGGCCCCAACGGCTTCATCAGCATCGAGCAGAACCCGACGGTGTGCGCCCCCGGCACCTATACCCTCACGGTGACCGGTGCCAACGGCTGCACCAGCACCGCCACCGCCGAGGTCGGCGAGGACACTGATCTGCCCGGCGCGCAAGCTTCTGGCGGCACCATCACCTGCAACAATGAGTGCGTGACGCTGAGCGGCAGCGGCAACGGCAGCTTCGCGTGGAGCGGCCCCGACGGCTTCACCAGCGCCGAGCAGAACCCGACGGTATGCGTCCCCGGCACCTACACCCTCACGGTGACCGGCACCAACGGCTGCACCAGCACCGCCACGGCGGAAGTGGGTCAGGATGTGGATGTGCCCGGCGCACAAGCGGCTGGCGGCACCCTCAGCTGCAACAACGAGTGCGTGACCCTGCAAGGCGTGGGTAACGGTTCGTACAGCTGGACCGGCCCCGATGGCTTCATCAGCATCGAGCAGAACCCGACGGTGTGCGCCCCCGGCACCTATACCCTCACGGTGACCGGTGCCAACGGCTGCACCAGCACCGCCACCGCCGAGGTCGGCGAGGACACTGATCTGCCCGGCGCGCAAGCTTCTGGCGGCACCCTCACCTGCAACAACGAGTGCGTGACCCTGCAAGGCGTGGGTAACGGTTCGTACAGCTGGAGCGGCCCCGACGGCTTCACCAGCGCCGAGCAGAACCCGACGGTATGCGTCCCCGGCACCTACACCCTCACGGTGACCGGCACCAACGGCTGCACCAGCACCGCCACGGCCGAAGTGGGTCAGGATGTGGATGTGCCCGGCGCTCAGGCCGCTGGCGGCCCCCTCACCTGCAACAACGAGTGCGTGACCCTGCAAGGCGTGGGTAACGGTTCGTACAGCTGGAGCGGCCCCAACGGCTTCACCAGCGCCGAGCAGAACCCGACGGTATGCGTCCCCGGCACCTACACGCTCACGGTGACCGGCACCAACGGCTGCACCAGCACCGCCACCGCCGAGGTCGGCGAGGACACTGATCTGCCCGGCGCGCAAGCTTCTGGCGGCCCCCTCACCTGCAACAACGAGTGCGTGCAACTGAGCGGCAGCGGCAACGGCAGCTTCGCCTGGAGCGGCCCCGACGGCTTCACCAGCGCCGAGCAGAACCCGACGGTGTGCGCTCCCGGCACCTACACCCTCACGGTGACCGGCACCAACGGCTGCACCAGCACCGCCACGGCGGAAGTGGGTCAGGATGTGGATCTGCCCGGCGCGCAAGCTTCTGGCGGCACCATCACCTGCAACAATGAGTGCGTGACCCTGCAAGGCGTGGGTAACGGTTCGTACAGCTGGAGCGGCCCCAACGGCTTCACCAGCGCCGAGCAGAACCCGACGGTATGCGTCCCCGGCACCTACACCCTCACGGTGACCGGCACCAACGGCTGCACCAGCACCGCCACGGCGGAAGTGGGTCAGGATGTGGATGTGCCCGGCGCTCAGGCCGCTGGCGGCACCCTCACCTGCAACAATGAGTGCGTGACCCTGCAAGGCGTGGGTAACGGTTCGTACAGCTGGAGCGGCCCCAACGGCTTCACCAGCGCCGAGCAGAACCCGACGGTATGCGTCCCCGGCACCTACACGCTCACGGTGACCGGCACCAACGGCTGCACCAGCACCGCCACCGCCGAGGTCGGCGAGGACACTGATCTGCCCGGCGCGCAAGCTTCTGGCGGCACCCTCACCTGCAACAACGAGTGCGTGCAACTGAGCGGCAGCGGCAACGGCAGCTTCGCCTGGAGCGGCCCCGACGGCTTCACCAGCGCCGAGCAGAACCCGACGGTATGCGTCCCCGGCACCTACACCCTCACGGTGACCGGCACCAACGGCTGCACCAGCACCGCCACGGCGGAAGTGGGTCAGGATGTGGATGTGCCCGGCGCTCAGGCCGCTGGCGGCACCCTCACCTGCAACAACCAGTGCGTGACGCTGAGCGGAAGTGGCAACGGCAGCTTCGCCTGGAGCGGCCCCGATGGCTTCACCAGCACCGAGCAGAACCCGACGGTGTGCGCTCCCGGCACCTACACGCTTACGGTGACCGGCGCCAACGGCTGCACCAGCACCGCCACGGCTGAAGTGGGTCAGGATGTGGATGTGCCCGGCGCGCAAGCGGCTGGCGGCACCCTCAGCTGCAACAACGAGTGCGTGACCCTGAGCGGCAGTGGCAACGGCAGCTTCGCGTGGAGCGGCCCCAACGGCTTCACCAGCACCGAGCAGAACCCGACGGTGTGCGCCCCCGGTACCTACACCCTCACGGTGACCGGTGCCAACGGCTGCACCAGCACCGCCACCGCTGAGGTCGGCGAGGATACTGATCTGCCCGGCGCGCAAGCTTCTGGCGGCACCATCACCTGCAACAATGAGTGCGTGACCCTGCAAGGCATGGGTAACGGTTCGTACAGCTGGAGCGGCCCCAACGGCTTCACCAGCGCCGAGCGGAACCCCACCGTGTGCGCCCCCGGCACCTATACCCTCACGGTGACCGGTGCCAACGGCTGCACCAGCACCGCCACGGCGGAAGTGGATCAGGATGTGGATGTGCCCGGCGCACAAGCAGTGGGTGGCACTCTCACTTGCAACACGTGGTCTATAGTCTTGAATGGTGCTGGGGATGGAGCGTATAGTTGGATTGGTCCCAATGGGTTCACGAGTAATCTTGAGGACCCAGTCGTTTTCGAACCCGGCACATACGTATTGACGGTAACTGGTTCGAATGGCTGCACGAGCACTGCAAGTACTATGGTGGACGTGGATTTCGACCTGCCCGAAGCAGTCGTCTATTCGACCTTGATCGGTTGCAACGGCGAACCTGCCACACTAAGCTACTCCAGCAGCAGTTCGATCGCTTACGCCGCTTGGGTCTACTCCATTGGAGTTGTAGGAAGTGGTCCCACCTACTCCACAAGTACTCCCGGCACATACATCCTACTGCTCACTGGTACCAATGGCTGCGTGAATGAGATCCAGGTGGAAGTGATGCAGGACACGGACTGCGGCAAGGTGTGCGGCCCGATCATCGAGTCCTGCCCTCCGGATATCACGGTGCAGTGCGCCGACGACTTCTCGCCCTTCGCCCTCGGCGGTGAGCCCATCTTCCGCAAGAAGCAGGAGGACTGCCCGGAGATCGAGCACGTGGGATGGACCGACGCGATCCTGAGCAACTGCCCGTATGTCATCCGCCGCACCTTCTGGGCGACGGACGAAGCCGGGAACTATGCCAGCTGTACGCAGTACATCACCCTGATCGACGAGGTGCCTCCGGTCTTCACGGGAATCCCGGCCGACCTCGCCGTAGCCTGCGATGCGGACCTGGATGCGATCCAAACGCCGGATGTGACGGCCTACGACGAATGCACCAAGGTGCATGTGGCGGTGCAGCACAGCATGGTGGTGGTACCGGGTGACTGTGCCGGCTCCTACACCATCGTGCACACCTGGACGGCCAACGACCAGTGCGGAAACGTCGGTACGGCCACCTGGGCCATCACGGTGACTGACGATACGCCCCCCGAGCTGAGCTGTCCGGTGGAGGATCTGGTGGTGGAATGCGGCAAGCTGCCGAAGCCGGTGAAGTGCGAGGCGACGGACAACTGCTCTGGAAGCGTTGAGGTCGAGGTGACCGACGTGGCCGGGCAACCAGACTGGACCGGCACCTACGTGGTGACCCGCACCTATACTGCGGCCGACGACTGCGGCAATCCTGCGCAGGTCATCCAGCACATCACCGTGAAGTGCACAAAGAAGCCGGGGTACGGCGACATCACCATCGCGAATCCGAAATCGGCCATGTCGGCGAACGCCTCCCCCAACCCCTTCCGGGAGGAGACGACCGTCTTCCTGATGCCCACGGAGAGCGGCACGGCTCAAGTGGTGGTCACCGACCTGCAGGGACGCAAGGTGGCCGACCTCTTCCAGGGCCATGTCGAAGCAGGGGTTGCCCTTGCCCTCCCCTTCCGACCGATGGAACGGAATGGCGGCGCCTACATCTATCGTATCCGCCTGAACGGCGAGGAGGTGGTGGGGCGCATCATGGCGCAGCCCTGACGGATCGACGTATTGCATCGAACGAGGAAGCCCCGGCATGGCCGGGGCTTCCTCGTTCCAGCATCGACCAAGGCAGCGGGCCTATGGGGCCAGTCGCTGCTCCGGCACTACACGTTGAACAGGAAGTGCATCACATCGCCGTCCTTCACCACGTAGTCTTTGCCTTCCACCCGTAGCTTTCCTGCAGCCCGACAGGCGGCTTCACTGCCGTAGCGGATGAAGTCGTCGTACCCCATCACCTCCGCGCGGATATAGCCCTTCTCGAAATCGCTGTGGATGACCCCGGCCGCCTGAGGCCCGGTGTCCCCTTGATGAATGGTCCAGGCCCGCACCTCCTTCTCCCCTGCCGTGAAGTAGGTCTGGAGCTTCAACAGCCGGTAGGCTGCGCGGATCAGCTTGTTCACACCGGGCTCATCGAGGCCCATGTCGGCGAGGAACAACGCGCGTTCTTCAGGGGTGTCCAGCGCGGCGATCTCTGCCTCGATGGCGGCTGTGACCATGATCACCTCAGCATTCTCCAGCTTCACCGCCTCCTTCACGCGCTCCACATGCGCATTCCCGGTCTTGGCGCTCTTCTCGTCCACATTGCAGACATAGAGCACGGGCTTGGTGGTGAGCAGCTGAAACTCGGCCAACAGGGCCGGATCGTCGGCCCCGGTGACGGCGGCCCTTGCGCTCTGGCCCGTCATCAGGGTGTCTTTGATGCGGGAGAGGAGCTCGAACCGGCGCTTGGCCTCCTTGTCTCCCGTGCCCGCCTGCTTCTGCACCTTGGCGCTGCGCGCCTCCACGGTCTCCAGGTCCTTCAGCTGCAGCTCGATATCGATCACCTCCTTGTCACGAACCGGATCCACGCTGCCGTCAACATGCACCACGTTGGGGTCGTCGAAGCAGCGCAGCACGTGCAGGATGGCATCGCACTCACGGATATTGCCCAGGAACTGGTTGCCCAAGCCCTCCCCCTTGCTTGCCCCCTTCACCAGCCCCGCGATGTCCACGATCTCCACCGTGGTCGGTACGATGCGCTGCGGTTTCACGAGGTCGGCCAGCCGGTTGAGGCGCTCGTCAGGCACGGTGATGGTGCCCACATTGGGCTCAATCGTGCAGAATGGGAAATTGGCCGCTTGCGCCTTGGCGTTGCTCAAGCAGTTGAACAGGGTGCTCTTCCCCACATTCGGGAGTCCCACGATTCCGCACTTCAGTCCCATACGTCCGATTTTCGGGCGGCTAATGTAGGCCGGGGTGCGCAGTACGGCGGGCCCTCATCCGCTTGGTGCGCCGGGGCGGTGATGCACGGCGCAGCACAAGAACCGCATGGCTCAGCCCATCCCCCGCCCGAACCCCCATACGGCGTCATAGTGCCTGATGGCGGAGCCGTGATGCTTCAAGCTGGCGTATGGCAGGGAATGCAACGGCGCAATGCCGCAGTCCGGCATGCGTCCTCAACCGGAGCACGCTGAGCTGCATCGACCGTGGCAAGTGCCCCGTTGGAATCGAAGCCGTCCTATTGCACCGGCAGCTCGGCCACCTGGGCCAGCCGCTCACGGCGGAACATGGCCTCTGCCTGCAAGCGGGCTGCCTCGGGCTGCACACGGGCCTCGTACTCCTTGTTCCATGCCAGGAATCCGGTCATGGGCGTGAACCGCCCCATGCCCATGGGCATGTCGAAGAAGCCAAGATCGAGGCCGTCCACCTGTTCGAAGAGGGTCATCTCCACCTCCACCTGCTTCACGGAGCGGTCATCTTCCCAGGCCGGGCCATGGGTATCGATCGCGAAGCACTTGGTGACACGGCCCGGCATGGAGAACCGGATCACGTACTCCGCGCCGTTGTCGAGCGTGAAGCCGTAGTGGCCGTTCGCACCTGTGCGATGCACATGCTGGCGGACACCATCCTTGTAGACCCTGACCAGCGCGTCGGCCAGGGGCTCGCGGGTGGCCGCATCCGTGACCACGCCCTTCACGTGCAATTGGGCGCCCAGGGCGCTGAGAGCGAGCAGCGAAAGGGCCAGGAAAGCTGGGATGCGCATGGCTGAGGAGATGGGGTTGGTAGCTTTCAATGCCATCAGTGGTTAGCGGCTGGCCTTGAGCGGGGGGCGAAACTATCCCCGCGACCAAGGGCGATCAAGGGGGGGCTGGCCGCTCGGCCGTCATCTTGCGAACAGTCGGCTGTGAATTGCAGGGTGATGAAGTGCGCCCCGGAGCCGCACGTGGGTGCCCGGACTAAGGGCTACCTTCGCCGCCCTTCGGAACACCGCTCGTAGGGTGGCCGGAGCGAACCGATGAAAATCCATGTGACCCTCCCTGACGGCAGCGTCAGGGAATACGATGCTGGAGCCACGGCCATGGACGTGGCCCGGAGCATCAGCGAAGGACTGGCCCGCAACGTGCTCTCGGCCAAGGTGAATGGCGCGGTATGCGACGCCAACCGCCCCCTGCCGGGCAACTGCACGCTGAACCTGCTCACCTGGAGCGACCCCGAGGGCAAGTCCACCTTCTGGCACAGCAGCGCCCACCTGCTGGCGGAGGCGCTCGAGGCGCTGTACCCCGGGGTCAAGTTCGGCATCGGACCGCCCATCGAGAACGGCTTCTACTACGATGTGGACCTCGGCGACCGCACATTGGGCGAGGCGGACTTCCCCGCGATCGAGGCCAAGATGAAGGAGCTGGCCGCGCGGAAGAGCGCCTACCTGCGGCGCGAGGTGCCCAAAGCCGAAGCCATTGCCTACTTCCGGGAGAAGGGCGACGAATACAAGCTCGAGCTCATCGATGGGCTCAATGACGGGGAGATTACCTTCTACGAACAAGGCGGCTTCACGGACCTCTGCCGCGGTCCGCATATCCCGGATACCTCCTTCATCAAGGCGGCCAAGGTGATGAGCGTGGCCGGCGCCTACTGGCGCGGCGATGAGAAGCGGAAGCAGCTGACGCGCATATACGCCATCACCTTCCCCAAGCAGAAGGAACTGGACGAGTACCTGGTGCTGCTGGAGGAGGCGAAGAAGCGCGACCACCGAAAGCTGGGCCGGGAGCTGGACCTCTTCACCTTCAGCGAACGGGTGGGACTGGGCTTGCCCCTGTGGCTGCCCAAGGGCACCGCCCTGCGCGAGCGGCTCATCAATTTCATGAAGGAGGCCCAGGAGAAGGCCGGGTATGTGCAGGTGGCCACCCCGCACATCGGGAGCAAGGCACTCTACGAGACCAGCGGTCACTGGGAGAAATACGGAAAGGACAGCTTCCAGCCGATCAGCACCCCGCAGGAGGGCGAGCTCTTCATGCTCAAGCCCATGAACTGCCCGCACCACTGCGAGATCTTCGCCAGCCGGCCGCGCAGCTACAAGGACCTGCCGCTGCGCCTGGCTGAGTTCGGCACGGTGTACCGCTACGAGCAGAGCGGCGAACTGCATGGCCTGGCCCGGGTACGCGGCTTCACGCAGGATGATGCGCACCTCTTCTGCCGTGCCGACCAGGTGAAGGAGGAATTCATGAAGGTGATCGACCTGGTGCTGCTGGTTCTCCGGGCGCTGGGCCTGGAGCACTTCGAGGCCCAGGTGAGCCTGCGCGACAAGGAGGACCGCAGCAAGTACATCGGCAGCGAGGAGAACTGGGAGAAGGCCGAGCAGGCCATCATCGACGCTGCTGCGGCCAGCGGGCTCAGAACCGTGGTGGAGTACGGCGAGGCCGCGTTCTACGGCCCCAAGCTCGATTTCATGGTGAGGGACGCCCTGGGCCGGCGGTGGCAGCTGGGCACCATCCAGGTCGACTACAACCTCCCCGAGCGATTCCAGTTGGAGTACGTGGGTAGCGATAACCAGCGGCACCGGCCGGTGATGATCCACCGGGCGCCTTTCGGCAGCCTGGAGCGCTTCATCGCCCTGATCATCGAGCATACCGCAGGGCGATTCCCGCTGTGGCTCACGCCGGAACAGGCCATCGTACTGCCCATCAGCGACAAGTTCGTCGATGCCGCGCAAGCTGCCAGCACAGCCTTGGCCCAATTGGGCATCCGCACCACGGTGGACGAGCGCAACGAGAAGATCGGCCGGAAGATCCGGGATGCCGAGCTGGCGAAGACGCCCTTCATGCTCATCGTGGGCGAGAAGGAGGCCGCTGAGGGCGCTGTGGCGGTGCGCGAGCACGGAAAGGGCGACATCGGCACCCTCTCCACCCAGGCCTTCGCTGACCTGGTGAAGGCCCGGGAAGCCGAGCAACTGGGCCGTTACTGACCCACTGACCGCCAACGAGCCGGCCGCAAGCTGCTGATGGTTAGGTAAAGATGCCGATATTCGCGCCCTCAAACCCGGGAAACGGTTTTCCCGGGTACCGAACCAAACCAGTTTAAGTGGCAGGACCTCCGTTCCGTCCCAGTGGCCCGCCCCGCCCTCCCGGCGGAGGTGGCCGTCGTCCCTTCCGTGGTCGCGTCATCAAGGAAGACCCACACCGGATCAACAACAAGATCTACGGTGTCAACGAGGTGCGCGTCGTCGGCGAGAACGTGGAGCAGGGCGTCTACCCGTTCAGCCAAGCGCTGCGGATGGCGGAGGAGCTGGGCCTGGATCTGGTGGAGATCAGTCCTACGGCCGTGCCCCCGGTATGCCGCATCACCGACTACAAGAAGTTCCTCTACGACCTCAAGAAGAAGCAGAAGGAGATCAAGGCCAAGCAGAGCACCGTGGAGGTGAAGGAGATCCGCTTCGGCCCCAATACGGATGAGCACGACGTGAACTTCAAGCTGAAGCACGCGCGCAACTTCCTGGAGGAGGGCCACAAGGTGAAGGCCTTCGTCTTCTTCCGCGGGCGCAGCATCGTCTTCAAGGAGCGGGGCGAGATCCTGCTGCTGAAGTTCGCCCAGGACCTGGAGGATGTTGGCCTTGTGGAGAGCATGCCCAAGCTGGAGGGCAAGCGCATGATCATGTTCCTCATTCCGAAGAAGAAGAAATAACGTAGAGGGCGTGACCCATCGCGCCCCGACAACCACGACAGACAATGCCCAAGATGAAGACCAAGTCCGGCGCCAAGAAGCGGTTCAAGCTGACCGGCACCGGCGAGATCAAGCGCAAGCACGCCTTCAAGCGCCACATCCTCACCAAGAAGGAGACCAAGCGCAAGCGCGCCCTCACCAAGATGGCCTTGGTGCACGACCGCGACAAGAAGGCGATCCTCGATCTGCTGAAGTAAGCCAACCCGATCGCTCCAGGGTATCAATCGGTAGCGTTAACCAGGACGTGCAGCACCAAAGACCAGCCCCGCGCTGACGCTCACGCCCGAAAACCAGTGGAACAATGCCACGCAGTCAGAACAAAGTAGCCAGCAAGGCCCGCCGCAAGAAGGTCCTCGCCATGGCCAAGGGCAGCTTCGGCCGCCGCAAGAATGTGCTCACCGTCGCGAAGAACAGCGTCGAGAAGGGCCTCACCCACGCCTATGACGGCCGGCGCCTGAAGAAGCGCGATTTCCGCGGCCTTTGGATCCAGCGGATCAACGCCGCCGCGCGGATCAACGGAACCAGCTACAGCGTGCTCATGAGCAAGCTGAAGAAGGCGAATATCGACCTGGACCGCAAGGCCCTGGCCGAGATCGCCTACAGCGATGCCGCCGCCTTCGCGGCCATCGTGAACAAGGTGAAGTGATCGGAGCAGCGCTCTGTCGGGAAGGGGCCTTCGGGCCCCTTTTCGCTTCCGTGCAGCCTTGGGCGTACGCTCCGGGCAGGATAGCTTTCCAGCGCCGCACGGCACCCCGCGCCCGATCGGTGGTGCTGGTGCAGTCGGATGAACGAACGACCGGTATCCCATGATCGCGAATCGGCAACTTCCGCTCCCGCTTGTCCTCCTTCTGCTCTCCTGCGGCGCCCCCCCACCTGCGGCAACAGATGCCATCCCGGAAACGCTGCGGAGCCGGGAGCAGACCACCTTGGCTGCCCTGCTGAGCGGCCTTGCGCCTGCCAAGGGAGCCACATACGCCCCTTGGGGGCAGGAGACCGAGATCGCCGATGCGCTGCACGTGCAGTGGAAGGACGGCGCCCCGGTTCGGAAGGGGCAAAGCCTTGTGCGCGCAGCCTCCGTGCGCCTGGTGCTGCCCGCAAGCCCTGACGCCGAAGAGCCGGCCATGGAGTGGGACTTTCTGCTGGTGGGCAATGAACGGGGCTACGACCACGCAGAGCTGGTCCACGGCAACTCCCAGGAGGCGATTTCAACCACTGCCGAAGCACTGATCGGCGAAGGCGGGCATGTGCTGCGCGAGGTGCAGCGCTGCGATGCATCGGCCACGGACGGCTTCACGAAGCATGAGTTGGCTTTCGCGCATAGGTCCACGGGTTGGCTGCGGGTGTCCTACTCTGCCGGCACCGCAGGGTTGGGGCGCAGCATCACCTACGGCTTCAGCCCCGCCTGGGGAAAGGCGCGAGAGGCCTGTGATACCGAATGACGGCTTGGCCGCAACGTGCATGGTTCGTATCCCTTTCATGGAGGGTTGCCGGCGTCGCGGGGCATACCTTGCCGCATGCACCTCGTGATCATCTCCGGCAGCGTGCGCGAAGGGCGTCGCAGTCATCGTGTGGCGGTCTACTTGCACCGAGCTGCCCTGTCAGTGGGCCATAGCGCCGAGGTCATCGACCTCAAGGCCTGCGATTTCCCGCTCTTCCGGGAACGCTTGCGCGAGCAACGCGAGCCCCTGCCGGAAGCGGTGGATTACGCCGCTCGTGTGGCGAAGGCGGACGGCGTGGTGCTGGTGACGCCGGAATACAACGGCGGCTACCCGGCGAGCGTGAAGAATGCCGTGGACCTGCTGGTGGATGAATGGAAACGGAAGCCGGTGGCCATCTGCACGGTAAGCAACGGCTCCTTCGGGGGCAATCAGGCGATCACCGCGCTCGTGTTCACGCTGTGGAAGGTCAAGGCCTGGGTGGTGGCCCATATGCCCGTCCCCCATGTGCAGGAGTCCTTCGACGAGGGCGGGGCCCCGGTGGATCCCGAGATCTGGGCCAAGCGCAGCGGCCAGCTGATCCAAGAACTGAGCTGGGCCATGGAAGCGCGCCGCCGCATGGAGGCCTAATCGTCGCCGGCGGTTCGCCGCCAACGATCATCTTTGGCGAAAGCGGCACCCCTTCGAATGGAACGGAACGGCGCGATGCCCATGGTGGTGCTCACCACGCTCTTCTTCATGTGGGGCTTCATGACGGTGATGAACGATGTTCTCATCCCGCACCTGCGCGGTGTCTTCCCCGAGATGCCGTGGTGGCAGACGCTGTCGGTGAACCTGTGCTTCTTCGGGGCCTACTTCGTGGGTTCACTGGCCTACTACCTGCGCTCCCTCGGCGGGGTGGACCCCATTGCACGCTTCGGATACAAGCGTGCGGTGGTGGCCGGTCTGCTGGTATCGGCGGTCGGCACGGCGCTCTTCGTGCCCGCCACCTACGGGCATGCGTTCGGTCCCTATCTGCTCGCCCTGTTCGTCCTCGGCCTGGGCTTCACGCTGCTGCAGATCGCGGCCAATCCCTTCGTGGCCATCATCGGCGACCCGGCCGGCGCCAGCAGCCGGCTGAACCTTGCCCAGGCCTTCAATTCCCTCGGCACCACGCTGGCGCCCCTCATCGGGGGCACGCTCATCTTCTCGGTGTTCAAGGGAGCCGACGCCGTGCGGTGGCCCTATGCGGCCTTCACGGGCCTTCTCCTGCTCCAGGCGGCGCTTGTCCTGGTCACCCGGCTGCCCGAGCCTCCTCCCTCGGTCGCCGCGCGGAGCCGAGCATGGCGGCATCCACAGCTTCGCTGGGGCATGGTGGCCATCTTCTGCTACGTGGGTGCGGAGGTGGCCATCGGCAGCCTGCTGATCAACTTCCTGAAGCTGCCGTCCGTGATGGCCATGCCCGAAGAAAGCGCCAAGCACTATCTCAGCCTCTACTGGGGAGGCGCCATGGCGGGCCGCTTCATGGGCGCGGTTGCGCTTGCCAAAGGAACATCCCGCATGAAGCGTTACGGGGGCATGCTGCTGCTGGCCGGAGCGATGTTCGCGCTGCTGGCCGCGCTCAATTCGAGCACCGGATTCGGCCTCCGGCATGCCTGGCCCATGGCCGTTCTCATCGGCGCGAACTTCCTGGCCTTCATCCTTGCCGGCCCCGATCCATCGCGGGCTCTGGGCCTATTCGCAGTTGCCGCCATGGTGCTGCTCGGCGCCGTCATCGGCATGCAGGGTGCCTGGGCCATGTGGGCCATCGTGGCCATCGGCTTGTTCAATTCCATCCTGTGGAGCAACATCTTCACGCAGGCGATCCAGGGCTTGGGCGATGACACCGCGCAGGGCTCCAGCCTGCTCGTGATGATGATCGTGGGCGGTGCACTGGTGCCTCCGCTGCAAGGGCTCATCATCGACTTGCTGGGCGCTGAGAGCCGCGCGGCACTGGGATTCCACATCAGCTTCATCCTGCCGCTCCTGTGCTACGCTTTCCTGGCCTGGTACGGCTTCAAGGGCTCCGAACGGGCTCCCAGCGCATGATCCTGGGAATCGACATCGGCGGCACCACCAGCAAGCTCGGCCTGGTGCGGAACGGCAAGGTGACGGCTCGCTCGCGCATCAGCACCACCGGCCATGCGGATGACCATGCCTTTGCCGATGCCCTTGCGCAAGAGGCCGCCGGACTGGCACGGGCGAATGCGGATGCCCCCCTGCAAGCCATCGGCATCGGGGCGCCCAACGCCAATCAGCTCACGGGCATCATCGAGATGGCGCCCAATCTGCCGTGGAAGCACGATGTCCCCCTTGCCCGGATGATGAGCGACCGCCTCGGCGTGCCTGCGACGCTGGGCAATGACGCGAATGCCGCAGCGCTGGGCGAATGGCGCTACGGTGCAGGCAAGGGCATCGACGACCTGCTGGTAGTGACGCTGGGCACCGGTGTAGGCAGCGGCTTCATCGTGAACGGCAGGCTGGTGCTCGGCAGCGCGGGCAACGCGGGTGAACTGGGGCATATGACCTTGATCCCTGGCGGCCGTGTTTGCACGTGCGGCAGGAAGGGCTGCCTGGAGGCCTATGTGAGCATCCGGGGCATGATTGCGACCTATGCGGAAGAGGGCGGCGCCGCCGGGCCAACCGACGTGAAGACCATCGCCGACCTGGCCAATGCCGGTGATGCAGCGGCCAAGGGGTGCTTCAGGCGCACCACGGAATGGCTGGCCATCGGATTGGCGAATGCGGTGTGCGCAACGGGGCCGAAGCGCATCGTGCTCTTCGGCGGCATCGCGCGCAACGGCGAGCTGCTCATGGCCCCGCTGCGCGAACGCTTCCACGCCAGCCTCCTCAACATCTACCAGGGCCGTGTGGACCTCACGGTATCTGCTTTGCCGGATGACGATGCGGCCTTGCTGGGGGCCGCTGCTCTCAGCACACTTTGAACATGACAATTGCCCATTCGCATCCCAACAATGCCGCAGGTCGACCCCCTGGGTCGACGCTACGGGCGGTCGCGACCATAATCTGGGGAATGACCGGGATCATCGGTGTCGCCCAACAATTTAACCCTGCCCGCGACCTCGTCAACCCTTTCATCGGCACCGGCGGCCACGGCCACACCTTCCCCGGCGCCTGCGTGCCCAACGGACTGGTGCAGCTCAGCCCCGATACGCGCCCCGATGGCCATAACGACTGGGACGGCTGCGGCGGCTATCATTACAGCGACAGCCTCATCTACGGCTTCAGCCACACGCACCTGAGCGGCACCGGGGTCGCAGACCTATGCGATGTGCTGCTGATGCCCATGAGCGGCGCATCCTCCACCGAACCGAAGCAGTACCGCTCCGGATTCCGCCATGGCGACGAGCAGGCCCATGCCGGCTACTACCGCGTTCAGCTGGCCAATGGGGTGCTGGCCGAGCTCACGGCCTCCGCACGGGTGGGCGTGCACCGGTACCGGTACCCGGCCGGTCTCGAGGCGAATGTGGTCATCGACCTGCGGCACCGCGACTTCCTGCAGGCCTCGAGCATCATACGTGCATCGGATAACGAGGTGGTCGGCGAGCGCCGGTCGGCATCCTGGGCCAAGGACCAGCGGCTCTTCTACTGCATGCGGTTCAGCAAGCCCTTCACGGCCCGACCGGGGCAAGGCACGCTCGCAGACCAGATCGATGCCACGCAGCGTTCCGAGGAGGTGCTCAGCTTCGGCGACCTGGGCGCGGAGCCGCTGATCGTCCGGGTCGGCATCTCCGCCGTGAGCATCGAGGGCGCGCGCAAGAACCTCGAATCCGAAGTGCCGCATTGGGATTTCGACCGCGTACGTGCCGAAGCCGAAGCCGCCTGGAACGCCAAGCTGAACAAGGTGCAGGTGAAGGGCGGAACCAAAGAGCAGCAACGGGCCTTCTACACCGCGCTCTACCACAGCTATGTGGCGCCGTACATCTTCAACGATGCGGATGGCCGGTACCGCGGCATGGATGGCGAGGTCCACAAGGCCGACCACAACGTGTACACCGTCTTCAGCCTATGGGACACCTTTCGCGCGCTGCACCCGCTGATGACGATCCTGGAGCCTAAGATGACCGAGGATTGGATCAGGACCTTCCTGCTGCATTACCAACAGGGTGGAAGGCTGCCCGTTTGGGAGCTCTGGGGCAACGAGACCGACTGCATGATCGGCTACCACAGCGTGAGCGTGATCGCCGACGCGTATGCGAAGGGCATCCGTGGCTTCGACACCAAGCTTGCGCTGGAGGCGATGGTGGCCAGCGCCGAGGCCGACCATTTCGGGCTGAAGGCCTACCAGGAGCGCGGCTACATCAGCAGCGAGGACGAGCCGGAGAGCGTGAGCCGCACGCTCGAGTACGCCTACGACGATTGGTGCATCGCAAGGTTCGCGGAGATGATCGGCGAGCAGGATGTCGCGCAGCGCTTCTACGCGCGCAGCCGCAACTGGCAGAACCTCTTCGACCCGGATACGCGCTTCTTCCGTGCCCGGCGCAACGGCGGCTTCATCCAGCCCTTCGACCCGTACGAGGTGAACTTCCATTTCACCGAGGCCAACGCGTGGCAATACGGCTTCTTCGTGCCGCATGACATGGACCGTTTCATGCAGCTCACGGGCGGCCCCAGCGGGTTGGCGCAGCGGCTCGATGCGCTCTTCACCGCGAAGGCACGGACAACCGGCCGCGAACAGAGCGACATCACCGGCCTCATCGGCCAATACGCGCACGGCAACGAGCCCAGCCACAGCTTCAGCTACCTCTACAACCTGAGCGACCGCCCCCTCAGCACAGATGTATTCGTGCGGCGGATCACGGAGCGCTTCTATACCGACTCGCCCGACGGCCTGATCGGCAACGAGGATTGCGGGCAGATGAGCGCTTGGCTGGTATGGAGCGCGCTCGGCCTCTACCCTGTCTGCCCCGGCAACCCCAGCTACACGATCGGCTGGCCCATCTTCGATGAGGCCGTCATCGACCTCGGAAACGGGAAGGGGTGGCACATGGCCACCGAGGTGCTGGGCAACGACCGGTCGCATGTGCAGTCCTTCGCGTGGGAAGGCAATGAGCCCGAGCCGTACCGCACGCTCGCCCACGATGCGCTTCGGCAAGGTGGCAAGCTGCGCTTCACGCTGGGTCCGCGCCCCGGCGGATCACCAGGCCGCTACATTCCGGAGTTCGACGATGCATGGACGCCCGTCCCCATCATCCAGGCCGCTGGCCAGAGCTTCAAGGACAGCCTGCTCGTATCCATCACGAGTAGCGATGAACGTGCTGCCATCGAGTTCCGCATCGACGAAAGTGAGCCCCGCCCCTATCAGGCGCCGTTCTGGGTGAAGGAGAGCTGCGCGGTCACGGCTATGGCATCGGTGCGCGGGCCGCGCGGGCAGCAGAACCGCATTCTCTCCAAGCCGGTTACCGCCCGCTACACCCGCTACGAAGGCGGCCGCACCATCACCTTGGAAAGCAACTACGCCAATGAGTACGCCGCCGGCGGCCCCAACGCCTTGATCGACGGCGTGCGCGGCGGCAATGATTTCCGCACGGGTGAATGGCAGGGCTATCGCGACCAGGACCTGGTGCTGCTGATCGACCTGGGCCGCCCGCAGAAGCTGAATCGCGTTGGCCTCAGCGTACTGCAGGACCAGAAGAGCTGGATCTGGCTGCCGAGCGAGGTCACCATCAGCGTGAGCGCGAACCAGCGGCAATGGAGCAGCGCCACCGTTACCCACGATGTGGACCGTCAGGTTGAAGGCAGCATCACCCGCGAGCTCTGGCGCCCGCTGGTCGGCCGCAAGGTGCGCTACATCGCCATTACGGCCAGGAACGCGGGCGTATGCCCCGATTGGCATCCCGGCAAAGGCGGCACCACCTGGATCTTCGCCGATGAGGTGCTGATCGAGTTGGAGCCGTAGCGCGGATCGGCGGCACACTCCTCCGCAAGCGGCAATTCGGTTCCTCAAGGGATAGCATAGGCTGAATTGGTGGTTGGCTCAAGGATGGCGCTGGCAGCCCTCACCTGCTTCACTTCCATCGCCTCCGGTTTCAGTAGAGGGAAAATGGCGCTTGTATTTAACCCATTGGTTTAATATGTTTGTCCTTTCATTACAGCATGGATCGACTCTCGCTCACTTTCTCCGCGCTCGCGGACCCAACACGCAGAGCGATCCTCTCGCGCCTGGTGAGCGGACCTGCCTCGGTGAACGAACTGGCGGCACCATTCGACATGAGCCTGCCTGCGGTGAGCAAGCACCTGAAGGTGTTGGAGCGCGCGCAGCTGATCAAACGCGGACGGGAAGCGCAGTGGCGGCCCTGTGAGCTGAAGGCCGAGCCGCTGAAGGAGGCCGATGCGTGGATCGAGCAGTACCGGGCGCTGTGGGAAGCACGTTTCGATCGGCTGGACGCATACCTGATGGAGCTGCAAGGCAAGAAACCACGGAAATGATGCGGCTGGAACAACTGCTGATCGACGAGCCAGTGGCCTCCCTGAGGCATGCACGTTCCGGTCAGTGTGGTGGTTCAGGCCTGGTATTCCATCGAGCCTACCACGCCTCGCCGGAATGGATCATGCGCCATTGGTTGGAGCCGAAACTGCGCGAACGCTGGCTGCCGCTCCCGCCGAATGCCCGGATGGTGCTGCTTGCGCAGGTCGTTCCCGCCTCCATCCGCGCGCATGTCACCGATGGAATCCACTCCGCCGGAATCGAATTGCTGCTAAGCGACGATGGCCCCATCACCTTGCTCCAACTCACCATCACACCGCACGAGCCCTTGACACGCGCCATGCTCATCGATGCCGGCTATGCCGATCGCTGGGAGGAGCTGCTCTATGCGCTTGCGGACGTGGTTATACCTTGAATCCATGGCATCAGCAGCACGACTCATCGGCGATCGCGAGATCATCATCACCCGCCATATTCGCGCACCGCAAGCCCTGGTGTGGAAGGCGTGCACGGAACCCGGGCACATCGATCTGTGGTGGGGGCCTGACGGCTTCACCAACCGCACCCTGCGCATGGATTTCCGCGTGGGCGGTGTATGGGAGTACACCATGACCGGTCCGGACGAGAAAGTCTGGCCCAACCTGATCACTTACCGGGAGATCGAGCCGATCAGCCGCTTGGCCTATGACCACGGCGATCCCGAGAACCCCAGGCAGTTCGAGGCCGAATTGCGCTTCGAGGAGCAGAACGGAGGAACCTTGGTGACGCTTCGGACCCTCTTTGCGTCCAAGGAAGCACGGGACTACGTGGTGGAGCATGTCGGTGCGATAGAGGGCGGAAAACAGACCTTGGCTCACTTGGACAAGTACACGAGCACATTAATGGTGCAGATCCCATGAGCAAGCAAGCCCTCTTCAACTTCATCGTCGCCAAGGGGGACAGGTCCATCATGGTCGAGCGCTCCTTCGCTGCGCCCTTGGACCTGGTGTGGAGCGCATGGACCGATCCGGCCATCCTTTGCCGGTGGTGGGCGCCTGCGCCTTACCGGTGCATCATCAAGTCGCTCGACTTCCGCGAAGGAGGCAAGTGGCTCTACTGCATGGAAGGCCCGCAGGGCGACCGGCACTGGTGCTACTTCCAGTACGAGACCATCACGCCGAAAAGCCACTTCACCGGGCATGACGCCTTTTGCAGCGAAGAGGGTGTGGCCAACGCCATGAAGCCGGCCACGCACTGGAGGAACCACTTCAGTGCGCATGAAGGCGGCACATTGGTGCGCATCCACATGAGCTTCGACTCATCGGAAGCCTTGGAGCAGATCATCCAAATGGGCTTTCGGGAAGGCTTCACGATGGGCTTGGAGCAGTTGGAGGAGATCTTCGCGAACACCACCTTCTACCACGGCACGAAGTCCGATCTGCGGGTGGGCGATCTGATAGAGCCCGGCTTCAATTCCAACTACGGCCAGCAGAAGACCGCCAAGTACGTGTACCTGACCGCCACCCTGGATGCCGCCACATGGGGTGCAGAGCTGGCCCAGGGCGAAGGGCGTGGCCGGATCTACATCGTGGAACCCACGGGCCATTTCGAGAACGACCCCAACCTCACGGACACTAAGTTCCCGGGGAATCCGACGCGCTCCTACCGCACCAAGGCCGCCTTGCGCGTGGTGGGCGAAGTAACGGAATGGCAAGGCCACCCCCCCGAACAACTCCAGGCCATGAAGGCCCACCTTGCACGTTTGAAGGAGCAGGGCATTGAAGCCATTGAGGATTAGGAGGCCACAAACCGGACCGCACATGAGCACCACCACCCGCATCACGATCACCGCCCACGTCAATAAACCCGTGGCCGACGTCTGGAGGATCTGGACCGATCCCGCGCACATCACCCAATGGAACGCCGCAAGCGATGACTGGCACTGCCCCAAGGCCAGCAACGACCTGCGCATGGGCGGATCGTTCAGCAGCACCATGGCGGCCAAGGATGGCAGCTTCAGCTTCGACTTCGCCGGGGTGTACGATGATGTGCAGCTCCATCGGCGCATCGCCGACACCATGAGCGATGGCCGCACCTGCCAGATCCTGTTCGAGGGGAAGGACGGCGGCACCATGGTGACCGAATCGTTCGATGCGGAATCGCAGAACCCGGTGGAGATGCAACGGGCCGGCTGGAAGGCCATCCTGGACCGCTTCAAAGCGTATGCGGAAGCGCAGGCGTGACGCATCACCTTACATCACGAACCTCATGAGCATCACGGTCGAGATCGTTCCCCACGGGGATAGCGCGATCCGCATCACGCGCACCTTCCTGGCACCGCGCACCGTGGTCTTCGATGCGATGACCACGGCCGACATGATGTTGAACTGGTTCCATGGCGCGACCGGCTGGACGCTTGTGCTGTGCGAGATCGACCTGCGGGTGGGCGGCACCTACCGATGGGTGTGGCGCAATGCCGACGGACAGGAGATGGGCATGGGCGGCATGTACAAGGAGATAGTCCGGCCCGAGCGCCTCGTGACCACGGAGAAGTTCGACCAAGCGTGGTATCCCGGCGAGGCCGTGGGAACGATGGTGCTGACCGAAGAGGGCGGAAGGACCTTGATGACCTTGACCGTTGAATATGAGTCACCGACGGCACGCGATGGTGTACTTGCCGCGGAATTGGGTGACGGGATGGAGATCGGCTACCAGCGCCTCGATCGGTTCCTATTGCAACGCTGATCCATCATGAACGCCCGCTTCGACCCTGCCGTGAACGCTTTGCTGGATGCGCACGATCACCCCTTGCGCAAGGAGATCGACATGCTGCGCAGCATCATCCTCGGCGTCGACAGGTCGATCGAGGAGGGTGTGAAATGGAACACGGCCAGCTTCAGGACCCATGAGTGGTTCGCTACGCTGAACGGCCCGAAGCAGGTGAAGGAACCGATGCTGATCCTGCATGCGGGCGCCAAGGCCAAAGGCCTCGTCCTGAAGGACCGGATCCCCGATCCGGAAGGCCTGATCAAATGGCTTGGAACCGACCGCGCGCGGATCGCTTTCCGAAACGCAACGGACATCACCTCGAACAAGAACGCCCTGCGCGCCATCATCAGCGCCTGGGTCAAGCTCATCTGACCATGATCACCACACCCGAGATCGTCACCACCACCGAGCAGCCTGCCGCCACCATTCACCTGGTGATTCCAAGCATGGAGATGCCCCAGCACATGGATCCCGCCATCCAGGAGGTCATCGTGCTCCTGGGCGAACAGGGCCAACAGCCCGCCGGGCCGATGTTCAGCTATCACCATCGCCGTCCCAGTGACACCTTCGACTTCGAGATCGGCTTTCCCGTGGTGAAGCCTGTTCAGGAGAAAGGCCGTGTGAAGAACAGCGCCCTGCCCGCAGGAAAGGTCGTGCGGGCTGTTTATCAGGGTCCATACGAGCGGCTCGGCGATGCCTGGCGAGCAATGCAGGACTGGGTGCGCGCGCAGAAGCTTCCGGAGAGTGGGCGGTTCTATGAGCGTTACCTGAACAACCCCGATGAGGTGAAGCATCCGAAGGACTACCTCACGGAACTGAACTGGGTGATTGCCTGACGAGCATGGCCATGGAACGTATCGAGGCCTACCTGATCCGGCTTCCCGCGGCCCAGCGCAAAGCCCTCCAAGCGCTGCGCAAGCAGATCCTCAGCGCTTTGCCCGGGATCGAGGAGCACTTCGGCTATGGCATGCCGGCATTCAGGTACCGCGGGCATCCGCTCCTGTACATCGGTGCGGCAAAGGAGCATTGCGCGCTCTATGGCAACGTTCCAGCCGCATTCAAGGAGGACCTCAAGGGATTCAAGACCAGCAAGGGAGCCGTTCGATTCACGCCCGAGAAACCGCTGCCTGCCGGGCTTGTGAACGCCATCGTGCAATCGAAGGCCGCGGATATCGAGGCACGATGGCCTTCTCACGCCCCTGGGAAAGGATGACCACCAACCGTTCCAGTTACATCCGGCGCGACGCACAGGACAGTGCATCGCCCCCTGGTCGTTTTACGCTGCCCACGCACGCAGGCCAGAGCAGCCTGGCTAGGCCTTCAGGGGCTCCAGTTGCAGCACACGTTTGAGCACTTCAACAGCCCTGTCTACCTCTGCCACGGTGGTGTATCGGCTGAAGGAGAACCGGATGTTCGCGCCCGGCCGCTCGGGATAGAGGGCGGCGAGCACATGGCTGCCCTTGTTGCTGCCGCTGCTACAGGCGCTCCCGCCGCTGCAGGCCACGCCCTCGATGTCGAGGTTATAGAGCAGCATCTCGCTGCGGCCGTCGTCAGGGAAGCGCACGTTGAGCACGGTATAGAGCGCATCCTCGCCCGGATCGCCATTGAACCCCACGCCCGGTATCTCCGCCTGAAGGCGCTGCATCATGCGCGCCTTCAGGCCCTGCACATGCCGGTGATGGCCTTCGAGGTCCTCGTAGGCGAGTTCCATCGCCTTCGCCAGTCCCACGATGCCCGCGATGTTCTCGGTGCCGGCGCGCATGTTGCGCTCCTGGGAGCCCCCGAGGATCATCGGCTTCAGGCCGGCGCGGCTGCGCATGTAGAGGAACCCCGTGCCTTTCGGGCCATGGAACTTGTGCGCGGCACAGGTGATGAAGTCCACAGGCGTGCACTCCAGATCGAAGCGGTAGTGGCCCATCGTCTGAACGGTATCGCTGTGGAAGAGCGCCCCGTAACGATGGCAAAGGCCGCCGATCGCATGCAGATCGATGCGCGTTCCGATCTCGTTGTTGGCGTGCATGAGCGAAACGAGCACCCCCTGCCCCTGGGTGTCCTTAAGCAGGTTCTCCAGGTGTCCGAGGTCCGGCTTGCCGTCCGCCTCGAGCTTCACCCAGTGCACCTCGGCGGTACCGGCATCGCCGATGGCGTGGGCCGTGAGTTCCACCGCATGGTGCTCAATGGCACTGGTGATGATGTGCTTGACGCCCAGGTCGCGCACGGCTCCGTGCAATACCATGTTGTCCGCCTCGGTGCCGCCGCTGGTGAAGATGATCTCGCCCGGAGCGCAATGCAGGAGCCTGGCGATGGCCCTTCGTGACTGCTCCACCGCAGCGCGCGTGGCACGCCCGTAGGAGTGAATGGCCGAGGGATTGCCGAAGTGGTCGCGCAGGTAGGGCACCATGGCCTCGAAGACCTCAGGGGCCAATGGCGTGGTGGCGGCGTTGTCCAGGTAGATGCGTTCCATGAGGGCCGGCGAAGTTACCGGGAAGGGGCCGTGGTTGCAGCGATCCCGCGTAGCTCGTTGATGATCCGGCCGGCCAGGGCATCGGCTTCGGCCATGGTGGCGGCCTCGGCGTAGATGCGGATGATCGGCTCGGTATTGCTGCGGCGCAGGTGCACCCAGGTGGTCCCGAACTCGATGCGGAGGCCATCCACGGTGGAATGCGGCTGTGCGGCATGGCGAACGGCCATGGCGTCCACGAGGCCCTGAACATCCATGCCCGGCTCCAACTCGATCTTGTTCTTGCTGATGAAGTAGTCGGGGTAGGAACGGCGCAGCCCCAGGGCGCTCTTGCCGCTCCTGGCGAGCCCGGTGAGGAAGAGGGCGATGCCCACGAGCGCATCGCGGCCGTAGTGGAGCTCGCCGAGGATGACGCCGCCATTGCCCTCGCCGCCGATGGCTGCCCCCACGGCGCGCATCGTTTCAACCACGTTCACCTCGCCCACGGCGCTGGCGTGCCGCTTCCGGCCATGGCGGGCGGCGATGTCGTCCAGCGCCCGCGTGCTGCTCAGGTTGCTCACCGTATCCCCCGTGCGGTGGGCCAGCACATGGTCGGCACATGCCACCAGGGTGTACTCCTCGCCGAAGAGGCTGCCATCCTCGCACACCAGCGCGAGCCGATCCACATCAGGGTCCACCGCGATGCCCAGGTGGGCCTTCTCACGGACAACGGCCCCGCACAGGTCGGCCAGGTGCTCCGGCAACGGCTCGGGGTTGTGCGGGAACCGGCCATCAGGCTCGCAATGGATGCGGATCACCTCCACGCCTAGCCGCTCAAGCAGCTCCGGAACCGCGATGCCGCCAACACTATTCACAGCGTCGAGCACCACCCGGTAGCCCTTGCTCGCCACGGCGGCCGCGTCAACCAGGTCGAGAGCGAGGATCGCCTCGATGTGGCGGCGGGTCCATGTGCCATCATTCCGCACGGTTCCGAGTTCCTCCACCCCGGCTGCGCTCCAGTCATCCTCCTCCGCGATGCGCAGCAGCTCCGCACCTTCAGCGGCGCTGATGAACTCGCCGCGCGCATTCAGCAGCTTCAGCGCGTTCCATTGGGAGGGGTTGTGGCTGGCGGTGAGGATGATGCCCCCGATGGCGCCTTCGCCCGGCACGGCCATCTCCACGGTGGGCGTCGTGACCAAACCCAGGTCCACCACATCGATGCCCATGCCCATCAGCGTTCCCCGCACCAGTTCGGCTGCCATGGGGCCGCTCATCCGGGCATCCCTTCCCAGGACCATCAAGGGCCTCGCCTGATGCGTCCGCCCCTTGCGCATGAGCGCCGCGAATGCCGCGGTGTACCGCGTGATGTCGAGGGGGGTGAGCCCAGTGCCGGGAGCGCCTCCGATGGTGCCGCGGATGCCGGAGATGGAGCGGATGAGGGTCATGGTTGGAGTGGTGGCTGCAAAACTACCGGCTCGAATGGTGGCGCGGATGGCTGAGGGTCAGCCGCATGCACGCCTTCCTGTTCATAAGCGTCAGCGCAGCGGGGCGCCCCCGCAGGCGTTCCGCTATTTTTGTGCGGCAAGGCCGCATGGCCCAACCATGAACGACGGAACGCCCCCCCTGCCGGACCGAGACCATCAGCGCGGTTGCGTGCAACGGTACGAGGACATGATCGCCCGGAACGGGAAGGCCTACTTCGATGTGGAGGAGCTCGAGCTCATCATCGACCACTACCTCGAGGAGAACGAGCCGCGGCGTGCGAAAGAAGTGCTCGACTTCGCGAAGGCCCAGCATCCTGGATCGCTGGACCTGATGTTCAGCGAAGCAGTGGTGCTCATGAACCTGGGACGCCTGAACAAGGCGCTGGAGGTCCTCGATGCCATCGGGAAGCTGGAGCCCTTCAATGAAGAGGTGCACCTGCACAAGGCAGGGATCTACAGCCAGCTGCGGAACTACCGCCGGGCCGTGGAGCACTACAAACGAGCGCTCGACCTCGCGGATGAGGGCCGTGACGAGATCCTGGTGGACCTTGCCTTCGAGTACGAGAACCTCAACGCCCACGAGCAGGCCATCGCCCACCTGAAGGAGGCCTTGGAGATCAATCCGGAGAACGAGGCGGCGCTGTACGAGCTCGCCTATTGCTTCGAGCTCACGGATGCGCATCAGGCGTCGGTGGCCTACTTCCGCCAATTCACCAACGAGCACCCCTACAGCTTCGTGGCCTGGTTCAACCTGGGCAACGCGCTGGCGCGGCTCGACCGGCTGGCCGAGAGCAATGAAGCGCTGGACCTCTGCCTCGCGATCGATGAGCGATTCACCTCCGCCTTGTTCAGCAAGGCCCGCAACCTGCTGGTGATGGGCGAGTACCAGCAGGCCATCGACTGCTACCAGGAGGCACTGGCCAACGAAGGGCCGCAGGCCGTCACCTTCAGCTACATCGGCGAGTGCTATGAGAAGATGGAGCGCTATGAGCAGGCACTGATCCACTACGACCAGGCTCTGGCGCTCGACCCCAACTGGGTGGATGCCTGGATCGGGCGCGGCGTGGTGAAGGACATGCAAGGGCGCTTGGCCGAGTCCGTGAAGGACCTCGAGGTGGCTGTGAAGCTCGCACCGGATCATGGCGATGCCTGGTTCTACTTCGCCAATGCCCTCGGGCGCGCGGAGCGCTACGAGGAATCATTGGCGGCCTATGCCCGGCTCAATGCGCTGGAGCCCGAGAACCTCGATGGATGGCTGGACCACGCCGACCTGCTGCTGACCGTGAAAGGGCCTGAAGCAGCCCTGAAGAAGCTGCGGGAAGGTGCACAGGTCCATCAGCTCCATCCCCGCTACCGGTACCGCTTGGTGAGCTACCTGCTCCGGCTGGGCCAGGAGCAACAGGCGCTGCTTGAGCTGGAGGAGGCCCTTATGGCCGAATACGCCGGGCACCGCCAGCTGCTTGAGCATTATCCACAGGCGGCGGCCATGCCGCAGGTGATACACCTGCTGGAACTCTACAAGCAATGAATTACACCTTGTCGCACATCCCCGTACGGACGAAGCAGCCGCGCGATGAGGGACTTACGATGGTGATGGATAAAGGCCTGTCCCTGCGGCAGGTGGACGACCTCATTGAAAGCAGCGGTGCGCTGATGGACCTGGTGAAGCTCGGCTTCGGGACGTCCTTCATCACCCCCAAGCTGAAGGAGAAGGTCAAGCGGTACCAAGATGCCGGAATCAGGGTCTACCTCGGAGGCACGCTCTTCGAGGCCTTCGTGGCGCGCGGTCAATACAAGGACTACCGCAAGCTGGTGGATCAGCTGAAGCTCGACACGGTGGAGGTCAGTGATGGGTCCATCAGCATGTCCGCCAAGGAGAAGTGTAAGTACATCAGCGAGCTGGCCAAGCACTTCACTGTGCTCAGCGAAGTGGGCAGCAAGGAGAGCGGCATCCTTATCAGCCCTTCGAAATGGGTGACCATGATGCGGTCCGAGCTCGACGCCGGCAGCTGGAAGGTCATTGCCGAGGCCCGCGAGAGCGGAACCGTCGGCATCTATCGGCCGAGCGGGCACGCCCATACCCAGCTGGTGAGCCGTATCCTGGCCAAGGTGGCGGCCAAGGACATCCTGTGGGAAGCGCCGCAGAAGTCGCAGCAGGTATGGTTCATCAAACAGCTGGGCGCCAATGTGAATCTGGGCAACATCGCAAGCGACGAAGTGATTGCGTTGGAGACCCTCCGACTGGGCCTGCGCGGCGACACCTTCTTCCAATACCTGCCGGAATCCGTGGCGGAGAAGCTGCGACAGGTGAAGAGCGAGTCCTGACTCCATGCACCGGCATCCCAATCCATCGGCCGGCTAAACCGGCCCGAAACGCATCCGAATGAAGGAGATCACCTGCGAAGAGCTGAAACGCCTGCGTGCCGAGGGGACGCCCCATCAATTGATCGACGTCAGGGAGCCATACGAAGCCGAGGCCTGCGGCATCGGCGGAACGCTCATTCCTATGGGCGAGGTGATCGAGCGCCGTGCTGAGATCCGCACGGATGTCCCGGTCATCCTGCATTGCCGCAGCGGCAATCGCGCGGCGGCGGTCATTCAAGCCCTCGAGTCGCGATACGGCTTCAGCGGCCTTCTCCACCTCAAGGGGGGCATCCAGGCGTGGTCAGCCGAGGTGGAAGCCCTCCATTGCGATTGAACATGGACCTGCGCTCACGCATCAAGCTCTACCTGAAAGGAATGGCCATGGGCGCTGCGGACGTGGTGCCCGGCGTTTCGGGCGGGACCATCGCCTTCATCTCCGGCATCTATGAGGAACTCCTCTCCTCCATCCGGTCCATCGGTCCCGATACGCTGACCGTGCTTCGGCGGCAAGGGTTGAAGGCTGCCTGGCGGCAGGTGAACGGCGATTTCCTCCTCACCCTCGTGGCCGGCATCGGTACCAGCATCCTGCTCCTGGTGCGTCCCATCACCTGGGCGCTTCAGCACGAGCCGGTGCTCATCTGGAGCTTCTTCTTCGGCCTGATCGCCGTGAGCGTGTGGCTGTGCGGGAAGCTGGTGAGGCAGTGGGGAACCGGCCCCGTCGTGGGAGGCATCATCGGCACGTCCATCGCGGTGGGCATCGGGCTCATGAGCGCTGGCACCGCGCCCGACAGCCTCCTCTTCTATTTCATCGCCGGTGCCATCGCCATCTGCGCCATGATCCTGCCCGGCATCAGCGGCTCCTTCATCCTGCTGCTCCTGGGCGCCTACCTGCCGGTGATGACCGCGCTGAAGACCTTGAACCTGCCGGTGATCGTGGTCTTCGCCGCCGGATGCCTCTTCGGGCTAGCCGCCTTCTCGCGCCTGCTCAACTGGATGTTCCAGCGCCACCACGACCTCACCGTCTCCACCCTTACAGGCTTCCTGCTGGGTTCGCTCACCATCATCTGGCCGTGGAAGGAGGTGGTGAGTACCCGCGTGGTGCATGCCGGCGGCCCCGATGAGCACTTGGAGCCCTTCCTCACGCGCAATGTCTGGCCAGGGGATTATGCCACGCTCACCGAGATTGACCGCCTGCTGGGTGTGACCGCGAAGGACCCGAACATACTGGGAGCCGCCCTCCTTGCGTTGCTGGGCGCGGCGCTGCTCCTATTCCTGGAGCGCTTCGCACCGCCCCGCGCATGATCCGGTACGGCCTCATCGGCAAGTCCCTCGCCCATTCCTTCAGCCAGCGCTGGTTCACGGAGAAGTTCGCCCGCGAGGGCCTTGCCCACCATCGCTACGACCTCTTCGAGCTCAGTTCCATCGAGGAACTGCCGGTCCTGGTCCGGGATACGCCCGGGCTCCGCGGCCTGAATGTGACCATCCCGTACAAGCAGGCCGTTATTCCCCTGCTGCATGGCCTTGACCCGTTGGCGGCCGCCGTTGGCGCGGTGAACGCCATCCGCATCGAGGATGGCCGGCTCGTGGGCCGCAACACGGACGTGGCGGGATTCCGAAGCACGCTGCTTCCACTGCTGGGGGAGCGACGGCCGCGCGCCTTGGTGCTCGGCACCGGAGGTGCCAGCCGCGCGGTGGCGTATGTGCTCAAGGAACTGGGCATCAGGTTCAGGGCGGTGAGCCGGAGCGCACAGCGCGGCGACCTCACCTACGACCTGCTGGAGCCCATCGTGGTGGACGTGTGCAAGCTCATCATCAACGCCACGCCGGTGGGCATGTACCCCGCAACGGAAGAACGGCCTGAACTGCCCTACGCGGCCATCGGCCCGGATCATGTCCTCATCGACCTGGTGTACAATCCGCCGGAGACCGCGTTCCTACGGGCGGGGCGTGCGCGCGGGGCAGTTACCGCCAATGGCCAAGCGATGCTGGAGGCGCAAGCCGAAGAGGCCTGGCGGTTCTGGAATCCCTGACCGGTCAGCCTTCGAGCCGCCGCGATTTCAGGTCCACGTATTCGCTCAGCACATGCGGATTGCGGGCCACCTCTATCCATTCCACCTGGTTCCAGCCCAGGCGTATCCATACCTCGCAGAAGAAGCCCGCCCCCCTATCGGGCCCCATGCGATAGAGGTGAACGCAGTGGCCGATATGCCTGCGGGATCCGAGGTGTTCGCCCTGCGCGCGTACGGCTTCGAGTCGCTGCCGGCGATTCAAGCGGATGAAGGCCTCCTCGGTCATGGCGAGGATTCAGCGTGAGAGCGCGCGCACCACCATCACCCCGATGCAGAACAGGAAGAGCAGGATGCTGATGCGGTTGATCCCGTGCATGAAGCGCAGGTTGAAGTCGGCCTTGCTCTTACCGAGCAGGGTGGCGGGGTTCAGGTAATAGAGCAGCCGCTTGAGGAACATGGGGTGAAGGTAGGTGGAGGGGTGACGTGGCTGAAGGGTTGGCAGGCGCCAATTCCGGAACCTCAACCCGCGTGGGCGCGGAACGGTTCGCTTCCCGGTCCTCAATCCAGCGTGAAGCGCAGCCCGAGGAACCAGCGTCGGCCCTGCAGGGGCGCGTACATGTACGAGGCGTCGAAGGTGTGGCCGTGCGGGTTCGCCACCTGGTCATCAACCGACCGATCGAAGGGGTCGAAGGGCCGCATCAACGGGTCCTGCGGCACGAAGTCGAGCACGTTCTTCGCCCCGCCGTAGAGCTCAAGACGATTGTTGAGGCGGTGCTTCACCTGCAGGTTGATCAGCGTATACCATGGCGAATACGCCGGACGGAAGTCGTTGGGCTGCACCGGCAGGCGCATGGGGCCGTACCACTGGCCGGTCAGGTCGACGCTGAGGCGGCGCGGCAGCTCCTGGCTCAACGCGAAAGTGCCCTGCCAGCCCGGCGCGAAGTACTGGTCCTCACGTTTGGCGCCCTCCACGGTGTGCACGTCCATCCACGTGGCTCCCGCATTGGCCCTGAAGCCGCGGCCAAGGCGTGCCTCCACATTGAGGCTGATGCCCTGCGCGATCCCGTGGCCGTCGAGGTTGCGGTACAGGATGAGGTCCGGGTCGGTGTCGTAGTCCGGCAGGATGCGGTTGCTGAAGCGCGTGAAGAAGAGGGAGGCGTCGAGGCCGATGGAGCGCATCTCCCCGGTCCACTTGCGGACGGCATTGAGCGTTGCGTTCCACGAGCGCTCGGGCAGCAGGTCCTCGGTGATTACCACCTTACGCGCGCCCGTGAGCGCCGCATGGTCCTCGGTGAAGAGGTTCACCACCCTGTAGCCCGTGCCCGCGTTCGCGCGCAGGGTGAACCGGCCGGAGGGCGCGAACTTGTACGCGAGACGCGGTGACTGCACCAGGCCATGGTCGCGATCGTGATCGAGGCGGTAACCCATGAGCAGTACGCTCCGGTCGGTAACCGACCACTCATCCTGCAGGAAGATCCCGGGCAACGGCCGCCGCTCGGGGCTGTTTCGTACCTGTGGTGCCTCGCCGATCGCGGTGGCCGGGGTGTTGTCATCATAAAAGGTGCTCCGGTACGCCAGGCCTGCGAGCATATGGTGCCGAGCGGCACGGCGGTGCCTCCAGTACAGCTGACCGAAGAACACGCGCTGCACGGCATCGTAGGGCGTGGTGCCATACCAGCTGTCCTGATGATGCCCGTTGGCCGAGACCTGCAGCATCACCTGCCCAGGTACCGGCAACTGATACTGGCCGATGAGTTCCCAGCGCCGCGTGGCGATGGTCTCGCCGTAGATGCTGTCGCCCCCGGCGAAGGCCGGTGCCCAGTCCATCTCCCCGCCCCAGCGGTCCTCACCCACCACGCGCATCGCTAGGCTGGCCAGCCGCTTGTCGGGACGCTGCAGGGTGAGCTTCTCGAAGATGGAGAACCGCTTCTGCAGGGTGATATCGGTGAAGCCGTCGCTGTTCTCGTCGCGCGCCTTGTCGTACAGGTAACTGTTGATGCCCGTGAGGCTGCGCAGCCTCCCCTTGCCGAGTGCGAAGCCCAGATCGGTGTGGTGCTCCTGCCACGAGGTGGTCATCAGGTCGATGCTGAGGCGCGGGGCCAGCACGGGGTCCTTGGTGATCACGTTGATGATGCCGCCCATGGCCTCGCTGCCATAGAGGGCGCTGCCCGGCCCCTTCACCACCTCCACGCGCTCGATGAGGCTGGTGGGGATGCCGCTCAGCCCGTACACCGTGCTCAACCCGCTCACGATGGGCATGCCGTCGATGAGCACGAGGGTGTAAGGGCCCTCCATGCCGTTGATGTGTATATCGCCGGTGTTGCACACGCTGCAGTTCAGTTGGGGGCGCACGCCGTTCACCATCCCCACGGCATCGAGCAACGCAGGCCCCGGGTTCTTCCGGAAGAGCGCAGGCGTGATCACCTCCACGGGCACGGGGCTGGCATCGCGCGACACAGGGGCCATGGTACCGGACACCACCACCTCTTCCAGCTCCGCAGCCGCGGGTTCGAGCACGATCACCGCCGCCTCATCGGCCGCCTGCACCGTGAGCGAGCGCCTGCGGTAGCCCACCGCGCTCACCGCCAGGCGCACCGGGCCGCAGGGAAGCGCCTCCAACATGAAACGGCCCTGGGCATCGGCCGCCGTGCCGCGCGACCGGCCCTCCAGCGCGATGCTGGCGAAGGGCACCGGGCCCTCCGGGCCGCGCACCGTGCCGCGCACCGTGCATTGGCCCGATACCCACACCGGGATGAGGCAGGGAAGGAGGGCGGCCCACCGGAACATGCGGCGAAGGTAATCCCATTTTTAGACATATCTAATTTTCATATACCTTTGCGCCGCATGCTCACCCGCAGCGAGGAGGACCACCTCAAGGCCGTGCACGCGCTCCTGCAGGAGGGGGACCGCGCGCTCACGAAGGACATCGCCGCGCGGCTGCGCACCAAGGCCAGCAGCGTCACCGACATGCTGAAGCGGCTGGCGGGGAAGAAGCTGCTGAGGCACGAGCCCTACTACGGGGCGCGGCTCACCGCGACTGGCGAGGCCATCGCGCTGCAGCTGGTGCGCCGGCACCGCCTGTGGGAGACCTTCCTCGTGGAGCGGCTCGGCTTCGGCTGGGACGAGGTGCATGAGGTGGCCGAGCAGATGGAGCATGTGGCCAGCGAGCAGCTCATCGACAAGCTCGACGCGTACCTCGGCCATCCGGCCTTCGACCCGCACGGCGACCCCATACCGGACAGGCATGGCCGGATCCGCGCGCGCAAGACGGTGCGGCTCAGCAGCTGCGCGCAGGGCCGCACCGTGCGCATCGCGGCGGTGAGCGAGACCACGGATGGGCTGCTGCGGCTGCTCGACGCGAAGGGGCTCCGCATCGGCAGCGTGCTCACCATCCAGGACGTGCACGCCTATGATGGCAGCATGGACGTGAAGCCCCGCAGCGGGGCCGCCTTCAGCCTCAGCAAGGATGTGAGCCATCACCTGCAAGTGGAACCCGCATGAAGGACCTGCTCGATTTCTTCCAGCGCATCGACCCGGTGCATGCCGCGGTGCTGGCCACCACCTTCACCTGGCTGGTCACCGCCTCCGGCGCCGCGGTGGTCTTCCTCTTCAAGGACCTGCCCCGCAAATGGCTCGATGGCATGCTGGGCTTCACCGGCGGCGTGATGATCGCCGCGAGCTACTGGAGCCTGCTCGCGCCCAGCATCGCTCTCAGCGAGCGCATGGGGCTCCTTCCCTGGCTCCCGCCGGCCATCGGCTTCGCGCTGGGCGCCCTCTTCATCTTCGTGCTGGACCGCTACGTGCCGCACCTGCACATCAACTTCGACCCCAGCGCCAGCGAAGGCGTGCGCACCCAGTGGCGCCGCACCACGCTCCTCATCCTGGCCATCACGCTGCACAACATCCCTGAGGGCCTGGCCGTGGGCGTGCTCTTCGGCGGCGTGGCGGCGGGACTGCCGGAGGCCACCATCGGCGGCGCCGTGGCCCTGGCCATCGGCATCGGGCTGCAGAACTTCCCCGAGGGCATCGCCGTGAGCATGCCGCTTCGGCGCATGGGCCTTTCCCGCAGGCGCAGCTTCTGGTACGGCCAGCTCAGCGCCATCGTGGAGCCCGTGGCGGGCTTCGTGGGGGCGGTGGCCGTCCTGCACATGCAGGTGGTGCTGCCCTACGCGCTGGCCTTCGCGGCGGGCGCCATGATCTATGTGGTGGTGGAGGAGGTGATCCCCGAGACGCAGCAGGACAGGCACACCGACCTCGCCACCCTGGGCTTCATCGGCGGCTTCATCGTGATGATGGTGCTCGATGTGGCGCTCGGCTGAGCGCATCGGGCTAGCTTCGCGCCACCCGCGTGCCGGTTGCAGCCGGCAACCGCTCACCCATGGCCGGCCAGCACATCGATATCAGGAACCGGAAAGCGGAGTTCGAGTACCACCTGCTCGACCGCTTCGAGTGCGGGCTGGTGCTCATGGGCAGCGAGATCAAGAGCATCCGTGCGGGCGGAGCGAGCATCAACGAGGCGTTCTGCGTATTCGCCGGGGACGAGCTGGTGGTGCGGAACATGCAGGTGAACCCCTACGGCACGGCGGTGCATTACGTGCATGAGCCCAAGCGGGACCGGAAGCTGCTGCTGCATCGCACGGAGCTCAACAAGCTGCGGCGCAAGCTCAAGGATGCCGGTATCACCATCGTTCCGGTGCGCCTCTTCATCAATGAGCGCGGCCTGGCCAAGCTGGAGGTGGCCCTCGCCAAGGGGAAGAAGGCCTTCGATAAGCGCGAGAGCATCAAGGCCCGCGATGTGAAGCGCGACCTGGAACGCGAGGGCTGATGGATTGGCGCGCCCACATTGCCCGGTATGGCGATGCCCCCTGGCCCGGCGCCCCATGGGCCCGCTGGAGCCTGGTGGGCCTGCTGGCCTTGGGGGCCATTCTCCGCTTCTGGGACCTGCCCCACCTTCCCTATACGCATGACGAGCTCAGCGCACTGGTGCGCCTCTACCCCACCCTTTCCGAGACCATCACCACGGGCGTAGCGGCGCTGGACACCCATCCGCCCGGTGTGCAGGTCTTCGAGTGGCTGTGGACGCGCATCTTCACCATGGAGGAGGCCGATGTGAAGCTGCCATTCATCCTCATGAGCCTGGCCGCCATCGCCCTGCTCTACCGCTTCTCCATGGCCTGGACGGGTGAAGGGGCGGCCGTGGTGCTGTCGGCGCTCATGACGGTCCTGCAGTACGCGGTCTTCTACGGTCAGCTTGCGCGGCCCTATGCTGCCGGGCTTTTCACAACAGCCCTCCTGGCCGACCAGCTCACGCGGCATCTGGCCTCCGGCAGCCGGCGAACGCTCGTTGGTGCTGGGCTGGCCGCCGTGCTCAGCGCCTACACCCACCATTTCGCGCTGCTCCTCGCTGCGCTGATGGCCGGCAGCGTCTTGCTGCTGATCCCACGGGAGCGACGCAAGGCCTATGGGTTGATGTGCGGTGCGGTGGTGCTGGCGTACCTGCCGAACCTGCCCATCTTCCTGAAGCAGCTGCGCCAGGGCGGATTGAGCGGCTGGCTGCCACCGCCCGATGGCGGCTGGCCGGTCCGGTACGCGTCATACCTGTCGCATGATGATGGCATGCTGGCAACGGTGATGCTCGTCGGCGTTGCGGCATCGCTGTTCCTTACCGTGCGCCATGGTGGCGCATCCGGACCGGCCCGCTGGTTGCTCCCGCTCTGGGGGGGCGCACCGCTCATCATCGGCTATGCTTACTCGGTCTGGCGCGCCCCGGTACTGCAGTACTCCGTCATCCTGTACTCATTCCCTTACCTCGCGCTCTTCCTCCTCCAGGGCTTGCGCCACCTCGAGCGCCGTGGCGCACTGACCGTGATGTTCATGCTCGCGGCGGTGGGCACGGCCTCCCTGGCACAGCAACGCAAGCACTTCGTGGTCAACTACCACTCCACGTACGAGGCCATCCTGCGCACCGCAATGGACGTCCACCGTGAAGCGGGCGCCGAGGGATCGCTGCTGCTGATCGATGCGCCCGCGCACCTGACCGGATTCTATCAACGGCTCTGGGGCGGCGAGGCCGCAGCGCTCCCGCTCGTGAACATCCGCGAGGGCTGGAGCGCAGGCCGCCTTGACTCCCTGCTCTCCGCGAACGGCAGCAAGCAGGTGGTATACGGCCGCAGCAATGGAGCGGTGGCCGAGCATGCCGCGCTCATCCAGCACCGGTTCCCACGGCTGGTGGATCGCCGGGACTTCGCGGAGGGCCAGGTGTTCCGGTTCGCGTCCCTCCCGGTTCCCATGCAATGGTTCGACCGTGATACGGTAGCCCATATCGGAACCCATCGCCTTGGCCCATGGCGTGTGGATGAATGGCTGCCGCGCCTGCCCGAGGCCGGATGGGACTACACCGGGTTCGAGTTCGGCATCGCCATCGACCTGCCCTTGGATAGCCTGGTGCAGCACCGGGACGACCACCTGGAGCTGATTGCCGTGGTGGACGGTTTCGTGCCGGGGACAAGGGCCTCGATCGTGGCGGATGTCCGTCAGGCGGACAGCACCGTGTTCTACCGCACCGGAGACCTGGATGCCGGCCACCGCCCCGACGGCCCCGTGGCCATGGTCGTTGCCATCAGCCCCGGGGATCTCGAGGACCATCGGCCCGGACGCGTCCTCCGTGCTTATGTGTACTCGCCGGACAAGGCACCGCTCCGCATCAGAAGCGTTACGCTGATGCGCCGGACCTGGAATCCGCTGCGCGACGCGGTGCTGCGCCCCATCCCCTGGCTCGGGCGCTTTCCCCCTGAATGAGCGAAGGCCGCACCAAGCGGCCTTCGCGATCCGGTGCGCGCTCGATCAGAGCTTGAAGGTGAGCCCGATGCCCAGTGTTTGCTTGAATTGGGTGGCAGGGCCTGCGTAGGGAATGTTGTTCTCGTCCACTTTCGGAAGCTTGGTGTCGTGGTCGTAGAGCAGCAGGGTGTTCAGGGTGGCCGCGAACCAGCTGTTCACCTTGAAGGTCCAGAGCGTTTCCCAGGTCACATCCAGATTGCCGGGTTCGCGCAGGTAGTTGCTGAAGAGGTCGCCGCGCGTCATGAAGGTGATGTTCTTCGCAAGCTCGGTCTGGTACTGGGCGCGCAGGTAGCCGCCGGCCTCCAGTTCCGTGGTATTCCCGTACTTGACGCCGTAGACCCTCATCTCAGGGTCGGTGCTCCCGCCCCAGAGGGTCTCGTCGGTCACGATCACCATGCGGGCCGTAGCGGGTGAGATGAACACGGTGAACTTGTCGTTCGGCCGGTAGTCGAAGCCGATGCCGAGGAGGGCGTAGCCGGGAGCGAGCAGGTTGGAGATGCGTGTGCCATTGGCATCGAAGCCCTCGGTGAATTGCGTCTTGAACTGGAGCACCCCCGCGAGGTACCACGCCTTGTTGAGCTCATACCCGTACTTGCTGTTCAGCTCGATGCGGTCATCGGTCTTCTGCGGGTCGGTGCCATTGTGGATGTGCTGCCCGCCGAACGCGAGCACCAGGCTGTTATCCCAAGCGCGGCGGCCCTTCTTCCAGTTGGCGGTCCCGTTGAACAGGGCGATGCCGCTCACGGAGCTGAAGCCGCCGGCAGCCCAGTTCGTCAGGTTCACCTGGGTCATGTTGATGTTGAAGACCCCGGACCTCTGCCATTTGCCATCGAGCGAATCCGATGCGTGCCTTGCTGCTGCTGCTGCTGCGGCGGCATCACGCGCTTTGGGGTCGATGTCCTCCTGGGCGAATGCCGCCACAGGCATCACGGCCACCATAAGGTGTGCCAAGGCTCGCATCATATTCATTGCTGAAGGGAGTGGTATGTGCCGCAAAGATGCGGATTCAGGAACGGATGCTGAACTGACCATGATCACCGCCACCGTCAATGGCGATGCTGCGGAAGTGCGGCTTCACGGGGCGTATGAGAAGCTCCGGCTTGTGGTGGTGCGCCTCCATGAGCGGATACGGGCGAGCAGTTCTCCGCATGCCCAGGGCAGGCGTTCCGGTCTGCCCCCCCCCAGCAATGGTGGAACCATGCGGCAACCCACCCCCATGGGCCTTCCGCATCGCCCGTGTCAGGTCGCAGGCTCCGCCCCATGCACATTGACCCCAGGGTGGTTTTGATGCCGTCCGCTTCACTGGTCGGGTGCGCCACGCCCCCCGCAACCGGTGAAGTGAAGGGGCGTGGGCGACAGCAATTCCTTTTGGCGCTGGTTGCGACCCTCACAAGCCCCCAGCTACGACTTCCTTGACAGGCGTTGGAGGTTCTCCCACTGCGGCCTGCGACACGGCTGCAACCATTGCCACCATTGACAGAGAGGACCCAATAGAACCCTTGTCCTCCCGCCAGGGCGGGACACTCCTCGGTGGGCACTACTGGATTCGAACCAGTGACCCCTACCCTGTCAAGGTAGTGCTCTGAACCAGCTGAGCTAAGTGCCCGATGAGGGCGCGAATGTAGCGATGGTCAGCACAACCGGCATCGCGAGCGATGCAGCCCATGCCCCGGATAGGGGTATCGGTGCGAAAGGTTGTCCCAATACAGGAAAACAATCTCCATGACCGGTACGCCGAAAGCAGGAAAGGCCCCGTTTGATGCTAACTTGGCAGGGCAGCACGCTCATCCACCGACCATGTCGAGGAACGAAGGCGCGCGGATCTTCGGCCACCAGGCCTTGGAGGCCCTCACCCGGACCCACATCGCGGTGCCCTTGGTGCTCTTCTATGGTTCCGGCATTGCCGGCATCCTGCATTCCGCCCTTCACCTCCCGATTGGGTCATGGGCCCTTTCAGGCATGGTGCTGCTCGGGGTGCTGACCTTCACGCTGGTGGAGTACCTCATCCACCGGTTCCTCTACCACATCCCAGCGGATGGCCCGGGCCGTGCGCGCTTCCAGTTCATCATCCACGGTGTGCATCATGAGCACCCGCGCGATAAGCGGCGACTGGCCATGCCCCCCATCCTTTCGGTGCTCATCGCCGTGCTGCTCATGGGCCTCCTCCATTGGTTGCTGGGACCCCAAGGGCTGTCCTTCGGCGCCGGTTTCCTCATGGGCTATGCCACCTACCTGCTGATCCATTATTCCATCCACGCCTACAGGCCGCCGAGGAATTTCCTCCGTGCCCTCTGGAAGCATCACCACCTGCATCACTACGCGGGCGACGACCGGGCATTCGGCGTGAGTTCGCCGCTCTGGGACTGGGTGTTCGGCACGCTCCCGCGTGAGCCCCGCGACCGCAAGGGCTGAATCCACGCCAGCACCCCGTCAATCGGCCTTGTGAAGCATCCGCGCCTCGGCGGACCGATGCTCAGCCCAGCACCTCCTTCACCTTGGCGCCGATGGTGGCGGGGCTGTCCACCACGTGGATGCCGCACTCGCGCATCACGGCCTTCTTGGCCGCTGCACTCTCGTCGGCGCCGCTCACGATGGCGCCGGCGTGGCCCATGGTACGGCCCTTCGGCGCCGTCTCGCCGGCGATGAAGCCCACCACGGGCTTCTTGCAGTGCTCCTTGATCCACTTGGCCGCCCTGATCTCCAGGTCGCCGCCGATCTCGCCGATCATCACGATGGCCTTCGTCTCCGGGTCATTGGCGAAGAGCTGCACGGCCTCGAGGGTAGTGGTGCCGATGATCGGGTCGCCACCGATGCCGATTGCCGTGGTGATGCCCATGCCCGCCTTCACCACCTGGTCGGCCGCCTCGTAGGTGAGCGTGCCGCTCTTGCTCACGATCCCCACCGGGCCCTTCTTGAACACGAATCCGGGCATGATGCCCACCTTGCATTCCTCGGCCGTGATCACGCCGGGGCAGTTGGGGCCGATGAGGGTGCAATCCTTGCCGCGCAGGTACTCGCGGGCCTGTACCATGTCCTTCACGGGGATGCCCTCGGTGATGCAGACGATGACCTTGATGCCGGCCTCGGCGGCCTCCATGATGGCATCGGCGGCGAAGGCCGGCGGCACGAAGATGATGCTGACATCAGCCCCCGTATTGGCGACGGCCTCGCTCACGGTCTCGAACACCGGGCGCTCAAGGTGCGTCTGGCCGCCTTTGCCGGGCGTGACGCCGCCCACCACGTTGGTGCCGTACTCGATCATCTGGGAGGCATGGAAGGTGCCTTCACTGCCGGTGAAGCCCTGGACGATGACCTTGCTGTTCTTGTTGACGAGTACGCTCATGGGTATCGATGACTAATGAGGAATGGGCGGCGAAGGTAACCGCTGGGATTTCACGCTGTCTTGCGCCCGGCCACGGCCCGCAGGTAGCCGTGCACGTAGTACAGGCCGCCGAGCATCACCAGCCCCGATGCGACATAGGGCAGGCTGTGCCCCATCTCGTAGAGCCGGCCGCCGAGCGCAGGGCCTGCGATCCGCGCCAGCGAACCGAAGCTCTGGTTCATGCCCAGCACCTCCCCCTGCTCATGCTGCTCGGCATTGCGGCTGAGCTGCGATAGCAAGGTGGGGCTCAGGCTCCCGTTGCCGAGGGAGAGCAGCGCGATGGAGATGATGCTCAGCGGCAGGAAGAGGCTGTCCGGGATGAAGGCGATCATGCCCAGCCCCACCGCCACCATGAGCGCACCGTAGATCATCAGGTTCCGCTCCCCGAAGGTGCGCTGGAGCCAGCCCACCATGGTGCCCTGCACGATCGCCGAACCCAGGCCCACGATGGCGAACATGTACCCGATCTGCCTCTTGTCCAAGCCGTAGTCATCGTACCAGAGCATGGCGATGGTCATCTGCATCATGCTGAAGGCGGTGATGTAGATGAAGCTGATGATGAACAGGTCGCGGAAGCGGGGTTCGCGCAAGGCCTTGATGGCACTGGTCACCGGTTTGATCCGGATCTTGCGGTGGGTGACCTTCTCCTGCAGCGATTCGGGCAGGAAGGCCCACACGGCCACCAGGTTGACGAGGCACATGATCGCCGCCACGTAGCCCACCCATTCCACGCCCAGCCGGTCGAAGACCAGGCTCCCCAAGGGCGGGCCGAAGATGAAGCCCAGGCCGAATGCCGCACCGATGAGGCCGAGGGCCTTCGCGCGCTGATCGGGCGGGGTGATGTCCGTGATGTAGGCCTGCGCGGCGGTGATGTTGCCCGACCCGATGCCCGTGAGCATGCGGCTGACGATGAGGAGCGTGATGGTGGTGGCGTGCGCGAAGAGCACATAGCTGAGGGCAGAGAGCCCCACGGCGATGAGGATGACCGGCCGCCGCCCGAACCGGTCGCTCAAGGTGCCCCAGAACGGGGTGAAGATGAACATCATCAGGCTGAAGAGGGCGCCCGTATCCCCCACCAGCGACTCGCTGGCGTTGAGCTCGCGGGCGTAGATCGGCACCACCGGAACGAAGATCCCGAAGCCCACCAGGTCGATGAAGATGGTGATGAAGAGGATGACGAGCCGTCGGTCCATGCGGAAAAGGGTGCGAAAGTAGGCCGCGGGTGGCAGGCCTGCGGGCTACTCCACCGGCGTGAAGGGCCGCACGATGACGGTTCCCCGGCGCACATAGGGGCGCACGATGAGCCGTATGGTGTTCTTCCAGCTCAGGTACTTCCAGGCCCAATTGACCAGCACCATCACCCGGTTGCGGAAGCCCACCAGCTGCACCACATGCACGAACATCCACAGCAGCCAGGCAAGCGTGCCGCCGAAGCTCCTCCGGCCTAGGTCCACCACCGCACGGCGCCTGCCGATCACCGCCATGCTGCCCTTGTCCCGGTAGCAGAAGGGGATTGCCCCCTCCCCGCGCGACCGGCGGATCAGGTTCCGGACAAGGTGCCGTGCCTGCTGGATGGCGGCCTGCGCCACCTGCGGGTGACCGTGCGGCCAAGCTTCCTCGGCCATCAACGCGATGTCGCCGAGGGCATACACGCCCTCGGCGCCCTGCACGGCGTTCATCCGGTCCACCTGATAGCGATTGGCGCGCTCATGCACGGCCGTCTCGAGGCCCGGAATGAGCATTCCCTTCACCCCGGCCGCCCAGATCACCGTGTTCGTCTCCAGCGCGGTACCGTCGTCGAGCTGGATGCGCTCGTCATCACCGCCCATCACGCGCTGGCCGAGACGCACCTCCACGCCGAGTTCTTCCAGGTAGCGCAGCGCGCGGGCGCTCGATGCCGGGCTGAAGCTTTTCAGCACCCGGTCGTTGCTGTCGATGAGCACGATCCGCATGAGGCTGCTGTCGAGCTCGCGGTACTCGTGCCGGAGCACGGTCCGGCGGATCTCCGCCAGGGCCCCGGCCAGCTCCACCCCTGTGGGACCTGCGCCCACGATGACGAAGTTCAGGCAGCGGCGGCGCTCCTCCTCCTCCAGCAGCACCATGGCCCGCTCGAACTCCTGGAGGAAATCGCTACGGATATCGAGGGCCTGGCTGATACTCTTCAGCTGCATGGCATGCTCGGCCATGGCCCGGTTGCCGAAGAAATTGGTGGTGCTCCCCAACGCCAGGATGAGCAGGTCGTACCGGAAGTCGCCCACCGAGGTCTCGATGCGCTTCTCCTGGGGCACCACGCGCAGGACTTCCGCCATGCGGAAGGCCACGTTCGGCATGGGGCCCACCGTGCGGCGGAAGGGATGGCCAATGCTGTCGGCACCCAGGCTCGCCGTAGCCACCTGGTAGAGCAGCGGCTGGAAGCAGTGGTGGTTCTGCTTGTCGAGGAGGAGCACCTTATAGGGCTGGCCGGCCAGCCCCTGCACCACCTCCAGGCCGGCGAACCCGCCGCCGACCACGATCACCGTTGGATAGGGCAGCTTGTCGTACCGGTGCTTATCGATGGTCCACATGGGGGCTAAGTTCCGGACATTTGCCACCGCTGATGCTGCTCCGCGACACCATCGCCGCCCTGTCCACCGCCCCGGGCACCGGTGCCATCGCACTGGCCCGGCTGTCAGGGCCCGATGCCATCCGCGTGGCTCGCTCGCTGGTGCCCGGCCTGCCGGAGGAGCCCACGGACCGACACGCCTATCTCGCAGCGCTCAGCGATTCCGAGGGCCGGATCGACGAGGGCCTGGCAACGGTGTTCAAGGCCCCCCGCTCCTACACCGGCGAGGACGTGGTGGAGCTGGCTGTGCACGGCTCGCCCTACATCCAGCAGCGCGTGATGGAGGCGCTGCTCGCGGCTGGCGCGCGGCTGGCGCTCCCCGGCGAGTTCACGCAGCGTGCCTTCCTCAACCGCAAGCTCGACCTCAGCCAGGCCGAGGCCGTAGCCGACCTCATCGCCAGCCAGAGCGCCGCGCAGCACCGGCTGGCGCTCCAGCAGCTCCGTGGCGGATTCGGTCAGCGGATCGAAGGGCTCCGCCAGCAGCTCATCGATTTCGCCGCGCTGGTGGAGCTCGAGCTGGATTTCGGCGAGGAGGATGTGGAATTCGCGAAGCGGCCGCAGCTCGTGGAGCTCATCGATGGGGTGGCCGCGGTCTGCACCGGGCTCATCGACAGCTTCCGCTACGGCAATGCCGTAAAGCAGGGCGTTCCAGTGGCCATCGTGGGCGCCCCCAACAGCGGCAAGAGCACGCTGCTGAATGCGCTGCTGGAGGAGGACCGCGCCATCGTGAGCGACATCCCGGGCACCACGCGCGATACCGTGGAGGAGGCCATCACCATCGGCGGGGTGCTCTTCCGCTTCATCGATACCGCCGGAATCCGCCGAACCGACGATGCCATCGAGCGGATGGGCATCGAGCGCAGTTACAGGAAGGCCCGCGAGGCCGCCATCGTGGTGCTCCTGGGCGATGCAACGGTGATGAACGAACAGGCCTTCGCCTTCGAGGCCGCCATGCTGCGCGAGCGCATCGGTGAAGGGCCTGTGATCATCCCGGTGCTCAACAAGGCCGACCTGGCCCTCACCCCCCCTGGATCGACCCTCGCCATCAGCGCGAAGGCCGGGCAAGGCCTCGAAGCCCTCCGGGAGCGCTTCCTGGTGCAGGTCAATGCCCTGCAGGGCGGCACCGGCGATGCGGCGGTGACCAACGCCCGCCATGTGGATGCGCTCACCAAGGCACGCGCAGCGCTGCATGATGCCCGCAACGCCATCGAGCGCGGACTCAGCGGCGAGTTGCTGGCAGTGGACCTCCGACGGGCGCAGCACCACCTTGGCGAGATCACCGGGCGCATCACGCCGGATGATCTGCTCGGCAGCATCTTCAGCCGGTTCTGCATCGGCAAGTAGCAATGCTGCCTGCCGACCATGCTCCGCGGCACGCATCTCCACGCAACTCATCGCCGCAGGTCACGTAGGAAGGGCCTCCTAATCAAGGGGATGCTCCCCAGCCCTCCGTCATCGTGACCATAAACGCTGGTTCAATCAGGCTTGGCCGCCACTCCTCCCCGGCAGTTATCGCCACAGCCCTCGCAGGGCTGCTGACCCTCGCTTCCACCGCTCAGGACGATGGACAGGAGTACCGCATCCTGAAAGTGGGCGGCACCGAGAGCATCGCCGGCTACCTCACCAGCTGGATCGATGTTTCGCCGGATGGCAGCACCGTGGGCCTCTCCGCCACGCAAGGCTTCCCCTACCGACTCTTCCCCGCCAGCGACGAGGCCCAGGTGCGCACCATCGACGTGGGAAACTGGTACGCCGGGTCCCGCGCACGCTTCAGCAGCACAGGCAGATACATCCTGCTGCAGCAGCTTTTCTACCTGGACTATGCCCCCAACAAGGACCGGCCCATCAAGTACGAGGTGGTCGACGTGACCACAGGCAAGGCGGTCTTCTCCATGGACGAGCTGTATGCGGCCGCCTTGACACCCGACGAGACCACCGTGGTGACCCTGGGCAAGGATGGTCTTCACCTGGTGGACCTCGGTTCCGGCAAGCGCCGGTCGACAGGACTGGAACGCATGGGCAATGCCGTTGCGGTGAGCACCGATGGCCAGCGTGTTGCCGTGGCCCACAAGCCCACGAAAGCGGAACTGGAAGCGCTGACCGGGCTGCGCAACGACAAGGACGCACTGAAAAACGCGCTGAAAGTGGGCCAGTTGGTGACGGTGTACGACCTGGCCACCCTGAAGCCGCTCTACACGCTGAACGAGCTCTTCGACAAGATCTTCCGGTTGGAGTACAGCCCCGATGGGCAGGACCTGTGGATCCACGCCAAACCGCACACGCGGAAGGGCGGCAATCCCAACCCGAACCAGTGCTACGTGAGCGTGGCCGATGCCCGGACCGGTGCCATGCGCCGCACCGCGTTCCCTTCCCTGGCGCAGTACGAACCTGATTTCCGCATCAGTCCTGACGGGAAACTCTTCGCCATCGGCAGCCAGGGCAACAAGTTCATGGAGGTGCACCTCTACGAGCGCGCCACCGGCCGCATGGTGGACCGCTTCGTACTGAGCTACCGCCTGTTCGAGAAGATGGCCAGCAAGGCCGAGTTCCCCAGCGATGGCCGGGTCTCCTTCGTGTTCCTGCCCGATGGCCGGCGCATGCTCATGACGTTCGGCAACCGCCTCATCGAATGGACCTACGCCCCATGAAACACCTTCTCACCATCCTGTTCCTGGTGAGCATCGGTCTCACCGCCGCGGCCCAGAAGAAGGAGCTGCTGGAGGACAAGGAGACCATCCTGGCCCGCGCCACTCTGGCGCTGGATGCCGCCCTGCAGCCTGGACAACCCCTGCATGAGGCGGTGGTGAAGGAACAGCTCATCGGCCGCTATGTGATCCAGGTGAGCTTCCGCGAGAAGGGCGATATCAGCAGCGTGTTCGTGGTGAGCGCCGAGATGCACGACCAGCGTTCGCAGAACCGCTTCAAGGACCTGGTCCATCAGCTGGAGCTGCCTTTCAAGATGCCCAAGGGCCGTCAGTACCGCATTGAACACACGTTCGACCTCAACACCATCCACCGATAAGAAGCGACAACAACCCACCGACCATGAAACATCTGCTCATCACCGGATCACTGCTGTGTGCCACGGGGCTGCTTGCCCAGGAGGACATGCCCACGATGTGGGAGACCAAACTGGAGCACCGCATCGAACATACCGGCACCGGCACCGAGGAGCGTGGCTACAGCTACGCCGCCAGCGAGAAGGAGATCACCGTTTTCGACAACAAGACCGGCGCCACGCGGTGGACCGGCAGGTTCAAAGACCTGGCACCGCGCCTGAACAAGGTGGACGAACTGGTCCCCTTCTGGGAGAGCAACGTGCTCTTCCTCTTCGACCGCAAGATGGGCAAGGACCAGATCGCCTGCCTGGACATGAGCGATGGCCGCCTGCTATGGGCCACGGACAAGTACCAGAACGTGACCGATGAGAACGTGGTGTACATCCCCGAGCTGGATGGCTTCGCGATCTCGCTGAAGGAGCGCCTGGTGTGGATGATGGCCCGCACCGGCGAGGAGCGCTGGAGCACCGACAAGTTCAAGGGCGTGGTGGGCCAGTACGTGGTCACCGGCGACAACAAGCTGGTGATGGTGAACTTCGTGCCCGGCAACCTGGGGGCCCTCTTCAGCGGTTACAAGAACCAGATCGTCCGGATCGACCTCACCAACGGCAACATCCTGTGGGAGAACACCTACGTGGGCCGCGCCGAACGCAAAGTGATATCCAAGGAGTTCCTCTATGACCTGGACGTGGTGGGCGACAAGGTCTTCCTGCGCATGAACGGCATGCAGGTGTACGACCTGAACACCGGTGCCAACATCTACACCGCGGCCTTCGATTACACCCCGGACAAGCTCGTGGGAGCACCTGCCGGCGCCAAGAAGTTCGGCGTGTACCATGCCGTGGCCGATCCGGTGGTCGTGGGCGACGACCTCTACGTGCTGGACATGAGCAACAAGAAGAGCCAGTACGTGAAGAAGTACGACAAGAACAGCGGCAAGCTGCTGTGGACCAGCCCGGAAATCAAGGAGGCCCGCGCCATCCCGGCCATGTACGTGGTGGGCGACCGTGTGCTGCTGCAGATCGGCGGCAATGTGGAGGCCCAGGCCTACATCTACAAGCGTGAGCCTGACGGCCAGGGCGGCTGGCGCATCACCGAGGAGTGGCGCATCTGGCATCCCAACGTGAAGCCCAACGGCATCCAGGCCTTCAGCACGGCGGATGGCAGCCTGGCATGGGAGAGCGAGCGCTTCAGGAAGGGCATCACAAACGCCGTGGTGGTGGGCGATCAGTTCATCGTGTGCAGCGGCAAGGAACTCTACAGCATGGATATCGCCACCGGGGCCGAGAAATACGCCGTGCCCGTATCCAAAGGCGGCCTTGGCCTCGCCGACCAGATCATGGTGTACAAGGACATGATCGTGGTGATCGGGGACAAGGGCGTAAGCACCTTCAACGCCAAGACCGGCGCACCCGTGGCCATGGGCAAGTACAAGAAGAGCGACCTGGAGGACTTCGAGGGCGACCGCATGATCCTGAAGACTGACAAGGCCGACATCGCCTGCTTCGACCTGGACGATTGCACCTACAAGCAGTTCAATGCTCGCACGGGAGCCATCACCAGCATGAGCACGGACGGCAACTTCGTCTACGTCTACGAGAAGAAGAACGTCACCAAGGTGGGTACGCGATAGGCGGCTTGCACAAAGAGCAGCGCGGGCCGTGGCGGAAGCTGCGGCCCGCGTGGCGTTCAGGGACACGCCTCCGCAGACCCAAGCACACGGTGGATGAAGATGTACTCATCCGCCCCATCGCCCTCCATGGCCGGCCCCATGGCCAGGCTGCACTCCACCTCGATCAACCAGGGATCGCCGCCTTGCTTCACGCTTCGCAGGTAGCGCCGTTCAAGCTCGGCGGTATTCAGGCTGCCCAGCACCTCGCCCTCATCCGTCCATTCCTCGCCACCGGCGCAGGGCCAGCTGAAGGGGGATCCGCAGGGCCTGAAGCTCATGGCATCGGCCATGTAGGTGAATTCGCCACGGAGCCGCATGCGCGGAATCTCATCGCCGATCTCATCCGCCAGCTTCTCCAGGGCCATGCCCGCCGACGCACCCACCCCGTTGATCACATCCATGAAAGCAAGCCCCGTCTCCGTACGCTGGTAGTGGTCAGGCGGGTTTCCACCGTGCTGGAACCGGAGCAGGCCGGTGGCAGGTCCGCCCGGCAGATCGACCGCCTGCCATCTCCCGATCGCCCCTTCCGGCAAGGTGTCCGCCTCACCGCGCCGCTGCCGGATCACGAAGGTGCTGTCGCTCCGCACCCACAGTTGCACGGTCATCCTCCGGTCCTCGCCAAGCGGAAAGGTCCCTTCGTAGTAGCCGGGCCAATCAGCTACCATCCGGGCCGATGCAGTGGTGTCGGCGAGCGCTGCCGCATTCTCCGTGGCCGGGGCGGGATCGGATCCGCATGACACAAGCAAGGCACAAGCGGCAAGCGATCGCAGTGGATGCATGAGGGAAGGATGATGCATCGAAGTTAGGGCGCGACCTTTGGCACCATGGACCCTGTCCTCTCCGCCTTCTACTTCGGCTGCGTGGAGCACTACCACCTGCTGGCCGGCCATCCAAGGGCGATCATCGACATTGGGGAGCACTACGAGCGGCAGAGTTACCGCACCCGCACCCGCATCGTGGGGCCAAACGGGGTGCAGGACCTCAATGTGCGCATTGCCCGCGACCACGGCAAAAAGATGCCCATGCGGTCGGTGGAGCTGAGCTATGCGGAGACCTGGCCCGAGCAGCATCTGCATGCGATCCGCAGTGCCTACGGGAAGACGCCATGGTTCATCCATTACATCGATGACATCGAGGCCGTGCTGATGGCCCGGCACCGGCTCCTCATCGAGCTTGACCTGGCGACGATGCGGCTGGGCATGAAATGGCTGGGGCTGAAGACCGAGGTGGAGGTGAGCAAGGAGTACGTGGGCGCCAGCCGCTCCGCCCCACCTGAGGCGGGCGATGCAGGTCCCGATGCGGCGCTTTCCCACTTGTCCTACAGCCGCTCGCCGTTCGACTTCCGCGCCGCCCTGCACCCGAAGCGGCCCCTCCCGCCTGAACTGAAGGGAGCGCCACCCTACCCGCAGGTATTTGCCGACCGCCATGGCTTCCAGCCCCGCTTGAGCGTCATCGACCTGGTGATGAACACCGGGCCGGAGGCCGCCCGAACCATCCGCAGGCCTTGAGCGGCGGGCGGTCCAGGGCTGATCCGGCCTCGCCGCTCATCCCCGGCGCTTCCGCCGTACCTTCGCCGCACGAGCGCTGTTCAGCAACACTTGATCGGACACCTGATCCGCGCATAGCGGCCCATGCGACCAAGGACCACCTGAGCGGGAGAAACGTTCGGTGCGATACATGGCCACATTCGAGAAGCGCGAGAAAGAGAAGAAACGGCAGCAGAAGAAGGAGGAGAAGGAACGCCGCAAACAGGAACGCAAGGCCAATTCCCCCGGCGGCGGCCTGGAGAACATGATGGCCTATGTGGATGAATTCGGTCGCATCACGGATACACCGCCCGACCCCGCCAAGCGCAAGGAGATCGACATCTCCGAGATCGAGATCGGCGTTCCGCGCCGCGCGCAGGAGGATGAGCAGCCCGCCATCCGCAGCGGCCGGGTCGATTTCTTCGACTCCAGCAAGGGCTTCGGATTCATCCGTGAGGACGGCACGCAGGAGCGCTTCTTCGTGCATGTGAGCCGGGTGGAGGACGCCATCGCAGATGGGGACAAGGTGCGCTTCGAAGTGGAGCGCGGCCCCAAGGGCATGAATGCGGTGAATGTGAAGAAGGCGTGATTGGCAGCAGCCGCTGACCACAAGATCCTGCTGCAGTAGCGATCAATCCCTGATCACGCGCTGCGGCCAAGCACAGCCTGCCGCCTCCGCCCGCGGTGAACAGAGGCCCTGCGGCTAGGCGCTCAGGTCCATGGTGCCACCCGATGATGCGTCTCTGCTTCACCTGCACGCCGGCGGCGCGGAGCAACCGTATTGCAGGCGAGCACTTCGAGGTCGGTGCCCTGACCTGGCCATGCAGGCAGCCATGATGCGCCATGCAGGAAGCGGGCGACTGCAGTTGGCACCCATCCCAATCGCGAATCCGATATCGCCCAAGGCTGCATTCGAACCCGGAAGGGCACGAACAGGCTGGGAGGCTGGGCGCTGCGGCTGCCAGCGTGCGGGGATACCTTCGCACCATGGTCCGCTCCTGCCTCGCCGCTGCATTCACGATCTCCGCGATCCAATCATGCGCGCAGCCGCGCGCCAACATCGCCGGCCCGGACCAGTTCATCTGCGGCACAGCCACCTCCATGAACGCACAGCCCTTGGCTGCGCTTGAAACCGGCCAATGGTCCGTGCTGCAGGGCAGCGCGCAGTTCAGCGACATCGGCTCACCTGCCACCCCGGTCACGGGGCTGTCCTTGGGCGAGAACATCCTCCGCTGGACCGTGCTCTCGCCAACGGGCACGGAAACGGACCTGGTTTCCATCTGGTGCTACAGCAGCGCCATGCCCTCGGCGGACGCCGGACCCGACCAGACCGTTCCGCCTTGGCCCGGCGCTGTCCAACTGAATGGCTCCACCCCGGTTGCGCCGGCCACCTGCCTTTGGACGCTAGTATCCGGCAGCGGCATCTTCAGCGACCCCTCTGACCCGCAGGCGACGTTCTCCGCGCCTGCCATAGGAACCAACGTGCTGCAATGGAGCTGCGACAACGGCCCCTGCGGCCAGAGTTCAGATGCCGTGGTGATCGAAGGCGTCGTGGGCATCGATGATGCGAACGCCCCGATGGCGGCCATCCGGTACGATGCCCAGCAGCATGCACTCGTGATCACGGGTGCCCGCGAAGCGATGGACCTGGTGATCCATGATGCGCAAGGCCGTGAGGTGCGTTCCGTGCGCACGCCCGCCGGAGCGGGCCTCTGGAAACTGGATGACCTGCCGGACGGCGTGTACGTGGCGTCCGCTTCAACGAACGTGCGGCGCATCACGCTGCGGTTCGCGGCCACCCATTGAACATGCACGAACCCTAGAGCCCATGAAACTCCGCCACGCCCTCTCCTTCCTCAGCCTGATGGCCACCACCGCCTGCCTCGCGCAGAATGACAATGTCATCGATGTGGCGGTGCCGCAGAGGGAGGAGGCGCACGACCCCAATGAACCGTTCACCTTGGTAGAGGTTATGCCCGAATACCCTGGCGGGCAGGACGCCATGTTCGCGTACATCGGCAATACGCTGAAGTACCCGAAGGAGGCCATGGAGAAAGGCATCCAAGGAACCGTCATCGTGAACTTCGTGGTGGAGCGCGATGGCAGCGTCAACGAGGTGAAGACGCTCCGCGGCATCGGTGGCGGATGCGATGAGGAGGCCGTGCGCGTGGTGCGGGGCATGCCCAACTGGAAGCCCGGAAAGCAGCGCGGCGAGGCGGTGCGGGTGAAGTACAACCTGCCGATCCGGTACAAGCTGACCGGGTCACAGCAGAAGTAGCGCCCCATCCGAGGGCGGCGGGGTTCCGCAGACGGCCAAGAGGGCCGGGAAATCGATTGACGCCGCTGTTTCCGGACCGCCACGTAGCGTGTCCTCCGGTTGGACGCTCCTTCAGCACAAGGGCATGGACCGCATGCTCTGTTACGCGGGGTTCACCCGTTGCTCGCCGTAGCCGGGACACGCAGATGGTTCCATACCCACGAAAGTGGATATCCGACCAGGCATTGGAGTTCGCAGTTTTCGGCGCTCAACAATCCGGACACGATCGCCATGCGCATTCCTCTGCTGCTCACCGCCCTCCTGACCGCCACCCTTGCTGTGCGCGCCCAACAGATCGGAGCCGGAGCCTATTGGTCCATGGCCACCTGTGGCAATGCGGTGCTGCACTCCTGGGGCAGCAACATCTATGGCCAACTGGGCGACAGCACCAGCACCGGGCATTACACTGCGGCGCCGGTGCATGGCTTGCTCGAAGTGGTGGACATGCAGGGCGGTTTCGGACATACCGTGGCGCTCGCGGCCAATTCCACCGTGTGGTGCTGGGGCCGCAACGACGCGGGCGGCCTTGGCGACGGCACCACCAACAGCAGCAGCATCCCAGTCCAGGTACCCGGCTTGGATGGCGTCATAGCGATCGCGGCAGGCGACATGTTCTCCGCCGCCCTCAAGGCCGATGGAACCCTGTGGACCTGGGGCGAGAACAACTACGGACAGCTGGGCACCGGCATTCCCGGCAACTCCTCGGTTCCCGCCCAAGCGAACCTCACGGGCGTTACCGCCATGGCTGCCGGCAATGGCCACCTGCTCGTGCTACTTGCCAACGGCACCGTGTGGGGCTGGGGCCTGAACGATAACCACCAGCTCGGTGCCGGTCTGGGCGCACCCATCGTTGCCGACACCGCCCTGCAGGCCGTTGGGCTCGACCAGGTGGTGGCCATTTCGGCCGGGCGGTACAGCTTCAATGCGGCCTTGCGTGCCGATGGCACCATATGGACCTGGGGCTACAACCAGTGGGGCCAGCTGGGCAACGGAGGCAATATCACCGGCGACACTCCCGCACAAGTGCCGGGCCTCACAAACATCGTATCCATCGCCCGGCAAGGGGGCCAGGGGCATATGTGCGCTGTGCGCGACGACGGCACTGTATGGTCATGGGGCTACAACCTGGCCGGCCAACTGGGCAACGGCGCCAACTCCGACAGCAACGTCCCTGTGCAGGTCGGCGACATCTCGGATGTGGTGGCGGTGACCTGCGGCATGAGCCATGCGCTGGCCTTGAAGGCAGACGGCACCACCTGGGCCTGGGGTAGCAGCGATTGGGGCCAGCTGGGCTATGGTGGCTTGGTCGCCAGCTATGTGCCTGTGGCGGTCAGCGGCATCTGCGCGGGAACGACGGAGATCAGGGAGCCGGAGGCCCCCGGCGCGCTATCCGTCTTCCCCAACCCTGCAAGCGGCATCATCCGGCTGCGGACCGAGCAACGACCCGGCAGCACCGGGGCGATCCACGATGCCTTGGGGGCCAAGGTGATGGACCTGACGGCTGCGCAGCTAAGCGGATCCGATGCCATCGATGTATCGGGGTTGCAGGCAGGCACCTACCTCCTGCGCGCCATTGACCCGAGCGGCTCGGCTGCTGCGCGGGTCGTGGTGCAATAAGGTCGGGCTCCCCCCTATGCAGGAACCCCGCGCGCGGAGGCCCGTGCCGCTTACGGCCTACTTTCGCTGCATTCAGCACTTGGACAAACCCATGTGCAGCGATGTGACGCATGGCTGAGAAGATCGATATCGAAGTGTCCCGCAATGAGGACCACAACAAGCTCCTCGTCTCCGCACTCCACGCGCGCCTGAAGAAGGTCCACCTCGGCGGCGGCGAGAAACGCATCGAGAAGCTGAAGGCCGACGGCAAGATGACCGCCCGCGAGCGCATCGACGCGCTGCTGGACAAGGGCGCGCCCCGCATCGAGATCGGCGCCTTTGCGGCCGATGGCATGTACACCGAACACGGTGGCGCCCCCAGCGCGGGCGTGGTGGTGGTGATCGGCTACGTGAGCAAGCGCCAGTGCATCGTGGTGGCCAACGACGCCACCGTGAAGGCCGGCGCCTGGTTCCCCATGACGGGCAAGAAGAACCTGCGCGCGCAGGAGATCGCCATCGAGAACCGCCTGCCCATCATCTACCTGGTGGACAGCGCCGGCGTGTACCTACCCATGCAGGACGAGATCTTCCCCGACAAGGAGCACTTCGGCCGGATCTTCCGCAACAACGCGGTGATGAGCTCCATGGGCATCACGCAGATCGCCGCCGTGATGGGCAGCTGCGTGGCCGGCGGCGCCTACCTGCCCATCATGAGCGACGAGGCCCTGATCGTGGAGAAGACCGGCAGCATCTTCCTCGCGGGCAGCTACCTGGTGAAAGCCGCCATCGGCGAGGACATCGACAACGAGACCCTCGGCGGGGCCACCACCCACAGCGAGATCAGCGGCGTGACCGACTACAAGTGCAAGGACGATGCGGACTGCCTGAAGAAGATCCGCGCCATCATGGACAAGCTCGGCAAGCCGAAGGACGCGGGGTTCAGTCGCGAAAAGCCCGCCGCGCCCAAGGCCGATCCCAAGGAGATCTACGGGATCATCCCCGCCGACCGCGCCAAGCCCTACGACATGCGCGAGGTGATCGCGCGCCTGGTGGACGACAGCGAGTACACCGAGTACAAGGAAGGCTTCGGCCAGAGCATCATCACCGCCTACGCCCGCATCGACGGCTGGGCCGTAGGCATCGTGGCCAACCAGCGCAAGGTGGTGAAGAGCAAAAAGGGCGAGATGCAGTTCGGCGGCGTGATCTACAGCGACAGTGCGGACAAGGCCACGCGCTTCATCGCCAACTGCAACCAAAAGAACATCCCGCTGGTCTTCCTGCAGGACGTCACCGGCTTCATGGTGGGCAGCCGCAGCGAGCACGGCGGCATCATCAAGGACGGCGCGAAGCTGGTGAACGCCGTGAGCAACAGCTTGGTGCCCAAGTTCACCGTGATCGTGGGCAACAGCTACGGCGCCGGCAACTACGCCATGTGCGGCAAGGCCTACGACCCGCGCCTCATCGTGGGCTGGCCCAGCGCCCAGGTGGCCGTGATGGGCGGCGACCAGGCCGCCAAGGTGCTGCTGCAGATCGAGGTGGCCGCCCTCAAAGGCCGCGGCGAAGAGATCACCAAGGAGCGCGAGGCCGAGATCCTCGGCAAGATCCGCGCGAAGTACGAGGAGAGCATGAGCCCTTATTACGCGGCAGCACGGCTGTGGCTGGATGCGATCATTGATCCGTTGGAGACAAGGACGTGGATATCGATGGGGATAGAGGCGGCGAGCCAGAGTCCGGCGACGCGGGAGTTCAATATGGGGGTGTTGCAGACCTAGAAGGAATGGAACTGACCCGCGCTGAAGAGCTCGACCTTTCGCGCCAATTCGGCTTCTATGTGATAGAGCGCGAAGATCGCTTCGAGGCGGTCAGCTATTTCCACATCGGCAGGCAGGACAATTGGGGCATGTACCTCATTCTTGCCCTTGCACTCTTCCCAGTCCATCAGATGATCTATAACGAGGACCTGGTCGTGCGCATCTTCTGCGGGATCCTCGGCATCGGCCTTGGTGGCTTTGCTCTGCTTGGTTTGCTCAAGCAGGCGACCGACCAACTGGTGGTCACCAAGGACCGGATCACCTTCCGCAACAGCCTTGTGCGAAGGTCCTTGCCGGTCGAAAAGGACATGAAGATCCAGATGCGAACTGACCGGCTGGTATCGCGCCGAGGGCAGCCCCACCTCTACGTGAACCTGTGGCTTGTAACTCCCACAAGGGAACATCGCATCTTTGACTTCAGCAGTCACGAGAAGGATCGCATCCTCCTGGAAAGGCTTGGAAAGCAGATGCGCGCCACGATCAACCGCCACATCCAATGACCATCGGCAAGATCCGCAGCAAGCTTCATAGTCCCGCCTTAGCGGGATACGAGGAGAGTATGAGTCCCTACTACGCGGCGGCGCGGCTGTGGCTGGATGCGATCATCGATCCGTTGGAGACGAGGACGTGGATCAGCATGGGAATCCAGGCGGCGAGCCAGAGCCCGGCGACGCGGGAGTTCAACATGGGAGTACTTCAGACCTGATCGCCATGGACAATCCCAACATTCCCACGGAAAAGGAGCGAGCCTATTTCGCTATGCTGGAATACCTCCACGCCTATTGGGAGCGCGGTCAATCGGCCGAAGTTGGAGGTATGCTAGGTGACATGCATTTCGTTCCTGGAGGCACCACGATGGATGCAGCTTGTTGGGAAGACTGGAACCATGCTTGGAAAAAGTCGGAAGGCAAGGCGAAAGCAGACTATCTTCTCAAGTTGCGCAAATGACCTTGATCAGCATGGGGTAGAGGCGGCGAGCCATAGCCCGGCGATGCGGGAGTTCAATATGATGGTGTTGCGGACATGATGACGTGGCTTAGACGGATCATCGTCGCATTGCCTCTGGCTGTAATCGCCATGCTCTTTCTTGCCGTGATCGCCGGTGCGTTGTTCTTCTTGGTCATGTTTGATTGAGGTTTGGGCGTGCCCCGGCTCAGATCGCCGGGTCCGGCTCTCCGCTACAAGTCCTCGCTCGTTCCTCGCTCCGGGCTTTCCGCTGCGATCCGTCACGCGGAATGCGGCGTTGTCCATTGATCCGGTACGGGGCACGTTGGTCCGTACACGGTTCATACGCCAATGTTGCAAATGCCGGGTCGACCGTGGTCGCCCCCTATCGGTCCGTGGCACGGAACCGGTCGCGTTCCCCATTCATCGGGTTTTCCCACGTTGGGGCCGATCATGATCGGCCCGGGTCGTTACCGGTTATTGAACCTATCCCCCTTCCAATTCTTCGGGTTGTCCTGGATGTATCGGGCGATGCGTCCGTACTCGCCGTCGTCGCGGATCACACGGTCCCAATAATTGCGTTGCCAGATGGGTGTACCGTGTGGCACCAACCCGTCGCGGTACGCCATGCGCGTAACGGCGGATTTGTATGCACGCACGATGCGGCCCAACGAACCCACGGGGACAACGGGCATGGTGCGGGCGATGGAATTCGTGGGCGGCGTGGGCGGCGCGGGCGGGCGTTCGGGCCGATCATGATCGCCCCCCACGGGAACGACCAACCGTTCCCGTATCACCACGATCCCATGCACATGGTTGGGCATCACCACGAATTCCCCGACATCCACATGCGGCATGTGGTCCGGTATCCCATTCCAACACCGTTGCGCCCATTCCCCGATGGGTGATGGATGCATCACACCATCAACGATGCGACCGAACAGGTGCAACCGGTCCTGCGTGCAGATGGTCAGGTAATACGCGCCGACGTTGGCGTAATCGTATCCCCGCCATCGGATGGTACGGCGTTGCGGCAATTCGGCCATTTCATCCCGAAGATCGGCATCAATCCCATTTCGATCGAACCCCTATCCCCCTGCCGTGTACCGCCCCCTGTCATGCGCCCCCTCCTACCCATCATCCTGCTTCTCGTGGCCCTACCCGCCCATTCCCAATGGCATTCCAGCGACCCGGCCCACCTGTTCGAGCGGTTCGAGGGTCGGATGCAGCAGAGCCCGGCCGACAGCGCCGACTTCGCCCGGTTCGGAGAGGCACTGGCGCGCACCACACCGGACATCGGCCCGCTGCCCGACCCCAAGGAATACCGCTTGGTTTGGGAGGTTATCTGCGAGGGCGGCACGTGGCTGCAGCGCGGCAACGGAACCGACCTGACGACCTTCCTGAAGGACCCGCCGGAGAAGCGTTTCACGGTGCCGGTGTGCTGCCCGCGCTATTACGGCGGCCGCTACGCCGTGGTGCACTGGGAGCCGCCCACGGGGCTGGTGCGTTACCGGTACTGGTTCTTCGAGCGTGTTCAACCTTGAACAACTGTACCAAGCCATGACCGGTCGCGTTCTTACCCTGCTCCTTCCCGCGGTCCTTCACTTGGTCGCCATGGCCCAATGTCCGCTCCTGCCAACTACCCAGGTGGCCTCCTCCCCGAAGTACCTGTTCCAGAACGCAGCGGACAGCCTGGCCTACCTGCAGTTCACCGCAGGGCTTCGCGAACGACCATCCGAACTGCCCATGGATACGTCCACCGCAGGGTTGCGCATGGTGTGGATGGCGTCGGAGTTCGGTGATACTTGGTACGTGAAGCGGGGCGATGGCCGTTCACCGCAGGACTTGGAGTTGCGGCCGTTCAGTTTCCACCTGGCCATGCTCTCCGACGAAGGCAAGCGTGTGCTACAGGTGATCGAAGAGTACCCTTGTGCCTTGACCTGCCACACCGTATGGTACTTCGTGGTGGAGTGACGGGATCGGGCGATGCCCAGAAGATCGGACCACCGTGTGCGCGAGCCTTCATGGCAAGGTCATGAACGACAAAGCCCCGGCTCATCGCCGGGGCTTCGCTGTTGCTGCGTGAGGGGGAACCTCAGGCCTTGGTCACGTTGACCGCGTTGAGGCCCTTGGGGCTGTTCTCTACCTCAAAGTTGACCTTGTCACCTTCGTAGAGGGGCTGACGGGTGCCGGTCTTGTGGACGAACACGTCCTTACCACCCTCGTCGGGGGTGATGAAACCAAAACCTTTCTCCGTGTTGAAGAACTTCACTGTACCGCTTGACATTGACTGACTGGTAATGTGCCTGCCTTCCGGCCGACGTGTTGATCCCCGGCAAAACCACCGGGGCATTGATGGAACAAAGGTCGACCATTCCGCCCCGCTCCCGACGATCGTGGCGAAATATAGATGCCCGGCTCCCGCAGAGGGTTCCTGCAACCGTTGCGATGACCAACTTCGCAGGACCATGCCCAGGCCCACGAAAAGTCCCTCAGCCAAGGCGAAAGCCCCAGCCAAGAGATCCGGCAAGGCCCAGGTGAAGCTCCTCTCCGGCGGCAATCCGCAGATTCCCAAAGGCGATGGCGATGCGCCCGTGCAGGCTTACATCGCTGCCATGCCCGGCTGGAAGCGCGCTATCGGTGAGCGCCTGGACGCCCTGCTCGAGGAGCATGTCCCGAAGCTGCAGAAGGCCGTAAAATGGAACTCGCCCTTCTATGGTGTGGAAGGCCAGGGCTGGTTCATCGCCACGCATTGCTTCACCCACTTCGTGCGCATCACGTTCTTCTTCGGGCAATCGCTCCAGCCCATGCCACCAGGCCCCAGCAAGGACCCGAACGCGCGTTACCTGGACATCCGCGTGAGCGGCATCGAGGATGAGCAGCAGCTGATCAGCTGGATCAAGCAGGCCGCCGCGCTGCCGGGGTGGATGAGCCACTGAACCGGTCACACATCGCCATGAGCGCATCGAACCCCAAGGTCGACTGGTTCTTCGCCAAGGCGGGTCCCTGGCAGGCATGCTTCGCCCAGCTGCGCAAACTGTCCTTGGACACCCGCCTCACCGAAGAGCTGAAGTGGGGCCACCCATGCTATACGCTGAAAGGGAAGAACGTCTTCCTGATGCACGGCTTCAACGATTATTGCGCGCTGCTCTTCCACAAGGGCGCGCTGCTGAAGGACGACCACAAGCTCTTGGTGCAGCAGACCGCCAACACGCAGAGCGCGCGGCAGATCCGCTTCAACAGCGTGAAGCAGATCAACGAGCTGACCTCGGTAATCCGGAGTTATATGCAGCAGGCGATTGCCGTGGAGCAGAGCGGGCAGGAAGTGGCGCTGAAGAAGACCGCCGAATTCGCGATGCCCGAGGAGTTCACCGCCAAGCTGAAGGCCATGCCGGCGCTGAGGAAGGCGTTCGATGCGCTCACGCCGGGCAGGCAGCGCGGCTACCTGCTGCACTTCGCCGGGGCCAAGCAAAGCAAGACCCGGGAGGCGCGCATCGAGAAGCATCTGGAGCGCATCCTCCAGGGCAAAGGGCTGGACGACTGAGCCACCTCAGGCCTTGCGCACGTAGATGCTCTTCAGCCCCATGGCGCCGAAGCCCTCGATGCGGCAGTCGATGTCGTGATCGGCCTCCACCAGCCGGATGTTCTTCACCTTGGTGCCAGCCTTCACCGGCTTGGGCATGCCCTTCACTGGCAGGTCCTTGATCACCACCACGTCATCCCCGTCGTTCAGCACGTTGCCGTTGGCGTCTTTGATCACCGGGCCCGCCCCGGCGGCGGCCACCTCCTCCGGGTTCCATTCATGGCCGCACTCGCCGCACATCCACGATGTCCCGGTCGGGTATGTGATGGTCGAGCGGCACTCCGGGCAGGGCTTGGTATCGGGCATAGCGGGGCGAAAGTACCCCCTTGCCGCTGAAACAAGCCTCAACGCATGCCGTGCACCCATTCGGCGATGATCCGCGGCACCTCCGAATTGAAGTGGTCGGCCATGTAGACCGCATCAATCCGGCCCTCCGCCTCCATGCACACATAGTCCTGCATGGACGGCACGGTGTGGTAATGGTGCGTGGTTCCGGGAACGACCATGCTGGTGGCCGTGCCGGGCCGCGTTCGGTTCACGGCGTCTGCAATGGCAGCGGCCCATCCGGTATCGATGGCATGCAGGTCATGCTCCCCAGCCAACAGCAACAAGGGCCGGTCGATGGCGCGATACGCCGCAAGGATGTCGAGCCGGCCGATGCCCTGGAAGAAGTCGGGGTGCTGGAGCCCATGCCAGGTGCGTCCATCATAGTATTCCGCGAGCGCTGTCGCAAGCTCCGGTCGCTGCGCCAATTCCTCAACGGTCTTTCCGTGCACATAGAATTCCGCGAGCAGCGGGAGCCGCGCGCGCACCCGCTCCTCGATGGCCACGGGATCCATGCCCTTGATTGCCTCCTGCTCGCGGATCAGGCGCACCTCGTACTCGAACCAGCTGGTGGCCAGACCACCCCAGGCGATGGCTCCCGCCACCGGCCCTGATGCCGCCACACGCGGCAGGCTGAGCACGCCCATGGAGTGGCCGTAGAGGAAAATGCGCTCGGGATCGATGCCCGGCAGGCCGCGCAGGTGGGCCAAGGCGGCGGAATAGGCCGCAACCTCATGATCGAAGTCCATGTCGAGGCAGGACGTGCGGTTGCGGCTGTCGCCCATGCCCGGCTTCTCCACGCGGAACACGGCGATACCGCGCTGCACCAGGCCTTCCACCCATTGCTTGTAGGGCGAGCGCGGGTCCGCTGCGAAATCCTGTGAATAGCATCCCACGCCCGGCAACCAGAGCACCACCGGGGCCTTCTCCGTGCCATCCGGCAGCTCCAGGATGCTGCGCAAGGCACCGCCATCGAAGGGCGCCTCGCCATAGATGACCTGCCCATGCGCTGAGACCTCCTGGGGCTTGCCCACTACCTTCCCATCCAATGCTTTGCGCGCGCCGTTGCGCATCACCTCCAGCCGCAGGGGCATGCCCGCCGACCAATCACCCACCATGGCCACAAGGTCATTGATCGCTCGCACCGGGGTGCCATTGACCGTCTGCACGGCATCACCTGGCCGAAGCCCGATGGATGCCGCCGTGGTGCCGGGAATCACGCGCACAATGCGAATGCCGGCAGGGTCTGTGGACATTTCCAGCTGTGCCCCGAGCGACCCCTTCCGGACGAGCGGCTGGGAGACTACGAGGGCTGAGGTGGCCCATGCTGCGGCAAGGCCGTGATAACGGAGGCGCATGGGGCGAAATACGGCACGAGGCCCGGCCCATGGGCTACCGCTCATGTGATCCCACCTCCATCCGCCTGCTTGCTATAGCCGTAGGCGTCCTTCACCCAAGTGCTCCGATGCCCGAGTTGACCAACGGTGAGGGCCTGCGCCGAACTTCGTCGCATGGACCGCACCTTGCTCTTCGCGCAGCTCGAGCGCCATGCCGAAGTATTCCGAGCGCTGTTGTCCGGCCTGGCTCCGGAGGAGTTCCGTTGGAAACCCGCGCCGGAGAACTGGTGCGCGCTGGAGGTGGTCTGCCACCTCCATGACGAGGAGCGCGAGGACTTCCGCGCGCGCCTTCGGTCCACGCTGGAGACGCCCGCCCTGCCCTGGCCCGCAATCGACCCGGCTGCATGGGTGGGGCAACGGAACTACATGGATCAGGACTTCGAGGCCAGGCTTCGCGGCTTTCTGGAGGAACGGAGGTGTTCGGTGGAATGGCTTCGCGGGCAGGAAAGGTCTCCTTGGTCCAATGCCTACCTCCATCCCAAAGTGGGCCCGGTGAGTTGCGATCTGCTGCTGACGAACTGGGTGGCGCATGACCTGCACCACATCCGCCAGTTCGTCAACCTCCGGTACGGCTTCCTGAAGGCGCAGGTCGCCGTTCCGCTCGATTACGCAGGAACCTGGTAGCGGCCCGAGCGGGCGCCCCCTGACCGGACAGCCGGAAAGCGAACGCCCCGGAGCAGGTGCTCCGGGGCGCTCGGCGAAAAGCCGGTGGGGCGGAATCAGCGCGCCACCTGCACGCGCTGCACCTTGGTCCACTGCTCAGTGGCCAGCTGCACCACGTATTGGCCGCTCTGGAGGCCTTGCATGTCGATGGAGCTGGCCGAGCCGCTGCGGACGTTGATCGGTGCCTCCAGCACGGTGCGCCCGCTCATGTCGAGCACACGCACACGGGCGGTACCGATCACATCCGGGCCCACATTGATGTAGAGCAGGCCTTCAGTCGGATTGGGGTACACGGCGAAGCCGCCTTGCGCGAGCTCCTCCATGCCCACGGCACCGCAGCCCACTGTCCAGCGCAGGGGAATCGCCACCTGGCCATCGTCGCAAGAGCCGGCGGCATTGGACTGGATCCGGAGCGTGATGGCATTGCTCGGGTTCTGCGAGTTCACCGCGAAGCCGGCCAGGTTACCGGCATTGTTGCCCTGGTAGATCACCGTGGCGCTCTCATCGAACCCGTTGTACACCACGATGCGGTCACCGGCCTGCATCTGCCCTTGGATGAAGGCGATGGTGGTGGGCACGGGGAGCTGTGAGCGGTAGGTGTACCAGCGGTCCTCATCATTCTCGTAGCAGTATTCGTAATTGTCGAATCCGCAGGATACGATCACGCAGCTGTCGCTCGGGAAGGTGAGCGAGTCGCTGAGCCAGGTGCAGCCGGGCTCGCTGAGGTCGGTGATGCCGAAGATGGCCAAGCTGTCGGTTCCGTACGGACCGAATTCGTAGATGCCCGTGCCCGTCACGCTGAGGGTCTCGCCGGTGATGGTGTTGGCGATGGTCATGCCCTCGGCGCTCGGCGGTGTGGTGATGATCACCTCCGTCTTGTAGGTGCGGTGCAGGCAATCGCTCACCAGATTGTAGGCGACGCCCGGCGCCGCGCAGCCGATGCAGGAGACCTGCCACTCCCAGCTGTCGAAGGTCGTGGCAGAGGAGACGCAGGAGACCGAACCGTCCGTGGTGAGCACCATGTAGATGTTGCCCGTGGTGCTGGTGACGTTCACCGCGTAGTAGGGCGAAGCGGCGCTGTTCACTGCGCTGCCGGCGGCCCCCAGGTTGTAGGTGCTGGCGTTGCTGTGCGAGAAGAGGATCGGGCCGCTGGCATCAGGGCCGTCGTAGATCGTGAGGTCGTCCCATGTGTTGCTCTCGATGGTGCCGCGCGTGAACTGGAGGTTCAGCGTGGCGCCCGGAGTGGGGGCCTCCCAGGCCCATGCCCGGTCCTCGAGGTTGTCGTAGCAGTAGGTCTCCACCAACGGGGTGCCTCCGCAGAGGATCGTCGGGCATAGCGGGTTCACCAAGGTGCCCGAATAGATGTTGCAGAGGTTATTGGCGTCGTTCACCAGCGTCAGTTCCACCTGGGTTCCCGAAACGAAGGGCCCGATCTGGTAGGTGCCGGTGGCAGTGATGCTGGTGGAGGCCACACCGGCCGTGTTCGTGATCTCCACCTCCGGGTCGCTGCCCAGGTCTGTCACGTTCACGTCGACGAAGTACTGGAACTGCTCGCAGTCCTGCACGATGCTGAAGGTGGCGGTGGGGGGCACGCAATCCAGGCAATCCACCGTCCACTGCACCGGGACCTGACTGGCGCTGGTGGCGCAATCCGTGAACCCGTTGGCCAGGATCCGCACCGTCATCCGATGCTCGGGGTTCGTGGTGAAGAAGAACAGCCCCGTGACATCGCCGCCGTTGTTCCCCGAATAGATGAGCGGGGCGGTGATGTCGCCGCCGTCATACACCTGCACGAGGTCGCCAGCGAAGACGGCTCCCTGGTCGAAGAAGATGCCCAGCGGGAAGGTGCCGGTTCCCTGGTAGTACCAGCGCACATCGTTGTTGTTGGCGTAGCAATAGCTCACCTCGATGGGCGTGCCGCAGGTGATCAGCTCGGGGCAGGTGCCGGTATCGCTGAAGTCGCCCTTGGGGATATTGCAGAGGCTGTTGCTCTCGTGGGCGATCGTCACGTTCACGATATCATCGAAGGCGAAGGGGCCGATGGTGGTGATGCCGATCCCGGCTCCGGTCTGGGTCTGCACCGGCCCGCCGTTCACCGTGTACTCGATGGTGGCGGTGGCGGCATCACCCGTGCTGGTGATGTCCACATCCAGGCTGAACTGGTTGTTGGCGCAGTCATCCACGATGGTCACCGTACCGGCGGGGATGGTGCAGTCAAGGCAAACCACCTCCCACTCCCAGGAATCGTAGGTCTCCGTCGGGAAGGGATCACCGCACTGCACGGAGCCGTCGGAGCTCATCTCCATGTAAAGGGTGCCCGTAGCGGAATACACCTGCACCGCGTAGTAGGTGGTGAGCGCATTGTTCACCGCGCTGCCCACAGGCCCCAGGTTGTAGGAGGTGGCGTTCGTGTGCTCGAAGACCAGCGTACCCGTTGCGTCGGTGCCATCGTAGATCCGCAGGTCATCGAAGGTGTTGCTCTCGATGGTGCCGCGGTTGAAGGTGAGACGGAGGGTGCCGCTGCCCACCGACTGGTAGGACCAGCTGCGGAAATCGTTGGCCACGTAGCAATACGTCTCCTCCAGGGGCTGGGCGCCGCATACGATGAGGTTGGGGCAGTCGCCGCCATCGGTCACCGTGCCCAGTTCGATATTGCAGGCGGGGTCGGATTCGTGCTGGACGAAGACTGATACCACATCATTGATGGTGAAGGGCCCGAGCTCGGTGATTCCGGTGCCCACACCCGTCAGGAACACAGGCAGGCCGCCGTTCACCGCATAGGCGATGGTGACGGTGGAGCCATCACCAGTGCTCTGCACGTCCACCGGCACGGTGAACTGGTTGTTCAGGCAGTCGTCCACATTCACCATGGACGCTTGCGGGAGCTGGCAGTTGAGGCATTGCACCTGCCAATCCCAGGAGGTCTGACTGCCATCGGCACAGGAGCCGAAATCGCTGGACGTAAGGCGCATGTGAATCGACCCGGTGGTGGAGGCCACGAATACGCTGGAGAGGTCGGTGTTGCCCTGCCCGGTATGCTCGAACAGGATGGGGCCGCTGTCGTCGGTACCATCGTAGATAACGAGCTGGTCGTTGAAGCTGGCCTCGATGTCGCCGCTGATGAAGTCGAGCACCAGCGACCCGGTGCCGCCCAGCGAGCTGTAGTTCCACACCTTGGTCTCACCGTTGCCGTAGCAATACGAGAAGGCCTGTGCGGGCTGCCCGCAGAAGATGAAGACCGGGCAGGCGCCTGATTCCCGGATGAGTCCGAGGTCCTGGCTGCAGGCTGAATTCGTCTCGTGCTCGAGCAGCACGAGCACCTCCTCACCGAAGAAGAACGGACCAATCTGGGTGACACCGAGGCCCACCCCTGACACCGAGTTCACGGTACCGAAGACATCGTAGGTGATGGTGGCGGAGGTGCCATCGCCCAGGGATAGCACGTCCACGTCCACGTAGAAGAGCTGCTGGTCGCAATCCTCCACGAGCGTGGCAGTGCCGAGCACCGGCGCGCAATCGCCGAAGAACTGGACAGAGGTCTCCACGCAGTCGCTCATGGTGCTGCACGCATCGTCCACGTTCCAATGCGGGAACAGGTCACCGGCATCGGCGGCCAGCACATCCACCACGGCGAAGCCCTGTGCCACCACGGGGCCATCGAAGGTGCCTTGGCGCACGGTGATATAGCCCTGGCTGCTGAGCCGGAAGCGATAGGTGGCTCCGGTCTGGATGCCCGTCACCTGCGAGTACTCCTCCTCGAAGCTGCAGGTGGAGATGGTCGTAATGGCCCCCCCGGCATCCGGGGTGACCGCAGCGGTGGGATACTGGAAATCGTTCTGGCAATCACCCTGCGCCAGCGCCGGAAGCCCCGGTAGCAGGAATGCCGCGGCCATCAGGGCCCGATTCAATCGTCCAAGTCGTGACATGGTCTCGGTGTTTGGTCAGTGAGAGGTTCGCGGACGAAGGTAGTTTTCTATCGCGGCTGAGCATCCCTTTCCCCAATGCGGCTTGCGGAGCCAAGGCACTGCTTGTTGGCTGGGCGCCATGCCAACCGGCCGGCAGGGCAGCCGGCCAGCATTAGGGTCTGGCGAACAGCTGCTTAACCTCCTCGTAGGCCGGCTTCGGACGGCCCGCGAAGTCGATGATGCTCCAGCTAGGGCCTGGCCAGCAATCGTTCAACTGCCAGAGGAGCGTACCCATGCAATTCGGCCGGGCGGCCATGTGCGCCTCGATGGCCATGCGGTAGGCCTTGGCCTGTGCCCGCTGGCTCGCTTCGATGAAACTGCCCAGGTTGGTGGGCCGATCCTCTCCCAAGTCGAGTTCGATGGCCTCCCAGATGGGCCGGTCGGTTTTATAGCTGCGTTGAAGGCGCTTCACCTCCGGTGATCCGAGGTGAAGGCTTTCGGGGTGGTTGTACCTGGCCAGCAGCGCGCTGTCCGGGTAGCTCTGGAACCCCCACTCGCTCACGAAACGGCCTACGTTGTTCTTGAAGGAGGAGAAGGTGCTGTCGCCGTGCCACACGCCCCAGTAGTGGAGGTCGCCGTGCCTCAGGCCGATGGAGCTGCCCCAGTTGCTCAATGGCGAGGTCGGCACATAACGCCCAGCACCGAGGCTCTCGGCGATGCCTGCCAAGCCCTGCTGCCAGAGCTTCTCGTTGCTCAGGATCACACGCGCCGAGTCGGGGCCACGCAGGCCGTAGCGATCCTGCCAGCCCCAATGGTGCCAGGCCACGCGCAGCTCGTTGTTCCCGCAGAGCAGAGCCACGCTGGGGTGGTGCTGGATCCGATGCGCCTGCTCCCAGGCCTCATCCAGGAGGTTTCGATGGAAACCGCCTTCTGCCGGCACCAGGTTCGCCAGCATGAAATCCTGCCATACCACGATTCCCGCGGTATCGCATGCTGAATAGAAGGCATCGGGCGGATAGATGCCGCCGGCCCAGATGCGCACCATATTCATGCCGGCACGCTGCATGTGCCGTACCTGGGCGATCCATGCGCTGTCCGTGATGGCCGATGGCACCAGATGCGGCGGTATGAGATTGCAGCCCTTGGCGAAATAGGGCCGGCCATTCACTGCGAAAGTGAAGGAGGTGCCGAGGGAATCCGAGCCTTGCACCAAGGCATGGCTGACACGGGCGAAGGGCGCCTGGTAGCGCGATAGCTCCTTGCCGCCGTCCATCAATCGGATCACCATCGCTTTCACGGGGCGCGGGCCCATTCCCGAGGGGAACCACTCGGGAAGGTCCGTGACCGGAACCGTAGCCGCCAGCTTCCAAGCCCTATCGGCCCTGGCGGTCGCAACACGCCTCCCATCGACGAGGACCTCGCACCTCAGCCGCCGCAGCGATCGGGGCCGGGCATCCATCCAAGGCACGAACCGCACGTGGTCACCGTTCCAGCGCACCGTTGCACCGGCGATCCGAGCACCGCTCCACGCCCTCAGCTCCACCCCCTTCCAGATCCCGGACGTAACCAGCCGCGGGCAGAAGTCCCAGCCGAACTGGTAGGCCGCTTTACGGATATAGGGGCTTACGCCGCTCGGGTCGCTATCGTGCGGCAGCTGTATGCCGTACGCCTCGCGCAGCTTCGCCCCTTGCTTGATCGGACTGCGGAAGACGACCTTCAGCTCATTCCAGCCCTTGCGCAGCGCTTTACGGATGTCCCACTCCCACGTGCGGAACATGTTGTCGGCAGTGCCGATGAGCGAATCGTTCAAATGGACTTCGGCGAAGGTGTCGAGGCCCTTGAAGACGAGGTCGAGGTGCTCATGCTGCAACAGCGTGTCGGCCACGAAGAGCATTCGCCGGTAGATCCAGTCCTCCCCCTCCACCCATTGCACGCTATCGATGTTGCTGCCTTGCATGAAATCGGGGATGAGCCCATGCCGCAGCAGATCGGCCTGCACCACGCCCGGCACTTCGGCGCTGCGCCATTGCTCCGTGCCCGCTCGGCAGAAGCTCCAGCCCTCGTTCAACGGGTAGTACCGTTCCTGCGCGCGGGCAGCGGCGAACCAAGCCCCCATGCAACCCACCGCCAACAGCCAGTGTCTCATCGCAGACCGGCCTTCACCAGTGCATTCAGCACGCCCTCGATCTTGGCTTCGTCCGGTTCCGTGGAAAAGTCCATGCCGGCGTTGGACGAGCTCATGGATGCCCCCTCTGCCCTATCCGCACGCGGTTTCTGCGCTGCGAAATGAACCTCGGTCACTCCGGTGCGCTCCACCAGTTCCACCACATTGCCGGCGTGGACCCCCCCGGCTGCGGCGATCACGGCCCGGCCCTCAGCGCGTACCACCATCCGCCTGATCATGCGTGCACCGTCCATGGCAAGCGTCTCGCCGCCACTGGTGAGCACACGGTGCACGCCATGCGCGACGCATTCGTCGAGGACCGCCAGCATGTCATGCGCATGGTCGATCGCCCGGTGAAAGCTGACCTCCTTGCCGCTGCCAAGCAGCCCCCCGAACGCAGACCACGGCACATGGCCTTCTTGGTTGAATCCACCGGCCACCAAGCCAGTCACGCCCTGAAATCCCGAAAGAAGGAGAGCATCGCTGGCGACCAGGTCGATCTCCTCTTGGGAGTAGCGGAAACCGCCGGGACCTGGACGGCAGAGCACGCGGAGGCGCCTTGGCCTCAGCACACCAACGCGCTCCACGAATCCGCTGCTTGGCGTTACGCCCCCGCAGGCGAGCCACGCGCAAGCCTCAATGCTGTCCACACCAGCAGCGATGGCGGCCCTCGCTTCCGCCAAGGACGCCACGCACACCTCCACGGATACGCGCATGCCCCAAACATAGCCGGCGTAACCCCATGGCACGGGCCGCGTACCAACGGTTCTCCTAACCATGCCCATCCGCCGCATCCTCATCGCCCTCCTACTCCTGGTTCATGCGGCACCGGGACTCCAGGCCTCCCAGACCGGCGACAGCCTGCGGTACCTGATCGATTCCGACGCCACCGCACAGGAGCGGGTGCATGCCCTGTGCCGGTTGGTGGACCGCTCTATGAGCGGGGATCCTACAGCGGCACTCGCCCATGCAGCGCACGCCGTGAGGCTGGCGGAGGGAACGAAGGACCCGGGGTTGCAGCACATGGCCCTGGTCGCGCTCCGCAATGTGCAGCAGAGCCTGGGAATGGTCACCGAAGAGTTCAGCACCACGCTTCAGGCCCTGGAGAGGTCGCGAGCCATCGGTGACCCCGTGCGCATCAGCACCGACCTGCAGGCGCTGGCCACGGCGTACCAGGCGAATCACCGTACGGAAAAATCCGTTGAGCAGGCGCGTATGGCGCTGGCCATGCTGCTGCCGACCAAGGATGAGGCCGCCATCGCGCAAGCGGAGGTATTCCTGCTCCGTGCCCTGCTTCAGCATGGTGCCTATGATGAGACCATCCGCACCGGCGAACGCGTGCTGGTGCGCACCGCCGCGCTGGCGCCGATGGAACATGCCAGGGCCCGCTCGATCATCGCCCGGGCACTGATTGAGCAGGGCCGGTATGGCGATGCTCTTCCCTACTTGGCCGTGGCCGGCCGGTCGTTCGATGCCGAAGGCACACCAGAGGATCGCTTCGGTCATGCACTGGGTCAAGCGATGGCCTCAGCCGGCACCCGCCAGTTCAAGGCAGCAGCGCAGCACCTGGCCGCTGCCGAAGCGCTCCTGCCCGCGGTCAGGGATGCGCACGCACCGGCTGACCTCATGCGGGCGCAGCACAAGCTGGCCGTTGCTGAAAAGGACTGGGTCAAGGCCCACGGGGTCCTGGAGCGGCTGCAGGGCTTCCAGGAGCAGGAGGCGAAGAGGGTCAGAGACCTTTCTTTAGCCGGCATGCAGGTGATGTACGACCTGAAGTCCCGCGACGACGATAACCACCAGCTGCGCGACCGGAATGCGAGGACGGAAGCCCTCTTGGATGACCAGCGGGCCTCGAACCGCTACCTGAGCGCCTCGGCCGCATTGTTGCTGGTCCTCCTTCTGGTCGTGATCCTGATGGCCAGGCAGGCCTATCGGTCAGCCCGGAGGATCCGCCTCAAGGGCGCCGTCATCCAGAAGCAGAAGGACGAGATCCATGCGAAGAACATGGACCTCCAGCGGCAGAACATGCGGCTCGCTGACGCGCTCATGCGCGAGGAGCGGCAGGACATTGTGCTCAGTGAGATCCATCACCGTGTGAAGAACAACCTCCAGGTGATCGATGCCCTGCTGCACATCCAATGCGGAACGGCCCATGACGAGCGAGTGGAGCGCATGCTCCGCGATGCGCAGGGACGGCTCCGTGCCATGGCGCTCGTGCATACCACCATCTACCGATTGGGCGACGAGGCGGCCATCCCCGTCCGGGAGCACATCGAGGAGCTGTCCCGGAACATTCTCGTGGCCTTCGGCCGGCACGACCGGGTATCGGTCGCCATCGACGCCGAACGCCTCACCATGCATGCGCAGGACCTCATGCCCCTGAGCCTGGTGGTGAACGAGCTGCTCACCAACTCGATCAAGCACGCGTTCAACGGGCGCGAGCACGGATCGGTCCATATCGTCATCCGGTCCGATGACGGCTGGTTCGAGCTCCGGTACTGCGATGACGGCCCGGCGGCCAAGGAGAGCCATGACCTGCTCCGCGAAGGGTCGTTCGGCCTGCAGCTCCTCCGCACGCTGGCGCTCCAGCTCAACGGGGAGCTCAGTGCACAGCCAGGCCCGCGACTCACGTTCTGTCTCCGTTTCAAGCCCGACCACGGCGCCCTGAGACAGGCGTCCTGAGCGCCCCTGCCCGATCCGGCTATCTTCGCCGCCCAGCACCGGCGGGCTACCCGTCATCGCCCCCACTCCGCATGGATTTCCATTCGCTCGGCATCAGCGACGACCTCCTTCAGGGCCTCGATGCCATGAACATCAAGGTTCCGACACCCATCCAGCAGCAGGCCATCCCCGCAGTGCTCGACCACCGCGACTTGATCGCCTGCGCCCAGACAGGGACCGGGAAGACCGCCGCTTTCCTCCTCCCCCTCATCGATGTCATCACCGGGTACAGACCCAAGGTGGAAGGCAGCATCCGCGCGTTGGTGGTGGTGCCCACCAGGGAACTGGCCTTGCAGATCGACCAGCAGCTGCAGGCCATCGCCTACTACACGCCCATCACGTCCATACCGCTCTATGGCGGAAGCGATGGCTCCACCTTCGACCAGCAGAAACAGGCCCTGACAGGAGGCGCTGAGGTGGTGGTCGCCACACCGGGGAAGCTACTCAGCCACCTCAACCTGGGCTATGTGCCAGTGAAGGGGCTGGAGTTCCTCGTGCTCGATGAGGCCGACCGGATGATGGACATGGGCTTCATCGACGACATCAACCGCATCATCAAGTTCCTGCCGGCCGACCGGCAGACCCTGATGTTCAGCGCCACCATGCCCCCGGCCATCCGGGAGCTCTCGAAGCGAATCCTGCACGATCCTGTGGAGATCACCATCGCCTTGAGCAAGCCTGCCGAAGGCGTGGACCAGCAGGCCTACGTGGTGTTCGACATGAAGAAAGCCGGGGTGCTGGAGCATATCCTGAACACCAACCCCGCCACGAGCATCGTGATCTTCGCCGGGCGGAAGGTGGAGGTGAAGAACCTTAACCGCCACCTGCAGAAGCGCGGCTTCAATGCCCGGGCGATGCACAGCGACCTGGACCAGTCGGAGCGTGAGGAGGTGATGCTTGACTTCCGCAACCGCAAGCTTCGGATCCTCGTGGCCACCGATGTGGTGAGCCGGGGCATCGACATCGACGACATCGACCTGGTGATCAACTACGATGTGCCGCGCGACCCCGAGGATTATGTGCACCGCGTGGGACGCACCGCCCGGGCCGCGCGCAAGGGAACGGCCATCACCTTCGTCAACGAGAAGGAGATGCGCGAGTTCGGCCGCATCGAAGCCCTCATCGGCTATGAGGTGCGCAAGATGCCCCTGCCGGAAGGGCTCGGACCCGGCCCGGCATACGACCCCCTTGGCGGGAAGCGCGAAAAAGGGAACGGCCACCGCCGGGGCGGTGGCCGCTCATCAAAGGGGCATGGGCGGCGCTAGCGCTGCCGGAACTTCGACTGATTGGCATTGAGCACGGCCACGGCATCCCAGGCCTTGGCCGCCTTGCCTACCCGCTCGATCCGCACGGTCTCCATCACATCGTCCTTCTGGATGGCATTGACCACCTCCTGACCGCTTGTGACGTAACCGAACACGGCATGACGGCCATCGAGCCAGGGCGTATCCTTGTGCGTGATGAAGAACTGGCTGCCATTCGTGGCAGGCCCCGCATTGGCCATGCTCAGCGTACCGGCGCGGTTGTGCTTCAGGTCGGGATGGATCTCATCCGCGAACGCATAGCCGGGTCCGCCGCTGCCGGTGCCCGTGGGGTCGCCGCCTTGGATCATGAAGTCGGCGATCACCCGGTGGAACTTGAGCCCGTCGAAATAGGGCGTGCCCTCGGGCTTCGCGGTATTCTTCATCTTGCCTTCGGCCAGTGCCACGAAGTTGGCCACGGTCATCGGCGCCTTCTCGTGCTCAAGCTTGATGACGATGGTGCCCTTGGTGGTCTTGATGCTGGCATATAGCCCGTCGGTCTTCGTCTCCACGGTTTTCTTGGGTGTTTGGTCGGCCGCACCGGTTCCCTCACCGGCGGAGCCGCAAGCCACCAAGGAGAGGGCCAGCATGGCGGAGGAGCAAAGTGTGATCGGCATGTTCATGATTGGTTTGATGGTGGGCAAATGTAGATGGGAGCAGTCGCCGCCTCATCGCAGCAGCACTTCCTCGATGGCCTCCAGCTTGTCGTCTGAGAACTCCCCTTCCGTACGGTGCAGGATCCGCCCCTCTTTGTCGACCACGAAGAAGTAGGGCCGGCCCCTGTCCTTCAGGCCCAAGGCCCTTTGGAACTCGTCCGTATCCGACTTCACGAACACCACGCGGTCGGCCACCTCGGGGGCCGCGCTCTTCCGGAAGCGCTTAAGGCTTGGCTCATAGGCCGCTTTGTTGGCGCCAGTGAACAACGGCACGAAATAGACCTCTGCGGAATATGCACCGGCAAACAGGCCATGTTTCGCCACGAACCGCAAATAGGCCGGCTCGTACCATCCCTCCAATGCCGGCTGAGCCCGCTGGCCGGCAGCCACGGCGATAAGGACGAAATCCGCGGCCGAATGGCCAGGAAGCTCCACTGTGCGGCCGTCCGCGAGCTCGCCCTTGATGGCGGGGAATCGCTCCTGTGCGCTGGTGATCAGCGGAAGCAGGGCCATGAATGCCAGGCCGGGGAAACGGTTCATACGCCCCGTGGATGCAATAGTGATGCCATCAGCGGATGCCAAGGTCGGGATGCTTGCCCTTGTGCGGCCTGAACCAGTCCTTCATCCGCGCGATATCGGCCTCGGGGTCCTGCGTCAGCGGGAACGGCGCCGTGATGATGCAAAGCCTGTTGGGGTAGTCGAACGTAGCCAGCAGGATGGGCACCCCGGCCCTCGTGGCGATCCGGTGGAAGCCGGTCTTCCAATTCGGCTGATAGGAACGGGTGCCCTCCGGCGTGATGGCGATCTTCTTGATTTCGCCGCGCTGGAACATGGCCACCACGGCGTCTACCATGTTGTTGTGCTTGCTGCGGTCAACAGGGTAGCCGCCCAAAGCCTTGAAGAACCATCCCGTAAGGGGTCCGAAGAGGGAATCCTTCGCCAGGTACTTCACATCCTGCAAGCGGGCGATGCTGCGCACGGCGAGGCCGACGAGGAAGTCCCAGTTGCTGGTATGCGGGGCCACCACGATGATGTACCGATCCACTCCGGGCGGCCGCTCATCCTGGATTCGCCAACCCAGCACCCGTTGGAAGACGAGTTCGTAGAGGAAGCGCATGATGGCAAAGATGGGCGCTGGCATCGGATGCCGGATTTGGCCGCTTGCATGCGCAGCAGCATCTTTGGAACGCTGGTCATGCTGCGCATCCCCATCCCGAGTTCCCCGCGAGCAACCCCTCCGGCCCCACCGGCGTATGAGGGCGCCATGCTAGGGCTACGGTTCGCGGTGCTGGATGTGGAGACCACCGAGGGAAATCCCTCCGAGGGACGCGTCATGGAGGTCGCGATCGTGGCCATGGATGGCGCTCAGGAGCGCCTGCGATGGTCAAGTCTCATCCAGCCGCGTCAGCGAGTCCCTTGGTTCACCCGTAAGCTCACCGGCATCGATGACCGGTTGCTGCGCGGTGCACCGGCCTTCCATGAAGTGGTGCGCTCCATCGAAACCCTCACACAGGACCGCATCGTGGTGGCCCATAACGTGCGCTTCGACATGACGGCCCTTGCGCATGAGTTCGCGCGCACCGGCTTGGTCTTCGAGCGCTCCACCCTTTGCACCGAAAGGCTGGGGCGCCGCTTGGTGCCGCATCTGGAGCACTATAACCTAGGCAGCCTGTGCCGGTATTTCGGCATCCACTTCCCCAAGGCACACAGGGCCATGGCCGATGCGGAGGCTACCGCTCAGCTTCTGGGGCGGTACATCGATGCCTACGGGCACCAAGCGGTCACGGATGCTGTAGTTCCGCTGCATCGAGCGGTGCGGGCCTGAACCCAAGGGACCCAAGGCTCCCCTGTGACCTCCGGGTCGCTGGATTCCGAACTGGCAGGCCTGTATAGGATGTCAGCGATCTGGTCCTAGGTGCTGCTCCAAAGCCCGTTCCCGCGCCATAGCCTTGTGGTGAGCGAAGCTCCCGCCTCGGCGGGAGGCGTTCTGGTCGGCGGACCGCCCGGGCACAGCCTTGGCGGTTCCGCTGTTCTTGGGGGCCTGCGATGGGGTGCCATCGGCTGCCCCCCCCCGTGCCGCTGAGGGCTGGAGGGGCGAACTTCGCAGCGCCGATGACCCTGCACCCACAGAGCGGACCCGCACCGGTGCGCTATTTCACGCACGGCGTAACGCTGGCCTACCGGACCTATGGCCAAGGCCCGCTGCAAGCTGTCGCCTTCCATGGCTTCGGACGGACCGGAGAGGACTATCGCATCCTGCAAGGTCCGCTGGGCGATCGCCTGACCATACACGCCTTCGACCTTCATTTCCACGGGCAAAGCCCCGGGTACCCCCACCGGGCGGACGAGCCCTTCGCACCGGAGGAGCTGGCATCATTCTTCCGGGCCTTCCTCGACTCCATGCAAGCGCCGAAGGCAGCCCTAATCGGGTACAGCCTTGGCGGTCGCATTGCGCTCTGCCTGCTGGAGCAACTGCCGGAGCGGTTCTGCATCGCGTTCCTTGCAGCGCCCGACGGCCTGAAGACCCGGCCTTGGTACCGAGGCCTGGCGGCCTCCGCGCCGGGCCGATGGGCCTACAAGCGGTTCGTTGCCCACCCGGGCCGCATCCACCTCCTCATCGACGTTCTCCGCGCCATGCGACTGATGAATGAGCGCATGCACCGGTTCCTCAAGGGGCAAACTGACAGCCGCGCCAAACGGCAGCTGGTGCACGATGTATGGCTGAGCTATCGCCGCATCGAGCCCGATCTCGGGGCCGTGGCCAAGGGCGCTGCTGGACTGCGCCTTCCCATCCATCTCTTCTTCGGGAAGCACGACCGGATCATCAAGCCCGCACTCGGCCCCCGCCTAAGCGGGCATGCCCCCGAGGTTATCCGCCAGCATGAGCTCCCCTTCGGGCATGTGCTCCTCACCACCGAGTTGGGTGATGCCATGCGTGAATTGCTGGGCGACTAGGCTCCTGATGCAACCGAATGGAGAAGGCCGCCCATAAGGCGGCCTTCCATGATTCAGGATGCGGGTTGCTTACTTCGCCCCTACGCGCTCGTCGCTCACCGTGAGCTTCTTGCGGCCTTGGCGGCGACGGCTGGCCAGCACGGCGCGACCGCTAGCGGTGCTCATGCGCTCGCGGAAGCCGTGCTTGTTGATCCGCTTGCGTTTGCTGGGCTGATACGTGCGCTTCATGACCGTCGAGTTTCGTTAAGGGTCGGCAAATGTAGGCCTTTTCCCTGCTCCGCCAAATCCGCTCAGCGGGGCGCGAACCGCAGCCTGTCCGAACCGAAGGCCTGAACCGCCCCATCCTCCATTTCGACGATGAGCCTCCCTAAGTGATCCACGTCCAACGGCCTTGCGCTGATCATGGCCCCATCGAGCTGCATCCGGGTCCAGCGGCCACGGGTCCATAGCCGGTCAGTATAGGATGCCAATCCAGCCTCACGGTCCTCATCCCACCTTCCCCACCAATGCCCGAAGCGGCCCAGGAGATGCCTCAGCACCACCCACCGATCTAGAGCCCCTCTCGCCTCCAAGGCCAGGCTTGTGGCCACCAACTCCTCCGCAAAGGAGGTGCTGTTCACGTTGAGGCCGATACCAATGATGCTCAGGGACACCTTGTCTCCGGCCAACTCGTTCTCGATCAGTATGCCGGCCGCCTTGCGCCCCTCCACCAGCACATCGTTCGGCCATTTGATACTCGGCTCGGCACCGGCCAGGTCCCTTACCGTATCGTGCACGGCCAGTGCAGCCACCTTCGCCAAGCCGAACTGCGCATCGGCTCTGAGGCCCACCGGTTGGGTTATTATGCTGAGCGCGAGGTCCACCCCTGCCACCGAGCGCCATACACGACCCTGCTGCCCGCGCCCTGCCGTCTGCGCATGAGCCAGAATGACAGCCCCGTGGCCCGCCTTGCCGGCCGCCACGAGTTCGGCAGCCGTTTTGTTGGTGCTGTGCAGTTCTGGGAATTCGAGCAACGGGGTGCCGAACGACATGGTAGCACTTGCTGTTTAGAGCCTTGCGTCACCCGTTGTTCGAGCGTGCATGCCCTACCTTTGAACGCACCAAGGTAATCCGGATGAAAAAGCAGGCCGGCGGGAGCTCCGCCAAGCTGGTGGATGCCGTGATCGGCGGGATTCAGGAGGTCAAGGGGCGTGAGATCGTGCATCTCGACCTGCGGGGTATCCCCAATGCGGTCTGCGACCACTTCATCGTCTGCCATGGCGATTCGGACACTCAAGTGGAGGCCATCACCCGGTCTGTGCTTGAGACCGTCCGCAACCGCACCGGAGAGAAACCTTGGCACACCGAAGGGGAGCGCAACGCCGAGTGGGTGCTGCTGGATTTCGTGGACGTGGTGGTGCACATCTTCCACCGGGACAAGCGGGGATTCTATGCCCTGGAGGACCTTTGGGGCGATGCTGCGCGGAAGCGATATGACAATGTGGCCTGAGCGCCAATAGCAACGAAGACGTGGAGAACAAGACTGAACGCAGCGACCGACAGCCGAACGAACGACCCAAACGGTCGTTCAATTTCTACTGGATCTACGGGATCATCATCCTCGTCATCCTCTCCATCCAGCTCTTCCAGTACGGGGGGCGTATGGAGAAGATCACGCCCACCGAGTACAAGGCGATGGCGGCCAACGGCGACGTGGAGCGGATCGTGATCGTGAACGACCAGATCGTCAAGGTCTACATCAAGAAGGAGCGGCTGACGCAGGAGCCGCACAAGAGCAAACTGAAGGGCGGTGCGCTGAGCGGCGACAATGCCACGGGCCCGCAATACGCCTTCAACCAAGGCAACAGCGATGTGGAGCGCAACGACCTGGTCCTAGAGGCCCGCAAGCATGGCATTCCCTACGAGTATGAGACCCAGGACAACTGGGGGCGCGAGGTGGTTTATTGGGTGGTGTTCTTCGGCGTGATGATCCTGATCTGGGTCTTCGTGATGCGAAGGATCGGCGGAGGTGGCGGCCCCGGGGGCCAGATCTTCAACATCGGCAAGAGCCGCGCACAGGTGTTCGAGGGCGGCAAGAGCACCAATGTCACCTTCAACGACGTGGCCGGCCTGGCGGAAGCCAAGGAGGAACTGCAGGAAATCGTGGACTTCCTGAAGAACCCCAAGAAATACACGGACCTGGGCGCCAAGATTCCGAAAGGAGCGCTGCTGGTGGGGCCTCCGGGCACCGGCAAGACCCTCCTCGCCAAGGCCATTGCCGGCGAGGCGAACGTGCCCTTCTTCAGCCTCAGCGGCTCCGACTTCGTGGAGATGTTCGTAGGCGTGGGGGCAAGCCGTGTGCGCGACCTGTTCAAGCAGGCCAAGGAGAAGGCCCCCAGCATCATCTTCATCGACGAAATCGACGCCATCGGCCGGGCTCGCGGCCGCAGCGTGAGCATGGGCGCCAACGACGAGCGCGAGAATACCCTGAACCAGCTCCTCACCGAGATGGACGGTTTCGGGACCAATAGCGGGGTGATCCTGATCGGTGCCACCAACCGGGCCGACGTGCTCGACCGCGCGCTGCTTCGCCCGGGCCGTTTCGACCGGCAGATCTTCGTGGACATGCCCGACCTGAACGAGCGCGAGGAGATCCTGAAGGTGCACCTGAAGCCCTTGAAGCTCGACCTGACCGTGGACGTAGGCTTCCTGGCGAAACAGACCCCTGGGTTCAGCGGCGCGGACCTGGCCAACATCTGCAACGAGGCCGCCCTTATCGCGGCACGCAAGAAGAAGAAGAGCGTCGACAAGCAGGATTTCCTCGATGCTGTGGACCGTGTGATCGGCGGCTTGGAGAAGAAGAACAAGATCATCACCACCGAGGAGAAGCGCGCCATCGCCTTCCATGAAGCCGGCCACGCCACAGTGAGCTGGCTGGTGGAGCATGCCGCTCCGTTGATCAAGGTTACCATCGTGCCCCGTGGGCGCTCCCTGGGTGCCGCTTGGTACCTGCCGGACGAGCGCCATCTCACCACCGCCGAGCAGATGCTGGACGAGATGTGCATGGCCCTCGGAGGCCGGGCAGCCGAGGATGTCGTTTACGGCAAGGTGAGCACCGGCGCCCTCAGCGACCTGGAGAAGGTGACCAAGCAAGCCTATGCCATGGTCACGATGTACGGCCTGAACGACCGCGTCGGCAACATCAGCTTCTATGACAGCACCGGTCAGAGCGAGTACACCTTCGGCAAGCCCTACAGCGAGAAGACCGCCCAGGCGATCGATGAGGAAGTGAGCAAGATCGTGGAAGGGCAGTATCAGCGGGCCAAGCGGATCCTTGCGGAGAACAAGGACAAGCTCACCGCGCTGGCCACGCAATTGCTGGAGAAGGAGGTGATCTTCAAGGAGGACCTTGAGAAGATCTTCGGCGAGCGCCGCTTCGGCAGTGCCGTGGAGGGGGTGGCCGGCCATACCAACGGCAGCAGCAAGCAGGAGGCGGCCGTGCCGGGTGGCGCCCAGGAGTCAGCCTGAGGCTGAACCGGCCGGTGACTCCCATGGGGCAGGACGGCTCAGCGCCGCTGAAGTCAGCGCGGTCCTAACTTGGCCACCGGCCGGCCCACCATGAGAGAGCTTTCCGTTCGCGCCGCCAGCGGTGCCGTCTTCGCTGCAACGCTGCTGCTCTGTGCGTGGTGGGGCAGCATCAGCACAACGGCGCTCTTCGGCGTGGTGACCGTGTTCGCCGCAGGGGAGTGGCACCGGCTCCTCATTGCCCCATCCGGCCGCACCCTGTTGCGAACGGTCCTCGTCGTGCTGGGTGCCTACGCCGCTGGGGTTGCGACCGCCTTCGGCTACGACGTGGCAGCCAGTGCAGCCGCACTGGTTGGCCTGCTGCTCCTCGCTTGTTTGGCGGCGCTCCGCAGCGGGCAGCCCGATTCCGGCCGGCAGTTCCTGATCCAGGTCGGTGGGGCCGCGCTCGTCGGTCTCCCCCTGAGCTTCGCCACGCTTCTGGTCGTTCACGACCCGCTGCTGCTGATCGGCTTCCTGCTCCTGCTCTGGACCAATGACAGCGGGGCCTACCTGGTGGGAAAGGCGATCGGCCGCCACAAGCTCCTGCCTGCGGTCAGCCCCGGCAAGACCTGGGAGGGCTTGTTCGGCGGTGTTGCACTGGCTTTTGGAGCGGCTTATGGCCTGGCCATCGCTTGGCCGCAGGTGCTGCCTGCAACCGAATGGCTCATGATGGCCTTGGTCATCTCGCTCTCCGCCACCCTGGGTGACCTTTTCGAAAGCGCCATCAAGCGGGCTGCCGGGGTGAAGGATAGCGGCCGGCTAATGCCCGGCCATGGCGGTGCTTTGGACCGCTTCGATGGCTTCCTGTTCGCTGCGCCTGCCGCATACTACCTGCTGGAGGCCTTGGGACCCTGAATTGGGGTTACCGGCCACGGCTATCTTCGCCGCCGCCCTACCCATTGCCGCATGCGCCTGCATCGCGAAGGCACCCCCACCCTCCTGCTGACGGTTTCGGCTGTGGCCTTCGGCCTGTTCGGTATCTGGAACTGGCCGATCCTGCCGCCGGCATTCGCCATTGCGCTGAGCGGTCTGCTCCTGGCGCTGCTGGCGATCATCGTGTGGTTCTTCCGTGTGCCGTCACGCCTCGTTCCCGCCAACGATGCACATGTCCTGTCGCCGGCCGACGGGAAGGTAGTGGCCATCGAGGAGGTGCATGAGCCTGAGTACTTCAATGACAAACGTCTGCAGGTGAGCATCTTCATGTCGCCGCTCAACGTGCATGTGAACTACTACCCCATCGGGGGTACAACGAGCTATTACAAGTACCATCCGGGCAAGTACCTGGTGGCCTGGCATCCGAAGAGCAGCACGGAGAATGAGCGGAGCACGGTTGTGGTGCGGCACGCCCGGCATGGCGAGGTGCTCTTCCGGCAGATAGCGGGGGCCCTGGCCCGACGGATCTGCACCTACAGCCGGCCTGGGCAGCCGGCCCGCCAAGGTGCCGAGTTCGGGTTCATCAAGTTCGGGTCACGCGTGGATGTGCTGCTGCCCTGCGATGCACGGGTCTCGGTGAAGCTCGGTGACAAGGTGCAGGGTTCCGTTTCGGTGATCGCTCAATTCGCATGCTGAATGATCCGCACGGTCAAGACCCTCCTTCTAATCCTCATCGCGCTGCTAGCGGTGGTGCTGGCCTACAGGATGCTCTCCAAGCCTGCCGCCGACGGCTCGGGCATGCAGGAACCGAGCGGTGAGGCCGCTTACAGCGGCCCCAGCCCGTTCGAGGGGCTCGGTCTGCGGTACGACGGACATTACCGGTGCGATCGGGGCGACCTGCGCTACTTGATGCGCTTCTGGCCGGAAGGGCGCGTGGTGCTTGTCAATGGAACCAAGCAGATTGAATCGACCCTTCCCGCCTTCCTCACCCGCGACACCAAGGGCAATCCTGCGATGGGCCTCTATAATGTCATGGCCCGGGTGGAGGGCGACAGCCTGTACTTCATCACACGCCCGGAGAAGGGCGAGATCAGCTATCGGGGCCGTGTGGAGAGCGCTTCCCGCGTCCATTTCCACCGGTACAGCCACATCACGGGCAAGCATTTCGATATGGACTACCTCTTCGTGCCCGATACCCTTGCCGCCCTCCTACCCCAGGATGGGCAGCAGGTCCGATAGGTGAGCCACCCGGTATGTCGCTCCGGGGTCCGGCTCGGCCTCCGCGTGGAAATGCGCATGGTCCCAGCCCGCGCTGCGTGCGCCGGCCATGTCCGCATCGGCGCTGTCCCCGATCATAAGGCAGTTGTCGGCTGCCGCTCCTGAGCGGCGCAACGCCTCCTGGAAGATGCGCGGATGGGGCTTCGGGGCCCCGGCCCGCTCACTGGTGAGCACCACATCGAAATGCGCCGCGATGCCGCTGGAGCCGAGCTTTACGCGCTGCACCTCCTCGAAGCCGTTGGTGATGATATGGAGCCTGTACCGGCCTTCAAGCCCGGCCAGGAGTTCACGCGCCCCGGGCATCAGTGCGGACTTCAATGGGCAATGGGCCAAGTAGTCGGCGGACAAAGCGGCCGCGAGCCGGCCATCGGCGACCCCGAAATGCTGCAGCACCCGGCGGAAGCGGAGCACACGCAGGACCTCCTTCGGCATGCGGCCCTTGCTGAGCTCGGCCCACAGCAACGCATTGATCCGCTCATAGGCGGCGATGAAGGCCTCCGTGTCCTGGATGCCCCGGTCGGCCAATCGATGATGGCTGTGCAGCTCGGCGAGCGTCGTGCGCGAATTGGTCGTGAAGTCCCACAGCGTGTGATCCAGATCGAAGAAGAGGTGCGCGTAGCGTTTCACCGGAGGAAACCCCATGCCGTGCTGAGGACCACGGACCACGCCACCACCGCAGAGAGCAGGTAGGGCAGCGTGCGCCGATCGTGACCGTAGTACTTCGCAGCCACCAGTGAGGTGATCGGGATGGAGAGTATGGGCGGCATCACCGCCAGGCCGATCAGCCCGTAGGTGCGCTTCACCCGCACGATGAAGCGATTGGTGCGCGTGAACACCTTCCGCGGCGGCAGTCCCTGCGCGATGCGCGCTGCACGGCGATGCAGGGAGCGGCGCTGAAGCCAGCGCAGCAGGCGCAAGCCCAGGAGGTAGAAGACCACCGTGCCGATCGCTCCGCCCAGCGCGAGCAGCAGGACCGTTTGCGCGAACGTGTGCTGGAACCCGTAGGAGACCGCTGCCGCGAACAGGAATTTCACGATGCTGGTGCCCAGCACGGTGATGGCGCCCAAGGCATCCATGGCTTACACCTTTCGGCCGTAGGCCAGGTCGCCGGCATCGCCAAGCCCGGGCACGATGTAGGCTTGAGCCGTCATCTCATCATCGATGGCCCCGACCCAGAACCGCGTGCCGGCCGGCAGGTGGAGCCTGGCGTGCTCCAGTCCTTCGCTGCTGGCGATGGCCGTCACCACATGAAGCGCCTTGGGTGCGCCGTGCCGCAGCAGCGCCCGATACACCAGCACCATGCTCTGGCCAGTGGCGAGCATCGGATCGCAGAGCACGAGCACCCGGTCGGCTATGGACGGGCTGCTCAGATACTCCACCTCGATGTCGAATCCGTCCTCTCCCTTGCGGTGCTTGCGGTAGGCGCTGATGAAGGCGCTGTCGGCCCGGTCGAAGTAATTGAGGACGCCTTGATGGAGGGGAAGGCCGGCGCGGAGGATGGTGGCCAGGACGGGCTGCTCCCGCAGCAGGTGGGCACGCGCCACGCCCAAGGGGGTGATCACCTCCTGCTCTTCGTATTCCAGCGTGCGGCTCATCTCCAGTGCCAATGCCTCCCCCACCCGTTCCAAGTTGCGCCTGAAGCGCATCGGGTCCTTCTGCACCCCCACATCGCGCAGTTCCGCGAGGAAGTGCCCCACGATGCTCCGCTGCTTCGCCAATTCCAACACCATGCTGCTATCGCTTGATTAATCGTAGGGGGGCCGGTAGACGGTTCCGCACCAGGCGTAAATATACCCTGGGCTGCGCACCGAAGCCCGCATTGAAGCGCGCCACGCTGGGCGTTTCGGATCCCGCGAAATCCATGAGCAGGGGTTGCCCGGCATGCTGCGCGATCCAGGCATCCACGATCCGGAACATGGCCCTTGCGCGCTGGCCGGCCACGGTATTGGCAGCCTTCAGCAGGATGGTACGCCCGCCCCAGGTGGCGAAGCAGGCCGCAGCGATGCGTGCCGAGCCATCGCTGAGCGCCACCACCTCGCATTGACCGCGGGCCACGCCCTCGGCCAGCGCCTCGCCGAAGGCCTCAAGGCCGCGCACGGCACCGGGGCCGAAACGAGCACCGGTGGTGCTACGGAAGAGCGCGACGAACTCCGATACGGGCATCGTATCGGTCAGGAGGCCGTGATCCGCTGCACGGAGGTTCCTCCGGTGATTCGGAGAGTAGGCGGCACGCAATGCAGCGATCGGCTGCCCTAGGCTGAGCACCTGGTTGGTGCGCTGATGCTGCGTGAAACCCTTGAATGGACCGGCTCCCATGGCCTCGTTCAGCTGGATGTCGGCGTAGCGGAATCGCGACGGCATGCGCTCCAGAAATGCGGCTTCAAGGCCCTCATCGGGCCGCGAGGCGAACACGCCAAGCTGCTGGACACCGAGCGGTTGGAAGAGGTAGTCGATACCCCACTTGCGGCGCCGGGTAAGCGGCATCATGGCCCCCTGCTCCTCATCAAGGAGTGCCTCCCAGCCCGGGCTGACGCGATCGAGCACCCAGCTCTGGGCGTACCAGAGACGGTTGGCGCAGGCCCCCAAGGCCTCATCCCATCGCTGTTTATCGATGGCAGCGTGCGGCAGGTGGCGAATCATGGCCGGGCGGCATGTATGATCCGCCGCACCGCCTCACGCCATGCTGCTGAGGGCCCGGTCGGCGCGAGGAAGCTCTCGTGCCAGAGGCCCGTGAACGTGCCCCTGACGCGCTTCACCGATTGGATCAAGGGCAGTACGGCCTCGACCGCCTTTTCCGGGGCGAGGTGCAGTTTGTCGCGCAGCGTGTTGTCCATCACCGTGAACGGATGGACCATCAGGGCCGTGGGCTCATTCCGCTCCAGATCGAACCAAGGGTATGGGGTGCAAGTCCCAGCACGGAACCCCGGCAGGTCATGGTAGCCCATGCTATGCTCCTCGGCCACGCCCATGCCCACCAGCTCGCGGAACGTACGGGGCGTGCGGAACCGGAGGAAATGCTGACGGCTGAGCGTGACCGGCCTGCCTATCACGTGAGCCAGCCGCGAGCGCTCCTGCGCGGTCAGACCCGGTTGCGCACTGGTTCTGTAGGATGGGTGGATGCCGATCTCGAAGCGCCGGGCCAACCCGCGCAGGTACTCCGCGTATCCGCCATGGAGCACCGGGACGGCATGGTCCCAAGGACCGCGGTCGGCAGCCAGTACGAAGAACAGGACGCGGTCGGCGCCATCGCCGAGCCATGCCAGCGTGTCGTCACCGAGCTGGTAGGGATCGTGCGCTCTGCCCAAGAGCACGCGCAGCCGCTCCGCCAGTGCGAAGCCATCTCCGCGCAAAGCATCGCGGGACCACGAACCAAGCGTACGCCACCATGAGCGGCCCCGGTACTTGAAGCCATTGTCCAGATCCACGGTCACCACTTGGCGATACCGTCGTTCGGGACTTGGCGCCACCGGATGTCGTACTCGCCATCGCTCAAGCAGCATGTGGGCCCATTCATCCACCACCGGGCGCTGCGCGTAGCCCCTGCGGACCGCGTGCAAGGCCCTGGTCAAGGGCCGGCCATGCGCATCCGCGGGAAGGTCTCCCCATTCCTCATGGCGGGAGAGGGCGAAGAAGGCCGCCGCGAATGGATCGAAGTGCAGGTCGCCTTTGTCCGTTGGGAACAGCAAGGGCCCATCGGCGCTCTCCCTCACCACAGGATCGATGGCCGCCGTTCCGGTCTCCTGGAGCCAGCCATGCGGCACCACCCACAATGCCCCCTGCACAGGGGACTCCGAATACGCCAGTCCAGGGCCCTCTGCGGACCTCAACCCATGCAAGTCGGCCATGAACCGGACCTCGAGGCCCAGTACGCGGCCCACGAGATGATCAATGGCATACCGGACCCGTGGGCCAGGTTTCTCGATCCAGGCATTGATGTGCGTCACCGGTGATTGACGCGGGCAAGGTACTCAAGCCGCCCAGCGCCGATGCTCAGGCCAGCGCTTTGACAATGGCCTCTGCGGCATGGCCATCCCCGTACAAGGGAGGGCAATCAGGCAAGCCCTGCTCCATGAAGTGGCTCACCGCCTGCGCCAGGCGCTGCGGATCGGCATCGGCGAGCACGGCCTGCCCGTGATCGATGAGTTCCACCCACTCGGTCTCGGGCCGCAGCACCACGCAGGGGCGATGGAAGAAGTAGGCTTCCTTCTGCACCCCCCCGCTATCGGTGATGATCAGCCGGGCGTTGCGCTCCAGTTCGATCATATCCAGGTAGCCTGCGGGCGGAATCACCTGAAGACCGGCCAGCTCAGCCTCCTCCAGTCCTAGCGGGCTGAGGCGTGCCTTGGTCCTCGGGTGGAGGGGGATCACCACCCTGAGGCCATGCCGGGCAGAGGCCTCCGTTAGCGCTGTGATGATGGTGCGAAGCCGCTCCGCATCATCGGTATTGAAGTCGCGATGGATGGTGGTCAGGAAATAGCCATGGGGCTCCAAGCCGAACGCCTCAAGCACCTGCGACCGCTGGGCCGCGACCGCTGCGAAATGCAGGCTGTTGTCCAGCATGACATCGCCCGAGAGGCATACAGAGGGGGAATCGGGGCTGGGATGCGGATGCTGGACCGTTCGAAAGCCCTCGCGCGCGAGGTTGTCGACCGCGGTGGAGGTCGGGCAGAACAGCCAAGTGGAGCAATGATCGCAGAGCACCCGGTTCACCTCCTCCGGCATGGCCTTGTTGAAGGAGCGGAGCCCCGCTTCGACATGCGCGATGGGAACGCGGAGCTTTGACGCAGCCACGGCGCCTGCGAGGGTGCTATTGGTATCGCCATAGAGGATCAGCGCATCAGGGCGATGCTCGAGCAGGGCTTGCTCGATACCCTGTATCATGCGCGCCGTCTGCTCCCCGTGCCGGCCTGATCCCACGCCGAGGTGGATGTCCGCGGCAGGTATCTCCAGCTCCTCGAAGAAGATGCGGCTCATGGCGTCGTCGTAGTGCTGGCCGGTGTGCAGCAGCACATGACGGATGCCCTTCTGCGCTGCGATGGCGCGGTGGAGGGCCGCAGCCTTCACGAATTGGGGCCTTGCCCCCACGATGCTGAGCAGCGTCCTCATCCCATCATGCCGTTATCGGCGAAACTGAAGTAACCGGTGGCCGTTACAATGAGGTGGTCCTGTACCGCGATATCCAGGAGCCGTGCGCCTTCGGTGAGCTTGCGGGTCAGCCGGATGTCCTCCTCGCTGGGCCTCAGCTGGCCGCTCGGGTGGTTGTGGCAGAGCACCAGTCCGGAAGCCCTTTTGTCGATGGCGGCCTTGAAGATGACCTTGGGGTCGGCCACGGTGCCATGCATCCCCCCGGCGCTGATCCGCATGCGCTCCAGCAGCCGGTTGCCACGGTCCATGAGGAGCAGCCAGAACTCCTCGCTTGGGAGGTCGGCGAGGCTGGCCCGGATCAGCTCATAGGCCACCGCGCTGCTGGTGACCGACGGCCGCTCGGGCGGATCGGTGGCCCTCCGGCGGCGCCCCAGCTCCAAGGCAGCAACGATGGCGATGGCCTTGGCCTCCCCCATGCCGCTGTAGCGTACCAGGTCGTCCACACCGAGCCTGGCCAGCCGGTGCAGGTCATTCCCGTTGTGCGCCATGATGCGCTTGGCCAGGTCTACCGCGGACTCCTTGGTGGATCCGGAGCGGATGAGAATGGCCAGGAGCTCGGCATCGCTCAGCGCCCGAGCGCCGTGGGCCATCAGCTTCTCCCGAGGGCGGTCATCCCTGGCCCATGCACGAATCGGCATCCGCGCATCCTCTTGTTCCTCCATCGCAGGGGTCTGAAAGCGAACAGGTCCCCGTATGGAGGACCTGTCCAAGGTAATCCGGGCGCGAATCACTTCAGCCCGTTGACGTGCTTCTTGATGGAACTCTTCAGGTTGGCCGCCTTGTTCTTGTGGATGATGTTCCGCTTGGCCAACTTATCCAGCATGGCGGTCACCTCGGGAAGCAGCTTCTCCGCCTCTTTCTTATCCGAGGCGGTGCGCAGGGCACGAACCGCATTGCGCGTGGTCTTGTGCTGGTAACGGTTGCGCTCGTTCCGGGTCTCGGTCTGGCGGACGCGCTTGAGGGCTGACTTGTGGTTGGCCATTGATTCGCTCCCTGCCTCATGGGCTAAGGGGCCGCAAATATAGTGGGACAACCGATGCCGCCAAGCACTTTGACGAAAAAGGGCCGGTCATCCCGGCCCCAGACGTTGCGGAATGCCGCATCAATAGGCCATCTCGTCCTTGCCGAACATGTTGGTCACGGTCTTCACCACGATCCGGAGGTCGAGCCAGAAGGACCAGTTCTCCAGATACCAGATGTCCATCTCCACGCGGCGCTCCATCAACTCGGGCGTTCGGGTCTCACCGCGCAGGCCGTTCACCTGGGCCCATCCCGTGATACCGGGCCGGACGAAATGGCGCACCATGTACTTGTCGATGATGTCGCGGTATTGGTCGTTCAGCCTCAGCGGGTGAGGGCGCGGGCCCACCACGCTCATGTGCCCGAGCAGCACATTGATGAACTGAGGCATCTCATCCAGGTTGCTCTTGCGCAGGAACCGCCCGATAGGGGTCACCCGGGGATCATTCTTGGTGGCCTGCTTCACATCGGCCTCCTTGTTCATGCGCATGCTGCGGAACTTCCAGCACACGAACTCCTTGTTGTCACGGCCCAGGCGCATCTGCTTGAAGAACACAGGGCCCTTGCTGGACATCTTGATCAGGAGTGCTAAAAGCGGGAACAGCCAGGAGAAGATGACGAGGATCACGGCTGCGGAGAACACGATGTCGAACCCGCGCTTCATCCAGCGATTCAGCTGCCGGTCGAGGGGTTCGCTCCGGAGCTTGCTCACCGGAACGGCCCCATGGAACTCCAGTTCGCTGGTCTTCACCACCGGGATGAAGCTGTCGGAACTGGGAATCACCCGGAAGCGGATGGTGTTGCGCTCACAGAACTCCATCAGGTCCGTGATCTCCTGCTTGCGCGTACCGGGCAGTGCGCAGTAGACGATGTCGATGCGATTCTGCACGGCGAAGGCCTTCACGGCTTCCACATCACCCATGCGGTGCTGTGCGAGCATGCCCTCCACCGGCTCATCAGTGAAGATGCCGCGGAAGCGATAGCCCCGTACCGTATGGTCCTCGCAGTAACGGAAAATCTCCTCCGCTGCCGGGCTGTCACCCACGATAACCAGATCCTTCACCGAGGTGAGCGGCTCCAAGGTGAGCACCTTGTTCAAGCCGGTCTGCACGTGCTGCAGTGAAATCTTGCCGGAGCGCAACAGCGTGGACAATTCCTGCCCCCGCTCGCCCCCCCCCGTGCCTCGGCCACCCGCTCCCCGATTCGGCGTAATGATTCGCTCCATGCTGGACGCTTCTGCTGACTGCTGTTCGTGGTGTGTGGTCGGGTGAGGAGTGGGACAAAGCTAGACGCCCCTTCGCACTCTGTCAAGTTGGTCGAAGGATTTTATCGCTTCGTCGAATTACGGACGTTTCGGTCGCCGAAAATGCAGGCTCCCCCTCGGCAGCATGTCGCGCCATCACTCCATCGGATGGCCATAGGCTCTGGGCCTTGTCATTCTCCTGACAATCTCCCTGGCGAGGTGCGCAAGGAAGAGCACGTTGGTCACTAGGTAACGCTTCCAGAGTCTTCGGGGTTCGAGCCAGAGCCGGTAGAGCCATTCCAAGGACAGCGAACGCATCCATTTCGGGGCGCGCGAGTCGATGCCGGCATAGAGCAGGAAGGCACCTCCCAAGCCCAGCATCACCCCGTTCACACGCCCCTTGAGCGCCGCCATGAAGCGCTCCTGCTTGGGGCAGCCTAGCGAGACCATGATTATCTGAGCACCAGTACTATTGATACGGTTCGATTCGACCCTTAAGTTAAATTGGCTCAGGGGACCATAGGGAGGGGCGTGGCATCCAGCGATGACCAAACGGGGGTGCTCCCGGGCCACGCGCTCCAAGATCCTGCGGTGCACCTCCTCGCTCCCACCGTAGAGGTATACGGAAAGTCCCTCCGACTCCGCCTTTTCCAGCAGCGCTGGCATCAGGTCATTGCCTGCCACACGCTCTTGATCGACACCGTGCAGCCCACGCATGGCCAGCAGCACAGGCATACCATCCGGCGTCGCGAGATCCGCTCCAGAAACCACCTTGGCGAATCCGCTGTCCCGGGCCTCCATCGTCATGTGGGCATTCACGCAGCACACGTAGGAGGAGATGCGCGCATGTGCCAGCGCCGCAATGGCGTCCACCTGATCTGAGAAGGAACCGCAGGTGATCGGGGCAGTGATGACACGGTACTTGGGCAAGCGGAAGGGAACTGTCATCACTCGGAGGAGTGACGTTCAACGCATCCCGGCCCGGCAGGATACAGCGCCATGCAACTTCTTGGCAATGAAAGCACAAGGCGGTGCTTCCGCACCGCCTTGTGACCCCGGCAGGACTCGAACCTGCAACCAACAGAACCGGAATCTGTCATTCTATCCAATTGAACTACGGGGCCATCGGGCGGCGAAGATAGACTTCGCGGCGTGCATGCAGGAAGTGCTGAACCGGTGCAATCATCGAAGGGCTGGGGGGCATCAGTCAAACCGCTCATATCCCGCGAATTCCGCTTACATTTGCGGCCCCAATTCAGGGAACGCCCATGCAGGGATGCCATGGGCTCACCCGTCAAACCCTTCCGGACAGCATCCTCCCGGTCCGGGATACAAGCAGGAACAGATGTCAACCGTAGAGAACAACAAGGTCACCTTCGCCGAACCGCCCGCCGATTTCGATTGGGCCGCCATCGAGGATGACAGGAAGAGCCAGGCCGCTGATGCGCGCCAGCAGATGGAGGCCGCCTACGAGAAGACCCTGAGCAGCATCTCCGAGAAGGAGGTCCTCATGGGCACCGTGGTGGGCATGAACAAGAAGGAGGTGGTGATCAACATCGGCTACAAGTCCGAGGGCGTTGTTCCCATCAGTGAATTCCGCTACAAGCCCGATCTGAAGATCGGCGACCAGGTGGAGGTGTACATCGAGAAGCAGGAGGACAAGGGCGGCCAGATGGTGGTGAGCCACAAGACCGCGCGCGTGCACAACGCGTGGGGCAAGGTGAACCACGCCATGGAGACCAACGAGGTGATCACCGGCTACGTGAAATGCCGCACCAAGGGCGGTCTCATCGTGGACGTGTTCGGCATCGAGGCCTTCCTGCCCGGCTCGCAGATCGACGTGAAGCCGATCCGCGACTACGACCAGTTCGTGGGCAAGAACATGGAGTTCAAGGTGGTGAAGATCAACCAGGAGTTCAAGAACGTGGTGGTCTCGCACAAGGCGCTGATCGAGGCTGAACTGGAAGCCCAGAAGAAGCAGATCATCGGCGGCCTGGAGAAGGGCCAGGTGCTGGAAGGCACCGTGAAGAACATCACCAGCTACGGCGTGTTCGTGGACCTGGGCGGCGTGGACGGCCTGATCCACATCACCGACCTGAGCTGGGGCCGCGTGAGCCACCCCGAGGAGGTGGTGAAGCTCGACGACAAGATCAACGTGGTGATCCTGGACTTCGACGACGAGAAGAAGCGGATCGCCCTGGGCCTGAAGCAGCTGCAACCGCACCCTTGGGATGCCCTGAGCGCCGACATGAATGCCGGCGACAAGGTGAAGGGCAAGGTGATGGTGATCACGGACTACGGCGCGTTCGTGGAAGTGGCACCCGGCGTGGAAGGTCTGCTGCACGTGAGCGAGATGAGCTGGAGCCAGCACCTGCGCAGCCCGAAGGACTTCCTGAAGGAGGGCCAGGAGATCGAGTGCGTCATCCTGAACATCGACCGCGAAGAGCGGAAGATGAGCCTGGGCATGAAGCAGCTGAGCCCCGACCCTTGGGCCGATATCGAGTTCAAGTACCCGGTCCGCTCCAAGCACACCGCCAAGGTTCGCAACTTCACCCACTTCGGCATCTTCGCCGAGCTGGAAGAGGGCGTGGATGGCCTCATCCACATCAGCGACCTCAGCTGGACGAAGCGCATCAAGCACCCCAGCGAGTTCTGCAATGTGGGCGATGAGATCGAAGTGGTGGTGCTGGAAGTGGACAAGGACAACCGTCGCCTGAGCCTCGGGCACAAGCAGGTGGAGGAGAACCCTTGGGAGGTGTTCGCCACCGTGTTCACTCCGGGCAGCGTTCATGAGGGCACCATCACGGGCCGCGCAGGCCAGAATTTCGTGGTGAGCCTACCCTATGGCGTGGAAGGCACCGTGACCGCCAAGCACCTGAAGAAGGCCGACGGCTCGAAGGCTGAACTGGAGGAGAAGCTCCCCTTCATGGTCCTTGAGTTCAACGGTGACGCGCGCCGCATCGTGCTGAGCCACACCCGCACGTTCGAGGAGGGCGATGAGCCCCTGGAGACCGTCGCCAAGGGCAAGCGTACCCGCAAGGAGGGCGACACCGCCGCCACCAGCGCCAGCGTGAAGAGCGTGAACGACAAAGTGGAGAAGAGCACGCTCGGTGACCTCGGCGTGCTGAGCAGCCTGAAGAGCTCCATGGAGAGCAACGAGCGCGCCGCCAAGGACAAGAAGGACGAGGCCGAAGGCTGATTCGCACTCCCGAGCCATCAAGAAGCAAAGAGCCCCGGCGATCGCCGGGGCTCTTTGCTTCCTGCCAGGCAGGTCAAAGGCTTCCCCTCCCCGCTGCGAACGCCTTCCGGCCGGTCCAGCTCGCCAAGCTGTCCACGGCGCCGGTTCCAAACCGTCGTCCCCTGGCCATCCACCGCACGGAAAACCGAGTTCCCCGAAGGGAAGCTTTCGGGCAGCGACTCCACCACCCCCAAGCATGCCTGCGAGGCGATGAGGCTGCCTTTAACCGGGTCCTGCGCGCTCTGTGCCCCAGTCAGGAGGCACAAGAGCCAGGAAAGCGAGGTCCTGCACCGCATGCGAGCAAGTAAGATGGCCGGACCGGAATTCGAGAAGGCGCGGCCGTGCAGCCGCTCTTGGGCGCGTACCCTGGTGATGGGCACGCCAAAGCCGAGCCTTTCGCATGAGCTCTGGGTCCTGGCTTCCAAAGTGGCGAGCGGGGGCCGAGAGGGCTTGGGGCTCCGCTCCCCGCCTACCTTCGCGGTCCTTTCGATAACGACATGTTCGAGAATCTGAACGACAAGCTGGAGCGGGCCTTCAAGGTGCTGAAAGGCCAGGGGCAGATCACGGAGATCAACGTGGCGGAGACCACCAAGGAGATCCGCAAGGCGCTGCTCGATGCCGACGTGAATTACAAGACCGCCAAGGACTTCACCGACCGGGTGAAGGCCAAGGCGCTGGGGCAGAACGTGCTCACGAGCATCAGCCCGGGGCAGCTGCTCACCAAGATCACGCACGACGAGCTGGCCGAGCTGATGGGCGGGCAGAGCGCCGGCATGAACATGAGCGGCAACCCCACGGTAGTGCTCATGAGCGGCCTGCAGGGCTCCGGCAAGACCACCTTCAGCGGCAAGCTCGCCAACTACATCCGCAAGAAGGGCAAGCGCCCGCTGCTGGTGGCTTGCGACGTGTACCGCCCCGCGGCCATCGACCAGCTGGAGACGCTCGGCAAGCAGCTGGACATCGCGGTGTTCAGCGAGCGCGAGAACAAGGATCCGGTGAGCATCGCGCAGAACGCGATCGCCCATGCGAAGCAGCACGGCTTCACGGCCGTGATCGTGGATACCGCCGGCCGCCTGGCGATCGATGAGCAGATGATGGACGAGATCGCCCGCGTGAAGAAGGCGATCAACCCGCAGGAGACGCTTTTCGTGGTGGATGCCATGACCGGTCAGGACGCGGTGAACACGGCCAAGGCCTTCAACGAGCGCCTGAACATCGATGGCGTGGTGCTCACCAAGCTCGACGGCGATGCGCGCGGCGGCGCTGCGCTTTCCATCCGCAGCGTGGTGGACAAGCCGATCAAGTTCATCGGCACGGGCGAGAAGATGGAGGCGCTGGACGAGTTCCACCCTGACCGCATGGCCGGCCGCATCCTCGGCATGGGCGACGTGGTCTCGCTGGTGGAGCGGGCGCAGGAGCAGTTCGACGAGAAGGCGGCGCGCGAGCTGAGCAAGAAGATCGCGAAGGACCAGTTCGGCTTCGACGATTTCCTGGAGCAGATCGGGCAGATCAAGAAGATGGGGAACATGAAGGACCTCATGGGCATGATCCCCGGCGTAGGCAAGGCGATGAAGAACATCGATATCCCGGACGACGCCTTCAAGGGTATCGAGGCCATCATCAAGAGCATGACGCCGGAGGAGCGCAAGAATCCCTCGGTCATCAACGGCAGCCGTCGCGCGCGCCTGGCCAAGGGCAGCGGCCGCGGCATCGAAGAAGTGAACAAGCTGATGAAGCAGTTCGAGGACATGCGGAAGATGATGAAGATGATGGGGGACAAGAGCAAGATGCAGAACATGATGCGGCAGATGCAGGCGATGCAGGGGATGAGGAGGTAGGGCGAAAAGGTGAGAGAGTACGAGGGTACCTGCCCCGAGCAGAGTTGAAGGATGGCGTGCCCCTCGCAAGAGCCTCGGGTCGCGTGCTACGCTTTAGCCGGACTTGTCGCGGCTCGCGGTCGCGGGCTGCGGGGGCTCCTGCGTCGCCGCCTCGCTCCACGCGCCCGCAAGGCCGCAACCGCGCCGGGCTGCCGCTTCTCCCGTTCACGCAGATACCAATGCAACCCCAGTTCGGGGTAAAGAGTCGCGTCGACCTTCCACCGTCGAACCCATCCCTCAGCTGGTAGGATTGACCTTGGGGCCCCTACATTTGTCAGACTGTACCATGCTGTTTAGTTTTGCTGACACCTGTGGGCGACTTCGCCCCGCCCCTTGTCACAGAGAATGTAAGACCCACATGAGTCGAGAATCTTAAACACAGAGTTGACTGCCAACAACCACCGACCATGAGAACACGGGTGCTTCATCTTCTCACAGCGCTGCTCTGCATCGTTTGCAACTTCGTCAGCGCTTCAGCCCAATCCTGCTCTGGAGGGTCCAAGGACCGGATGGTGGAGTTTCCCACGCCGATATGGGGATTGAAAATATATGCTTGTATACATGGTGCGAACGAAGCGAGTATTGGCGCTCATCAGGACGTGAGTTGGGGCATCAAGAACACACGCACTGACACCTTTGAGGTTTCTTTCACCAAGGTGTACACTTTTCGCAGCGGCAAGGTGATCGAGAAAGCGTTCGGATGGGGTGCGATTAAAGTACTGCCAGGTCAAACTGTTTATGGTGGGAATTTCACAGGAGACGCGGATTTGACCGATATATTTTTTCCGGAGGATTGCGATTGTCCCAAAGAATCCAAGCGGATAAAGTACCTCGATATACGTGACTTGGTGATCGTCAATCTTGGTGAACTCCGCCGCAAGCAAGAACAAGAGGAGCGCATACGAGTGGCCAACAATCAAGCGGAAAGGGAAAAAGCGAAGAAGGAAGAACCGGACCGCGTGGAGGACGGGAATAAAACGGAGAAAGAGCGTGAAGAAGCCGAGGAGAAGAGCGAGAAGGAGGAAAAGAAAGAAGACGGGGATGAAAGCAAGGGGTCGAAATCCTATTCGCCACCACCACCTACCGCCAACCAGATCCGGATGGGGGAACTCCGTAACCAGGCCGTGCAACGACAGGCCCAAGGAACGGCGTACATCGCCGGATGGAGTACGGCCACGGTGGGCTTGTTGTTCTTGAAGTTCAATGATGGAGAAGGCAGCTACTTCCGGGGAGGCGGCTTCCACATTCGGGGCAACTTCGGTGTCGGCCTGTTCAACGTGAGCAACATGGTAGCGCATGAGTACACGACGACGGACTATGATGTGTACTACAACGGTTGGTTCGACCACCATGTGCATGAAGAGAGAGAGGACAGCACATCCAACAATATCACAACTCTTGGGTTCTCTTTCTCTGCGGCCATGGACCTCTTCAATAGCCGGAACTTCATAATTGGGATGGAGGGCAAGTACAGTGCGGGTTTCTGGTTCGGCGGGTTGGGCGATGCGACTGTCACATCATCGACCACGCAAACAATCGGGCAATGGAGCTTGACCGGAAAAGCTGCTATTGGTACTGCCAGCGTGAAACTACTGGCCGGATATGGTTTGGAGAGAACGGAAGCCGCGGGATCAACGACCATCGCCATCGATCAATACTTAGGCAGCACTGACCCAGGTGTAAGTGTGCAGGACTTTTTGGATGAAACCACAGAGGTAACCCTGTTCGATGTGGAATATCTCAAGCCGAGCATTGGGCTTCGGTTTTCCAGCACTGACAAGCCCTTTCAAGTTGATCTTGAATACCATCAAGTATCACCTCGTGGGGATTACTATGGTGAGAGGCTCAAGCGAGATGGCGGGTCCGATATGTTCGGTGTCTCCCTCTCCATTACGCGGGTGAACAGGATGCGCTTTGAGATTTCCTATTCCCAGTTGAAGAACCGGTGGTGGGACCAGGATCCAGCGTCTTGCTGGATGGTCTCGCTCACTAAACAGTTGGATTATTTTAGCAAGAAATATTCCAAGAAGGGTATTCAATACATCCGATAGAAACCTGACTTCTGGTCCGTTTCGCGTCATAGTACAGGTCAATTAGGAGTAGACTAGGTACGCGGATATCTGCGGCGCGAGGCAGGATGCGAGGCGGTCGTCGCACTGATTTCGGTTCTTCATACGTATATCCTGCGTAATTTCGCTGTGTAAACATCCATCGCCATGGACACCAAGCTCACCCTCAGCTTCGACGCGGGCGTGGCCGAGCGGGCCAAGGCCTTCGCCGAGGCGAACAACATCAGCCTCTCGCGGCTCATCGAGTTCATGCTGAGCAAGGTGACCGACAAGCGCTACCGCAGCCTAGATGAACTGCCCGTGAGCGATTGGATAAGCCAAGTAGCCGAAGGCGAAGCGACCTACGTGCGGAAGAACGCCGCGGAGCGGAACGTGAAGAAGGATTACCTGGCCAGCCGGAGGAAGCGGTAGAAGAGGTAACCGCAAAGACGCAAAGAGCGCAAAGGGTAATTCCGTACTGGGCTTCTTGGCGGTCTTTGCGTCTTTGCGGTTTGAATTAACCCCATGCCCCCCAAGCGAATCTTCCTCGACGCCAACGTCCTTGTCACGGTGCTCTGCAATGAGTACCCGCGTTTCGGGGCGTGCGCCCGCGTGCTGAGCCTCGCTGATGACAAGCGCTTCGAGGTGTACACCTCACCGCTGTGCCTGGCGATCGGGGCCTACTTCGCGGAGAAGACGTCTTCGTCCCGCATCGGCGGGAAGAACGGGAAGAAGCTGGCCCGGAGGAAGATCGCGCTGCTGGCGGAGAAACTCCGGGTCACCACCATGGGAGCCAAGGCTGTGGAGCGCACCATGGCCGATCCACGCATCACGGACATCGAGGACGGGTTCCAGTACTTCTCAGCAGTCGATGCGGGCTGCACGAGCATTATCACACATGACAAGCGCGACTGGAGATTCGCAGCGATGGAGGTGCTTGCCCCGGAGGACTTCCTGCTGAAGCATGCTGTGAGGAAGGCCTGACCGTACGTTCACATTCGGGGCACTTTCCCGATGAGGGTGAAAACTTCCATTATGACCATCGCCCGTGCACCCCTGATTGGCCTGCTCGCCGCATTCGTAGCCTGTTCCAGTGGCCCTGGCCGGTCGGCTGGTTCGGAGGAAAGCCCAGAAGAGGCAAGGGACATGAGCGATGAGCAGCAGCCGCGCTTCGTGGAGGGCAAGGACTACACCGTGCTCGAGCGGGTGCGCTTCATGGATGCTCAGGGATTCGAGCGCCCGGCCGAGGCCTTCAGCGTGCTGCTGCCGAAGGGCTGGACCCATGAGGGCGGCGTGTCGTGGAAGGGGCTGAACGAGTGCCGGGGCGAGATGATCGCCGCGAAATGGAGCGCGAGCTCACCCGATGGCGCCATCCGCTATCAGGTGCTGCCCAATCACAGCTGGTCATCGGCCAGCGACATGATGATGATGCAGAACCTGCAGATGCAGGCTCAGCAGGGCGGCTGCGAGGTGGGCGGTCCCATGGATGCCGCCAGCTACCTGCGCGAGGTGTTCGCGCCGCGCGAGCTCCGTGGGGCGAGCATCACCGAGGTGAAGGAGAACGCGGAGGTGGCACGCGAGATGGAGCGCATGGCCGCACAGACGAAAGCGGCCTTCGAGCAGTGGGGAGGCCAGGCCACGCTGCAACCCAGCGCGATCATCGCCCGGCTGAAGTGGAACGATGGCACCGAAGGCATCGCGCTGGTCTCGGTGCTCAACGTCATCAACGTGTCGCAGAACATGTATACCGGCGAGTACCAGCAGCTCACCAACAGCAACGCCAGCGAGCGGAGCATCCTCCGCTTCCCGGCTGGGCGGCGCGATGAGGCCGAGCGCGTGCTGGCCACGATCAAATCGAGCTTCCGCACCAACCCCGCCTGGAAACAGGCCGTGGAGGGCTACTTCGCGCAGCTGCGCCAGCAGCAGGACCGGATGCATCACATACGCATGGCCGCCATCGACGCGCAGACCGCCGCCAACACCCGCGCGCACAACCAGCGCATGGCCGACATACAGGCCCAGGGCGCCGCGAACACCGCACGGCACAACGAGCGCATGGCCGGTTACGACCAGCAGATGCGCAGCTGGGAGCAGCAGCAGTCGTCGCAGGACCGCCAGCACACGCAGTTCGTGAAGACGATCCGCGAGGTGGAGACCTGGAATGATGGGGGCAATGGGCGCGTGGAGCTCACCAGCGGATACGACCACGCGTGGAGCCGTGGCGACGGCAGCTACATCCTGAGCAACAGCCCCAACTTCGACCCCAGCTCAGTGTTCCAGGACCAGAATTGGAAGCCGATGACCCCTGCTGACTAGCCGAGTGGCTCATGTGCCGTATCCTTGGAGCAAAGCGCAAGCGATGCTCAAGCCACTCGCGCTCACCGGCGCATTGGCATTGGCCAGGCCTCCACTGGCCCGGGATGGATACGAATTCGCCTGGGTCCGGAACACCCCATTCGGCAAGCGGGTGGTTGTGGTCACCGTGGAGCCCGGTGAAAGCGCAGCCAAGGACCTGGGCGGCATCACTCTCGGAGCGTTGGCCGCCCAGGCTATGTCCATCATTCCATCCTGGCCACAGAGCGCGACCAGGAGTCGCAGGGCTGGGGGGCACCTTGGACGATGCCGTATGGCTATGCTCCGCATGCCCCGGCCATGATTCTCGCAGTGCCTAGGCAACGTGGCCCGGTTCCTGCCGGTCATCGCACACGCATGCGGCTGTTCGCCTCCCTCCTTCCCTTTGCGCTGGCCGTCGCCGCCTCCGCGCAGCACCTCACCTATGAGGAGTGGCTGCGCCGCGCCATGGTGGACATGCGCCTGCAGCCAAGGTTCGGCGACCAACCGAAGAATGAGGCCCAGGTTTCCAGCGACGCGGAGTTCACGCGCCTTATGCTGGAGCAGGAGCCCGATCGGCGGAAGGCCAGCGAGCAACTGCTGCTGCACGGCTTCGACCTGCTCCGCAAGGGCGAGATGCCTGCGGCGATGAACCGGTTCAACCAGGCTTACCTGCTGGACAGCACGAACGCGGATGTCCATTGGGGATATGGCACCTTTTTCATGATGCTCGACCGTCCCGGCATGGCGCATCGGCAGTATGAGCAGGGCCTGGCCTTGGACAGCACGAGCGTGCGCCTGCTGACGGCCGATGCAGCCGCCTACCTGAACGAGCGGGGCGCCATCGTCGTGAGCGACCCGGCAGCCGCGAGGTCCCTCGCCGATCGGGCGTTCGACCGGCTCCTGCAGGCACAGCGCCATCACCCTGACGACCCTGGCATGCTCTACCGCCTGAGCGTCTGCCATCTCCTGCGCGGGGAATGCGACGAGGCTTGGCGCGCCTACCGCGCCTGCAAAGACCACCCGGAGGCGCCAATCGACCCCGGGTATCCGGAATACCTGCGGGGGCAGTGCCCCGAGTGAGGCGAGGAATGGCCCGATGATTGCCAAATTAGCGGCTCCAGAAGCGCCATGAGAACATCCGTATTCGCCCTCCTGACCCTGGTCAGCCTTTCCGCCCATGCCCAATTGCTCTCGTTCGATGAATGGTATGAGCGCTCCGACAAGGACCTCTACTTGAAGCCGCAGTTCGGTGACCGCGGTCCAGATGTGATCAACAACCTGGTGGACCAGGATGTCTTCGTGGCCATCATGAACAACCGCAACCGTCAGCGCGCGGTGAGCGACAGCCTTGTGAAGCTGGGCTTGGAGCGGCTGCGGAAGAATGATCACGTGGCCAGCATGCGCCGGTTCAACGAGGCCTGGCTGGCGATGCCGATCAATCCCGAGGTGCACCGGGCCTTCGGCGCTTATTTCCGCAGCATGAAACGCCCCCTGGAGGCCCATGAGCACTACCAGGCCGGCATCGCCATCGACAGCACCTATGCCCCCCTCCTGAAAGAGGAGGCCGACGTGTACATGGAGCAGCGGTACCACATGCAACAGGAAGGGCGGGACAAGAAGGCCGAGGAGCTCACACTCAAGGCCTTGGACCTTTACAAAAGGGCCTATCGCCGCATGGGCAATGACCCAGAGGTGACCTATCGCCTCTTCGAATGCTACGTGCTCACGCTGAACTGCCCCAAGGCCTGGGAATTCCACGACAAGGTGGTGGAGATGAAGGCGCGCAGCGTGGAGGAGATGTACCTGAACCGGCTGAAGGCCTACTGCGTTCGCTGAGGCATTCAGGCGCTGCCCGTCTCGCTGGCGTGGATACGCCGCAGGACGTCCTCGGCCTGCGGCGTGAGCTGAACACCCCGCCGCTCCATGACCCTCCGCATAGCCGTCAAAGCCCGCTCGATGTCGTAGACGGCGAAGCCCTCGCTGCCGCCCCAGGCGAATGAAGGCACATGCTTGGGTGGGAATCCACCACCGAAGACATTCGCCGCCACCCCCACCACAGTACCGGTGTTGAACATGGTGTTGATGCCGCTCTTGGCGTGATCGCCCATCATCAGCCCGCAGAACTGGAGGCCAGTGGCGGCCTCCCGGCCTTCGGCATAGCTGTATGCCCTTACCTCCCCGTAGGTGTTCTTGAGGTTGCTATTGTTGGTGTCCGCCCCGAGGTTGCACCACTCCCCGAGCACGCTATTGCCCAGGAATCCATCGTGGCCCTTATTGCTGTAGCCGAGTATCACGCTGTTGTTCACCTCCCCTCCCACGCGGCACTCAGGACCGAATGCGGAGGGGCCATAGATCTTGGCGCCCATCTTCAGTTGGGCATGGTCGCCCAAGGCGACGGGGCCGCGCAGCATGGCGCCCTCCATCACCTCCGCGCCGTGACCGATATAGATGGGCCCTCCCTTGGTATTGAGGATGCAAGCCTCCACGATGGCCCCTTCCTCCAGGAAGATGAGGCCCGGGTCGCCCACCACCGTATTGAGTGCGCTCAAGGGCTGGGAACGGCGCCCATCCGTGAGCAGGCGGAAATCGTGGTCGATGGCCCGGCCGCAATGCTGGAAGAGGTGCCAAGGCCGTTCGAACCGGATCAGCTCGCCGGGGAATGGCACCGGGTGCAGGTAGGCCGGCGGGGCCTCCCAGTCGGTCATAGCGGGAGCCTCCGCGCCCGCCAGCCCGAACGCCAAGGCGCGCCCGTCGCGCACCAGCACCTCACCCGGCCGCAGGCCTATGACCGCAGCCACCAGGTCGTCCGTCGGGAACAGGGCCCCGTCAGCCTCGAAGCGCGGTGCGAGATCGGACGGCAAGGGGAACAGCGGGCCGAGGTAAGGCTCCGTGCGATAGCCCACCTGCAGCCCGCTCCGCACATACCAGCCTTCGGCTATCCGCAGGATTCCGGGGCGGAGCTGGGCCACGGGCCTGGTGAACGTGAGTGGCAGCAACTGCGCGTGGCGCCCGGCGTCGGACAGGATGATGGCCATACGGGCGAAGGTAGCGGGCGCTCCAGCACCCGATCAAGGCATGCCGAAGAGGCCGCATACCCACCAAGCGATGGCTGCAAGCACAGCGCTCACCGGTATGGTCAGGATCCAGGCCCAAAGGAGCCTCAGGGTCACCCCCCATCGCACGGCACTGAGGCGCTTGGTGGCCCCCACGCCGATGATCGATCCGGTGATGGTGTGGGTGGTGCTCACGGGGATGCCCATCTGCTCGGTCATATAAAGCGTCATGGCACCGGCGCTCTCCGCGCACACGCCCTCCAGCGGGCTCACCTTCGTGATCCGGGTACCCATGGTCTTCACGATCTTCCAACCGCCGCTGAGCGTGCCGGCTCCGATTGCGCCATAGCAGGCGAGCGGGACCCAGTTCGGCATGGCCTCCAGGTTCTCGGCGTGGCCGCTGGCCACCATGGCCACCATGATGATGCCCATCACCTTCTGCGCATCGTTGCCCCCATGGCCTATGCTGAATGCAGCGGAGCTCAGCAGTTGGAGCCGCTTGTAGATGTTCGCCGTCCGCAGCGCGCTCGGTGCCTTGGTCATGTCCACCGCATAGGTGACCATGAACACCAGGGAGAAAAGCGCCATTGCAATGCGCAGGTCGTTGTTCTTCAGGATGAAGAGCGAGGTGATGGCCGTCGCCACCGCGATAATGAGCATGCGAAGCCAGAGCCGCTGCACCAGGGTGACCAGCGTGATGAAGATGCTGATGATCATGCCCACCAGGGGGGCGAGGAAGATGAAGGCCGCCACCAGCCCGATCTTCTGCATGTTGACGCTGTCGATGTCGAAACCCGCCCCCGCCAGTGCAGCGCCCGCGAAGCCGCCGATGAGCGTGTGCGATGAACTGCTCGGAATGCCGTACCACCAGGTGAGCAGATTCCAGGCGATGGCCGCAATGAGCCCTGCCAGGACAACGCGGAGGGTGATGAACTCCTCGTGCACCGTCTTGGCCACGGTATTGGCCACGTGGTGGTCGCTGAAGATGAAGAAGGCGATGAAGTTGAAGGCGGCCGCCCAGATGACGGCCTGGACGGGTGTCAGCACCTTGGTGCTCACGATGGTGGCGATCGAGTTCGCCGCGTCGTGGAACCCGTTGATGTAGTCGAAGATCAGCGCTAGCGCGATGATGACGATGAGCAGGGTCATGCGCTCAGGCGTACTTCAGCATGATGGATTCGAGCACGTTGCCGACGTCCTCGCACTTGTCGGTGGCAAGCTCGAGCGTGCTGTAGAGGTCGCGCATCTTGATGAGGGTGATCGGATCCTTCTCGTTGGCGAAGAGGTTCTGGATGGCGCGGTCATAGACCTCATCGGCCTCGTTCTCCATGCTGTTGATGCGGACCACGAACTCGTTGTGGTCATTGGCCTTGTGCATGTGCCGCAGGCCCTGCACCGCCAGCTGAACGATGCCGCAGCCCTCATGCACCAACCGGGCCAACTCGCGGCAGGTCTCGTCGGGCTTGCCGATGGCGAAGAGGCTGAGGTTCTTCGCGCTCGCCAGGATGAAGTCGGCCACGTCATCGAGGCTCGTTGCCAGGTAGTGGATGTCCTCCCGGTCAATGGGCGTGATGAAATTCCGCGCCAGGTCGGTGAAGATGGTGTGCGTCAGGTCGTCGTTGGCCCGCTCGGCGATCTCGAGCCGTTCCAGGAGCGCAGTGCGCTGCGCGCCGGGCTCGGTATTCATGATGGCGATCAGGTCCTCGCTCATCTTCAGCACATTCGCCGCCGAGGCCTCGAAGTGATAGAAGAACACGCGGTCGCGCGGTTTGAAGATGCTGAGGAGGGCTTCGATTGCCATGCGCTGGAGTTTCGGGCGCAAATCTATCCGGGGCGACCCTCATGCACCGGCGGCCGCAAATCCTTAACGATGGCTTAACATGCCCATGGCGCGGCTCAGGAACCGACGGGCCTCTAACTTTCCCCCATGCTCTATGAATTCAACGGATACAGGCCGGTTGTGCATCCTTCAGCCTTCGTGCATCCCCAGGCTGCGGTCACGGGCAACGTGGTGATCGGCGCGGATGTTTACATCGGACCCGGCGCAGCGCTTCGCGGCGATTGGGGCGAGATCGTGGTGAAGGATGGATGCAACGTGCAGGAGAACTGCACCATCCACATGTTCCCTGGCGTGAAGGTGGTACTGCATCCGGGCGCTCACATCGGCCATGGAGCGGTCATCCACGGGGCCACGATCGGCAGGAACTGCCTGGTGGGCATGAATGCGGTGCTCATGGACAATGTCGTGCTTGGCGACGAGTGCATCGTGGGGGCGCTGAGCTTCCTCCCGGCGGATAGCGTATGGGCCCCGCGCAAGGTGGTCGTAGGCAACCCGGCCCGAGTGGTGAAAGAGGTGAGCGACGCCATGATCGCATGGAAAACCGAGGGTACCCGGCTCTATCAGCAGCTGCCCGCCGAGTTGCACGCCACGCTCCGGGAATGCGAGCCGCTGCGCGAAGCGGACCGGAGCAAGCCACCGGTGACAGCCCAATACCGGACCTGGAACGAGACGAGGTCCGGAGACTGACCGGTTCCGCTGCCCAACGCCGCCGATCACGCGCTTCCGTCGGGCTGCTCCAAGTGCAGGGCGTGGAGCATGCGGTGCACCAACGGGGCGAGGATCACGGCCATGGTCCCCAGCAACGCGATGCCGCTGTAGAGGGCGTACACAGCGGCAAAGACCTTCGCCCCATCGGTATCGAGCGGGTCCACAGGGCCCATTCCGCCCATGATCATGGACGCATTGAGCAGGGCATCCACGAAGCGCATTCCTGCCAGATCCATGTATCCTGCAATACCTATGGCCAGGGAGCCGCAAGCCATCCCTGCGGCAAGCAGGAGGTACCGCAATTGGCGCAAAGCGAACCGATTGGCGGACAGCAGGGGCTTGGAGCGATGCTCGAACACCCCGGCAAATTTACGGGCGCGATCAACAGCAGGGCGTTCAACCATGCCCGGCATCCGGCCATTGCCATGGAACCGGTGAAGCGACCTTCGCAGCGTGCTCACCGCCGCATGAAAGCCCTTTCCACCATCGGCCTGCTCATTCTCTCCAATGCCTTCATGACGCTGGCCTGGTATGGGCACCTTCGCTTCAAGGAATACGATTGGGGGCGTGGGCTGGGGCTCTTCGCCATCATCGCCATCAGCTGGGGCATCGCCTTCTTCGAGTACTTGCTGCAGGTGCCGGCCAACCGCATCGGCAGCAACCTGCATGGAGGTCCCTTCACCTTGGTGCAGCTGAAGGTGCTACAGGAGGTGATCACGCTCGCGGTGTTCACCTTGTTCACCCTGGTGGCCTTCCGACACGAGACGCTACGCTGGAACCATGCGCTTGCCGGCCTGTTCCTGGTGGCCGCCGTATGGCTGGTTTTCAAGAAATGATGCATGCACGCCCCGCCGCTCTTCGGTGAATTGGTCGTTATCCTGGCGCTGTCAGCCGGCATCCTCATGCTGTTCCGGCGTTTCAGGCTACCGGGCATCCTGGCGTTCATCCTCACGGGAATGATCGCCGGACCCCATGGGCTGGGCTGGGTGAGGGATGTGGAGGAGGTGGTGGCCTTGGCGGAGATCGGCGTGGTGTTCCTGCTCTTCGTCATCGGAATGGAGTTCAGCCTGAAGAAACTCGCCAACCTGGGAAAGACGGTGTTCGTGGGCGGCGCCCTTCAGGTGGCGCTCACCATCACGGGCATCGGCGGCGTGCTGCATGCCTTCGGCATGCGCACCGAGAGCGGCATCTTCATCGGCTTCCTGGTCTGCCTGTCGAGTACGGCCATCGTCCTGCGGGCGCTCCAGGAGCGCGGGCGCACGGACAGCGCGCCGGGACGGGTGGCCACCGCGATCCTCATCTTCCAGGACATCGTGGTGGTGCCCATGATGCTGCTGACGCCGCTGCTAGCCGGCCAAAGCGACGATATCGGGAACGACCTCCTCTGGCTGCTTGGCAAGATGGCCATCCTCCTGGTGGCCGTTTTCGTTAGCGGGCGCTACCTGGTGCCCCGGCTGCTGCGTGTGGCGCTCAAAGGGCGGGGCAATGAGCTGTTCATCATCACCATCGTGGTGATCTGCTTCGCTGCGGCCTACACCACGCAGGCCATGGGCCTATCCCTGGCATTGGGCGCCTTCTTCGCCGGGCTGGTGATCAGCGAGACGGAGCACGCTTACCATGCAACCGGCATCGTGCAGCCGTTCCATGAGCTCTTCCTCAGTTTCTTCTTCGTCTCCATCGGCATGCTGGTGGATGGAGGGCTCTTCCTGCGCTCGCCGCTGACCATCCTTGCGCTGTTCATCGGCGCCACCCTTGTGAAGGTGCTCGCAGCCACCATCGCCGTATGGGTGCTGCGCTATCCGCTCCGCACGGCACTGCACACTGCGCTTTCCCTGTTCCAGCTCGGCGAATTCGGATTCGTGCTGGCCATCCCCGGCCTCAAACTCGGCCTGCTCTCCAGCGACCACTACCAGCTCTTCCTGGCCGTTTCCATCCTGGGCATGGCCACAACACCGCTCATGCTGGACAGGTCGGAGCGCATCGTCCGACGGGTGTTCATGCAGTTCGTACCGGCTGCGGTCAGCGAGCGCCTCGACCGGGTGATGCGTGTGAAGCTGGAGCAGGTACGCAAGCACGCCTCCGTCCTCAAGGGCCACCTGGTGGTGATCGGATACGGGCTCAATGGACAGAACGTGGCCAGGGCAGCGCTGAATGCAGGGGTGCGCTGCGCTGTCATCGAGGAGGACCCCGATCAGGCCGCACTGGCCCGTTCCGCCGGGTTGCCCGTGCTGCACGGGGATGCATGCAACACACACATGCTGGAACAGGCCCACGTGGAGAGCGCACGCGTCATCGTGGTGGCCATCAGCGATTCGGAGCAGACCGTGAAGATCGTGGCGGCCATCCGCAGCATCACCTCCACCGCCTACATCATCGTGCGCACGCGGTACGTGCGCGACATGGAGCGCTATCTGGACGTGGGTGCGAATGAGGTGATACCGGAGGAATTCGAGACCAGCATCGAGATCTTCTACCGCGTGCTGCGCAAGTACCTGATTCCGGAGGACCGGATCCAGGGATTGGTGGCGCAATGCCGCTCCCAGCACTACGGTATGCTCCGAGGGGCGCCATCCCTGCCCCGTGCCGCACAGGCCAAGCAGGATACGCTGACGATACCAGGGCTCGAGATCGCCACCCTGCCGGTGACCCAGGGCCGGGGAAAGGTGGTCGGCCGCAGCATCGGCGAAGCCGGGCTCCGGGAGAAGTACGGCGTAACGGTGCTCGCCATCAACCGGGGCGGCCGGTACATCACCAACATGAGGGGCGACACCCGCATCCTTACCGATGATGTGCTCTACCTGCTGGGCAGCCCGGAGAGCATCGTTCGCCTCGACCAGGACCTGCGCTGAAGATCCGCTTGCCTTGCATCGGGCGAGCGCCGTCCGATTGATCACCAGTCGGCAGGCCCTTCGGCTGCCGATGGCACGGCCGCCCGAACCTTACAGGGCCGGCTTCCGTTCAACGCGCCCGCCAACCGCTTGAACCGCGACGCATGCCCCAAGCCACGCTCCAGCACACAGAGGTCCTGCACATCCTGATCATCGATGATGAGGAGGACTGCAACTTCGTTACCAAGCTGGTGCTGAAGAAGGCGGGCTATACGGGGCGGGTGACCTGCTACACCAGTGCTGCGGAGGCGCTCGAGCACATGCGCAAGGGCATGGACCTGCCGGACCTCATGTTCGTGGACATAAACATGCCTGCCGTGAGCGGGTTCGAGTTCCTCGCCACCTGCGAAGCGGAAGCTCTGCTGCCGAACGGACTCACGAGCGTAGTGATGTTCAGCAGCAGCAACCGCCCGAGCGATCTGGAGCGGGCCCTCTCCTTCCGGTCCGTGATGGGCTACGTGGAGAAAGCCCTCTCCGTGGAAAGCTTCGAGCGCGTGCTCGCCGATCGCGCCGGCCGACGTCTATGACCCCAACCTCAAACCCATCATTGATAAGATGAAGAAGATCCTGATCATCGAGGATGAGACGATCATTTCGTTCAGCTACCAGCTCCAGTTGGAGCGCATGGGCTTCGAGGTGATCGGTACGGCGCGAAGCTCGGAGGAAGCCGAGGAGCATATGCGGCGGGACCGGCCGGACCTGATCATCATGGACATCTACCTCAAGGGGCCCAAGACGGGGCTCGAACTGGCCCAGGAGATCCATGCGAAGGACCCGATCCCCATCCTGTTCCTCACCGCCAGCACCAAGGCCGATGTCATAGAGGCCATCCGTGGACTGAAGGACGCGCACTACCTGCCCAAGCCCATCAATTCGGACAACCTCGAGGACATGCTGCAGCGATTCGCGCGCGCCTGATGCCAGCCATGAAGGCCACCCCCGATCAATCGGACCGCCTCCACCGGTTCGCGCATGACCTGCGCAACCGGCTTGCAGCCATCCAGCAGGCGATCATGCAGCTGCACGAAGCGCCTGAAGCGGATCGCGGCGAGCTCATCCACTTCGCCGAGCAGCAGTACTTCAAGGCCATGCGCAGCACGGAAGAGCTGCTGGATGACTTTGGCATCGACCGCGTAATGTGCAGCCTGAAGCTCGGTCCCGTCGACCTGAGCGGCCTCGTTTCCGAGGCCATCGGGCGGCAGCGCCACCGGATCGAGCGGAAGGGCCAATCCATCCAGCTCGACATGGAGCCCGGCGTGCGTGTACTGGGCGACCCTCATTGGCTAGACCAGCTCGTGACCGCCCTCGTGAGCAATGCCTCGAAGTTCAGCGCGCACGGATCCCGCATCAGGGTATCGTTGCGGTGCGAGGCCGGGTCGGCCATCCTGAACGTGGAGGATGAAGGCATCGGCATGGATGCGGAGGACCTGGAGCAGGTCTTCACGCGCTATGCCTTGCTGAAAGGTCGGAGCACCGCCGGAGAGGCCCAGGGCCGTTCAACACTTGCCCGCGCCCAGCAATGGGCCGAGGCCCATGGCGGCAGCCTCAGGGCCTTCAGCAGCGGAACCGGACAGGGCAGCAGCTTCGCACTCAGCATCCCCCTTCTGCGCTGACCATCGGTCAAGCCGGACGGGTGATGCGCTTGGCCACTCGCTGGCCGCGGTGGTTTACGGCCACGTTGAATTCCACCTCATCATTCACGGTGAGATCCTCGAAGGCAAGACCCTCCAGGTCATCGTGCCTGAAGAAGAGGTTGTTGTCCGGGTACCGGATGAAGCCATACCCGTTCATCAGGCTCATGACGGTGCTGCGGTGGCGCTCATCATCGACCAGGGCCGCCGCGGGCCGCTCCCCCTCCCCTTCGTAGTCCCGGGACGGGTCGCGCATCACGAACATGTCGCGGACCACCTCATCATCCTCCTTCAGGCCCTCCTCGATGAGGTCATGCATGGGCAGCGGGTAGCTCACCTCATTCCACAGGTCCGTGCTGGTCCGGGTGGTCTGCTGCTCCCCTTGCTCATCGGTGAACTCGAAGTCCCACCCCATCAGCATGGTCTTGCAGCCGAGCGCGTGGAGCTTGCGCACCAAGGGTACGTGGTCACCGTCGCTGGCGATCAGCACGGCCACATCGAACCGTTTCAGCATGCACAGCTCATAGGTCTCCAGCGCCATGAGCACATCGATGCCCTTCTCACGCTTCCGACCGAGCAGGTCCTTCACGGGCAGGTAGTGGGTCTGGACCCCGTTGTACATCAGCACATCATCGAAGACACGGTCATAGTAGAGCTGGTTGGGCTTCTCGTTCGCATCGCGCGCGCTGAACCGGCCGCGGAAGAAGTGGGCATCGATGATGTGGCAGAGGCTCGGGCGCGTGCCTTCCCGCTCGGCCAGCGTGTGCTTGATGAAATCATGCACGCCGCCGATATGGAGACGCCGGCGGTGCGGATGCACATAGTTGTAGTAGTTGCTGACGTGGGTGAAGTAGCTACCGTCGTAGAACACCCCCACCTTGAGGGCTGCAGTGCCCTTGCTGCGATGATCCATAGTCGACACAGGTATTAGTGAAGGAGGCGAATGTAGGCCGACACTGACCCACCATGCAGCTAACTTGCGGTCCGTGCGGACCGTGCTCCTGATCATCCTCGCAGCCCTGCTCGGCCCGGTAGCCGAGTGCCAGCCCCTGGGGGCGGATGCCGCAGGCGCCATCACCTACAGCCGCAGCATCACCGCGCCGCTCAATGCCGTGCTCCTATTCGACCGGGCACATGAAGCCTGGACATGGACCTTCGGGAAGGAACCCGGGGCCAGGGCGCTGCGGACGGACCGGGACGGCGGGATGCTCGAGGGCGTGGCCCGGGTCAATTACCGTTCGGCCCATCTGAGCATGCGCGACGAGACGATGGGGACCATCCAGTACCGGGTCACCATCCATGTGAAGGCGGGCGAGTGCCGGATAACGGTCTCGGAGCTGACCCATTCCGGGAATCGGACAACGCCTCGGGGCGGTATCCATTTCGGCCTGCTGCTGCGAGGGGATGAACCGGCAGGCCGCGTCCGCGGGGTGGGTGCAAGCAACAGCCGCCGCATCTATGCGGAAGTGAAGGCTGTGGCGGACGCACGCATCTCCACGGTGCTCCAGGCCTTCGAGGCCCGCCTGAGGGCAAATACGCAGCCCTGAGCGCAACCCTGCGAGGCCATGGCCGTTCAAGGTCGCGCACATGCTCCGTTCCATCGCTCGAAAGTGGTCACGCTGGCCGGCGGCCGCCGCCTTGGTGGCGCTGCTGTTCATCGCCTACGGAATCAATCTGATGTCCCGCTCACGGGTGCTCCAGGCCAGCATCCAACGAGAGGTGATGCTGCTGGACGAACTCAGCCGCATGAACGACGAGCTGCACCGCGTCTCCCTGGTGCACCGGGTGGATATCTCCGCCCAGCAGCATCAATGGCCCCGGGAATCGGGCAAGCTGAGGCAGCTGGCCGCAGGGATCAGCGAGCGGTATGCGGGACTGCCGGGCATGGACCGCCTCCAGCAGGACCTGGGCCGAGTCATCCATCAAGCCGATTCGCTGCACGCCCTAGCGATGGCCAAAGGCGGCCATGTCTCCGACCCGAGGGCCTTGGAGGCCATCTTCCACATCATGATGCAGCGCGCCCAGAAGGTGATCGACGGAACCGCCCGCGAGGTGCACGAGAAAGGGCTGAGCAGCCACACGGCATCGCTCAACGACAGATGGAACGAGGCGCAGTTCCTACTGGTGACCGCCTGCCTGCTCGCCATCGTCCTGGCCTGGCTGGTGGCCATGCGCAGCGACCTGCTCCGCGAGAGCCGCCTGCGGAGCGAGCAGCTCGCCCAGGCCAAGTCCACCCTGGAACGCACCAATCGCGAGCTGCGCGAGACCATGCTCAGCAAGGAGGAGAAGGAGGTGATGATCAAGGAGATCCACCATCGCGTGAAGAATAACCTCCAGATCGTGAAGAGCCTGATCCGCTTCCAGATGGACCAGGTGAAGGACGCGCGGACGCTGGAGCTCTTCAATGAATGCGTGAACCGCGTGAGCGCCATGGCCCTGGTGCATGAGCAGACCTACCTGAGCAAGGACCTCGCGAACATCGACGTGGGCACCTACCTGGCGCAGCTTACGCGCGACCTCTGTCAAGCCTACGCCATTGACATCCGCCTCGAGCACGATATCCGCATCCAGGTGCCGACGCTTGGCGTGGATACGTTGATTCCCATGGGGCTCCTGATCAACGAGGTGATCTCCAACTCGCTCAAGTACGCCTTCAGGGGCCGCGATCGCGGCACCATCATCGTGCACATCGATGGCAGCGATGGCGGCCTCCACCTGCGCATCGGCGACGATGGCGTGGGCCTTCCCGACCGCAGCCGCTGGGAGCGTCCGAACAGCCTAGGCATGGACCTCATCCATACCCTCGCCGATCAGCTGGATACCACGGTGCACCTGATGCCCGGCCAGGGAACCGTCTATGAACTCCGGCCCAAGCAGTCGGCTCTTGCGCGCAAGAGAAGGGCCTGACCGGGCAACGGTCCATCCCACACCTGTCAAGGCCATGGATGGCTCTGCGGCCCCGCATACATTTGGCGCGGACCATCCAGCGCCTCACCATGAAACCAACCGCTCCCATTGCCCTATCCCTTGCCGTGATGAGCGCCTGCGGGTCACCAGAGCAACCCATGGCGGAGAAGATCGAGTACCCGGCGACGCGCCGGGATAGCGCAGCCGGCGACAGCCTGCATGGCACCTGGATCGCCGACCCCTACCGCTGGCTGGAGAACGACACCAGCGCCGAAACGGCTGAGTGGGTGAAGGCCCAGAACGCGGTTACCAACGCCTTCCTGGCCAAGATCCCCTTCCGTGACAGCCTCGCGAAACGCTACGAGGAGCTGTACAACTTCCCCAAGGTGGGTGGCCCCATGCGGGTGGGAGACCTCTTCTTCATCTGGAAGAACAGCGGACTGCAGAACCAGAGCGTGATCCATGTGCGCAAGGGCCTCGAGGGCGAGGACCGGGTATTCATCGACCCCAATCAACTTGACCCGGCCGGCACAACCACGTACAACCCCATGGGCCACAGCAAGGACAATCGCTACATGGCCGTAGGCGTCCAGAAGGCCGGCAGCGACTGGCAGGAGATCATGGTGTACGACCTCACCACCCTGCAGCCCACCACCGACCTGCTGAAGTGGAGCAAGTTCAGCGGGGCCTCGTGGTACAAGGACGGCTTCTTCTACAGCCGCTACCCCACCCCCGCCAAGGGCACCGAGCTGAGCGCCGCCAGCAAGTTCCAGAAGGTGTACTACCACAAGCTGGGCGATCCGCAGGAGAAGGACGTGCTCGTGTGGGAGAACACCCAGAACGGCGATCTCTACGTGGGCGTCGGCGTCACCGAGGGTGAAGAGTTCGCCACCCTGTACGTGAGCACCGGCACCGACGGCTACGAGATGCATTTCCACGACCTGCGGAGCGGTGGCATCCCCTCCCCGGCCACCACCTGGGTGCCCCTGCAGACCGGCTTCGACCACAAGACCAGTATCGTGGACTTCGTGCCCGGCACCGGCAAGTTCCTGGTGATGACCGAGGTGGACGCGCCCAACTACCGCCTGGTGGAGGTGGACCCGAAGAACCCCGCCAAGGAGAACTGGAAGGACATCATCCCTCAGGCCCCGGAACTGCTGCAGGGCGTGAGCACCGGCGGCGGACTGCTCTTCGCGGAATACCTGAAGGATGCCACCAGCCGCTTCTACCGCATGAAGCTCGATGGCACCGACAAGCAGGAGATCGCGCTGCCCGACATCGGAAGCGCGGGCGGCTTCGGCGGCAAGCGCGGCGACACGTTCAGCTTCTACAGCTTCACCAGCTTCACCGACCCCGGCAGCATCTACAAGTACGACTACGCCACCGGCAAGAGCGAGGTGTGGTTCCGTCCCGAGCTGAAGTTCGACCCAAGCGACTTCGTCACCGAGCAGGTGTTCTACACCAGCAAGGACGGCACAAAGGTGCCCATGTTCATCGTGCACAGGAAGGGCGTGGAGAAGAACGGCAAGAACCCCACGCTGCTCTATGCCTATGGTGGGTTCAATGTGAGCCTGACGCCTAGCTTCAGCACCAGCCGCATGCTGCTGCTGGAACAGGGCGGCGTGTTCGCGCTGGCCAACCTGCGCGGCGGTGGCGAGTACGGCGAGGACTGGCACAGGGCCGGCATGAAGGAGAAGAAGCAGAACGTGTTCGATGACTTCATCGCGGCGGCGGAATACCTGATCGCCGAGAAGTGGACCGACACCCCGCACCTGGGCATCAACGGTGGCAGCAACGGCGGTCTGCTCGTGGGCGCGGTGATGACGCAGCGTCCCGACCTGTTCGGCGTGTGCTTCCCCGAGGTGGGCGTGCTGGACATGCTCCGCTTCCAGAAGTTCACCGCCGGCTTCGGCTGGGTGCCCGAGTACGGCAATGCCGAGAACAGCCCGGAGGAGTTCGCCTACCTGAAGGCCTACAGCCCGCTGCACAACGTGAAGCCCGCGAAGTACCCGGCCACGATGGTGATGACCGCCGACCACGACGACCGCGTGGTGCCCGCGCACAGCTTCAAGTTCATCAGCGCGCTGCAGCCGGCCCAGCAGGGCGATGCACCGGTGCTGATCCGCGTGGAGACCCAGGCCGGCCACGGCGCTGGCAAGCCCACCAGCAAGATCATCGAGGAACAAGCGGATAAGTACGCCTTCTTCTTCAAGAGCGTGGGATTCACGCCATCCTTCTCCGGCGGATCGAAGCATTGATCCAATCGGCGCTTGCGGAACGCCCGTGCCACCGCTGGTCCGGGCGTTCTACTTTCACCCCATGGCCGACCATCATGTGTACGCGCTCGACCTGCTCTGGCGAGGCACCCACACCCGCTCTTACGAGAGCTACGCACGCGAACATGTGATCCGCATAGCCGGCAAGCCCGATCTGCGGGGCACAGCGGACCCGATGTTCCGCGGCGATGCCTCTTTGCACAACCCCGAGGACCTGCTGCTCACGGCGCTGAGCCAATGCCACCTGCTTACCTACTTGGCCCTCTGCGCGCGTGCCCGCATCAACGTGATCGGCTACCGCGATCGGGCCGAGGGCACGCTGGCACTCACACGGGATGGCGGCGGACATTTCACCGAGGCCGTGCTTCACCCACAGGTGGCGGTGGCCGAGGCATCGATGCTCGAAAAGGCACGCCACTTCCACGGCGAGGTCCACAAGTACTGTTTCATCGCGCGCAGCGTGAGATTCCCGGTGCGGTGCGAGGCGGTGGTACGCGCAGGGGATTGACCTCCGCTCAACGCAGCGGCTCACGGTAGAGCGTCCGCTTCTGGGTGGATCCGTGCGGCCGGTATACGTAGTAGGCATGCCCTCCATGCACTTGCACCTCCTCGGGATACGGGTGCAGCAGGCCCTGCTCCGGTCCCAAGGCCCCGGTGGACGGATCCACGCTGCGCAACGCCACCCAAGGGCCTCGCTGGAACACCGCGTAGATCCGCTCTTCAGCGGCATCCTGCAGCAGCAGGCGCCTGTAGGCCCGGTCGCCGAGATGGACCATTCCGACCTCGTCGACCGCCTCCCCTTCGGCCGTGAATCGCCTGATGCTGGCTCTGGCGTGGTCGAAGACATGGAGGGTGTCGCGCACCCTGAACAGCGGCGCATACGGAACCTTGAAGTAGAGTTGCTTGTGGAACCCGGTCATGAAGCCGGCGATCACCTCCCGATCGATGCCCAGTTCACGCTCAAGGTCCATGGCCACCACCTTGCTGCGCCCATCCATGTATTTGTACTGGCTGCGGAAGAGCTCCATCATGAAATCATCCTGCACAGAGCAGAGCAGCGCGGTTCGGCCGGCCTCGATCCGGTGCAGGTAATGATCGAACGCGGGAAAGGCCTCGCTCCGGTTATTGCCCACGAGGCTCCCGGCGATGCTGTCCGTCCACGGGAGCACCCGTTCACGCAGGGTTTCCACGCTGATGCGCTGGAGGGCCAGCTCCCCATCGATGAGCGCAGGCAGCCAGGATTCCTCGACTCCTTCAACGATCACGCGGCGGGCGTGGTCGCGAACCAGACGCCTGGCCGGGGCGGGCAGGTGAACGGAAGCCAACTCCCGGAAGGCTGCATCCAGCAGGATGAGCCGGGAGGAGAGCAGCACCTGTTCACCGGCATGTTCCTCACGGTGCCAGAGCCGGGGCTTGTCGTAAGCCAGCACCCACAAGCCCTGCTCGTTCACTGCGAATGCCCCTACGTGCAGGTCGGTACGCCGGTAGATCTCCTCCGGTGCCACCCGCGCCCTGACCTCGACCAGCCCAAGCTCCACCGGCTTCGGGGCGAGGGCGATGACAACCGGCGACCCACCGATCAAAGCCGTTTCGAACAACCGTCGCTCGGTGGAGAAACCCGTGTGGCTCACCACGAGGCAGGCCTTCTCCGCCAAGGGCAGCGGCAGGCTGAAACCAGCCCCGGCATCGCTTATGGCCAATGCCTTGGCACCCTCCCACCGCACATGGGCGCCCGCAAGCGGCCGCAGGGTGCCCGCCTCCACCACCCGGCCGGTGAGCACGGCTTGGCTCCAAGCGGCCGCCGGGGCCAGGAGCAGCACGAACGCCAAGGCAAGGATCGAAGGGTGCATGCGTTGCTTGCTGGTAAGATAACTTCGGACAGCCGATCGCATATGCCGCGGAACGAGGAGCGTGCGTTCCGCCCCAGGGAGCACCCCATTCAACCAGCCAACGATGGAGCGCACGCTACGCTACGACCACTACAAGGTGCTGGGAGTGCCGCGCGATGCCACCACGAGCGAGATCAAGCGCGCCTACCGTGAGCGCGTGAAGCGCTGGCATCCCGACCGAAATGATTCCGTGAAGGCCAGCGAGGTCTTCCATGCACTTCATGAGGCCTACGTCACCCTGCGTGACCAGGGCCTGCGATCGGCCTACGACGAGCGGTTGCGCCACTACCGCAGCGCCTGTGACCAGCCCAAGTCACCGGGCGCTGCGATGTGCAATGCGCCCACCGGCCGGCCTGCTTCCCCACCCTCCCGGTTCGATCGGCTCGCTTTCCGGGCGTTGCACCTCACCGGGCTCGTCTTCGGGGCTGGCGTTGTCGGTGGCGTGCTGCTCGGGATCGCTGCGCTGGACTGGCCGGCGCACATGGCCTTCTTCACGCTGCCGGGCCTCGCCATCCTTCCTGACAGCCTGCGCGGTCTGGTCTCAGGAACGAGAAAGGCCCCCTCACGGAGGCCCTCCTCAGGTAATCAGGCCTAGCCCTCAGCTTACCGGCACCATCCATCCGAAGGGATCATCGATCCTGCCCCGGCGGATATCGTCAAGCCGGTCGCCGATGCGGTTGGCCAACTCCCGGGTGGCGACATCGGGAAGCTCGAAGACCTCATCCCCGAAAGCGATGCTCTGGATGTGCGCGATGGTGGCGGCAGTGCCTGCCCCGAATGCGGACCGGAGCTTGCCACTCCGTGCGGCCTGCTGGATCTCCTCCACCGAGACCTTGCGCTCCTCCACCTTCACCCCCAGGTCATGGGCGATGCGGATCATGCTATCACGGGTGATGCCGCGCAGGATGGTGCCATCGAGCGCAGGCGTCACCAAGGTCCCATCCACATTGAAGAAGATGTTCATGGTACCGCTCTCCTCGATGTAGCGATGGGTGAGGCCATCTGTCCAGACCAACTGATGGAAACCTTGGTCCTGGCCAAGCTTGGCCGGGTACAGGCCCCCGGCATAATTGCCTCCGCACTTGGCCTCGCCCGTTCCGCCCGGGAAGGCCCTGCTGTAGGTCGTCTCCACCTTCACGCGAACGGGTTCGGTGTAATAAGCGCCCACGGGACAGGTGAAGATGATGAATCGGTAGCCCTCGCTGGGACGCACGCCGATGTAGGTGTCGCTGGCGTACATGAACGGCCTGATGTAGAGCGAAGCATCCGCCCCCCCCGGGATCCAATCACGGTCAATCCGCACCAGTTCCGTGAGCGCCTCCAGGAAGAGGTCCTCGGGGATGGCGGGCATGCACATGCGATGGGCGCTGCGATTCATCCGTGCGATGTTCGCCTGCGGCCTGAAGAGCGCCACTCCGCCATCGGCCTGGCGGTAGGCCTTAAGGCCTTCAAAGATGGTCTGGCTATAGTGCAGCACGAGCGTAGCTGGGCTCATGAGCATATCGGCGAAAGGCCTGATTACCGGGCGCCCCCATGCGCCATCGGCAAAGTCCATCACGAACATGTGGTCGCTGAAGACGCGGCCGAACTTGACGTTCGAAAGGTCGGTGGCCGGTAGCCTCGAATCACGGGTGCGCTCGATCGCTATCTTTTGGCCGGTGCTGATGCCTTCCATGTGCTTGCTGCGTAAGGAACAAATGTAGAATGACCGCAATCGTGACCGGCGCAATGTAACGGCCCGAGCGCAGCCGTGTTGTTAACAGATGTCAGCTGTCCTGCCTATTCGTTTCCGGCCCCATGACGTCCTTCAGCGCCATTGGGGCTATGCTGGATTCAGGCCGGCGCAGGAGTCCATCATCCGGTCCGTGCTCAGCGGGAATGACACGCTCGCGCTCCTGCCAACCGGCGGAGGCAAGAGCCTATGCTACCAGGTGCCCGCCTTGGCCATGGGCCGGCTATGCCTCGTCGTCTCCCCCTTGATCGCACTGATGAAGGACCAGGTGGAGGGGCTTCGCAGGCGCGGGGTGAATGCGCGGCAGATCTCATCCGGCATGCGCTGGGCCGAGATCGACAACACCTTGGAAGCCGCAGCCAATGGGAAGCTGGACTTCCTCTACGTTTCGCCCGAGCGCTTGGGGACCGAGGTCTTCAAGGCTCGGTTGAAGCGACTCCCCTTGGGGCTGATAGCGGTGGATGAGGCGCACTGCATCTCGCAATGGGGCTATGACTTCAGGCCCGCCTACCTGCAAGTGGCCGAGTTGCGCGAAGCGGTTCCAGGCGTGCCGGTGATCGCCCTTACAGCAACCGCCACGGCCGAGGTGGCGCGAGATATCATGGACCGGCTCGGCATCCCCCCCAGGAACCTGATCAGGGGCTCCTTCGCACGGCCTGAGCTGGTGCTCTGGGTGAGCCGTGGCGAGGACCGCATGGGCCGGCTCTTGCGCATCCTCGATCATGTGGAAGGCAGTTCCATCGTCTACATGCGCGACCGAAAGGGGACCGTGCGCATCGCACGGTTCCTGCAGCAGCAAGGGCATTCGGCCGTGGCGTACCACGCAGGGCTACCGCCCCGCGAGCGCGATGCAATCCAGCAGGATTGGACGGCCGGCGCCGTGCGCTGCGTGGTCGCCACCAATGCCTTCGGCATGGGCATCGACAAAGCCGACGTGCGCAGCGTGATTCACCTCGAACCGCCCCCTGACCTGGAGAGCTACTACCAGGAGGCGGGGCGGGGCGGGCGCGATGGGCGAACGGCTTATGCCTTTCTCCTCACGGGTCCTGGAGATGAGGACCGCGCATGGGAGCGGCTGCGCGGCAGCTACCCCACGCTGCCCGAGGTTCGCCGCACCTATCAGGCTGTCGCCGACCTGCACGGGATCGCATTGGGCTCTGGCCTCGGGGAATCATACGAAATCGACCTCACGGCTCTCGCAGCACGCACGAAACTCCGGCCTGCGGTGGTGCTGAACGCCCTGAAGGCGATCGAGCTGAGCGGATTGCTGGCGCTGAGCGACGGCGCTCACTCCCCTTCGCGGGTCTTGATGCGGGCTGCGCCGGCAGACGTCTATCGCCTCCGCTTGCAAGACGTTCGGCTGGGACCGCTGGTGGAGGCGCTGCTCCGACTGCATGGCGGCCTCTTCGAGGAGGCCGCGATCATCGATGAGGCGCGCATCGGGCGCCTCACCGGGATGGTACCGGAGCGCGTGGAGCGAGGCCTCGAAGAGCTCGAGCGGATGGGCATCCTCTCCTACAGGAAGCGCTCGGATGCGCCATCCGCCACCTTGCTCGCGCCGCGGCTGGATGCCGATCGGCTGACGCTCGACCCGCAAGCCCTCCGCCTCCGGCAGGAGCGTGCCGAGCAACGGCTGCAAGCGATGCTGGCCTATGTGCGCGGCAGCGAGGGGTGCCGGATGGTCAGGCTGCTCACCTATTTCGATGAGCCGTCCCCGCAGCCCTGCGGGCGCTGCGATGCGTGCGTAGCAGATACCCGCCGCCGCGGCCTCCGCAACGACGATCGCGCCGCCGAGCCATTGGCTGCCTACGATCGCGATGTCGAAGCCGAGCGGTACGACGAGGATGAGCGCAATGGCTTGCGACCATGAGCTCACGCCTGCCGCGGGCCTTCTTCCTGCGCGCCGATGTGGTGCGCATCGCCCAGGACCTGCTGGGCAAGGTGCTGGCAACGGAATTCCAAGGCGTGCGCACCAGCGGAATCATCATCGAGACGGAGGCCTATGCGGGTGCGACGGACCGTGCCTCCCATGCCTTCGGCAACCGGATTACAGAACGGACGAGAGCGATGTACCTCGAGGGCGGACACGCCTACGTCTACCTGTGCTATGGGATGCATCACCTGTTCAACGTGGTCACCCATCGTAGCGGTGTGCCGCACGCCGTCCTCATCAGAGCAGTGGCGCCATTCGAGGGCGTGGACCAGATGCAGCGGCGTAGGGGCGGGAGCCCCTTGCGCACCGGAGGGCCAGCATTGCTCACCACGGCCTTGGGCATCACCACCCGGCACACAGGACTCGACCTCTGCACCGGCCCCATCAGCCTAGAGGACCATGGCTTCCGCATCGCGCGCAAGGGAATCCAATCCAGTCCACGGGTGGGCGTTGATTACGCGGGGGAGGATGCCATGCTCCCCTACCGGTTCCGCATCCCACCTTCGCACCTCCAATCATGGAGGATTCCTTAGCGCAGAAGCGCATCATCTTCATGGGCACGCCCGAATTCGCGGTGGGCAGCCTCGATGCGCTGCTGCGTGCGGGCATCCGCGTATCAGCAGTGGTCACGGCACCCGACAGGCCGGCGGGCCGTGGCAGGCAATTACGAATGAGTGCGGTCAAGCGCTATGCGATCGAGCATGGCCTGCCGGTGCTCCAGCCGGAGAAGCTTCGCGACCCTGTCTTCTTGGAGGCTCTCGACGGCTATGCGGCGGACCTGTTCGTAGTGGTGGCCTTCCGGATGCTTCCGGCGGCGGTCTGGCAGCGGCCCAGGCTCGGAACGATCAACCTTCACGCCTCCCTGCTCCCTTCCTATCGCGGGGCTGCTCCCATCAATTGGGCCATCATCAACGGAGAGCGCATCACCGGCGCCACCACCTTCTTCATCCGCGAGGAGGTCGATACCGGTGACATCATCGACCAGGTGCAGGTGGAGATCGGGCCCGAGGAGAATGCCGGTCAACTGCATGACCGCCTGATGACGGCAGGAGCAGCATTGCTGGTGCGCACCATTCAGCACGTGCTCCGCGGAACGCACAGCAGCCGTCCCCAGACCGCCGGGACCTTGCCGCTGCCGACCGCACCCAAGCTCTCCTCCGAGGGCTGCCGCATTGATTGGACTGAAGCGGCCGCCAAGGTGCATGACCAGATCCGCGGACTTTCACCGCACCCTGGTGCATGGACACAGTTGCGGTTCGGCGATGGGAGGACCATCCACTTCAAAGTCCTGGCGGGGCGCCCGGCCGATGCAACCGTGCCGGTTCGCCCCCCCGGATCGGTCCACGCCCCGGAAGGCAGGCTACTGATCCATTGCCGCGACGGATGCCTTGAAGCCCTCGATGTTCAACCCGAGGGGAAGCGAAGGATGACCGCAGCGGAGTTCCTGCGCGGTGCCGGGCACCTGGAAGGTGCCTGCTGCCTTTGATCGGCCAGGAGCCAGCGTCATCCTCTCCCCCGTGGCTGTGCCCAACTCCCACGGCAGCATCGTGCAGCGGTGCATCTCCGGTGATTCGCGGCTCCAGCGTGCATCGACCTCACGACCCAGTCGCTGCGGGTGTCGCACCCCAATGCCCCTGCCCATCCCCACCATCCTGGACAGGGCCCTCCATAGGCATCCGCAGTGCGCACCGTGGGACTGGCCGGCTGCAACCGCGACATCCCAGCTGCATGGTCGCACTATGCGGCGCAGCACGATGCCGGGTGCGTGACTGACGGCGTGCCGACACCCCGACATGATTCTGTGCATGCGCAGCATGCCGATGCCAGGCTCAGAGGACGGGCCCCGTTTCCTTACCAGGAATCGGCCCAAGCCTTCATGCATCCGGACTCCGACGAGGCACGACCTCCGGAAACCCTTGCTGGGGGCGGCTTCCAGGAGCAGTTATGAACAAACCCCCTGTTTTTTCAACATTCATAGAGCGGACCGCCGGAAACCCTTGACAGACGCGGGTCTGCGGATACATTTGTCCGCGAGTTCTCAAACCACAACTCAAACACAAAACACCATGGGTCTGAACAAAGCTGAACTGATCGAGAGCATCGCGAACGAAGCGAAGATCTCCAAGGCCGATGCCAAGCGCGCGTTGGATGCCTTCGTGAACAACACCACCAAGGCCCTGAAGAAGGGCGAGCGCGTGGCCCTCGTGGGCTTCGGCACCTTCAGCATCTCCAAGCGCGCAGCTCGCAAGGGCCGCAACCCCCAAACGGGCAAGGAGATCAAGATCGCTGCCAAGAAGGTGGTTAAGTTCAAGGCCGGCGCCGACCTCTCCAACAAGGTGAAGTAAGCACCCCTTGCGATCCTCGGAAAGCCCCTCGCCTCGGCGGGGGGCTTTTCTTTGCGGCTCATCACTCAACCATGACCGACCAGCAGCTCTATGACCGGCTCTGCGCGTTCATCACCGACAACAAGCGGGCGCTCTTCGAACGCATCGCGCCGCTGCGCACACGCCATGTCACCTGCGTGCTCGAGGATATCTACCAGGCGCACAATGCCAGCGCGGTGGTGCGGACCTGTGACCTGCTCGGGGTCCAGGATCTTCACATCATCGAGAACAGGAACAAGTACACCGTGAACCCGGACGTGACGCTTGGTTCATCGAAGTGGGTGGATATGCACCGGTGGCGCGGCCAAGACGACAACACCGCCCGCTGCATCGCCCATCTGAAGGCACTTGGATACGCCGTCGTCACCACATCGCCGCACGCGGACCATGTCACTCCTCACACCATACCGCTGGACCGGCCGCTCGCCTTCTGCTTCGGCACGGAACTCACCGGGGCCAGCGATGCCCTGATCGCGCAATCGGACCTCACGCTACGCATCCCCATGTACGGTTTCACGGAGAGCTACAACATCTCCGTGTCGGCCGCCATCACCCTGTACACGGTGATGGAACGCCTCCGCACATCAGCCATCGATTGGCGTTTGAGCGAGGTTGAGCTTGCCCGCCTCAAGCTCTCCTGGGCGCGCAAAGTGGTACATAGCGCCGCCCACCTGGAGGAGCGCATAAAGGCGGAAGGAGCAGCAGGCTGACGGCCTCGCCTCCCGGGGGAACGGGCCCTTTTCGACACATGCGGGTTGACAATGGGCAAGCCTAAGGCCGAGAGGTAGGCGGCGGCCCGGTAGCTTCGCGGCACATCAACAACTCATCCGACCATGGGTAAAGGCGACAAGAAGACCAAGAAGGGCAAGCGCCGCCTAGGCAGCGCAGGCAAGACCCGCCCCAGCAAGCGCAATGCGCTGCGTGCGGCGCGCAAGGCCGCCGGCAAGAAAGCGGCGCCCAAGAAGGCAGCCGCCAAGAAGGCCGCGCCCAAGAAGGCAGCTGCCAAGAAGGCCGCGCCCAAGAAGGCAGCCAAGAAGGACTGACCGGGCCATCGCCCATGAAGCCAAGGCCCCTGGCGACAGGGGCCTTCTTCATTCAAGTGACTCAGGGCTGCAGCCTCACGCGCAGCCATTCGCCTGTGCTGAGCTGCTCGAAGGCGATCCGGTCATGCAGGCGGTTGGGCCTGCCCTGCCAGAACTCGATCCGCACGGGCCGCACCCGGTATCCGCCCCAATGCAAAGGCCTGGGCACCTCGGCATCCTTGAACCGTTCCGCCCACCGACCGTAGCGATCCTCCAAGGATTGGCGATCGGGCACCGGACGGCTCTGGTCGCTGCTCCAGGCGCCGATCTTGCTATCGCGGGGGCGTGATGCGAAATAGGCATCGCTCTCCCCGGGGCCAACCGGTTCGGCACGGCCCTCGATGCGGACCTGCCGCTCCTGCTGGGGCCAGAAGAAGGAGAGCGCGGCGCGCGGGTCGCGCTCAAGGTCCATCGCTTTCCGGCTATTGTGGTTGGTGTAGAAGACGAAGCCGCGCGCGTCGAACGAACGGAGCAGCACCACACGGCAGCTGATGGTCAGTGATCCCATCGTGGCGAGCGTCATGGCATGATGCTCAGGCACGCCGTCCGCCTCGGCATCATCCATCCAGCGCGCGAAGAGCGCGATGGGGTCCATGCCCGCCGCCTCCTCCGTGAGCGATGCGCGGCCGTACTCGATCCTATGGTGCAAGTGCCTTTCCTGGCTCATGAGTGGAACTTCGAGCGCGCAAGTTATCCGCCGGAACGCCGCCCTCATCGGTAAATGCCCCTTGCCACAGCAACCAATGGGCTGCTACCTTCAGCACCGCATGCCAGACCTGCTCGACTTCCAGCCGGAGAATCGCCACCAGCCAGCGCGCGGCAGGCTGCTGGTGAGCGAGCCTTACCTGCCGGACCCTTACTTCCGCAGGACCGTGGTACTGCTATGCGACCACAGTGCGGAAGGCTCATTCGGCTTCGTGCTGAACCGGCGGATGGACCTGACGGTGAACGACCTCATGCAGGACCTGCCGCCTATCGCCTCGCAGGTGGGCATCGGCGGGCCCGTGCAGAGCGGGGAACTCTACTACCTGCACACCTTGGGGGCGCACATACCCGGTAGCGTAGAGGTGGTCGATGGGGTTCACATGGGTGGCGACTACGAGCAGCTGCGGTCCGTCCTGGCCACCGACCCGCGGCTTTCCCGGCACGTGCGCTTCTTCGTGGGCTACAGCGGCTGGGGCCCGGACCAGCTGAGGAAGGAACTGGATGACCGCTCATGGCTGGTCGCCCCGGCCAGCAAACGGAGCGTGATGTCGCCGGCCGTGGATGAGCTCTGGCGGAACACGCTCCGCTCCATGGGGCGGGCGTTCGCCCCGCTCGCAGATTTCCCCGAGGACCCCTCGCTCAACTGAGCGTCGATGATACGATCAGCCCGGTGAGCATTCCCGAGAGCTTGTGCGCGTAGCGCTTCGTGCGGTAGCCACCCACCCATCGAATGCCTTGGATGGCATTGGTGAAGAACAGCTCATCAGCAGCGAGCAGGTTCTGCGGATTCAGGGAGCACTCGTACACCTTCACACCATTGGCCAGCGCCAGGTTGATGACCTGGGCGCGCATCACGCCACCGATGCAGCCATCGGTGAGCGAGGGGGTGTAGAGCACCCCGTTGCTGACGATGAAGAGGTTGCCCGCACTGCTTTCGATGATGTTGCCACGGTCGTTCTGCAGGAGGCAGTCATCGAGGCCACGGGCCCTGGCCCACAGCGCCGCCATGATATAGTACTGGCAGTTGAGGGTCTTGTGCCTCGAAAGCTCATTCACCGGTTTCCGTATCTCCGGCCAGATGTCGACCTGCAGACCGGTGGGGTTGAGCACATGGTGCGGATCGGGCAGCGCATTCAGTTCGATGGCGTACCGGCCGGCGTCCTGCTCCGGCCTGTAGTAGCCGCCCCCGCCGCGGTAGAGGGTGAACCGCGCTCGGCCGCTGCTGATGCCCGAACGCTCGACCACCGCAGCAATGGCTTCACCGAAACGCTGGCGGTCGAATCCGTCAGGGAGCGTTATGCGCAGCAGCTCGGCACCCGTGGTGAGGCGGGCCCAATGCGCATCCAGGAAGCAGGCCCTGCCGCCCACCACACGGATGCTCTCGAAGAGGCCATCGCCGAAATGGAAGGCGCGATTGTCCAGCCGCAGTACCGGCTCATCCGCCGGGAACAGCGTGCCATTGTGGTCTACCCAAGCGCTCATCGGGTGCGAAGTTCGTTCTTCAGGGCGAGCCGCAAAGACCCGTTGGGCTCCATCAGCACCCCGCGCACACCGGCACCGGCAGCGGCCTCCATGTCACGCTCGCGGTCGCCCACCATGAGTGAGTCCTGCGGGTCGATGCCATGGCGGGCGATGGCGCGCTCCAGCAGGAGGGACCCGGGCTTCCTGCAAAGGCAGCGGCCCTTGGAGGGATGGTGCGGGCAGAACAGGATATCCGCAAGGAACACGCCCTCCGCCGCCAGATGGGCCACGAGGTGGTCGTGCACGACGTTCACCTCTGAGATGCCGTACAGACCCAGGCCGACCCCGCTTTGATTGGTGATGACCACCAGGAGGTAGCCCTGCGCTGCCGCCTGCCGCAGCACATCCGCCACATCCGGCAGCACCTCGAAATCCTCCAGCCTCCAGGTATGCTGACCGCGCTCGCGGTTGAGCACGCCATCGCGATCAAGGAAGAGGGCACGGCAGGAACCCCGTTCGCTCATGGTAGGACCTGATTGAAGAACCAAGGCACCAAAGCCGGCTCCACGACGATCATGAAGGCCACACCGAAGAGGGCGCCATAGAAGTGCGCATCGTGCGCCACGTTGTCGTCGGCTCGCTTATCCATGTACCATGAGTAGGCGAGGTACAGGAGACCGAAGGCCCAGGCCGGTAACTCCATCGGGAGCAAGAACAAGGCGATTCGATTGGTGGGGGTCATCAGGATGTAGGCGAAGAGCACCGCGGAGACCGCACCGCTCGCTCCAACGGCCCTATAGTTCGGATCGCGGAGATGCCGCCCATAGGCGGGCAGCGAGGAGAACAGGATGCCGCCCGCGTAGAGCGCCGCGAACGGCAGGGCCGGAGGCGCAGCCGTGAGTTGGGCAAGCCTCGGCTCCAGGTCATGGCCGAACATGAAGAGCACGAGCATGTTCACCAGGAGGTGCGGGCCATTGGCGTGGATGAAAGCGTGGGTGAGGAATCGGTGCCACTGGCCGCGTGCCTTGATGACGAAGGGCTCGAATAACAGATCGTTGAAGAGCCGGGAATCAGCGAAAGCGGCCAAGGACAGGGCCACCGACAGGACAATCGCCGTAAGGGTGACAGGGCTCAGGATGAAAAGCGTCTCCAGCACGGCGACGGTTCAATAGGTGAAGTCCCTGGCGATGCGCCATCCCTGGGCCGTGCGGACCCAGAGCAGCGCGAATCCCCCCCGGAGGGTATCCGCCTCCCGGTGCAGCGTCCATGTGCCCGTGACCCAGGCATGATGGCCGCCAGCAGGGACCACCTCAGCGATGCCGAAGCCCAGGTCTCCCATGGAGGCCTTGTCCGGGTAAGCCCGGCGGTAGTCAGACGTCACCCGGTCCCTTCCGCAGGTAAGCCGTTTAGGGCTACGGAAGCAGACCGTATCGGAATAGGCCGCCATGAAGGCGTCAATGTCGCCCCGGTCCCATGCCGCCTCCTGCTCCACCATGGCCTGGCGTATGGCCTGTTCATCCGCGGCACCGTGCGGAGCGGAACAGGCTGCGATCAAGGGGAGCATCAACCAACGACGCATGGCAGCGAAGGAAACGAAAAAGGCCACCCGTAACGGTGGCCTTCGTAGCGCGGGGGAGACTTGAACTCCCGACCTCAGGATTATGAATCATGCGCTCTAACCAGCTGAGCTACCGCGCCATGCTCCCCAAAGGCTTCCGCCAAGGGGCGGCAAATATAATCATCTCCTAAAGGCATCGTGTCCATGGCCTGCTTGCAGAGGAAATCGATCTCTCTACCTTTAGCCGCAACCCTACCTCTCCCTTATTCCTCATGGCTCAGAAGAAGAAGACCGCCCCCAGGAAGCCGGTGCGCAAGCCGGCTCGGAACAAGAAGGCGGTTCCTGCGAAACCGAAAGCGAAGGCCGGTCCCCGCAGTGCATCGGCCAAGCCCAGACCCAAACCGGCATCCAAGAAGCCGAAACCCGTCGGGAAGGGCGGAGCCACGGTAAAGAAGCCAACCAAGGCCAAGCAGCCCCCCAAGGCTGCAGCGAAGAAACCGGTGCGCGCCGCGAACCCGGTTGCGAAGCGCGGGAGCGCGGCTCCTGCCAAACCGAAGCGCATGGCCCCAGCCAAGAAGAATGCGTCTGCTGCTGCGAAGGGGCGCACACCCTCGGCCAAAGCGCTGCCCCCCCCACCCCGTCCCACTGCCGCGGCTCAGCGACCCAAGGCCAAGCCGTCGCAGGCCGCGCCGGCACAGGCAGCCCCCAAACCGGCGGCAATCGCCCAGAAGCCTGCCCCTCCCCGCACTGGAGCACAGCCGAGGCCCGCAGAGCGCAGGGCGGCAAAGGAGCGCGTGGTGATGGAGTTCCAGGTGAACAGCGCACCGAACGTCCTCTACGAGCTCATCTCCACCCCCAGCGGATTCAGTGAATGGTACTGCGACGATGTCAACGTGCGCGGAGACCAATACGTCTTCATCTGGAACGGCGAGGAGGAGGCCGTCACGCTCATCGGCAGGAAAGCCCCTGAAGTGATCCGCTTCCATCGCAATGACGACGATGACCACGCGGCATTCTTCGAATTACGGATCCGGATCGATGCCATGACCAATGAAGTGGCGCTGATCGTCACGGACCATGCCTGGCCTAATGAGGTAGAGGCCACCCGCAACCTCTGGGCGTCGCAGATCGCCAATCTCGTGCGCGTCCTGGGCGCCTGAGGCGCCAGGCGACCGACCTTTGCCCGGTCGGCGAATGAAGAAGCTGCATGCGATGATCATCCGGGCCTTCCTGGGCCCGTTGGCGGTGACCTTCCTCATCGTGGTGTTCATCCTGGTGATGCAGTTCCTCTGGAAGTATGTGGATGACTTGATGGGCAAGGGGCTGGAGTGGCACGTGATGCTCGAGCTCCTCACCTATGCTGGCGCGAGCTTCGTGCCGCTGGCTCTCCCCCTCGCCATCCTGCTCTCCTCCCTGATGACCATGGGCGGGCTGGGCGAGAACTCGGAGCTGGTGCCCATGCGATCGGCGGGCCTCGGGCTCGGCCGCATCCTTCACCCTTTGATCGCCTTCACGGCGTTCCTCGCGATAGGCTCGCTCCTGTTCAGCAATCATGCGCTTCCCCGGGCCAACCTCAAGTTCCAATCGCTCCTCTGGGACCTGCGCGAGAAGAAGCCTGCGCTCAGCATCACCCCGGGCGTCTTCTACAACGGCATCGAGGGCTTCGCGATCCGTGTGATGGACAAGGACCCCGACACGGGCCGGCTTTCCGACGTGCTCATCTACGACCACCGGGACCAGCGTCGCGGCAATGGAACGGTGATCCGGGCTAGGCAGGGTACCATGCAGCGGAGCGCGGACGGCTTGTTCCTGCTGCTCACCCTGGAGGACGGCCGGTTCTACGACGAGGGCGGCCCGGGCGGTGAACGGGAGGGCTATCGTCCCATGATGCGTGGCACCTTCGCCAAGGATGTCATCACCATGGACCTGAGCGGCCTTGGGCTCCGCCGAACGGACGAGGACCTTTTCAAGGACAACTACAAGATGCTCGCGCTCGACCAGCTGCAGCAAGGGGAGGACAGCCTGCGTGTGCAGGCTGCGCTCCGGCGGAACGAGCAGCAGGCGCACTTGAGGAACAGCCTCTTCCTGCTTCGGGGCAGCCACCCGGCGCTCAAGCGCGACACCACCGCCTACGTGGGCATGACCCGGTGGATCGCCTCGCGGCCCCCTCCGGCGCGCCAAGAGCTCTTCGACCTGGCCATGAACATGGCGCGCAACAATGCCGGCTACTGCGAACGCAGCGCCGCGGAACTGGATGGCCGCCGGGAGCAGGTGGCCCGCTTCGCAGCGGAGTGGCACCGCAAGCCGATGCTCGCGGCCGCCTGCATGGTCTTCTTCCTGATCGGCGCACCGCTCGGCGCCATCATCCGGCGCGGCGGCATGGGGCTGCCCGTGGTGCTGGCCATCGTCTTCTTCCTCGTCTTCCACATCGTCTCCTTCGCTATGGAGAAGCTGGTCATCGCAGGCGGGATCACGGCATGGGCCGGCATGTGGATGGGCATCCTGGTGCTGCTGCCCGTCGGCCTCTTCATCACCTGGAAGGCTGCGATGGACAGCCCCCTCCTCGACCGTGATGCGTATTATCGCGGCTGGGAGCGCGTGCGCTCCATTTGGCGCCGACATGCGCATCCTCCAGCTGTGCAATAAGCCTCCATGGCCGCCCATCGATGGCGGTAGCAAGGCCATGCACAACCTCACGCGTGGGCTGCTTCGCGCGGGCCATGTGGTGAAGGTCTTGTGCATCACCACACCGAAGCACGGGCTTGACCCCTCGGAGGTCCCGGGCGACCTGGCCTCCGCAACACGGATGGAGGGCGTGTACGTGGATACGAGCCTGAATATCGTGGATGCCTTCACGGACCTGGTAACGGCCGACAACTACAACATCAGCCGCTTCTTCTCCCCGGACATGGACATCAGGCTTATCCGACTGCTCACCGAGGAGCAGTTCGACGTGGTGCAGTTGGAGAGCCTGTTCATGACACCGTACATCCCCACGCTGCGCCGCTACTCCAAGGCCCGCATCGTCCTGCGGTCGCACAACCTCGAGTACGTCATCCAGGACCGCATCGCGCAAGGCGAACGGAACCCCTTGAAGCGGCCCTACAGGAGGTTCCTCGCAAGGCAGCTGCAGCGCTACGAGATGGACGTGCTCGACCGGGTGGATGGCGTTGCAGCGATCAGCCCCAGCGATGCCGAGCACTTCGCTGCGCATGGCACGCACACGCCAATCGCGACCATACCCTTCGGCGTGGACCCGGAGGAGTACCCTGCGGACCCGCACCCGGAAGGCAAGCCGCCGGTCTTCTTCCACTTGGGCAGCATGGACTGGCTGCCGAATGAGGAGGGCATCCGGTGGCTCTTGGACTCGGTCTGGCCCAAGGTGCTTCGGAAGCGCCCGGATGCCCGGCTCGACCTCGCGGGGAACAGGATGCCCGCAGACCTTATCCAGCGCGAATTGCCCGGCGTTGAGGTGAAGGGACGCGTGAAGAACGCGGTGGCCTACATGCGGCGCCGGCAAGTAATGGTGGTGCCGCTTTTCAGCGCCGGCGGGATGCGGGTGAAGATCGTGGAGGGCATGGCCATGGGCAAGGCCGTCATCTCCACCCCCATCGGCGCGGAGGGCATCTCCTGCACCCATGGCAAGGACATCCTGCTGGCCAGTACGGCCACCGCCTTCGCGGACCAGATGATCGCCCTGCATGGAGACCCCGCCCAGGCATCGGCACTGGGTACTGCCGCGCGGCGGTTGATCGAACGTTCCTATTCGGACGCCCCTATCGTGCAGGAACTGGAGGCCTTCTACAAGCTCCTGCTGAAAGGATGAGGCTCCTTGTGCTCCTCTCCCGCGTGCCCTATCCCTTGGAGAAGGGGGACAAGCTCAGGGCCTATCACCTGATCGCCCGGCTCGCCCGGCGCCATGAGGTCCACCTCGTATGCCTCAGCGACATGCGGACGGTGCAGGCCCATATCGATCACCTGGCCGGAATCTGCGCCAGCATCGAGGTCATCCGCATCCCGCGCTGGCGGGTCGTGATGAAGCTCATCACCGCCGTGTTCACCCGCCTGCCGGTGCAGGTGGTGTACTTCTACCACCGTCATGCGCAGCGCCGGATCGACGAAGCCATCGACCGCATCCGGCCCGACCATGTGCTGTGCCAGCTGGTGCGCACCACCGAATACGTCCGCCGGCGCTATGGCCTGCACAAGACGCTCGATTACATGGACACGCTGAGCAAGGGAATGGAGCGGCGCACGGAAACGGCCCCCTTCTACCTGAAGCCCATCTTCAGGCTGGAGACCCGGCGCCTCATCCGCTACGAGAACCTCATGCTCGACCAGTTCGACAATGCCGTCATCATCAGCTCCCAGGACCGCGACTACATCTATCATCCGTTGCGGAACCGGATGGCGGTGGTCCCCAACGGGGTGGACACCGCCCATTTCATGCCCCAATCCGAAGCACCCCGGTACGACCTGCTATTCACGGGCAATATGAACTACCCGCCCAACATCGACAGTGTGCTCTACCTGGTGCACAAGGTGCTGCCGATCGTACGGCGCGAGCGCCCCGGAGCGACATTGCTGATCAGCGGCGTGGACCCCAGCGCCAGCGTGCGCGAGCTTGCCCGCACCGATCACCGCATCGCGGTCACCGGCTGGGTGAAGGATATCCGCAGCTCTTACGCCGCCGCGCGACTCTTCGTGGCGCCGATGCAGATCGGGACCGGCCTGCAGAACAAGTTGCTGGAGGCCATGGCCATGCGCGTTCCCTGCATCACCAGCGCCTTGGCGAACAACGCCGTTGGAGCGCCCGCCGGCGAGGCCATCCTCATCGGCGACACCCCTGAGGAGTACGCGGCGCTCATCCTACGGCTGCTCAGCGATGACCACGAGCGCGAGCGGATCGCGGCCAACGGATACGCCTTCGTGAGGGCCCATTTCGACTGGGACAGAAGCGCCGAGGCGCTCGATGCCCTTATCGCACGCACACCCTCGGCCCCTTAGCCCTGCGCAGCGCCCCTACCTTTGCGCCATCGGCCGCATCCGTGCCGGAAGCCCCCATGAGCCCCCAATTCGACTCCATCGAGGACGCCATCGCTGACCTCCGGGCCGGGAAGGCCATCATCGTGGTGGACGACGAAGACCGCGAGAACGAAGGCGACTTCGTAACCGCGGCCCGCAATGCCACCCCGGAGATGATCAACTTCATGGCTACCCATGGTCGCGGACTCATCTGCGCCCCGCTCACCGAGGAGCGGTGCGATGAACTGGGGCTCGAGCTGATGGTGCGGGACAACACGGCGCTTCACGAGACACCCTTCACAGTGAGCGTCGACCTGAAAGGGCATGGCACCACCACCGGCATCAGCGCCAGCGATCGCAGCAAGACTATGCTGGCGCTGATCGACCCCGCCATGAAGGCCGGTGACTTCGCCCGGCCCGGCCACATCTTCCCGCTCAAGGCACGGAAGGGCGGCGTGCTGCGGCGAACCGGCCATACGGAGGCCGCGGTAGACCTTGCCAGGCTGGCCGGGTTCGAGCCGGCGGGTCTGATCGTGGAAATCATGAATGAGGACGGCAGCATGGCCCGGCTGCCCGAGCTGCGCGAGATCGCGAAGCGCTTCAGCCTCAGGCTCATCAGCATCGAAGCCCTGGTGGCCTACCGCATGCGGACGGAGCGCTTGGTGGAACGGCAGGTGGATGTGAAGCTGCCCACCGCTTACGGCGACTTCGACCTGATCGCCTATCGGCAGACCACCACCGGGGAGGAGCACCTGGCCCTGGTGAAGGGCACTTGGGCCACCGGTGAACCGGTGCTTGTCCGCGTGCACAGCAGCTGCGTAACGGGCGACATCTTCGGGAGCTGCCGCTGCGACTGCGGACCGCAGCTGCACAAGGCCATGGAGATGATCGACGAGGCCGGCAAGGGCGTGATCGTGTACATGCAGCAGGAAGGGCGCGGCATCGGGCTGCTGAACAAGCTGAAGGCCTACAAGCTGCAGGAGCAGGGCGCCGACACCGTAGAGGCGAACCTGATGCTCGGTTTCGACATGGATGCACGGGATTACGGCGTGGGCGCCCAGATCCTCCACGACCTCGGCGTTCGCAAGATGCGGCTGCTCACCAACAATCCGAGGAAGCGCACCGGCCTGGTGGGATATGGACTCGAGATCGTCGAGAATGTTCCCATCGAGATCGCACCGAACGCCCACAACGAACGCTACCTGCGCACCAAGAAAGAGAAGCTGGGGCACAGCCTCAGGCTCGGCGGCCAACCATAGGCCCGCAGCGCCGGCAACGCATTCAGGGCCGCGCCGCCTTCCTGTTCCTGCGCCGGAACAGCTCGCCCAAGGTGTCGAAGTCGCGACGAAGCACAACTCCTGCGCCCTGCGTGGTGGGAGCCTGGTCCGCCTGGGTGAGATTACGGTCGTTCGTGATGCTGAAGGCCCGCATACGGAAGCGCCCTTCGCGCGTGATGAGGTACTCCAACTGGAAATCGCCGATGAGGGCGTTGGACGAGGCCGTGCTCCGGGCCCCGTAGTGAACGCCCACATTGGTGCTGAATAGCAGGCGCTCATTGAAGAACTGCTTGCTGAAGGCCACCTCCAGCTCGTCCTGGGTGATGTTGTCCCCTGGCCTGTAGTTGAAACCGAGGTCGAAGTCGTTGCTGAGGCCGCTGAGCCAGTTGCTCACCTGATTGCTCAGCAACTCGCTGGCCGTGGTGCCGGCGACATTGCCGGTGCCCGAACCGCCCAGCGAGGCGCTGGCTCCCGCATACACGGGAGGCTCCAGGAAACGATTGAGCACGATGAGGGCGAACACCTGCCGGCTCATCTCCTGATCGGTGCTGAGGATGCTCGCCACCTGGGCCTTCACGTTCTCATCGACTGAGCTGAGCCGCACATCGAACCCGATCTCCGGGTTCATCAGCTTCTCACGGAGGCGCATCACCACCTCTACCGGCACGCGCTGGCGGTAGGCCTCCGTGCGCTCCGCCGGGGGCACGATATCGTAGAGCGGCGCTTTCAGGCGATAAATGGCCTGGAGGTCGAGCTGGGCATCGAAAGGGTCGCCGTACCAGATGATGCGCCCCCCGGGCTGCACCTGGAAGCGCTTGTTCACCACATTCCTCAGCGTGAAGAGGTAGTCGCCCTCCACGAGTTCCACCTGCCCCGTCATGCTCAGGTCGCCCATGGGCGTAACCGCCATCTCGATGCTTCCCGTTCCGCGTCCGCTCATGATGTCGCCTACGGTGGGGTCGAAGATGAGCTCGAAGCGGGCGTCGGGGGTGACCGTGATGTCCATGTCGAGCGTGACGCCGCTCAGGTCAACGTCCTCCTCTGCGCCTGTGGTGTCCTGGGCATTGAAGCGGACGAAGGAGATCGGGGAGACCTCGGTGCTCCCTCCTACCGGCAGATGCACATCAGTGCCCGGCGCCGTGGTGGCCTGGACGCTCACGTCGAGCCGGCCCCGTGATCCGCTCACGCCGAAGTCGCCGGACCCATAGGCCTTCCCGTAATAGAGGCTGTTCATGGCCGGTGTGGTATTCAGGACCAGCGTACGGTCCAGCGTTCCCCAGATGTCATAGCTCCAGTCGCGCAGCCCGCGGTGGGCGATCGTGGCACCGATGCGCGCAGCATTGCCCTCCTCATCACGCATGACGGCGCGGTCGCAGGCGAACATCTCATCACCGATGTGCACCTGGGCATCGCCGGTGTAGCGCGTGTTGAGGTAGTCGATCCGCAGGCCGGCGCCAGCGAGGTCGATGGTGCCGACGAGCTCGGGGCCGGCCAGGGTGCCGGTCAGCGCCACCTGTCCCGAGGCGAGCCCATGCAGGTCGCTCAGGCCCTCTGGGAGATAGGGATTCGCCAGGCTGAGCTCGAACCGGTCTAGCAACAGGAGCAGGTCCAGCTCGCTGCCATCGCGCACGCCGATCCGGCCCGTGAAATCAAGCGCTTTGATCGGCCCGCGGTTGAGGGTGCCTGAAACATCGATGGCACCTTGACCTTCCAGCCATGCCAAGGCAAGCCCGATGTCGCCCACAGGCAGTCCGCTCACCGCCACGCTATCGGCTTGCGCTGTGCTCACCACATGGGGAGCGCCATACAGGTCGAACAAGCGGCCATCGGCGTTCAAGCGGCCGCTGATCGGCGGACCATCGAGAAGAGGAACGAAATTGGCGAGTTCCACCCCCGAGAGGCTGAAGGCCATGGCCTCCTGAGGGTCTCGTGCAATGGCCCCGTTGAAGGCGATCCGCTGATCGGCGTTGATGAGCTCGAGCCCGCTCACGCGAACCGTGGAGGAGTCGATCTCGAAGTGCGCGCGTGAAGGATTCGTCCAGGTGCCACGGCCGAAGAACAGCCGAGACGGGAGCAGTTCAAGGGTGATCGACCGCAGCCCGCGGACCTCACCGTACAAGTCAAGGTCGCCGTTGGTCCCGCCGCTGCTGCCATCCCATCCAAGGTTCAGCTCCAGTTCATCCTGATAAGCCTTGCCGGTGGCCCCCATGCCGGTGAACCAGAGGCTGTCGCCCACTTGCTGGCGGGCGCTCTCCACCGAAAAGGCCAGCAGGTCGAGGGTCTTCTCCGCGATGACCTCGACACTATCGAACCGGATGCCCTTGTAGTCGGCCCGGGGAATGCGCCCTGTGAGGTCAAGGTCGAAGGTGCGCGTGTCGAACGAGCCGGTGATGACTGAGCCGGGGGCAACCACGGCGCCCGGCAGGAAGAGCCGCAGCACGGGTTCGGTATCCCGCGTACGGACGGAGAACCTGAAGCGCTGCTCGTCCTGGTCGTACCGCACGGCATCGGAGAGCGAAGGGAACACGCTGTAGACCACATGGGCCAGTGCCGCCGGGAGCTTCGTCGGGAGGAAGGCCCCCGCCACCTCCGCCTCCGCGAAAGATGCATCGAGCAGCAACAGGTTCTCACCGGCCCTCCGCTCGCTGCGCAGGTGGATATCGCCCAGGGCATACTCATCCTCGCCTTGGCAGTAGGAAATGCCGAGGATATGGAGATCGCCGAGGAGGCTGTCCGGCGAGAGCCGGCCATGCACCGCTGCGTCCAGGCTCAGCGCATTGAATCCGGCTGCATCGGTGAAGCCGAGCGCCTCCAGATCCGCATGGTGCAGGCGTGCCGTGAAGTCCACCTGCGGCCACCGGCCGCGGAAATCCGCCAGCCCCTTGAAGTCGAGTTCGAGGCGCTCGTCTTCGGCGCGGAGCTCTCCGTTGAACAGGTTGCGCGCCAGATGCCCCTTGGCGGTGATGCCCCCGATGGTGCGGCCGTTGATGGTGAACATGGGGAAATCACCCTCTACGTCCAGTTCCATGGTCCTGATCGACCGACCATAGGCCTTGAGCCGGACATTGGCCGCCAGCGGGCCGATGGCGCTGGTGCCCAGCAAAGGGCCCAGCCTGAAGGCCTCGGTGGCGGCGCGGCCGTAGAGCACGGCCCGGTCACTTACGGTGTCCCGCTCATAGGTGATGTCGGTCCGGAGCGACCCGAGCGCGGTGCTTGCGCGCCCAGTGGCGGTGAAGGCCCGCAGGAAGCCCGTGAAGCGTCCTTTCAGGTCGATGTCGCCGAGCTGCGCCGCCTCATCGGGAAGGTGCAGCAGCCCGCCGCTGGTGAACGGGGGCACTGGCACGCGCGCCAGGTCCTCCCGTCGGACGTGCATATCGTCGATGTCGATGAGCATGAAGGTCTCCGCGATGGTGGGCAGGCCGCTTAGCTCCGCGCTGCCCGTGAACCAGGAGCCATCGCCGAATCCGATGCGCAGCCCGCGCCCCTTCAGGTCGTCGATGGTGCCGCGGACCTTTCCGCTCACCGTCAGGGGAAAGCGGATGCCCTCGAGATCCGGAGCGAACCAGGCGATATCCGCCATCTCCAAGCGGGAGCTGTCGAGGTCGACCCGCATGGCGACGTTTGAGGTGAATGCGCTGAAATCGGCCCACCCTTCGGATAGCATGCGCAATTGCCCCTTCAGGGCGGTCCCCGGGGTCCGGAGATCCATGCCTTCCACCACGATTCCATGGCGGCTCACGCGCGCCGCGCCGGCCAGGCCATCGATCCTCAGTCCGCTGCGCTCGGTGAAGGCCACACGCTCAAGGTCCGCCGCGATGGAATCCCCGATGACCTCAAGGCGCACTCCGGCGATCTCCGCATCAGGCACATCGATATGCTCGAAATCGACGCCGAACGGCGAGATCGCCGCATTCGCATCGTGGAAGCTGAAATGGAAGCCCTCGATGCGGAAGCGCGCGCAGCGGATGGTCCAATCGCCGCCGCCGGAGGTGGTATCGGCCGATGAGATCCGCTCGAGCAGGTTGGTCAGGTTGCTGTGCGCATCGCCCTCCGCGGTCGCCAGCCTGAACCGGGCTCCGGTGAGGCGGAGCGCGCTCACATCGACCGTCCGACGCTCGGTGCTGACGCGCAGTCCGCGTACGCTCAGCTCGGGCACGAGGAACAGCGTGTCGCCATGCAGGTCGCTCACGAAGACCTGCCGCAGGCGCACCGACCCGTCCGAACCGAGCGCCACTGCGCCGATGGAAATGGTCGCACCCGTGCGCTCGCTCAACTCACCGGCAAGCCATCGTGCCACTGCGCTCTGCACGGCAGGGATCACCATCAAACCGGCACCGACGATCAGCAGCAGCAGCGCGGAGAGCACCGCCCCACCGAACCAGCGGAAGAGCCGGTCGCGCCAGACCTGATATGTGCGCACACGCGCCAGCGGACGTAGCTTTGACTGCCCTTAGCCAACACCGGGCCGTATCCGCCAAAAGTAGCCCGGTCCAGCATGCGTGAAGGCAAGCCCCTCTTCATCCTCGGCATCGAGAGCAGCTGCGACGAGACAGCGGCGGCGGTCCTCGCCGATGGCCGTGTGCTGAGCAACGTCATTGCCGGCCAGGAGGCGCACCGGCAATGGGGCGGAGTGGTGCCCGAACTGGCCAGTCGGGCCCACCAGGAGAGCATCGTTCCGGTGGTGCATGAGGCGCTGCGCCAGGCCGGCATCGGCGTGGCCGACCTGGGGGCCGTGGCCGTCACGCAAGGCCCGGGGCTCATTGGCGCGCTGCTCGTGGGCTTCTGCTACGCCCGTTCCCTGAGTCAGGCCTTGGGCATACCGCTCATCCCGGTCGACCACCTCAGCGCCCATGCGCTTGCGCATTTCATTCAGGACGGCGCACCGCGTTCGGTGCCCCGGTTCCCGTTCCTCAACCTCACTGTGAGCGGCGGGCACACGCAATTGGCGGTGGTGCACGGGTACGACCGGATGGACATCATCGGCTCCACACGCGATGATGCGGCCGGAGAGGCCTTCGACAAGGGTGCAAAGGCGCTGGGACTCCCCTATCCCGGCGGTCCGCTCATCGACCTGCATGCCGCCTCCGGCGATCCAACCCGGTTTCCGCTCCCTGTACCGCAGGTGGCCGGACTCGATATGAGCTTCAGCGGCATCAAGACAGCCTTCGCGCAAACGGTCCGGGCCGGCATGGCAGGTGACCCTTCCTTCGTGGAGCGCGAGCTGCCGCACCTCTGCGCCTCGCTCCAGCGCTGCATCGTGGATGAACTGCTGAGGAAGCTGCGCATGGCCGCCCGTGCGCAGGGGCTTTTCGAGGTCGCCATCAGCGGCGGCGTGAGCGCGAACTCCGCCTTGCGGTCAGGGGCGAAGGCACTGGCAAATGCAGAGGGCTGGGCGCTGCACCTGCCCCCATTCGCCTATTGCACGGATAACGCCGCCATGGTGGCCATGGCGGGCCACTTCGGTCACCTTGCAGGCCGGCATGCACCGTTGAACGCCGTACCCTTCGCCCGGGGCTGAGCATCGGGCCTTCCGACACTGCTTATTTTCGGCCAGTCATGAGCATCCAGCATCATCTTGAGGAAGCGCTACTGGAGGAGATCCAGAGCGAGACCGGTCCGATGCGCGAGATCATCCTGCACAACGATGACGTGAATACCTTCGACCATGTCATCGCCTGCCTGGTGGAGATCTGCGGCCACGATCCGATACAGGCCGAGCAATGCGCCTGGATCGTGCACTACAACGGGAAGTGCAGCGTGAAGCGAGGCACCTTCGACCAGCTGGAACCGCAGTGCACCGCACTGCTCGATCGCGGCTTATCCGCCGACATCCAATGAAGCAGACCATCCTCCGCGGAACAGCGATACTGGCGGCGGTCATCCTGGCCGAAGCCTGCGCCAAGGTGCCCATCACGGGCCGTCGCCAGCTCAACCTGGCCAATGAGAGCCAGCTGATGGCCATGTCGGTCACGGAGTACGACTCCTTCCTGAATGAGCATCCCGTGCTGGCCGACAACGACCCGAGGGCCCAATTGGTGAGCCGGGTAGGCCAGCGCCTGGCCGATGCCGCGACGAGGTTCCTGAATGAGAGCAACGCGGGCAACCGCGTGGAGGGATTCACCTGGTCCTTCAAGACGGTGGACGACCCCACGGTGAACGCTTGGTGCATGCCGGGCGGCAAAGTGGTCGTGTACACCGGCATTCTTCCCGTGACGCAAGATGAGATCGGACTAGCCGTAGTGATGGGGCATGAGGTCTCGCATGCCATTGCGCGCCACGGGAACGAGCGCATGAGCCAGGCCATCGCCATTCAAGGCGCGGGAATGACCTTGGAGGTCCTCACAGGAGAGAAGCCTTCGCTGGCGCGCGACCTCTTCCTGCAGAGCTTCGGCATCGGCAGCGCCTTGGGCATGCTCGCCTTCAGCCGCAAGCATGAGACGGAGGCTGACAAGATGGGCTTGGTGTTCATGGCCATGGCCGGTTACGACCCGCGCGAGGCGCCCGGATTCTGGCAACGCATGAGCCAGCAGTCCGGAGGCCAGGCGCCTCCTGAATTCCTGAGCACGCACCCGAGCGATGCCACGCGCATGCGCGACCTGGAGGCCTACATGCCTGAGGCCCTCAAGTACTACAAGCCCTGACCGCAGGGGCTTGGCATCGGCGGACGCCATGAAGCGCTGGCGGGAAGCCATCACAACAGCTGGGATGCTGCTGGGCTTACTGTCGCATTCCCTGCATCCCTGGTTCAGCAGGCTCGTTTTGGCCAGCGGTTCCTTGCTCCTGCTGGGCATCGCGCTCGCCTTCACGCGGATACCCTACGATGCGCACCGATGGCTCGGGGAGGCGGCCGGGACCTGTGCGAGCGAGCCGTCGACGATCGTGGTGCTGGGCGGGAGCGGCATGCCTTCCGGGCCGGAACTGCTGCGACTGCAGCATGCAGCCATGCTCTCCAACACGTGGCCATCGGCCAGACTGCTGGTGATCCACCCCGGGAATGGCGAGGTGCTGCGTGCGATGCGCGAGGAACTTCTGGTACGCGGGGTCCTCTCCACCCGCATCGATACGCTGAATCAAGGGGAGAACACGCGCGACCAGGCGCTCGCGGCTTCCCGTCTGGCGCAGGGCCCAGTGGCCGTCGTAACGGCCCCGGAGAACATGTACCGGAGCATCCGGGCATTCCGGAAGGCCGGTATCACAGGGGCCTGCGGAGCGCCGGCTTGGGATCATGCCATGGCGCACGATTTCGACTACGGGCACACCCAGATCGGCGGCAAGCCGTGGGTTCCTGATGTGTCGGGCCACCCCAGGCTCCGCTACACGTTCTGGAACTACCTCAAACTGGAGGTGACCTGCCTCCGTGAAGGCCTGGCAATCGCTTACTACCGGCTCAACGGCTGGATTTGAACCATTCAATCCGAACGGTTGTCTATCTTCGCCCCCGCTTTTCAGGACCCGTAGCTCAATTGGATAGAGCATCTGACTACGGATCAGAAGGTTTGGGGTTCGAATCCCTACGGGTCCGCAGAACGAACGAGGCGCCTTTGGGCGCCTCGTTGCATTTCCACCGGCTGCCGGTCAAAGACCGAGCCGGCCGCTGAGGTACTTATGGACCTTCCCTACCCGCTCCACCTGGCCCTTGGCCGCGAAGCGCTCGTAGAACCCTTCATCGCGGAATTCGCGCAGCGCATCGCCCCAAGCGGCGGTGAGGCGTTGTGCCCATCGGGCCTCGCGGGTTTCCTCATCCCCCCGGTCACGGGCATTCAGGTCGGCGCAAACGCGCACCAGCGCCTTCAGGGTGACGGGCTTGGTGACGTGGTATCGGGCATCGCCCCAGGTATCACCGAAGGCCGCCCGGGCTGCCCGGAAGAACTGCTGCAGCACCCGGTACCGGCGCTCCACTGCCGCCGCATTCACCTTCTCGTCCTTGCTGAAGGAGCGCAGGATCCAGCGGTGCACCTCATTGAAGAGCTCGGCCTGCATGATCCATTTCTCCTGCTTGCTCCGGTTGCCGAGCCGGTTGATGCGGTACTGAAGCGGGCTGTCGCCGCTGCTGTAGAGCCGCTCGATCACCTTGGCGGCCAGCCGCTTGTCCGGTCGTTCCCAGCTCACGCGCTCGTAGAGGTCGATGAGGTGGCTCTTGTTGATGCGCGTTGGCGTGCTGTTGATGATCACGAACATCTCGGCCGCGAAATCCTCGCTCTCCCCATCGAAGATGATGCATGGCACATGGATGCTCCGGGCCTCCTCGGGATGGGAGCGCATGTAGAACTCCAGCGCTGCCAAGCGATGCTGGCCATCGATGATGAGGTACTTCTCCCGCGGCTCCTTGAGGTCGCCCACGTTCTGCATGCCGCCGAGCGGCGAGAATTCGAGGATATCGCTGCTGAAGAGCAGGACCGTTCCCGGAATGGGTGGCTGCGCTACGGCGGTCTCGTAGAAATTCCTGATCGCCTTGATCTTGCCGTGTGACATGGTGCGCTGGAAGGCGGCATCGCTGCGCTCGATGCGCTGGATGAATGAAGCCACCTCATCGCCCTTTGCCGCCTCATCCGCCGCTATCGGCTTCTCGCCATCGGCGTAGAAGCGGCTGATGAACCTGACACGGCGCAGGATGTCCTCGCACGGGTAGGAAACGAAGTAGAAGCGGGCGTCTTTCTGACGGATCTGTGTGGCGATCATGGGTGGGCGGGTTGTCGCGCCCTCGAATGTACGCGGCTGAACGCGCTGCGACAAGCGGCCCCCAGGGCCGCCTCCCCTATTCCTTCAGCGCCCTGAACAGGCGCACGCCTCCATCCTGGAGGGTCAGCCGCACCGTATAGGCGCCGGCGCGCACACTGGCCATGGGAAGCACCACCAATTGACCGGCGGGCTGCGGACCGGTAGTCAGCACCAAACGTCCGGCTGCATCGAGAACGTCGATTGCGGCAGCGCCCGAGGCGCCCACTTCAAGGTTGAGCTGATGGTCGAACGGCACCGGCCAGACCCGTGCTTCGAGGCGGTCGGTCTCACCCAACCCGGTGCAGATCAGCACCTCCGCCGTGAACGCATCGTTCACCAGCGTGCAGCCGTTGGCGCCCGACCAGGTGTAAACCACCGGGTAGGTCCCGGCCGCCAAGACTGAAGGGTCGAACACCCCATCCGCGCTGACCGGGGCGGACCAAAGCCCTCCCTCCGGATTCGCGGTGAACACCACGGGGCCATCGCTTGGGCAAAGTCCCAGATCCTCGGATGAGGCCGTGACCAGGACCTCCTCGATCAGCTTGAGCGCCAAGGCCTCGGAAGCACCGCAACCCTGCTCGAATACCGTGTAGGTGACCAGGTACGACCCTTCCCCGACAGCCATGGGGTCGAAGCTCGAACCGGTGACGCCGGGACCGCTCCAGGTGCCCCCGCCAGGTGTCGCGAAGGCCGCCAGGTCAATGGCCTCACCAACTGCGCAGAGCACGGGAACCGGCTGCAGTTCGATCTCAGGCACGGAATCGCTCACCACCACGATGAGCGTATCGGAGGCGCTGCAGACATTGGGGGCCGAAGCTTCAGCAAGCAGCACGACCATGAATGTACCGGCCTGCTGGGGGATGAATGTTGCTCCTGCGCTGTTCCATCCGGCGATATCACCGGTCCAGCTCACACCCTCCGGGGGTGCGGCGGAGGCCGCAATCAATTGAGGTCCGCTGTTGATGCAGAAGGGGCCTGCCGGGGCGATCTGCGCAGGGACGGAAGGAAGCACGGCAATCGGACCAATATCAGTTGCGCATTCCACTCCTGTGGCATCGGTGAACACGGCCACCACGACTCCGCCTTCGAAATCCGATGGATCCAGGATGCCGGTAGGCCCGGCGTTCACCCATGCGGTTGCGGGCGGAACGGAGGTCAATTGAATCGGAGCCTGGCCGCTGCACAGTTCCCCTGACAACGGGGGCTCCACCAGCGGCTGCTCCACCACCAGGATGCTGGTGGTACCGCCGATTGCGCAGCCTTCAACCGCATATGCCGCATGCGAGAGCGGATAGGCCCCGCTGCCATCGATTGACGACCGCAGCAACTGATTCTCGAAGACGGCCAGTGCCGTCCACCTTCCGCCGGCAGGCACGGCATCCGGCAAGTTGAATTCGGGTCCGTACTTGCAGAGCGCAGGAAGTTCGGGCAGCACAAGGGGCTCAACCGAAGGCTGCAGGGCGTTGATGAACAGGCGCCGATCTCCCTCCACGAGGAGCACAAGGTCATCGTGCCCGTCGCCATTGAAGTCAGCCAGCAACGGGAAGTCGCCACGCGGGAAAGCAAGCATGGCCTTGCTGAACGCGAAGGCCCCGATCTCCGTGAGCCAATGCGCATAGCGCACCGGCTCATCGGGATTCAGCGGAAAGGCCACGAAACCAGCGCCTTCGCCACAGCCGAGTTGGCCGAAGGAACCCGGCCCAGCGGTTGTCCATGGTTCCAGGACATGCTCCACCCAATCGGTCCATGCGCCGCCTTCGGAAAGGGTATTCTCGATCCACCTCACTGCAGGGAACTGCGCTTCGGCCAAGTCGAGGTCACCATCCCCATCCACGTCCATGAAAGAGGGGGCCTGAAGGGTTATCCCACTCGGTTGGAAGACGGTGTCAGGCTCCCAGATGGTACCATCGCCGGCCGCGTTACGCACCACCACCACTTGGCCATCTCCATCCACGATCAGGAGGTCGATTCCGCCGGCGAGGTCCATGTTGCCCGTGCGGATGAACCCCGGTGCTGCACCCGCGATTGCGGGCCCGAAGGCCTCGCACGGACCGAACCCGGAGCCAAGGTTCGCGCACATGATCAGACGGGCGCCAAGCATGGAGTCCCAAACGGAAATCACGACCTCCCTCGCCCCATCACCGGTGAGGTCGGCCAATGCCAAGGCCCCAACACCTTCCGGGAACTGCCCCAGGAGCACCGGCGCCTCGAAGGTCGGGCCCGCATTCAACGACCACCGCACCTCTCCTGTTATCGGGTCCGCATAGGCCAGATCAGGCAGGCCATCACCGGAAAGGTCCTCCAGCTCCCATGCCGTCGGGGACTCCAGGATAGCCAGCAGCAAGGCCTCAGCATTGAATCCACCCGCACCATCAGCATTCTCGAGCCAGGCAAGGCCTTCACCCGGCTGCATCCGCACCAGGTCCGGATCCCCATCCGCATCCACATCACATGCCCGCAGAGCACCCGGCACGTCACCCTGCGCGATGGTAAGGCCGGGACCGAACTGGGCTTGTATGGTCAGGCTGAGACAGCCGGCCAAGGAGAAGAGAATCAGCGCTGTGGGCCTCATGACGTTGCCTTGGCCAATTCCGGCAAAGGATGGCGAAGATACCGAAACGCAGCCTCTGGCAGCTGCCAACCGTCAGCTTGAGGGTCAGGCGCAGAGCACCGGAATAGCAGCCGGATTCGACAGGATGCGCTCCTTCTCGGCATCGGCGATGTAGCGATACTCATCGGAGGCATGGGCCATGATGGCGATGCAACCGGCCCCGATGCGCTGCGCATAGTCGATGGTAGCCTTGGCGAAACCCATGCTGAACGAATTCATGGGCTCATTGGCCTCCACCTGGCGAATCCCCTCCTCTTCAAGCCGCTCGAACATGCGCACCTTATTCGCCAGGAGGACATCGCTGGGGGCCTCACCGGGCCGCATGAGCTGGAAGACATGCACTTCAGCAGCACAGGCCCGCGCCAACAGGCATACCGCATCCAGGAGCCTTCCGATGTCCTGGTGGCCCGCCACGGGGAGCACGATCCGGCAAAGCTCCCGGTCGACGGGGGAGCCTTCCTGGACCACGAAACAAGGCGTGGCGGCCTTTCTCACGAGCTTGAGGATGTCCGCGCCGAACAGCTTCTGGCGAAGTCCGTGGGCGCCGTGGGTGCCCATCACCAACAAGCGATGCCCACGTGCGCTCTCCGCCACGATCTCCTCCATGAAATCACCCTCCGGCATGAGCAGCCGTACGGCCGCCCCCCCCAAGGCATCCACGGTTTGCTCGATGCTCTTCCGCACCTCATCCACGGAGCGCCGCTCTTCCTTGCCCACCACATGGAGCAGGCTCACGCGGGCGCCCAGGCGATCGCCCAAGGCCATGGCATGCTGAATGGCCACGGTGGAAGCGGCCGTTAGATCGGTGGTGCAGAGCAGATCGGCCATGGCGGACGGATTGGCCGGCAAGATACCGGGCAGGACCGTCATCCGCTCGTCGAACGGCTGCAAGCATTCATCGACTGGCTGGAATCGTGCCGCGGCATCCCGCCATGCGAAGGGCCTGCATGGTCTAATTTGGCCGGGTTCATCAACCATGCGCAAAGCACTTCTCGCCCTTGCCCTTCTCTGCGGCCTAGGCCTTTCCGCCCAACTCAACGTCTCCTTCGTCGGCCGGTTGGATTACCAGGCTCTACGGGGCAGCAACCTGGCCAATCTCTGGGGCTATACGGACGAGTCCGGCAACGAGTACGCCCTCATGGGCGTTTGCGGGACAGATGAGGACAATCCCGGTGGCTTGTCAGTGGTCAGCCTCGCCGACCCCTCCGCCCCCCAGGAGGTCTTCTTCTTCCCTGGCCCGGCATCCATCTGGCGGGAGATCAAGGTCTGGGGCGACTATGCCTATGCGACCACCGAGGCCGAGAACGGCGGCCTGGTCATTGTTGACCTGAGCCCATTGCCCCAGTCGACAGACCTCCCCGCCACGGTCTGGCTCGCACCGGATTGGCATACCTCCCACTCGCTCTTCATCGATGAGCAAGGCCGGTTATACATCCACGGAGCGAATCGCGGCAATGGAGGAGTCATCATGTACGACCTCACGCAGGACCCGATGAATCCGGTGGAGGTGGGCGAATTCGATACGTGGTATTGCCACGACAGCTACGCCCGCGGCGATACCCTCTATGCGGCGCACATCTATGACGGCTTCTTTTCCATCGTGGACGTGTCCGATCCCGCGGCCCCCGTTCTGCTGGGCACGAAATCGACGCCGAACGACTTCACGCACAACACGTGGCTCGACGATAGCGGGAATTACCTCTTCACCACCGATGAGCGCACCAACTCCTACGTGGGCGCATACGATGTGAGCGATCCCTCGGACATCACCGAAGTGGACCGCCTGCGCAGCGACAACGGTTCCGGCGCCATTCCCCACAATACCTATTGGCTGAACGACTATGTGGTGACCTCCTACTATACCTATGGTGTGTCCATCTACGATGCCTCGGATCCGCACAACATGGTGGAGGTCGGGCACTATGACACCTCGCCATTCACTGGCGACGGCTTCAACGGGGCTTGGGGCGTATATCCCTTCTTCGCATCGGGGAACCTCATCATCTCGGACATGGAGGAGGGCCTGTTCGTGCTTGCCCCCGAATACACACAAGCCTGCCGGCTGGAAGGCATGGTGCGCAATGCACAGACCAGCGCACCGGTCGGTGGTGCCTCCATCACCCTGATCGGCACCCCCATTTCCGCGCTCACGCCCATTGGCGGCACGTATGCCACGGGCTACCACACCGCAGGCATCTACAGCGTTACAGTCAGCGCTCCAGGCTACTATCCATCCACGATCGATGGCGTGGTCCTCGAGAACGGGGAGGTCACTGTATTGGACGTCGACCTGGAACCCATGGTCGCATTCAGCGTCGAGGGGCTGGTCATCACGGAAGGGACGGGGGAACCGGTCCCTGGAGCGCAGGTGCTCCTGAGGAACGAGGAATTCACCTACGAGGGCACCACGGACGGTGCTGGCTCCTACAGCCTCAGCGGAATCTTCGCCGATGAGTTCGCCACCCTTGCCGGGCGGTGGGGCTGGCGCACAAGGTGCCTGCCCGTGCAGGCGGTCGCGGAGGGCGCACCGCCGCCACCGATCGAGCTGCCGCGGGTCTATGCGGATGATTTCGCGCTCGACCTGGGATGGACGGTCACGGGTACGGCAACCTCGGGACAGTGGCAGCGGGGCATCCCGCAAGGCACCACCCTTGGCAATGCGCAGAGCAACCCGGGAGCGGATGCGCCGGGGGATTGCGGTGATGAGGCCTACGTGACCGGATTGACCGGCGGTGGCGCAGGTGATGACGACGTGGACGGCGGCAATACCGTGCTGACCTCTCCCGCTTTCGATGCCACCGGGGCGGGCGAGGCCCATGTGCGCTACCGGCGGTGGTTCTTCAACGGCGGGGGCAGCGGCAACCCGAATGATGCGCTCGTCATTTCACTCAGCGATGGCAGCACCACGGTGGTGCTTGAAACGGTGACGGCTGCCACGGCGGGTGCTTCCTCCTGGATCCAGCGTGACTTCCGGATCTCGGATTTCATGACCCCGACCTCGACGATGCGGCTGCTCGCTTCGGTGGCCGATGATGCGCCGGGCCATGTGGTGGAGGCCGGCCTCGATGTCTTTGAGCTCGTGCACGAGGATGCCAATGGCTTGGCGGATGCCGCTACACCCGCCTTGGTCCTCTACCCCAATCCCACCGATGGCCCGGTTCGCCTGCTAGCCGATGGCGCTGCGGGCACGGTGCGCATCGTGGATGCGGTGGGGCGCACCCTGTTGACGGACCGTATGCCCCCGTCCGGGATGCTCGACCTGATTCTGGATGCCTCGAATGGCACCTATGCGGTGGAGTTGTGCCTTACGGATGGGCGCTGCATGCGTCAGAGGCTCATCCTCGCCCGATGAGCATCAGCGCTTCCGCGTGCCCTGCGAGGCGCAGTGCTCCTGCGCCAACCGGTCCACTTCGGGGATATCCGCAAGTGCCCTCGCCAAGCTGAGGTCGTCGCAGGCCTTGGCACGGTCGCCCCTCCGGAGACGCAGGATTGCGCGAGTGCGCAGCGCATAGGGGTTGCTGGGGTAATTGCGCAGGCTGCGCTCAACGGTGGTCCACGCTTCATCGTCGCGCTCCAGCTTGGCCAATGCATACGCCTTGTGGCTCAAGGCCACCGGCTCGTCCGCATCGTAGCCCAAGGCCCGCTCCGTAATGGGCAATGCATCCTCGAATCGGCCCAGCATGTTCAATTCATGCGCCCTATTGGTCCAGTTGCCCAGGTCGGAGGGATCCATCTCGCACAGGCGCTCAAGCACCCGGAGCGCCTCCTCGTGCCGGCCCTCAACGTCATAGAGCTGCGCGAGGGTGCGCATAGCGGTCACCTCCTCCAGCCCGCCGGCCCATGCAGCGGCCAGGTCCTCGATCGCAGCGGCGAACTGCTTGCGCTCCGCTCTCGCCTCGCCGCGCAGGTTGTGCGCCCTGGCCTTGGCCCGTGCGTCCCGGGCGAAGAGGATTGCCCGCGTGCCATGGAACTCGGCCCGATCCGAATCATTCACGCGCAATGCATATGCGCCACGCTGGTAATGCGCCTCTCCGGCGGTGCTATCGAGCCGGAGAGCCTTGTCGATATCCTCCACGAAACGGTCGTTGCGCTTGAGAGCGGAATAGGCGCGCGCCCTGGAGAGCAGGGTCCGAACGGATGTTTCCTTGCGGACCGCTTCGTCGAAAACGACCAGCGCCCGCTGGGGCTTGTCGGCGTCGAGAAGCGAATCGCCGCGCACCAGCAGGAGCTGTACGCTCTGGGCCCCTCCGTAGCCCGGCAGCAGCCACAGCAAGGCTGCGAACAATCCGCACATCATCGCCCCGCCAAGGCCGGCTTCCCTTTTCATGCTGGCTCCAAAGGTAACCGCGCGGCAAGACGGGGCCGAACCTGTCCTTGTCAAGGCTGCGCCAGGATGGAGGGCCCGAATCGCTCCAGGAGCAGCAACCCATCGCGTACCGGGATGCGCTTGCCGTTGAGGTAGGCGGTGACGAAGGCGTCCTTCACCCCCCGCGCAACAGCTTCGTCCTTGCGCTTGCGGGCCGACTCGTTATCCGGGTAGCGGCCGGTGGTGTACCGCACCTTCGCGGTCTCCGTCAGCTCGCTGTTGAGCGGCGTGATGTTGAACAAGCGATCGAGCGCGACGGGTTTGCTGTATACCCCCACCTGCACGGTGAAGAAGAGGCCCTTGATGGACTCCACCTGCGCGGCGGGCGCAGCACCGGGCACAGCATAATAGGCCCCAGCCTCGGCAGCGGGCGCAAAGCGGCCGATGAGCTCCTCCGCGGTGGCGGGATACTTGGAAAGGATGGTTGCAGCATCTGGCTCAGCGGCCGCAACAATGGGCTGAACGGGGCGCTGAATGACCGCGGCCTGCGGAGGCTGCACCTGGGCAGGATCCGCCCGGCGGGGCTCCGGCTCCTCGGATGCGCGCGCTTGCGCCGTGGCGGCGTTAGGCGGCGCTGCGGCGGCGCGCATGGCTTCACCAAGGGGCACCCGTACGCCGTCCTTGTACGCGACGACAAATGCATCGCGGTATCCGCGTTCGCGAACGAGGTCCTTGGCGGCGGCGGCCCCATCGAAGCCCGTGAAGAGGCCAGCCGTGTAGCGCACGAGCCCGTTGCCGACCGACTCGCCCATCACCGGGCTCATATCGGAGAAGGCCTCCTGCGGCACCGGCTTCCGGAAGGCGCCGATCTGCACCTTGAAGACGATTCCAGCAGGGAGCTCAGCATCGATCGGGATGGGTGCTTCCCGGCGCACGGGAGCCGGCTGTATCAGGAAGATGTCCTCCGCGAGCTCATCGGGCATCCGGAAGGGCAGCTCGGCCGTGGCGGTCGATCGCGTCGCGGCAAGGGACGCCCGGTCATCGGCTCGCCCGGCGGCCCGTTCCGCGATAGCGGTTGTGTCCGCTGCCGCAACGCGGTCGGCGGAGGTCCTGTCGGGCTGCTGCACCACGCGCTCCGGGGCCACGGGGCGCTGCATGCGCAGGTCGCCCGCCGGCCGCTGGGGAGCTGCCTCGTTGCGCGACTCGGCCAGCAGGGGCTCCGTGCGCCGAACGCGCTGCTCGATCGCCATCAGTTCGCTGCTGCGCTGCGGCGGCATGCCCTGGAGCATCACCCCGGCCTGGCTCTCGTTGATGCCGGCAGCACCGCGCAGCCGTGAAGCGATGGTCTCCAGCGAATCGGCCTTCTGCTCCAAGGCAGCGGCCCGGAGATCCAGCTTGGCAGCCCGGTCGACCGCCTCGGTGGCGGTGAGCCGTCCGTCTCGTGCCTCCTGCTCGGCGGCGCGCGCCTGATTGCGGAGCACACCGGCCACATCGCGGTTGCTGCGAGCGGATAGCGAGGCGGCATCCGCGGCTTCATACTGTTCGAGTGCCCGCGCTTTGGCTTGGAAGTAGCGGCTGGCATCACCTTCCATCAGCACCATCTCCTGCTCCTCCGGCGTGAGGTAGTAGAACTTGACCAACCGCTCTCGCAAGGCTTTCGCGACCAGGGTCTCATCGCGCAGGCGCTCCAGCTCCTGCACCTGATCCACCAAGCGGTCCTTGGTTGACCGCAGCGAATCGGATAGCGCACGCTCACGCATGGCCAAGCGCTCGAGACGCTCCCGGTCGCGCTTGCGGGCCCCGGCAGCGCTGTCTGCGAACGCCGTGGCGCGGTCGGCGGCTTCCACGGAGCGCCGGTCCGCATCGACGGCTTCGCCCCTGGTGCGATCCACGCGGATGCTGAGCAGGTCAGTGTCCAATTCGGCGTCCTTGGCCGGAGCGGACAGAACGACCGGCTCGCTGGCGAGGTATCGCTCATACAGCTGCGCAGGCACCCGGGCCTCCGGCGTCAGCCTGCGTTCGGCCTGCTCAATCGCATCCTGAGCGCTGGCGGCTGGTGAAGACGGCGCCTTGTCCGCAGGGGTCGCGGCCTGGTCGGCGTTGCGGAAGTTGCCGGATCGGTCAGGCTCCTGTTCCTGGCCACCGCCTTCCCCACCGGGCGCTTCGCTGCGGGCCACCGCGCTATCCGTGCGCGCTGCACCATCGGGTGCCGGCGCATCCGGTTGAGCTCGCTGAGCCGCCCCCCCCTCGCCCCTCGCAACGGCCGATTGCGCCTCCAGCTGAACCCCGTCGGCTTGGCGCTCGCTTGATTCGGATGGGCGCGCCGGCTCGTTTCCCGTGGCCAATACCATGGAAGGCGAGGCAGGTTCCTGGATGCCGAGCACGCGGGCTGCCACCTCTTCATAGGTCAGGCGCTCGCCCCGCTGATGGTCAGCGCCGGCCAGGTAGTTCTGTACCGTGATGGCCTTGTCCATGGCCAGCAGGGCCGCGAGCTCATCCCTGTATGCGCGCCGGTAGAGGCTGTCGCGCTGCACGATATCCTCGCTGCGGTCGGCGCGCTTGCGCAGCTGCTGGGCCGATTCGTACTGCTGGCGCGCTTCGATACCAAGCTCCTTGGCCATCTGGAGCAGGGGTTCATCCATCGGCAGCCCCCGGCCCGCCGCGGTCCCCTCCACCCGCTTCAGGCTGTCGTTGGCGGTCTTCCACTCCTCACGCATGAGGAAAGCGCTGCGCTGGCCCAGGTCGGTTCGGATGATGTAGCGTTCATCGATGAGCGCATCGGTCTTGCGGCGGAGCCGGTCGCTTTCCTTGCCCAGCGGCATGCCCGCCAGCAGGCCCTCCATGGAGTCAATGCGGCTGGTCAGATCCTCCATCCGGGCCAGGTCGGCATCGCGGAACGCAATCGCCTCGCTCACTCCTTTGGCTGCGGAGCGATGCTCCACCTTGCTCGCGTAGACGTTGCGCGCATATCGGTCGATGACGATGAACCGATCGGAGGCCGATGCCCGCTGCACGGGAGCGCTTTCGACCGTCGCCACGACGGGCGGCTGTTGCGGTCCGGCGCTCATGTCCCCGGAAGCGGCAATTTCCTGCTGCCGCTGGGCCAGCGCCTGTTCGCCAAGGGTCTGATGAGCCTCGCGGAGGCGACGCAGGCGATCCACCCGGGGCAGCACGGTCTCCGCTTGCTGGGGCGAGAGCTGCAGCACGGCTACCTGTCGTTGCATCTCGGCCCGCAGGCTGTCCGCAAGCATGGACTCCACACCGTTGATCGCATCGGCACGGGCATCGGCATCGGCAAGGCGCGCGGCCCGGTCCAAATCAGCGGAATAGGCGGGGTACACCAGGGCGATGACCTCCTGATCCGATGCGGAGCCGCTGAAAGCAATCGCCGGCTTGCTCAGATCGACCTCTCCCACCGCCTCGAGGGCATCGGCAGTGAGGGTATCCCGCTCGGCCGCGTCCCTAGCGCGGTCGATGGCCAGGATGCGCTCATCGACGGCGCGCATGCGCGCTTGCAGGCTGTCCTTCCGCAGCCGACTGCGCTCCGCCTGTTCCAGTTGAGCGAGTTCCGCCCGTTCGTTCTCGAGCACGAACCGCTCCTTCTCCTCATCCGGGGCGGCCGCGTTCACCCGCTGCTCAGCAACCATGGTACGGCCTTGACCCGCTGCTTCGATACGGCCTGCAGCCTGCTCGGGAATGCCCGCACGCTCCTGCTCCACCCGTGCGGCCGGTTGCGCAACCGCTTGGTCGAATTGCGCGGCCGTCCGAACCTCCGGAGACACCTCCTCCCGTCCGCCGGACATCGGCGCCTGAGCCACCTCCGCCCGCTCCGTGGTGCGCACCCCCACGGCGGGTGCTTGGATGGCTATCGGGCGTGCATCGGCCTGCTGCGGGGACGGCTCGTCGCCGCTCTCCATGGCGCGCGTAACGCTGCGGGCACCGCCGATCGCCTGTGCTGCGGAGGCGAGGTCCCAGTCGAAGCTGCGGGCCTCCATTCGCTCGGCCTCAACGGCCAGCTGGGCATCGTAACGCTCATCTATGGCCAGCGCATTGAGGCGCTGATCGGTGCCGGAGATGCGAAGGCCGAGCTCCTGCGCCTGATCGGCACTGAGTTCGGTGCCGGCGCCGCGGTCCGTGACCTGGGCGAGGTGCCGTGTAAGGGAGGCCTGCCCGCGCAGCACAGCCGTCTGGCGCTCTGCGGCCGTGGCCTTGTTCACCGCGGCTTCCGTCTCCTTGCGCTGGTAGGCCAGCTGCTGCTCCAGCTCGGTGATCTCGCGAACGATCTCGTCCTTGCGGCTGCGGGCGCGCGTTTCGTCGCGCTCGCGCTTCAAGCGGGCGATGCGGTCGGCCAGCTCGCCCTCCTCCTCCCGCTTTGACCGCGCGATGCCCATCAGGCGCGATGCATCCTTCTCCTGCTCGGCCAGCGCCCTGCGGGCCTGCTCCACCGGATCGCTCGCGGCATCGGGCTTGCTCTTCTCGTCGAGGCGCTGCCGAAGGGTGCGCAAGTGACCCAGGGCAGCCTCATCCTGCCGGGCAGCAAGGGTCGCTGAAAGGTCATCGGCCAGCTTGGCCGCCGCCAAGGACTTCTGCCGGGTATTCATGGCCATGGTGCTGAGCGATTGCCCGGCATTGAATGCTGCCCGCGCGCGCAATGTGGCTTCTCGCGAGCGCTGGCGCTCACGGGCCGCCTCCGTCATCCGCTCATTGCGCGCCCCCTCGTCCAAGCCCGCGCCTGTGGCCGCCTTCACGAGCCGATCGGCCTGTTCTGCGGCCCGCTCCGCCTCGTTGGCCGCATCCACCGACAAGGCGAAGGCCTCGGCCGCCTGCGCTTCCTGGTCGAGCGCCTCCGCTTCCAGCTCCTTGGCGTCCTCCTTGGCCAGCCGCTGGGCCGCAGCCTGGTCGATGTCGCCCGTGAAGCCGGCGCGGGTCATGATGTCACGGGCCGGCTCCTGGGCAGTTTCGGCCTCGGCCACGAGCGGCTCGCGGCTGCTGACGTCGAGCCGGGCGCGCCGCTTGATCTCCTCCAGCGAGAGGGCCACCAGATCATCGTTGAGCGGCTCATCGAAGTAGTTGCGGATCGTCAGCTGCTCAAGGTCGCCCTTCCGGTCAAGGACGAGTTCCTGGCGATAGGCGCGCGGCCCGTCCGTCTTGGGTACTTCCACGATGCCGCCATGCGTCTTGCCGGATGGGCCGCATTCCACGCGGTAGCGGTACTTGCCGGCGCGCGGAACGCTCAGCACATAGCTGCCGTTGATGTCCGTTACGGCCTCAGCTACGCGCTCTTGGGTGAGTGCGTCCTCCACAGTGATGCTCGCCTTGCGGTCCTGAGGGTCGATGGTGCTGGCGAAGGTGCCCTTGAAGACGCTGATGACCACCGGCAGCTGGGCCGTGGACACGCGGTAAACATGGAGCATGCCCTGCTTGCTGTTGCGTCCGCTGGCGAAGCAGGCCTCCTTCTGCTCCCCGTCAACGATGTAGAAGATGTCATCGTCGGGCGTGCTCACCGCGAAGTCGAGGTTCTCGGGCCTTCCGAAGGCATCGAGCCCCCGGTCGTAGCTGGCGCGGAACACATCGTACCCCCCCATGCTGTTATGGCCTTTGCTGCTGAAGTAGAAGGTCTTCCCGTTCGGATGCATGAAGGGGAAGTCCTCATCCTGGTCGGTGTTGATGTATCCGGCCAGTTTCACAGGCGTGGCGAAGGTGCCGTCAGGAAGGAGCTCGGTGCGGTAGATGTCGCGGCCCGTGGCGCCATCCTTGCCATAGCTGCTGAAATAGATGGGGCCCGGCCGTTCGGGCAGGTAGATTACGGAGCGCTCCTTGCGCTTCTTGTCCAGCGAGGACTTCAGCTCCTCCGGGAGCACCACGATCTTGCCTCCGATATCGGCCAGGTCATAGAACCGGAAGAAGTCGGCATCGGCCACCTCCACCTTGCTGCGCACGGTGATCTCCTTGAGGCTGCTGAGCAGGCGTTCGCCATTGCGGCATTGCTTCTGAAGGGCCTCCACGGGCCATGCCGCGATGGCCTTCTTCTCGGCGGTGCCGAGGAAGCGCTGGTAGGCAACTTGGGCCTCCTTGAACCGGTAGTTGAGGTGGTAGGCCCGCCCCAGCCAGTACCAGGCCATGGGGTCGGTACCAGGCGCCTCGGTGGCGAACTTCAGGTGGCCTACGGCCTGCTCCTTGTCAGCGCTGCCGTGCAGCAGGCATGCGCCGAAGCGGAAGTTGAGGTCGCGGTCGGACGGCCGCAGGCTGACGAGCTGGGAATAATGCGGCATGGCCTCGGCGAACCGCTGCTCGGCGAAGAGCTGGTCGGCCTTGGCACGCAGCTGCTGGTCGCCGCCCTGGCCAAGGGCCAGGAGCGGGAGGAGCAAGCCGGTAAATATGCCCGTGGAACGGGTCATCGTCCGAGAGTGGGCGCTTGTACCGGGATACGGGCCGTGGGGTTTCACCGGGGTCTGCCGCTCCTGCCGGCGAGGCTAAGGCGATTCTCCTCGCCTCGCAGGAGCCGCCCGATGTTCTCACGGTGCGTGTAGAAGACCAGCACGCAGAGCACGATGGCGAACCCGACCTTGATGGGGCTGGGCTCGCGGAATACGACGGCCACCGCCAGGGGGAACGCCGCGGCCGCCGCCAGCGAGCTGAGCGAGACGTACCGCGACAGCAGGAATACGACCGCGAAAACGGCCACGCAGATGCCTGCCGCGCCGGGATGCACGGCCAGCACACCTCCCAATGAGGTGGCCACGCCCTTACCACCTCTGAAGCCGGCCAGCACTGGATACAGGTGCCCGACCACCGCCGCTAGCACCAAGGCCACCCGGAACCACATCCAAGGCGCGGTATCGGGCTGAAGGTCAGTGAGGTTGGGCAGCAGGCGTACCGGCAGGAAGCCCTTGAGCACGTCGATAAGCAGCACCGGGATGGCCGCCTGGGGGCCGAGTACGCGGAAGGTGTTGGTGGCGCCTGCGTTACGGCTCCCATGCTCACGCACGTCGACACCGAAGAGGGCCTTGCCCCACCACACGCTGGTGGGCACGCTGCCGCAGAGGTAGGCGATGACCATCGCGAAGCTGCCGTACACCCAAGGGAAGTCCATGGTTCAGAGCCCGAAGCGGTCGCGGAAGTCGTCCACCTTCTTCTTGTTGGTGAGGATGTACTGGTAGTCCGCCTCGTCCTTGCCGCCGGCGAGCTTCCGCTTGTCATCCTTCACCTCGGAGAGCATGGTGTTGAACTGCTGGTCGCTGCTGTAGGCGTAAAGGTAGTTCCGCGCGTACTGGAAGAAGTAGTAGGTCTGGTCGTCGAGTTGGAGGAAGATGGTCATGATGTCGCCGCTCCGCTTGCGCTCGATGTGGACCTTCCCCTTCACCATGCGGTAGACGGGCTTCTTCATGATGGTGGCGATGCCGATGGGGCCATCGCTGACCCAGCTCTGTTCCGGGCCATCCCAGCGAAGCTTGACGTCGCCCAGGACGATGGGCTTCACCAGCTCATCCGGCAGCTTCTTGATCTCGCCTTTGATGCTGAGCTCGCTGATGAGCTTATCCGAGCGCTCCAGGCCGAGTACCTGGCGCATCATGCGCTCGTAGTAGGTCTTGCCGATGTCGAGGGCCTGCTGGTCGGGATAAGCAGTGATCTCTGCGGCCATGCGCTCCAAGGCGTTCTCGAGGAAGTGGAAGTCGGCCAGGAGCACGCCGTTGCCGAAGGCCTTCTGGCCGCTGGTCTCGTAGCGCATGGCGCCGACCTGCGACAGCTTCACGCGGCCGAGGTCGACCCCGAAGGCGATGGGACCATCGGCCATCACCACGCAAGGCTCCACAGCCAGGCTCACCAGGGCGCCAGGCAGGTCGCGCTGGCGGATCTTGTCCTTGTTGGAGATGACATACTCCTTGCGGCCCTTGTCGAAGAAGAGCAGGCCGCTGGCAGTGATGATGTTGCGGTCGTCCTTGCTCCGGGTGCGGCTGAGGAAGGTGCCGTAGGTGCTGAACGGATCCTCGTCGGTTAGGTGGATACCGGCGCCGATGCGCGCTCCCTGATCGTCGAAGAGGGTGTCGCCCACGGGGATGAAGACCTCCAACGGGTCGATGGGGCCGGTGAAGCGCATCCAGTTGCGCGCAAGGCCCTCGCAGCCGTGCTGGATGCGCGTGCTCCCGGAGAAGCTCAGCTCCTTCACGCTGGCGGTGAGGTGCACATCGCCGAAGAAGTCGAAGGCCGGGCTCAGCTGGAAGTCCTGCTCCTCGGCGATCCGGCCCACTGCGCGGGTCTGGAAGGCCGTGTCGACGCCGATGCTGAAGAGCTTGATGGGGAAGGCCTTCTTGTTCTCGTCCACATAATCGATGGTGCCGGTGGCGGAGTAGCTGCGCTTGGCCTTGATGGTGGCCGTGGCATCGTAGATGCGGTGGAAGCGGGTGACGAAGTTGGCCGTGATGACGGTGCGCTCGAGGGGATCCATGACAGCGTTCTTGCGGATGCGCACGCGCATGCTGTCCGGGGTGATCAGCGCGTCGGCCACCTGGATGTACTGGACATCGTTGGCGGTGATCAGATGCTTCTTCAGGTCGTAGCGCGCCTTCGGGGCCATGAAGCTGAGGCTGTCCTGGTCGGGACGGATGCTGATGAAGTTGGAGCCCGAGAGCTGCAGGTCCTCCGCCCCTTCCGCTGCCGTGCGGTCGCTCTCCAGTTCGAGGTCGCCCTGGTCCATGTACCACTTGAAGCGGTCCATGTAGCAGATGTACTGGTTCACGGGGAACTCCACCTTGGTCTCGCTGCCGTTGCTCACGAACTCGCCGACCCGCTCATCGAGCTTCACCGTGGCGTTCACGTTGTCGGTCTTGAAGGCGATGCTGGCCGTATCCCCCTCGGTGAGGCGGAAGTCGGAGGTATCGGCATGCAACTGCATGGTCTGGAACTGGAACAGGTCCGATCGGAGGGTCGCATTTCGGAAATCGATGAGGCCTGCCCCGGTCATACCGGCTGGCGTGAGGTCGGTGCTTCCGTGGAGCAGGGCCTGGTCGTCGTACAGCACCATGGGGCGCTTCAGCTTCTGCACGTGCAGCAGGTCCTTGGCGGGCTCCAGGCGCACGAACACGCCGCCTGCGCTGACGTGCGGCACCATGCTGGGCTTGGTGGCCGCGACGTTCTCCAAGGTGTCCGCTCGCCCAAGGGTGCTGTCAGGGGTGAAGATGAGCTGCTTGCTGCTCAAGCGGGTGGTGAGGTACCCGAGGTCGCCGTTGCCCTGCAGCCCCCTGCCGTTGAGCGCAATGGTGCTGGTGAACTGGGCCTTGCGGCCGTAGAGCGGCATGCCGGCCTCGCCGGTGGCGCGCACGAATCCGAGTGCATAGTCGGGCTGAAGGCGGATGGGCTCGCGGATATCCGGGAAGATGCCAGCGCTGACCAGCGTGCCGGTGAAGGTGAGGCCGGCATTGGTGAAGTTGTCCAGCGAATCGATCTGGAAGGGGTCGCTGCGGTAGTAGAAGCGGTCGCGGCCGTATGCTCCGCGCTGGATGCTGCGCTTGTCGTAGTACACATAGCTCTCCCGGGCGCTGTTGAACTTGGGGAATTCGGGGTACCGCTCCTGCTGCCGCCCGCTCTTGTTGCTGGGCGCATCGATCTCCAGGGTGCCGCTCACCTGCTCCAGCACGTTCTTCACCCGCACCAGGGTGTGCTCGCCCCGGTCGTTCGGCTCGAAGCTGGTGGCCATGAACGAGACGCTGTCCACATTGATGAGGTCGATGGTGAAGGGGTCGTAGTGGAAGTAGTACTCCTTGCCGTAGTACTGCAGCCGTCCGGCCTTGATGCTTCCGCCGAAGGTGAAGTCGCGGTTCTTCTTGATGGTGATCGCTCTGCCCGAGGGATAGATCCGCACATCCTGGGAGTCGCTCATGAGGATGGTGCTCACCCCCTGCATGGTGAGGTCGTTGTTCAGCAGGTTCAGCGTGGCGTTCACCCCGTCGTCCACCGAGCTGTTGAACTGGATGGCATCGTAATCCTGCTTGCCCGCGCTGTTGAGGATGTGCTGGCGCAGCCGGGGCTGCACCTCCACCCACTCCGTCTCGGGGTCGTACAGCAGGTAGCCCTTGTTGGCCATGTCGATGAGCAGGGGCACCACGCTCTGCTTCTGCATGCGGCTGAAGACGGCGAATTCCTGTGCGTAGAAGCGGCCCCCGTTCTGCTTGCTGAAGTCGTTGAGGCGCACGAGCGGATGCACGTTGTCGATCCCCAGCATGCCCATGTAGCGCTTCTCACGGAAGTAGTCGAAGCTCTCGAAGCTGGCCTTGTTCTGGGTGGTGCCACTGAGGTTGCCGATCTGCAGCACGGGATCGCCTTGCTTCCAGGTGAGCACCTCGAAATACATGTCGAGCCGGTGGTAGGTATTGTAGAAGGGGGCCTTGCCCAGGCCTTCGTCCTTCTTGATCAGGGAGAGCTGCTTCTTGTCGCGTAGGAAGCGCAGGCTGGTGCTCTGGTGGTGGATGGAGTCCTTGTCGAGGCGCACGCGCACGGCCACTTCATCGCTGGTGATCCGCTCCGGCTCAATGCTGTAGCGCAGGCCGCTGGTGACGATGAAAGGACGCTTGTCCCGGTAGAAGGTGAGGTAGGCCGGCTCGTCCTTGGTGCCGTAGCCCTGGAGCTTGGCGCCCTGCATGCTGAAACCGCCCTCGAAGTCGATGCCCTCAACGATGTCGCGGATCTTCATGCGGCGATCGTAGCTCTCGAATCGCGGGTAGGCGGCGCTGCCCTCATCCACGTTCGCCAGCACCTTGTCGCTGAGCTTGCCGAGCAGGGTGCGCTCGAAGTAGGGGTCGTTGAACTGCACGGAGTCGACCTCGAAGGCGGCACTCTTCATCCGGACGGTATAGGGGTGCGCCCACTCCGCGAAGGTGGCGGTGGGCTTGAGCCCTGCGCGCTCCCAGGTGACCCGTCCGCCGTCGCCCAACCAGGTCTCGGTGGTGGGCAGGAAGGTGCCCTTGGTCTGGAGGATCACGGCGCTATCGCCCTTGGCCAGGCAGACCAGGTCGGTGCCCGGAAAGGAGATCTTGGGCACGCTGTCGAAGGTGAAGGCGAAGACCTTGCTCCGCGCGCGCCAGGTGGTGCTGGGGCTGCTCACCAGGGCACCTTCGCGGAAAAGACCGGCGCAGGTGGCGATGAAGGCCTGGACACTCTGCTTGCGCGCGCCCTGCACGAGCTTCTCCATCCCTTGCAGCCACGCATCGAACTCCGCCGGCTGACGGCCTGTGGCGGGGAAGGCCGCCACGCAGGACAGGTAGTCGCGGAACCCCGGGAACGCCTCGAAGCGCTTCTTGAGCATGAAGTTGGCCACCTCCGTCACCCGCACCCGCTGCCGCTCGCTGTAGTACCCCCCGTTCCAGGCGGGAGCGAAGACCTGCTCGATGAACGGGCGGGCCTCCTTCTTGTCCGCCTCCGTCAGGAAGGCCGTGACTTCCTGGAGGAAGAGGGCCTGATCGGAGGAGAATGGCTTCTGCTGGGCCTGCGCCGTGCGCGGGAGGAGCACCATGGCCAGCACGGGCAGCAGGGAACGCAGGTACCGATGGCCTGCAGAGAGCGTGTTCAGATGGGTGTGCGTCATGGCTTGCGGCATCCGAGCAGCGCCCAATCGCCTTCCTGCAGGCGCTCGGCAAGATCCAAGCCGCAGGCCTTCGCGCGCTGCGCCAGCATGTGCCGGTCGCCGGGCACGAAGCCGCTGAGGAACAGCACCCCACCGGGATTGAGCGCGGCGGCCATCACCGGCATGGCATCGAGCAGGACGTTGCGTTCGATGTTGGCCAAAATAGCGTCGAAGGCCAGGCCGCGCAGGCTTTCCGCATCGCCCTTTTCCACAGTGATGGCATGACAACCATTGAGCACGGCATTGTGGCGCGCATTGTCCACGGCGCCCGGGTCGTTATCGATGGCCAGCACGCGCTGGGCCCCCATGCGCTCGGCCAGGATGGCGAGCACCCCGGTTCCGCACCCCAGGTCGCAGACCGCCCTGCCGGCCAGGTCGTGATCGAGCATGGCCTGCACCATCATGCGCGTGGTGGCATGGTGACCGGTGCCGAAGGCCATGCGAGGCGTGATCACCAGCTCGTGCTCGAATCCGGGGCGGCTGGGGTGGAAATCGGCGCGGATCCTGACCCGGTCGCCCACTTCCACCGCCTGGAAGCTGCTCTCCCACTCGGCGTTCCAATTGCGGTCGGCGATCTCCTCGGCGCCCCAGGAAATGGAAGCGTGCGGATCGCGCAGGCTGAGCAGCTCCCGGAGCGCCCGCTCATCGAACCGGTCGCTGCGGATGTAGGCCTTCAGTTCGCCGCTGCCTCCCATCGGGTCCGTGAAGCCCTCCTCGAAGCTGTCGAATCCGATGTCCGCGAGCTCCGCGGCGAGCAGGTCGCGCCAAGGCGCCACCGGGGCGATGAGGAAAGTGACCTGGGTATATGGCACGGCGGTTCGATTCGGTCCGGGGCCAAAGGTCAGGCGCGACCGCCGCCTTCCGACGGGACAGAATGCCCCTTCAGCGAGAGCAGGCCGAGGAAGGCACCCACCAGGGCCACCCCGGCCTGCACCTCCAGCACGGATTCCACCGCAGCCCCGGTGAGCAGCAGGAGTGCGAAGCCGGCCAGCAGCAAGGACCGCCGCCGGAAGCCCTGTGCCAAGGGCACCAGAGGTATCAGCAGAGCGAGCAGCAGGCCCGGCCAGCCGAGGGCCACTCCCCCCTGCAGGAATTGGGAATGGCTGTTGAGGCGCCGCTCCATGGCCGGAACCGCTTTCTTCGAAGCATAGCAGGCGACCAGGGCCTCCTTGATGTCGCCCGTGCCGGCGCCGAAAGGGGCGCCTTGCAGGCATTCCGTGCTGCAGATCCAAGCCACCATCCGCATCTCGCTTCCGCCCTCCGAGGCATAGATCGCGGCATCACCCGACCGTGCCAAGCGAACCGCGGCCACCGCGCTGAAGGCCCGCTCCGCCAGCGTCCCCCCTCCTATCACCAGCCCACCGCCCATGGCGAGCGCCGCAGCACCGAGGATGGCCCACCGCATGGCGGACCGCAACGTGAGCACCGCCTGGGTCAACAGGATGAGCGCCACCGCCGCCAGCGCCACGGCACCGCTACGGCTCCCGAGCATGAAGGCGAAGGCGAGGAGGATCGGCAGGTGCGCCAGTGCGGCTGAGCGGAGCCAGGGCTGCCGCACCCGGCCCGCGATCAGCTCATGGCCCCAATACAGGATGGCCCAGCTGGCATACCACGCCGCATAGCTCGGGTGCAGCTCGAAGGAGAGGGCGCTCTGCGTGAAGCAGGCGGCATTGCCCGATGCCGCGTAGCATGCGGCTGCCTTCCAGCTGCTCAGCCCTATGGCAACGGCCAGACCGGCGGAAAAGGCAATCATGCTTTCGCGCAGGGCCCCGGGCCGGCCGGCGCCCAGCACGCCAGCCGCGAGGGGCAGCAGGATCAGCCCCAGCTTGATCTGAAGGTCGAAGAGCCCGAACTGCCAGTCGGCGGTCCACGCCATGCCAAGCACGTGCAGCGCGTAGAAGGCGGCCAGCGGCCACGGCAGGCTCCACCGCATGCTTCGCCCGGACCACAGGCCCTGGGCCAGTAGCAGTGCGACAGCAGCCACCAAGGGCACCGGCACCAGCCTCCCGCTGATGGGCATCACGAAACAGAGGACCAGCCACGCCCATCGGCCCAGCCCGCCGATCCGGGAAGGCAGGCGGCCTTCGCCAATTGCCGGGTCCGTCGCGCTCACCGCGTGAAGGAACGGATCCCGACCGATACGGCGCGCACGGGGCACCCTCCCCGCCGCTGGTGCGATGGGTATGTTTGCCGGGCACCGCTGCCGCGGAACCATGAGCAAGCACCGAATCGTCCTCGAGCCTGGCTCGTCCGACCGCCGTTATTGGCAGGACCTGTGGACCTACCGCGGGCTATTCGGCTTCCTAGCCTGGCGCGACATCCTGGTGCGCTACAAGCAGACGGCGATCGGGGTGCTTTGGAGCATCATCCGGCCGCTGCTCACGCTCGGGGTGATGGCCTTCCTTGGCTGGCTGTTCGAGAGCAGCGTGCCGGGTGACACGCCACGCCTGCTGCTGGTGGGGGCCGCCACGCTCCCATGGACCTTCTTCAGCACGGCCTTCAGCGAGAGCGCCAACAGCCTCATCGCCAACAGCAATCTGCTCACCAAGGTGTACTTCCCGAGGCTCATCGTACCGGCGAGCACGGTCATCGTCTGCCTGATCGACTTCCTCATCTCCTTCGCCATCCTGGCCGTGCTCATGGCGGTCTATCGCCATGCTCCGGGCATCGAGATCCTGGCCCTTCCGCTGTTCCTCCTGCTGGCGCTGGTGACGGCCCTGGGCAGCGGCCTGCTCATCGCCGCGCTCAATGTGCGCTACCGCGATTTCCGCTACATCGTACCCTTCATCGTGCAATTCGGCCTGTACGTGTCGCCGGTGGCCTTCTCCAGCGCGGACATATTCGGCAGCGCCCGCATCCCGGAGGCCCTGAAGCTGCTGTACGCGATGAACCCCATGGTGGGCGTGATCGACGGTTTCCGCTGGTGCCTGCTGGGGAGCAGCGTCCAGCTCTACCTGCCCGGCTTCGCGATCAGCGTGGGCATCAGCCTGCTGCTGCTCGCGGCCGGCATCCGCTACTTCCGGCGCACCGAGCGGGGCTTCGCCGACGTCATCTGATCCATGGCCGCACCGATCATCACCGTCGAGCGCCTCAGCAAGCACTACCGGCTGCGGACCGAAGCGGGGCCGCGGTACACCGCCCTGCGCGATGTGATCGCGGAGCGGGCGAAGGGGCTCTTCAGCCGCCGCCGCCCGCGGGCCACCATGGAGGAGTTCAAGGCACTGGATGAGGTGAGCTTCACCGTGGAGGCCGGCGACCGGGTGGGGATCATCGGGCGAAATGGCGCAGGGAAGAGCACCCTGCTGAAGGTGCTCAGCCGGATCACGGAGCCCACCAAGGGACGCGTTACCATCGATGGAAGGGTGGCCAGCCTGCTGGAGGTGGGCACGGGCTTCCATCCGGAGCTCACCGGGCGCGAGAACATCTTCCTCAACGGGGCCATCCTGGGCATGAGCCGTGCGGAGATCGCGGCGAGGTTCGATGAGATCGTCGCCTTCGCCGAGGTAGAGCGCTTCCTCGATACGCCCGTGAAGCGCTACAGCAGCGGCATGTACGTACGCCTGGCCTTCGCCGTGGCCGCCCACCTCGAACCCGAGATCCTCATCGTGGACGAGGTGCTGGCCGTGGGCGATGCCGCGTTCCAGCGCAAATGCCTGGGCAAGATGGAGAGCGTGGCCGGCGAAGGCCGCACGGTGCTCTTCGTGAGCCACCAGATGGATGCCGTTCAGCGCCTCTGCAACAAAGGCCTGCTGCTGCACCAGGGCAGGCTGGCGGCGAACGGTCCCATGCAGGAGGTGATCAGGCATTACCTGCAGCGCAACGCCGCCGCTGAGGCGGAGTTCCACTTCACGGCCCCTCCGGATGGCCCGGCGGCCCATGCCACGAGCGCGGTCATCGAGGACGGCAGCGGGCATCCTGCGCCGGAAGTGCCCATCGGCGCTCCGTGGCGCGTGCGCGTGCGCTTCACGGTGAACCGGCCCTTGGAGGGCTTCGTCATCGCCCTGGGCGTGAGCACGCTGCTTGACCTGCCGATCCGCACCACCTGGAGCAAGGCCTGCGCCCTGGAGCCTGGCCGCTATGAGGCGCTCTTCACCAGCGATGGCATCCACCTCACCGATGGCCAATACAAGCTGATCATCGGCCTGTCGGAGCAGGGGCGCACCCTCCACTATCTGCCGGGACCGGCCACCTTGAGCATCAGCGATGTCAGCGACCTGGCCGGTGACTCGCGCATCGTGAACAACAGAAGCGGCCTCCTGCTGAACCAGATGGAGACGGCGATACAACGCATCAGCTGATGTTCTTCCCAGATCGCATCACCGGCATCCGCGAAGGCCATCGCGTGCTCGAGGTCGGCCCCGGCGCCGACCCACATCCCCGCTCGGATGTGCTGCTGGAGATGGCTTTCGAGGATCCCGAAGCGTACGGAAGGCAGTTCGGGCACGATCGCCCGCTCGTGACGGAAAAGGAGGTGGTGTACTACGATGGTAGCCGCTTCCCCTTTGCCGACGGGACGTTCGACTACGTGATCTGCTCGCACGTGGTGGAGCATGTGCCCGATGTCGAATCGTTCGTGGGGGAATGCTTCCGGGTCGCTCGGCGGGGCTACTTCGAGTATCCGCTGTGCTACTATGAGTACCTGTACAACTTCGACGTGCACCTCAACCTGGTCAAGCATACGGACGGGGTGCTGCGCTACATGAAGAAGAGCGAAACGGCCATCGACAGCTTCAGGCCGGTGCAGGCGCTGCTCCAGGAATCCCTCACCAAGGGCTACATCGGCACGTTGAACGAGCTGCTGCCCTGGCTCATGGAAGGCTTTCAGTGGGAGGCCCCATTCCCCGTGCAGCGCGTGCACGACCTGGCTTCCGTCTGCCATGCCGGCGCCCTGCTGCCGATGAGAACAGAACCGCCCGTGCATGCCCTGGGCCCGCGTCGCCTGCTCCGCGAGCTGGCCGCTTCCATCCGCATGCGCATCCTGCCACCGTCATGATCCGACTCCACCTGGGTTGCGGCCAACGCTATTTCGAAGGCTACATCAACATCGATTATCCGCTGAGCGAGCACAGCGTCCAGCAGACCTCCGTGGCCGATGAGCTGCACGACCTCACCGGGATGAGATACCCCGCAGGCAGCGTGGACGAGGTGCGGCTGCACCACGTCTTCGAGCATTTCGAGCGAGCGAAGGCCGCGGCGCTGCTGGCCTCCTGGAACTCATGGCTGAAGAGGGACGGAATCCTGCACGTGGAGGTGCCCGACTTCGGGAGGACGGCACGTGCCGTGCTCGGGCGGTTCTCCAGCGGCCAGGCGCGCATGGTGGGGCTGCGCCACATCTTCGGCTCGCAAGAGGCCCATTGGGCCGTGCACTTCGAGGGCTACACGCGCGTCACGCTCGTGGAGATGCTCCAGCGATTCGGGTTCGGGGCAGGCGAGGTGAAGCAGGAGCGCTACAAGGACACGTACAACCTCATCGTCATCGCCAGGAAGCAGCGCGACCTGTCCGGATCGGACCTCGAGGCGGCCGGGCGCTCGCACCTCAGCCAGTACCTCGTGGATGACAGCACGAGCGAGCGCCAACTCCTGGAGGTCTGGATGGAAGCCTACCGGACGCAGCTCCGCCGCACCTTGGCCAACGGCTGATGGAGACCGTCAGCGTCATCATCCCCACCTTCAACAGGGCCGCGCTGCTGGAAAGGGCGGTACGCAGCGCGTTGGAGCAGGGCGATGCCGTGCTGGAGGTGCTCGTCTGCGATGATGGCAGCACGGACGACACGCGCACGCGAACGGCAGCGATCGGCGACGCGCGGGTGAAGTGGGTCGATGGCCCTCGTGCCGGACGTCCGGCCGTGCCGCGCAACAGGGGCATCAACGCGGCTGCCGGCGAATGGCTGGCCTTCCTCGACGATGACGACCGCTGGCTCCCCGGCAAGCTGAAGCGCCAATTCGAGGCGATGCGGCGAACCGGCGCCCAAGCCTCCTGCACCAACGCGCAGCGCATGGCTCCGGACGGCAAGGACCGGGGCACCTACTTCACGGATGGCGATGCCATTCTCGCCCTGGCCGACCTGCTGCCCGTGAATCGCGTGATCTGCAGCTCGGTGATCGCACGACGCGACCACGTCCTGCGTTGCGGCGGCTTCCCTGAGGCGCCTGACCTGAGGGCCCTGGAGGACTATGCGCTCTGGCTGCGGCTCAGCCTCGCTGCGCGCTTCGCCTACTGCGCTGAGCCGCTGGTGGCCTACATGGATGCACCGGAGGGCAGCGTGCGCAGCGACTCGCTTCCGCTCCCCGTTCAGCGCGACCGGGTGCTCTCCGACCTCTGGCGCTGGGGGCGTGCAGGCCGCTTCGGCCCTGGGCAACGCAGCCTCGTAACGCGCTACCTGCGCGGCGCACGACGCTCCGCGGGCCGTCCCCTTCATCACTGGTTATTCCTGCGGTGAACATGAGCGCTGTGATCGTGCGCCTGATGGGTGGGCTGGGCAACCAGATGTTCCAGTACGCCACCGGCCATGCTGCGGCGAAGCGGCTGGGCGTGCCTTTGCTCCTCGACCGCACCTTTCTCGACAGCAGGCCGGCCGGGATGGATTGGACGCCACGCGACTTCGAGCTCGACGTGTTCGCGGCGCCCATCGCTTTCGCCGACCCCGGGCAAGTGGCCATCCTGCGCCGCCCCATCGACCAGCCGCTCCATCGCCGGCTCCGCCGGTTGCTGCCCAGCCTCTATCCCTCTGTTATCCTGGAGCGGCACCCGGGCCTCGATGCGGCTGTGCTGCGCTGCAAGGCACCGGTCTACCTCGAAGGCTTCTGGCAGAACGAAGGCCATTTCATAGCGGTAGCGGAGGAACTGCGCTCTGCGCTCTTCGTACCCCGCGAAGCACCCGATGCCCGCAATCGCGCCCTGGCGGGGGCCATGCAGGCCAGTGTGAGCGCCAGCGTGCACGTGCGCCGCGGCGATTATGCGACGAATGCCGACACAGCCCGCTACCATGGCGTCTGCCCGCCGGCTTACTTCCATGGAGCAGCCCGGGAGCTTGCCGAGCGGCACGGCGTGGACCGGTTCTTCGTATTCAGCGATGATCCGGACTGGGTGCAGTCAAACCTCTCCTTCCCACGGCCCTCCGAGCACATTGCGCACAATACCGGACGGGCTGCCCACTGGGACCTTTGGCTCATGAAGCAGTGCCGCCACCACATCATCGCGAACAGCAGCTTCAGTTGGTGGGGCGCATGGCTCGATCCGCGCCCCGAAAAAGAGGTGATCGCGCCGGCACGCTGGTTCGCCGGTACCGATACCCCGGCCTCGGCCATCATCCCTTCCGCATGGACCGCCCGTTGAGCATCGCCCACTGCGTGGAGGCCTATCCGCCATCCATCGGTGGCATGGCCGAGGTGGTGCGGCAGCTCAGCGAACGCATGGCGCGGCAAGGGCACATGGTCACCGTGCTCACGAGCGCGCATCCCCAGCGCACCTCAGGCATGCTGAACGGCGTCAAGGTCCGCTCGTTCGCCATCAAGGGCAACGCGGTGGACGGCATCCAAGGCGGATCGGGACCCTATGTGGATGCCTTGCGCCAAGGCGGGTTCGACGTGGTCACATTCTTCGCCGCGCAGCAATGGGCCACGGATGCGGCGCTACCCCACCTGGCGGAGATCGGTGCGAGGAAGGTCTTCGTGCCGACAGGCTTCTCGGCATTGCGCGACCCGCGGTGGGCCGCCTACTACCGCAGCATGCCGGCATGGCTTGCCGCCATGGACCTGAACGTCTTCCATAGCGAAGGTTACCAGGATGCGGCATTCGCCGCCAGGCTGGGATTGACGAATACGGTGCTCATCCCCAACGGAGCGTCGGAGGAGGAATTCAGCGGCGCGGTCACAGGCGACATCAGAGGCGGATTGAACTTGCCGGAAAACGGGCAGCTCGTGCTGCATGTGGGATCCTTCACGGGGATCAAGGGGCACAAGGAGGCGCTGGAACTCTTCATCCGCGCAGAAACGGCAGATGCGACACTGCTCCTCATCGGCAATGGCGTACATGCCTTGGAGCATGCCTACCGCACGCACCCGCGCTTCCTAGGGCTCCGGCTGCGCGCACGCCTGCGCCGCAAGCGGATCGCCTTCTACGAGTGGGACCGGCGGAGCACGGTCGCGGCCCTGCGGCAATCAGACCTGTTCCTGTTCCCCAGCAACCTGGAATGCTCACCCATCGTGCTGTTCGAGGCGATGGCAGCGGGCGTGCCCTTCCTTGCGTCCGATGCGGGCAACGCCGCGGAGATCGCGCGCTGGTCCGATGGCGGCTGGATAATGCCGGGAAGGCGCGATGAGAAAGGCCTGGTGCGCACGAACATCGCTGCGGGCGCACGGCGGCTCTCCGTGCTGCTAGCCGATCGCAGCCTGCTGCAGCGCACTGGCGAAGCGGGGCGACGAGCCTGGCGGGAGCGATTCACCTGGGAGCGCATCGCCCACCGCTACCTGGAGGAGTATCAACGGCTCGTGCTTCGGCAACCATGACCCAGGCTGCAGACCGACCACCGCTGGTGACCGTGCTCCTGCCCGTGCACAACGCGAGCGCATACCTCCAGCGGACGATTGACAGCATCAGCGCGCAGACGCTCGCTGACCATGAGGTCATCGCCATCGACGACGGATCGACGGATGGGAGCGCTGCCATCCTCCAGGCGCACGCCGGCCCGCGCTTCCGCATCATCCGCCATGCCGCCAATCAAGGCCTCGTGGCATCGCTGAACGAGGGCCTGGCGGAGGCCCGCGGCCGCTACATCGCCCGGATGGACGCCGATGACCTCATGCACCCGGAGCGCTTGGAGCGGCAGGCGGCTTGGATGGATGGGCATCCGGAGGTCGCTGTGCTGGCCACATGCGTCGGCCTTATCAATGCCGATGGCGAACCCTGCGGCACCTGGGATACGGATCAGAGAGCCGTGACCGAGGCCGATATCGCGGACCTGCTCCCACGCACCAACTGCATCGCCCACCCCACGGTGATGCTTCGGCGGGATGCCCTTGGAGGACTCCGCTACGAAGACCGCCAGCGCGGCGCCGAGGATTGGGACCTTTGGCTTCGGCTGATGGCCCGCGGTGCGCGGATCGCCAAGCTGCCGGAGCAGCTGGTGCAGTACCGTGTGCATGCATCGAGCGTGATGGCGGAGAGCAAGCGGGAGGTCCCGCTGGAGATCCGGCTGATGACCGTCCGCCAGCGCTTCCTGACCGGGGAACTGAGCCGGGGCCGGTTCGGCCGCGTGCATGCAGCCGTGGCGGCCGCCCAGGTCCGGACCCTGGGCCGGTACCTGATCCACCGCACGATTCGCCCCTTGGCGCGCGACGCATACCGGATGCTGACCTACTCTCCTTGGAAGCTGCTGCGCGAGCGTGCAGCCATCAAGAAGGCGCTCAGTGATTGGCAGGGACGCCACCTCCTCCTCTTCCCCTACCTCCATACGGGCGGTGCCGAGCAGGTGCATGCCGACATCCTGGGCACGATAGCGGACCAGCGCCCGCTCTGCCTCATCACCGGCTTCTCGCGCGACCGGAGCTTCCTTCCGCGATTCGCGGCGAGCGCCCCTGTCATCGAGGTGCCGCGGCTGGTCAACCACCCTTGCACCCGCACGGCCGCGCGCCGGTGGATCGCCCGCGCCCTGGATTCGCGCACCGATGCGCATCTCTTCGCCAGCAACTGTGCACAGTTCTTCGAACTGCTGCCGGAGCTCTCGCCTCATGTGCGCACGGCCTACCTGCAGCACGCCTTCCTCTACCAGCCCAAGGGGAATGCACAGCATCGGGCCTGGCTGCGCCACTTCCCGCGCGTGCATCGCTACGTGTTCATCGCCGAGCACGCCCGGTCGCAGTACCGCAGCTTCCTGCTTGCGCACCATATGACCTCCGCGCAGTTCGGCAAGCTGCAGCTCATCACCAACCGCGTGCACCGCTTTGCACCGCCCCTGCAGCACACGTGGCCCGTCCGGCTGCTCTTCGTGGGCCGTGACAGCCCGGAGAAAAGGCCGGAGCTCTTCCAGCGCATCATTGAACGCCTGCACGCCGAAGCCAAGGGCCGGTTCATGGCCACGGCGGTCGGCATAAGGGCGCGGGAATGCGCGGCGCCCATCGCCTTCGAGGGAGAGGTCACGGATCCGGCTCGACTGGCCGATCTCTACGCCGCCCATGATATCATCGTGGTCACCTCCTCGCGCGAAGGATTCCCGCTCGTGGTGCAGGAAGCCATGGCGCATGGGTTGGCCGTCGCAGCCGCACCGGTCGGTGATATCCCGATCCGGCTCGACGGGCAATGCGCCATCATCGCGGGCTCGGCTGAGGCTGCGACCACCGAGCAGGATCTGGTGGCAGGATTGAAAGCGCTCGAACTCGACCGGGACAGGCTCTGGGCCATGCGCCAGGCCGCGTTCACCAAAGCGCGGCTCGAGTACGACGGCGCCCCCTTCCAAGCTGCCTACCGGGAACTCTTCGGCTGCACCAAGGGCAACGCGTGATGGAGCATCGTGCCCACGAATGCGGTCCAATTGAGCATGTCAGCGTACCGCTTGCGCGCCGCCTCACGCATACCCTTGAGCATATCGGGGTGTGCCATCAACCGTAGAACGGCCTCCGCATAATCCTCCCCAGGCCGGTCGAGATCGAAGAGGAGCCCGGTGACGCCCTCCTGCACGATGGTGGGGATACCGCCGGTCCGTGTGGCCAGCACCGGCAACCCGTGGGCCGCAGCCTCGCAGAACACGATGCCGTAGGCCTCGAAGCGCGTGGGGAGCAGGAGGAAATCGGCCGTGCGCAGGTGCTCTTGCAGCCGAGCGAGCTCAGACGGCTTGTTCTTGTCGAGGAAGCCCTCGCGGATCAATCCGGGATCATCGCACACAGGCGGAGGCTGGCACCCGCAGACCACCAGCTGCGCCTGCACGCCCGCCCTCTTCAGTGCCAGCAGCGCAGCATATGCGATGGGGCCGCCCTTCTCCTCCCAATTCACCCCGAGGAAGAGCAGCTTCACCGGACCGCGGGGCCAGGTGCCGGTGCCCGGTGAAGGGGGGGCCTCGGGCAGGTTGGCGCCGAACGGGATCATGCGGATCCTGGGCGCCGCCTCCGGCACCGCCTTCCTTGCGGCATCGGCGGCCCAGTCGCTGCTGAACACGCACAGCGCGGCGTTGCCCAGTGCCGCGCGCTCGATGTTCAGGCTCTGCTCGCGAGACCAATCGAAGAGATTCTGAAGCACATCGTGATAGCCTAGTGCCCCGGCGATGCAGCGGTCGTTGATGTAGATGATGGGCGCATCGGCGCGCAGGAATGCGGTGGTGGCCAGGCCAGCCGGGGCGATGATCAGGTCAACCGGCTTCGCCCGCAGCCGCTGCTCGATGAGGCGTGCGTAGCTGCGGGCCACCCATGGCGAGGCGCGCCAGTTGAAGCGCTTGCCTGGAACGCGGAGGAAGACCTGATTCAGCGCACGCGTGGCCTTCACCGCGACCGTCTCCCGGAGGGGACCGATCAGCTCCACGCGCTCCACGTGCCGCTCCAGCTCCTTCAGCAGGAAGTGGTGCGTACCCGACCAGCTGCGGCGGTCGCGTGCATCCTCGATGGTGAGGTAGCCGATGGTAATGGGCAGCTTGGCACCGGGCATCGATTCAGCGCGAAAGGGCGGTTGACGCGGCCTTCGGCTCACGGCCGAAGATCAGGAAATCGATGATGCCGCGCAGGTAGCCGAATCCGTAGGCGAGGTGCAGGACCCCGAAGGCCGCGGCCACGCCCGGTGCGTCGCCGGGCGAGGAGGACGCGCGCAGGGCGCTGATGCCCGCCGCAAGGAGGTAGAGCGCGATGCCCGCGGCATAGCCCACTGCCAGCACGGGATGCAGCCAGGCCACCGCCGCTCCGAGCAGCAGGAAGAGCACGAAGGCAGCGGGCACCAATTGCCGCAGCGTGGTCACCGTGCCGTGCAGCCGGTTCACGTACACCTTCCAGTAGCCGTACTGCCAATACTGGCGGTACAGCTTGCGCAGGCCGGCGCGCACATAGTAGCGGCTGCGGATGGAAGCGTGCAGCCGGATGGCCCAGCCGCCGCGCTTCACGCGGAAGTTGAACTCATCGTCCTGGTTGCGCACGAGCCGCTCGTCGAAATAGCCGACCTGCTCGAAGACCGCGCGGCGGTAGGCCCCGAAGGCCACTGTATCCACCTCGCCTTGCCGCAGGCCGGTGCGGAAATGCGCCCCGCCTACGCCGAAGGGATGCCCCATGGCCGCGCCGATCCGCCGGCTCCAGGCATCTGTGTAAACGTTCTCGATCACGCCTCCTACGCAGCCTGCCTCCGGATGGTCTCGCAGGGCCCTGAGGTTAGCCTCCAGGAAGCCGGCATCCACCTCCGCATGGGCGCCGAGGATGATGCCGATGTCGTAGCCGGCGGGTCGCAGACCGATGTTCATGGCTTGAGGCGTGGTGCGCGCCGGGTTGTCAATGAGCTTCACCCAGGGGTGCACAGCCGCCATCGCACGCACCTCCTCGCGCGTGCCGTCGTCGCTCATACCATCGCAGACCCAGACCTCCAGGTGCATGCCATGGCGGTCCGCCTCTGCGAGGGACCGCAGGCATCGACCAATGTACCCGGCCTCGTTGCGGCACGGGATCACCACGCGGACGCGGCTCAGGGCTTCGTTCGTTCCCGGGCTCATCGCTTCATCTCCCTGAGGGCATTCCCGTACACTTCAAGGAGCCGGTCCACGCAGTCGTCCCAGCTGTAGCGCTTCACCACGCGTTCGCGGCCGGCAGCGCCCATGCGGGCCCGCAGTGCGTCATCGGCGAGCAGCTCCGCGATCCGCTCGGCCGCAGCTCGCGAATCCTCCATCGGCACGATGAAGCCCGAGCAATCGCGCTCCACCACCTCCGGTAATCCGCCGGCCTCGCTCACCACCACGGGCAGCCCGCACGCGCTGGCCTCGATCACCGCCACGCCGAAGCTCTCGCTGTGCGTCCTCGAAAGGGCCACGTATACGTCCAGCCGGTTCAGTTCTTGGGGTACCTGGTGGTGGGGAACGGCGCCTACGAAGTCGACGCGGGCCTTGATGCCAAGGTCATCGGCCAGCTGCTCGAGCTCCGACCGTTGGGGGCCGTCCCCCACGATGCGCAGGCGCACCGCCTCCGTCCTTCCTGCGCTGAGCCCTGCGAAGGCGCGCAGCAGGATATCGATGCCATACTTCGGCGCCAGTGCCTTCACCGTCCCGACCACCAGAGCGTCCTTCGACACGGGCCGAGCGGAGAACCGCTGCGTATCCACGCCGAAGGGCACCACGGTGATCGGTGAGAGCCCCGGGCAGACCAGGGCGGTGCGCCGCGCCATCACTTCGCTGGTGCTTACCACGGCATCAGCGCGGCGCAGGTTCCTGCGCAGCAGCCAGCGGTGCAGCGGTGTGGCATCGGGGAATTCATACACATCGCTTCCCCAGACGTTCAGCACCAGCGGGGCTCCTGCGGGCCTCACAGCCAGCGTTCCGTACCCCGATGCGTAATGGGCATTCACCACGTCAGGCCCGATGCGGTCCACCAGGCGCCGAAGAGCGCAGCGATTCAGCAGGTAACCTGCGCCGCCGAGATGGGGAAGCCGATGCACTACCACCCCCGCGCCATAACCGGCCAAGGGCGCATGCTGGGTGGCCACATGCACCTCATGGCCCCGCCCGGCCAGCGCCTCGGCCCAGCGCAGCAGGTGCACGGAACTGGCAGCGCCGACCAGCAGCACCCTCATGGCTCTCCTGATTTGTGCATGGCCACCGCTCGCAGGTGCGCAAGGGTCCCCTTCACCGCTGCGTCCGACCCTACCTCGCCCTTGAGCACCACGGCCTCGGAAGTTCGCCACCAAAGGCCATCGCGCACCGCCTCATTCCGGCAGATGATGCCGGCGGCGAAGAAGGCGGCAAGCTGGGAGAACCACTTGCCCAGCACAGGGCGGGCCACGCCGGGAACATCGCGGCGGTTCACATCATCACCCATGAAGGTGACCACCACGGGCAGAGCACTGCTGAGCACCGTGAAGAGCCCGGCCACCGAGCCGTATTGCACATGAACCACATCAGGGCGCACGCGCAGTATCATCCGCTTCAAGCGCTGGCGGGCGAGCCAGAGACGCACCGGTGAGGTGCGGCTCTCCAAGTGGAAGAGGGTGACATGTGCGCCGTGCCGCTCCATCGCGGCCACCTCGCGACGCACCTCGGCATAGACGGCACCGCTCTCGGCCTCGGGAATCACCGCGATCACGCGGAGCGCATGGCGGCCCTGCGCGGCCAGGCGCTGCAGTTCGGTGCGCACGAACCGCGCATCGCTCCAGGTGGCCAGGCCCAGGTAGCTGAGCGCCAGCAGCAGCACGATGGCCATGGTGTACCACGGTGTGGGCACCAGCAAGTGCAAGGCGCTGCCGGCCAGCAGGATCAGGAACGATTTCGTGAGGTTGATGCCGTTGCGCGGGGTGCGGAAATAGGCGTCGAGCAGGCTGCGCATGCCATTGAAATAGGCGAACGGCAGCGCTGCCATGAAGATGAGGCGGGCCATGGGCACGTACTGCTCGCCCGTGGGCCCCAGGTAGATGCGCAGCACCGGGGTGGCAAGCAGCTCGAAGCCCAAGGTGAGCAGGATGGACGCCGCAAGGACGAGCTTCGACATGCGGGCCACGCGCTCCGCGAGCGCGGCATGGTCGCCCTTGGCGAGCTGGGAGGCCGCCGCTGGCAGCAGCAGCAGCGCCACCGGCGAGAAGGCCGCTGCCGCGATGTTGAGCAGCGTGGCGCCGAAGCCGACCTCGCCGCTGATGTCGAGCCCATGGGTGCGCAGGGCCACGTACCCTGGAACGGTGAGCAACGCACCGAGCGCCACATCGCCGGGCACACGCGGAAGGCCATAGCGCAAAAGCTCCCCGCGCTCGCGCCCGATGGCACCGCCGTACGGGCGGACCAGATCGGGCAGGACGGAGAGCAGCGCAGCGCCCACCCAAACGAGCGCCGTGAACCAGAGCACCGCGGCCATGCCCTTGCACAGGACGAAGGCCAGGCAGGGGCCGATGGCGAGCACCGTCAACTGCAGGGCATTGGCCAGCACGATGGCGCCGCGGCCACGGAGGTACCCGTAGGCTACGCCATGGAATGCCACGCCCACGGTCATGATGCCGATGGGCGGCACCAAGGGGGCCATCGCCAGATCGTCGAAAAGTGCCCAGGCCAGCGGCTCGTCGAAGAGGAAGCCGAGGGCGGACACCACCACACCCAAGGGGAGCACCATGGAGAGGGCGCCGCGCAGGTAGCGGCGGGCGGCTTCGGGCGATGGGCTCATGGAAACGAAGCGCGTGAGGCCGACCATAGCGCCCATCAGCACCACCGGGAATAGGAAGGCCACCGTGCGCCGCGCGATGACGTAGAGGTCCAGCTCGTTCTTGCCGGCCTGGGCGGCCAAGCGGAAAGCCAGCACCATGCCCAGAAGGGCCAGCCCCTCGGTGATGTAGGTTAGGATGCCGTCGCTTCCGAACCCGGACAGGAGCTTGCGCGGTTGAGGCCGGGCCATGGTGCGCGAAAATACCCGCCCCGGGCCAGCCGCCGCTCGCACAGCCCGCCAGCCGCTCATCCAAGGCCGCAGATGCCGCGCGCCGACCGGCGGCTAACTTGGGCGGCGAACACCATGAGCGAATTCCTCTTCTTCCAATGGCACTGGTGGGCCGCCGTGGCCATCGTGCTGCTCATCGCCGAGATCTTCGTACCGGGCTTCTGGCTCTTCTGCGTGAGCATCGGATGCCTTGCCGCTAGCGCAGGCGCTGCCGCCGGTGCCGGCCCCATTGGGCAGCTCATCCTCTGTGCATCTGCCGCACTCCTCTCCTTCTTCACGCTGCGACCGCTGCTGATGAAGCGGATGTGGAAGGGGCCCGAAGTGCGCACCAATGTGGACGCCCTCGTCGGGCAGCGCGGGCGGGTCAGCCAGGATTTCGAGCCGGGCCTCCGGCTTGGCCGCGTGGCGGTGGGCGGGGATGACTGGCGCGCCGAGTGCATCAACGACCGTGCACTGCGCACCGGCGACCTGGTGGAGGTGGTGCGCGTGGACAGCAACACCCTGGTCGTGAAACCCGCTGATGCCTAGTCAATGAGGGGACTGCCATGGCCGTTCCCCGCACCCTCCGTCTCCCACCCCTCAACAACCTACCAACCCTCAACCTCCCATCATGACCGACCTCATCATCCCCGTACTCCTCGTCGTCTTCGTGCTCGTCATCATCGCCAAGGGCGTGCGCATCATCCAGCAGAGCGAGGCCATGGTCATCGAGCGCTTCGGCAAGTACAGAACCACGCTCACCGCCGGCTTCAATGTCATCATCCCGGTATTCGACAAGCCGCGTGAGATCGTCTTCCGATTCACGCGCGACCTCCCCGACGGCAACAAATACGTGCAGTTCCAGCGCAGGCAGCGCATCGACCTGCGCGAAACGGTGTACGATTTCCCGCGCCAGAACGTGATCACCAAGGACAACGTGATGACCGAGATCAATGCGCTGCTCTACTTCCAGATCACCGACCCGGTGAAGGCGATGTATGAGATCGAGAACCTCCCGCTGGCCATCGAGAAGCTCACGCAGACCACATTGAGGAACGTGATCGGCGAACTGGACCTGGATGAGACGCTCACGAGCCGTGACACCATCAACATGAAGCTGCGCACGATCCTGGATGAAGCCAGCAACAAATGGGGCGTGAAGGTGAACCGGGTGGAGCTTCAGGACATCAACCCCCCGCGCGACATCCGCGAAGCCATGGAAAAGCAGATGCGCGCCGAGCGCGACCGGCGCGCGCAGATCATCGATGCCGAGGGCAGCAAGCGCGCCGCCGTGCTTCAGGCAGAGGGCATCCAGCAGAGCCAGATCACACAGGCCGAGGGACAGAAGCAGAGCCAGATCCTGGAGGCCGAAGGCGATGCGCAGGCCCGGATCCGCCGCGCGCAGGGCGAAGCCGAGGCCATCCGGCTGGTGGCCGAGGCCGTGGCCGGCGGCAAGGGCGACCCCACCAACTACCTCATTGCCATGAAGTACCTGGAAACGCTGAAGGAGATGACAAGCGGCCAGGGCAACAAGGTCGTCTACATCCCTTACGAGGCCAGCGGCGTGCTCAGCAGCGTGGGCGGCATCAAGGAAATGCTGGACATGAACCGGAAAGGGTGACCCCTCCTCCTGCATCAAGCGCGAAGGGCGGCCAAAAGGCCGCCCTTCGCATCTCGTACCCCAAGCCTCAGTTCTCGTCCGGCAAGAAGCTGTGGCGCTCGGCATAGCGCAACATCTGCCCGAGGAAGTCCTTCGGATAGGTCACCTTCACATCCGTGATGCTGCCGTCCGCGCCGGTGACGGCCTCCATCTCGGGCTGGATGAAGCCCGCATAGGGCTTGGTCCTGATCTGCTCGGCGCGGCGCAGCACCTCGGCGTGTATGGCGGGGTCCACCTTCACGCCGTAGGTCTCCACCAGAGCTTGGCAGGCCTTGTAGTCGCCCTGGCTCTTGATGCGCTGCACCTCCCGCAGCAGCTCGCCGAAAATATTGCGCAGCTTGTCGTAGTCGCGGATATCGTAGTAGGTGTCGCCATCGCGCACCACCTTCACGATCACGCTGTCGGCCTTGCCGCGCTCGTAGGCCCATGCGCTCACCCACATACGGTTTCGCATGTGCGCCTCCTCGATGTCCTTGCCCGGCTTGATGCGGCGCAGCTGCACCAGCAGGCCGTTGCGGATATAGCTGTCGTACTCGGCCATGCCCACCTCCAGGCTCGGCATCACGCCCAGCTCAACGAGCTTGGGGTCCATCACGAAATAGAGGGCCACGAGATCGGCGCGGCCCTCCTCCAGGGTGCTGGCGTAGCTCTTCAGCGTGGCATCGGTCTCGCCAACGCCGGGCTCCAGCTGGCCGCTGGCATGACCCACCACCTCGTGCAGCGCGGTGTGCAGCTTGCCGGCCAGCGCGCCGTGCGCCTTGGCCAGCTCGATCTCCTTCGCGTCGTGGCAGAACACCTCAAGCGTGCTGCTGCCGCTGCTCTTGTCATAGGCGTCGCTGATGTTCCCCAGGCTCACGCTCTTGCTGCCGTGCTTGGCGCGGATCCAGTTGGCATTGGGCAGGTTCACCCCGATGGGGGTGCTGGGTGAGGCATCGCCGGCCTCGCCCACGGTATTGATGAAGCGGTAGGTGATGCCCACCACATCCTTCTTCTTATGCTGGGGCAGCAGCGGGCTGTTGTCCTCGAACCACTGGGCGTTCCGCATGATCACCTCCATGTTCTTGGTGGCCACCGGATCGTTCACCTCCACGATGGCCTCGTAGCTGCCGCGCTTGCCCATGGGATCGTTGTACACCTCCACGAAACCGAGGATGTAGTCCACCGTGCTCTCCACGTCCTTCACCCAGGCCACATTGAAATCGTCCCACACCTTCAGGTCGCCGGTGCGGTAGTACTCGATGAGGAGCCCCAGGGCCTTGCGCTGGGCCTCGTTCTCCGCTACGCCCATGGCCTTCTCCAACCACTTCACGCTTTCCTCCAGCGCAGGGCCGTAGAGCCCACCGACCCTGTAGGTACGCTCTTCCAGCTGGCCGCTGGCGTTGCGCACCAGTTTGCTGTTGAGTCCGTAGCTCAGGGGCTCGTCGGTCCCGATGGCCTCCTTCGCCGCATAGTACTGCTCCACCTCCCCTTGGCTGACGTCCTCGCCATAGAAATTGACCGCGCTGGCGAGCACCAGGTCCTTGGAGGCATCGAGGCTCACCTTCTTGGCATCGACCTCCGGATTGAAGATGGCCTCCATCGCCTCGGGCGCCAGCTTGACGCCGCTCTCGGCCAAGGCCTGCTCGAACCAGGTGCGGGAGAAGGCCGGCTCATGCTTGTCATTGCTGTAGTGGTGGTGGATGCCGTTGCTGAAGAACACCTGCTTCGCATAGGTCTCGAAGGCCTCCCACTCCGTACCCGAGCGCTCGCCATTGTAATTGAGCAGCACCGCTTCGATGGCCCGACGGATGCGCAGATTATAGCGGTAGTTCTGGTCCCACATGATGTCGCGGCCCGCAAGGCCGGCCATGTTCAGGTAGTAGCACAGCTGCTTCTGCTGGAGCGTGAGCTGGTCCCAACCGGGAATCTGGTAGCGCAGCACCCGGATGTCGGCGAACTCGTCGGCCTCGTAAAAGCCGGAGTCTGAGGGGGAGACGGTCTCGGAGTTGATCCGGGAGGGCTTTTCCGGCTGTCCGCAGGCATGCAGGAGCGCGACGGCCGGAAGGAGAAACAGGAACGTTCGGGAACGCTTCATGAACGAGGGGTTTGGTTCAAGGCTGGCGAAGATAGCCGGGACATCAAAGGCCTGCAGGCAATGCCATGGAGCGTTCGAAGGGGAATGCGACCTTTGGCCTGCCATGGCCGAGCGCAAGCGACGTCCTCCTCTGCTCGATGCCTTCGGCTTCGCGGCCCCTTGCACGGCGGTGCATCCGGCCACGCTGGAACCCCTTGCAGCAGGCGGCGACCTGGCTGCCACCCCGCTGCCGGCCACCTCGCGCACCCATCCTGAGCGCCAAGACCTTACCCTGGCCGAAGGCTGCGATTCGGCATCCATCATCATCCGCAGCAGCCGGCCTGCACGGCGACCGGCCAACTGGGTCCGCAAGGTGCAGGCGCTGCAGTCTGCGCTGACACCTGCCGTGGAGCGCCACGGCGCGCTGCTGCTGCCCAGCGGCTCACCCGTGGCGCCCTGGGGCGCGTCCGAGCCTATCCCCGGCTGCCTGCAGCGCGCGCTCCGGCTCGACCTGCACTTCGACCGGGCCGAGGACTTCGGCCGTCTTCACGCGGCGGTGCGGCTCGTGCTGCCACTGATTCCGGCCATTGCCGCCGCCACACCGATGCGCGAGGGACGCGTCACCGGCATCCTGAGCAACCGCCTCAGGGCATGCCTCGACCTGTATGACCGCTTCCCCGAGCGGGTGGGGGCCTTCATTCCGGAGGCGGTCTTCGACCAGGCCGAGCACGATCGCGCCATCCTAGGGCCCATCGCCCGTTCCGCAGCGGCCGCGGGCCGCGCCGAGCCCCCGGATCCGCAAATGCTGAACCTCCGCGCGGCCACGGCGCACTTCGAGCAGGGCATCCTGTCCATCCACGCCATCGATGCGCAGGAGAATTCCGCTGCCGATATGGCCGTGCTCGAGTTCATCATCGCCATCCTCAAGGCCTTGGTGGGCGGCAGGTGGGTGAGCACCTACCTGCAGCGGGCATGGGGCACGGATGACCTAGCCGCCATCCTGCTCACCACCATCCACGACGGCACCCATGCCATCGTCACCAATCGCGATTATCTGCTGATGTTCGGGCTCATGAAGCAGGAGGAGGCCACCGCGGACCGCCTGCTGCAGCACCTGTTCGTTGAGCTCTATGGCGAGCTGAGCGAGAACGCGCGCGTCCACATCAGCCTCATCATCGAACAGGGCTGCCTGGCTGAGCGCCTGTCGGTGCGCTTGGGCCACGACCCCGGCGCCCAGCGCCTGCGGGAGGCCTTTGCAGCCTTGGCGGCCTGCCGCACGGACGGACCTTTCCGCTAGAGCACGCCACCCGCCGAGGCGAATCGGGGCGCCGTCGACGGCGGAGACGGTATCCATCGAAATGGACGAACCCCTGCGCTGCGGCCGCGTTGCGAAGCCCATAGCGCAGCCATGACAAGATCGCTCCAAGCCACCGTGCTCCTGGCCTGCTGCACTGCCTCGGCCCAGCCGCCGGTACTGCATTGGCCCTTGGATGAGAGCGCGGGCTCCCTGGCCGCCTGCTGGGGCGGACCCGCTGGGGTGCTGGCCGGTGGCACGGCTTGGGCGCCGGAAAGCGGCCATCATCAAGGCGCCGCGCGGTTCGATGGAGTCGACGACCGCATCGTGCTCGGTCCGTGCGACATAACGAGCGGCTCGGGAGGGCTGACGGTATCGCTATGGGCGAAGGCCGATTTCGTTACCGGCATGGAGCGGGTACTCATCGCCAAGGCAACGGGGCCTGCAATAAGCGACCATGTGTGGTCCATCGCCTTCGTGAACGGTACGGCCCTGCGATTCAGGCTCCGCGCAGGCGGGGCGAGCCGTGAGCTCACCACCCCTCCCTCCTCGCTTTTCGGCGCGCTCTGGTACCATCTGGTGGCGGTGCATGATGGGGCCGAGATGCGCCTGTACCTGAACGGTGCCCTCATGGGCTCGATGGCCGCCCCCGGCACCTTGGGGCTGCATCCGCAATCACCGGCCTCCCTAGGCGCCCTGAGCACCGGAGCACAGGCCTTCTCGGGATGGATCGACGATGTGCGCATCCATGACCGCCCGCTCACCGAACCGGAAATCATCGAACTGTTGTTCGCGAGCATGATCACCGGACTGCCACCTGACGACCACGGCCTCCCACTCCTGCTAGGCGATGCGGTGAACGCGCCGTCCGGCTGCCGGCGCGTGCGTGTGATGGATCCGCTGGGGCGTGAGCTGGCATCGAGACCCGTACGTGCGCCGGCCACCGTCGATCTTGCCTTCCTTCCCGCTGGGCACTACCTGGTCTGCCTGGAAGGCGACGGTGGCCGCCACGTGCTTCGCCTGGCAAGGCCGTGATCACCCGATCACTTCCAGCCGCAGGCCATCATAGGCGAGCGATACCCCATCCGGCAACTGACGTGAGACCTCCGCATGCGCACCGAGCAAGTGGCTGATGTGGGTGAAATACGCCTGCCGCGGACCGATGCGGTCCACCAGTTCCAGCGCCTCACGCAGATTGAGGTGCGAGGGGTGCTCCTCGATCCGCAGCGCATTGAGCACGAGCAGGTCAATGCCCTGCAGACGCCGCACCTCCTCGGGCTCCACCGTCTTGGCATCAGTGATATAGGCCAGCCCTCCAAGGCGGAAGCCGAGCACTGGCATGCGCTGGTGCATCACGTGGATGCATTCCACCGGGATGCCCCCGGCCTGGAAGCGTCGCTGCTCAATGGGCACCAGGTGCAGCTCCGGTACGCCGGGGTAGCGGTCCTTCGCGAAGGCGTAAGCGTAGATGCGCTCCACGGCACGCAGCGTCGCCGGTGCGCCATGGATGGGCATGGGGCTGCGCATGCGGTAGTTGAGGGCGCGCACATCATCTATCCCGCTCACATGATCCATGTGCTCGTGCGTGAGCAGGATGGCATCGAGATGGTCCACGCCGGCGCGTAGGAGCTGCTGGCGCAGGTCCGGACCCGCATCGATGAGCAGCGCGCTGATTCCAGTGCGGATGAGCGCCGAGGTGCGCAGCCGGGCATCGCGCTGGTCACCGCTCTGGCATACGGAGCAGCGGCAGCCCACCACGGGAACGCCCTGACTAGTGCCTGTGCCGAGGAATTCGATGGTGACCATGCGGCCAAAGATCGCCGATGGCGCGGTGGCGCGCTGATGCTTCTCGATCCACCCTACGCGAGCCTCACGGCGGAACGGCCTGCCGGTGGTACCATGCGCCACGGAGCCGCCTTCGGGCGGCTCCGTGGTCGGCGGAGAGGGAGGGATTCGAACCCCCGTTACCCTTGCGGGTAAAGCGGTTTTCAAGACCGCCGCATTCAACCGCTCTGCCACCTCTCCGGGCCGGCGAAAGTAGGCGGTGGCGCCCAGCGTGCATTGCGTACCGGTGGTCGGAGCCTTCAGGAAAGGCTTATTGCGCCAAAGCTCCGGCAGCCGGAAGGTGCCTCACGGCCTTAGCTTTGAGGCACGATGAGGCACTTTGCTGTCCTTTCCCTCCTCCTCGCTTCCGCATCCTCAATGGCCGCCGTGGAGGTGGTGGTGGAAGCCAAGGTGTTCCATGCCCCTGGCCTGGGTCCGCGCGTGGAGGTGAACATGGCCATGATCGGCGGAACCATGACCACCTTGCCGAACACGGCCGGATTCATGCAGGCCCGGGTTGAGGCACTCACAATCATCGAGCAGGACGGAGCCATCAAGGCCTTCGCCAAGACGGAGGTGCTGGGTCCGGAGCGGTTGGACTCCCTGCAGCAGGACCTGCTCCACCAAGAGGTATTCAAGCTGGCTCCCGGCGCCTACGAGCTGCTGGTGGAACTCCGCGACCTGAACAGTTCGGACACCACCATCACCAGATACCGTTCCCCGCTGGCCGTCGGGGCACTGCCGCAAGGCATTTCAGTTTCCGACATACTGCTTGCGGAGCGCTTCGATCCGGCCACGGCAGACCGCCCCACCCCATCGGGCTACAGGGCGGTGCCCTTGCTCAGCGACTACCTGCCCTCCTCGGTCGCCCAACTGGCGTTCTACGCGGAGGTGTACGGCACCGATGCCGCCTTCGGGCAGGACAGCCTGTTCCTGCTGACCTACCAACTGGAGGACTTCGAGAAGCGAACGGTCGCCGGTGCTTTCAAACGAAGCATTCGCGCCAAGGGCGGCGCGGTGGTGCCAATCATGGCGGAGATGCCGATCGACCAGCTGCCCTCCGGCAACTACCTGGCGGTGATCGAGGTGCGTGACCGCGCAGGGTCGCTCCAGGCCCGCCGCGAGGTCTTCTTCCAGCGGAACAATCCCGTGCGCGTCAACTACGATCTCGACGCCATGGCCAGCCTCGACCTCACCAACACCTTCGCCGGGGCCATGGCGGACCGGGACTCACTGGCGGAGCACATCCGCAGCATGAGGCCCATCGCCGACCCCCTGGAGCAGAAGATCATCGATGACCGATGGAAGGACCGCGACCTGGATCTGATGCGGAGGTTCTTCTACAGCTTCTGGCTCAACCGCGGTCCCGCTGACCCCGAGGCGGCCTGGCGAGCCTACCGCGACGAGGTCATCAAGGTGAACAAGCAGTTCGGTTGCCGGGTGCTCAAAGGCTACCAGACGGACCGCGGCATGGTGTACCTGAAATACGGCCCGCCCAACACGATGATGGACCGGATGAACGAGATGGACTCGTACCCCTATACCATCTGGCACTACTACCGCGCCGGGCGGTTCACCAACCGGCGCTTCGTCTTCTACCAGCCCGACCTCATCAGCCAGTGCATGGTGCTGCTCCACAGCGAGGTGCCCGGGGAGGTGCAGAATCCGCGGTGGAACCAGATCCTGCATTCGCGCAACGTGGCCATGCCGAACGTGGATCCCGCCAAGGTGGACACGCAGAGCGGGGAGCGCGCGAACGAGTTCTTCCTCATGCCCCGGTAGGCGCCTGTGGCGGCGCGGTGCCACCTTTGCCGCCCAGCATGCCCAGCACCGCCATCGTCATCCTCAATTGGAACGGCCGCCGCTGGCTCGAGCGGTTCCTGCCGGGCGTGGTATCCAACAGCCCGGGCGCCACGATTGTGGTAGCCGATAATGGCAGCAGCGACGACAGCCTGGAGTGGCTCGCTCGGGCGCAACCCGGGGTGCGAACCATCGAATTGGGCACCAACCTGGGATTCGCAGGGGGCTACAATGCCGCCCTGCGGCAGCTGGAAGCCGACCGCTTCGTACTGCTGAACAGCGATGTGGAGGTGGCGGCCGGATGGCTCCAGGGCTTGACCGACTGCCTGGACCGCAATCCCGATATGGCCGCCTGCCAGCCCAAGGTGCTTGCACACGGAAAGCCGTCCTCCTTCGAGCATGCCGGCGCCGCTGGCGGATTCATCGACCGTAACGGCTATCCGTTCTGCCGCGGCCGGATCTTCGAACTCACCGAGGAGGACCATGGCCAGTACGACGACGACTGCGACGTGTTCTGGGCCACAGGAGCCTGCCTCATGGTCCGGGCGGACGCCTTCCGGGAGGTCGGGGGCTTCGATGAGCACCTTTTCGCCCACATGGAGGAGATCGATCTGTGCTGGCGACTCAAGCGGCTGGGCTGGCGCATCGGGTACACCAGCGCCTCCGTCGTTCGGCACGTGGGCGGCGGGGCCCTCGGCTATGGGAGCCCGCGCAAGACCTACCTCAATTTCCGCAACAGCCTCATCGTGCTCACCAAGCACCTGCGATCGCGCGCACTGTTCCTGCGCATCGTGCGCCGCCTGGCGCTCGACGGCTTCGCAGCCTTGAAATTCCTCGTCGAAGGCCATTCCGCGCATGCCTGGCAGGTGGTGCGCGCGCATTGGCACTACTTCGCCGCACTGCCACGAATCCGGCGCCAGCGGATCGCGCTCTCCGCCTCCGAGCGTTCGCCGCGACTGGACGGGCTCTATCTGCGCAGCATCGCCTACGACCGCTTCATCCTGGGCTGGAAGACGTTCAGCGCGCTCGACCGCACCGCCTTCATCAGGCGCGCTGAATGAGGTGCATCACCGCCATCCGGTAGCCCTCCAGCCCGAAACCCATGATGCTGCCGGCGCAGACCGACCCTGTGAGCGAGACATGGCGGAACGGCTCACGCGCCAGCAGGTTGCTTATGTGGACCTCTACCACGGGCACGCGCACGGCCACGATGGCATCCCGCACCGCCACCGAGGTGTGCGCATAGCCGCCGGCATTCAGCACCACGCCCTGTGCACGGCCGTCGGCCTGCTGGATGGCGCTCACCAGCTCCCCTTCCAGGTTGGTCTGGAGATAGTCGATGGTGACGCCCATGAATCCCGAACGGAGCTCGGCGAGGTACTCCTCGAAGGAGCGGCCGCCATAGACCGAAGGCTCGCGCGAGCCGAGCAGGTTGAGGTTGGGACCATTGAGGATGAGGATGCGCATCGGAGGCGGCCGACTGCCCGGCCGATGCGCGAAGATGGCATGAACAGCGCCGCGTTGGCATCCCCCACGGACGAAGACTGGCCAAGGCCATGCCGAGCCGCATCTTCGTGCCGATGGATTGGGAACGGGCCCTCCGCGGATTCAGGATGCACCTGAAGCTGGAGCGCTCCTTGAGCGACCGGACGATCGCGGCCTACCTGAGCGATGCAGCCAAGCTGCGGCGGTATGCTGAGGCGCTGAGCCCGCCGCGCACCCCGGTCAGCCTCAGCGCCGAGCACCTGCGCGCCTTCATGCAGGCGTCCGCGCGCAAAGGAATCGCCGCCACGAGCCAATCCCGCCTGCTCAGTGCGCTGCGCATGCTCTACCGCAGCCTCCTGCTCGACAAGGCCATTGCCGAAGACCCTACAGAGCTGCTCGAGAGCCCGCGGCTCGGACGGAAGCTCCCGGTGTTCCTCTCCTTGGCGGAGGTGGACGCCATTTCGGACGCTGTGGACCTGAGCCGGCCACTGGCCCATCGCGACCGCGCGATCATCGAGACCCTCTATGGCTGCGGCCTTCGCGTGAGCGAGCTCTGCGGCCTCCGGATCTCCCGCATCACAGCCCAGGAGGGATTCGTGCGCGTGATCGGCAAGGGCGACAAGGAGCGGCTGGTGCCCATCGGCAGCGAAGCCCTGCATTGGATCGACCTGTACCGGCGCCATGAACGCGCCCACCTGCCCGTGAAGCGCGCGGCTGAGGACATCCTTTTCCTGAATGCCCGTGGCGGCGCACTGTCACGCATCACCGTCTTCAAGCTGGTGAAGTCCCTCGCCGCGCGGGCGGGCGTGGACAAGGAGATCAGCCCGCACACCTTCAGGCATTCCTTCGCCACCCACCTGGTGGAGGGTGGTGCCGACCTGAGAGCGGTGCAGGAGATGCTCGGACATGCCAGCATCACCACAACGGAGATCTATACCCATCTGGACCGCGAGTACCTGCGCAGCAACATCATGCGCTTCCACCCGCGCGCCGTGCGCGCCTGAAGGCGGCCTCAGCGCGCCACCACGAATCGTGCCCGCCGTGGCGCAGAACGGCCATCGCTGACCGAAAGCAGGTAGGTGCCAGGGACCAAGCCGCGCGCATCGAGCTGAAATGCACCCGTACGCGACACCTGCATGGAGGCCTTGACCGCCTTCCCGCACAGATCCGTGACCAGCACATCCGCATGGGTCCACACGGAGGGGAGTCCCACCTCCAGCAAGCCGCCCGTGGGATTCGGACTGATTCGCAATCCCTCCGCCACGGTCCCGCGGGTGCCGGTGCTCAAATGGAAATACGGTTCCGACTCCTTTATGCACCCGTTGGCGTAGGTCACGCGAACGGTATAGTTGCCGGTGAGGTAGGCATAGATGACCTGGGTGTCGCCATCGGGGAATGCCACACCGTCCACGAACCAGGCATACGATGCACCCTCCGGCGCGATCAATTCATTGCCATCCGGGGTGATCACCGGGCGGTCCATGGGGCAGCGATCGCGCAGTTGGAAGAGGCGCCCTTGCGTGGCGTTGGTCATGAAGAACTCGCCCGTAGGCTTCACGGCGAATGCACTGTTGCCGGTGAAGGCCATCGGCGCTGCCAGCTGGTCCGTGTAGCCGCCCAGGCCATCCGGCGTCAGGGTCCAGATGCCGCCCACGCAGTAATCCGAGTAGAAGTAGCGGCCTTGGAACCGCGGCCACAGGCCACCGCGGTACACCTCCCCGCCGATGATGGCGCAGAAGTCGCCGCCCGTCACCGGGTGCCCCTTCACCGCAACAGGGAATACGTGCTCCGCTTCGGGGAGGCAGGTGCTCAGGTTGAACTCCTCACCGCCCTCGTAGCAGCGCCAACCGAAGTTGGGGCCGGTATTGAGGCCGCCCGGCCAGCGATCGATCTCCTCCCACCGCTGCTGGCCCACATCCGCGATCCACAGGTCGCCGTTGAGCGGATCGATGCCGATGCGGAACGGATTGCGCAGGCCATAGGCCCAGATCTCCGGCCGCTCCCCATTGGGCGAGCCAGCGAACGGATTGTCCGGAGGGATGGAGTAGGTGCCATCGGCCTCGGGCTTGATCCGCAGCACAGTGCCGAACAGCGTGGTGGGATCCTGGCCGTAGTCATTGGGGTCGTCCGCACCGCCGCCGTCGCCCAGCGCGCAATACAGGTAGCCATCCGGCCCGAAGGCCAGGCCGCCCGCCTGGTGGATGGCATTGGGCTGCTCCAATGCGATCAGCACCACCTCGCTGGCAGGATCAGCCCGGTTCGGATCCGTCACATCACGGGTGAAGCGCGAGATCCGCGATGTGCCGAACGGGCCGCTCGGATGGACGTAGTTGATGTAGAAGTGCCCGTTCTGCGCGTAATCCGGGTCGAGCGCGAACCCCAGGAGCCCGCGCTCGCCGCTGTACACCACGCGGCTGCTGATATCCAGGAAGGAAGGGGCCAGCACGGTTGCGCTATCCGCGACGATGTCGATGTTGCCCATCTGGCGGGCCACGTAGATCCTGCCCTCCGAATCGAAGTCGAGGTCGATGGCGCGCGCCAGGTTGGCCCAGGGCACTAATTCGAGTTCAACCGGCTCCTGTGCGGAAGCCGGCGACGCGGTGAAAAGAGAAAGCAGCAGGATGGACGAAGGACCGATTGAACGCATGCGCCGCCTCCGGTTCCGGAAGCGGCGCGAAAATACCCCGGGCACGATACGCAGCGCTCAGAAAACCTGCACCTGCCGCTTGTTGCCACGGATGTAGACGCCGGGAGCAGGTTCATCCCCCACGGGGCGGCCCATGAGATCGTGCAGCGGGCCCTTGCCCTGCGGGATGCGCTCCCAGACCTCGGCGATGCCGGTCTGCGTTCCCTGCAGCGGACTGGCCACCACCACCACCTCGTCCAGCGCCCACGCGCCGTTGGTATTCTGATAGGGCTGGAAACGGAGCTGGAACGTACCGATACTGCTGCCTTCCGGCGGAACCACCGATCCGAGGTCGGACAGGGCCACGCTGGTGAACTCCAAGGGCACCTCCACATCGGCCACCACCTCCGGCGCCATAGCGGCATCCGGGGTGAAGAGCACCTTCACGCGTTGGGGCCCATCTGCGTAGAGCGCATGCCGGAACCGGATGGAATCGATGCGAATGGGGGCCGTGGCGACTCCCGAGATGGCAAGCACCCGGTCGCCAGCCGGCTCGGCGGTCCACCCCGTGGAAAACACCGCATTGTCGCCGACGGCAATGGGCAGCGGGCAGGCGTCCACCCCGATCCATGCCGCATTGGTGCCGATGAGCGGGCCCGAGGTGCCGGCAGCGAGATTGCAGGCAGTGCATCCCCCTTCGCAGTTGAGCACCTCGGCACAGGCCTCGTTGAGCCAGCGGTATTCGATGCGGTATTCCTGCGCCTTGACCGTCCCCATGATGAAGGTGGCTGCGAGGCACAGGATGCGGAATGAACGATGCATGGTCGAGCGTTTTGGAGCGATCCATCCGGATGCTCGGGGCGCTCGTACGCTGTTCAGCGGAAGAGGTTACGCTTAGGGGCCAAGCCGCGCATCGACTCATGCCGGTTTCCGGGCAGTCAGCCCGGTCAGCGGTCCACCACGAAGCGCTTGGCCCCGATGGTACGACCATCCGGCCCGGTGAGGCCGAGCAGGTAGCTGCCCGGCGGCAGGTCCTGCACATCGACTCCGAACGGCCCCGTGCCGAGCGCGCGGGTCTGGCGAAGCACGAGGCGTCCCTGACTGTCCAGGATATCCACCAGGCAGGTGCCCTTCCGGCCGGCCGGCACCTCCACGGTAAGCCGGTCCGCCACCGGCACCGGATAGAGCGTGAAGGCACCCTGCTCCGCCTCCGCCATGCCGATGAAGCCCGATGCCTTGGCGAACGCGATCTGCCCCCGCAGCAGCATGTTCAATTCGATCTGGCCCGTGCCGTTGGTGAGCGATCCGGTGGTGACGGTCTGATCGGGATGGATCACCCACGGCTGGTCGGCGTCCGGGCGCCACACCATCACCATACCGCTCTCGTCGCCGGCGACAAGGTCAAAGTCGAACTGGCTGGGGATGCCACCCTGGTAGATGAAGCGGGCGCGCATCGCCGCGGTCTCCTCGAACCGCCCGCTCACATTCCAGTAATGCGTGCCGCTCACCTGCTGAACGCCCGGGCCGAAGGGCTCCTGATCGGCTCCGGACCAGATGTGCTCCACGCGGACGAGCGCTGTATCGGGCAGGTCGGATGCGATGAGGCGGAAATCGACCCTGGGCAACGCCGTGTTGTAGGAGGCGGCGGGGAGCAGCGTGGCCTCATGGTCCATCCGCGCCTGATTCAGGCGATGGTGCCGGTCGAGCACGGCCATGACGGGCTGGAACGGGACGCTCAGCTGCAGCAGCGTTGAGGCGCCGCTGGCGGTCACTGGCACCTCATGCACCTGCCCATCAGAGCCGACGAGGGTGAGGTCGAGCGGCACGTCGGAATGCAGCGTTTCCGTGCCGTAGAGCTTCTGGCCGATATGCAGGTCCACCGTCCAGCCTCCGCCGTCGGATTGGCTGGTGAATGACCGCACCTCGAAGACTGAATACCCGGGGCTGAACACCCAATCCTGGAAGAACGGATGAAGGTCTCGCCCGGTGATGGACTCCAGCGTATCGCGCCACTGCTCGGGGGTTATGGTCCGGTTGCTGAGGCGCACTTGGCTCTCGCGCATGGCGGTCCGGAAGAGGTCATCGCCCAGGTAGCCTCGCAGGTTGTGCATCACGGCCGCGCCCTTGTAGTAGGTGTGCGTGCCGTAGATGTGCTCATCAGGCATGGGCGAGAGGGCCTGGAAACCATCGTCATCGGTGTGGGCGGAGCCGAGGATGTCGAGCAGGTTGTCCTTCACCATGCTCACCATCGCGGGCCGACCATTGAGCCATTCCTCCAGCAGATGGGCACTGTACTCGGCGGGGCCCTCCTTGAGCCACATGTCGTTATGCACGAAGGGCGTCACCCAATCGCCCCACCAATGGTGGCCCAGCTCATGGGCGAAGAGCTTGCGGTTGCGCGCCACGCTCTGGCTCGGCATGAAATCCGGATAGGCGATGTTGGTGGGGATCTCCAGCGCACCATCGGTGGTGAGCACATAGCCTACGCGCCCGTAGGCATAGGGGCCGTACCAGTGCTCCAAGGCATCGATGCAGGCGCCGAGGTCGCCGAATCTGCCCACCATGGCGTTCAGCTGAGCGGGCTTGGCGCGCAGGGTGACGGGAATCTCGCCATACGCGCCGGTGTGCACGAATGCGTGCTCGGCATAGTCCGCCACGGCGATGGCGCTGACATGCGTCGGGATCTCGTGCTCCAGCGCGAAGGAGCGCACCACCGTATCGCCGCCGAGCTGGGTCTCGCCCAGGAATTCGCCCTGGCCTTGCAGCCTGCGCCCCCCGGCGCTCTTGACGCTCCACGTGTAGCTCGCACGCTCCACGAAGCTGTCGAAGCACGGGTACCAGACCTTCCCGAAGTTCGGCGGCACGGTGGAAAGGCCGATGCCAAGGTTGTAGATGTAGTTGCTGGCGAAGTAGAAGCCGCCCCATTCCGGATCACGGAGGGGCGAGCCCTGGTAATGAACGGTAAGCTGCTGCTCCTCCCCCACCGGCGGAGCGGTCTCCAGGTTCACCCGGAGGAACTGGCCATCGTGGGTGAAGGCCAGGGGTCCATCCGGGCCGATCACGGAATCCACCTGGAGGCCCTGCAGGTCGAAGCGGATGCTCCCTTGGTCCGCCATGAGGGCCTGGAAGGTGATGGTGGTAGCGGCCTTGATGGATTGACCGGCGTAGTCGGTCACATCCATGTCGATGCCATAGTGCAGGATGTCGAAGGTGTCGCTGCGTGCAATGGTCTCGGCGATGAGCGTGCGCTGGCCCGGGGTGAGCGGCTGGGGGCGCGGGGGCTCGCCATCGTGCAGCACCAGGCAGCCGCGCATGAGCGGCTGTGCCATGGCAGAGGAGGCGATCAGGAGTGCGGCGAAGGGAAGGGACGTGCGCGCGAACGGCATGCGATGAAGCTCTGGTCCACGAAGCTAAGGAGGCCCGCTCAGCGCACGGCGATCATCACCCGGTTTGCACGGTGGTCGCTGAGCTCCTCCGGCAGCACCTCGAACCCCCAGCTGGCGATCGCCTCATCGTGCAGGATGTGGTCGATGCGCAGGCGCGGCAGCTTGCCGATGTAGGTACCGCCCGTACCGCTGCCGCTCTCCACGAAGGCATCGCGGCGATTGCCGCGGAGCTGGCCGTAGGCATAGCTCATGGGCACATCATTGATGTCGCCGCAGAAGACCACCGGGTGGGGGCTCCGCGCCATGTCCTCCACGATGGCGGCGACTTCCTCGGCCCTTCGCACCGATCCAGAGCGGAGCAGGCCCAGTATGCGCCCGCCCCTCACCTTGATGGTCTCGGTGTCCGTGCCGGTGTTCAGCGAATCCAGGAAGCGGTAGTCCTGGTCGCCGAAATGGAAGCTCGCGAGGTGGGCATTGTACACGCGGACGGTGTCGCCCTCCACCGCCACATCGGTCCAGATGCAGAGGTTGCCCGAGCGCTCCGCGAAGGCCACCTGGCCGCGCCGCACGATGGGATGGCGACTGAAGGTGGCGATCCCGAAGTGCTGATCGTTGCGCGCCTTCTGCGACCAGGCCATGTGCTCGGCCCGATAGCCGAGTTCACCCACCAGCGCATCGCGCGTGCGGAAGTAGCGCTTGTCCGAGCTGTGGAAGAACTCCTGCAGGCAGAGGATGCCGGCGTCCTCGCGGCGCAGCACATCGAAGATGGCATCGCGCGTGCGGTCGTTGCTGTCCCAGTTGTAGAGGTCGAACAGGCGCACGTTCCAGCTGATCAGCTTGGTGCCTTCGGCCTCAACGCCTTCCGGGGGGGCCGCAGAGCCGCGCAACTGGAAGTGGTCACCGATGTGCGACCCTCCGATGAGCAGGGCGATACCGGAGAGCAGCATCCGCTTGGGACGGGCAATCAGCCAGTACAGCAGGAAGATGCCATGCAAGGCCACCTGGAAGGGGTAGGCATAGGCCAGCAGCACCAAGGGCCAGAAGAGCTTGGGGCTCACGTGCGGCGCCAGATAGGTGGCCAGCAGGACCAGTACGGCCAGGCCATTGGCCCACCACATGGGCCTGTGCCAGCCCGAAGGGCGGCTCTTCAGTAGCTCCCGATCGTCCGACATGGCCATTTAGCTGCCGCCGGCCTTGAAGAGGGTTGCTTTCTCCTCTTTGGTCAGGCTGTCGTACCCGCTGCGCGAGATCTTGTCCAGGATGGCATCGATCCGCGCCTGGTCATCACGCCTGGCCTGGTTATAGTCGGCATCGGAACGGCCCCGGGCAGCGGCCGGACGGGTGACGCGCATCCGCGGCCCTTTCTTCCTGCGCACTAGGCTGAACAGCCGGTCCAGTGCATTCACGAAGGACAGCGACCAGTCGTTCCCTTTGCGCAGCTGCATGGAAGCTGCGTAACCATAGATGGCACCGCCGATATGGGCCAGGTGCCCGCCGCTATTGCCACTGCTGCGCACGCTCACCAGGTCGATGAGCACGAGGACGAGCGCCACCCATTTGAGCCGCACGGCACCGAAGAGCAGCAAGTGCACCTCAAGGTCTGGCCGGTAGGCGGCGATGCCGACGAGCACGGCCATGACCGCCGCCGAGGCGCCGTGGATGGTAGAGATGGGCGCGAGGTCGGCGAAAACCGGCAGGATGTTGTATCCCGCCACGTACAGCGCTAGGCCCGACAGGCCGCCCAGCAGGTAGTTGCCCAGGACGCGGCGGCCGCCAAGGAGGTCCTCGAAGATCCGGCCCATGAACCAGAGCAGCATCAGGTTGAAGAAGAGGTGCAGGAAGTCCCAATGGACGAACATGTAGGTGACCACGGTCCATGGGCGGTGAAGGAGATCCCGCAGGTTGCTCGTGCTCCACAGCCAGCCCAGGATATCGGGGCCCTCTCGGCGGACCGCCCAGAAGGGCAAATCGACCAGGCGCAGGAGCAGGAATACCGCTGCGTTCACCAGGATAAGGCGGATCACCATGCCGCCGCTACGCCATTGCCGCTTCAGATCCTCCAGCATGCCGCAAAGATCGCCCTCAGGCGTAAGGAAGGCGCCGGCGCCAGATGAGCACCGTGAAGAAACCCACGACCAGCCCTCCGATGTGCGCGAAGTGGGCCACATTGTCGCTGCCCTGTCCGAGCAACCCGGCATAGCCTGCATAGACCTCATAGGCCCCATAGAGCAGCACGAAGTACTTCGCCTTGATCGGTATGGGCAGCGGGAAGATCATGAGCTCGACATTGGGGTAGAGCATGCCGAAGGCCACCAGGATGCCGAAGATGGCGCCCGAGGCCCCCACCATCGGGGTGAAGAGCAGCGCCGCCAGCTGGTTCATCGCCCCATCGCCGAAGCCGGTGCCGCCGAACCAGAGATCCCGGAGCGCCGCTGGTCCATCCATGCGCACCAGGGCAATGTCCGACCCGGAGAGGCCCGACGTGAGCTGGCCATACTCCCATGCTTGGACGCCCATGTTCAGGGCCACAGCCCCGAGGCCGCAGATCATGTAGTAGGTGAGGAACCGCTTCGAGCCCCAGCGGTACTCCAGCGGCGAGCCGAGCATGAACAGGCCGAACATGTTCATGAACAGGTGCCAGAAACCACCGTGCATGAACATGTACGTGATGAGCTGCCAAGGCCTGAATTCGGGCGAGGTGATATAGTGCAGCCCCAGGGTGGCATCCATGTCCATGCCGAGGAAGCGCCCTTGGCCGATGAACTTGACGCCATAGACGATGACGTTGATGATCACCAGGTTCTTGACTACGGTGGGCGTATGGGCCAGCGGTCCTGTGCCGTATCTCATCGGTGTTCGAAGCGTTCGTTGAGCTCATCGAGGCTGAAGGTGATGAGCACGGGCTTGCCGCCCGGTGTATGGGTGGGCGATCCGCAGGCGAACAGCCGGTCGATGAGCCCGTGCATCTCGGCGGTTGCGAGGACGCGTCCCGGCCTGATGGCCATGGAGCGTGCCAATCCGCGTGCCAAGGCCGGATGGCGCTCATTCCGTAGGGCGCTGCCCGCGCTCTTGAGCTGCTCCAGCAGCTGCTCGATCAGCCGGCCCGGGTCCTCATCGGCCGCCTCGGCGGGCATCCCGTTCACTTGCACGGTGCGCCCACCGAAGAGCTCAAGGTCCAGGCCCATGCTGCGGAGCTCGGGCAGCACGCCCTGAACGAGTGCCAGGTCGGCGGCGGTGAGCTCCACATGGCGCGGGAAGAGCTCTGTCTGGGACATGCCCGCGCCCTGCGCCAGGAGCTTCAGGTTCCGCTCGTAAAGGATGCGCTCATGTGCGCGGCTCTGGTCCACCACAAGCACGCCGCTCCGCACCTGCGCCACGATGTAGCGGCCGTGGAGCTGGAACACCGGGCGATCGCCGGCACCATCCTCCTCGCGCGAGGGCAGCACCCGGTCCGCCGCGGCCGTCGACCGTTCCACCGCCGCTGTGCCCTCCACGGGCTCGGGCCCCTCCTCCACGGGCGAGGCCATGCCCATGTCGAAGAGCTTCTGCCAACCCTCGGGGCTGGGGCGGGGCGGGGCCGTGAAGGCCCCGAGATCGGCCGGACGCCAAACAGGAGCACCGGCACCCGCATTCGCGATAAGGGCGGGCTCGGGCTCGAAGTCGAGGCTGGGCACGATGCTGAAGCGCCCCAGGGCCCTGCGCACAGCGGCATGCACGATGGCGTACACCGAGCGATCGTCGCGGAACTTGATCTCGGTCTTGGTGGGATGGATGTTGATATCGATCCGCGCCGGATCCAGGTCGATGAAGAGGAACCAGCCCGGGTAGGCATCGGCCGCCACCAGCTCCTCATAGGCGCGCCGAACCGCATGCTCCAGGTAGCTGCTGCGGATGAAGCGGTGGTTGACGAAGAAGAACTGCTCGCCGCGCGACCGCTTGGCGAACTCGGGCTTGCCCACGAAGCCACGGACGCTCACGATATCGGTGCCCTCCTCCACCGGCACCAGGCGCTCATCGTGGCGGCGCCCGAAGAGGCCCGTGATGCGCTGGCGCATGGCCGCCCCGAAAACCGCATCGGAGGGCATCTCCGGAAGGTTGAACTCCTCGCGGTCGTTGCTGATGAGGCGGAACCCGACCTCCGGATGCGCAAGGGCAACCCGGGTGAACTCATCGAGCACGTGCTTCTGCTCCACGCTGTCGCTCTTCAGGAACTGCCGGCGCGCGGGCGTGTTGAAGAAGAGGCTCCGCACACTGATGGTCGTGCCTGCCGGCCCTGCGATGGGCTCCTGCGCCCGCACCCGGCTCCCTTCGATGAGCACGCGCGTGCCCAGCTCCTGATCGTGCTCGCGGGTGCGCAGCTCCACCTGGGCGATGGCCGCGATGCTGGCCAGCGCCTCGCCCCGGAAACCCTTGGTGCGAACGGCGCCAAGATCATCCGCCTGGCGGATCTTGCTGGTGGCGTGCCGTTCGAAGCAGAGGCGTGCATCGCTGGGGCTCATGCCCTTGCCGTCGTCGGTGACCTGCACCAGGGTACGGCCGGCATCCTTCACCACCAGGGTGATGCGGCGCGCGCCGGAATCCACGCTGTTCTCCAGCAGTTCCTTCACCACGCTGGCGGGGCGCTGCACCACCTCGCCTGCGGCGATCTGGTTCGCCACATGGTCGGGCAGCAGCCTGATCAGGTCGGCCATGCGAAGTGCTGCAGGAGCCCGAAGCCCTTGATGATGAAGTAAAGGATGCCGCAGACCATGGCCATGACCACCACCAGGCGCATCACGCTGGCCCCTTCACCGCCCTGCCGCTGCCAGCTATGGCGCATGCGGGCGCGGAACGCCTCAGGGCCCTGGCCCTCCGCACCGGCGGCCCGCTGAATCCGCTGGTGCCGGGCCTCCTTGGCTGCATCATAGTAGCGCGGCGTGTAGTCGAAGCCGCGCCCCCCCCGCTGGCGGAAGAGGCTGAAGAGGGCTGGGATGCGCGGCGGCTGCATGGCCTCAAAAGTAACCAGTCGGCGAGGGTATGCGGGCAGGGAACGCGCCTGGCCGCCGCTTCCGCATCTTCGCGCCATGCGCATCCTCATGGTCTGCCTCGGCAACATCTGCCGATCACCCATGGCCGAAGGCGTGCTGCGCCATCTGGCGCGGGAACGCGGCCTTTCCATCACTACCGACAGCGCCGGCACCGGCGATTACCATGTGGGTGAGGCGCCCGACCATCGGGCCCAGGCCGCCATGCGCCGGCAGGGCCTTGACATCTCCGATCTCCGCGCCCGGCAGTTCACGCCCGAGGACTTCGACCGGTTCGACCTCCTGCTGGCGATGGACGGCGACAACCTGCGCAACATGCTGCGCCTGGCGCCCAGCCCAGCGCATGCGGCCAAAGCGCGGCTCATCATGGACCACGCCCCAGGCAATCCGCTGCGCGAGGTACCCGACCCGTACTTCGGCGGTGAGGAGGGCTTCGATGCCGTGCACGAGATGCTATTGGAGGCTTGCACGAATCTGCTGAACGATGTCCGGCGCTGACGGCAGCGGATCGCTCTACCTCCTCCCCGTGTGGCTGGGCGAAACCGGTGGACCGGAGCAGATGCCGCCTGAGAATGCCGCGCTGGCCGGCCGCATCACCCGATGGTTCTGCGAGCATGAGAAGAGCGCCCGGTCGGCCCTGCGCCGGTTGGTGCCGGCCATAGACCTGTCCAGGCTGGAGCTTCACCGTTTCGACAAGGACTCGACACCGGCCTACGCCCGGGAGTTGATCGGCCTGCTCCGTGACGGCCGCGATGCCGCCGTGATCAGCGAAGCCGGCATGCCGGGCATTGCAGACCCCGGAGCGAGCCTGGTCCGCGCCGCCCACGAGGCAGGCATCCCCGTCATCCCGCTCACCGGGCCATCTGCCCTGCTGCTGGCCCTCGCGGCCTCCGGCCTCAATGGCCAGCGGTTCTGCTTCCACGGCTACCTTCCGGTGAAGCCTCCTGAACGGCGGCAGGCCATCAATCGGCTGGAGCTGGAGGCCAGGCGCACAGGGGCTGCGCAGCTATTCATAGAGACGCCTTACAGGAACGAGGCCCTCTTGGCCGACATGCTTAAGGAATGCCAGCCGGCGACCGTTCTCAGCATCGCCGTGGATGCTACTCAGCCCGGGGGATGGATCCGCACCCGGACCGTCGCGCAGTGGCAGAGGGACCGACCTGTGCTGGGGAAGCGCCCGGCCGTGTTCATCCTCGGCACCTGGCCGCAGTGAGCCGTGTCACGAGACTGAGTCGGTTTGCACCACGGATTCCAGCCTGATGATGTAGCGCACCGGTGCATGCGGGTCGAGCAGGCCGGGGATGCCGCGCTCGCCGAAGGCCATCGCCGAGGGAATGATGAACTCCCCCTCCTGCCCGGTCCGGAGCAGGCTCACGGCCACCTCCACGCCCTTCATCACTTGGTCGGGCGTCCCATAGGTCCATGTGAAGAGCCCGGTGCGCCCCCCAAGGTCATCGAAGAGCCGGCCATCCTCGAGCCGGTGGCCGCGCCAGCGGACGGTCACCGAATCGCCCGGCTGCACCCGGGCCGTATCGCGCACGGGACCCGCGATGCGGTAATGCAGGTCACTCGTGCCCCAGCGCGTCCAGGTGCCGCCATGGTGCGCGAGGTAGGCTGAGATCAGCCGCCGCTCGAAGCCCTCGGGATCCTCCTGACGCATGCGCTCTTCCGCCTCCCGCACCATTTCCGGGGTGCGCAGGTCCACCAAGGCCACCTCTGCCTGCAGCAGCAGCGTATCGGGCGGTGAAGCCAACGCGTCCTTGACCAGCGCCTTCCATGGCCATCGCTCGGCCGGTGCGATCACGCTCATGCTATCACCGGTATGAAGCCTACGCAGCACGGGAGCCAAGGCTCCGGAGCGGAGGTCCCGCGTGAGGTACCATCGCTCGGAGCTCCAGTATGACCCGGGCGCCTCGCCGAGCTCCGCCACGCGAAGCCGCAGGAGCACGCTGTCGCCGTCGGCGGGGATCCGCTGCCCGTCACCCAGCGCATGGTACCTCAGGTGCACGCCTTCAGCCACCTTTTTGAATCCGGGATAGGGCGAGCCCCCGCAGGCCAGGATGACCAACGAAGCCAAGGGCAGCAGGCAATCGGCTCGTGCACTCATGGCCTCACGCCTGCCAGGCCGATGCGGTAGACAACCGTGCTCCGCGGGGGTATCCGGTCCATATCGCCGATAAGGCCGTGCGCACGGTAGCTGGGAATGATGATCACCGCGCTGTCGCCCGGCGAGAGGTGCTGGATGGCCTCGTGCAGGCCGCTCTCCACGTCATCCTCCTCCACCCTGAAGCTCTCCGGGCCTGCGGAATCGCTCACGTACGCGGTATCGCCGTTGAGCAGCTCCACGGTGTAGCGCACCTGCGCCCACTGCCCAGGCCGGACGTTCGCGCCGGCCCTATCGCGCAGGAGAAGATGCCTCACCCCGGTGCCGCTGCGCTGGAGCTGAAGGCCGTTGCGCTCCGCATACAGGTTGATGTCCCGGTCCTCGAGGCGCACGGCATCGCGGTTCTCCTGCATCAAGTTGCGCTCGGGCGGGCGCTGCCCCGCGGGCACCGCCTCACCTCCGCCGCAAGCGGCCAGAAGCAGGACTGCTACCGCGAACCTCATGGGTTTGCCGCGATGAAGGCCGGGAGCAGGGAGCGGAAGCGCGCCACGGCATCGGTGAGGGATTCCTTCGCCTGTCCGCCGGCCGCGTTGCGGTGCCCGCCGCCATTGAAGTGGTCGCGCACCAAATGATCCACCGGAAGCGTGCCTTTCGAGCGCAGGCTCACCTTCACCAGGTCGGGGCGCTCCACGAAGAAGGCCGCCAACCGGATCCCGCGGATGGACAATCCATAGTTCACGAAGCCCTCCGTATCACCAGGCTGGAACCCGAAGCGCTTCAGGTCGGCCATACTGAGGGCGATGATGGCGGTATCCAGCTCCGGGAGCACCTCAAGGCGCTCGTTGAGCGTGAAGCCAAGCAACTTGAGCCGCTCGGGCCGGTTATCGTCGAGGATGGACTCGTGGACCGCGGTGATGACGACGCCGCGCTCCATGAGCTCGGCGGCCACGCGCATGGTGTGGGGCGTGGTGCTGCCGAAACGGAAGGAGCCCGAATCGGTGACGATGCCGGTGTAGAGGCAGGTGGCCGATGCGGTGCTGATGGAAGCACCCAGGCCCAGCGCAGCAGCGATGTCGCAGATCATCTGGCTGGTGGCGCATGCCGTGGGGTCGGAGAACGACAGCTCCGCGAACGGGGCGGGGTCCTGATGGTGGTCGATCAGCACCTTCATCGGGGCCTTCCGCACCGCCTCTTCCAAGCCGCCGACGCGATCGGGCCGGTTGAAGTCAAGGCAGAAAAGGACCTCCGATTCCGCGATGGCGGCCAGCGCCTCATCGCGTCTCGCATCGAAGGCGATGGCCTGGCCGTAGCCCGGCATCCAATGCAGGAAGGACGGTGCGCCGTTGGGCAGCACCACGGTTGCCGAATGGCCTGACCCCTGAAGCAGGTGCATCAACCCCAGCGATGACCCGACGGCATCGCCATCGGGATTGAAGTGCGTGACGATGGCGCAGCGCCGCGGCGATCGGAGCAGGTGCCGCAGGGCGACTACGGCTTCGGCCGGTGCGGAAGGCGAATGCATGGGGCGGCCAAGTTAGCCGCCCCGTGGATGCTGCTGAAACCCGCTCAGAACCCGATGCCCGGTGTGGGCATGTGCTCGATCAGGATGCCCACGCAGCCGATATCGAGATCGGCCGCCTTGCCCTTGCGGTCAGAGGCACCGGGGGCGTTCACCTTCACGGCGATGCGCTTGGTGGCGGTGCAGGAGAATTCGATCTCGCTCGCCATCTCATGCTCGGTGTTGTCCCAGAGCACCTTCTCGGTCTCTGAATAGGTGCGCTTGCCATCCTCGCCATCGCTCGCAGTGCGCAGCTTCTCCACCAGGCGGATGGCGACCTCCTCCCCGAGGATCTTCGAGTCGTGGCAGACGGAGATGCGGTAGTCCTGCCCCCGGTACACGATGATGTTGAGCTCGGTCTCTTCGCCCACCTTCACCAGGGCGCTCCTGCTCTGGCCGTTAACCGAGAACCGCGCATCGCGCGACCGGTCGCAATTGAATTTGTGATAGGTAAGGCACTCGCTCTGGGCCTTCGCGGGGGCGAACGGGGCGGCGAGCAGCGCTGCGGCTGCCAACAGCTGGATGACGTTGCGGGTCATGGTGCGATCAGGAGTTGGTGCCGCCTTCGGGCTTGATCCATTCGTTGCGCAGGTCCGTCACGGCCTTCGAGAGCTCGGCGTACTTCTCGGGGGTGAGCTCCACGGTCATGTCCTCGCCCAGCACCATGCGGCCGGAAGGCGATGCGCCGCCGTGCGGGGCGCGCCTCACCTCGAGCTGGTCGTAGATGGACCTGAGCGCCGAGAGGCGGGCATAGACCTCAGCCACATCCGGGTCCGCCTTGGTCTCCTCCATCATGCCCAACAGGTGGTCCAAGGTCACCTTCTGTTCGGCCACACGCGCCACCAGTGCCTCGCTCTGGCCGAAGGCATCGATCTGCCGCATCACCAGGTGCATGCTTTCGAGCCAGCCGCCCGCAAGCACCATGTGCAGCACGGGGCCCATCCGCTCCTGCTGCATGCGCTCATAGGCGCGCTGGTAGGCCTCGTTGCTGATCACCTCCAAGGAGTCCCCGCGGGTGAGGTTCGACTCCAGGCGCACGAAGTCGGCATCGGAAAAGGCATTGTCCAGGCCCAGCGATTGGGCCAGCTTCTTCGAGGTGAGGTAGTAGCGTGCCACCTCCACGTTCAGCTTGAAGCTGCTGGCATAGACCAGATCGGTGGCATAGACCCCGAAATTGATCGCCCGGGCCCGCAGGCTCGCGTATTTGTCCACATGGCTCGCCGGATTGAGCATCCGCTTGTGGCCTTCCCCTGCCATCTGCCGGACCAGGCCGAAGAGCTCATTGGGCGTTGGCATCTGGTAGAGGGCGCTCACCTCGGCCTCCTCGCCGCCGATCACCAGCCCGGCGCTGGGCTGCTCGGCCTGCGGGCCGGCATCTCCGCCGCAAGCGGTCAGTGCGAGGATGGCGAGTAGCGGGGGGATGCGTGCCGGATGCATGTGGCGAGGGATGTGTTCTGGGGCTTAGGCCCGTGAGGGAGCGACCCCGCGAAGGAAGATGAGCCTGGTGCGGCGGCCATGGCCGGCACCCGATTACTTTTGCGCCGCTTTTTCAACAACCCACAATGGCAGGCAACAGGACATTCACGATGATCAAGCCCGAGGCAGTGGCCGCAGGGAACATGGGCAAGATCCTCGACATGATCATCGACAGCGGATTCAAGGTGATCGCGCTGAAATACACCCGGCTCTCGCGACAGGAGGCCGGCAGCTTCTATGCGGTGCACAAGGAGCGCCCGTTCTACGGCGAGCTCGTGGAATACATGGCGAGCGGCCCCATCGTGGCGGCGATCCTGGAGAGGGAGAATGCTGTTCCCGCCTTCCGCGAGCTGATCGGCGCCACGGATCCCGCCCAGGCGGCCGAGGGCACCATCCGCAAGCGCTTCGCCGAGAGCAAGGCCAAGAACGCCGTGCATGGCAGCGACAGCGATGAGAATGCCGCCATCGAAGGCGCCTTCTTCTTCAGCGGCCGCGAGCAATTCTGACCCACGCCCGACCGGCGGTCACTGCAGCACCACCTCCGCCACCACCGCGCGGCCCATGCGCTGATTGAGGCGCTCCGCGATGGTGACGCGCATGAACGTGAGCTCCTGCCGGAGCGGCGCACTGTCGACCCGCACCAGGAGCCGGCCCCGTTTGAGCGTGATGGCCGTGGTGTGGCGCGCGATCATGGGGCCGGTCACCTCGTCCCACCACGAGGCGATATCCAGCTCGTCCATCTTCTCGCGCATGCCCGCCCCATCGATGAGGTAGGCGATCGCCTCAGCCAAGGACTGTTCGTTGCGTCGCTTCACGGGTGATTCCGGAGTGGGTGAGGTGGAAGAACCGGGTGTCGAGGTCAAGGCCGTCGAGGGCGGCGTGGAGCCGAACCGCATCGGTATCGGTGATCAGCACCTGCCCGAAACGGTGGCCGCTTAGCAGGCGCAGCAAGTGCCGCATCCGCTGGGGATCGATCTTGTCGAAGATATCATCCAGCAGCAGGATGGGGCGCTCGCCGCTGCGGCGCGCCGTGAGCTCGAACTGGGCCAGCTTGAGCGCGATGAGATAGGTCTTCTGCTGCCCTTGCGAGCCGAAGCGCTTCAGCGGCTGGCCTTCGAGCGTGAAGAGCAGGTCGTCCTTGTGTACGCCCACCGTGGTGTGCTGCGCCGCCCGGTCGCGCTCCCACGCCCCGGCGATCAACGCCGCCATGGTCGACTCGTTCAGCCCTGAACGGTACTCCAGGGCCACCTGCTCGGTGCCCGAGCTGATGCCCGCATAGTGCTCCTCGAGCAGCGGCACCAGTTCGCCCATGAAGGCGGCGCGCGCTGCATGGATGGCCGTGGCCTGCTGCGCCAGCTGCTCGTCCCAGGCCTCGAAGGCTCCCTGCGGCACCCCGCCGCGCTCCGCATGCTGCTTCAGCAGGGCATTGCGCTGCGCCAAGGCGCGGTTGTAGCGGATGAGCGCCTCCAGGTACGCCTTGTCGAACTGGGCGATGAGGCCGTCGAGGAAGCGCCGCCGCACCTCGCTGCCCTCCAGCACCAGCTGCCCATCATAGGGCGTGATCATCACCACCGGGTACCGGCCCACATGGTCGGCCAAGCGATCGTACTCCTTCCGATTGCGGCTCAGCACCTTGCGCTGCCCGCGGCGCACGCTGCAGAGCACCGTGTCATCCCCCCCATCCGTTCGCAGCGTCCCCTGCACCACCATCAGCTCCTCCCCGCGAAGGATGTTATGCTGATCCACCGGCTCGAAATAGCTCTTGCCCAAAGCCAGGTAATGGACGGCATCCAGCAGGTTGGTCTTGCCCGTGCCGTTGGGGCCGGTGAAGCAATTCACCTCCGGCCCCAGCTCCAGTTCCGCCACCCGGTGGTTGCGGAAATTCAGCGCATGCAGGCGGCTGAGGTGGAAGGCCATGGCGCGAAGCTACGCCGCGGCCGGCGGGCCTTCCCGGCCGTTCCGGAGGGTGCTTCCCGTAAGTGCCTCGAAATCCTACATTTGCGCCCCGCGAAAAGCGCCATCTAGGACCCATGAGCAAGAAGCACGCTGAGCCCGCCGAAGGCAAGGACCTCGACCTGGGCGAAGTCTACACCCGCACGGAGCTGTTCCTCGACAAGCATAAGAAGAGCATCACCATGGGCGCCATCGGCCTGCTGGTGGTGGTTGGCGGCATCCTCGGGGTGAAGAAGCTGTACCTGGAGCCGCGCGAGAACGAGGCCGCTGAGCTCATCTGGAAGGCGCAGTACTACTTCGAGATCGATTCGCTCGACCTGGCGCTCAACGGCGACAGCCTCTGGCCCGGATTCACCAGCATCGCCCAGGATTTCGGCAGCACGCCCAGCGGCGAGCTGGCCCACTATTACATGGGAGCCATCTACATGCAGAAGGGCGAGTTCGAGCAGGCGCTGGAGCACTACAAGGAGGCCGACCTTGACGATGACGTGCTGCGCGTGATGGCGGTGGGCAACCAGGGCGATGCGCTGGTGGAGCTCGGCCGAGCAGCGGAAGCGGTGAAGCTCTTCGAGAAGGCGGCGAGCATGGCGAAGAACGACTTCACCACGCCCATGTACCTGATGAAGGCCGGTATCCTGCACCAGCAAGCCGGCGACTGGGCCAGTGCGCGCAAGGCATTCAGGCGCGTCGCTGACGACTTCCCCACCAGCAGCGAGGCCAGCCAGGCACGCAAGTACGCGGGCCATGCCGAGGCCATGGGCGGATAGCCATGTCAACGGCCGACAAGCACCTCTCCCACTACGATCCGGCCGGCGTCCCTAGTGGCGCCGGTCGCCGTTTCGCGCTCGTGGTGAGCGAATGGAACAGGACGGTCACCGACGCCCTGCGGCTCGGCGCGCGCGAGACCCTGCTGCGCCATGGCGTGGCCCCTTCCGACATCGTGGAGCGCTGGGTGCCCGGCAGCTTCGAGCTGGCTGCGGGCGCGCAGTTCCTCCTGGAGCGTGGCGGACTGCATGGTATCATCTGCCTGGGCAGCGTGGTGAGGGGCGAGACCCCGCACTTCGACTACGTCTGCCAGGGAACCACGCAGGGCATCATGGCCGTGGGCCTCAAGTTCAGCGCCCCGGTCATCTTCGGCGTGCTCACCGACGACACCTTGCAGCAGGCGCTCGACCGCAGCGGGGGCAAGCACGGCAACAAAGGCGTCGATTGCGCCGTGGCGGCGCTGAAGATGGCCGAGCTGAAGGCGCAGGGCTGAGCGGCCTTCGCTGCTTTCGCCGATCTTCGCACTGATGCGCGCGCCCTGGCTCACGCTCCTCCTGGTCATCGGTTGCTCTGCGGCCGCCCAGCATGGCCCGCGGATCGGGCTGGGTCTGGCCACGCAAGGCCCCGGGGCCTTCCGGGGCAGCACGCGCGACATGCTGCCGGCACCGCTGTTCGGCTGGTGCGTGGAAGCGCAGCTCCACCCGCAGGTGAGGTTCGCGCCCGAGCTGCTCTGGGTCACCAAGGGGGCCTTCGTGCGCAACCCGGCCGTTGGGTCGAGTTCCATCCTCACGCTTCGCTACCTGGAGGTGCCGCTCCTGCTGCGCATCTCCACGGACCGCAAGGCCGACGGCATGTTCCTGCTGGCCGGCGCGGGCCTCGGGTGGTTCCTCAAGGGTCGCGAGCAGCGCTTCCTCAACGGGCAGCTCATCTGGGATGAGCCCTATCGGCTGCCCGACCTGCAGCGCCGCTCGCAGTTCAATGTGGTGGTGGGCATGGGCATGGAGGGCCGCCGTTGGGGCTTCGATGTCCGTGGCCAGTCGAGCCTGGGCCTCTTCGACCGGCTGGTTACCCAGCAGAGCCAGGTCTACGCCATCACCTTCACCTACCGCATGGGCAATCCGCCCCCGGAGCCGCCGCCGGCCGAGGAGGAGCAATGAAGCCCTTCCTTCAACGGCGTGGCGCCCGCTGCGGCGCTGGCACTCACTTCCGGGTGCGCACCTTGCTCCACGGCTTCACCTGCCAGGTGGCGATGCCCGTGGCCACGTGGTTCCCATCCGCATCGTGCAATTCAACCGTGCTGGTGTAATCCACTGCGTCGGCCGCCCGCAATGGCACCATCACCTGCTCCTCGATCACCCGCGTCAGGTCGGGTGCCGAAGCGATGACGCGCTTCTTCGCCTGATAACGGTACTGGATGCGCAGCTCGCGCAGGATCATGCGGTACTCCTTCGGATCGAGGCGCTCAATCACCGCCAGGCCGCTGCACATCTCGGCGGCGGTAGCCAGCGCGCAGGCGTGTATGCCCTTGATGTGGTTGCGGTTGATGCGCCAGTACGGGATGGTGACGCTCATGCCCCCGTCCTTCAACGGCACCACCCTGAACCCATGCGGCCTGTTGAAGGGGATGAGCCAAGGCAGCAGGGCATTCGCCAGCCAGCGATGCGCCCACGAATGGCGGGCCTTCCCGAGCAGTGCGGAGAGCTTCATGCGAGCGAAGCTACCGCCTTGGCCTAGAGGCGCTCGTTGGCAAGGTTGGCCAGCGGGCTGCGCTCGCCCTTCTCCAGCGTGATGTGCGCGAAGAGCGGATCGCCCTTGGCCTTGTCGATGAGGTAGCTGAGGCCGTTGCTCTCGCTGTCGAGGAAGGGCGAATCGATCTGGTGCACATCGCCGGTGAAGACGATCTTGGTGCCTTCTCCCGCACGGCTGATCACGGTCTTCACCTCCAGGGGCGTAAGGTTCTGCGCCTCATCCACGATGAAGAAGATGTTCGCCAGGCTGCGGCCCCGGATGTAGGCCAGCGGTGCGATGGCGATCTTCTCGTTCTCCAGCATCTCATCGATGCGCTTGGGCGTGCTGTCGTGCTTCTCGAATTGGCCCTTGATCAGCTTCAGGTTGTCCCAGAGCGGCTGCATGTAGGGGTCCAGCTTGCTCTGGATGTCGCCGGGCAGGTAACCGATGTCCTTGTTGCTCAGCGGTACCACGGGGCGTGTCACGTAGATCTGGCGGTAATCGCGGCGCTGCTCCAGCGCACAGGCCAGGGCCAGCAGCGTCTTGCCAGTGCCGGCTGCGCCCTGCAGGGTCACCAGCTTGATCTCCGGATCGAGGAGCGCGCTCATGGCAAGGGCCTGCTCGGCATTCTTGGGCCCGATGCCGAAGACGCTCCGCTTCTCCACGCGGTCGACCGTTGCGGTGCGCGGGTCGTACTTGGCCAGGATGCTCTTCTTCTTGTGCTTGAGGATGAAGAAGTGGTTGCCCTTCGGCTTCTCGATGGGCAGCTCCTCCACCGGCAGCGTGCCCTGCTCGAAGAGCGCGTCGATATGCCCTTCGCTGAAATCATCCATGACCGTCCGGCCCGTGTAGAGCTGATCGTTCACGTTGCGCACCTTGCCGGTGAGGTAGTCCTCGGCGAGGATGTTGAGGCTCTTGGCCTTCAGGCGCAGCGCCACGTCCTTGGTCACCAGCACCACCTTGCGGTCCTTGTTCTGCCGCTGCAGGGTGAGGGTGGCGTTGAGGATCTGGTGGTCGTTCTTGCCGTCCTGGAACACCTTGGTGGCATCCACGCCGTTGAGGTCGTGCTTGGCCACCACCTTCAGCTTCCCGTGCGAGGGGCCGTTGAGGGGTATCCAATCGGTGAGCAGATCGCGCTCCGCTATGCTGTCGAGGTGTCGGATGAACTCCCGCGCCTCGTAGTTGATCGTATCGTTGCCCTTCTTGAAGGTGTCGAGTTCCTCGAGCACCTGGATCGGTATGGCCACATCATGCTCGTCGAAGTTGGTGATGGCTGAGTGATCGTGCAGGATCACGGAGGTGTCGAGCACGAAGATCTTCCGGTCTTTCTTCTTCATTCGCTCAAGGAACGGTGTAGCCCAAAAGTACCCGGGCACCCTGCCGGACGCTGGCGACCGCACGCCGCACTTATCCACGATCGATCGTGTTCATGGCGCGGAAAGCCGCGTCCATCAAGGAATCCAGCACCATGCACCGCTCCGCCTCGAGGGAGGGTCATTGGCGCATTAGGCCTGCATGGTTACGCTGGCCTGATGCGAAAGAAAGGCTGGCTTGAACGCGAAGCGGGGAGCGCTTTGGCGCCCCCCGCTCCCATGCATACAGGGCCTTGGCCCCGGTGCATGCCCATTGTCCTTCGCATCCATGGACCTTCCCTTACGGTTCGGCCCCGGCCGTGCCGGCTCCCGGCGCTGCTGGCGCGCCGCGTGATGGACGCTCGCGTGACCTCTTACCAGGTATGGAGCGCCGTAGCGCTGCCTGCGTCGTCCCTCATTCACCTTCCGGCTCTCCGCCCTGCGGCGGAGCGACAAAGAACTTGGGTGACACGAACGTATCCCCTCACCTCACCGGAATGCAAACGAAAGAACGCGGGGTTATGCACAACTTCTGCACAGACTCACCGTCCCTCATGCACCAGGCGCACAGCCGGCCATGCCGCACCGTCCGTCGGACGCACGAAGTACACTCCCGTGGGCTGACCGTTCAATGCGATGCGGTGCGTGCCTGCAGCAAAGGGACCGTTCACCGTAACCGCGACGCGACCCAAGGCATCCACCAGCTGCACCCCGGCCACCGGAGCACCCATCTCCAGGATGTGCTCTGCGCCCTGTTGCCCCAGCCAGCGCGCACCGGTGAAGCGATTGCGCTGCTCCTCAAGGCCCGCGCAAGGATCCACCACCACGGCCACGAAGGCCTGCGCATCCGCACAGGGAGGCACGCCCTCCACGGTGTAGGTGTACAGGCCCGATGCATTCACCGCCGGGTTCAGGATGCCGCTGAATGGTATGCCGGACGGCCCCGTCCAGCTGCCACCGGGCTGCGCACCAGTGAGCAGCGTGATGAGCTGCACCGGCGCCGCATTGGCGCAGATGGTGTAAGTGGTGCTCTGCCCGGCGTTCGGCGCGCTATTCACGGTGAATGTGAAGTCGGCCGTGTCGTTGGCGCATGGGCCCGAGCCATAGACCACATAGATGAGATCATAGGTGCCCGGCGCGGTGAGCATGGCCCCATTGGTGGGCTGGCCATTGTAGAAGAAGATCCCGGTGAGGTCACCGCCCTGCACGAAGCTGGGGAGCGAGGGAGCGGGGTCGGTGGAGCAGCGGCTGACGGCCACATCCTGACCCGCATTGGCAGGGTTGAGCAGGCTCACGGTAAGGGTGGCGGCATCCTGCGGGCAGCCACCAGGGCAGTCCGTGGTGTAGGTATAGGTGCCGCCCAGGTCGCTGAAGGTGTTGAGCTGCCCGCTGAAGGGCTGGCCGAAGGGCCCCGTCCATGCGCCGCAGGCCGAGGCACCGGGCAGGTAGTCGAGAAGGGCGTAGGTGCCCGTGTTCTTGCATAGGGTGATGCTCGCATCGGCTCCCGCGAAGGGCGCTGCGCTGATGGTGAGGTTGACCCCGTTATCGCTGCCCGTGGTCGCAGGGGCACTCGCCACCACGCGGATGCGATATCCCGTGCCCGGCGGCGTAAGGGCCGGGATGGTGCAGGCGATGGTGCCCGATGCCGTAGAGGATACCGTGCCGATGGCGATGGGCGCCGCGAAACCGCCGGCCGCATCGCTGAGCTGCGCGGTGAAGACGTTCCCCGTATTGAAGGCACCGGTGGCCGTGTACGGCACGGACAGCTGCGCACCCTGGCAGTAGGCTGAGACCGGCACGATGCCGGTGGCCACGGAGGCCGGAACGGCGGTGCTGGCGATGATGCGCACATCGTCGATGGCGAAGCCGGGGTCAGCCGCGCCGAAGAGCGATGTGGCGTTGCGGAAGCGGAAGCCGAACCGCAGGGTGGCCTGGTTGCCGAAGGCCGGCAGGCTGATGGTCTGCTCCACCCAGTTGGGCTGGTTGCGGTACTGGCTGATGGGGCTGGTGACCTGCGTCCATGTCAGGCCGCCATCTGTGCTGTAGTGCACCTCGCCATAGTTCTGCGCGCCGCCCTGGCAGAGCCACCAGAAGCGGAGCGATGCCTCGGATTGGCCGAGCGTGCTCACATCGCCGGTCATGCGGGCGAAGATGTTGTCCGGCTCGGTGCAGAAGCCGTCGGCCGCGCCGAAGGAGCAGCATTGGATGCCATTCTGCTGCGCCACCAGGCTCACGGTGTGGAGATACGCGCCGTTCGGCACAGCGATCCCCACTGGCTGGCTCGGGGTGGCCGGGATGGTGAAATCCAAGGGAATGCCCAGGCAATCCGCCACGCCGCTGCCTCCGGCGAACACGCTGTTCACCACCCAGGCATTGGAGACGCCGCTCACCGATCCGAGATCGGGCGTGTTGAGGGCGAATGCGGGCGACGATTCGAAGCCCTCGCTGAAGAGGACGGTCTGGGCGCTGGCCAGGAAAGGGACCAGGAACGGGATGCAGAGTAGCGGTTTGCGCATGGGCTGGGGTTTGGCCCGGGCAAGGTAAACCGGCTCCCCATACGCTTCAAGCCCCGCCCCTACTTCGCCTTGCGCTCGCGCAGGCGGGTCACCAGATCGGCGATCTGGTCGGCCGTGAGGCTCTTGCCCACGAATCGCCGATCGCCATCGACCACGAAGAGCTTCGGCGTGCTGAACACATCGTATGTGTCCGCGTAGTTGAGGCTCTCCAAGGTGGTGAGGCGCGGGATGAACTTCCGCGGGTCCTTCTTGGCCTCTTCGAAGACATTCTTCGTGAGGCCCACGTTCACCCAGTCGGGCGTGTTCTCCCGGATGAACTTCTTCCAGTCCTTCATCAGCGATTCATCCACGGCCTTTGCCACGGCATACACCTCCACGCCCATGGGCTTCAGCCTCTCTTTGTACACCTTGTAGATCTCCGGCAGTTCCTTCTTGCAATGGCCGCAGTGCGGGTCCCAGAAGATGATGACCACGAACTCCTCCTTCAGGTCGTAGAAATTGATCCATTTCTCCTCGGTGCTGTCGGTCAGGCAGAGGTAGGGGGCCTTGCGTCCCAGCACGAGGGGCGCCTGTTTCCGGGCGCGTTCGCAGAGCTTCTCCAGCTTGTCCGCCTCCATCCAATCCACCCGGGAGGCCTGGCCCGGCTTGGGGCAGTAGTAGGTCAGCGCCATGTGGACGAACACGGCATCCATGCCCATGATCTCGCTGGTCTCGAACTTGTGCGTGATGTTGTGGACGATGTACTTGAAGGTCTCCTTCGAGCTCCCGGTCCTGGCGATGAGCGCATCGGCGAGGCGGTTGATGGTATCGGGCACCTGTGCTATGACCTTCGTGAGGTACTCCTCCAGCTTGTTTCCGAAGACCGGCACGCGGACGATTCGGTCGTCCGTCAGGTCGAAGTTGTCCCAGAAATGCTCGCGGTACTGGTAGTATGCGGCAGCGCTATCCAGGCTTCCGTCAGCTTTGCGCGGCTCGGGAAGCTCCACGGCCATGCTCATCTTCACCAGGGAGGCCACCAAGGTGCCGGGGTTGCCTGAAACCAGGTCGCGCTGGTTCTGCTTCACGCGCTTGTCCAGATCCTCCATGGCGGCCTTCACCTCGGTGCGGGTGGCTTCGTCCTTGGCAGCATCGAGCCGGGCCTTCTGCGCTTCCCCCTCAAGGCGGCGCTCGTTCAGGAAGCGGATATAACCGATGAAGAGTTCGTTCTCCCGGCTCTGCTTCACCTGCAGGGCCGGCAGCAGATCCTCTTTGCGCGTGCTCACTTTGATCACGGGCTCGTTCACCACCAGCTCGAAGTACTTCGGACCGGGCACCACCACCGCGTAAACGCCCGCCGCGTAGCCGCTCTCCTTCTTGAACACCGCGGTGGCCTTCGCATCCACGATGGCTGTATCCGCATAGTAGAGCTTGTTGCCGTAATAGTTCGCGAGATAGACGGTGTCGCCTTTGGCCATCCCTAGCACCTGCGCCTCGATCACACGCTTGGGACCGGTGTTCTGCGATGCGGCCGGGGCGGAGAGGAGCGCGAGCAGCGTGAGGGCGGTGAAGGCTCTGTGCATCATGGTTGGCATGCTGTTCGTCAGGCGCGGCAAATGTAGACGGGGCGACCGGCGTGACCGGCGATTTCCGTGCCGGAGACGCGCGGCCGCGAGGCGCCCGTTGCCTCCCGGTCGTTAAGGCTTGCAAATACGGGCTTGCCGTCGTGCGCCGGCGATCGGACGCAGGGGCCGATCAAGCGGTCTCCGTCTTGAATTCACTGGTGGTGTGGAAGGTGATCTCCGGATTGTTGCGGCGCTCGAGGTCGAGCATATAGGCGCTGGGCGCCATGAACACGGGGTTGCCGTCCTTGTCCTGTACGATCTGCTGGGCCTTCACCCGGATGAACCGGTCGAGCGCGGCGGGGTCGGTGGCGGTCATCCAGCAGGCCTTGTGCGCTGCGATCTGCTGGAAAGCGCACTTGGCGCCGTACTCGTGCTCCAGCCGATAGGCGATCACCTCGAACTGCAGCTCGCCGACGCAGCCTACCACTTTCTTGTTGCCGGGCTGCTGGGTGAATAGCTGGGCCACCCCCTCATCGGTGAGCTGGCGGATGCCCTTGTCCAGCTGCTTGGTCTTCATGGGGTCCAGGTTCACCAGCTCGCGGAAGAGCTCGGGGCTGAAGGCCGGTATGCCGCGGAAGGTGAAGCCGGCCCCCTCGGTGAGGGTGTCGCCGATCTTGAAGTTGCCCGTGTCGAAGAGCCCGATGACGTCACCAGGCCAGGCCTCGTCCACGATGGTCTTCTGGGCGGCGAGGAAATTGGTGGGGGTGGCGAAGCGCAGCTGCTTATCGAGCCGCACATGCCTGTAGTAGGTGTTGCGCTGGAACCGGCCGGAGCATACGCGCAGGAAGGCGATGCGGTCGCGGTGGTTGGGATCCAGGTTCGCATGGATCTTGAACACGAAGCCGCTGAACTTCGGATCGTTGGGCTGCACCTCCCCATGGTCGGTATGGCGCGGGCCCGGCGGCGGGGCGATCCCCACGAAGGCGTCGAGCACCTCCTTCACGCCGAAGTTGTTGAAGGCGCTGCCGAAGAAGACCGGCGCGATGCGCCCTGCGCGGTAAGCATCGGTGCTCAGGGGATCGTACACGCCCTCCACGAGGTCGATGTCCTCGCGCAGCTGGCGGGCGGCATCTTCTCCCAGCTGCCGCTGGAGCTCGGGGTCCTGCAGGTCGCTGATCCGGATGCTGCTCTGCTCCACCTTCGTCTTCCCCGGATCGAAGAGCCGCAGGCCCTTGCTGTAAAGGTCGTACACGCCCTGGAAGGTGGCGCCGATGCCGACGGGCCAGCTCATGGGGCGGACCTTGATGGCGAGCTTCTCCTCCAGCTCGTCCAGCAGGTCGAAGGCGTCACGACCTTCGAGATCCAGCTTGTTGATGAACACGATGACCGGTGTGCTCCTCATCCGGCAGACCTCCATGAGACGCTCGGTCTGCGCTTCCACGCCCTTCACGCAGTCGATCACCAGCACCACGCTGTCCACCGCGGTGAGGGTCCGGTAGGTATCCTCGGCGAAGTCGCGGTGGCCGGGGGTATCCAGCAGGTTGATGAGCTTGCCGCCGTACTCGAAGGTCATGACCGAGGTGCTCACCGAGATGCCGCGCTGCCGCTCGATCTCCATGAAGTCGCTGGTCGCACCCCGGCGGATCTTGTTGCTCTTCACCGCCCCGGCGGTCTGGATGGCGCCGCCGTAGAGCAGGAATTTCTCCGTCAGCGTGGTCTTGCCGGCGTCGGGGTGGCTGATGATGGCGAAGGTGCGCCGCCGCTCGATCTCGTCCTGCAAGGCCATGTCGATCCGCTCCGTTGATAAAGGCGGCAAAACTAGGTTTTCGTCGATGCCGCCGCGGAGCGGAAGCCGCGGTTGGGGTAGTTTTGGGCAAACCCTCCCAGGAATGACCCTTCGAACCATACCCGCCGCCTGCGCCCTCGGCCTATGCCTATCGGCCACGGGCCAGGAAACGCCAATCACCCTGCAAGTGGAGCAGGTGGCCACAGGCCTCACCCGCATCACCGACATCAGCCATTGCGGTGACGACCGGCTCTTCCTCACCCTCCAAGGCGGCACCATCCGCATCCTCGATGCGGACAACACCCTGCTGGCCACGCCCTTCCTGAACATCACCAGCCGGGTGAACAGCAGCGGCAATGAGCAGGGCCTGCTCGGTCTCGCCTTCGACCCGGACTATTCCACCAATGGGAGGTTCTATGTGTACTACACCAACGGCAGCGGGTCCGGCACCAGCCGCATCTCCCGGTTCACCGTGTCTGCCGACCCCAACGTGGCCGATCCCGATAGCGAGGAGATCCTTTACACGGCAGCGCAGCCCTACACCAACCATAATGGCGGCGACATCGAATTCGGCCCTGACGGATACCTGTACATCGGCTTCGGCGATGGCGGCAGCGGCGGCGATCCGCAGAACCTGGCGCAGAACATGAGCAGCCCGCTCGGCAAGATGATCCGCATCGACGTGAGCGGCGAAACCGGCTGGGCCGTGCCGCCCGACAACCCCTTCGTGGGCCAGACCAGCGTGCTGCCCGAGATCTGGGCGAGCGGGCTGCGCAATCCCTGGCGCTGGGGCTTCGATGCCGAGACCGGCGATCTCTGGATCGGCGACGTGGGTCAGAATGCCGTGGAAGAGGTGAGCTACTGGCCCGCCGGCGACAACAGCGGCCCCAACTTCGGCTGGCGCTGCTATGAAGCCAACGCAACGTACAACACCGGGGGCTGCCAGCCGGCCTCGGCCTACGTGACACCGGCCACCTCCCATATCCAGAGCCAGCAGGGCTGGTGCTCCGTCATCGGGGGCAGGGTCTACCGCGGAGGCACCTACTGGCGCATCGAGGGGCGGTACATCTACACCGATTACTGCGGAGGCCAGTTCTATGGCCTGCGCCGCGATGAGTTCGGCGCTTGGGTGCGCACCCAGCACCTGGCCAGCGGCCTCTATGGCTTCTCCTGCATCGGTGAGAACAGCGGCGGCGAGCTCTTCGCCGGCAACAACAGCAATGGGCGCCTCTACCGCATCAAGGAGGCTTGCCCCGCACCGGCCCCGGTCATCGCCCTGGATGGCAACGGCCTTGTCTCCACGGCCGCGCTCGGGTATCAATGGTACCTCAATGGCACGGCCATCCCCGGCGCCGTAGGCCAGAGCTACACCCCGACGGAGAACGGCGACTACCGCGTGCTGGCCAATACGGAGACCGGCTGCCAGATCTTCTCCAACATCATCGAGATCACCACCACCGGACTTGCCGAGGGTGATGCGTCCGGGGCGACGGTACGTCCGATCCCGGCCGACGCGGTGATCTGGGTGGACGGCATCAGGGCGCCTGGCGCAGCGGCGGAGCTGCTGGATGCGCAAGGGCGTCGCGTGCGCGCCGCCGCACCGCTCAACAGCGGCTCAATCGCCTTGGACACGCAGGAGCTTCCTGCGGGCCTCTATACCGTGCGGCTCCTCGGCCCCGATGGCACCGTGCTGCTCCGCCGCAACGTGCCGGTGGCGCACTGAGGCGTCCGGACCTGGCAAGAAGCCCTCGCGCATCGGCGCGGGGGCTTCTTGCTGAAGCGCCGTGACCGAGGATGAGCGGTCATACGGAGCACGGGGCGGGGCCTTATGTTCGCGCTGCAGTCCCCATGCGCGAAGCAGCCTTCATCAAGCGGAACCAGGCGAAGTGGCAACGGCTGGAGCAGTCCATCGCCGGGCTGGGACAGCTCAGCGGCGACGAGGCGAGCGACCTCTACATCCAGCTGACGGACGACCTGAGCTACGCCCGCACCTTCTACCCCAAGAGCGCGGTGGTGAGCTACCTGAACGGACTGGCCGTGCGGCTCCACCAGCACATCTACCGCAACAAGCGCACACCGCGCGGCCGATTCATCTCCTTCTGGGCCCGGGAGGTGCCGCAGGCCCTGGCCGAGGCGCGGCGCAACCTGGCACTTTCCTTTGCCATTTTCGCCGTGGCGGTGCTCATCGGCGCAGTGAGCGCCGCGCATGACGACACCTTCGTCCGGCTCATCCTGGGGGATGACTATGTGGACATGACCCTGGACAACATCAAGCAGGGGCGGCCCATGGGCGTGTATGAGAGCATGGAGGAAGGCGGCATGTTCCTGCACATCACCACCAACAACATCCGGGTCTCATTCGTTGCCTTCGTGGCCGGCCTGTTGGCCAGCTTCGGGACCGTGCTGGTGCTGCTGTACAATGGCGTCATGCTGGGCTCCTTCCAGTACTTCTTCCATGAGCAGGGCGTGCTTGCGGAGAGCGTGCTCACCATCTGGGTGCACGGCACGCTCGAGATCTCGGCCATAGTCGTTGCGGGCGGAGCGGGCCTTACGCTCGGCAACAGCTGGCTGTTCCCGGGCACCTACACGCGGGGCGAAAGCCTGCGCCGAGGCGCACGTACAGGGCTCAAGGTGGTGATGGGACTGCTTCCCGTCTTCATCGCGGCCGGCTTCCTGGAGAGCTTCGTCACCCGGCATGCCCTCACCTTGCGGCCTTGGGTGGCCATCACCATCATCCTGGCATCACTGGCCTGGGTCATCCATTACTTCATCATCCTCCCCTACCATGCAGAACGCCGCCGAGCCGGTCCAGTTGCGCCAGGTGCGTGACTTCGGGCAGATCTTCAACGCGACCTTCACCTTCCTCCGCCAGAACTGGAAACCGCTGTTCCGGGCCATCGGCGTGGTGGGCCTGCCTGCCGGTCTGGTAGGAGGATTCCTCTCAGGCGGGGCCATGGCCGGCCTGCAGCAGCTGCAGATGGAGCCTGGCGACGACCCGGGCCGGGTGTTCTCGCTGCTGGGGTCGAGCATGGCGGGGCTCGTGCCGGGCATGATCATCCTCTTCGTGGCGTGGATGATGGTGGTCTCCATGGTGCACGAGTACATCAGGGCCTATCACCAGGGCGAGCACCACCTGCTCGGCACCGGCGACCTGGTGAAGCGCGGGCTCGGCCAGATGGGCCCCTATTTCGGTGCCAGTTTCCTCTCGGGCCTGCTCGTGGGCCTGGGCTTCATGCTCTGCATCCTGCCCGCCATGTATCCGGCGGCCGTGCTCTCCCTGGCGCTCGCCGCGCACGCGATCGAGCGCACGGGCGGGAGCGGTGCACTGAGCCGGTCGAACCAGCTCGTGACCGGTGACTTCTGGCCCACGCTGGGCCTGGTGATCGTGGCTACCCTGCTCAAATGGATGCTGGACTATATCGTTGTGCTTCCCTTCACCATCGCGGGCATGGTTATCGGGATCAATACGGGGCTCGAGGCCGCTTCCGGGAACGGCCCCATGGCGCTGCCCGAGTGGATGGGCATCTTCAATTCCGTGAGCACGGCTGTGCAGTGGTGCGTGCAGATGGTGACCTACCCCATCGTGGCCGTGGCCATGGCATTGAAGTACTTCAGCCGCGTGGAGGAGACCGAAGGCCATGGCCTGAAGGAGCGCATCGCAGGCTTCGACCAGGCCTGAGCGACGGATGCGCGGCCAGGCCCTGCTCCTGTTGTGGCTGCTGCTCACCGGCACCATGGCCGTGGCGCAGCCTACCCGTGGAGCGGCGGAGGGCGCCCAGGGCACGCGGCAGGCCGCTCCACCGCTGGAGCCCCCGGAGCTGAGGCCCTTCGATGCGAAGGAGATCGAGCGCCTTAGGGCCGATCCCGCCTTGCAGTACGACCGTGACCTGCGCCGCACGCCCACCTTCTGGGAGCGCTTCAAGGACTGGCTCTTCCACCTGCTGCGCGAGTTCCTCGGAACGCGCGCCGGGAGCTTCGTCGCAGAGCACCTGCTCTACATCCTGGCCCTGGCCATCCTGGTGGCCGCGGTGATCATCCTGCGGCGCAATGGCCTGCGGGCCGTGTTCCATGGGGCGCCGCGCAGCGCAGGTGAGGTCATCGCGGTGGATGAGGATATCCGCAGCATGGACATCCGCACCCTCATCGCCGAAGCGGAATCCGACGGGGACCTCCGGCGTGCCATACGGCTGCATTACCTGCTGGTGCTGCGTGCCTTGGTGGACCAAGGCGTGCTCACCTGGAGCCCCGACCGCACCGACCGCGACTACATGGCCCAGATCAAGGACCCCGGTCTGCGTGCGCGATTCGCGCAGGCCGCGCTGGTCTTCCAATGGGTATGGTACGGGCATGCCGAGGTTGACAGGGCGCGCTACGAGACCATCCGCCGGCCCTTCCTCCAATTCGAACGGGCAGCAGACCGATGAACGCCTTCGAGAAGCGACTCCTACTCGGCCTGGGCCTGCTCATCCTCGCATTGGCCATCCTGGAGGCCATGGCACCCAAGCCCGTGGACTGGACGCCCACGTTCTCCCGCCAGCACCGATCGCCCTATGGGGCAAGGCTGCTGCACGACCGGCTGCGCGACCTCTTCCCCGAGGTGCGCACGGTGAATGAGCCTCTCGTCCAGTTCACCCAGCACCGGCTCATGGGCGATGCGGACGATGGCAGCGTGAACCTGGTCCTCCTCAACGACCGCCTGCACATCGATGCGCTGGCCGCGGATCAGCTCCTCGACCTGGTGGCCATGGGCGACCACGTCCTCATCGCCGCTGATGCCATCACCGGTTCACTGGCGGACACGCTGCGGCTGGGCATGGCCCGCGACCACTCGATGCAGGAGGACACCAGCGACATCCGGTTCATCGGCAAGCCGCGATTGGCCCCTGGGGTCTTCCGCTTCTCACGGGGATTCACCGGAGCCCATTTCACGCGTTACGACACCAGCCGAACACGCGTCATGGCCGTGGACGGCGCCTCGCGGCCCGTGCTTCTGCACATGGCCTGGGGCGACGGCCGGTTCGTGCTGTGCAGCGCCCCGCTCGCGCTCACCAACTACAACCTGCTCAAGGACCGCAACGCCGCGTTCGCCGCCGGTGTGCTGAGCCTGCTGCCACCCCGCCGGCTGCTGTGGGACGAGTACAGCAAAAGCGGCCGGGCCGAGAGCAGCTCCATAGCCCGGTTCGTGCTGAAGGAGCCTGCCCTGCGGTGGGCCTGGTTCCTCGCGCAGGCCCTGCTCGCCCTCTTCATCCTCGTGCACGTGCGGCGGCAGCAACGCGCCATACCCGTCATCACCCCGTTGCGCAATGCCAGCCGGGAGCTCGCGGAGACCATCGGGCGCCTCTACTGGCACCGGGGCGATCACGCGGACCTGGCACGCAAGATGATCGGCCATTTCAAGGAGGAGGTGCGCGCCCGCACCTACCTGCGCGCCTTCGCCTACGATGAGGGCACCGCACGTCACCTGGCCGCCAAGACCGGACTCCCTCCCGAGCAGGTGATGCAGCGGCTCACCGCCATCGCCCGGCGCGAACAGGCCGCGCGGATCAGCGAGGATGACCTGCTCCGCCTCAGCAACGAACTGCACGACTTCCGCCAACTCATCCCATGAGACCATGACCGAGGACATTCATCCCGAACTGCCCGCGCCCGCAGCACCCGCCGAGGCCGGCTTCAGCCCCGCCATTCCGCTCACCGAGCTGCAACAGGCCGTTGAGCGCCTGCGCAGCGAAGTGCGACGCGTGATCGTGGGCCAGGAAAGCACCATCGACCTGCTGCTCATCGCGCTGCTCAGCGACGGCCACGTGCTCATCGAAGGGGCCCCGGGCCTGGCCAAGACGCTCACCGCCAAGCTGCTGGCCCGCTGCGTGCGCACGGGATTCTCCCGCGTGCAATTCACGCCCGACCTCATGCCCAGCGACCTGATCGGCACCAGCGTGTTCGATCCGCGCACCACGGCATTCGAGTTCAGGCCCGGGCCCATCTTCAGCAACATCGTGCTGGTTGATGAGATCAATCGCGCTCCCGCCAAGACGCAGAGCGCCCTCTTCGAGGCCATGGAGGAGCGACAGGTGACGGTGGACGGCCGCACCTACCCGCTGGCACCGCCCTTCATGATCGTGGCCACGCAGAACCCGATCGAGCAAGAGGGGACCTACCGCCTTCCCGAAGCCCAGCTCGACCGCTTCTTCTTCAAGCTCACCGTGGACTACCCGAGCATCGAGGAGGAGGTGGCCATCCTTCTGCGCGCACAGCAGGGGCGCGAGCTGCTGAGCGCCGATGCCATCCAACCCGTGATCGGACCCGAGGAGCTGGAGCGCGCCCGGGGCCTCGTTCGTCAGGTGCGCTGCGAGGAGAAGCTGATCCGGTACATCGCGGCCATCGTGGATCGCACCCGGCACGACGGGGCCCTCATGCTGGGCGCATCACCGCGCGCCTCGCTGGCCATCCTCACCGGTGCCCGGGCCAATGCGGCCATCATGGGACGCGACTTCGTTACGCCCGAGGATGTACAGGCGATCGCCCCCCATGTGCTGCGGCACCGCATTCAGCTCACCCCCGAGCGTGAGATGGAGGGCCTATCGCCCGATCAGGTGATCCAGCTCCTCGTGCGCCAGATCGAAGTGCCGCGGTAGATGAGGCGCATCGCGGGCACGGTCTTCCTCACGCGCCGCACCTTCGTGGTGGGCTGGGCCCTGGTGTGCGGGTTCGTGCTCGCCTGGATGTGGCCTCCCCTCTTCGTGTTCATGCGCCTGGCGCTGCTCGGCTTCGCAGCGGCAGCGCTAGCCGACCTCATCCTGCTCTACGGCCGCCGTTCAGGCCTCACGGCCTCCCGGATCACCATGGAACGCTGGAGCAATGGCGACACCAACCCCGTCACCATCCGCATCCGGAGCGGCTACGGCATCGCCATGCGCCTGCGTGTGCTCGACGAGCTCCCGCATCAGTTCCAGAAGCGCGACCTGGCCTTCAGCGGCGCCATCGATCCATGGGGCGTCCGCGAATTCGGCTACCAGGTGCGGCCGTTGGCGCGCGGGGTCTATCGCTACGGCGCCATCAATGCCCTGGTGAGCAGCCCCATCGGGCTGGTGGAGCGCCGCTTCCGCCTCGATGCGGAGAAGGAAGTGGCCGTGTACCCGAGCTACCTGCAGCTGCGCCGTTACGAACTGCTCGCCATCAGCAACCGGCTCACCCTCGCGGGGGTGAAGCGCATCCGCCGTATCGCGCACCAGAGCGAATTCGAGCGCATCAAGGACTACGTGCCCGGCGACGATAGGCGCACGCTGAACTGGAAGGCCACGGCCCGCCGCGGAAGGATCATGGTGAACCAGTTCCAGGACGAGAAGGCGCAGCAGGTGGTCTCGCTCATCGATATCGGGCGCGTGATGAAGATGCCCTTCGATGGCCTGAGCCTGCTCGACTACGCCATCAATGCGGCGCTCGTGATCAGCAGCATCGCCATGCGCAAGGAGGATCGCGCGGGCCTCATCACCTTCAGCGACAAGCCGCACGATTCGGTACCGCCCGGCAGGCAGCGCGGCCACATGCAGGCGATCATGCAGGCGCTCTACGGGCAGCGGACAGACCACCGCGAGACCGACTTCGAAGCGCTCTACCTGGGTCTCCGGCGGGGGCTCCACCAGCGCAGCCTGCTCCTCCTCTTCACCAACTACGAGAGCACCCAGGCCATGCAGCGCCAGCTGCCCTACCTGCAGCGCCTGTCCCGGCAGCACCTGGTGGTGCCCATCTTCTTCCTCAACACGGAACTGGAGGCCGACATCAGGTCACGGCCAGCGGACACCGAGCAGCTGTACGTGCGCACCATCATGGAGCGCATGGTGAGCGAGAAGCGCCTCATCGCGCGCGAACTGGAGCGGCACGGGCTGCCCGCGATCCTCTGCCGCCCGCAAGACCTCACCGTCAGCGTCATCAACCGCTACCTCGAGATCAAGGCCCGCGGGCAGTTGTGAGGCGCAACCCCTTTCTTTGCGCGCCCCTTCGCACCGGGGCCCTGCATGAACAAGACCGCCAAGCCCCTGAAGATCGCCCGTCGCCGCTCCAAGATCCACGGCAACGGGGTATTCGCCATAGCGCCCATCCGAAAAGGCGAGCGCATCGTCGAATACGTCGGCAAGCTCATCACGCACGAGGAAGCCGACGAGCAATACCATGGCGATGTGGACTCGGGGCACACCTTCCTCTTCACGCTCAACAAGAAGTACGTGCTCGATGCCAACCGGCAGGGCAACGTGGCGCGCTGGATCAACACCAGCTGCGAGCCCAACGCCGTCGCTTTCGTACACAGCGAGAACAAGCAGCGGCCCGATCCGCGCAAGGACCGCGTCTTCATCGAGGCCCTGCGGGCCATCAAGCCCGGCGAGGAGATCACCTACGACTACGGCTTCGCCTTCGAGGTCCCCTATACGCCCAAGCTGCTCCGCACCTGGGCGTGCAGGTGCGGTTCGCCCAAATGCCAAGGCACCATGCTCAAGGGCAAGAAGGTGCGCGAGGTGATGAAGAAGCATCCCAACTGGAACAAGGGCCGTTGAGCGGTTGCCGCCGGATCGTTGGCACGGCCTTTGACCTGCGGCCGCCCGGATAACTTTGCCCCATGCTCAAGAACGCCCTGCTCTTCACCGTCGCCCTGCTCGCTGCGCTCCCCTCCCTCCGCGCCCAGGACGATCCCAAGTCCAAAGCCATCGTGGACAAGCTGATGGCCCAGGCGAGAACATGGACCAGTTTCGAGGCCGACTTCACGAGCCGCCTGCAGAGCGCCAAGGACAAGCTGGACGTGAAGCAGGAGGGCAGCATGAAGGTGAAGGGCAAGCGATTCCGGCTGGTGCTGGACAAGAATACCGTCATCAACGATGGCACCACGCTGCACACCTACAGCAAGGAGACGAATGAGGTGACGCTGAACGATCCCTCTGAAATGGACCAGGAGCTCGACCCCAGCCGCATCTTCACCCAGTACGAGAAAGGGTTCAAGAGCCAGTTCGTGGAGGAGAAGGCGGATGCGGCAGGCGTCATGACCCAGGTGGTGAAGCTCTTCCCCCTCGACCCCGCCAAGAAGCCCTTCCACACCGTGGTGCTGACCGTTGACAAGGCCAAGGGCGAGCCGCGGAGCGTGCAGGTCCTCTACAAGGACGGCAACGTGGTGACCTACACCATGAAGCGCTTCACCGCGAATCCCGAGCTTTCCGATGCCCTTTTCGTGTTCGACAAGAGCAAGTATCCAGGCGTGGAGGTGAACGACCTGCGCTGATCCGACGCACGGCATCCGCCCCAGTGCCGCATCACCCCTCCCGCCCAGGAACGGGCGGGCGTTACCCCTCGCGCCCGGGCGCATTCACCGGTCATGCGCGGCATCATCCCCCTCGTCGTCCTATTGTTGCTGCCCACCCCCACCGTAGCGCAGCGCGTTCGAACGGTGCATGTGCTGGTGGCGCTCTGCGACAACCAGTACCAAGGCATCGTGAAGGTACCCCATGGCATCGGCAACGGCCAGAAGCCGGGCACCAACCTTTACTGGGGCGCCGGGTATGGCGTGCGGACGCACTTCGACCGATCCGGGGAATGGAAGCGCGTGGCCTGCCCGCCTGCACTGGAGCCGCACATCCTTGACCGCGCCGTATGGAAGCACCGCGACAGCGCCGTATACCTGATCGCCGAAGCCTATGACGGCCAGGCCATCCGGCTCGCCACGGAGGACCTGCTGCGCTATGCCAGCGGCACCGGCGAACGCATGATCGCCGCGGGTGGCGCATCGCTCAGCGCTGGCGGGGGAGCGGACCTGCTCGCCTACATCGGCCACGATGGGCTCATGGACTTCGCACTGGATGCGTCCTTCCCTGGCAGGCCCGGCAACCACCGCGAGGCCATCATCCTCGCTTGCCTGAGCCAGCGCTTCTTCGCGCAGCACCTGAAGCCCACCGGAGCGGAGCCGCTGCTCTGGACCACCGGCCTCATGGCCCCTGAAGCGTATACCCTCAAAGCAGCCTTGGACGGCTGGGTGCTGCGCGAGCGGCCGGAATCGATCCGCGAACGCGCAGCCGCGGCCTACCATCAGTACCAGCGGTGCGGCATCAACGGCGCCCGGCGGCTATTCGTCACGGGGTGGTGACCCGCTCCCCCTTGAAATGCCCGCTTCCGGCGCCCTGCTGGCCGGTAAGGTGTACATAATCCTTCAGCACCTGCTGGAGGAACTCCATCGCGCGAAGCCCGTCTCCGCTGATACCGGTGGCCGCGCGCACCTTGCCGGCCATCTCCTCCATCAACGTCCATCGGTTGGTGACCGAGGTGCTGCCCAGCACCTCCTTGATCATGGCAGCCTGGGCATCGGTCAGCCGGACGGCCTCGGGGAACCGCACCCGGTGCTCATCATGCACCTCAGCCAGCAGCGTATCCTTGAGCTTGGTGCGCTGCTTCAGGGTGATCACCGTGGTACCGGCGGCCAGGTCGCCCAACCGCTGGCCCTTCCCATTGATGAGCACCACCACCAGGCCCAGGCCATAGAATTGGTCCAGCGGACGGATGAGCCAGCGCAGCAGATACTGGCCCAGGGTGGGCTGCCCGCCATCCTTGCGCGCCACCTTCACCTTCATGGCCGCCTTGCCGATGCTCTTGCCATCCATCAGCAGTTCGCAGGCCAGATGGTAGAAGAAATACGGCAGCGCCAGCACCACCGCCATCACCACCATGGCCACGTCATCGTCCGGCTCGGCGATGAAGAACAGCAGCACCCACAGGATGATCCAAGCGGCCAGCACCAGTCGATCGATGATCCAGGCCACGATGCGGTCGCCGAGGCTGGCCACCTCGTGATGCACGACCACGTTCTGGGCGGTCTCGATCGCGATGGTGCTCATCAGCCCTCGGTCTCCCGTGTCCAGATGGCCTCGGTGATGCTCTGGCCGTTCTTGAAGTAGAACACCCCCCACTTCGCGATCACCTTGCTGTACTCATCGGCCTTGTTGCCGTTCACCACCACGCGGCGGATGATCACCTTATTGCCCTCGGTATAGCTCTCCTCGGTTACTCCGGGGGGATACTCCTGCGCGAGCTTGTTGCGGTTGTAGAGCGCGAAGTCGCGCGGCTGATCCACCGGTGTGGCGTCCAGCAGCTCCTTGGTGCGCGCCCGGGCGGCTTCGCTGTTCCGGGCATAGCCCATCTCCCGTGCAAGGGTGGCGCGCTTCTGGTCCTCGATGGCGCGGAGCCGCTCCTCGTTCAGTGCCGCCCCGCGACCCTGGCGCTGCGCCTCCTGGTCGATCACGCGCTCCACCTGCGAGCGCTCGGCGAGCGAGCGCTCCGCCGACCGCTCCATGCGCCGCGCCTCCGAGGCGTGCACCTGCTCGGCCTCCTGCACCACCTGCCCTGTGGCGGAAGCCTGGCGCTCGGCGAGCTGCACTTGGCGCTCGGCCACCTTGTCCTGGGTCACCCGCTTGAGCTCATACTGCTGCGTGCTCGCCTGTGACGAGCGTTCGCGGCGCTCCGCCTCGCTCTCAGCGACGCGGTCCTTCAGTGCCTGAAGCTCCTCCGCTGAAAGCTGCCGGCGCGTCTCGTCGCCCCGGTAGAGTCCCGCGCTGCTCTCCTGGAGGCGCTGCTTGTCCGAGATGGCGCCGCTGCGCCGCTCCGCCGATGCGTTGGCCAGCGCGCTCTCCTCAGCATCGAGGTCGCTGCGCAGCTTCTTGATGCGCTCCCATTTCTCGAGTTCCTCACGCTCGCGTGCCTTGCGCATGAACTCCTCGGCTTGCTGCTCATTGCTCCGGTCGATGGTCGATCCGCCCGCCGAGCGCTTGATCGGCTCCGCCTCACGGGCCTTGGCCGCGGCGAGCTCCGCCTCGCGGCGCAGGCGCTCCTGCTCGGCTAGCAGCTTGTCGATCTGGTCGATCTTGGCCAAGGGGTAGGACTCCTCAGGCTTCAGGTCGCTGGCTTGGGCGTAGAGGCCCCGGGCCCGCTCGTACTCCTTCGCTGCCAAGGCTTCATCGGCGCTCACGATGGCGCTGCGGTAGCGCTCCTCCAGGGCCTTGGCGCCCTCCCGCTCGGCCCGATCGCGCTCAGCAGCGAGCCGGCGGGCCTCGGCCTCCGCGTCCTCCTGGGCTTTGCGCTCGGCCTCGAGCCTTTGCCGCTCCGCGTCCGCCGCCAGTCGGGCGCGCTCCAGCTCCTCTGCCTCACGTCGCTTGCGCTCCTCCTCCTCCTGCCGGCGCTGCTCCGCCAATCGCTCCGCCTCGCTTCGGCTCTGGTCGCGCCGGGCGATCTCCGCATCGATGGCCGCCAGCCTGTCCTTCGGGTACTGCTCGGCGGGTCTGATGCCCAAGGCCTCCGTATACTTCGATCGGGCCCTCTCGTAATTCTCCTGCCCATAGGCGAGATCGCCCTGGGCGACGGCATCGCGGTAACGACGCTCCTCCTCTTCCGCCGCTGCCCTCCGCTGGCGGTCCTCTTCAGCCAAGCGTGCCTTTTCCGCGGCCGCCAGCTCCGCCGCCAAGCGGTCCGCCTCGGCCTTGCGGGCGCGCTCCGCCGCGTCGCGTTCGGCCGCTTCCCGATCCGCCGCTTCCTTCTTCGCCAGCTCGGCCAGGATCCGCTCGATCTCCGCCAGACGGGATTGAGGATGGGCCTCCTCCGGTTTCACGCCAAGGGCCTCTGAGTAGGCGCTTCGCGCTGACTCGTACTTCTTCGCGGCGAAATCGCGATCCGCCGCAGTGATGAGGTCGGCATACCGCTTATCGCGATCGGCCCTCTCCCGCGCCATGCGCTCTTCCTCCGCTTTCGCCCGCGCTGCCGCATCCAGCTTCGACTCGATGTCAGCGATGCGCGCTCGCGGGTGCCCCTCATCGGGCTTCAATGAGGCAGCTTCCTTGTAGTCCACGAGCGCTGGGGACAGCTTATCCGAATCATAGGCCTTGTCCGCGCGGGCGATGAGCTCGGCATACTTCGCATCGCGCTCACGGGCCTTGCGCTCGTCCTCCTCGCGCTTGGCGATCTCCGCCAGCCGCGCCTCCGCCTCCGCGATGCGGTCCTTCGGGTAGCGCTCGGCGGGCTTAAGGCCAATAGCCTCTTGGAACTTGGCCTTGGCGCCCGCGTAGTCCTCCTTCCCGAAAGCGGCATCCCCCGCTCCGATCGCCGCATCATACTTCGCCTGCAATTCCTCCAGGCGCTTCCGCTCCTCCGCTTCGCCCTTCCGCTTCGCCACCACGGCCAATTGGTCCTTCGGGTATTTCTCCGCGGGCTTCAGCACGGCGGCTTCCGTGTACTTGGCCACGGCAGCGTCCCATTGCTCCCCGCCCAGCGCGGCGTCGGCTGCCGCGATGGCGGCATCGTACTTCTCCTGCAGTTCCTTGGCCTTGCGCTCCTCCTCGGCCTTCTTCGCCAGCTCCTCCTTCTTCCTGTTGATGAGGGCGATCTGGTCCTTGGGATACTGCTCCATCGGCTTCAGACCGGAAGCCTCAGTGTACTTGGCGATGGCATCATCGTAGCGGTCGCCGGTGAAGGCCTGCATGGCCTCCGCTAGCAGCGCCTTGTAGCGGTCATCGAGTTCCTTGGCTTTCCGCTCCTCCTCGGCCTTCTGCGCCAACTCTTCGCGCTTCTTCCCGATGGCAGCCAGCTGGTCCTTGGGGTATTTCTCCTGCGGCTTCAGGCCCACGGCCTCGTTGTATTTGGCCTCTGCCTCGTCGTAGCGCGCCGCATTGAAGGCGAGGTCGGCGGCCGCGATGGCAGCCTGGTACTTTTGCTGGAGCTCCTTGGCCAAGCGCTCCTCCTCAGCCTTCTTCCGCTCCTCGTCCTTCCTGGCCGCGATAGCTGCGAGCTGGTCCTTCGGGTACTTCTCCTCGGGCTTCAGCCCCGATGCCTCCGTGTACTTCGCGGTGGCGATGTCCCAGCTGCTGGCCTTGAAGGCCGCATCGCCCGCGGCGATGGCCGCATCGTACTTCGCCTTAAGCTCCTTCGCGAGGCGCTCCTCCTCGGCCTTCTTGGCGGCCTCGGCCTTCTTGGTGGCGATCAGTGCGATCTGGTCCTTCGGGTAGCGCTCTTCAGGCTTGAGGGTGCCGGCCTCGGTGTACTTGGCCGTGGCCTGGTCCCAGTTCTCGGCCTTGAACGCCGCATCGGCAGCGGCAATGGCTGCCTGGTACTTCTCCTGCAGTTCCTTGGCCTTGCGCTCCTCTTCGGCCTTCTTCGCCAGTTCGGCCAAAATGCCGTCGATCTCCTTCACCTTCTGCTTGGGGTAGGCTTCGGCATCCTTGATGTCGCTCGCGGCCTCATACTTGGCCCGCGCCGCCTCATAGCTCTTCTTGCCGAAGAGCCCGTCGGCCTCCTTGATCAGGGCGGCGTACTCCTCGCCCTGCTTCTTATCAGCATCCGCAGCCTCCAGCCGCATGCGTGCATCACTGAGCTTGGCCGTGGCCACCGGCTCGTTCGGCTTCAGCGTGAGGGCCTCGGTAAAGCTCTCCACGGCCTTCTTGAAGTCCGAGGCCGTCATGGCCGCGTTGCCCTGGGTCATGAGCTTCGCGAACTCGGCCTCCGCATTGGCCTCGCGCTTCTTCCGTTCGTCATACTCCTTCAGCAGGCGGGCCTGGGCATCGCGCATGCGGTTGGTGTAATCCATGTCCCACTCGAAATTGCCGGTGGCGCCCACGTACTTCGCCTTGCCGAATGGCTCCTGCAGGATGGAGAAGTCCACCCCCGGTATCTCCGCGAGCATGGTGAAGTCGATGTTCATGCCATGGCCCCCCTGCCGCTCTTCCTCCGGGATATTGCGCGTATCGATGGCGATGTTCTTGCTCACGTAGCCCGCTTTGGAGCACATGACCTTGTAATCGGAGCCGTAATCGAGGTTCACCTCGTACTTGCCGCTGGCGTTGGTGGGTACATCCACCAGCTTCGCCCCGTTCTTGTAGACGGTGATGGTGACCCCGTCCAGCTTCTTGGCGGTGGTCATGTCCTTCACCGTGCCGAACACCACCACCACGTCCACCTGCGCGGAAGCCGCGAATGCAAGGAAAAGCGAGGCAGCGACTGCCAAGAGGCAGCGCCGAGCGCGTTGCAACGAACTGGTGCTCAAGGCCGGAACGGTTTGCTGGTCGAATCTCGAACGCCGCAATTTAGGACATCTTTGGCCCACCCGAAACGGGCCATGGGCATGCCGAGCATCTGGGAATCGCGCGCATTCCACCCCCGCCCCGACTTCACCGTGGTGGGGGGCGGCATCGTCGGGCTCTTCGCGGCCCTGTTCCACCAGCGGCGGTTCCCCCGGCACAACGTGGTGGTGCTGGAACGGGGCGCATTCCCCGCTGGCGCCACCGTGCGGAACGCGGGCTTCGCCTGCTTCGGGAGCCCCAGTGAACTGCTGGCCGACATCCGCCAGGAGGGCCTGGATGCGGCACTTGGCCGGGTGGAGGAGCGCTGGCGCGGGCTGCAGGAGCTGCGGAGCGAACTCGGCGATGACAGGATCGGTTTCGAGGCCAGCGGCGGGCATGAGCTCTATCGTGCGGATGACCCGCTGTACCCGCAGGTAGCCGAAGGGTTCGATGGGCTGAACCGGGCGCTCTGGCCCGTCCTCGGTCGAACGGCGTTCCATTGGGCGGATGAGCGGGTAGGCGACCTCGGCCTGGCAGGCGTCGCGCACCTTGCGCGCACGGACCTGGAAGGTGCCCTGGACAGCGGTCGCCTCATTCGCGCCTTGCTGGCGCGCGTCGCGGAAGCCGGCATCCTTGTGCGCACGAATGCAGGCGTGGTAGCCTTCGAAGAGAGCACGGCGGAGGTGCTCCTTCGCCTATCGGATGGCTCAGCGCTGGCCTCTGAACAGGTGCTGGTGGCCACCAATGGCTTCACACCGCAGCTGCTCCCGCACCTCGATGTGGTGCCGGCACGGGGCCAGGTGCTACTCACCGCACCGCTGCAAGGGCTGCGGCTGAAGGGCACCTTCCACCTTGATGAGGGCTTCTACTACTTCCGGGACTGCGAAGGCGGCGTGCTGCTAGGCGGCGGCCGTAACCTCGATTTCGCCAGCGAGCGCACGGCCGAGGAGGGGACAACGCCCCTCATCCAGGAAGCCTTGGAACAGCTGCTGCGCGAGACGATCATCCCCGGCACGCCCTTCACCATCACCCGGCGCTGGAGCGGCACGATGGCCTTCGGATCTGGATCCAAATCACCGCTTGTGGAGCGGCTCAGCGACCGATTGGGCGTGGCCGTGCGCTTGGGCGGCATGGGCGTGGCCATCGGCATCCGTGTGGCACGACGTGCCACGGAGCTCATGGCGCGCTGAATGCGTCAGGGTTCACACCACCATCCCGTCCATCACCCTCTTCACCGCCTCCTCCACCTTGATATGGAACCCATCGAGTTCCTCCTCCGTCCACGTCACACGGATGTTGAAGCTCACCAAGCGGCTGATCACCGCATCGCTCTTCGAGAAGGTCATCGTCTTGAGGTCCTGCGGCAGGCCGAGCTCGTGCGCCACCAGCCTGTAGGGCATGCGCAGGTGCTTGATGTGGTCCCACTGCTTGATGTAGTGGTACATGTTGTTGAACCAGTACATGGTGCCGATTCCCTGCGCACCCAGCTCCTTGTGCAGCGCGAAGGCCGCGTCGGCGCTGGGAAGAAGCAGGTGGAAGAAAGTGGCGCTGTCACCGGCATCGTCGCACTGCTTGCGGAAGGCCAGGCCGGGGATCTTGCCGAGGCGTTCCTGGATGATGGCCTTGTGCGCACGCTGCTTCGCGACCATCATCGGCAGCTTGCGGCTCTGCGCCAGACCGATTGCCGCGTTGATCTCGCCGATGCGGAAGTTGGTGCCCATGATGGGGTGCTTCTCCATGCCGCGGTTCTCGCCCTCGTGGTTGTGGCCGTGGTCGCTCATGTACTCGGCGGTCTTCAGCAGCTGCTCGTCGTTGCTGATGATCACGCCGCCCTCGCCGCAGGTGGCGATCTTGAAGAAATCGAAGCTGAAGCTGCCCATTTTGCCGAAGAGGCCGAGGTGGGTGCCCTTGTAGGTGGCGCCGAGCGCCTGGGCGGTGTCCTCGATGAGCATGATGTTCTTCTCCCTGCACACGGCGAGGATGCCGTCGATGTCGGCCGCGGCCCCGCACATGTGCACCAGCAGCACGGCCTTGGTCTTCGACGTGCACGCGTTGCGGATGCCCTCGGCGCTGAGGCAGAGGGTCTCGTCGATCTCGGCGAACACGGGGATGGCGCCGGCGAGCAGCACCGCCTCGATGGTGGCCACGAAGGTGAAGGGCGGCACAATCACATGATCGCCATAGCCCACGCCGCAGGCCGCGAGCATGCTGCTCACCGCCGTGCTGCCGCTGCTCACCGCCAGGGCGTGCTTCGCCCCGGTGAACTTCGCGATCTCGGCCTCGAACTCCTTCGCCTTCCAGATGCCCTTGCGCTGGGCGTCGTGGTTGTAGCGGAACAGGACGCCGGTGTTCAGGACGTCCATCACCTCCTTGCGTTCCTCTTCGCCGAAAAGCTCCGTGCCGGGCATATGCGGTTGTGTTAAAGGACGACAAAAGTACAGCCCGGACCGCGCCAGGGTGACGATCGTCAGAAGCCCGCCTATGCTGGTCGATACCTTGGATGCACATTCACGAACAGATTGCTAACGACCGAATAAACCCATATTGATGAGCACAATGAAGAACAAGGTGGCCCTGGTGACCGGGGCCGGATCGGGCATCGGCGAAGCCTGTGTGATGGCCTTTGCGCGGGAAGGCGCCAAGGTGGTGCTGAGCGATATCGTGGGCGAGGACGCCGACCGTGTACTCAAAGCCGTGCAAGAACTAGGCGGCGAAGGCACCGTGGTGCGCAGCGACGTGAGCCGTGCCATGGACAACGAGCACCAGGTGGCGATTGCCCTGCAAGCCTATGGCCGCTTGGACATCGCGGTGAACAACGCGGGCATCGGCGGTCCAGCCGCACCCACCGGGGAATATCCGCTTGACGGCTGGGAACAGGTGATCGGGGTGAACCTGAACGGCGTGTTCTACGGCATGCGGTACCAGATCCCGGCCATGCTGAAGACCGGTGGCGGCAGCATCATCAACATGAGCTCCATCCTGGGCCAGGTGGGCTTTGCCTACAGCAGTGCCTACGTGGCCGCCAAGCATGCCGTGGTGGGCCTCACCAAGAACGCCGCCATGGAGTACGCCGCCCAAGGCATCCGGGTGAACAGCGTGGGACCGGGCTTCATCCGGACACCGTTGCTGGACAAGCACCTGACCGAGGAACAGCTCGCCAGCATCGCAGCGCTGCACCCCATCGGCCGCTTGGGTCGTGCCGAGGAGGTGGCCGAACTGGTGCTCTGGCTCGCGAGCGACAAGGCCAGCTTCGTCACCGGCAGCTACTACGCGGTGGACGGTGGATATCTGACGCGCTGAGCCCAGGTGTCAAGAAGGGAGGCTGGAGAACGATCAGCGGATACTACGCGGGATAAGGCCCCGTTACTTTTCCCGATGCGGCAGATGCCCTCTTCCCTTCTTGTCTGTGGTTTGGTGCTCATCGCGCAGCATGCCATCGCCCAAGGCTGCAGCGATGCCGGCGTTTGCACGGCCGGACCGATCGTCGAGATCCCCGTGCTGACCGACTCCACCAGCACCGAGAAAGAGCCCCGTCACTATGCCCGGATGACGTTCAGCTATGCCATCGGCGAGCGATCGACCACGGTGCTGCAGGTGATCCCGGAGGTCGGATTCGGCATCACCAATCGCTGGGGGGTGCAGTTGCGCGTGCCGTACATGAGCATCGAGGGCGACCTCGGCAGCAACAGCGGCGTGGGCGACCCCGTGCTCACCACGTCCTACGCATTCATCAAGGAGGACCAGAGGCGGCTGGACGCGATGGTGGGCGTGAAGCTGAACTCCGGCAACGCGGACGACCCCTTGGAGGGCACGTCCACTGCAATGACCACGCGAAGCCTGCCCATGCCCTACCAGACCAGTTTGGGCACCACCGACCTGCTCGTTGGCGTGAACTACCGCCACAAGCGGTGGACCGGCGCCCTGGCCTGGCAGCATGTGCTGGTGCACCAGAACAAGAACGACTACCTCCATCTCAACTGGCTGGATAACGCCGTTGGCCGCGCCTACTTCGAAAGCGCCGGCCTGGAGCGCGCGGACGACGCGGTGGCCCGGCTGCTCTATGCGATCCCCATCGGCAAGCTCACCATCCAGCCGGGCATCCTGGCCATCATGCACCTGGGCCAGGATACGCGGGAGCGGCCGCTCACCTTCGACAGAAGCGAACGGATCGCGATCGAGGGATCCGAAGGCCTCACGCTCAACCTCACCGCCGACCTCCGCTACAAGCTGAGCTCCTCCTGGTGGCTGGAGGCATCGGCAGGTGCGCCTTCGGTGGTGCGGGAAGTGCGGCCGGACGGGCTGACCCGGGCCTTGGTGGCCAACGTGGGCCTGCGCTTCGCGTTCTGAGCCCGCTTACCTTGGTGGAGTGAGGCTCCCCGCTCTTCTTGCAGCACTGCTGCTGATCATGGGCACGCATGCCCAGGTCGACCTGCCCGTCTTCGGCAAGCAGCAGGTGATCAACGGCTACGCGAAGGACATCGAAGGCGAGGTCCTCTCCTACTTCAGCGTGTACCCCGAGCATGCGACCACGGCCTTGCTGACTCGCTGCACGGATGGGACGAAGGCGATCGCATGGGAAACCGCCGCTGTGCCCTTCTATCCACAGGACGAGAACATCCCCTACTACTACTTCAGCTGGATCGCCGCGCACAACAGCACCACCAGTGGCGGTAATCGGAACTTCGATCTTTTCATTGGAGATGAAAAGGTGCTCACGTTCACTACGCACCATTCAACCCAGCCGCAAAGCTGGCAGGTGGACACGGTGGACGGAGTGGCGCTGGTGTTCGAATTCTCGAAGGCTGACCGACACGGCGATGCACACGGCTTTGCGCATTTACGCGTTCCCCGGAAGTACATAACGCCCGGCAAGCCGCTGCGGCTGAAGGTGGTGGGCCATGCCCAGAACAGCCCGGACTGGTTCATGACCTTCCGGTACACCTTCGAGGAGAAGGTGGAGGTGGACGTATTGCCGTTCGTGTATCGCGACTCAAAGCTTCCAATGCAGCCTGCGCAATTCACCGTGATGCACTTCGGCGAACCTACTGAACTCGAAGTGCGCCTTACTGGGGTAGCGCCCACCAAGCATCAGATCAAGAATGGACTGAACGTGTTCGAGACCCCAGTGCATGTCTCACCGTTGACTCCCGCAATCATGTTTCCAGAGGACCGAGCGGCACATCGTGCTCCAATTAGGGCGCAGGCTTCTTTGTCCAATCGTCCGGTACTGGACACAACGATTCTTGTCCGTCTCGCACCCCACCGCGACATCCACCTTGTCCACCACAGCCACACCGACATCGGCTACAGCCACCTGCAGGCCGAAGTGGAGGTGATCCAGAACAACAACATCTGGAAGGCGCTGGAGCTGATCGACCGCACCAAGGACTATCCCGAAGACAGCCGCTTCGTGTGGAACGTGGAGAGCCTCTGGGCCGTGGAGAATTTCCTGGGCAAGTGCAGTGAGGCGGACAAGCAACGCTTCATCGCGGCGGTGAAGAGCGGCAGCATCGCCCTCAGCGCGAACTACGCGAACATCCTCACCGGCCTCTGCACGCCCGAGGAGATGCACTGGATCGTGGAGTACGCCGATTCGCTGCGGAAGTGGTATGACCTGCCGATCACCATGGCGATGCAGACGGACATCCCCGGCATGAGCTGGAGCATGGTGGACGCCTACGCCGCGCATGGCATCCGCCACCTGAGCCAGGGGCCGAACTACATCCCCGACATGCCCGACGGCGGCGACCGCATCGGCAGCACCCTGCGCGAGCAGGGCGACAAGCCCTACTGGTGGAAGGGCACCACCGGCAAGGACAGCATCCTGGTGTGGACAGCCGGCCAAGGCTACGGCGGCTGGCACGGGTACACCGCCGGGGCGATCAAGGAGCGCGGCACGCGGAAGATCGCCGCCTACATGAACGACCTGGCCGAGAAGGGCTATCCCTACGACATGGTGCAGTGGCGCTACAACATCGTGAGCGACAACGGCCCGGTGGACAGCACCCTCAGCGACTTCGTGCGCGAATGGAACGAGAAGTATGCCTCACCGCGGCTGATCATCTCGAACGTGGGCGATATGATGGCGCAGTGCGACCGGGAGTACGGCAAGCAGATCCCCACCTGGAGCGGTGACTTCACGCCCTATTGGGAGGATGGCGCGTACAGCACGGCGAAGGAGGAAGGCGAAGTGCGTGTGCTCAGCGCACGACTTTCCAACCTGATCGATGCGGCCAAGATCCTGAACAAGCCCATCGACCCGCACCTGCTCTACCGCGCCAAGCGCAGCATCGTGATGTGGCACGAGCACACCTGGGGCGCTTGGTGCAGCATCAGCGATCCGGATGCGCACTTCACCACCGACCAATGGCGGGTGAAGAAGGCGTTCGCGGATAGTGCGGGGTGGTATGTGGATGCGATTGAAAGAACGCTCTCCTCCGGGCAAGCTCCGATTAAGGAGGAGAAGCAGGCATCAGTTCTTAGGATTCCTGAGGATGATGCGTTCAGGTGTTGGAAAGTCAATGGACTCGATCCCAAGAGTTTCATCACGACGTCCCCCATGGAGTTGAAATTCGAGAAAGAAGAAGATGGAGTGGTTCACCGTCGATATCAGATTGAATACACGCCGACGCGGACCAAAGAATCACTTCATATCTCCATTCCGATCCAGATCCCCAACGCCACCGTCCGCATCGGCATCGGCGATACCTGCGTAACGCCCGAGAGCGGCCGCATCCCCGGCAGCAACAACGACTTCTTCTGCGTCCAGCGTTGGATCGACGTGAGCAACGACAGCATGGGCGTCACCATCGTATGCCCACAAGGCGCGATATGGGAGGTCGGCGAAATGGTGGACGAGCGCAAGGTGAACCCCGGCAAGGGCACCAACCCGGAGTACTACAAGGCCTGGAAGACCGAGGCGAAGAGCAGCAGCACCATCTACCTCTACGTCCTCAACAACTACTGGCACACCAACTTCAAGGCCGACCAGGAAGGACCGATCACCTTCGACCTCTACCTGAAGATGCACGGGCCGTTCAAGCTGGAGGAGGCCAGGCGCTTCGGGCTGGAGATGACGAGGCCGTTGATCACGTGGTGGAAGTAGGAGAAACGCAGAGGCGCAGAGGGCGCGGAGGAACGCGGAGAGTAACGGCTGAGGCGTGCAGCGCATCGGGAGATGAGGTCCGAGCGGGAACATTCGCATCCAGGCGGATCGGGAGTGATTGATGTTCCAACTCAGCGCCTCTCTGCGCCCTCTGCGCCTCTGCGTTGAACTGCGACCTTTGGCCCCATGAAGAAGCGCCCACCCAGCGGCCTTGGTGGCTTGGTCTACAGCACCAACAAGAACCTGAGCACGGCACGTGAGCCCGCCACCCTGCCCCCGCCCCAGCAGGACCTCCGCATCCACCTTGACCGGCTGAAGGGCAACAAGGAGGTGACGCGCATCGTGGGCTTCGTGGGCAAGCCCGGCGACCTGGACGACCTGGGCCGCGCGCTGAAGAGCAAGTGCGGCGTGGGCGGCAACACCAAGGACGGCGTGATCCTGCTCCAGGGCGATCACCGCGACAAGGTGCTGGCCTACCTGACGGAGAAGGGCTACAAGGCGAAGAAGGCGGGCGGCTGATCATGCACTTGTACCGTCGACCCCAAGGGTCGACACTTGACCATGGCCAAGAATCCCGCTGCCAAGACCTACCGCTTCACCGCTCCGCTGGAGAAGATGAACGCGCAGATGGCCTTCACGTACGTGGAAGTGCCCATCGATGTGGTGCAGGAGTTCGGCACCAAGGGACGCGTGCGGGTGCTGGGCACGGTGAACGGCGTGGCGGTGGACCGCGCGCTGATGCCGCAGAAGAGCGGGGTGCACATCATCATCCTGGGCGGCGACATCCGCAGGGCGGCCAAGCTCAAGCGCGTGGGCGACCCGGTCCACGTGGAGTTCTGGAAGCACCCCAACCCGGATGAACTGGACCTGCCGGAAGCGCTGGCCGAGACGCTGGACTTCATGCCGGAGATGAAGGCCGCCTGGGAGAGGCTCACCCCTGGCATGAAGCGCAGCATGTGCTACTGGGTAGGCAGCGCCAAGACCGCGCCCACACAGGCCAAGCGTGTGGCCGAATTGCTGCGTCGCTTCGAGGCTGGCGACTTCCAGGTTGGCAAGGGCCCATCCAAGGAGTCGGCTAAACGCAAGGGATAAGCGCCGTCGATCGTCAGCCCGTACTGGCCCTATCGTCGATGCTGGCGGCGCAGTGCCAATCGCTCCTGCGCACGCCTGCATGCACAACGCCCGCCAGCCGTCCGGATGCCGCGAAGGCGTTGCTCGGCGTGGTGCCACCCGTCGCTCTCATCGCCACCTGGTGGTTCCGCACCTGCCCCCCATCTGGGGCCACCCCTGTCAATAATGTCGCAATCAAGCTGTACCGGAGGGCTTGCCAGATGCGCAGGTCATGCGCGCTGGCGCGCTCCACACGTAGGCCGGCACGCTCCACGGGCTCCGGCTTGCGCAAGCACCGACCACGAACCGCAGGGTCATTGGCCAACTCATGATGCATATGCCCCCCTGGCACCGGGTCGAATCCGCGACATGCAGGCCATCAGCCCAGCCTGCAAAGAAGAAGCCCCGCCGATGGCGGGGCCTCCATGAGTTCTCATTCCACTTTACTCAGCGGCAGGGGCTTCGCCCTCGGCGGCGGGAGCCTCTGCGGCGGCCTCCTCAGCGGCAGGCGCAGCGGTCTCAGCGGCAGCGCTGGCGGCCAGCTTCGCGCTCAGCTTGGCGGCCATCTCCTCGGCCTTCTTCAGCTCAGCGGCAATCCGGGCCTTCTCGGCATCCGTCTTCCCGGCGACCAGCTTGTTCCGCTTCGACTCGATCTTGGCGTTCTTCTCGTTCATCCAGGCATCGAAGCGGCGATCGGCCTCCTCAAGGCTGAAGGCGCCCTTCTTCACCCCGTTCAAGAGGTGATTGCGGTACACGACGCCCGTGTAGCTGAGGATGGCACGGCAGGTATCGCTGGGGCTGGCGCCTTTCTGGAGCCAATCCAAGCACTTCTCCCGGTCGATCTCGATGAATGCGGGGTTCTGGTTGGGATCGTAAGCGCCGATCCGTTCGATGTACTTCCCGTCGCGGGGAGCGCGGGAATCGGCCACCACCAAGTGGTAGTAAGGCCGGCCTTTCTTGCCCTTACGCTGAAGGCGGATGCGAGTTGGCATGTCGCGGTTTGTGTTTAGGTCCCGGAATTGGGGGTGCAAAGATGGGGTATTCCACCCGGATTTCCAACCGGGACTCCGACAACGTACCTCCCTGGTCACCAGTCCGTTGAATCAGGCACCCGGCCCGGGTGGCGCCAAGCAGGGTGCGATGCACCTTTACAGCATGCGCCTTCTGCCCTTTCTGCTCCTGATGGCCGTGCAATCGTCGGCCCAGCAGGCCCCGTTGCCCTCCCTCATCCCCGCGCCCGTGGAGATGACCTATTCCGGTGGCACATGTTCGTTGACCTGCCCATGGTCGGTCGAAGGGAATGCGGGCGACGAAAGGAGTCAAGTTGGTCTGGAAATCCTGCGACTCCACCCTGAAGCGGAGATACTCTGCGAGGTTCCGCTACGCATACGATTCAACATCATTCAAACCGAGACCGCTCTTCCCGACGAGTGGTACCACCTGCAGGTGCTGAGCGACGGCATTACGGTCAATGCGCCGGACGCCGAAGGCCTCTTCCGGGGCAGCCGCACCCTGATCCAACTGCTGGAGCAGGGCCGCGCGACCGGCACCCTCCCCTGCCTCACCATCACCGACTGGCCGCGCTTCCCCTGGCGGGGCATGCACCTGGACGCCTCCCGCCACTTCTGGAGCGTGGAGTTCACCAAGAAGTACATCGACCTGCTGGCCCGCTACAAGATGAACAGCTTCCACTGGCACCTCACGGACGATCAGGGCTGGCGGATCCAGATCAAGAAGTACCCAAAGCTCACCGAGGTGGGCGCATGGCGGAAGGGCAGTCAGGTGGGGCCGTATGCCAAGCTCCAGTACGACAGCATCCCCTACGGCGGTTTCTACACGCAGGAGCAGATCCGCGAGGTCGTGGCCTATGCGGCGGCGCGCCACATCAACGTGGTTCCCGAGATCGAGATGCCGGGGCATGCCTTGGCAGCGCTGGCGGCCTACCCTCACCTGGGCTGCACGGGTGGTCCCTATGAGGTGGAGCGCGGCTGGGGCGTGTTCGAGGACGTGTTCTGCGCGGGGAACGACAGCGTGTTCGCCCTGCTCGAGGAGGTGCTCTCCGAAGTGATGGACCTCTTCCCCAGCACCACCATCCACATCGGTGGGGATGAATGCCCCAAGGAGGCGTGGAAGGCCTGCGCGAAGTGCCAGGCGCGGATGAAGGCCGAAGGCTTGAAGGACGAGCATGAGCTGCAGTCGTACTTCATCCAGCGCATCGAGAAGTTCGTGAACGCGAAGGGCCGCAAGATCATCGGCTGGGACGAAATCCTGGAAGGCGGGCTGGCGCCCAACGCGGCGGTGATGAGCTGGCGCGGTACCGAAGGCGGCATAGCAGCGGCGCGCAGCGGGCACTACGCCGTGATGAGCCCCGGCAGCCATTGCTACTTCGACCACTACCAGGGCGATCCCGCGAACGAGCCGCTGGCCTTCGGCGGCTACACCACCTTGCAGAAGGTGTACGGCTACGAGCCCATCCCCGCTGAGCTGAAGCCCGATGAGCAGAAGTACATCCTCGGCGCGCAGGGCAACGTATGGACGGAGTACATCCTCACGCCGGAGCATGTGGAGTACATGGCCGTGCCGCGTATGCTGGCCTTGGCGGAAGTGCTGTGGACGCCCAAGGAGAAACGCAACGAGGCCGACTTCATCAAGCGGTTAGAAGGCGAGTTCCCGAGGCTGGAGGCCATGAACGTGAACGTCAGCAAGAGCCTGTATCAAGCTCGAATCCTTCCATCTCAAGGAGATAGTGTTGGCCAGATCCGAATCGACGCGCTCTCTGGCATAGAAGGCCTACACACGGACATAATCTGGAGAGTCTACAATGAAAATGGACTGCCCTTGGGAGGCGGGGGATCTACGGACACACTCGTCATAGGACGTTCTTGTATTGTCGAAGCACGAATCCAAGCCGAGACCAGGCCCCCCGGCAAGGGCTATCCTGTTGCTGTAAGGAAATTCCTTTTCAACCTCGCCACCGCCCGCCCCATCACCCTAAGCGCTGCACCCAACGAGCGCTACAACGAGGGCGGTGCCTTCACCCTGGTGGATGGCATCAGCGCGCAGGAGAAGCGCGTGAACACGGAGTGGCTGGGCTGGAAGGAGGGCGTCACCATCACGGTGGACCTGGGCAGCGTGCAGGATATCAGCCGCATCGCCATCGGCGCCCTGAACGAGACCCACAGCTGGATCCACGCGCCGAAGGCGATCGAGTTCCAAGTGAGCACGGATGGGAAGAACTATACCTCGGTCGGCATGGCCATCCCGACGATGCGCGAGATCCCCGTGATCCCGGCGGATCCGATCAAGCGGAAGTCCACCATGATGACCAGGGTTCAAGGACGGAACGTGTTCGCGGTGGAAAAGCCGGCCCAAGCGCGTTACGTGCAGCTGCAGGTGCTGCACAGCGGCATCATTCCCGCTGGCGACCCTGGTGCCGGCAACCCGGCGTGGTTGTTCTTGGACGAGATCGAAGTGCGATGAGCATAATCTTTGTTCAGCCTTGACCATGCGCACCATCCTCCTCCTGGCCCTGCTGCTCGGCGCTTTCGCCGTGCATGCCCAGAGCACCATCTACAGCTTCGCCATCGGCAACTGGCGGAACGGCCCCACGGTGTACATCACGCCGCTCATCGAGACCACCGAGGCGGCCACCAAGCCCAAGCTGAAGGAGGAGTTCCGCGCCCGGCATGCCGAACTGAAGGACATCAATGACATGGACTTCGATGTGCTGCTCTTCGGCACGCGCGAGGAGGGCGAGGAGCACCGCGCCAGCCTGAAGCAGAAGTACGGTATCCGCAAGCTGGAAGTGGTGATGCTCTCCGCAACCGGGCCTGCGCAGGACCCCGCGCGATAGGCCGCTCCACCCACGGCACCGCCCCGCAATGGCTAGCGCAGCGACCGGCTACCTTGCCCGCATGAAGCAAGCGGTCACCGCGGTCCTCTGGCTGGCCCTGGCGCCTGCAGGCTGGGGGCAGCTCACCCGTGCGGATCAGGCCTTCACCCGTGCGGATACCTTGCGGGGCAGCATCGGCCCCGGGCGCGCCTGGTGGGATGCGGTGTATTACGACGTGAGCGTGCGTCCCGACTTCCAGCGCCGCACCATCGCCGGGCGCACCATCATCGCCTTCGATGCCGTGGCCGAAGGCCGGCGGATGCAGATCGACCTGCAGCAGCCCTTGACGGTGGACAGCATCGTGATGGAGGCCTCCGTCTTCCAGGCCGGTTCCATCACGGTCACCGACAGGCCCGTCGATTTCACCCGCGAGGGCAATGTCATCTGGATCGAGCTGCCCCAGCCCATGAAGGCCGGCGAAGCGAGCACCGTCACCATCCATTACCATGGCGAACCGATCGCTGCGAAGAATCCACCCTGGGACGGCGGATGGATCTGGCGGAAGGATGACTGGGGGAAGCCTTGGGTGAGCGTAGCCTGCCAGGGCCTCGGAGCCAGTTCGTGGTACCCCTGCAAGGACCACCAGAGCGACGAGCCCCAGCGGGGCGCCACCCTGCGCATCACTGCGCCGGACAGCCTGCAGGCCATCGGGAACGGACGCCTGCGCAGCAAGGAGCGGAACGGCGACGGCACAACGACCTGGAACTGGCAGGTGACGAGCCCGATCAACACCTACAACCTGGTGCCCTATATCGGCGGCTACGTGCATTGGAGCACGGTTCACCCGGGGCTGGACGGGCCGCTGGACTGCGACTTCTGGGTGCTGGCCGCCAACGAGGCCGCCGCCCGCGCGCAATTCGCCCAGGTGCCCGGCATGCTGCGCTGCTTCGAGGAGTGGCTCGGCCCCTATCCCTTCTACATCGATGGCTACAAGCTGGTGGAGGCGCCCCACCTGGGCATGGAGCACCAGAGCGCCGTGGCCTACGGCAACCAGTACCGCAACGGCTACCTGGGCATGGACCTCAGCGGCACCGGCCACGGAATGGCCTGGGACTACATTCTGGTGCACGAGAGCGGGCACGAGTGGTTCGGCAACAGCATCTCCACCGCTGACATCGCGGACATGTGGGTGCATGAGGGCTTCACCATGTACACCGAGGTGCTCCACACCGAGTGCCTGCTGGGGCGCGAGGCGGCCGATGCCTACTGCCGCGGCATCCGACGGAATATCCGCAACGACCGGCCCCTGATCGGGCCGTACGGCGTGAATGAGGAGGGCAGCGGCGACATGTACCCCAAGGGCGCCAACCTGCTCCACACCATACGGGCGATCGTGGGCGACAGCACCTTCAGGGCCATGCTGCTGGAGATGAACCGACGGTTCCGGCACCGCATCGTCACCAGCGCCGAGGTGGAGGGCTTCATGATCGGCTTCGACGAGCGCACGAAGGAGCTGCTGCACCCGAGCATCTTCGACCAGTACCTGCGCTCGACCAAGGTGCCGGTGCTGGAGTGGGGCGTCCGCAAGGGCCGGCTCATGTGCCGATGGGCCAACGGCGTACCGGGCCTGCGGATGCCGGTCCTTCTCGAGGTGGGAAGCCGCACCATTCTGACCGCAGGGGTCACGGCTGACTGGACGACGGTGGATGCGCGCGCGGGGCGGCGTGCTCCGGTGCGGATCGACCCCAACCTGTACATCGGCGAGAAGCGGGTGAGCGGGAAGCGGGTGGGCCGGTAATTCGGACAGGAGGACGCTGCCGATGCGTAGGTTCGTAGCATGCGTTCGCTGCTTGCCTGCACGGTCGCCCTGGGGGTGACCCATGCCACCTCGGCTGCCACCTTCAGCATCACCCACTTCGGCACCCCTCCCGAGGCGCAGGCTGCCATCGCGCACGCAGCGGCGATCTGGGGCGGGATCCTGGAGAGCGATGTTCCCATCAAGGTTGCCGTGAGCTGGTTCCCGCTCGGCAGTGCCGCACTCGGTGTGACCTTCCCCAACGGGCGCAAGGACTTTCCCGGCGTGCCCGTGCCATCCACCTGGTACGCCACCGCCCTGGCCAACAGCATCACGGGCACCGAGCTGAATCCTGGCGAGGACGACATCAACGTGTACCTGAACAGCAGCGCCGCCTGGTACTACGGCGTGGACGGCAACACACCGCCCGGGCAATATGACCTTGTGAGCATCGCCCTGCACGAGCTCGGTCACGGGCTGGGGTTCGTGGGATTGGCCAAGAAAGTAGGCGCCGAAGGCTCCTTCGGCCAGGTGCAGATCAGTGACTTCGGGCCTTTGATCACCACCTTCCCCTGGCCCGAGCAGGAGGGCCTGCCGGGCATCTTCGATCGCCACCTCACGAGCACGGCACAGGGGGAGCTGCACCTGCTGGAGAACCCCGGCACAGCGCTGGGATCGGCCTTCACCAGCAACCAGGTATACTTCAACGGCCCCTTCGCCGCCGCCGCCAATGCCGGGCAATCGGCGCGCATCTATGCACCGGCGGCCTTCGCCTTGGGCAGCAGCTGCGTCCACCTCAACGAGGCCACTTTCCCGGTCGGCAACCCCAATGAGCTCATGACGCCCTTCAGCAGTGCGGGCCAGGCCAATCACTGGCCAGGGCCCATCGCCATCGGCGTGATGCGCGACATCGGCTGGGTGGTCACCCCGGAAGTGGGCATGACCGAACGCACACCTTCAATGCCTTGGAGCGTGCGGTTGGGCCAAGCGGTGATCGCCGTCGAAGGCCTGCCGCCGGGAACTCCCCTGCAACTCATGGATGCCGGTGGGCGAACCGTGGCCGCAGCATCGGCACCCGAGGCGATGCCCACCGTGCACCTGGCGCCCGGCGCCTATCTCCTCCGGGGTGGTAATCATGGCGTCCGGCGCGTGGCCCTGCCCTGAGGCCACCCGCGCGCACCGAAGCCGTTTCCCCTAATTTCGCCAGCCATGGCGCGCTCCCTGCTCATCCCCCTGCTCGCGGCGCTGCTGCTGGCCTCCTGCAGCACCCACAGATACGTCGCCGCCAGCCATCCCAACGGGAAGCCGGAGGTGGTCATCTACATGAAAGGGAAGGGCGAGGAAGCGGTGAAGGTGATGGAGAAGGTCTATTATCCGAACGGCAAGCTGGAATACGTGGGCCAATTCCAGAATGGCGTGGAGCATGGCGAATGGACCTACTACTACGAGAACGGCACCCGGAAGTACGTGGAGCAATGGGCCAATGGCGTGGAGCACGGGATCCACTATGACTACAGCCCGGATGGGCAGATCTACCGGGAACTCCATTACGAGCATGGCCGCTTGGTGAAGGAGGTGGATCGCAGCAAGCCTCAATAGGTGGATGCGCGGTGTCCTCGCGCGGATCCCGTTCCCCGGGCGATTCGTCCTGGTCCTGGCCGTGCTGGGTGCACTGCTCTACGGCCTGGAGCGGATCAATGGCCGGTTCTGGCTCAATGACTTCCGGGTGTACTACGGCGCGGCGCAAGCGCTGCTGAACGGCGAACCGCTCTATGGCGTGGCGCATGGCCTGGGCACCGGTTTCTTCAAGTATGCGCCGGCAGCGGCCTTGCTCTTCGTGCCGGTGTCGCTACTGCCCTATAAGGCGGCCGCCTCGTTGCACTTTGCGCTGGTCATTGCCGCCTTCATCGGTTCCGCGCTCGCGATCGACCGGCTGCTGCGCCAGAACCTCTTCCCTGGCCGACCTGCCGCCTATGCTCCCCTATTCCTCACGGCCCTTGCAGCCGGCGCCCACCTGCATCGCGAGCTGCACCTGGGCAACGTCAACGCCATGCTGCTGTGGCTGCTGATGGCCGGGCTCGAACGGCTGCTCAGCGGCCGCCACCGCTCAGCGGGGGCACTGCTCGGCCTGGCGGTGGCCTTGAAGCCCCACTTCGTGGTGCTGCTTCCCTGGCTGCTGTTGCGTCGCCGCTGGTCGGCGCTGGCCATGGCCCTGACCCTGCTCGTGGCGGCGGTCGCATTGCCGACTGCGCTCCTCGGCCCTTCCGCATCGCTGCAGCTGCACGGCGAGTGGCTGGCCGAGATGGCCCGCCACAACGCCTCGCTCATCCACACGGGCGGAACCGAGCATGAGAACGTGAACACCATCTATTCATTCCTCCACCGGGCAGTGCTTCAGCGCATCTGGGGAGCACCCTTGGCCTGGGAGGCACCCGCCATCCTTGCGGCCATCGCCTTGGCGTTCGGACTGTTGATGCTGCGCCACCTGCGCTTGGAGGCCCCTGGAGGCGAACGCTCACGGAATATGGCCTTCGAGGCGCTCCTGCTCATTGCGCTCGTTCCGAGCATCACGCTCACCGATACCGAGCACTTCCTCTTCGCTATGCCGCTGGTCGCCTACCTCATCCAAGGGCTGCGGAGCAGCGAACGGCCGCGATGGCTCAGGGCCGCCGGCCTGCTCGTGCTCCTTGGGCATGGCGGCAATTGGGGAGATGCGCTGGGACCGATGGCCGACGTCATGGTCCATTACGGCATCCTCGGTGCAGCCAACGGCGCTCTCCTGTTCCTTGCCGCCGGCCTGCATGCGGCGAATCCTTCGCCGCGATCGAACCATGGGCTGCGCCCGGGGTCCTAGGAATCAAGCATATTGCGGCCATGGTGCACCGTTCCTTCCTGCTGCCCGCCCTGCTGAGCTTCGGCACCGCCTGCGGGCAATCGCTGTACTTCCCGCCCACCTTCGGAAGCGCATGGGAGACGCAGGACCCGGCTGCGCTCAACTGGTGCACCGATCAGGTTCCGCCGCTGCTCGATTTCCTCGAGAGCACCAATACCAAGGCCTTCCTGGTGCTCAAGGACGGACGCATCGTCATCGAGCACTACTTCGGCACCTTTACGGCCGACAGCCTCTGGTACTGGGCAAGCGCCGGCAAGAGCCTCACCGCCTTCCTCGTCGGCAAGGCGCAGGAGGAAGGATTCCTCGACATCGACGACCCGAGCAGCGCCTACCTCGGCGTGGGCTGGACCAGTTGCACGCCCGAGCAGGAGGCGGCCATCACCATCCGCAACCAGCTGACCATGACGAGCGGGCTTGATGATTCAGGCGACCTTGACTGCACGGCTCCGGCGTGCCTCCAATTCCTGGCCGAGCCCGGAACCCGCTGGTCCTACCACAATGCCCCGTACACCCTGCTCGACGGCGTCATCGAGGATGCCACCGGACAGTCGCTCAACAGCTACCTCTTCAGCAAGCTCACGGTCACCACCGGCTTGCAGGGCGCCTTCGTTCAGATCGGCAGCAACAATGTCTTCCTCAGCAAGGCCCGGGCGATGGCGCGGTTCGGCCTGCTGGCGCTGGCACAGGGGCAATGGAACGGCGAGCCCATCATGACCGATAGCGACTACTTCCAGGCGATGGTGACCCCTTCGCAGGCGCTGAACCCCGCCTACGGCTACCTCTGGTGGCTCAACGGCCAGAGCACCTACATGCTGCCGGGCATCCAGCTGAGCCTGCCCGGCATGCTCTGCCCAGCCGCCCCCTCCGATATGTACAGCGCCATGGGCAAGAATGGCCAGCTGATCAACGTATCGCCGGCTACGGGCCTGGTGGTGGTGCGCATGGGCGAACTGCCCACCGAGGACATCTTCGTGCCCAACCTGTACAACGACCAGATCTGGCAGTACCTGAACGCGGTGATGTGCGGTGCCACGGGCGCGCAGGATGAGGCCACCCCACGGATGGAACTGTTCCCCAATCCGTCGCGCTACCGGGTGGACGTACACGTGGGCCAAGGGGGTGGCCAGATCACCGTGCGCGATGGGTCCGGCCGCATCGTGCTGACCCAACAGACCTGCTCCGACCGCATCGGTCTGGATGTGTCCGGTCTGGCCAGTGGCTGCTACACGGTGGCGTTCAGGGGTGAAAGCGGAGCGGCCACCGTTCGGTTCGTGAAGGAGTAGCCGGCTACGCGAACTGCCGCAGGCTGGTGCGGATAATGTCACGCACTCCATCAGCTGCTCCTCGGTGATCACCAGCGGCGGGGCGAAGCGGATGATGTCGCCGTGGGTGGGCTTGGCCAGCAGGTCCTGATCGGTATCTTCGATGCATCACTTCGCCCGGACGATCGGCTCAGGACCGCAGCGCACGTGTGCTACAGCGCGTTGCGTAGATCGCGCCAGGATCGGACGGATATGCGAAGATCGTCGGATAACCAACGTTATCCACTTCGACCCGAATTATGAACATCAAAACAAAAAGGGTATATGAACAGGCTGGATCTAATGATGGATTCCGCATACTTGTGGACCGACTTTGGCCGAGAGGGCTATCCAAAGAAGATGCAGAGATAGATCTGTGGTTAAAGTCTATTGCGCCTTCAAATGAGCTTCGAAAATGGTTCAACCACGATCATGGAAAATGGCCTGAGTTCAAAAGACGATATTTCTCTGAACTTGATCTGAATGGAGATGTGGTCAGTGAGTTGCTATCTCATGTTAAACGTGATCATGTCAGTCCTTTGTACTCGTCAAAAGAACAAGAGTACAATAATGCCACAGCATTGAAAGAGTATATAAACAGCATGTTAAAATAGGTTAGTGCCTCGTACAGCAGGTCGTTTCAAGGAAGCACCACTACGCGGGACCAGTTAACTCCAGCGTTTGGAATACCAGCGCAACCGGAACTAACCGTTCAGGCCCTATGCGAACTGCCGCACGCTGGTGCGGATGATGTTCACGCACTCCATCAGCTGCTCCTCGGTGATCACCAGCGGTGGTGCGAAGCGGATAATGTCCCCGTGGGTGGGCTTGGCCAGGAGACCATTGTCGCGCAGCAGCAGGCAGAGTTCCCAGGCAGTTTTGGGGGAGCCATCAGGTGCCGTGCGGGCTTCGATCACCAGCGCATTGAGCAGGCCACGACCGCGCACCAGCTTGATGAAGGCGTACTCCTCCACCAGCTTCTGCATCTCGGCGCGGAAGAGCTGACCGAGCCGCTCGGCGTTGCCGCAGAGGTCCTCGTCCTGCACGATGCCCAGCGCCTCGATGGCGAGCCGCGCGCCCATGGGGTTGCCGCCGTAGGTGCTGCCGTGAGTGCCGGGGGTGAAGACGTTCATCACCGCATCGCTGGCCAGCACGGCGCTCACGGGGTACATGCCGCCGCTGAGGGCCTTGGCCAGGATCACCACGTCGGGGCGCTGCACCCCTTCGCGCGCTTCGCAGAGGCCCTTGGTGCAGCTGCAGCCATTGTTGTGGCAGGAGGCCAACAATCGGCCGGTGCGCGCGATGCCGGTCTGGATCTCGTCCGCGATGAAGAGCACGTTGCGGGCCTTGCATGCAGCGATGGCGCGGGGGATGTAGTCGTCGGCCGGCACGTACACGCCCTTCTCCCCCTGGATGGGTTCCACGAGGAAGGCGCAGACGTTCGGGTCCTCCAGCGCCTTCTCCAGCGCCGGGATGTCGTCGTAGGGGATCACCTCGAAGCCGGGTGTGAAGGGCCCGAAGCCGCCCTGGCTGTCGGGATCGGTGCTCATGCTCACGATCGTGATGGTGCGGCCGTGGAAGTTGCCCTCGCACACGATGATCTTGGCCTGTCCTGCGGGGATGCCCTTCTGCTCGTAGCCCCACTTGCGGGCCATCTTGATGGCGGTCTCCACGGCCTCTGCACCGGTGTTCATGGGCAGCATGCGGTCGTAGCCGAAGAGCTCGCACACGGTGCGGGCGTATTCCCCCAGCACGCTGTTGTAGAAGGCGCGGCTGGTGAGCGTCATGCGGGTGGCCTGTTCCTGCATCACCTTCACCAGGCGCGGGTGGCAGTGCCCCTGGTTCACCGCGCTGTATGCGCTGAGGAAGTCGTAGTACCGCTTGCCTTCCACGTCCCACACGAACACGCCCTTGCCGCTGTCGAGCACCACCGGGAGGGGGTGGTAGTTGTGGGCACCGTAGTGCTCCTCGAGGTCGATGGCGCGCTGGGACTTGGAGAGGGCACGGGTGAGCTGCGGCATGCGGATGGGGTTGGCGCGAAGGTATTGGGACCGCCCATGAGGGGTTCAACGCCCTTAGCATGATGCAGCTGTTGGGTGATGCCTGATGCACGGGAAAGCCCCTGGGCTCCTACCTTTGCCCCGGGGCAAGTCCCGTACGACCAGCTCCCGCTGAATCCCCCAGGGCCGGAAGGCAGCAAGGGCAGGCGGTTGTAGCGGTGCGATGCGGGTCGCTTGCCCCTCTTTTTTGCCCCTCCGCGAATCGACCGGGAAGCATGCCGACCCGCGCGTTGGGCCACCGCCGCTACCTTTCCCCCATGCCGGAATTCGTGAAAGTGGTGCTGGTCACCGGGGGGAGCAGCGGCCTCGGAAGGGCCATGTGCGCGCGACTCACCGCCCAAGGCCACCGGGTCTATGGGACAGGGCGCGCGGTGGACGATGGCCCTGGCGACCTGGGGTTCGAACTGCTCCGCATGGACATCACCGATGAAGCCTCGGTGCAGCGTGGCGTGAATGAGGTGCTTCGCCGCGAAGGGCGGATCGATGTGGTGGTGAACAATGCGGGGCTAGGGATCCAGGGGCCCGCAGAGGATATCCCCACCGAATTGGCGCAACGGCTGCTGGACACGAATGTGCTCGGGGCGCACCGGCTGTGCCGTGCGGTGCTTCCCGAAATGCGCGCACGGAAGCGGGGCCTCATCATCAACATCACCAGCGTGGCGGCCAACTTCGGCCTGCCCTACCGGGCGTTCTACAGCGCCAGCAAGGCAGCGCTCGAGCGCTACGGCGAGGCCCTGGCCATCGAACTGAAGCCCTTCGGCATCACCGTGGTGAACGTGCAGCCCGGCGAATTCAACACCCCCATCGCCCAGTCACGGCTCAAGCCCGATTCCATCACACCGGACCACCGCCCCGGCTATGAAAAGGCCATGGCCGTGCTGAGCGGCAGCATGCATTACAGCCGTGACCCCGACGAACTGGCCCGGGTGGTGGCGCGCATCATCGCCTCACCGAAGCCCAAGGCCGGTTACGTCGTCGCGAAGGGCGTCCAGCGGTTCAGCATCTGGGCCAAGAAGCTGCTGCCCGGCCGTATGTTCCAGCGCATGGTGGGCAAGCACTACGAGTAGCCATGGTGACCTATGATTCCCGCGACTGGCTGAGGGCGCTGGCCATTCACCGCTCGGACACCTTCCGCAAGCTGTGGCCCTTGCTGGTGCTGGTGGGTCTTTTTACCTACGGGGTGGGATTCCTTGAGCTGCAGCGCTGGGAACTGGGCAACGAGAGCGTGGTGAAGAACCTGCCCGTGATGCATAGCCTGCTGGGCTTCGCCATCAGCATGCTGCTGGTCTTCCGCACGAATACGGCCTACGATCGATGGTGGGAGGGTCGCAAGCTCTGGGGGCATCTGGTGAATACCAGCCGCAACCTGGCGGTGAAAGTGGATGCCCTGGTTCCCGACGATGCGTCGGCAAGGGCCTTCTATGCCCGGCTCATCCCGCTCTTCGCCCATGAGCTTAAGCTGCACCTGCAGCGCGAGAAGACCCGCTTGGAGCTCGACGCCGAGCCCCATCCGGAAATCCCCGACTTCGACCGGAGCAAGCACATTCCGGCCCAAGTGGCGCAACTCATGGCGGCCCGGGCCTCCCGGCTCCTGCGCGAAGGCCGCATCACCGGCGAGCAGCTCCTGGTGCTTGACCGCGAGATTGCCCAATTCCTCGAGATCTGCGGGGCCTGCGAACGCATCAAGAACACCCCCATCCCCTATTCCTACAGCAGCTTCATCAAGAAATTCATCGTCATCTACGTGCTCACCCTCCCGTTCGGCTTCGCCTTCACCCTCGGCCTGCTGGCCATTCCGGTGGTCATGTTCATCTTCTACGTACTTGCCAGCCTAGAGCTCATCGCCGAGGAGATCGAGGATCCTTTCGGCACCGACCAGAACGACTTGCCCATGCAGCGGCTCACCGGCACCATCAAGGGCAACGTAGAGGAGATCCTGGCGTGAAGGCGCTGGCCGGATACCTTCGCCCGCATGACGCCGCAGGACCTGGCCGCGAAGGTGGTGGACCGCATGTTTGGCCACGACCCCTTCAGCCAATGGCTGGGCATCGAGCGGGTCGCGGTAGAACCGGGCCGGTGCATCCTGCGCTGCACCCTGCGCCCGGAGATGCTCAATGGCTTCGCCATCGCCCACGGGGGCATCACCTACAGCCTCGCCGACAGCTGCTTGGCCTTCGCCAGCAACAGCCATGGCATCCAGGCCGTGAGCGTGGAGACCTCCATCAGCCATACCAAGCCGGTGAGGGAGGGCGATGTGCTCACCGCTACCAGCGAGGAAAAGAGCCTGAGCCGGGGAATCGGCGTCTATTATGTCACGGTAACCAATCAACGGGGCGATCAGGTGGCACTCTTCAAGGGCACGGTGTACCGCACCGGGAAGCCCTGGTTCCCTGAGCATCAGCCCAATCCATAAGATGAAGCAAGCTTACGTCGTCGACGCTGTACGGAGCCCGATCGGCAGTTTCACGGGCAGCCTCTCCCCGGTCCGGGCCGATGACCTCGCCGCCCATGCCATCCGTGCACTCATGGCCAGGAACCCGGGCCTTGATCCGGCGGCCATCGACGATGTCATTCTAGGCTGCGCAAACCAAGCCGGTGAGGATAACCGCAATGTGGCCCGGATGGCGCTGCTGCTCGCAGAACTTCCAGTATCAGTTCCGGGAGAGACAGTTAATAGGCTGTGTGCTAGCGGAATGAGTGCTGTTGTTTCGGCTGCTAGGGCCATCGCTGGCGAGACCGGCGAGCTCTTCATCGCCGGTGGTGTGGAGCACATGACACGGGGGCCGTGGGTGATGAGCAAGACCAGCACACCGTTCGGCAGGGACGCCCAACTTTTCGACAGCAGTTTCGGTTGGCGATTCATCAACCCGCTGATGAAGGAGAAGTACGGCGTGGACGCCATGGGAGAGACCGCCGAGAACCTGCTGGATATCAGCCCCATCAGCCGCGAGGACCAAGACCGCTTCGCACTCCGGAGCCAGCAGAAAGCCGCCACGGCACAGGCTTCAGGTCGCCTCGCCCGGGAGATCGCGCCGATAGGCATCCCCCAGCGCAAGGGCGCCCCCATCGCATTCACCGACGACGAATTCATCAAGCCGAAGACCTCCATGGAAGGGCTGGCTGCACTCAAGCCGGCTTTCCGCAAGAACGGCACCGTAACGGCGGGCAACGCCAGCGGGCTGAACGATGGTGCGGCCGCCCTGCTCGTGGCGAGCGACGCGGCCCTGAAGGCTCACAGCCTCAAGCCTTTGGCGCGAATCGTGACCAGCGCGGTCGTGGGCGTGGAGCCCCGTGTCATGGGAATCGGTCCGGTGGCAGCCACCAAGCTGGCCTTGAAGCGCGCAGGGCTAACCCTTGACCAGATGGACATCCTGGAACTCAATGAGGCCTTCGCCGCCCAAGTGCTGAGCTGCACGCGCTCCCTCGGCATCGCCGATGATGACCCTCGGCTCAATCCCAATGGCGGCGCCATCGCGCTGGGCCACCCCTTGGGCATGAGCGGAGCACGCCTGATTCAAACGGCAGCCCTTGAGCTTCAAGTGATTGGAGGCCGATTCGCCCTCTGTACCATGTGCATCGGCGTGGGCCAGGGTTATGCCGTTATCCTGGAGCGGTGTTGATACCGGTGGTTCAACCTTCCATGACCGCCGCGGGAAGGCCGTATTAGCTTGCCCCCCCATTTCATCCCATCATGCTCCCTCAGGAACAGATCAACCTCTACATCGCCGAGCAGCCCGAGTGGCAGCGGAAGGCCTTGGTGCGGCTGCGCCAGTTGATCCATGCGGTTGACGAGGATATCGAGGAGACCTGGCGCTGGAACTCCCCCCATTTCGACCACGATGGCATCATGATCGGCCTGCACGCCTTCAAGTCATGCGTGAGCGTTTGGTTCCACAAGGGAGCCCTGCTCAAGGACAGCCATGGCCTCTTCAAGCTCACGGAGAAGGATGAGGAGCGCGGAATCCGGAAGTACAAGGTCTTCGAAGGGGAGGCCATCCATGAGAAAGCCTTCGCCGACCTGGTGAAGCAGGCGGTGAAACTCAATCAAGCCGGAACCAAGCTGGGCGATGCCAAGCCGCCCCGGAAGGCCCTGGTGGTACCGCCCGAACTGGAGAACTGCCTGAGGAAGGACGACCAGGCATGGGCGAACTGGGAGAAGTTCAGCTACAGCCACAAGAAGGAATACGTGGAGTGGATCGCCGATGCCAAGCAGGAGGAGACCCGCAAGCGCAGGGTGGCCCAAGCGTTGGAGATGATCCGGCAAGGCAAGGAGGACAAGCACCCCGCTTGACCCGGGCCGCCCATGAACAAAGAAGCCCCCTCGGCGTGCCGAGGGGGCTTCTGGTATCAGACGTAAGTCCCCGACTTATTTGCCGTGACGGGCGTAGCGCTTCTTGAACTTGTCCACACGACCGGCCGTGTCGACCAGCATCATCTTGCCGGTGTAGAAGGGGTGCGAGGTATGGCTGATATCCAGCTTCACGAGCGGGTACTCATTGCCATCCTCCCATTTCACCGTGTCCTTGGTTTGGGCGCAGCTCTTGCCCACGAACATGTAATCGTTGGACATGTCCTTGAACACCACGGTGCGGTAGCTCTCAGGGTGGATTCCTTTCTTCATGGGTGTCTATCCGGCGCTTCCCGGATCCGCGTTAAGGGCTGCAAATGTAAGGGCTTTCCCTGTATCACCCAACACCATCCTCTGGCGGTGCCCACCAAAGGCAATGATCGCCCCCCAGCCAGCGTATCTGCATGCGGATATCGGTCATCTTTGCCCCGCTTGTCTCCCGTTCGCACCCTTCCCTTCCTGGCCATGGCCTTGCTGGTGTTCAGCTGCCGCAAGGACCGGCTGTTCACGGACGACCCCGGCGCGAAACTGGAGTTCAGCCAGGTGGAGGTGCTCTTCGACACGGTGTTCGCCGTATCGCCGCCCATCGGCACGGTCACCAAGCGGTTCCGGGTGCGCAACCCCAACAGCGAGGGGGTGCGGGTGGACATCGCGCTGGAAGGGGGTACGCCCTCCCCTTTCCGCATCAACGTGGACGGGGCGGCCGGTACCGCCTTCAACGATGTGGAGATCCTCGGGGGCGACAGCATCTACGTCTTCGTGGAGGCCAGCCTGGACCAATCCAACCAGAGCGCGCCCTTTGTCCATGAGGACCATATCGTCTTCCTCACCAACGGCAACGAGCAGAAGGTGAAACTGGTGGCCTGGGGGCAGGATGCGCATTACTTCTATCCGGACCGGTTCCCGGCAGGCCTGCCGGCCTACAGCATCATCGCGGGCGAGAACGAGACCGTGCAGTGGGGCAATGACAAGCCGTACCTGATCTATGGCTATGCGGCGGTCGATTCGCTGGGAACCCTGATCATCGATCCGGGCGTGCGGGTCTATGTGCACGGCGGCGGGGGGCTGTGGATCTACCGCTGGGGGCGGCTGCTGGCCGACGGCACACCGGAGGAGCCCATCACCTTCCAAGGCGACCGCCTGGAGCCCTTCTATGCCGAACTGCCCGGGCAATGGGACCGCATCTGGATCAACGATGGCCCCGCTGGCGCCGACCATGTGCTCGACAACGTGCTGGTGAAGAACGCCCTTGTGGGCATCCAGTGCGAGACCTGGCCCGGCATCCCGGATGCGCCCACCAGCGCTGCGAAGCTGAACATGAGCAACGTCCGGATCCGCAACTGCAGCGCAGCCGGGGTGCTGAGCCGCAACTTCCGCATCACCGCCGGCAACGTGCTCATCGGCGACTGCGGGCAGTATGCCATGGCGCTGACCGGCGGGGGCGAATACGACCTCAACCACATCACGGTGGCCAACTACTGGACCTATGCCGTGCGCAACGACCCGTCCTTCATCGTGACCAACACCTATGCGGACATCACCGGAACCACACAGGTGCGCGACATCGTGAACAGCAGGGTCCGCAACTGCATCATCACGGGCGCCAATGCCAACGAATTCCAGTTGGCCTTCAACAGCTTGGCCACCCCTGCGCTCACCTTTGAGCGCGTGCTCCTCCGCACGGACCAGCCCACCAACAACACCACCTTCTTCCCGTTCCAGGACCAGGTCTTCCGCAACCAGGCGCACGGCTTCCGGAGCGTTCCGGACCGTGATTTCCACCTGACGGCCGGAGCCTACGCCCGCGGTCGTGCTGACGCTTCAGGCCCCTTCGAGGACCTTGACGGGGTGGTGCGCGGTGCCGACGGGCAATACGACCTGGGCTGCTTCGAGTACGTCCCGTGATCAGGGCAAACCGAAGAGGAAGCGCATCGTATCCGTACCGTCCGCATAGTCCCAGAGGGCCGGATGCTGCGCACGGCCGAACGGGACATGCCCACGGCCCACAACGCACTGGATAGCGGCCGCGTTGGCCTCCAGATACCGCTCCGCCGCCGCCCGGTCCGCCACCCGCTGGAAGAAGAGGGCCGCCACCGGGCTGGCGAGGGCCTCGTCCTCCTTCAGCAGCAGGAATCCATTCTCCAGGAAGGGCACCCGGTCAAGCAGCCAGAGGGCTCGTGTGTAGTCGTAGTTGTTCGCGTACTTGTTGTGCTGGATGATGCCCCCCCACGGGAAGAATGCCCGGAAGAGGCGGTCCACATCGAAATCCACCGGGATCAGCAGCTTGCTCACATTGCGGCAGCCCAGGCCGAAGTAGCGGAACACATCCTCGCCGAGCGCGGCAAGTTCGTCCTCCGTCTCGTTGCCTTCCAGCACGGCCACGCTCACCCGGTTGCGCCGCACGATGCGCGGCAGGTGCCCGAAGTAGTGCTCGAAGTAGCGCGCCGTGTTGTTGCTGCCCGTGGCGATCACCGCATCCACCTCACCCAGCTTCCCCTCCACGAAGGTGATCCGCTCGGCCGCACCCGGGGCGAAGCGGTCCAGCACCTGCGCGACCGCCGGCAGGAGCTCGGGCTCCTGCGAGGAGCACTTCACGCGAGCCCGATGGCCCGCGAGCCAAGTGCACAGCACATCGTGGAGCCCGACCAGGGGCACGTTGCCGGCGAGCACCAGGCCCACATTGCGCACGGCACGCGTGGAGGCGCCCCCCTCCGGGTAGCGGGAGAGCCAAGCCTCGATCGGGGCGGGCCGCAATGCCTCGCCCCATGCGGCGAACGCATGCCGCACCTGTTCCTCTGTCGCCCACCCATTGAACCGCTGCGCGCGGCCCACCGCGCGCTCCAGGCCCTCATACTCAACCCGCGACAGGCCGATGGCATGCCCCGGCCATGGCTGATGGGCGCCCAGCGCCCTCATCACCTCCCCCAGCTGCGCCAGTGCGGCCAGCCGTTGATTCGAACCTTCCATGCCCGGCTATCGTTCGTCGGTCACCCAAAGGCGCCCGGTTATCTTCGCCGCGCAAAAGTACCCCGCACCGCCATGGCCATCATGATCACCGACGAATGCATCAACTGTGGTGCATGCGAGCCTGAATGCCCCAACAATGCCATCTACGAGGGTGGCGCTGAATGGCGGCTGGCCGATGGCACGGCCCTGCATGGGCCCCAGACCACGCCCATGGGCAACTCCTACGATGCCGACGCGGCACAGAAGCCGGTGGCCATGGACGTCTATTACATCGTCACCGACAAGTGCACGGAATGCACGGGGTTCCATGACGAGCCGCAATGCGCGGCCGTCTGCCCCGTGGATTGCTGCGTGGACGACCCCGACCACCGGGAGACCAAGGAGCAGCTGATGGCGAAGAAGGAGTTCATGCACCTCTGAGGCCGAGGGGGCAAGGGGTGGTGAGGCCTTCGGCAAGGCGTTGCCGCTCCGATGGGTCCCATGCCTTTGGCCCCATCTTCGCCGTTGTGCCTGATGATGCGCCGCCTGCTCCTGTCCACCACCGCCCTCGCCTGCTCGGCCGGGGCATTCCCGCAAACCGATCCGGCCAGCGAGGCCGTCATCCAGGCCAAGGCCCTGAAATCGGCGGTAACCGAGGCCGAACGCGATTCGATCAGCGGGCGTCTGAAGGCCGCGCTGCGGGAAGCACTCGATGGCCAAGGCGGTATGGCCGTCAATCTCGATGACCTTCCATTGAGCCGGGCGGAGGGGCCCGACGGCAGCTTCCGCCTGATCACCTGGAATGTTCCGCGGGACGATGGGGGCCACGCCTACGAGGGGCTCCTGCTTGCGCGGCAGGGGAGAGAGATCGCGCTCTTCGAGCTCCGTGACATGACCAGCGGGATACCGGATCCGGAATCGGCCGAATTGGGAGCCGACCGTTGGTATGGCGCGCTCTACTACCAGGTGATACCGGTGAAAAAGGGGGGGAAGACCTTCTATACCCTGCTCGGCTGGAAGGGCTACAGCCGCACCGAGACCAGGAAGGTGGTGGAGGTGCTGAGCTTCCGCTCCGGCAAGCCCCGATTCGGAGCGGCGCTATTCGGCGGCTCGGGACGCTCGAAGGAACTCCGCAAGATCTATGGATTCGCCTACCAGAGCTCCATGATGCTGCGCTATGAGGAGGACCAGCGGCGGATCGTGATGGACCACCTCTCGCCCATGCGGCCGGACCTGGATCGGAGCAATGCATTCCTGGGTCCGGACATGAGCTACGACGCCCTGGTGTGGGAGAAGGGATCGTGGCAGCTGCAGCGGGACATCGATGCCCGTGATCCCAAGCGGGACGGGCGCCCATTCAACCCGCCCCCCAGAGCGCCGCAGCCATGACCCCCGCACCGGTGGTAAGTGCGGCCCTCCCCCGTCCCCGCGCTTGAGCCGACCCAATACCTTTGGCGGCCTCAACATCACCGCCATGACCGTCGCCTCCAAGAAGAAGGTCCACAACTACAGCGCCGGCCCCTGCATCCTCCCCCAGGAGGTCTTCGAACGGGCCGCACAAGCCGTCCTTGACTTCGAGGGCAGCGGACTCAGCATCCTGGAGATCAGCCACCGGAGCAAGCCGTTCGAGGCCGTGATGGCCAAGGCGCAAGCTCTCGTGAAGGAATTGCTGGGCGCCCCCGATCATTACCAAGTGGTCTTCCTCGGCGGGGGGGCCAGCCTCGGCTTCCACATGGTGCCGCTGAACTACATGAAGCCGGGCGGCAAGAGCGCTTACGTGAACACAGGCGAATGGGCCACGCGCGCAATCAAGGAGAGCCGTCTCGTGGGCGAGACGGTCGTGGTCGCCAGCAGCGAGGACAGGAACTTCAGCTACATCCCCAAGGGCTTCGGGATCCCGGCGGATGCCGACTACTTCCATTTCACGAGCAACAACACCATCTTCGGAACGCAGTTCAAGCAGTTCCCGAAGAGCCCTGTGCCGCTGGTGTGCGACATGAGCAGCGACATCTTCAGCCGCCCGGTGAATGTGGCCGACTTCGCCCTGATCTACGGAGGCGCGCAGAAGAACATGGGGCCGGCAGGCGCCACGGTCTACCTCTTCGATCCAGAGCGCACCGGCAATACGGGGCGCAAGCTGAGCCCGATGCTCGACCTGAAGAACCACGGCGCCAAGGAGAGCATGTACAACACGCCGCCGGTGTTCGCCGTGTACGTGAGCATGCTCACCCTGGAGTGGATGAAGAAGATGGGCGGCGTGGCCGGCATCGAGCGCCGCAACACCGCCAAGGCCAAGCTGCTCTATGATGCCATCGACCGCCTTCCCGTGTTCAAGGGAACCGCTGCCGTTGAGGACCGCAGTCCCATGAACGCCACCTTCATCCTGACGGATGCCGCGCTGGAGCCCGCATTCGACGCCATCTGGAAGGAAGCCGGCATCAACGGGCTGCGGGGCCACCGCAGCGTGGGCGGCTACCGGGCCAGCATGTACAATGCCCTGCCCATCGAGAGCGTGCAGGTGCTGGTGGATGCAATGGAGCATTTCGCACAGAAGAACGGATAACCCATGCGCGTACACGCCAACGACGGCCTCAGTGCCAAGGCGAAATCCAGCCTCGTGGAGGAGGGCTTCGCCGTAACCGCCGATCACATCCCCCAGGAACAGCTGGCGGAATTCATCAACAAGGAGCGCATTGACGTGCTCCTCGTGCGCAGCGCCACCAAGGTGCGGCGCGACCTGATCGACGCCTGTCCCACGCTCAAGCTCGTGGGCAGGGGCGGCGTGGGCATGGACAACATCGATGTGGCGCACGCCAAGGGCCGCGGCATCGCGGTCATCAACACGCCGGCCTCCTCGAGCATCAGCGTGGCTGAGCTGGTGATGGCGCACCTCTTCACGCTGATGCGTTCGCTGCACAAGGCGAATCGCCGCATGCCTGGCGAAGGGCGCACCCGATTCAAGGACCTGAAGAAGGAGTACGAGAAGGGACTTGAGCTGCGCGGGAAGACGCTGGGCGTCATCGGCTTCGGGCGCATCGGCCAGTGGACGGCGCGCTATGCCCTGGGCTGCGGCATGACGGTGATCTACACCGATAACCACGCCACGGCCGACGCGCTGGACATGGAGATCGGCGGCACCACCGTGCGCGTGCCGGTGAAGATGGTGACGCTGGAGGAGCTCCTCGCCCAGAGCGATGCCATCAGCCTGCATGTGCCGGCGCAGAAGGATGGGCGCGCCGTGCTCGGCGCCCAGGAACTGGCCAAGGTGAAGCCCGGTGCCGTGATCGTGAACACCGCCCGCGGGGGCAGCATCGATGAAGATGCGCTGATCGCAGCGCTGCACGAGGGTCGCCTGCGCGGCGCCGCACTGGATGTCTTCACCAACGAGCCCGAGCCCCGTGCGGACCTGCTCGGCGAGGATGCACTGAGCCTCAGCCCACACATCGGCGCGGCCACCGCTGAGGCCCAGGGCCGCATCGGCGATGAGCTCGCCGAGCGCATCATCGCGTGGCGCTCTGCGGCCACCGTGGCCTAGATGATCGAGATCCGACCCTTCAGGGCATGGCGGCCGGTGCCGGAGCAGGCGCACCGGGTTTGCTCGCGGTCATACGTGACCTATGCACCGGACGAGCTGGAGCAGCGGCTGCAGGCGAATCCGTTCAGCTTCCTGCACGTGATCCGCCCGGATGACGCCGTCACCCGCGCGCTGCCCCGGACCGAGCGCTTCCACCGCGTCCGCATGGCCTTCAAGGCCTTCTGCGACCGGGGCGTGATGGTGCGCGAGGAACGGCCCGCCCTCTACCTCTACGAGCAGGAAGCGCGCGGCAACACCTCGCGCGGGCTCATCTGCGGCGTCAGCACGCGCGCCTATCGCGACGGCCGCATCAAGGTGCATGAGCAGACGCTCACGGCACGCGAGAACCTCTTCGCCGAATACCTGGGTGCCACGGGCATCAATGCCGAGCCTGTGCTGCTGGCCTCTCCGGATGGCACTGCTTGGGAGGCCCTGCTCGATCCCGTGCTGGCCACGCGCCCCGCCTACAGCTTCCGTACCAACGACCAGGTGAGCCATCGCCTGTGGCCGCTCACCGATGAGCAGCTCCGCAGGCGGCTGCAGAAGGCCTTCGCGGGCATCCCAGCCCTCTACATCGCCGATGGGCATCACCGCCTCGCCTCGAGCACCCGGCTCTCCGAGGAACGCGGCTGCACCGATGCGGATCCCGCGGACTGGTGCCTGGCCTACATCGTGCCGCGCAAGCAGCTCTACATCTACAATTTCGACCGGGCGGTGGGCGACCTGGGCGGCCATGACGAGGCCGCCTTCCTCCATGCGCTCTCGCGCGCCGGACGGCTCGAGCGGGTCAGCGGCCCCTTTGCGGCGCATGGCGTAATAGGCGTGCGGACCGTGGGCGGCTGGCATGCCCTGCACCTGCCCCCTGCCGACCCCACGCTGCCCACGGCGGACCGGCTCGATGCCGCCCGGTTGAGCGCATGCGTGCTCGGCCCTGTGCTCGGCATCACGGACCTTCGGACGGATCAGCGCGTGCGGTTCACGCCGGGCACCATGGGCACAGCCGAGCTCGACCGGATGGTGCGGACCGGTGAAGCAGCCGCGGCATTTCACCTGTACCCGGTGAGCTTCGAGGAGTTGAAGGCCGTGGCCGATGAAGGGGGCACCATGCCTCCGAAGAGCACCTACATCGAGCCGAAGCTCCGCAGCGGCATGCTGGTGTATTCCTTGGAGGAGGCGTGAGGCTACGGCCCGAAGGCCGGTAAGTTTGCCTTGCACAAGATGAATGACCACGCCCCTTTGGCCGAACGCATGCGCCCCCGCAGCCTGGATGAGGTGGTGGGCCAGCGCCATCTCGTGGGGCCGGATGGGGTGCTCCGCAAGGCCCTCGCCGGCGGCATGCTGCCGAGCATGATCCTTTGGGGGCCGCCTGGCGTGGGCAAGACCACCCTGGCACGCCTCATCGCCCAGGACCTGAAGCGCCCCTTCCATACGCTGAGCGCCATCAGCAGCGGGGTGAAGGACGTGCGCGAGGTGATCGAGCTGGCCGGCGGCAGCGGCCTCTTCGCGCGAAGCGCCGTGCTCTTCATCGACGAGATCCACCGATTCAGCAAGGCGCAGCAGGACTCGCTGCTCGGGGCGGTGGAGAAGGGCACCATCACGCTGATCGGCGCCACCACGGAGAACCCCAGCTTCGAGGTCATCGGGGCCCTGCTCTCGCGCTGCCAGGTCTACGTGCTGCAGCCGCTGGCCGAGGAGGAGCTCCTCAGCCTGCTTCATCGTGCCATGGCGGAGGATCCGGAGCTGAAGCAGCGCCGGATCGCCCTGGGCGGGACGGATGCGCTGATGCGGGCGAGCGGCGGCGATGCCAGGCGACTGCTCAACACCTTCGAGCTCTGCGTGAAGGCCGCCGGCCCGGGCGACGTTACCATCACGGACGACCTGGTGAAGGAAGTGGTGCAGACCCAGGCCGCGCGCTACGACAAGCAGGGCGAGCAGCACTACGACATCGTCAGCGCATTCATCAAGAGCATGCGGGGCAGCGACCCCAACGCCACCGTGTACTGGCTGGCGCGCATGGTGGAGGGCGGCGAGGACCCGCTCTTCATCGCTCGCCGAATGGTGATCCTGGCCAGCGAGGACATCGGCAATGCCAATCCCAATGCGCTGCTGATGGCCACCACCACCATGCAGGCGGTGCAGATGATCGGTTGGCCCGAAGGACGCATCATCCTCAGCCAGTGCGCGATCTACCTGGCCTGCTCGCCGAAGAGCAATGCCAGCTACAACGCCATCGGTGCAGCACAGGAGAAGGTGCGCTCCACCGGGGACCTGCCGGTGCCCCTGCACCTCCGGAATGCGCCGACCAAGCTGATGAAGGATCTCTCCTACGGCCGCGACTACCGCTATAGCCATGAGGGCGAGGGCAACTTCATCGAGCAGGAATTCCTGCCCGAGGCGATTTCTGGCTCGGTGTTCTACGAGCCGGGCTCCAACCCCAAGGAGCAGGAGCACGCCGCCCTGCTCGAACGCCTCTGGAAGGGCCGGTACAGGAAGAGCGGGTGAGGCTCAACTGGCGCGCTCCTGCTCCAGGAAGCGCTGGTGCATGTCGTAGATGACGCCCAGGCTGACGGCCAAGCCGCCCAAGGCCTGCTCGAACATCTGCCAGAGCACATCCACCACCATGTGCACCATGCCCGCCTTGGCGAAGCTCATACCCAGAACGAAGATGACCAGGTAGACGAAGAACCCGGCAGCGGCTGCGGCAAGCATGCACATCAGCGGGAAGGCGCCCTTCAGGGAGATCCACTCGTACTGAACCGCCTTATGGATGCCTATGGTGAGCGCCAGGCCGAGCACCAGGTAGACCACCCCTGCCAGGACGAAGTAGAGCGTGAGTGGAATGCTCACATCCTCCAGGTCCGTAAGCACCAGGCCGTGCCAGACGTACGAAAGGCCGAACATCACCGCGCTCGACATGAGCCAGGGCAGCAGGATGTACCGTCGCAGCAGCATGGATTCCCTGCAATGTTAAGCCACGGGCAGCATCACCGGGCTGCCGTCCGTCCTTCCAAACGAGTACATTGCCTCACGCATGGAATACGGTCGCATCCCCGTGGTGGTTGCTTTCGCCGCAGCGGTCATCGCCACCGCACCCCTGCATTCCTGCCGCAAGGAATCGAACCGGCCCACCTGGGACATCGACCTCCTGGCGCCGGTGCTGCGGACCACCTTCACCCTGCGTGACCTGGTGGCCGACTCGCTGATCCGTACCGATGCGGACGGCGAGGTGACCCTGGTCTACAATGGCGAACTCTTCGATGTGGACCTCGATACGGTATTGACCGCCCCAGACACCAGCTTCTTCTACCGCTATGCCCTTCCCCTCCCCGGCCCGCTTGAGTTCCCGCCCGGATTCAACTTCTTCAACCAAGTGGACGTGCAGCGCTTCGACCTGGACGAGCTCGCGCTCCGCCAATTGACGCTGCGCGAGGGCCGGCTTGAACTGCGCATGACCAACATGGTGGCGACCACCGTGCTCGGCAGCCTGGCAATCCCGGCAGCGGTGTTTCCCGACGGCTCCGGAACGCTCAGCACGTCAGTAGGGCCGGGCACGCCTGCGCAACCTGCCTCCGCTGTTTCGGTCCGCGACCTGGCCGGCGCCCGTTTCGACCTCCGCGGCCCGCAGCTCAACAGCGTGAACACCCTGCAGACCATCCTCGGTGCGCAGCTCGACCCCGCCGGGAGCGGCGCCACCGTCACCGACCAGGACAGCCTCATCATCCAAGCCACCTACGCCGGCCTTCTACCGGCCTATGCGCGGGGCTACTTCGGACAGCGCACCGTGGAGGCCGGTCCCACCTCCGAGCCCTTCGACCTCTTCGAGGCCTTCACCTCTGGCACGCTCGACCTGGATGAGGCCACACTGAAGCTGAAGGTGGAGAACGGATTCGGGGTGGACATGCAGGTGCGCATGCGTGAGCTGCGGGCCACCAATACGCGCACCGGGGTATCCGTGCCGCTGGAGCACGCGATCATGAGCGGCCCGATGAACATCACCCGGGCCGTCGACCTCGGCACCGGGCCGGCACCCACGTTCTACGAGCGCACACTGGATATCGCGAACAGCAACCTGCTCCCGTTCATCGAATGCCTGCCCGACCAGCTCTACTACGAACTCGACATCGCGCTGAACCCGCTCGGCGACATCAGCAACGGGAACGACTTCCTCTACGACTCCAGCCAGCTCCGGGCCAGCCTCGACCTCGAGGTGCCGCTGCGCCTGATTGCCAACGAACTCACCCTGCAAACCATCAGCGCCCCGGACCTGCCCGGCAGTGCCGAGGGCCATGCGCTGCGGAGCGGCACCATGAAGCTCTTCGCCACGAACGGGTTCCCGCTGCATGCCCGCATCCTCATCGACCTGGTCGACGAGCAAGACCAAGTGGTGGCGGCACTCCCCGTTGCCGGGGCGGTGGCGGCCGGGCTCCTGGGACCCGACAACCTGGTAGCGCAGCCGGTGAACAGCGTGCTGACGGCGGAACTGGACGAAGCCGCAGTGAACCTCCTGTACGACGGGGCCCGCCTCCGGACGCGAGCGGCCTTCACCACAGCCGATCAATCCGAACACCTGCGGCTGCTGGACCGCTATCGCTTGGACCTGCAGATGACCATCGCGGCGAACTACGTGGTGAACGGTGATGAGTAAGTGGTCGCTGACGCTGACTGGCGGGCTGCTGGCAGCCGGGCTGAGCGGACAGGTGCGTATCCTGCCCGTGGACCACGACCACCGGGCCGGCTTCACGCCGGTGAGCGAACCGGTGCTGATGCGCAACCATGCGCTGATCGCCGAGGGCGCGTTCGACTACAGCGCCAACTCGCTGCTCAATGAGCTGCCGGCCGCGCTCTGGCGAGGCATCTTCCTCAACCGCGAGCTGCGGGGCCGGTCGCGTGATGGCCTTAGGTCCGCCAACCGTTTGGGCTATGCACTCGAAGTACGCCTCACCCACCTCGGCGAGGCCCAAGGGCGTTGGCGCCCTTCGCTCAGCATCGCGCATCACGAGCTGCTGGGCGCCCGGTTCCCGGCGGACCTGTACAACCTCACCTTCTTCGGCAATGCCGCCTATGAGGAGCGCCGCGCCGACCTGGGACCGACAGCGATCATGCGCATGCGGTACCAGACCATCGGCGCTGGGGCGCAGGATACGCGGACGAGCAGCCATTTCCGGGTCGACCTCGTGATCTGTCAATCGCACGATGCCGTGGACATCCGTTGGGCAGACCTCTACACCGGCGCCGACGGCAGGGTGCTGCGCGCACGCATCGCAGGTGACTACCACCGTAGCGATACCGCCGAAGCTGCGCTCGGCGTGCTGAACGGCCTCGGGCTTGCAGTCTCAGGCCGCTGGGATGTCCCCATCGCACGCAATCCGAACAGGGTGCGGCTCGAATTGGAGGCTCGCGATCTCGGATTCTGCGCATGGGGCCGCAAGGGCCAGCGACTGGATCGGGATACCACGCTGACCTTCGACGGAATCACGGTGGACAACATTCTGGACCTGGATGGAACGGTGATCGGCGAAGAGGAGCTGCTCGACACGCTCGGTGTGCGTTTCCGGACCACGGGCTATTCCACTTGGCTGCCCTTCCAGCTCATCGCGCGCCTGAGCGCACCGCTGGGTGAACGCTGGATGGGCAGCATCGCCTTGGACCAACGGAACCTGCCTGGCTACCATCCGCAGCTCGAACTGTCCGCCCGACGGTTGCTGAGCGAGAGGGCTGAGGCCGGCATCGAGATGCGCATGGGCGGATTCGGTGGGCTTCGGGTGGGGGCGAGTGCGGCAATCCGGCCCAGCAATCGCCTGCTGATCACGATCGCCACGCCTCATCTCCCGGCCTTTCTCACCGGCAGGACCCGCGGCGCCGGCCTCTTCATAAACGCCGTCGTCGGCTTCTAGCGTGCATTGACCATGAACTGGCTGCTGCTCATCATCGCCGGTCTCTTCGAGGTGGGATTCGCCGTCTGCCTGGGTCAGGCGCGCGCAACGGAAGGAAGCGCCCGCGGCTGGTGGCTGGCGGGCTTCATCGCCTGCCTGGCGGTGAGCATGGCGCTGCTCTATCGGGCTTCGCAATCGTTGCCCATCGGAACGGCCTATGCCGTATGGACCGGCATCGGTGCCGCCGGCACGGCGGTGGCCGGAATCGTGCTGTTCAAGGAGCCGGCGGATGCCTTGCGCCTGTTCTTCCTGTTCTCGCTCATCGCCTCCATCATCGGCCTGAAGGCCGTTACGCATTGACCATGGAGAGCGAGCCTCAATCGATCCACCCTGGCCCGTGGGGCGAGTTCCCCGACAGCTTATGGCGCGCCTATTTCGGACGCGAGTCGGACTATTACATGAACCAGCTGGCAAAGCTACGCGCGGGCCAGCGGCTTGACTTCAGCCTCGTCGCCTTCCTCTTCGGGCTGGCCTGGATGATCTACCGGAAGATGTATGCCGTTGCGTTCGCTGCACTCATGATCATCCTGCTCGAAAGCACGCTGGAAGAGGTGGTCAGCCAATTGCCCCGCGTGCCGGAAACCGTATCGGGCGCCTTGGGCACCTTGATCAGCATCGTGCTCGGGATCCTCGTAGGCAGCTATGCGAACCGCGTGTATCTCTGGGATGCACGACGCGCGATCCGACAGGTCCTGCAGGAGATGCCGCATGCAACATCGGAGGAGCTGACCGACCGCATCCGGCGGAGCGGCGGCACCAGCGTGTTGGCGCTCATTGCAGCCTTGATGGCGGGTGGCGCCCTGCTGCTTGCGCTGGTGTATGCCGCGGATCTCCTGCAACCCGCGGAATCCATCGACTGAATGGCGCTCCTGCGGGAATGGACCGCCATCCAGAACGCGGGTCTTCCTTGCCGCCGATAGGTTCGGATGAACGCTTCCATGCCCGGTCAGGCTCACCCGTCTCGCACCTCCCGATGCGGTGTGGCACGCTGAGGAGAATCGAGACGGATGGCGGGGAAGCGCTGGCCCCGATCCAGCTGACGCACGCTTTGCGGAGCCGCAAAGGCCCGCGCCTCACGCCATGCCCGGCCGATGGTATCCGAGGGAAGGATATCCATACCTTCCGTTGGTGCACGGCCCTCAGAGCACCTTCACCTCGGTCCTCCGGTTCAGCGCACGGCCGGCTTCGGTGTCGTTGGGCGCCACAGGGCTTGTTTCACCGTAGCCCTTGGCGGTGATGCGCGCGGCATCGATGCCGTTCTCCACCACGAAGTCGCGCACGGCACTGGCGCGCTGCTCGCTCAGCTTCTGATTGGCAGCATCGTTGCCCACGTTGTCCGTGTGGCCGCCGAGCTCGATGCGGAGCGCGGGATTCGACTTCAGGAGCTTCACCAGCTTATCCAGCTCGGCATTGCTTGCCGGGAGCAGATCGTAGCTGGCGGTCGAGAAGAAGACATTGCGCAATGCGATCACGCTACCGCTCACCAGGGGACTCAAGGGCACCTCCAGCGTCACGGGCTTCTCCGCGGTGCCTGCGGCCACATCATAGCTCTCGCTGAAGAAGAGGTAGCCTTCCGCACCGGCATTGAGCGCATAGCTGCGACCGGTGGGCAGGCACACGAGGAACTCACCGGTCTGCGGGTCACTGTAGGCAGCCGTGGCCAAGCGGCCGGTGCCCAGGTCGAATAGCTCCACATCGGCCTCAACGGCCTTGCCCGTGCTGGCATCCGTCACGTGCCCACGGATGTAGCTCACCGGCTGGGGCCGGGCTTCCTGATAGAGCTCGAAGCTGTACAGGTCGAGGTCGCCCAATCCGCCCGGACGATCGCTGGCGAAATAGGCGATGCGGCCATCGGCGCTCACCAGCAGGCTGTTCTCGTCCGCGGCGGTATTGATCGGATAGCCCAGGTTGAGGGCCTGGCCCCAGGTGCCGTCCTCCTGAAGCCGGCTAACATAAATGTCGAGACCTCCGAAGCCGGGGTGGCCATTGCTGCTGAAGTAGAGGGTGCGCCCATCCGGGTGTATCTGCACGCTTTCCTCCTGGTAGGGGGTGTTCACGGCCGGCCCGAGCTTCTCCGGCTTCGTCCATGATCCGGCATCCAGCATACGCGAACTGTAGATGTCCATGTCGCTGACGCCGTTGCCCGTGCGGCGACCGCGGACGAAGTAGAGCGTGCGGCCATCACTGGCCATGCTTGGCTGGCTCTCCCATTGCGCGCTGTTCACAGGAGGGCCCAGGTTCTCCGCAGGGCTCCACCGCTCACCCACGCGGCGGCTGATGAACAGGTCGCAGCTGCCCAGACCGCGCATGCGCCCACCGTAGGAGCCGTCCTCGAGCGCGCACTTGGTGAAGAGGATGAAGCGTCCGTCGGGCGTGAGCGTGCCGGCGCCTTCGTTGTACGCTGCGGTGCTCACCGTGGGGATGGGCTGGCTGGGCTGCCAGGCGCCATCCGCGTTCCGATGGCTCACGTAGAAATCCTCCTGCATCCCGTATACCGGGATCTCCGGCGCCCGGACGCGCCGGGTGAAGATGAGGGTACCGTCATCGGCCGTGATGCAGGGATAGTATTCCGGATCGGCGCTGTTCACCGCTGGCCCCAGGTTATGCGGCTCGAAGGGCACCGGGCGATTAATCGCATCGGCGGCGAAAGCGCAGTTGGAGATCCCCAACCGCGCCCGCGCTTTGCGCTGCGGCTCCTGCTCCCTCTCCAGATACCCCCGGTAGTTGCGCTCCGCCGCCTCATACTGCCCGGCCCTGAACTCAAGGTCCGCAAGGTGCAGCTGCGCTACCGGGAAGAAGCGTGGCGCCATATCCATGACCTCGCGGTAGCGCGCCATGGCCTTGGAATCGTCTCCCTCCTGCTCCGCCAGTTCGGCCAGCATGATACGCGGCTCCACGAATCGGGGGTCCGATTGGGCCGCCTTCTCGAATTCGCTCCTTGCGCATTCCAGCTTGCGCATGCGCAGGCACTCCGTCCCGCTCTCGTAATGCTTGATCGCCCTCTTGTCCTGAGAGGAGTAGCCGCCGGGCTGCGCGTCTGCCTCGATCGCCAGGCATGAGGCGGCCAGCGCCAGCGCAATGAGCGATGATCGCAGCGTCTTCCGCCAGCCGCCTCGCGCCGAATGGTTCATGGGATGTTCAGGTACTTGTGCGTCTGCAGCGAGATCCGCCATCTCGGATTGGCCTTCACGTATTCCACGATGAGCGGGACCATCGATTCGCGCCGGTCCCATTCCGGCTGAAGCAGGAGCGCGCAGCCTTCGCGCACGCGGCCAGCCTGTTCCTCGGCCCATTTCAGGTCATGCTTGTTGAAGACGACCACCTTCAGCTCATCGGCCCTCTCGAAGGCATCCGGCAGGGCGGCCTTGAACTTCTTCGGGCTCAGGCACAGATGATGCCAAGCCCCGGTCACGGGATGCGAACCGCTGGTCTCCAGATGCGTGCGGAAGCCCGCAGCGCGAAGCGCGGCGGAAAGTGGCCCCAGGTCATGCATGAGGGGCTCCCCTCCCGTTACCACCGCGATGCGCGCCGGATGGAGGGCGGCTTCCGATACGATCGACTCCACTGGAAGGGAAGGGTGCGCCGCTGCATCCCAGCTTTCCTTCACATCGCACCAAGGACAGCCCACATCGCAACCGCCCAAGCGGATGAAATAGGATGCTTGGCCGGCGTAGAGCCCTTCGCCTTGAAGGGTGGAGAAGGCCTCCATGACCGGGAGCACACTGGACATGAGTGCAAAGGAAAGGGTGCGGCTCGGGCAAGCGCTCCACTCAAAGAAAAAGCCCACACAGGGCCATGTTCAGGGAACCCATGGAATCACATGGGCGGGACCGCGGTGATGGTTTCCGTAATCCTCCTGTCCCCGAAGGGAATCCTGGCCGAAGCCGGGAATGAGGCCCGCCGTACGTCATCGAGGGTGCGGCCCCTGATGATAATTGTTGGTTCCGATGAACGATTGGCCTGTGTGGGCTTCGCATTGACGGCTCAGTGGCCGTTGGATGCTTGACAGGTCGAATGCGAAAGAACGACGGCTCGAAGATAAGGCGGAGAAGGAACGATTTCCCGCGCGGTGGAAAACTCGCCGCCTACTCGTGGTCCCGGCCGTACCCTTTCTGACGCTGCTTCCAAAGTTCCTCCTCCGCGGCGATCACCGCCTTCAGGGAATCGCTCACCTCCTTCTGCTCGATGCGGTCGAGATCGGGCATGCCCGCATCGACCCACGCGGTGTACCAGAAGCTCCCCAAGGTGATGATGCTGGCGTTCATGCGCTGCTCCACCATGCCGAGCATGGCGTCCTCATAGGCCCTCGCATACTCCCGGGAGTACAGCCTCATGCCGCCGCGGCCGCGGTCCTCAAAGCTGTACTTGCGGTCCTCCGGGAAGCTGAGGCTGAGCCTTCGCTCGATGCCCAGCACGCTATCGAGCAGCATGTGGCTGTCGTACACCGCGCTCCACGCCGCATCCAGCGGCCGATCGATGTAGGAGGCCCGCCCCACAAGATGGTCGTACCCCTCGGCGCTCAGCTCGGGAATGCGGCTCTCCCAGAATGCATGGATGCCATGCTGGTTGGTCAGCTGGCCGTTGTAATTCTCCGTGGTATGCAGCGGCACATGGGCATCAGCCACGTAATGGCCCAGGTCAGCGGCATTCCTGAGGATGCGATCGACATCACCGCGCTGGAACGCCGACACCAAGCGCGCGTGCATCACCTGGATGTGCCAGGGGACGATCCCGTAGGCCTTGAGCGTGTCCTCGGTGTACTTGGCCACCGCGTCGGCCCACTTCCGCGGCATCACGGCGAAGGGGTCCGCCCCCCCCCTGCCATAGTGGTCGATGTCGATGAAATGCCGCTCTGCCTCCCCCTCCACCGCATAGCGCCGCCGGTCCGGATCCACCGCGTGATCGCTGATGAAGTCGATGTGCCGCTTGAAGAAGGGGAACATCTCCGGCGGCAATGTGTAGCACGCCATGCGGTTGATGCGCTTGTGGCC